>CAVTLZ010000010.1:0-26459 GCA_963735705.1 uncultured Solirubrobacteraceae bacterium
CACTAGGAACGGTGCTCTGCCAGGCGGCTCGGCGGCGCGTCGCGGCGGCGGTGAGCGGCGGTGACGAGGTGCTCCAGCGCTGGCGCGATCTCCTCCCAGGTGCGGGTCTTGAGGCCACAGTCGGGGTTGACCCAAAGGCGCTCGCGCGGGATATGCCGCTCGGCGCGCGCGAGGAGGGCCGCGATCTCCTCCATGGACGGCACGCGCGGTGAGTGGATGTCGTAGACACCGGGACCGATCTGGTTGGGGTAGGAGAAGGCGTGGAAGGCGTCGAGAATGTCCATGTTCGAGCGTGAGGCCTCGATCGAAATGACGTCGGCGTCCATGCGCGCGATGTGCTCGACGATCTCGTTGAACTGCGAGTAGCACATGTGTGCGTGCACCTGGGTTGAATCGTCGAGGGCGGTGCACACGAGGCGGAAGCAGTCCACCGCCCAGCGTAGATAGGCGGGTTGTGCGGCGTGGCGTAGGGGCAGGCACTCGCGCAGCGCCGCCTCGTCGATCTGGATGATGCGAGCGCCGGCGCGCTCGAGGTCAAGCGCCTCGTCGCCGATCGCTAGGGCGAGCTGGCGGGCGGTGACCTCGGTGGGTTGGTCGTCGCGTACGAAGGACCAGGCGAGCATGGTCACGGGACCGGTGAGCATCGCCTTGACGGGACGGTTGGTCAGGCCCTGGGCAAAGCGCCACCAGCGCACAGTGATCGGGTGTGGACGAGAGACGTCGCCGAAAAGGATTGGGGGCTTCACGCACCGCGAGCCGTAGGACTGCACCCACCCGAACTCAGTGACAGCGAAGCCTCGCAGCTGTTCGGCGAAGTAGGCGACCATGTCGTTGCGCTCCGGCTCGCCGTGCACGAGCACGTCCAAGCCAAGCTGCTCCTGGCGTTCGATCGTCGTGCGGATCTCCTGCTCCAGGAAGTGGTCGTACTCCTGGGGATCGAGCGTCCCATCGGCCCACTGGCGTCGTGCGGCTCGGATCTGTTGAGTCTGCGGGAAGGAGCCGATCGTGGTTGTGGGCAGATCCGGGAGCGCCAGTGCCTGGGCTTGCGCCTGTGCGCGTTGGTCATGTGGCGAGCGGCGCCGAAGGTCGGCGTCGTGGACGTCGTGCAGCCGTGCCGCGACCTCAGCGTCGTGCACGCGGGGTGAGGCGCTGCGCGCATCGAGCATCTTGCGGTTGGTGTCCAGCACGTCGCGCCAGCGGGTCGGAGTTGAGGTGAGCGCCTCCTTCACCGTCTGCAGTTCGTGCAGCTTCTCCTCTCCGAAGGCGAGCCAGATCCTTAGCTCGCTGTCGAGGTGCAGCTCGCGCGTGACCGAATAGGGGATGTGTAGCAGCGAGCACGAAGGCGCGAGTCGCACGCGATCGGGACCCAGCCGGACGAGCGCGGGCTCCACGAGACGCATGATCGCGTGCAGATCGCTGGCCCACACGTTGCGGGCGTCGATGACCCCGAGTGATAGGCGCGCGCTCGGCGCGAGCACGCCAAGCGCCCGGTCGAGTTGCTCGGGTGCACGGACGAGGTCGAGGTGGAACTCGTGGGCGGGTAGGCTCAGCACCCGCTCCAAGGCATCGCCCAACCCACCGAAGTACGTCGCAAGCGTGAGCTGCAGGGCGGGCGCCGCACCGGCCAGACGCGCCCAGGCGCGCTCGATGGCCACCAGCTGGTCATCGCTCAGGTCGGTGACCAGGCAGGGCTCGTCGATCTGCACGGCCTGCACGCCGGCGGCGTGCAGGAGGCGGAGCAGTTGCTCGTAGACGGGCAGGAGGTTCTCCAGCGCGTCCAGCGGCTGGGACTCGGGGCGCGCAGGCTTGGCCAAGAGCAGGAATGAGACCGGTCCGAGCAGCACTGGCCTGGTGGAGAACCCCCACTCCAGCGCCTCTCGAAAGTGTGCGAGCGGCTTCTCGGCACACAGCGCGAACGGCGTGTCTCCGGAGATCTCGGGGACGAGGTGGTGGTAGTTGCTGTCAAACCACTTTGTCATCGCGAGTGGACGCACATCCTCTGAGCCTCGCGCCATAGCGAAGTAGCGCTCAAGCGAGGTCATCTGCAGATCGGCGAAGCGCTCCGGGATCGCACCCACCAGGACGCAGGTATCGAGCACATGGTCATAGAGGGAGAAGTCGTTGGACGGCAGGACGTCTATCCCCGCGGCCGCCGCCATGCTCAGATGCTGGCGACGCAGATCGCTCGCGACACGTTCAAGCTCGCCGGCCGGAGTCCGTCGGTCCCAGTAGGACTTGAGTGCCGCCTTCAGCTCACGGCTTGCGCCAATTCGCGGCAGGCCCAGCACGGCGGTCGTGAGCTCGGAGGCTGCCATTGGTCTCAGGGAGCGCTGGCTAGGCGCCTGTCTCGACGGGGACGCCGACCAGGCTGCCCCACTCGGTCCAGGAGCCGTCGTAGTTCTTGACGCGGTCCTCACCGAGGAGCTCGTGCAGCACGAACCACGTGTGCGCCGAGCGCTCGCCGATGCGGCAGTAGGCGATGATGTCATCGCCGTTCAGCACGCCCTTGTCGGCGTAGAGCTTCCGCAGTTCCTCGCCGGACCTGAAGGTGCCATCCTCGCGCACCGCCTGCACCCAGGGAACGGAGGCTGCGCTGGGGATGTGCCCGCCGCGCTGGGCTCCCTCCAGCTCGTAGCCGGCGGGCGAGATGATCTCGCCCGCGAACTCCGCGGGCGAGCGGACGTCGACGAGCTTCGTCGAGGCGTCGATGGCAGCGAGCACCTCATCGCGCCGGGCGCGAATGGTCTCATCGCCGGGGTGCGCGGTGAAGCTCGCCGGCGCGTGACTCGGCAGCTCCGCCGTAGTGGGCCACCCGTCGGAGATCCACTTTTCGCGGGGCCCGTTCAACAGTAGGACCTGGTCGTGGCCGTAGTACTTCAGGTACCAGTACGTGTACGCGGCGAACCAGTTGTTGCGGTCGCCGTAGAGCACGATCGTGTGGTCGTCTGACACTCCATGCGTGGCGAACAGCTCCCCGAACGCCTGTGGGCCGAGGAAGTCGCGCCGGATCGGGTCCTGGAGGTCCTTCTGCCAATCGAGTCCGATCGCCCCGGGGATGTGGGCCTCCGCGTAGAGCGCTGGGTTCTCATCGACCTCGACGATGCGGATGCTCTCGTCATTCAAGTGCTCAGATAGCCAGTCGGCGTCGACGAGCACGTCCTTCGCGTAGTCGGACAAGGGAAGCCACCCTTCAGTAGTGGTTGATCTAGATCAGCTTCAGGTGATGCGTAGTCTGCGCGGGCGGGGCGAGATGGCTCTGGATGCTCACGAGTGGACCTGCTCGTAGTAGGCGGCGTTCTTGGCGATGTAGTGCTGCCACTCGTCAGGGACCGCGTCCTCGGCGAAGATCGCGTCCACCGGGCACGCCTCGACGCAGGCGTCGCAGTCGATGCACTCCGCCGGGTCGATGTAGAGCATCTCGGCGGCGTCGTAGCCGGGCTCGTCCGGCGTCGGGTGGATGCAGTCCACTGGACAGACCTCGACACAGGAGTTGTCCTTGGTGCCGATGCAAGGCTCGGTGATCACGTAGGTCATCGGCGAACTCCCTTCCAATAGCTTCTTACAGCCGCGCTAAAAGAAATCGTATCACTTACGTCTGGCTTTTCATAGTGCGGGTGTGTAAACTGGGTGGCGAGATGATCCACTTGCCGCGCACCGGGAGTCCTGACGATGCGCTCTCCCAGCCGACGAGGGCGCACCTGTTCAGGCTGCTGGGGGAGCTGGGGAGGGCGGCCGGCACCGTCGAGCTCGCCGAGCAACTGGGTCTGCACCCCAATGGCGTGCGTATGCACCTCGAGCGTCTGCAACGCGACGGGTTGCTCGTGCGCGAGAGCGAACCGCAGCCGCGTGGGCGACCGCGCGACGTCTGGAAGATCGCGCCAGACGCGCAGCCTGGCGGACGCGCGCCACGCGCCTACGCCGACCTCGTGCGCTGGCTTGCCCGCGCGACGGGATCAGGCTCTCGCGGGCTGCGTGGGATCGAGGCCGCGGGTCGCGAGATTGGACGGGAACTGGCCTCTGATCAGGGCACGACCGGCGAGGACGCGTTCCAGACGACGCTGACCTCGCTCGGTTTCCAACCGCGGGTAAAGTCCCGCACGGGCGAGCGGCTCACGGTCTGTCTCGACAACTGTCCGTACCGGGACGCGGTCCGCGAGAACCAGCCGGTCATCTGCTCGCTGCACAGGGGGATCACGCGTGGGCTGCTCGACGTGATGGCCCCCGGCGCCAAGCTCGCTGGGTTTGAGCCGCGCGACCCCGACCGTGCGGGCTGTTTGATCAAGCTCACCGGAGTGGCGGCTCATCAGGGCAGCGCGTGAGCCGTGGTCCCAAGCAGGGCGCGCGCTGTGGCGCGCGCCAGGCCGGTCGCGACGAGCGCCCACACGGCGAGCGCGATCCAGACCCAGACACGCGCGAAGTCGGTGATCGCTTGCGCGGAGTCGACCTTGCCCACGACGAAGCTGCAGGCGGCGTACATCCCTACTGGGAACACGGTCGACCAGCGGCGCACGCTGTAGCGGCCGCGTGGCCAGCGCGCCTCCGCGAACAGCAGCACCGGCAGCCACAGGAGCGTCAGGCACCAGAGCACGAGCGCGATGTCCTTGAACGCGCTGACCGCGCCGGAGGATGACCAGAGCTGTCCGCCGGCAAGCGCGATTCGTCCCGCGGTCACCGTCGAGATCGCGAGCGCGCCGCCGGTGACCCAGTGGTCGCCGCGTCCGGTGGCGAGCTGGCCGACATCGAAGCGGCTGGCCACGAACAGATAGAAGCCGAGGCCGAGAACGAACGGCGGCAGCGAGACGATGAGCAGCCAGTCGGCGTGTTCGGCCAGCGCCATCGCCGCGGCCAGCAGGGCGAGCGACTCTGTGCCGACCGTGAGGATGAACGAGGAGCCGAGGGTCGGCGTGCTCCAGTGGCGCAGGACGGGCCCGATGAGGCCCAGCCAGAGTCCGAGCGCGATGACCAGCAGAGCGCCACCGGCCCAGTTCCAGCCCAGCAGTGTCAGGCGGGTGCCGAGCACCGCCGTCCCGGCGACCGCGGTGAAGGCGGCGGGGGTGCGCAGGTCTCCGCGAAAGCGAGCCCGGTCGCGCACGGCGCGGGCTGGGAGCAGGATCGCGAGGATCACCCAGACCGCGGCGTCGAGGGCCAACAACACGCGAGACAGCGTCTCCTGCCCGTCCAGCGACAGCGCGATCGAGACGATCCCGGTGCCCATTACGACGGCGCCCGAGGCGGGCGGAATGCCGTCGAGTATCGTCTCCGCCACCCGGCGCGAGCGGGGCATCAGCGTGCGGCGTAACGGCGCCGGTAGAGGATGTAGGGCCGTCCGATGTACTGCAGCGGGATGCTCCAGGCGTGCACCAGGCGGCTGAACGGGAACGCGGCCCAGAACCCCCAGGCGATGATGGCGTGCAGCTGGTAAATGAGCGGAGCGCCGGTCGCGGCCTTGACGTTGGGGGTCAGGTAGAACAGCGAGCGCCACCAGACCGCGATCGTGTCGCGGTAGTTGTATGGGTGGCTGGTGAACAGGGTGTGTCCGAAGGTCATCCAGCAGCCGAGGACGATCAGCACGGTGAGCAGCAGGTAGGTGAGCATGTCCATGCGTGTGGTGGTGCGGCGTACTCGGGGGCTGCGCGCACGCCGGAAGAGGAGCCCGAGGAAGCCGATGAGCGTGACCAGGCCGGCGATGCCTCCGGCGATTCCCGCGAACCAGCGGTAGAAATCCTCTGATATGCCGATCGACGCGGTCACCGAGGGCGGGATGCACAGTCCGATGACGTGGCCGCCGATCGCGGCGAGCGCCCCATAGTGGAAGGCGGGGCTGGCCCAGCCGAGCACGCGGCGGTCGAGCAGCTGGGTGGAGCGGCTGGTCCAGGCGAACTGGTCGGTGCGGTAGCGCCAGTAGTGCCCGACGAAGAATATCGGCGCCGCGACGTAGGGGAAGATGATCCACAGCAGGATTTCGCCAGTGCTCATCGGCGGGCCTCGGCGGCGGGCATGACCTCGGGTGGGGCGAACGGCTCGAGGCCGACGAGTTCCTGCGGGGGTCCGTGTGCGGCGAGCTTGTGGACGCGTGCGCGGTCCGCTGCCGAGGGCGCCCCGAGCATGAGGCACACCGCATCGAGGAGGTTCGCGTAGGGGCTCTCGTGGTCGCGTAGGCTGAGGCGCACGAGCTCGAGCGCGGCTTGGTGCTCGCGCAGGACGACCTCGCCATAGCCGGGCGGCGCGGCGGCCGCGAACTCGAGCATGACGGGCAGGTAATCGGGCAGCTCGGTGCCCTGGAGCGGCAGACCGGCCGCCCGGTACATGCGCTTCAAGCGCAACAGCGCCGTGCCGCGCTCGCGCTTGTCGCCCTCGCCGTAGAAGGTCAGGTAGAGCCCCGAGCGCTTGTTCAAATCGAGCGTCTGCACGTAGTGCTGAGCCACCGCGAGCGAGTCGGTCCGTGTCCACCAGTCACAGAAGCGCTCCAGTGCCGCGGCGGCCGGTGAGCGTCGCAGCTCTCCGATCGCGTCGAGGATCTCTCCCTGCGCTGAGCGCAGCTCCGCGTCGGGGTACTGCAGCAGCAGCGAGCACAGCTTGTAGATGCTCGCCGCGGTCGCCCGCCGCCGCGCCCCGAGGGCCATCACTCGCCTGCCTGCTCGTCCAGGCGGCCTTGGTCGCCGAGCATCTGCACGATGTCCAGCTTGACCGGCTCGTCGGTGAGCATGAACGCTTCGTTCTCGGCACCCGTGTCAGGACCGATCGCGCCGCAGTTTCCTGGTCCGCCCTCGAAGTCGAGGCCACAGGTGCCCTGCTGTTCCATGAGGCGGTCGGCGAGCTCGGTGTGGGCTTGGGGGATGACGTAGCGGTCCTCGTAGTTGGCGATCGCCAGCAGCCGGTACATGTCCTCGACGTCGTTGACGCTCATGCCGACCGCGGTGGCCATCGCTGTGTCGTGCTCGCCGAGGACCTCGCGCTTTCGCATGTGGCCGCGCATCGCGGCCAGCCGGCGCAGCACGTCGCGGATCACCTCGCTGTCGCCTGCGGCGAGCAGGTTGGCGAGGTAGTCGACTGGGATGCGCATCTGCTCGATCGCGCCGAAGACGTGGTCGGGGTCGGCCTCGTACCCGTCGGTCTCCATGCTGTTGATGATCGGCGAGAGCGGCGGCACGTACCAGACCATCGGCAGCGTGCGGAACTCCGGGTGCAGCGGCAGCGCGACGCGGTAGCGGTGGGCGAGCGCGTACACCGGCGAGCGGCGTGCTGCCTGGATCCAGTCGTCCGGGATCCCGTCGCGGCTTGCCTGTGCGCGCACGGCGGGGTCCTCGGGGTCTAGGAACACGTCGTGCTGGGCGTCGAGCAGATCGTGCTCGTCCGGCACCGACGCGGCCTCCAGCACCCGGTCTGAGTCATACAGCACGAGGCCGATGTAGCGGATCCGCCCGACGCATGTCTCCGAGCAGATCGTCGGCAGCCCGACCTCGATCCGGGGGTAGCAGAGCGTGCACTTCTCGGCCTTGCCGGTCTTGTGGTTGAAATAGACCTTCTTGTACGGGCAGCCCGAGACGCACATCCGCCAGCCGCGGCACTTGGCCTGGTCGACCAGCACGATTCCGTCCTCCTCGCGCTTGTACATTGCCCCCGATGGGCAGGAGGCCACGCAGGAGGGGTTCAGGCAGTGCTCGCAGATCCTCGGCAGGTAGAACATGAACGCCTGCTCGTATGTCGCCTTGACCTGTTCCTCGATCCCCTTCACCAGCGGGTCCCGATGGATGCGCTCAGGGGAGCCGGCGAGGTTGTCCTCCCAGTTGGGCCCCCACCGGATCTCCTCCATCGCCTTGCCCGTCAGCTGCGATTGCGCTCGCGCGACGGGATCGTGCTCGGACAGCGGCGCGGTGATCAGTTTTTCGTAGTCGTAGGTCCAGGGCTCGTAGTAGTCGTCGATCTGCGGCAGGTCGGGGTTGGCGAAGATGCTCAAGAGCTTCTTGATCGGGCCGCCGGCCTTCAGCCGCAGCCGTCCACGCTTGTCGAGCTCCCAGCCGCCGCGCCACTGATCCTGGTCCTCCCAGCGCTTGGGGTAGCCGAGTCCCGGCTTGGTCTCGACGTCGTTGAACCACATGTACTCGGCGCCGGGACGGTTGGTCCACACCTGCTTGCACGTCACGCTGCAGGTGTGGCAGCCGATGCACTTGTCGAGGTTCATGACCATTCCGACCTGGGCACGAATCTTCATTCGAAGACCACCTCCGCCTCGCGCTTTCGCAGCACGGTGACCTCGTCGCGCTGGGAGCCAGTGGGGCCGTAGTAGTTGAAGCCGAAGGACAGCTGGGCGTAGGCGCCGATGAAGTGGGTGGGCTTCATCACGATCCGCGTCAGCGAGTTGTCGGTGCCGCCGCGCTTGCCGTGAAGCTCGGTCAGCGGGACGTTCAGGTGACGGTCCTTGGCGTGGTACATCAGGCACGTGCCTTCGGGGATGCGGTGGGAGACTGTCGCGCGGCAGGCGACCACGCCGTTGCGGTTGTAGGCCTCGACCCAGTCGTTGTCCTTGATGTCCAGGGCCTCGGCGTCCTCGCGGCTGATCCACAGCATCCCGCCACCGCGGAACAGCGTCAGCATGTGCAGGTTGTCCTGGTACTCGGAGTGGATCGACCACTTCGAGTGCGGCGTCAGGTACTTCAGCGTCAGCTCCGGGCGGCCCGAGTCGTCCTTGGCGCCCTGGTCGCCGAAGATCGCACGGTGGTGAAGCGGCGGACGGAACACCGGCAGGCCCTCGCCGAGCTCGAGCATCCACGCGTGGTCGAGGTAGAAGTGCTGGCGGCCGGAGAGGGTGTGCCATGGCTTCTCGCGCTCCACGTTGGTGGTGAACGGCGAGTAGCGGCGCCCGTGCGCCTCGATGCCCGACCACTCCGGTGAGGTGATCACCGTCCGCGGCTGCACCTGGGCGTCCTTGAAGGTGATGCGGTCACCCGCGCGCGGCCCGGCCAGGTCGGCCAGCGGCACGCCGGTCGTGCGCTCCAGCGAGCGAAAGCCCTCCACCGCCAGCCGGCCGTTGCAGGTCCCCGACAACATCAGGATCGCTTCGCAGGCGTGCTCCACCCGCTCCAGCGACGGGCGCCCGTCGGCCACGCCGCCGCGGATCGCGCCGTTGGCGGCGCGCAGCTCCGCCACCTCCTCGTCGGCGACCCAGTTGGCGCCCTTCACTGCGGTGCCGAGCTCCTCGACCAGCGGCCCCAGTGCCCGCCAGCGCTCGCCGACGTGCGGGTAGTCGCGCTCGACCACGATCAGCTTCGGCATCGTCTTGCCCGGGATCGGCTCGCACTCACCGGCGCGCCAGTCGAGCACCTCGCCCAGTGGCTGGGCGATCTCGTCCGGCGTGTCGTGCAAGAGCGGCGCGGCGATGAGGTCGCGCCGGGCGCCGAGATGCTGCTCGGCCAGCTCGGAGAAGCGCTGTGCGATCAGCCCGAACGTGTCCCAGTCGCTCTTTGACTCCCACGGCGGCGGGACCGCCTGGTTGAACGTGTGCACGAACGGGTGCAGGTCCGTCGAGGACAGGTCGTACTTCTCATACCACGTGGCCGCCGGCAGCACGACATCGCTGAACAGCGCGTTTGAGGTCATGCGGAAGTCGAGTGTGGTGAGCAGGTCGAGCTTGCCCTCCGGGGCCTCATCGCGCCAGCGCACCTCGCGCGGGCGCAGCTCCGGCGGCGACTCCTCGGCGCGCACCGCGTTCTCGGTGGTGCCCAGCAGGTGCTTGAGGAAGTACTCGTGCCCCTTGCCCGAGGAGCCCAGCAGGTTCGCGCGCCAGACGGTCATGACCTTCGGGTGGTTATCGGGCGCGTCGGGGTCCTCGCAGGCGAAGTGCAGCCGGCCCTCATGCAGCTCTTTGACCACGTGCTCGGCCGGATCGATGCCCGCGCGCTCGGCCTCGTCGACGAGGTCCAGTGTCGAGCGGTCAAAGCTCGGGTATGACGGTAGCCACCCGAGGCGGGCGCCGAGCGCGTTGATGTCGACGATGTGTCGCCCGTCGAGCAGCCCGCGTCCGAGCGGGGAGGCCAGGTCGGAGGGCTGGTAGCGCTCGTAGCGCCACTGGTCGGTGGCCAGGTAGAAGAACGGTGTGCCGGACTGATGGCGCGGTGGGCGCACCCAGTCGAGTGCGAACGCGAGCGTCTGCCAGCCCGCGAGCGGCCTGACCTTCTCCTGGCCGACGTAGTGTGCCCAGCCACCGCCGTTCACGCCCTCGCAGCCGCACATCATCACCAGCGCCAGGAACGTCCGGTAGACCTGGTCGGAGTGAAACCAGTGGTTGGTGCCGGCGCCCATCGCGATCATCGAACGCCCGCGGGTGACCTCGGCGTTGCGGGCGAACTCCCGCGCGACCCGGGCCACGAGTTGGCCCTCCACGCCGGTGATCGGCTCTTGCCATGCCGGCGTGCACGGGCCGGGATCCTCATAGCCGGACGGCCAGTCACCCGGCAGCCCCTCGCGAGCGACCCCGTAGTGCGCGAGCGTCAGATCCAGCACGGTGCACACGAGCTGCCCGCCGACACGGACGGCGGGCACGCCGCGGCGAACGCTCGCGCCGCCCTCCCCCTCGCCGACATCGAAGCGCGGCAGGTCGATAGGCACCCGATCGCTCGCCCGGTCGATCAGCGTAAGCGCGGGCTCGATGCCGTCCAGGCGCAAGTTCCAGCGCCCAGGCTCGCCATAACGGTGCCCAGCCGAGCCGCCCGGCACGGCGGGCTGACCGGTGCGCGCGTCGAGCACGACGGGCTTCCACTGGGCGTGCTCGCGCTCGCCGCCGGAGCCCTCGAGGTCCGATGCGCGCAGCAGCCGGTCGGGCACGTATGCGCCGTCGCGCTCGCGCAGGGTGAGAAGCAGCGGCAGGTCGGTGAAGCGCCGGGCATAATCCTGGAAGTAGGGCACCTGCCGGTCGACGTAGAACTCCTTGAGGATCACGTGGCCCATCGCCATCGCCAGCGCGCCGTCGCTTCCCGGCTCTGCAGCGAGCCAGTGGTCGGCGAACTTCGTGTGCTCGGCATAGTCGGGTGAGACGACCACGACCTTCTGGCCGCGGTAGCGAGCCTCGGTCATGAAATGCGCGTCCGGGGTCCTGGTCGTCGGCAGGTTCGTTCCCCAGATCAGCAGGTAGCCCGCGTTGAACCAGTCGCCGGACTCCGGCACGTCGGTCTGGTCGCCAAACGCCTGCGGCGAGGACGGCGGCAGGTCCGCATACCAGTCGTAGAAGGAGAGGATCACCCCGCCGATCAGCGAGAGGAAGCGCGTACCGGCGGCGTAGGAGGCCTGCGACATGGCCGGGATCGGCGAGAAGCCGACCACGCGATCGGGGCCGTAGCGCTTGATGGTGTGCACGTGCGCGGCGGCGATCATCTCCACCGCCTCATCCCAGGAGGCGCGCACGAAGCCTCCCTTGCCGCGCTGGCGCCGATATAGCCGTGCCTTCTCGGGGTCATCGACGATCTCCGCCCACGCGTCCACCGGGTCACCGAGCCGCGCGCGCGCCTCGCGGAACATCTCGAGCAGGCTGCCGCGGACGTAGGGGTACTTCAGGCGCAGCGGCGAGTAGGTGTACCACGAGAACGACGCGCCCCTTGGACACCCGCGCGGCTCGTAGTCGGGCATCTCCGCACCCGTCGAGGGGTAGTCGACCGCCTGGGACTCCCAGGTGATCAGCCCTTCCTTGACATACACGTTCCATGAGCACGACCCCGTGCAGTTCACGCCATGGGTGGAGCGCACCACCTTGTCGTGCGCCCAGCGCCCCCGGTAGGAGCGCTCCCAGGCCCGGTCCTTGGCGACCAGCTGGCTCCAGCCCTCGGCGTTGACCGGCCCACGACGCAGGAAGCGATGTGCCTCGAGCAACGGATTGGGGCGCTCAGGCATTGCCGTCCAGCGCTCCCGGAGTCGAGGTGGCCATCGGATCCTAGCCTCGGCCGATCATGCTGGCCACACCAACCCTCGGGGTCTCAGGCCGCTCAACCGGCCTGCGTGACGCACCGTACCCACCGACGTAGCTGGACACGACGCGGATTCTTCCACATCGCCAGTAAAAAAGCTTGCTGGCTACGCGAGGCGGCGATCGACCCCCGGTCTACGCGGCTGTCGTCGGCGTTGGCCTCGTGGCAGAGGGGGCGCTGGCGGGCGTTGCGCGGCTGTGAGCGGCGCAGAACACGACCGCTCCCTCAAGTGCTATTTTTACATTATGACTGGAAAAAAGAACGGCGGGAAGAACTCTCGGGATCGGCCGCCCGGCGATCGTGGCAATCGCTTGAGGACTGCGAGGCGCGGCTCGGACGGGCCCCGCGGCCGGGTATCTGCGAACCGGCACGTCGATGGTGGCCGTAGGCCGCTGCCGGGCGCGCGGGCGCGACCGCGGATCGTGATCGCCGGTGGAGGCGTGGCCGCCCTGGAGGCGCTGCTGGCGCTCCGCTCGCTGCTGGGCAGCATCCCGGCGATCGTGCTGCTCGCGCCACAGTCCAAGCTCGCGTACGCGCCGGTCGCGGTTGCAGCGCCGTTCTCAGCCAGTCGCCCGCGCCGTTTCCCGCTTGCAGAGATCGCACGGTCGCACGGCGCCGACTGGGTACAGGACTCGCTGGTCGAGGTCGACCGCGAGCACCGTCAGGTTCGCACCATGTTCGGGCAGCGGCTCGACTATGACGCGTTGGTGATCGCCACAGGTGCGCGACGGCTCCCGTGGCTTGCCGACAGCATCGCGGTCCGGGGCGCCGGCGATGTTGACGCGATCCGCACGCTGCTGGTCGGCTTGGAGCAGAACGAGATCGACGAGCTCGTCTTTGCGGCACCGCCAGGCGAGAGCGCGACGCTCCCTCTCTACGAGTTGGCCCTGCTGACGGCTGGATCGATCGCCGATCGCGGTGTTCGCGGCGTGCGCTTGACGATCGTCACACCCGAGACCTCGCCGCTGGCGCTGTTCGGACCGCCGGCCGGTGCGATCGTCCGGCAACTGCTCGCCGATCGCGGGATCCGCCTGATCCTCGGAAGCTACCCGTCTGTGCTCGCCGACGGCGAGCTGTGCCTGCACCCCGCGCAGAGCGTCCCGACCGACCTCACCGTCACGCTCGGCCGCTGCGAGGGCATCGGCATCCGCGGCCTGCCCCACGACGCAGAAGGGTTCATACCGATCGACCGGCACGCTCGCGTTAAGGAAACCGATGGCGTCTATGCGGCCGGCGACGGGACGACGTTCCCGATCAAGCAGGGCGGGATCGCCGCCCAGCAGGCGGACGCCGCCGCCGAGACGATCGCCGCCGCCTTCGGCGCCGCGAGCAAGCCCCGACCGTTCAAGCCGATCGTCCGGGACATGCTGCTGACCGGCCTTGAGCCAATCTTTCTGCGCGCGGACATAAGCGGCGGCGCCGGCGACAGCTTTGTGGTCGACACCGAGCCGCTGTGGTGGCCGCCGGCCAAGATCGCCGGACGGCACATGGGACCGTACCTCGCCCAGCAGGAGCCCTGGTTGAGCCCCATGACGCTCGCCGACCGGACGCGCCCGACTCTCGCCGAGGAGGGGATGCTCGCCGACCACCCAGGAGCGCGCGAGCTGGCCCTCGCGCTCGCCCGCACCGACGCCGGATGTCCAGAGTGTCTCGCTCTGACCCGCTGAGGACCAGGGGGGTGTGAGTCGATGCAACCCGGGAGCGGGCAGGACAGTCTGGCCGCGACACGCGAGATATGCACTGTGACGGTTGAACCGTTGGCTTAAGCCTTCGCCTCGCCGGGCCTCAGTCCCGGTCTTCGATGATCGTGGCGGGCCCCTGCTGACCCCGGGGGTCGGGGCAGGGCGCGCCGGCGGTGTCGCGAGGGTGTATGACTCGTTTGAGGGTTTCAGCGAGGGTCGGTATGCGGGTGAGGTGCTCGCGAGTGAGAGCCTCTAGCTGCTGGCGTCCGTGGTCTGTGAGCTGCAGGTGCACGCGGCGGTGATCGACTGGGTCGTGCTCGCGACAGATGAGCCGCTTGGCCTCGGCTCGTCGGACTAGCTCGACGGCGCTGTGATGGCGCGTCTGCAGCTCGTCGGCTACCTGTCCGATCGTCGGGCCGGGCGCGTTTGGGTGGCCGCGCAGCACGAGCAGCAGCTGGTGTAGCGATGGCGTCAGGCCCGCGTTGTTGGCTGCCTGCTCGCTCCAGCGCAGGAACCTTCGCAGCTCGCTGCGGAATGCGAGCAGACGCTGGTAGTCCTCATCCAGCAAGGGACGGTCGGTGGCGCGTGGGCTCATCGCGTGGACTCGCGGGCGGGAGGGAGCGTCCCCAGTCTCGCAGCGCGCCGGAGCGGACGCTCGCGGTGGCGCTCCTCGATCAGCACCCGCTCGTGCGCCCTGAGAAGATCGAACTGGCTGATGAGCCCCACCAGCGGCTGGCCGTTGCCGCGCTGCGTGACAGGCAATACCCCGTGACCGCTCGAGACCATCTTGTCGGCGACCTCACGCAGGGTCTCGTCGGCGAACGCAAGTATCGGGGGACGTGCCAACAAGCCGGCGGGCATCGGGCCTCGCGAGCGGCGAGTGGCAAGCACGTCGGAGAAGGCGAGCACTCCTGTGATGGTTTCATCATGGTCGAGCACCGGGTAGAGGCGCTGGCGTCGCTCGTCGCTGCCCTCGGGCAGGCGCTCGTAGAGCTCCGCGACGGGCGTCGATGGCGTGACGCTCATGATCTCGGTGCTCATCACGTCGCGCACCAGCAGCGCATGCAGCGGGTCGACCTCATACTCGCGCGTCACGTGGTAGCCGCGGCGGGCGACCTTCTCGGTGAGGATCGAGCGTTTCAACGTGAGCACGCTCACGAGGTGCGCGATCGTGCACGCGATCAGCAAGGCGAGCAGCGCGTTGACGTCGTGGGTGAGCTCCAGCGCGAAGATGATGCTCGTGAACGGCGAGCGGGTGACGCCGGCGAGCGCGGCGGCCATCCCGAGCAGCGCCCAGGTGCCCTCCCCGGCGCCGGGAAGGACCGCTCCGAGCAGCCCGCCCAGCGCGGCGCCGAGCATCAGCAGGGGAGCGAGGATGCCGCCGCTCGTGTTCGACCCGAGCGCGACAGACCAGATCACGAGCTTCACCACGAGCAGTGTCACCAGCGTGCCGAGCGCCAGGCGCCCCGCCAGCTCGGCGCCGATCGTGTCGTAGCCGACCCCTAGCGCGCGTGAGTCGATGAGTCCTCCCACACCCACCACGAGACCGCCGAGCGCGGGCCACCATGTCCAGTGCAGCGGCAGCCGTGTGAACAGGTCCTCGGCGCCGTAGACGCAGCGGGTCATCAGCCATGCCAGTCCGCCGCAGGCAACTCCGACGAGGACCGCTCCCCCGCTGACGGCCGCGCCGAGTGACCCGTGTGGCGCCATCGCGAACAGCGGCGCGGCGCGCAACAGGCCTGCGTGCACGAGTGCTTCGCGAACGGTCTCGGCGGAGCACGCCGCGAGCGCGACAGGGATCATCGAGCGCGGGCGCCACTCGAACAGCAGCAGCTCCACAGCCAGCAGCACAGCCGCAATCGGGGTCGCGAACACAGCGGTCATGCCGCCCGCCGCCCCGGCGACGAGCAGCGTCCGACGCTCCGCGGCGGTCAGGTGTAGCAGTTGCCCGGCGATGCTCCCCACCGCGCCACCGGTGACGATGATCGGCCCCTCCGCCCCGAACGGGCCGCCTGTGCCGATACTCACGGCGCTGGAGATCGGCTTGAGCACGGCGAGCCTCGGTTCCATGCGACTGCCGCGCAGCAGGATCGTTTCCATCGCCTCCGGGATGCCATGACCACGGATCCGCTCGGAGCCCACCCGCGCCATCACCCCCACCACCAGCCCCCCGGCCATCGGCACCAGGACGCTCCACGCGCCCAGCACGTGCACGTCGGGACGTTCGATGCCGGTGGCGAGCGTCCCCGTGTAGGCGAGGTGCGTGATCAGGCCGATCAGGTCGAGCAGCCCAAGCGCCAGCAACGCGACCACCGCGCCCACCAACAGCGCGAGCCCGGCCAGCATGAGGACAGAGCGCGAGATACTGAAGTCGCCAAGCTCCCGCGCACCGTCCCCCGGCGAGCCGGCCTGCGGCGAGGCAATCGCCTCCGCCGCCAGCCGCTCGGGAGCGTCATCCTTCAGCACATCCTCAACATATCGGGTAGCGATATTGTTGGCCAAGCAGCGCCTGGAGGGGTGCTGCGTACCCCCCGGCGGCACCCCTCTAACTCCGTGCCCGACCAGATACGTGCGCGAACTTGCGAGCGCGCCACTTAGCGGGGCTACGTGGGCGTGAGGTGCGCGACGGCTTGCGCCGCGGGAATGATGTCGTGTAGCCGACGGGCGGTTTCGCCGGCATACAGTGCGGCACGATCGACGGTGTTCTCAGGCATGCCGGCCAGCGGGAGCGCCGGGGTGAACAGTGGCAGTCCGGCGCGCTGTAGTGAGACGAGCCTACCCAGCGCGTCAAGCGGCAGGGTTCGCCCAAGCGGCGCGCTGAACCGACCGGCGATGAGCGCCGCCCGAGGACCAAGCTCGCTGTCGATACACCAGCGTTCCGTGGCGGCGTTGGGGATGACACGGTGGCGCAGCGGCCAGCCGACCCCGAACAGCAGCGTGAGGAGTGTTCGCTCGGCGCCCAACACGCGGCGCTTGTATGCGGGGTGAGCCGCCGACTCCTCGGTGAGCAAGAAGCGGGTGCCCGCTATCGCGGCTGCGGCGCCCATGTCGAGCAGGCGGCGGACGTCCTGGGCATCGGCGACGCCCCCGGCCGCGAGCACGGGCACCTCACCAGCGACATCCAGCACCTTGGGCAGCGCACGCTCGATCGGCTCGACCCCGAGCAGATGCCCCCCGGCCTCTGAACCCTGGAGCACCAGGCCATCCGCGCTGCAGGCCAGGCCTCTCATGGCTTCCTCGGGAGTGCCAACGGTGATGAACACGGTCAGACCTCGCCGGCGCAGCCGACCGACCCAGCGCGTAGAGATTCCCCCGTGCAGTATCACGAGCGCGACGTTCGCCTCGGCGCAGGCATCCACGTGAGCCTGTCTGATAAACGGCACGAGTAGGTTCGCCGCCACCGGACGATCCGCGGCGTGACGGCCTGCCTCGTGCAGAGCGGCGGCGAATGCTCGCGGGGCCATCATGCCGACCGTCCCCAGACCCCCCGCGGCAGACACAGCGCCGGCGAGCTCGCCCCCCGCCACGCCGCCGGCCATCCCCGCCTGCACGACCGGGCACTCGAGCGCGAACCGGCGCAGGAAGCCGTCGGCACCAGGAGCTGTCATCCCCATGGAGGCTTCATCCGGGGACGACCCGCACGCACGGCACGATGTTGTGCTCAGCCACGTGTCGTGATGCCGTAGTTGACGTGTCCCGGGGGTCCCTCCGGTCCCTCATCGGCAGGTTCGACGTTGCCGGTGTGCGCGGGCTCGTGGTAGCCCAGGCCAGTCAGATAGCGGTCGACTATGCGCGCGCACTGGCGGCCCTCGTTGATCGCCCGCACGATCAGGGACTGGCCGCGACGGGCGTCGCCGGCGGCGAAGACGCCCTCGACGGACGTCGTGTACGGCTTCACGGCCTTGACGTTGCCGCGCGGGTCCTTCTCGACGCCGAGCTGTTCGAGCAGCGATTGTTCGGGGTGCAGGAAGCCCATCGCGAGCAGCACGAGTTGGGCGGGCAGCTCGTGCTCGGTGCCCGGGACCGGCGCGAACGGAGGGGTCGGCTCGGCCTGGGAGAAGCGCAAACCGCTGACCGCGCCGTCGGCGCCGATAAAGCGGGTGGTCGCGATCGAGTAGTCCTGCTCGCCGCGCCGGAGCTCGTGGGCCTCTTGCATCGCATAGCTCAGGCGAAACTTGTCTGGCCACAGAGGCCACGGCGTGCGCTCATCAGGTCGCCGGGGCGGCGGCTCGGGCAGCAGCTCCAGCTGTGTGACCGATGCGGCGCCCTCGCGCAGGGCATTGCCCACGCAATCAGCGCCCGTGTCACCGCCACCGATGACCACGACATGCTTTCCAGCGGCGGCTATCTCACTCGCTCCGGACGGGGCGGGGACGGTTGGCTGTGGCCCCTGTTGGCTGGCAACCCACCGGTTGCGCCGGTAGAGATAGTCCATCGCGAAGTGGATGCCATTCAGCTCGCGGCCGGCGACCGGCAGGTCGCGGGGCACTCGTGAGCCGGTCGCAATGACCGCCGCGTCGAAGCCCTTCAAGAGATCTGCGACGGGAAGATCGTGACCGATGTCGACCCCGCAGCACACCTCGACGCCCTCGTCGATGAGCTGCTGCACGCGGCGCTGCACGACGGTCTTTTCGATCTTGAAGTCTGGGATACCGAAACGCAGCAGGCCGCCGGGGGCCTCGTCGCGCTCGAACAGCACGACCTTGTGTCCCGCCCGGCGCAGTTGCTGGGCGGTCGCCAAGCCGGCCGGGCCCGAGCCGATCACCGCGACGCTGCGACCAGTCTCTGAGGTGGGTGGCTGCGGCGTGACCCAGCCCTCCTTCCACGCGCGGTCGACGATTGCCTGCTCGATCTGCTTGATCGTGACCGCTTCACCCTCGCGGATCTCCATCACGCACGCCGCTTCGCACGGCGCCGGGCACGCCCGCCCGGTGAAGTCGGGGAAATTGTTGGTCGCGTGCAGCTGGACTATCGCCTCCTTCCAGCGGTCGCGGTAGACGAGGTCGTTCCAGTCGGGGATCAGGTTGCCCACCGGGCAGCCGTTGTGGCAGAACGGCACACCGCAGTCCATGCAGCGCGCACCCTGCGCGCGGAGCTCCGCGTCTGGGAGCGGCGTGACGAACTCCCGGTAGTCGCCGACGCGCTCACCGGGATCGCGTTGCACGCTGCCCGATCGCGCGATCTTCAAGAAGGCGCCGAGCTCACCCACCGCCGATCACCCTCACTAGGCCGGCATTCATGGCTTGAAGACCATCAGCACCAGGATCGCCAGGACGGCCGCCGCGGATGCGTAGTTGGCTGCGAGCGAGAGGGGGTCGTTGAGGAGCGCGCGCAGCTCCGCGCTGGCCGGCGCATCTTTGGCGGCGAGCCGGGTGGCGAGTAGGCGCGCCTGCTTGGGCCGTCGGCCGCCGACGGCCCCGAGCGCGAGCGCGGCCAGGTACAGCCCGATCGCCGCGTCGATCCAGCCCGCACCGTAGCCGAAGCCGCCGAGATGCACGAGCCACAGGCCGAAGCCGAGCACCAGCAACGCGCCGATGCCGACCAGGGCCACGCCGACCCGGGTGAGCCCGAGCAGCAGGGCAATCTCGGCGGGCCGCTGCCTGCGACGGGCGGCCTCAAAGGCGACTCCGGCGAGAATGATCCCGGCGATGAACAGCAGCGCGCCGAGCAGGTGGAAGAAGAGCGCGAGCTGATAGCGGGTGAGCTCATCCATGGGTAGCACCTTGGCGGATCCGCGAGCGGCGGGCCTGCTCCCCAGGTGCGCCGCGGGCGACGCGACGGGCGTGCAGCACCGCGGCTGCGCTAACGGTCAGGAAGAGCAGGATTGCAAGCGCGTTGAGCGAGCCGCCCCATTGCCACGCCGCCAGGTTGCCGGCGAGGTCGCCGCCGAGCAGGCGCAGCGCCAGCGAGGCGTGCAGCAGTGCCAGGTGTGCGTAGAAGCCGCGGTGAAACGGCAGCGACACGCGCAACACGGCCGGGACGATCACCGGCGCGTGCGCGAAAACCATCGACATGACGAAGCCGAGGAACACCGCGTGCAGCTGGGCGTCGTAGGCGGGACCGCCGCCGGTCATCGACGCGTATCCCGTCCACAGCACGCCGGCCACGGCCAGCCACACGTAGCCGGCGAGCAGCGCGCAGGCCATGAACCGTGTCACCCCGCCCATGCGGACCGTGCGCCGAGCGACGTCATAGCGCGCCAACCACACCGCCTGGCCGAGCAGCCCCACGCCCGCGATCCGCACACCCAGGGTCTCGGCGGGCACGGACACCGCCAGTCCGGCGCAGAAGACCGCGACCGCGATCACCAGCAGCCACGGGGCTCGGGCTGGAAGACGCACGGTGCGCGTCAGCTCCAGGCGCTCGCCGACGATCGTCAGCACGAGAAAGCCCGCCAGCAGCGGCGCGAAGCGGCTCACGTCAGCGCCTGCCAGCCAGAGCACGGCAGCCGCGCACCAGGCGAGCGCGCCGAGGCCCATGATCGCGTTGTGTGCCGAGGGCGCCATGCGCTGCAGAACACCATGGGCAGCCAGCAATACGAGCCCGGCGAACGTCATCAGCGCCGGTCCCAGGCTGCCCGGCGGGCTGGCCAGCGCGGCGAGCGCCCCCAGGCCCGCCGCCAGCGGCGCTGCATAGGACCACCAGCGTCCCAGCGCGACCGCCCGCTCGAGGCTCACGAGCGTGCCCAGAAAGCCGAGCGCCATCAACGGGCCATGCACTTCGCCGGCCGTGGAGAGACCGCTCGGCAGCGACAGGCCGAGAAGCAGCAGCCCGCCCCACAGCCCAGAGAACAGCGCGACGAGCGCCAGCGCCAACAGCGGCGCGCGCCGACGCCGCATCCGCCGCGCACCGTCCACAGCGATCGAAGCCCCGGAGGCGTGCTGGGTGCCGTTCACGCCCATCCGAGCTGCTCGCGCGCGGCCTCGCTCATCGCCTCCGGGCTCCAGGGCGGCTCCCACACCAGCCTGACCGCGACGCCGCGCACCTGCGGCAGCTGCGCCAGACAGGCGCGTATCTGATCGTCGAGGAAACCCCCCAGCGGGCAGCCGGGCGTCGTCAGCGTCATCTCGATCGCAACGCTGCCGTCCGCAGCGATGATCACGTCGTAGACGAGACCGAGGTCCACGATGTTGACGCCGAGCTCCGGGTCGATCACCGAGCGCAGCATCCCGAGCACCAGGCCCGCGTCGAGCGGGCGGGTGAGCAGGCCGAGCGCTCCAAGCTCATCTTCCATGACCTTGATCTTTTCACAATAAGCCTGTAAAAACAACGAGGCCGTGAAAACTCATGCGAGCGACGACGATGAGACGCTCAAGGCGATCACGCCTGTGCTCGTCGACGCCCTGCGCGTCCTGGGCGAGAGCGGCCGGCCCGAGACCGCCAACCGCCTCGCCGGACGGGCCTGGGCGGCGCTGCGCCACAGCCATCCCGCCGAAGCTCAGCGCGTCAACGCACTGATGCACCGGCTGGCCCGAATGCCATCCGACCCGAACAACGACCAAGGAGCACCGCCATGCCTGACCCACAGCTCGACGTCCGCACCGAGCCGCCCGCCCGTCGCCACCAGCTGATCTTCAACACCTACGATGGGCTCGCCGCCGGCAGCGGCTTCGAGCTCGTCAACGACCACGACCCCAAGCCGCTCTACTACCAGTTCGAGGCCGAGCACGCCGGCCAGTTCACCTGGGACTATCTCGAAGAGGGCCCCACAGTCTGGCGAGTACGAATAGGCCGGCCCGCATGAGTCGCCCGGGTGCAAGCCGGCCGTTGCGGGACATCAGCTTTCCGTCGTGGATGACGCTCGGGCGCAGCCCTCAGCTGCTACTGCGCTCGACGTCACCACCGCGGCGCCGTGGCGCACCCCAGGCGTTAGGGTCTGCAGCGGGGCCCCGGCATGCCCTCACCGACATGGAGGCCGCTTGAAAAGCTGGCAGCTCAACACGCTTGACCTCAAGCCGCGACTACCGGAGATCCTGTCCTCGAGCGATGCGGCGCGCGCGATCGTGCTCGACCTCGCGGCCGGCGAGAGCCTGTCCGACCACGAGGTGCACGAGCGCGCGTGGGTCATCGTTATCGATGGCGCGATCGAGATCACCACAGCCGCCGGCGAGCACACCGAAGGTGGGCCGGGGTTGCTCATCGAGTTCGCTCCAGCAGAGCGTCACGAGGTCCTTGCGTCCTCGAACGCACGGCTGTTGCTGCTGCTGACACCTTGGCCGGGCACCGGCCATCCAGGTGCCATGACGATCCGGGAGAAGCTCTACGCGCGACGCCATGCAGCCAAGCAAAAGCGATGAGAGCGGGGGCCGGATTCGCCGGGCTGAGGTTCTGCGCGAGCACACATACAGCGACTGGCACCGCTACCCCGAGAATCTCGCCGTGACCGTCACTCTGGATCAGATGGCGCGCCCGTTGCGTGAGCTGCGCGTCTCGGTTACGGACCGCTGCAACTTCCGCTGCTCCTATTGCATGCCCAAGGAGATCTTCGGAGGCGACTTCGTGTTCATGCCCCGGGACGAGTTGCTCACGTTCGAGGAGATCGCCCGCATCGCCCGCCTGTTCGCAGAGCTTGGCGTGAAGAAGCTCCGCGTGACCGGCGGCGAGCCTCTGCTGCGCAGAGATCTAGAGCGCCTCATCGAGATGCTGGCCAGCACAGATGGGATCGCCGACATCGCCCTGACGACGAACGGTGCCGCCCTCTCGGGGAAGGCGCACGCCCTCAAGGACGCCGGCCTGACCCGTGTGAGCGTCAGCCTCGACGCACTCGACGATGAGGTCTTCGGCGCGATGAACGATGTCGGCTTCCCGGTGGCTCGTGTCCTGGAGGGAATCGATGCGGCCGCGCACGCAGGGCTCCTCCCCGTGAAGGTCAACATGGTCGTCAAGCGTGGCGTAAACGACCACTGCATCCCGGCGATGGCCGAGTACTTTCGTGAACGCCCTGCGATTCTGCGCTTCATCGAGTTCATGGATGTTGGCACCACCAACCGCTGGAGGGCGGACGAGGTGGTCCCCGCCGCCGAGATCCACCGGATGATCGATGCCCGCTGGCCGCTGGAGCCGCTCGCGGCCAGGTACCCAGGCGAGGTGGCGACCCGCTTCCGCTACCGCGACGGCGGCGGCCAGATCGGACTGATCGCATCGGTAACCAAACCGTTCTGCGGGAGCTGCACCCGCGCACGGCTGTCCGCCGACGGCAAGCTCTTCACCTGCCTGTTCGCGCGCTCCGGACACGATCTGCGCGCGCTGCTGCGCACCGGAATGAGTGACCTTGAGATCGCTGAGCGCATGCGCGAGATCTGGACTGCACGGAGCGACCGCTACTCGGCCGAGCGCGCCATTTCCGAGCGGACCATGCCGGAGCGGGTGAGCGACGGGCAGAGGATCGAGGAGCCGGCGAAGGTCGAGATGTCCTACATCGGCGGCTAGGCGGCCGGTTGCGTGGTGGTCTCGCCGCGATGTGCCGCGGCCGCGAGCGGCCACACCGTCACGTCTTCCGGCTCGATGTCGAGGCGCAGTCGTGCTCCGAGCTCCAGCTCGGTCGTCTCGGCGGTGCGTACGGTGAGCTGGAGTGTCCCGGCGAGGGCGACCGTCAGCTCGCGTGTGGATCCGAGGTCGACGTCGTCGAGCAGTATCGCCTCGTACCTGCCCGCGGGGTCCAGCGAGATCCGCTCGGGACGCACGCACCATACGACCTCGCTGCCTTCGCTGAGTCCTCGGTCCGGGATCTGGATCTCGACCCCGTCGCTCACGATGAGCTCGCCAGCGGACGCGACGGCGCGACGCGCGTTGGCGATGCCAAGCAGCCCTGCGACCGCGGGTGTTCTCGGGGCGCGGAATACCTCTTTCCGTGTGCCCGCCTGGAGCACGTGGCCGTGGTCGAGGATGATGATCTCGTCGGCCAGCAGCGCGGCCTCCTCGGGGTCATGCGTGACGATCACGGTGCACAGGCCAGCCTCTCGCTGCAGGCTGCGCAGCTCGCGGCGCAGGCGGTCGCGAACCGGGGCGTCGAGCCCGGTGAACGGCTCGTCGAGCAGCAGTACGCGCGGCTGGATCGCGAGCGCGCGGGCGAGCGCGACGCGGCGCTGCTGACCGCCGGAGAGCTCGTCGGGGTAGCGATTCTCCAGTCCCGCCAGGCCGAGGCGCGCGAGCCACCACGCGGCCAAGCCGTCTTGGGCGCCGGCGCCGAATGTGACCTGGCTCCAGACGGTGCGCCGCGGCAGCAGCGCTGGGTGCTGGGGCACGTAGCCGAGCTGGCGCCGCTCGGTGGGAAGCCCGTCCAGCGCCTGCGGACCCGCGCGAACGTGCCCGCCTTCGCTGGGCATCAGGCCGGCGAGCAGCCGCAGGGTCAGCGTCTTGCCGGCGCCGGAGGGGCCGAGCAGCGCCAGTCGCGGCCCCTGCGCGCGATGGGCGATCTCGAGTGAGAAGGCATCCAGACGCTTGCTGAGCGCGAAATCCAGCGCCGGCGGTGAGCCGACAGTGACGGGGGTAGGCGCGGCCGCGGGCACCGCTCGCCTGCGCCGCCTCGGCGCCCTCAGGCCGCTCAGCAGCAGGACCGCCAGTGCCGCCGCCAGCGCGAGCGCGACGGGGAGCATCGTGGCCGGCAGGCCGGTGGCGCCGAACTGCACGAACGTGAACACCGGCAGCGAGTAGGGGTGGTAGGCGAGGATCACGGTCGCCCCGAACTCGCCGAAGGAGCGCAGCCAGGCCAGCAGCAGCCCGGCGCCGATACCGGGCAGCGCGGAGGGGATCGCGACGCGCCTGAAGCGCGCAACGCGCCCGTGTCCGAGCGCCGCCGCCATGTCCTCGAGCGCCGGGTCGACCGACGCGAACGCCGAGCGCGCGGCGATGATCAGAAAGGGCGCCGCGACGAACGTCTGCGCGAGCACGATCCCGATGCGCGTGTCGGTGAGACGTCCGTCGAAGATTCGGCCCGCCGTCGTGTAGGGCCCGACGACGTACAGCAGCAGCAGGCCGCTCATCAGCGGCGGCAGCGCCAGCGGCAGCGCCACGAGCGCGGTCAGCAGACGCGTGCGAAGGCCGCGCCCGTGCGCGAGCACGTAGGCGAGCGGCACGCCGAGCACCGCGATCACCA
Organism: uncultured Solirubrobacteraceae bacterium; assembly: GCA_963735705.1. GTDB lineage: Bacteria > Actinomycetota > Thermoleophilia > Solirubrobacterales > Solirubrobacteraceae > Palsa-744. The sequence goes on from CAVTLZ010000010.1 coordinate 24,732, forward strand.
GGGTGGAGATCGTCGCGGTCAGCAGCGACGTCGCCAGTGCCGAGCCGACCCCGGGCGGGGAGGAGACGCCGCCGGTCAGCCGCACCACGAAGGCGATGATCGGCGCCAGCAGGTAGAGGGCGAGCAGCCCGCCGAGCCATGGCAGCGGGCTGCGCGCTCTGGCGAGCATCGCTCAGGGGGTGGCTGCGCCGACGGCGCTGCGCACGCCGCTGGGCACCGCCGCGGCTTCGCCGCTGAGCTTCGGCGTGAGCGGCGTCAGACCGTTGCTCGTCAGCGTGCTCGCCCTGCTCGCATCCAAGAGGTAGCGCACGAACGCCTCGGCGCCGGCCTGTTGGACGGCATGGTTGAGGATCGTGACCGTGTACGCGGCGGTCTCGGACACCGGTGCGAGGCTGACCGTGTGGATGTGCGCGACGTTGGCCTCGATCGCGTAGAAGAAGCCCGCGTCGAGCTGACCGGCCTGCAGTCGCCCGACCAGGGCGGTCTCGGGAAACACCGCGAAGGAGGCGAGCGCCGTGGCGAGCGCCGGATCGTCCAGCTTCTTGGCGGCACTTTCCACGGCCTTCACCGTGAGTGTGCCCTTCGGGTCGAGCTTCGGGTCGGTGCGTCCCACTCTGATCCCGGCCTGGGTGAGAACCCTGTACCACGGCGTGCCGGCGGCGAGCTCCTTGCCGAACCTGCTGCTCGGGTCATAGCCGAGCACCAGCGGCGTCGTCGCGAAGGTCGAGTACCACGACACCCAGCCGCCGTTGGCCGACCCTTCCAGTTCCCTGTCGGCTTCCGCGGACGCGCTGACGAACACGTCGGCCCGGCGGATCTTGCCCTTGATCTCCTTGGCATCTTCGCCCGAGCCCCCTCCGTAGCCTTGGAACCCATAGCCGGAGGCCTTTTGGAAGGCGGGGCCGATGTCGTTTTCCATGAGGTCCGCGAGCGAGCCGGCGAAGATCACCGACACCGGCTTGCTGCTCGCCGCCGAGGATGTCTTCGAGCTCGATCCGCAGCCGCCCACGACGAGCGCGATGCCGGCAAGAGCCAACGCCGTCCCCCTCGCGCCGAAGATCATCCGCCCGTCTTGTGTCCTCGTCATCCAGCGCCTGCCTTCCGTTGTGTTTGTGTCGACGCGCCCATCCGAGGGCACGCTCATGGGTTGCTCCGCTCGACCATCACCGACGTCGCCTTGACGGTCGCCGTCGCGGCGACACCCGTAGCGAGCCCGAGCTCGCGGACCGAGTCGCGTGTGATCGCCGCCGTCACCATGAAGGGGCCTGCCTCGATCTCCACCAATGCCATCACGCCGTCGACCTCGACCGAGCGGATGATCCCATCGAAGCGGTTGCGCGCCGACAACTTGGCTCCCGTGTCGTGCCGCACGGGACGCTTGGTGAGTCGCTGGACCTCACGAGACGAAACCACCCGGCGATTGCGGCCGTCTCGATGCGTGCGCAGCTTGCCCGCCCGATCCCACCTGCGGAGCGTGTCCACGCTCACGCCGATCGCCTTCGCCGCCTCGCCGAGAGTGAGATCGCCCGCCATGAGAGGTGCCTAAGTATCGCATAGGCATAGTTGAGGGGCGCGGCCGCGCCGTTCGGGGGTGCGTCCGCGCGTCCCGAGCATGCACCAGTCGGCTTGGCTCGGCCTCCATTCCTCTAGCGTGCCCGTGATGGAGCCCGAGGTGGCGGGCAGGAGCTTCGCCGTTGGGCCCGTCGGTGAGATGCGCCGTTGGCTTCG
>CAVTLZ010000011.1:0-92492 GCA_963735705.1 uncultured Solirubrobacteraceae bacterium
GCCCGACGATCTCCTTCATGATCTCGTTCGCCCCGCCGTAGATACGCGTCACGCGCGCGTCGGCGAACGCTCTCGCGATCGGGTACTCGAGCATGTAGCCGTAGCCGCCGAACAGCTGCAGGCAGCGGTCGACGACGCGCCCCTGCAGGTCCGTGCACCACCACTTGGCGGTCGCCGCGTCCTCAGGTGTCAGCTCGCCGGCGTTCAGCGCGAGCGCGCACTGGTCGACGAACGTGCGCGCCACCTGCGTTTCGCCGTGGAGCTCCGCGAGCGTGAAGCGCGAGGCCTGGAAGGAGCCGATGGGCTGGCCGAACGCGTGGCGCTCGCGCACGTACTCGAGCGTCCATCCGAGCGCCGCCTCGGCGGCTGCGACGGCGGCGGCGGCGATCGACAGGCGCTCCTGGGGCAGGTTGGAGACGAGGTAGCGAAAGCCCTCGCCCTCCTCGCCGAGCAGGTTGTCGAGCGGCACGTGCACGTCCGCGAACGACAGCTCCGCGGTGTCCTGGCCGTGCTGGCCGATCTTCTCCAGGTTGCGCCCGCGCTCGAAGCCCTCCATGCCGCGCTCGACCACCACCAGGCTGATGCCGCGGTGGCGCTCTGACGGATCGGTCTTCACCGCCACGATCACCAGGTCCGCGTTGATGCCGTTGGTGATGAACGTCTTGGAGCCGTTGACCACGTAGTGCTCGCCCTCGCGCTTCGCGCTCGTGGACATCGCCGCCAGGTCCGAGCCGATCCCCGGCTCGGTCATCGCGATCGCCGCGATCAGCTCGCCCGAGGCGATCCCGTCCAGCCAGCGCTCGCGCTGGGGCTCGGTGCAGTAGCTGAGGAAGTACGGCACGCAGATGTCCGTGTGCACCGACATTCCGAGGCCGACGCTGCCCACCGCTGCGCGCTGGGTCTCTTCGCCGATGACCATGTTGAAGCGGAAGTCCTCCGCGCCCGCGCCGCCGTACGCCTCCGGCACCGCCATGCCCAGGAAGCCGCCCCTGCCGGCCAGTTCGTAGACCTCGCGCGGCACGATCTCCGCGCGCTCCCACTCGCCGTAGCGGCCCTCCTCGCCGATCACCTCGCGCTGCAGGAACGTGCGAAAGCTCGCGCGGAAGTCCTCGTGAACGTCCTCGAACAGGCTGCGTCTCATGCCGCCAGGGACACTACCGGCGCGCGCTCGGCGCGGTAGCCGGGCTTTGCCAGCAGCAGCTGCACATCCTGGATGCGCCGCTCGCGAAAGCCGCCCTCGCAGTAGCTCAGATACAGCTCCCACAGTCGCCGGAAGCGCTCGTCGTAGCCGAGCTCCGCCACGCGCTCGGAGGCATCCACGAAGCGTTCGCGCCAGCGCTCGAGCGTCGTCGCGTAGTGCTCGGTGATGTCCTCCAGGTGAATCTGGCGAAGGTCGGTCACGCGCGCCAGCGAGCGCGCGATGATCTCAAGCGACGGCAGGCAGCCGCCGGGGAAGATGTAGGTGTTGATGAAGCTGCGACCAGCCTTCTCCACGTGGTAGGCGCGGTCGTCGATCGTGATCGCCTGCAGCAGCATCGCGCCGTCGTCCGCCAGCAGCTCCGAGCAGCGGCGGAAGTACGTCGGGAAGTACTGCCAGCCGACCGCCTCGATCATCTCGATCGACACCAGCTTGTCGTAGCGGCCGCGCAGCTCGCGGTAGTCCTGCAGCAGCACCGTCACGCGATCCTCCAGGCCCGCCTCGTGCACCCGCGCGCACGCGTACGCGTGCTGTTCGCGCGAGATCGTCGTCGTCGTCACGCGGCAGCCGTAGCGCTCCGCCGCGTACACCGCCAGCCCGCCCCAGCCCGTGCCGATCTCCAGCAGATGGTCCTGCGGGCGCAGGTCCAGCTTCGCGCACACGCGCTCGAGCTTCGCCAGCGACGCGTCTTCCAGGCTCGCCTGCGGCTGCTCGAACACCGCGCACGAGTACATCATCGTGCGGTCCAGGAACAGCGCGAACAGCTCGTTGCCCAGGTCGTAGTGGGCGGCGATCCGCCTGCGCGAGCGCATCGGCGTGTTGCGCGCCAGCCACCGCGCCCAGCGCTGCACCGGGATCAGCGCCGGCGCCAGCACGCGGCGCAGCCGGTCCAGCGCGCCGACGTTCAACGCCGCGATGCGCGTCAGCGCCACCAGGTCGTCGCACTCCCACAGCCCGTCCACGTAGGACTCGCACAGGCCGATGCTGCCGCGCAGCAGCTGGCGGTAGAAGCGCCCGGAGCGCACGTGGACGACCGCCCGCAGCGGGCGCGCCGCGTCGAGCTCGCCGATGCGCACGCGCGCACCGCCCGGCGTCAGCTCCACGAGCTCCAGCTCGCCGCCGCGGATGTGCGCGAGCACGCGCAGCACCAGCCAGCGGGCCGCGCGGTCACTGATGCGCCCTGCGCCCGCTCTCATGCCGACACCGCCCGCTTGCCTGTGTCCGTCGGCGCTCCCGCCGCGCCTGGATGCGGGAAGTAGCGCGCGCCGCGCAGTCGCAGCGACAGCGCGTGGCCGTAGATGCGCGCGACGATGCGCAGCGTCAGGAACGGATAGAGGGCGAGCGCGCGTGCCAGCTCGCGGCCGCTCAGCTCACGGCGGCGCAGCGACAGCGTCGCGTCGAACACCGGGCCGGCGCCATCAGCGTCCGCCCGGCCGTCCGCCCGCACGTCGGCCCGCGCGTGCACCGACCCGTCGGCGCCCCGGTCCGCGCGGTGGGACTCGATGTGCACCGACAGCCGCTCCGCGGGCTCGCTCACGCGCCACTCGTAGGTGTGCTCCATGCCCATCAGCGGCGAGACGTGCAGACGCTTGTCCGAGCGTCCGCCGAGCAGCGCGGTCGAGCCGTGGTCCTCCGCGCCGCCTGCGCCGAGCACGTAGGAATGGCTCTCGCCCCACGGCGTGTTCGTCACGTGCGCGACCACCGCGCTCAGACGCTCACCGCCGGTGTCGCCATCGCCGTTGCGGTCCGCGCCGTCGTCGTAGCAGTAGTAGAAGCTCACGGGGTTGAAGCAGTGCCCGAAGTAGCGCAGGTGCGTCAGCAGTCGGATCGGGCCTTCAGGGCGTGTGCCCGTGCGCTCGGCCACCAGCTCGCGCACCGCTTCCGCCAGCGGCATGCGCGGGTCGCCGAGGTGGTCGGAGCGGCGAAACCACGCGAGCGCAGGGCGCCGCGCCGACCACAGCAGCCGCCCGTCCAGGCACTGCGGCAGCTCGTCGAGGTCCAGGTAGACCATGAACATCCGGTAGCGCAGCTCGTCCGCGGGCGTGCCGTGGCGGCGGTGGCGCACAGCGCCCTCGTACAGGCACGAGACGGGCCGGCCGGCGGGCCGCGGGTCCACGCGTGCCGGCCGGACGCTCACAATTTCACCCCGAACGGCGCGCACGCGCGCAGCGCGCTGAGCACGCCGTCCTCGTGAAAGCCCCAGCCCCAGTACGCGCCGCAGTAATGCGTGCGTCCCGGCAGGCCGCTGATGCGCGCGTGCTCTGACTGCGCGGCGACGCCCGCGGGCGTGTACACGGGGTGCGAATAGGAGATCGTGGTGATGATCTTCTCAGGGTCGATCGCCTCGGTGCGGTTGAGCGTCACGCAGAAGTCGCGGTCGGCGTGCAGGCGCTGCAGGTGGTTCATGTAATAGGTGACCGTGCTCAGCGGCTTGGGCTCGCGCAGCAGGTGGAAGTTCCACGCCGCGCGCGCCGCGTGGCGGCGCGGCAGCAGCGTGCTGTCGGTGTGCAGCACCGCCTCGTTGCGCTGGTAGGGGATCGCGCCCAGCAGCCGGCGCTCGTGCGCGGAGGGGTCGCGCAGCAGCTCGAGCGCCTGGTCTGAGTGGGTGGCGATGACCACGTGGTCGTAGCTTTCCGTGGCGGACACGCCGTCCGGGTGCATGCTCGTCACCTCGACGCGATCCTCGCCGCGCGCGATCGAGCGCACCGGTGTGCGCAGGCGCACGTGCTCGCGAAACGGCGCGATCAGGGCGTCCACGTAGCGCGCCGAGCCGCCCGTCACGGTCGACCAGCGCGGACGGTCGCGGAAGCCGAGCATGCCGTGGTTGGCGAAGAACTCCGCCATGAAGCGCACCGGGAGCGAGCGCATCTGGCGCGGGTCGGCCGACCACACCGCGGAGACCTGCGGCACGATCAGCCGCTCGACGAACGCGCGCGAGAAGCGCCGCCGGGCGAGGAACTCTCCGAGCGACTCCTCCGCGTGGCCCCAGCGCGGCTCGAGCGCCCCGCGCGCCGCGGACTCCGCGCGCTCGGACCGCGCGAGCATGCCGCGCAGCTCGCGGTTGAAGCGCAGCAGGTCGAGCAGCATCCGCTGAAAGCGCGGGCTGGCGAGGTTGCGCCGCTGGCAGAACAGCCCGCGCGGCGTGCCGGCGTACTCGAAGTCCTCGTCCTCGCCCTTGACCGAGAAGCTCATGTGTGTCGGCTGCGTGGCGACGCCGAGCCTGCCGAGCAGCCGCGTGAAGTTGGGGTAGTTGCGGTCGTTGCAGACGATGAAGCCGGTGTCCACGTCGTGGGTCTCGTGCTCGGTGTCCACGCGGATCGTGTTCGCGTGCCCGCCCGCGTACGCGCCGGCCTCGTAGACGACGATCTCGTGCTCGCGGTGCAGCAGGTGGGCGGCGAGGAGCCCGGAGACGCCCGCGCCGACGACGGCGATTCTCACCTGTGGTCTCTCGTCGTACGCATGGGTCTGAGCTTATGTACGCGCCCAGCGGGACGCTGGATCACCTCGCGTGCGGAGAAGGATCTCGCACGAGCTACTCCGTTGTGGGGAGGAGTGCGAGCGGGACACGTCGAACTCAACCGCCGATGAAGCGTGCAGCGACAAAGACCGCCGAGGCTCCGCCGGCGAACGGGACGAGCGAGCACCAGAGCCTGTCGAAGTACATCCAGGCTCGCTTCGACGAGTGCTCGCGCTCGCAGAAGGACGTCGCGCAGTACATCGTCGACCATCTCGACGAGGCCGCCTTCCAGACCGCGGAGGAGCTGGCGCGCCGCGCGAACACTTCGAGCTCGACCGTCGTGCGCTTCTCGCAGGCGCTCGGCTTCGAGGGCTTCCCCGAGCTGCAGGCGGCGGCGCGCGAGGAATACAGGCGCGTCAACGCGAAGGCCACCAAGGAGGGGCCGGCGGCCCCGTCCACGCCGCTGTTCTCGCTCGACCAGAACGAGTTCGAGGCGGCGCTCGCGGCCGACCACCTGAACGTCGAGGACACCGCGCGCAAGGTCTCGCGCAGCTCCGTCGACCAGCTGATCGAGGCGATCGTCGGGGCCGACAAGGTGCTCGTCGCGGGCACCGACCAGATGGCGTTCTTCGCGAGCTACCTGCGCCACCTGCTGATGCTGCTGGACCTGCGCGTGGACGTCGTCGCGAGCCCCTCGCAGGAGGCGCTCAGCCGTCTCGGGCGGATCGACGCGAACACGCTCGTCATCGGCCTCTCCGCCGGGCGCCCGCACCCGCTGGTCGTGCGCGCGATGAAGCTCGCCCGCCACCGCCAGGCGCGCACCGCCGCGATCACCGACGCGACCCTCTCCGAGGTCGCCAAGCTCGCGCAGATCAAGCTCTACTACTCCTCCAACAGCCCCGCGTACGTGCGCTCGCACACCGCGCTGCTCAGCATCATCCAGGCGCTCGCCTACGGCGTGTACGCGCAGGACACCGCGCAGTACGACGATCGCATCAAGGCTTTTCGGCTCAAGTAGCGCTGCGCCGTGAGCCGGTCGTCTCGCGGCCGCTTCGCGGCGGGCGAGCCGCCCGTCTCACGGCTCCGCTTGGCCGAGGATGACCCTTGCCGTATCGAGACATCTCTTGGGCATGACCACGCCGCATGCGGCGTGGTCCGGGGCCGCGCATGCGCGGCCCCGCCGGTCGGTGCATGCACCGACCGGAACAAGCGGGTGCCCGAGATCGCGTAACCCTTACCAGGGCGCAGATACGTAGCATCTTGGCGTGCCTCCGATTCGCCGCGCCACGATCGAGGATCTGCAGGCGATCGTCGCGTCGCTGGGGGAGTTCTGGGGTGAGCGGGACACGACCGCGCTGCACCACGCGCTGTACGTGCACGAGTTCGGCGACACCGCGCTCGTCTTCCACGACGATCGCGGGCACCCGATCGCTTATCTGCTCGGGTTCGTGACGCCCGCTCACGTGGGGTACGTGCACGTCGTGGGCGTCCGGGAGGATCATCGAAGGGGTGGGCTGGCGCGCGCTCTGTATGAGGAGTTCGAGTCGCTCGCCCGTGCTCGCGGCGCGACGGCGCTGAAGGCGATCACGCGGCCCGGCAACCATGCGTCGCTGGCCTTTCATCTCGCGCTCGGCTTTGCCGCGACGGAGCACGCCGGCTACACGGCGTCGGGGGAGCCGCGCATGGTCTTCTGGCGGGAGCTCGACTGAGCAACCGAGCCGCGCGCCCTCGCTGCCCCGGTGCGCATGTCAAACTAGGGGCCTATGCGCGACGAAGCGACATTCAGGGTCAAGACGGGCCTGGCGGAGATGCTGAAGGGCGGCGTGATCATGGACGTGGTCACGCCCGAGCAGGCGAAGGTCGCCGAGGACGCCGGCGCGACCGCCGTGATGGCGCTCGAGCGCGTGCCCGCCGACATCCGCCGCGACGGCGGCGTTGCGCGCATGTCCGACCCGGAGATGATCGCCGGCATCCAGGAGGCGGTCAGCATCCCCGTGATGGCGAAGGCCCGCATCGGGCACTTCATGGAGGCGCGCGTGCTGGAGGCGCTGGAGGTCGACTACGTCGACGAGTCAGAGGTGCTGACGCCCGCGGACGAGGCCAACCACATCGACAAGTGGGACTTCAACGTGCCGTTCGTGTGCGGCGCCACCAACCTCGGCGAGGCGCTGCGCCGCATCGGCGAGGGCGCCGCGATGATCCGCTCCAAGGGCGAGGCCGGCACCGGCGACATCGTCGAGGCGGTGCGCCACATGCGCCAGATCACAGGCGAAATCCGTCGCCTGGCGACGCTCGGCGCCGACGAGATCGCGACCGCCGCAAAGACGCTCGCCGCGCCGCTCGACCTCGTGCGCGAGGTCGCCGTCGCCGGACGCCTGCCGGTGGTCCTGTTCTGCGCCGGCGGCATCGCCACGCCCGCCGACGCCGCGCTGATGATGGCGCTCGGCGCCGAAGGCGTGTTCGTCGGCTCCGGCATCTTCAAGTCCGAGGACCCGCCCACGCGCGCACGCGCGATCGTCGAGTCGACCACCCACTGGCAGGACGCCGAGCGCGTCGCGCGGGCCTCACGCGGACTCGGCACGCCGATGGTCAGCCTGGAGAGCTCCAAGCTGGAGGACGAGCAGCTTCTCGCCCAACGTGGCTGGTAGCCGGACGGCCGATGGCACTTCGCGGGGCGGCGTCCTCGGTCGCTCATGTGCGAAGCACACTTCGCTCCCTGCGTCCTTGCCCCCCTCGACCCTCGACCGTCCGGATCGCGTAGTGCCGCCTCTCATCGGCGTGCTCGCGCTGCAGGGCGGGTTCGAGGCGCACGAGCGGATGCTGAGCGGGCTAGGAGCGCGCACGCGCGAGGTGCGCGTGCCGGAGGATCTCGACGGCCTCGACGGCCTGGTGGTGCCGGGCGGGGAGTCCACGACGATGACGCTGGGGATCGCGCGCGAGGGTCTGGCTGAGCCGCTGCTGGAGCTGGCGGGCGCCGGCGGGGTGGGTGGGATTCCCATCCTGGGCACGTGCGCGGGGCTGATCATGCTCGACCGCGACCACCTGGGCGTGATGGACATGCGTGCTGAGCGCAACGCATTCGGACGCCAGATCCGCAGCTTCGAGGCCGACGTGCAGCTGCGCGGCATCGACGGGCCTCCGATCCGCGGCATCTTCATCCGCGCGCCGTGGATCGCCGAGCACGGGCCCGACGTGGAGATCCTCGGCGAGGTGGAAGGCCATCCGGTGGCCGCGCTCCAGGGTACGGCCCTGGCGGTGTCCTTCCACGCCGAGCTCGGCGCCGATGATCGCCTGCACCGGCTGTTCCTGGAGCGGGTAAGGGACAGGCAGCTGGCGCGCGAGGCGGGGGAGGGCCGCTGATGCGCATCTCGGTGTCCCGAAGAGGGTGTTCGGGCTCAGCGCAGCAGGCTCACCGTGCGCGCCAGGTACACCGCGAGCAGCGCCACGCCAGATGCGCTGGTGACCACCGTGATCAGCTCAGCCGGCCAGCTGGCTGGCACGTAGCGGCCATTGCCGAGCACGACGAGGTTGGTCACGCTCGAGTACCACGCCGCAAACGGGCTTGTGGGGACCGACGTGGTCCAGTCGCTGTGCGCGTTGGTGAGGACGTGGGTCCAGATTGCCGAGGTCAGCGACAGCCCCGCCCCTGCCACCACGATGCTGACGACGTCGGCGCCGTCCATGTCACGCTTTTTGAAGAGAAGACCCAATCCAAGTGTCTGTATCTCGACCCATCTGATCGCCGCCACCGCCAACGCGGCGATCCCAAACGGCGAAGTGTGGCCGGGTGACAGCACCAGCAGGACGAGCAGCACGACCGTGATGAAGAGCGCGTATCCCTCTGCGACCACCTGTTCGGCGATGCCCTCCGGGCGGCTGCGGCTCGTGGACAGGCGCTGTGATGGTGAGAGCCCGAGCAGCAGGCCGTAGAGCGCGTTGCGTCCCCATTCGTACAGCGAGGGTTCGTCGGGCCGCAGGTCGGCGCCACAGCTGTGACAGAAGCTGGCCGTCGCCGTCACCTCTGCCGTGCACTTCGGGCAGCGCCTCATCGCGCGCAGAAGACTACGGTATCCTCGCGCGGTCCAGATGACCGAATGAGAGGAGCCGATGTCATGAACGAGCAGACAAGACTTCAAGAGCTTGCTGACGCGATCGCGATTCGTCGAGAGCCGCTGGGTGAGGACTTTTCCTCGGATTGCTGGGGGGCGGTTGCAGAGCGGGTTGCGCTCGACCACGGCGCCGAGCCGTGCGACTACTTCGGTTTCTCTGACGATGTCTACCAGGCGGCGATCCGGGTGAACCGCGCGCTGCCGCCGGTTCAGCGCAACAGCGTGATGCTCGGGTTCACCCGCGCGCTCGCGGCGACGGCATCGGCGGCGTAGAGAAGCAGGCGGGCGCGCCCACGCCCGCCGCGCCGCCGTCGCCCGGGGCGGTCGACGAGCCTCGGCTATTGGCCGGGCCGCTGTACGACGTGCGCTCGGCGGGCCTTTCACTCGGCACGCTCGCCGGTGCGATCGCGGGCTTCGGCGTCACGGCGATCGTGCTGCTCAGCCAGGCCGACTCGAGCAGCTTCTGTCGAAGCGGCCTGAGCCTGCGGGAACAGTTCGGCACGGAATGCCTCGCGTATGCGCAGCGGTTCAGCGATCGCGCGGCCATCGGCTTCTTTTTCGCGGTGTTCGGCTGCACGGTCGCTGCGATCGAGTTGATCGGCGTGGGCGCCGAACGCGAGTCCAGTCCGCGCAGCATGGCGATCAGCATCTGCGCTCGCGCCGGCTTCGTGATCTCGCTTGCCGCGATCTTCTGGGGTCTGACGTCGGTGGCGGCGCTGGCGTTCGGCCAGGGCACCGTGAGGTTCGCGCGCGTCATCAGCCTCGGGTGGGCGCTGGCGGTGCCGTCGTTGCTCGGCTTCGTATACGTGGAGGCCGAGACGGGCTCGCGCGAGGCGACTGTCATTGTGCCGCTGAGACGCTTCTTGAGCATCGCCGGCGCCGGCTTTCTCGCGCTGTTCGCGGGCACGGTCGCGCGCTTCGTTCTCGGCTCCCAGCTTCCGGGTGCGAGCAGCACATACATAGACGCGGTGTTTGGTGTCGGCGCGGCGATCGTCGCGCTAGGCATGCTGGGCGTGCTTGGCTACGGTCGACGCTCGGCTGACCAGGGCATGAGCCCGTGCATGGCGCGTACATGGATCGCGGTCTGCTGTGGCTTCATCGCTTGCTTGATTCAGCTCTTGCCCTAGATGGTTGACTCCAGCCGCACGCCGGCGTCCGCCAGCTGGGGCACGCCGCCGTCGACCACGTGGATCACGTCGTGGGCGCCGTGGAGCTTGACCAGGCTGGCGGCGGTCGCCGCCCGCGCGCCGCCCGCGCAGATCACCGCGATCGGCCGCGTGGGGTCGATCCCGGGCGGCACGTCGGTGATGTCGTGCCACGCGGTGAACACGGATCCCGGCACGTGGCCCGCGGCCCATTCGTGGCGCTCGCGCACGTCCAGCAGCTGCAGGTCCGGTTCCTTGGCCAGCCAGCCGGGAAGGTCGTCCGCCGCGACTCGGTCGGTGTGCTCGGCCGGGTGGCGTTCCTGGCGCCAGTTGGTCATCCCTCCCGCCAGCAGGCCCGCGATGTTGCGCACGCCGACCGCCAGCGCGAGCTTCGCGGCGCGTCGCCCGTCGGCGTCGTCGCGGCCGATGAACACGACCTCCTGGTCGTGATCGGCCAGCCAGGCGAGCTTGGAGCCGAAGCCTGAGGTGAACGACGGGATGCAGATCGAGCCGTGGATGTGGACGTCGTCGAACTGCAGATCGGTGCGCACGTCCACCAGCAGCGCCCCCTCTTCGCGCTTGAGCTGCACCTGGTGCGGATACAGCGCCGGCACCTCCACGCCGCTGGTCACCAGCGGCCCGCGGTTGAGCGCCACGATCTTCTCGAAGTTGGGCGGCTGCGGTCCGAGCTTGGCCAGCGCCTGTGCCACGAACTCCGTCTCCTGCTCGATCGCCAGCGTGGGGTTGTGACGGCGCTCGAAGCCGATCGTCGAGCAGATCTTCGCGTCCATGCCCGCGCCGCCGCACATCGAGCCGCCCAGGTGGGCCGGCCACAGCTCGCAGTCGTCGGGCAGGGTCAGCAGCTTCTCGCGCACCGACGCGAAGATCTGGCGCGCGCCCTGCGAGGCGTCGATCGCCAGATCGGTGCGCGCCACATCGCCCACGAACAGGCTGTCTCCGCTGAGCAGCGCCCACGGGTCCGCTCCGCGCTCGGTGTCGATCAGCAGGAACGCCGTGTGCTCGGGGCGATGTCCCGGGGTGTGAAGCGCACGGACGATCAGCGATCCCAGCTGCAGCTCCCAGCCGTCCTCGAACGGCTCGTGCTCGTAGTCGGGCTGCGCCAGGCTGTGCACGTGGATGCGCGCGCCGGTCGCCGCCACCAGCCGCCCGTGTCCGGAGACGTGGTCGGCGTGGTTGTGGGTCTCGAGCACGTGCGCGATGCTCACGCCGCGGTAGCGCGCCAGCTCGAGGTACGCGTCGATCTCAAAGCGCGGGTCGACCACCGCCGCCACCCCCGCGTGCTCGTCGCCGATCAGATACGAGGCGCAGCCGAGGTCGTCGTGGGTTATCTGCTTGAACAGCATCAGTGCGTTCCGCTGCGGCTGGAGCGCTCGCTCACGCCGGCCCGCGCGGCTCTGTCGCGATGTTCGCACAGCGCTCGCAGACCTCCGGCGGTATCACGCCGGCGCGCATCAGCAGCGCGAACAGCTTGCAGCCGAGGCACACGCCGAACACCGACTCGAGCGTCGCCGCCGCGATCAGGGCCCCGAGCAGCGCGTACGCCGCGGTGCTCAGCCCGAAGCCCAGCGCGAGCACCGCCGCTGAGACTGAGAACGTCGCGCCGATCGCCTGGGCGAAGCGCTTGGGAGGACCCGGAACCGGTCTGGCGGCGACGGGAAGGCGCGGCACGACCGCGCGCGTGACCAGCTGGCCGAGCGGGCTGAGCGTCGGGCCGCTCGCCACCCGCGCGATGAAGCCGTACGCGATCAGCGCCGTGAGCCACGGCTGGTTGAGCGCGATCGTCGCCGCGCTCAGCAGCACCACGCCGCCCGCGACCAGGCGGGCGGAGACCTCGTTGACCGGGTCCGGGAAGGAGAACAGGTCGCCGACGCGATCGCCCACGGCGCGCGCGGGGGCGGTGGGGGCTGCTTCGGCGATGGCGCTCGTCTCGCTCACGCGCCCCGACGCTCCCCGAGGGGAGCCCATCTTTTGTACACAAACATCATCGATAATCTGAATATTACCGCAAGGCGATCGGGCCAGCCGGCGCCTCGCACCACGCCTCGCGTGGCCATGAGCGGCCGGGATTGCCCCGCGGCCCCGCCGAGCGCGCTCACTAGGGTTGACGGGAAGGGGCCACTGGAGTACCGTGCTTTCGCTGCCGGCCGGCCCTGGAGGAGCCGACCGGATTGTCACGGACGATCGGGACGAGGGCGGGTCACGTGAGCGGAGGCGGTGAGATGGAGCTGCGCGGCCGGCGAGCGGTCCTCGCCGCGCTCGCGGGCATCGTCCTCGCGCTTGGCGCGCTTGCGCCCGTCGCCGTCGCGCGCACGGCCGACGTGGCGGAAGAAGCCCTGCCGTCGGGGCTCCTCGCCGCCCCGCTGTTGGGCAAGGCCGGATCGCGGACCCTGCAGGCGCGTGCGGCCGCCGCGGCGGCCGGCGGGATCTCGCTGACGCCCTCTACCACGAGGCCCTACTACGTCTGCCCGGAAGGCACCTGCCAGGCGATCGTCGACCCGCAGCCGGTGCGCAAGACGGTGCACGGCAAGCGGCGGCTGGCGCTCCCCGACGGGACGCCGCTGCAGGGCAGCGGCGAAAAGGGCGGCTATGACCCGCAGGACCTGCAGTCGGCGTATGACAGCCCCGCGACCGGCGGGGCCGGCGAGACGATCGCGATCGTCGACGCGTACGGCTTCCCGGAAGCGGAAAAATCGCTCGCCGTCTACCGCGAACGCTACGGGCTGCCGCCGTGCACGACCGCCAACGGGTGCTTCCGCAAGGTCAACCAGAAGGGCCAGGAATCCACCTACCCGGCCGAAGGCGGTTGGGACAGCGAGCAGGCGCTCGACATCGAGATGGTCTCCGCGGCATGCCCCGAATGCCGCATCCTGCTCGTGCAGGCCGCCACCGCCAGCGAATCGGCGCTCGGCGCCGCCGAGAACACCGCCGTCAAGCTCGGCGCGATCGAGGTGTCCAACAGCTGGAGCAGCCCCGAACAGGAGTGCAACCTCACGCAGTGCGAGAGATACGAAAAGGAATACTTCGACCACCCGGGCGTGATGCTGTTCTTCGCGGGCGGGGACAACGCCTACGACAACTACTTCAAGGGCGCCAGCTCGCCCGACTACCCGGCGTCGCTGCCCTCGGTCGTGGCCGTCGGCGGCACGGAGCTCTACCGCGCGGACAACGCGCGGGGCTGGTCTGAGGTGCCTTGGTATGAACCGAACAGCCGCGACGGCGGCGGCTCCGGGTGCAGCCGCTTTCCCAAGCCCAGCTGGCAGGGCGACCCCGGCTGTGCCGGTCGCATGACCGTCGACGTCGCCGCCGACGGCGCCTGCGAAACGCCGGTGTCCGTGTACGACGGCCACTGGGAGGACATCTGCGGCACCAGCGCGTCCTCGCCGCTGGTCGCCGGGATCGAGGCGCACGCCGAAGAATATGTCCGCTCGCTGCCGGGGGCCGAGGCCTTCTACGAGGCCGCCTCCGGCCTCAACGATGTCACCAGCGGCGTCAACGGCAAGTGCTCGGACGCGCCCGAAGTGGCGTACTTCTGCCGCGCCGAGGAAGGCTACGACGGGCCGACCGGCAACGGCACGCCGGAGGGTCCGCTGCAGGTGGGCGCCGCCGCTCCGATCGCCACCACCCGCGGGCCGAGCGGCGTCGGCGCCAGCCAGGCGACGCTGCACGGCTACGTCTCGCCGCGGGGGCTCGCCACGAGCTACTGGTTCGAATACGGGACGAGCACCGGCTACGGGAGCAGGGTCCCCGTGCCGGAAGGCTCGGTCGGCACGAGCGGACAGCAGGTCAGCGGGACGGTCGAACTGCAGGCGCAGACCGACTACCACTACCGCCTGGTGGCGAGCAACGCCGACGGCACCGGCTACGGCGCCGACGATGCCTTCTCGACGGCGGCGCCGACCGTGACGGGCGTCTCGCCCGGCACCGACGCCGCGAGCGGCGGCGCGACCGTCACCGTCACCGGCGCGAACCTCCTCGGCGCCACAGCCGTCGACTTCGGCTCCAGGCCGGCGCCTGAGTTCGCGGTGCAGTCCGACGGCTCGATCACCGCGCAGACGCCGCCTGGCGCCGGCGCTGTGCACGTGACCGTCACCACCCCGTTCGGCACCAGCGCCGGCGGCGGCGAAGATCGCTTCGTCTACGACCCGCCCGGCTCGGTGCTCGCGTGGGGCAAGAACTCCGGCGACCTCGGCGACGGCGAGCTCGAAGACAGCGAAGCGCCCGTCGAAGTGCACGCGCTGGGCGAAGCGCAGGCGCTGTCGGCCGGGTGGAGCCAGAGCGTCGCCCTGCAACAGAGCGGCAAGCTGCTCGCGTGGGGCGAAAACGAGTTCGGCGTCGTCGGCGACGGCACCTACCAGCAGCGCACCGCGCCCGTCGGCGTGTGCGCGGTGGGCGTCAGCGCATGCCCCGACGGGCCCTACCTGGAAGAAGTCACCGCCGTCTCCGCCGGGCGCCTGCCGACGCTCGCGCTGCTGGCCAACGGCACGGTCGCGGCGTGGGGCGGGAACCTCTACGGGGATCTCGCCACCGACACCGAACGCAACCCGTACCCGCTGCCCGTGTGCACGGTGCTCGAATCGCCCTGCCAGCCCGAGAACTACCTGCGCGAAGTCGTCGAAATCGCGGCCGGGGCCGACTTCAGCCTCGCGCGGCTGCGCAACGGCACCGTGATGGCGTGGGGCGAAAACGCCCAGGGCGAGCTCGGCGACGGCACGACCACCGGGCCGGAAACGTGCGACGCCGAAAACGAAGCGTGCAGCCGCATACCCAGGCCGGTGAGCGGCCTCGGCGAAGTCGCCGCGATCGCCGCCGGCTCCTTCGACGGGCTCGCGCTGTTGAAGAACGGCACCGTGATGGCGTGGGGCGCGGATGAATTCGGCCAGCTCGGCGACGGCACGGACAAGCCGAGCAGCGTGCCGCGCCCGGTGTGCGCGATCGGCGAAGCCAAGGCGCCGTGCAAGGGCGAGCTCGGCGAAGTGCGCTCGATCTCCGGCGCCGCCTACGACGGCTACGCGCTGTTGAAGAGCGGCACGGTCGCCGCGTGGGGCTACAACGGCGAGGGCGCGCTAGGCAACGGCGAGATGAGCGGCCCGCAGACGTGCAAGGTGGAAAAGGGCAAATACTCCTGCGGCATGGGCCCCGGCCTCGTGCAGGGGCTGAGCGGCGTGCGCGCGCTCGCGCAGGGCGAGTACGCGTGGGGCGGTCTCGCCGAGCTCGAAGACGGGCAGCTGCAGGCGTGGGGCAGCGGCAACTGGGGCGCGATCGGCGACGGGACGACCGCCAGCAGCGACACGCCCGTCGGGGTGTGCGCGCCGTTCGCCTACGGCCCCTGCCCGAGCGGGCCGTTCATCCACGGCGCCTTCACCGCGATCGCCGCCGGCTCGCACGATCTCGCAGCCCTGCCGCCGGTCTCGGGTCCGGTCGTCGACTCGCTGACGCCCGACACGGGGCCGGCCGCCGGCGGGACGGAAGTGACGATCCTCGGCGGCGATCTCGAGGACGCAAGCGCCGTCGACTTCGGCGGCGTCGCCGCGAGCGAGTTCCAGGTCCGCTCCGACGACGAGATCCTGGCCGTGGCGCCGCCCGGCAGCGGCGCCGTCGCCGTCACCGTGACCACGCCCGACGGCACCAGCAGCACGGAATCCGAAGACGAGTTCACCTACCAGGGCGCCCCCGCCGTCGTCACCGGCGCCGCCTCGCACGTCGAAGCGGACGCCGCGACGCTGGGCGCGAGCGTCGACCCCGACGGCGAGACGGTCGGCGAATGCCGCTTCGAATACGGCACCACCCCCGCCTACGGAGCGAGCGTCCCGTGCTCCTCGCTGCCGGGCTCGGGCACCGGGCACGTCGCCGTGTCGGCGAACGTGAGCGGGCTGCAGCGTGGAACGACCTACTACTACCGGGCGGTGGCGAGCAACGCCGACGGCGCAGGCGTTGGCGCCCAGCAGACCTTCGTCACACGTCAGTTCCCCGAGCTCGGCAGGTGCCTGAAGACCGCGACGGCCCACTCCCGATACAAGACCAGCGCCTGCACCACGCTCAGCGCCGGCGCCAACAGCGGCAAGTACGAATGGCAGCCGTGGCCGCTCGCCAACCCGCACTTCACGCTCACGCTCGAAAAGGTCCCGCTCGAAGCTGGGCCGGGCAAAGACACCAAGGCGACCGTCCTGCTCGAATGCGCTTCGGGCAGCGCCCAGGGCGAATACACCGGGCCGCAGACCGCCACGATGTCGCTCGTCCTCAGCGGATGCGGCCTGCGCTTCTTCGGGACCGCCGTATGCAGCAGCGCGGGCGCGGCCGCGGGCGAAGTCAGGGTGCCGGACCTCCCCGCGCAGCTCGGCTTCATCGAAGATGGGTCCAAGCCGTCGGTCGGCTGGGCGCTCAACAGCCCCACCAGCGGACCGCTCGCGACCTTCACCTGCGAAAAAGTCCCCGTGACGCTGCAGGGATCGGTGATCGGCGCCGTGCAACCCGTCGACAAGATGAGCCAGACCGCCAAGGTGGCCTACAAGGGCTCCGAAGGCGCGCAGAGCCCCGAGAGCTTCGAAGGCGGCGCGCTGGACACGCTTGTGCTCGACTCCTACGAAGTGACCCCCGTCTCGCTGGACACCAGCGGCGCGATCGCAAGCGCCGAAGCGGTCGAGATCCGCGCCGTCGAATAGGACGGAGCCTCAGGCGCCGCGGAAGCGCACGACGCCGCCCTGCTCCTCTTCGACGACCGCCCCGTCGCGCAGCAGCAGGTCGACGTGGCCGAGGACCTCGGAGAGGGTCAGGTACGCCTGGGTGACGGCGACGTTGCCCCAGATCTCCTGCGCGATCTCGTGCGCGGTGCGCGGCTCGGAGGCGATCAGGCGCAGCATCTTCTGCGCGCGGCGGTCGTGCATGCGGAAGCGCTCGTCGATCAGCGCCGCGTGGTCGGTGATCGGGCGGCCGTGGCCGGGCAGCACCAGCGACAGGTCCATCGCGCGCGTGCGCTGCAGCGAGTCCATGTAGGTGAGCAGCGCCTGCGGTCTGGGCTCCTCGTACTCCTCATCCGCATCCAGCGGCCGCGCGAGCAGCGGGTTGGATGAGATGTGCGCGATCAGGTGGTCGGCGGCGAGCATCGTCGAGCGCGCCTCGTCGACGAACACCGTGTCCGACGGGCTGTGCCCGGGGCGGTGCAGCACGCGCAGCGTGCGGTCGCGCAGCTCGAGGACGCCGCCGTCGGCCAGCGGCCGGGTGACCTCGACGGCCGCGCCCCACGCGCGAAAGCCCGCGGACACCGCGCGCAGCGCGGTCACGACTTCGGGCGGGATGCCGTGGCGCAGCATCAGGCGCTCGGCGAAGCGGTCTTCGAGGTCGGTCTGGTGGCCGTAGCTGGCGAGGAACGGCGCGAGCCCCTCCAGCGCCGCCACCTCCGCGCCGGAGCGTCGCGCGAGGATCGAGGCCAGGCCGAAGTGGTCCATGTGCTGATGGGTGATCACCAGCAGCTCGATGTCCTCGATCGCGTGCCCGCGCGCCGCCAGCGCCTGCTCGAGCTCGTCCAGCGCCTTCGCGGAGTTCGGCCCGGAGTCCACGAGCGTCAGCGGCGAGTCCTCGATCAGGTACGCGTTCACGCGCCCGACCATGAACGGCGTCGGGATCGCCAGGCGGTGGATGCCGGCGTCGGCCGCCAGCGCGAGCGCCTCATCCGTTCGTTCCTGGTCGCTCATCGTTTGCCTGCCCAGCAGGCGCGAGCACTCGGCTCGACCGACACGCGAAGCGTCACGGTCGAGACGAGGGTTCGTCGTCTGCGCCGCGGATCAGCGCGAGCACCTCGTCGCGCCTGCGTTCCATGTCCGCGGGCGAGACGAGCGACTCCAGGCACAGGCGCAGCAGCGGCTCCGTGTTGGAGGGTCGCACGTTGAAGTGCCAGTCCTCGTAGTCGATCGAGATCCCGTCCAGACGCTGCTGTCGGGCGTCGGCGTAGCGCGCGGCGATCTCCTCCATCTTTCCCTGCGGGTCGGCGACCTCGGAGTTGACCTCGCCCGAGATGAAGTACTTGGCGTGGTAGGGGGCCAGCAGCTCGGACAGGCGCTTGCCGCGCGTGGCCAGCAGCTCGAGCACGAGCAGCGCCGGGATCGCGCCGGAGTCGGCGCAGTAGAAGTCGCGGAAGTAGTAGTGCCCGGAGACCTCGCCGCCGAACAGCGAGCCCTCCTTGCGCATGCGCGTCTTGAAGAACGCGTGCCCGACGCGGTTCATGTACGCGGTGCCGCCCGCGCGCGCGACCGTGTCGGCGACCGCGCGCGAGGCGCGCACGTCGTAGAGGATCGCTTCGGGGTGGGTGGGGTTCGGATTTTTTTCCAAGAGAGACTCCGCCAGCAGCGCCGTGAGGAAGTCGCCGTCGACGAACGCGCCCGTGTCGTCGATGAAGAAGCAGCGGTCCGCGTCGCCGTCCCACGCGATGCCCAGGTCGGCGCCCGTGTCGCGCACCTTCTCGATGATCAGCCGGCGGTTCTCCTCCAGCAGCGGGTTGGGCTCGTGGTCGGGGAAGTTCCCGTCGGGCGTCCAGTAGGTCTCGATCAGCTCGAGGTCGAGGCTCTCGAGCACCGGCCCGACCATCGGGCCGGCCATGCCGTTGCCGCCGTCGAGCACCACCTTCAACGGCCGCGCCGAGCGGACCGCGTCCGCGTCGATGAAGCGCAGCACCGCCTCCTGGAACTCCTCGTAGATGTCGAGCGCCTCCAGCGTGCCGCGCGCGGCGCCTGGGGTGGGCGGGCTCGTCTGGGCGCCGGCGCCGTTGGCGAGGCCCGCTTCGACCTCGCGGCGCACGTCCTGGATGCCCGACTCGCCGGACAGCGCGAGCGCCCCCTCGCGCATCAGCTTGGCGCCGGTGTACGCCTTCGGGTTGTGCGAGGCGGTGCACATCAGCCCGCCGTCGAGCTCGCGCGAGCCGACGAGGAAGTAGAGCATCTCGCTGCCCACCTGGCCGACGTCGATCACATTCGCGCCCGCCTGCAGCAGTCCCTCGCGATAGCGCGCCGAGAGCTCCGGGGCGCTCAGGCGCATGTCGTGACCAAGGCCGACTCGCAGCTCCGCGACCGGCTTGCCCGCCAGGCCGCCGAGCACGTGCGCGAAGGAGCGGCCGATCCGCTCGGCCAGATCGCCGTCGATCTGCTGCGGATAAAGGCCGCGGATGTCGTAGGCCTTGAAGATCTCGGGGTCGAGCGTCGCCATCAGCCCGTGCATCCTAAACTCCGCACCATGTCCGGACATTCCAAGTGGGCGAGCATCAAGCACAAGAAGGCGATCGTGGACTCGCGCAGGGGCGCGCAGTTCTCCAAGCTCACGCGCGCGATCACGGTCGCCGCGCGCGACGGCGGCGGCGATCCCGTCGGCAATCCGGCGCTGGACCTGGCGATCCGCAAGGCCAAGGAAGCGTCGATGCCGAAGGACAACATCGAACGCGCGATCGCCAAGGGCACCGGCGAGGGCGGCGAGGCGGACGCGATCGAGAGCGTGCTGTACGAGGGCTACGGACCGGGCGGCGTGGCGCTGCTGGTCGAGGCGCTGACCGAGAACCGCAACCGCACCGGCGCGGACGTCAGGCACGCGTTCTCGAAGAACGGCGGCAGCCTCGGCGAGCCGGGCTCGGTCGCGTACCTGTTCGACAAGAAGGGCACGATCGTGATCGACGCGGGGCGCTACACCGAAGACGACCTGATGGCCGCCGTGGAGGCGGGCGCCGAGGACATCGCCACCGACGACGACGTCTTCGAGGTGATCACCGAGCCGGTGGACTTCGCGGCCGTGCGCAAGGCGCTGGAGGACGCCGGCATCGAGATGGAGAGCGCCGAGATGGCCTACCGCCCCTCGAGCGTCGTGCCGGTCGACGAGAGCCAGGCGGGCAGGCTGATGCGGCTGATCGAGTCGCTGGAAGACAGCGACGACGTCAGCGCCGTGCACGCCAACTTCGACGTATCCGCGGACGTCCTCGAACGTGTCGCCGGCTAGCGGCGCGGCGCCTGCCGTCGCGGCCGTCGCGGAGGGAGTCGAGCTGGCCGCGGCATTGGAGGCACGCCCCGTCGTCGTGATCCTGTGCGGCGGGCGCGGCACGCGCCTGCAGGAGCACACGCAGGCGATCCCCAAGCCGCTTGTGGAGATCGGCGGGATGCCGATCGTGTGGCACGTGATCCAGCTGTACGCGGTGCAGGGCTTTCGCCGCTTCCTGCTCGCCACCGGCTACCGCGGCGAGCTGATCGAGCGCTTCGCCGCCACGCACCAGTGGCCGGCCGGCGTCGGCGTGGAGTGCGTGGACACCGGCCTGCAGACGCAGACGGGCGGGCGGATCAAGCTGCTGGAGCGCCGTCTCGCCGGGGAGGAGCGCTTCTGCGTCACCTACGCGGACGGTCTCGCCGACGTCGACCTGGACGCGCTGCTGGCGTTCCACGCGGCGCACGGGGCGCTCGCGAGCATGACCGTCGTGCGCCCGCGCCTGCAGTTCGGGGTGACCGACATCGATGCGGACGGCCGCGTGCGCGGCTTTCGCGAGAAGCCCACCTCCGAGCACTGGATCAACGGCGGGTTCTTCTGCTTCTCGGCCGGCGCGCTGGACCACATGGAGGGCGACGACGCGCTCGAGCGCGGCCCGCTGGAAGGGCTGGCGGCGGCGGGGGAGCTGCGGGGATATCGGCACGAGGGCTTCTGGGAGTGCATGGACACGTACAAGGACGCCGTCGCGCTCAACGACCTGTGGTCCTCGGGGGAGGCGCCGTGGCGGCTGTGGGAGCAGAGGGACGGGGAGCGCGAGGCTCAGGCTGAGGAGCGCCGGCGCGCGCGGAACAGCCCCACCGGCTCGCGGATCCCGCGCAGGCGCCGCTCGCCGGCGTAGGACCAGCCGTAGGCCTCCCCGGCGGAGTCGCGCACCTCGCGCTCGGCGAGCACGCTGCCGGGGCGGGCGACCGCAGTGATGCGGCTGGCGAGGTTGACCGGCCGCCCGAACCAGTCTCCGGCGCGCGGCAGCGCCAGCCCGATGGCGGCGCCGGCGCGCAGCTGCGGGAACTCATCGCCCTCCGCGTCGGCGGCGTCGATCAGGCTCAGCGCCGCCTCCAGCAGCGGCTCGGGCTCGGCCGCGGCGAGCATCGCGGCGTCGCCGATCGTCTTGACCAGCCGCACGGGCGGCTCGGCGACCTCGGAGGCGAGCGCCTCCAGGCGCGCAGCGAGGTGGCCGAGCTCCTCCGGCGGGACCTCCTCGCCGAGCCGGGTGAAGCCGACCAGGTCGGCGAAGCAGATGGCGACCTCGCGCGAGCCGGGAAGCTGCCCGCCGGCGCGCTCCAGGGTGCTGATCACCTCGCTCTGAGCGGTGTGTCGCAGGTGCAGCGCGAGCACGTTGCTGATCAGCGGGTCGACGAGCGGGTACAGCCGCTCGGCGGCCTGGCCGTAGCGGCTGGCGAGGTCGCGTTCGCTCAGGCCGGGCTCGAGCACCAGTTTCAGCGGCAGCAGCCGCAGGCTCTCGGCGGCCTGGGAGAGGCCGCGGCCGAGCACGCGCAGCAGGTCGAGGATCTCCTCGTCGGAGATCCCCGCTTGGCGGGCGAGCAGCGTCCGCGCCGCGGACTCGACCTCTGCCTCCGTGTACACCGGCTCGTCGGGATCGGGGACGGGCAGGCCCATGGCGCGGCGCGCGGCCGCCAGGAACTCCGGCTCCACGCCGCTCAGCTCGGCCACTTCGGCGGCCGTGTAGCGCTCGTTGCCGACGATCACGCGGTCGGCCGTCAGGAAGATGATCGTGCCGCTGGCGGTCGTCCGGCGCAGCTCCGAGAGCGCCACGCCTTCGTCGGCGAGCTGCTCGAGCAGCGCCAGGCGCTCCGCGCGCGCCTCGCCCTCCAGCCCGTCGAGCAGGCCCTCGGCGACGAAGTCGATGCGCGGGGCGGCCATGGCTCGCAGGGTATGCGAGGCAGGCGTCCGGCAGCGGGCGCAGAATCACAGGCCATGGTCGTCCTCGGCATAGATCCAGGCCTGGCGAGCACCGGCTACGGCGTCGTCGCGCGCCGCGGCGGCCGGCTGCTGGCACTGGACGGCGGTGTCATCAGCACGCGCGCGGGGCTCGCGCCGGAGCGCCGCCTGGCCGAGATCCACGCCGCCGTGGACGCCCTGCTTCAGGAGCACGAGCCTGACGCGGTGGCGCTGGAGGAGCTGTACTTCGGACAGAACGTGCGCACGGCGTTCGCCGTCGGGCAGGCGCGCGGCGTGGTGCTGCTCGCGGCCGGCCAGCGTGGGCTGCCGTGCGCCGGCTACACCCCTCAGCAGGTCAAGGGCGCGGTCTGCGGCAGCGGACGCGCGCAGAAGGATCAGGTCGCGCGCATGGTCCAGACGCTGCTCGGCCTGCCGGAGCTGCCGCGGCCCGACCACGCCGCCGACGCGCTGGCGGTCGCCGTCTGCCACGTCAACTGCGCGCCGCTCGCGATGGCGCTCGCCGGGGCCGATGGGGCAGACGTGCAAGAGGGCGCCGAGGCGCTCGCATGATCGCGCTGCTGCGGGGCGAGGTCGCGGTGCGCCGCACCGACCACGTGGTCGTGCTCAGCGGCAGCGTCGGCTACCGCGCGGCGGTCTCCGCGCAGACGCTCGCGCATGTCCCGGCGGTGGGCGAGCAGGTGACGCTGCACACGCACCTGATCGTGCGCGACGACGCGCTCACGCTGTACGGCTTTCACTCCGAGCAGGAGCGCGACCTGTTCCTGATGCTGCTGTCCGTCCAGGCGGTCGGCCCGAAGGTCGCGCTGGCGGTGCTCTCGGCGGGACCGCCGCGGGAGCTGATCCGCGCGCTGGCGGCGGGCGACGCGCCGCGCTTCCAGGCCGTGCCGGGGATCGGCAAGCGGACCGCGGAAAGGATCATCGTCGAGCTGCGCGAGAAGGTCGGCGTCGACGGCGACGCAGCGAGCGCGATGCGGGTGCCGATCGTCGCTCGGCGCGGCGAGCCGCAGGACCCGCGGCTGCTGGCGCGCGACGGCCTGCTCGAGCTCGGCTACGCGCCGGTCGAGGCGGAGGAGCTGCTCGCCGGCGTCGAGGGCGAGACCGCCGAGGAGCTGCTCGGAGGCGCCCTGCGACTGGCGCGCTCGACCTCGTGAGCAGCCCTGAGCCCATGACCGAGATCGCCGCCCGCATCCAGACGCCGTACCTCGTCGCCGAGGACGAGCTCGACCGTTCGCTGCGCCCGCGGCGCCTGGCGGAGTTCGTCGGCCAGGAGACGCTGCGCGAGCAGCTGGCGGTGGCGATCGAGGCATGCAGCGCCCGCGGCGACGCGCTCGATCATCTGCTGCTGGCGGGGCCGCCGGGGCTCGGCAAGACATCGCTCGCGCAGATCGTCGCGGCCGAGCTGGAAGTGCCGTTCGTGCAGACCGCCGGGCCGGCGCTCGAGCGTAAGGGAGACATTGCGGCGTTTCTAACCGCCCTGGAGCCGCGCAGCGTGTTCTTCGTCGATGAGATCCATCGGCTGGCGCGCACGCTGGAGGAGACGTTCTACCCGGCGATGGAGGATCACCGGCTGCCGATCACGGTCGGGCAGGGCGCGGGCGCGCGCGTGGTGACGCTCGAGCTGCCGCCGTTCACGCTCGTGGGGGCGACCACGCGCACGGGCCTGCTGACGACGCCGCTGCGCGATCGCTTCGGCATTCAGGCGCGCCTGGAGCCATATGCGATCGACGAGCTCGCGATCATCGTGCGCCGCTCCGCGGGCATTCTCGAGATCGAGCTCGAGCACGACGGCGCGCTGGCGATCGCCGCGCGCAGCAGGGGCACGCCGCGCGTGGCCAACCGGCTGCTCAAGCGCGTGCGCGACTTCGCCGAGGTGCGCATGGCGGGCGTGGTGACGGCCGACGCGGCGCACGCGGCGCTGGAGATGCTGCAGGTCGACGCGCGCGGCCTGGATCGCCTGGACAGGGAGATCCTGAGCACGATCTGCGTGAAGTTCGCGGGCGGTCCCGTCGGCCTGTCAACGCTCGCGGTGGCGGTCGGCGAGGAGCAGGACACGATCGAGGACGTGTACGAGCCGTATCTGCTGCAGGAGGGGCTGATCAAGCGCACGCCGCGGGGCCGTATGGCAACGCCGGCCGCCTACGAGCATCTCGGGCTGGCGGCGCCGGCGCCGGTCGATGCGGCGCTCTTCTGAGTGTCCCTTGACCCGCGCCTGTCGGCGCGGCCCTGGGTAGTCTGTGTAGGCACGCCATGACCCATCCGTTCATCTGCCCAAACTGCGGCCACCGCACCAGCGAGCTGGATCGCAACATCGGCTTCACACGCCAGCCCAAGGGTTGCGCCAAGTGCGGCTTCGCGTTCCTGTTCGAACTTCTGGACGACTACTACCCGGCGCCCGACGCCGCCTTCTTCGTGTGCGACGGCGAGGGTCGGATCGTGGGCTGCGGCAGGAACTCGTTCGCGTTCACCGGCCTGGAGGAGGAAGACGTGATCGGCCAGCGCGTCGAGCAGGTGCTCGGGCTGCGCTTCGTGGGCGGCGACGACCCGGTGGCCACCGTCCTTGAGTGGGGGGTGCGCGCGCTGGAGGTCCCGGTGGAGGTCAGCGGCGAACGCGACGTGAGCGCCAACGCGAAAGCGGACATGTTCCCGGCGTATGACGACGACGGCGGGCTGTTGCTCGTGCTGACCCCCGACAAGTAGGCCGGGCGATGCCCGGCCGGCCAATGCCGCCCGGAAGGCGGCGATCCCATCGAGACGCGGGGCTGGATGCTCCGCGGGGGTATTCTCCACGACGATGACCGATCGCCGACGCAACACCCTGATCCTCCTGATCGTCGCCGGCCTGGTGGCCGCGTCGGTCGCGGCGATCGCCACCAAGAAGACGCGCCTCGGGCTCGAACTGAAGGGCGGCGTCGAGCTCGTCTACCAGGGCAAGCCGACCGCGCAGTCGAAGGTCACTCCTGGATCGCTCGAACGCGCGATCAACATCATGCGCACGCGCGTCGACCAGCTCGGCGTGGCGCAGCCGGAAATCCAGCGCTCGGGCGGCGAAGAAATCGACGTGGCGCTGCCCGACGTCAGCAACGCCGCGCGCGCGCAGGAAGAGGTCGGGCGGACCGCGCAGCTGCAGTTCTACGACTGGGAGCCGAACGTGATCGGCCCGACCGGCCAGAAAGACCCGAAAGAAGGCACCGTCACCGGCGACGCCACGTCCACGGGCCCGGGCGGCGTGACCGCGGGGCTGCTCGAGTACCAGGCGGTGCTGCGCGCCGTCAAACGCGCGCCGATCCTGCGCAGGGCCGACACGACCTGGGCGCCGGGATGCACGCCGCAGCAGGTCAACGACTGCATCTACGGCAGCTGGTACCTGCTCGACACCGCGCACGAAAAGGTCATCCGCGGACCGGAAGAAACCGAACACAACCTCTACTCCGATCTCCCCAAGCTGGCCGCGGGCGCGAAGCTCAAGGCGGTGCGCGTCAACCCGGGGACGGTGCTGGTGCGGGCCCACCCGCTGGAAAGCGCTGGGGGCAAGATCACCAATCCCTCGCCCAACAGCTGGTACGTGCTCAACGACGAACCGGTCCTGTCGGGCGGCGACATCACCAACCCGACGCAGAGCAACGACGAAGCCACCGGCCAGCCCGACGTCACGTTCGGCTTCTCCTCGCGCGGCAAGGGCGTATTCGAACGGGTCACCAAGGAAATCGCCCATCGCGGCCAGGAAGCGCAGCTGCCGGGGATATCCCACGAAGGGGCCCTGCAGCACTTCGCCGTGGTGCTCGACGGTCAGCTGATCACGACGCCGTCGATCGACTTCAACAAGTACCCGGAAGGGATCGACGCCTCCACCGGCTCTGAGATCTCCGGCGGGTTCACGATCACCTCCGCGCAGAACCTCGCCAACGAGCTGCAGTCCGGCGCGCTGCCGATCAAGCTGGTGCTGATCTCCCGCTCGCAGGTCTCCGCGACGCTCGGCAAACAGGCGCTCAGCCAGGGCCTGACAGCCCTGATCGCGGGCTTCCTCGTGGTGTGCCTGTTCCTGCTGGTCTTCTACCGCGTGCTCGGCGCGATCGCCGTCGGCGGCCTGGTCATCTACGGGGCGTACTTCTTCGCGCTGATCAAGCTGATCCCCGTCACCCTGACGCTGCCGGGGATCGCCGGCCTGATCCTGACGATCGGCGTCTGCGCGGACGCGAACATCGTGATCTTCGAGCGCGTCAAGGAGGAGATCCGCGGCGGCAGATCGGTCATCTCGGGGATCGCCAGCGGCTACAAGCACGGCTTCGCCGCGATCGTCGACGCGAACGTGGTGACGTTCATGACCGCGTTCATCCTGTTCGCGCTGGCGACCGCGGAAGTCAAGGGCTTCGCGTTCACGCTCGGCATCGGCGTGCTCGTCTCGCTGTTCACCGCGGTGCTTGCCACGCAGGCGGCGCTCGGCGCGATGAGCCGCTCGCGGCTGGTGTCCCATCCGGCGGCGCTCGGCGCGGCGCGCAAGCGCAAAGGCTGGACGTTCGACTTCATGGGCGCCTCGAAGTGGTTCTTCTCGCTGTCGGGCACGATCCTGCTGATCGGCGCCCTGGCGATCGGCGGCAGGGGATTGCACTTCGGTATGGACTTCAAGGGCGGCACGCGCATCCAGACGGCGTTCGTCAAGTCCGTCTCCGAGGGCGAAGTCGCGAACGTGATGAAAGAAGCGGGCTATCCCGACGCCCAGGTGCAGAAATTCACGAACGCGAGCATCGGCGGCAACGGCTACCAGATCTCCACCAAGACGCTCCCCCCGAACAAGGTCGACGCCATCCAGCGGGCCTTCAACGCGAAGTTCGGCAGCGCCAAGAACGAAACCGGCACCAAGGACTTCTCCTCGACCTCGATCGGGCCGACGTTCGGGAAAACGGTCGCCAACGCGGCGGTGATCGCGATCATCGCCTCGCTGCTGGTGATCTCCGCCTACATCGCGCTGCGCTTCGAGTGGAAGTACGCGGTGCCGGTGCTGATCGCGCTGATGCACGACCTGCTGATCACGGCGGGCGTCTACGCGCTCACGGGGAGGGAAGTCACGACGGCGACGGTCGCCGCGCTGCTGACGATCCTGGGGTATTCGCTGTATGACACGATCATCGTGTTCGATCGCGTGCGCGAGAACGTCCCGCGCATGCCGCGCGCCGCGTTCTCGCAGATCGTCAACCGCTCGATGTCCGAGGTGATCACCAGGTCGCTGGCGACGAGCTTCTGCACGCTGCTGCCGGTGCTCGCGCTGCTGCTGTTCGGCGGGCCGACGCTGAAGGACTTCGCGTTCGCGCTTATGGTCGGCGTCGCCTCCGGCGCGTACTCCTCGATCTTCATCGCCTCGCCGGTGCTGACCCACTGGAAGGAGCGCGAGCCGGGCTACCGCGTGCGCCGCGCGCGGATCGTGCGCGAACTGGGCGCCGTGCCCGCCTACGCGACGACCGCCACCGGCGCGCCGGAGGACGTCGAGCCCGAGCAGAAGCGCAGGCGCACGCGCCGCGGCAGCCTGATCGCGCCCGAGGAGCCGGGCCAGCAGCTCTCGCGCGACGAGTTTCAGGAACTGGTGCGCGACCTCGACGTGGAGGGCAAGGAGAACGGCGGCCCCGCACCGCCGCCCCCGGCGTCCACCGGCGGACGCCGCGCCCGCGCGGCGGACTCGAGCGCGACGGTCGCGCCGCCGGCCCCGCCCGCAGCGTCCCCGGAGGGGGAGCGCGACCCGGCGGCCGACCTCACGCCCGAGGACCTGGTGCTCAAGGAAGAGCCCAAGCAGCGCCAGAAGAGCAGGCGGGCGGGCGCGCGACGCAACAAACGTCACGGGAGGGCGCGCTGATGGGACTGCTCGCTTGGGTGATCATGGGCCTTGCCATCTGGCACTTCACGATCTTCCTGCCGGACCGCTTCTGGGGCGGGATCGTCGGCGCGTTCATCGGCTCGCTGATCGGCTCGATCGTCGTCGGGCTGATCATCTACGGCGTGAGGGTCTCCGCCCTGCGCATCCCCGGTGAAAAGGCGACCGACATCGGCGTCGTGCTGTACGCGGTCCCGGGAGCGTTGATCGGAATCGCGCTGATCTACCTGGAGGGCATGCGCCGCGAACGCGCCGCGGCGGAGATCGCGCCCCGGTAGAACGCGCCCGCACCCCAGTGGAACGCGCCCAAATACCCGAATTGCCTGGGTACCGGAACAGTACGAGCCCGCAGTCTGACGCTCGCTTCAGTAGGGTCCCGCTCGCACCGGCGGCGCCCTGGGCGCGTGCCGGCTGGCGAGGCGTGGCGAGCGGCTGAGAGTGCTCCTGGCCGTGGCGCCGCGCGGTCCGCAGATCGACGATCAGGAACGGAGACAACATGGGCGGAAGGATTCGTGCAACCAGGCAGCTCGCGCTGGGCGCAGTCGCGGCGCTCTCGCTGCTGGCGGGGGTGCCCGCGGCGGCGGACGCGGCGACGCTGTACGTGAGCGAAACGCCCTCGGGCGCCGACACGAGCTGCGCGCACGCGGGCTTCAAGGAAATCCAGACGGCGATCGACGAGGCCGAGACGCTGCCCGGCAGCACGGTGGACATCTGCAGCGGGACATATCGGGAACAGCTCGAAATCACCGGTGAAGTCACGCTCGTCGGCAAGAGCCGCGCGAAGGTCGCGCTGCCGGCGTCGATCGGCGACTCGAATACCGGCTGTGACAGGGCGATCGACGCCCTGGGTGGCCAGCCCGACGAGGACCTCGTCTCGATCTGCGGCGACGCGACCGTCAAGATCAGCACGTTGACGCTCGAAGCCAAGTGGCCGGCGGATACCTGCGACGACAGCCTCTACAACACGATGGTCGGCGGCGGCGCCACGCTCGACGCCACCAGGGTGACGTTCGCGGGCGCGGGCGTCGAGGGCAACGGCTGTCAGGGCGGGGTCGGGCTCGAGGTCGGAGTCAGCGGGCTGGAAGGCCCGGCATCGGTGAGCGCGCCGGCGCTCGAGGTGGGCCACGCGGTCCTGACGCACGACACATTCACCGAATACCAGAAGAACGGCATCACGGTGGACGGCGACGGCTCGAGCGCCACGGTCGGTCCGGTCGTGACGATCACGGGCGCCGGCCCCGGCCCCCAGGGCCAGAACGGGATTCAGGTCAGCCGCGGCGCCGAGGCGAACATCGACAAAGCGACGATCTCCGACGACGAGTGCAACATCCCGACGCAGTGCGGACACACGAACGCCTCGCAGTGGGAGGAAGACGCGAGCGGCGTGCTGCTGTATCTCCCCGGCGCCAAAACCACGGTGACAAGCTCGAGATTGGCCGACAACGACATCGGCGTCGAGTACATCTCCGGCATGGAAACACGCCCGGCCCAGCCGGAGCTGACCCTGACCGGGAACACGATCGAGGGCGGCTACGCATCGGTGCAGCTCAACCAGGGCAACGCCACGCTCAGCAAAAACAAACTGAACGGCGGCCTGATCGCGATCGACGTCAACGAGAACGAATACGGAGGCGGCTTCGGCACGACGCCGTACGCTCCCGACGCGACATCCGCCAACGACCATCTCGAGGGGGCCCAGGCCTCGGTGCAGGTGGAAGCGTCGGTGGGAGCGTTGCAGGGCGAACTGTCGCTCACCGGCGACAGCATCGTCGGCCCAGTCGAAGACCACGGCCACAGCAACTTCCTCGTGACCGGCTGAGCTGGGGTAAGGGGCGCTCCGCGGAACGCGGCGCACGCGTGAGCACGAGGGGGAGGGGCGCCATGCCCCTCCCCCTCGGTTCCGTCTCATCCCTGCCGTAGTCTCGCCTCGGTGCTCCCCTGCCGCTTCGAGATCCCCGAGTGCCCGCCGGCCGACGTGCAGCGGCTGACGCGCGAGCTCGGCGTCAGCGGGCCGCTCGCGCAGGTGCTGGTGCGCAGGGGCCTTGCCGATCCGGCCCGCGCGCGCGGGTTCCTCGCCGCTGAGGAGGAGCATCCGCCGGGCGCGTTCAGCGGCATCGGCCAGGCGGTCGCGACGGTCCTCGGCCATGTCGCGGGGGGCACGCGGATCACCGTCCACGGCGACTACGACGTCGACGGCATCTGCTCGACGGCGGTGCTCGTGCGCGCGCTGCGAGGCCTCGGCGCCGACGTCGACTACTACCTGCCCGACCGCGCCGGCGACGGCTACGGGCTGAACGCGAGCACCGTGAAGCGGCTGGCCGCGCGCGGAACGCGGCTGCTGGTGACGGTCGACTGCGCGATCACCGCGGTCGAGGAGGTGGCCGAGGCGAGGGCGCTGGGGATGGACGTGGTCGTCAGCGACCACCACGCGCCGCGCGCCGACGGGAGGCTGCCGCAGGCGCCGCTCGTGCACCCGGCGCTGTGCGGCTATCCGTGCCCGGAGCTGTGCGCCGCGGCGGTCGCGTACAAGCTGGCGCAGGCGCTGCTCGAGGCCGGCGCCCGCGGCGAGGGCGGCGAGCCGTGCGCCGAGCGCGCGCGCGGGATGCTCGCGCGGCGCGCGCTCGAGCAGGACCTCGATCTGGTGGCGCTGGCGACGATCGCCGATGTCGTGCCGCTCGTCGGCGAGAACCGGACGCTCGTGCGCCGCGGGCTGCGCGCGCTGGCGGGCACGACCAAGCCGGGCCTGCGCGCGCTGATGACGGTCGCGCGTGTCGATCCCGCGAAGATCGGTGAGCGCGCGGTCGCGTTCGCGCTCGCACCACGCCTGAACGCGGCAGGGCGGCTGTACCGCGCGGACGCGGGTCTCGAGCTCGTTCTCACCGAGGATGCTCGCCGCGCCGCGCAGATCGCCGAGGAGCTGGACTCGGCCAACCGCGAGCGCAGGCAGGTGGAGATGGGCATCCGCTTCCAGGCCGAAGCGCAGATGGCCGAGCTCGGCGAGCGCTCCGCGTACGTGCTCGCACACGACGGCTGGCACCCGGGCGTGATCGGGATCGTCGCCTCGCGCCTGGTCGAGCACAGCGGTCGCCCGGTCGTTCTGATCGCGCTGGACGGAGACACCGGCAGGGCATCCGGGCGCAGCGTCGAGGCGTTCGACCTGCTCGCGGGGCTGACCGCCTGCAGCGAGCATCTGCTCCGCTACGGCGGGCATCGGGCGGCCGCGGGCCTCGAGATCGAGCGCGGGCGGGTCGCCGAC
Organism: uncultured Solirubrobacteraceae bacterium; assembly: GCA_963735705.1. Lineage (GTDB taxonomy): Bacteria > Actinomycetota > Thermoleophilia > Solirubrobacterales > Solirubrobacteraceae > Palsa-744. The sequence goes on from CAVTLZ010000011.1 coordinate 30,975, forward strand.
TTCGCCGGCGCGCTGTCCGCTCACGCCGAGCGCGTGCTGCGCCCCCAGGATCTTGCGACGGTCGAGCGCGTCGACGCGCTCCTCGGCGGCGAGGAGCTGGGCATGGAGCTGGCGGAGGAGCTGCAGACGCTGGCCCCGTTCGGCCGCGGCAACCCGACCGTCGCGCTGATGATCGCCGACGCCACGTTCACGGACGTGCGACCGATGGGGGAAGGCAAGCACGCGCGCTTCACCGTCGAGTCGCACGGCGCGCGCGCGCGGGCGGTGGCGTTCGGGACGGGTGGGCGCCTGCCGCTCACCGCCGGCGCGGGCACCGGCGCGGGCACGATGCAGGCGACGTTCGCGCTGGAGGTCAACGAGTGGAACGGCGTCAGCGAGCCGCGGCTGGTGCTCCGCCGCGCGCAGCCGGACGGCGCGCCTCTCGGGGAGGCCGGCGCCGCGGACGCGCACTCGCTCGAGGGAGCCGGGGAGGACACCGCGCAGGCGCCGGCGGCGGCCGATCAGGAGGAGCTCGTGTTGTTCGCGCCCTGAGCGGGCAGCGCCTTCAATCCTGCCCGAGCGTCCCCTACCCTTACACCATGGCGATCACCGAAGAGAAAGCGGCGGAGACGTTCGAGCTGGCCCAGGGCCTGAGCCCCTCGGAGCGGCGGCTGCTGAGCGACCTGTTCGCGATCGTCTCCGAGCACGCGTCTGACTCGGCGGTGGAAATCGACCGTGCGCGCGTGCAGGACGCGTTCGTGTTCGCGTGCGAGCACCACGCCGATCAGCGCCGCAAGTCGGGCGAGAGCTTCATCGTGCACCCGGTCGGGGTGGCGCGCATCTGCGCGAGCATGCGCCTGGATACCGAGACGCTGTGCGCGGCGCTCCTGCACGACACCGTCGAGGACACGTCGGCGTCGATCGAGGAGGTGCGCGAGCGCTTCGGCGAGGACATCTCGAAGGTGGTCGACGGGGTCACGAAGCTGACGGGCATCACCTTCCAGTCGCGCGACGAGGCGCAGGCGAACAACTACCGCAAGATGATGGTCGCGATGGCCACCGACGTGCGGGTCATCCTGATCAAGCTCGCCGACCGCCTGCACAACATGCGCACGATCGAGGCGATGCCCAAGCAGAAGCAGATGGAGAAGGCGCGCGAGACGCTCGACATCTACGCGCCGCTGGCTCACCGTCTGGGGATCCACGCGATCAAGTGGGAGCTCGAGGATCTCGCGTTCGCGACGCTGCACCCGCGCAAGTACCAGGAGATCAAGGGGCTGGTCGCCCAGCAGCGCGAGGAGCGCGAGCGCTACGTCTCAGAGGCCGGCGAGTACCTGCACAGCGAGCTCGGCGACGTCGGCATCGAAGCGCAGATCGCCGGGCGCGCCAAGCACTTCTACTCGATCTACTCGAAGATGACGAACAAGGGCCGCGAGTTCAACGAGATCTACGATCTCACCGCGATGCGCGTGATCGTCGACTCGGTCAAGGACTGCTACGGCACCGTCGGCGTGATCCACTCGCTGTGGAAGCCGCTGCCGGGGCGCTTCAAGGACTTCATCGCGATGCCCAAGTTCAACATGTACCAGTCGCTGCACACGACCGTGATCGGGCCGGAGGGCCAGCCGCTGGAGATCCAGATCCGCACGCACGAGATGCACGAGATGGCGGAGTTCGGGGTGGCCGCCCACTGGGTCTACAAGCAATCCGAGGGCGGCTCGGGTGAGGACGCCAAGCTCAAGTGGCTGCGCTCGATGCTCGACTGGCAGAAGGAGCTCTCGGACCCGCGCGAGTTCATGGAGACGCTGCGCACCGACCTGTTCGAGGAGGAGGTCTACGTCTTCACGCCCAAGGGCGAAGTCAAGTCGCTGGCGGCCGGAGCCACCCCGCTGGACTTCGCCTACGAGGTGCACACCGAGATCGGCCACCGCTGCGTGGGGGCGCGCGTGAACGGGAAAATCGTGCCGCTGCACTACGAGCTGCAGTCGGGCGACATCGTCGAGATCCTCACCGCCAAGCGCGAGCGCGGACCCTCGCGCGACTGGCTGGCGACGGTCAAGACCACCCGCGCGCGCAACAAGATCAAGGCCTGGTTCAAGGCCGAGTCCCGCCAGGACACCGAGCACTCGGGGCGCGAGCTGCTGCAGGAGCACCTGCGCAAACAGGGTCTGCCCGCGCAGAAGATCACCGGCTCGGCGCTGCTGGCGGACGTGATCCGCGAGGTCGGCTACCGCAAGGCCGACGACTTCTACATCGCGCTCGGCGCCGCCAAGGTCTCGCCGAAGCTGGTCGTCAACAAGGTCATGCAGCGCCTGAAGCAGGGCGAGGCGGCCGACGGCGAGGACAGCGCCGCGGACCTGCTGCGGGTGGGACGCGCGCGGCGGCGCCCGACGAAGTCCTCGAACCAGTACGGGATCAGGGTCGAAGGCGTCGACGACGTGATGCTGCGCCTGGCCAAGTGCTGCCGGCCGGTGCCGGGCGATGAGATCGTCGGCTACATCTCGCTCGGCCGCGGCATCACGATCCACCGCGAAGACTGCCCCAACGCGACGCTGCTGCGCAAGAGCCCCGAGCGCTTCACCAGCGTCGCCTGGGAAGGCGACCAGTCGACGGGCTTCGTCGTCGAGATCCAGATCGACGCGTGGGACCGCCACCACCTGCTGGCCGATCTCTCGCGCGCGTTCTCGGAGTCCGGCGCGAACATCCTCGAAGCGCGCTGCCTGTCGATGCCGCCGATGGTCAAGAACCGCTTCGTCGTCGAGGTGGCCGACACGCACTCGCTGAAGAGCGCGATCACGCGCCTGCGCAACACCGAGTCGGTGTTCGACGCCTACCGCGTGACGCCCGGCGCTGCGGCCGCCTAGGAGCGTGGGTCGCTAACGCGCCCGGGGTGGGATGTTTTGCGCGCGGGGCGGGGTAGTCGTGGTGATGTTTGGTGCTCTGAGCACGGGCCTGGGTGGGCGCGGGCTGGGCGGCAGCGGATCGGCGGTGCTGGTCGACCCGTGGGTCGGATCATGCGGTCGTGATCAGGGCCAGGCCGCCGTTGCGGTGGAGCTTGAGGAGGTTGTGGATGGCGCACTGGAAGCGCCATTGGGCCCGCGCGGCCGACTTGCCGCGTAGCAGTAGTTGGCGGGCGTCCTGGACGGTTTGCATCTGCCCGAAGACCGGCTCGACGATTGCCTTGCGCCGGGCGTAGGTCGTGTGGCCTTCCTTGGTTTTCAGCTTGCGTGCCATGCGCTGCTTGGCTGTCGCGTTCTTCGCGACCGGCCCTCTGGGAGCGGGCGGCGGTGGCTCTGAATGCTTGAAACGGCCGGTCGCGATGTGAGGGTCCAGGCCGTGCGCGGCGGTCCTCTTGACGTTTTCCTCGGAGAAGTAGCCAGCGTCCGCGGTCAACGCGGCGCCCTCGGGCAGCCGCGCGCCGGTCGCGTCGAGGTTTTCCTGCAGCTGATCGAGCGCTGGCTCCAACTGTTCGGCATCGGGTGCTTGGTCGGAGAGCTCCGCCGCGACGATCACCTGCGCCTGGGAGTCGACAATCGCCTGGCCGCTATAGCACTGGTGAAACGCGCCATCAGAGGTCTTCATGATCCTCGACTCAGGGTCAGTGAAATTGCGCTGTGCTTTGGGCTTCGGCTTGAACGGGTCGCGACCGTTCGGTGGCTGGCGCGGTTTCTTGCCCTGCTCTTGCATCTCGGCGCGCCGCGCTTTCTCGCGCTCGGCCGCCTCGGCCTCCAACGCTGTCTTGGCCTCCCGGATCCGGGCCAGGCGCTGCTCGCGACGCTGGAGCTCTGAGGGCAGCTCATCGCCGCGACGATCGCACCCGAAGCGCTCGTCCTCCTGCGCATCGACGCGCTCGGCATCAGCGAGCAGCGCCTGCGCGTTCGCGCGGATCGCGGCGATCTCGGCCTCCAGCTCCTTCTCCTTCTTGACCATCCGCTCGTAGCTCATCGCCTTGTGCCGCGACGCGTTCGCGCGCAGCTTGGTGCCGTCCAACGCGAGTGTCCCCAGCCCGACCAGCCCCGCCCGCTGGCATAGCCGCAGCGCCTGCACGAACAGCTCCGCCAGCGCGCCCAGATGACGCTTGCGGAAACGCGCGATCGGCCGGTAGTCCGGGTGCTGGTCAGCACACAAAAACCGCACCGCCACATCAGAGAAGGTGCGCTCCTCCAGCTTGCGCGAGGACGGCGTCCCCGTCGCATAGCCATAGATCAGGAGCTTGACCATCAGCCGCGGGTCATACGGCGGAAAACCCCGCTCATCCTCATAGTCGGCGTAGATCGCCGACAGATCCAGAGCCTCATCGACGAGATCCGAGACGAACCGCGCGAGGTGCCCCTCCGGAACCCAATCCTGCAAGCAAGGCGCCATCAACAACACCTGGTCAGGGTCATACGCCCGAAAAGTCTTCCCCTCCGCCACCGGCGCCCGCTGCACAACCGGCGCCTCCACCAACTCCACCTCAACCAGCCGATCCTGCAACCCAGCCGCCATAGCGATCCTCCACCGTCGTAGACGATCACATCGTCTTAAACCCGCCGGACAACACCAGCCCGGTTAGCGACCCACGCTCCTAGGCGGACACTGGGCGGCGCGATACTGCGTCCTCGCTCGCTCGCGTGCGAAGCACGCCACGCTCGCTGCGTCCTTGTCTCGCTTGCCCAGTGTCCGCCTAGGAAATGTCAGCTGACGACGTTGAGCGCCTGCGGCAGGATCGAGTAGCGCGCCTCGGTGACCTCGCCGAGGTAGTCGCCGTCGACCTGCAGCGGCAGCGGGCGCTCGTCGGCGCTGCACACGACCATCTCGCTCAGGTCGCGCAGCCCGGTTATCTGGCGATTGCCGGTCACGCGCGTGCGGCGCGAGAAGGCGCGGCCGGCGATGAACGGCATCGACATCAACGTCGCGCGGTGCAGGACACCGCCGGCGAGCGCGCCCGAGTCCAGGGAGGCGCCGTCGGCGATCTCGATCGGCCGGTTCTGGAAGTAGGTGAACGGCGAGCCGTTCTGGACGATCGCGGTGACGCCCTCGAGCGTCTGGCCGTCCTCGCCGGCCTGCACGCGCAGGCGCGGCGGCGAGACGAGGTAGCGTCGCAGGAACGTGCTGACCGCGACCCACGTGAAGAAGTACGGCCCCAGGCGCGCCTTCATCTTGGGGTTGGCGTCGACGCGCTCGACGACGCTCGCGTCGAGGCCGAGGCCGGAGGCGAACGTGAAGCAGCGGCCGTTGACGACGCCCAGGTCGACCTTGCGGGGACGCCAGTCGTCGGCCATCGCCAGCAGGTGCTCGGTCGCGTCGACGACGTCGCCGGGGATGCCGAGCATCTTGCCGAACACGTTGGCCGAGCCGCCGGGCAGGCAGCACAGCGGCGTGGACGAGCCGAGCAGCCCGTTGGCGGCTTCGTTGACGGTGCCGTCGCCGCCGAAGGCGACCACCACGTCATAGCCCTCGTGCGCGGCCTCGCGGCACAGCTCGGTGGCGTGCCCGCGCGCCTCGGTGTCCACGGCGTCGACCTCGAAGCGGCCCTGCAGCGCGTACACGACGAGGTGGCGCAGGCGATCGGAGACGGTCGTCGCGTACGGGTTGACGATGATCAGCATCCGCCGCTTGCTGTCCGGAGATGCGAAGCGGAACGGCTCACCGGCCTGGCCGGTAAGCTCGTCGCGGGTATCGGCGGGGGTGCTCACGGCTTCGCCTACACCGAGCACGGCGGGACGTTACCCGCGAGTTGCCCGCAAGCGTCCAGTTCCGTTCGAGGCGCCGCTTGCGTTCGCCGGCACGGTTGCTAGACTGCCGCCTTACAGATGTACACATCCAGAGGGGTGGAGGGCCTGGCCCTGTGAAACCCCGGCAACCACCGCCAAGTCACAGGCGGGAAGGTGCCAATTCCAGGTGATGTGTGGCCGGGCCTCGCGCTCTTCGCCACACGTGACAAGGCGAAGGCAATAGCGAAGGAGGCCCCCAAATGGCTGCAAGTCATCTTCAGTGCAAGGAGTGCAAGGCCGAGTATCCGCTGGAGGCGCTGTACGTGTGCGAGCGCTGCTTCGGGCCGCTGGAGGTCGCCTACGACCACAGCCGCACGGCCGGCGACGTCGGCGAGCTGCGCCGACGGATCCAGGGCGGCCCGCAGAACATCTGGCGCTACGCGGACTTCCTGCCGCTCGCCGGCGGGCCTCCAGGCCCCTCGGGCAGGCTCGCCTCGCGCGTGGGCCTGCCGGCCGGCTGCACGCCGCTGATCCGCGCGGACAGGCTGGCCGAGCGCCTGGGCCTGCGCGAGGTGTGGGTCAAGAACGACGCGGTCAACCCGACGCACTCGTTCAAGGATCGCGTCGTGTCGGTCGCGGTCACGCGCGCTCGCGAGCTGGGCTACGAGACGATCGCGTGCGCCTCGACGGGCAACCTCGCCAACTCGGTGGCCGCCCATGGCGCGGCGCTGGGCCTCGAGTCCTACGTGTTCATCCCCGCCGACCTCGAGGAGCAGAAGATCCTCGCGACCGGCGTCTACGGCACCCGCCTGGTGGGCGTGCAGGGCAACTACGACGACGTCAACCGCCTGTGCACGGAGCTGTGCGCCGAGCGCGACTGGGCGTTCGTGAACATCAACCTTCGCCCCTACTACGCCGAGGGCTCGAAGACGCTCGCGTTCGAGATCGCCGAGCAGCTGGGCTGGGAGCTGCCCGACCGCTGCGTCGTGCCGGTGGCCTCGGGCTCGCTGTTCACGAAAATCGCGCGGGGCTTCCAGGAGTGGACCGAGCTCGGTCTGCTCGACGGCCCGCTGCCGCGCATGAACGGCGCCCAGGCGGAGGGCTGCTCGCCGGTGGCGAGCGCGTTCGCCGACGGCCACGAGGTCTGCCGCCCGGTGAAGCCGAACACGATCGCCAAGTCGCTGGCGATCGGCAACCCCGCCGACGGCCCGTATGCGCTCGAGCTGGCGCGGCGCACGGGCGGCTCGGTGGACGCCGTCAGCGACGAGGAGATCCGCGCGGGCATCAAGCTCCTGGCCGAGACGACGGGAGTCTTCACCGAGACCGCGGGGGGCGTCACGACCGCGGTGCTGGCGAAGCTGGCGGCACGCGGCGACATCGACCCGGACGAGCGCGTCGTGCTGGTGATCACCGGCGAGGGCCTGAAGACGCTGGACGCCGTGCGCGGCACGTTCGAGACCAGCGTGATCGAGCCCACGATGGCTGCTTTCGAAGCTGGCGTGGCGGAGGCGGTGACGGTCTGATGAGCGTCGTCGTGAAGATTCCCACGCAGCTGCGGGCGGCAGCCGGCGGCGAGGCCGAGGCGCAGGTTGACGGCGCGACCGTGCAGGAGGTGCTGGACGGCCTGTTCGAGCTCCACGAGGAGCTGCGCGTGCGCATCGCCGACGACGACGGCTCGCTGCGGCGGTTCGTCAACGTCTACCTCGCCGGCGAAGACATCCGCTTCCTCGACGGCCTGGCCACGCCGGTCGTCGACGGCGCGGAGTTGACGATCCTGCCAGCGGTAGCGGGGGGTTAGGACTCCGCTGAGCGGCGCCCTAACGGGTGGTCAGCGAGAATGAGCTGTGATGTGGCGCGGTCGCGCGGGCAGCGTGCGCGGTCGCGGGCGTCGAGCCGCTGAAGCCGATTGTCGAGACGAGGCCGGCGGCGCACATCGCGGCGATCGTCAGGCGTCGCATCCGACGTGGCGTGAGCCACGGGATGTTGTGGCTCTGCATCCACGTCCTGAAACCGCTCGCGGCGGACGCCGCCGCCATCGCGCAACCTGCGCACATGGCCCCAGCGTAGCGGCTATGCCTGCTCGGATGCGCCGGAGCGCGCCTGCACGCGCGCCGGTGAGCCAGGGTGCTGCGCGGGGTCGTCCGCGCGCGCCTGCAGGCGCTGGCGCAGCTCCCCGCCGCGGCCGGCGGCGACCGCGCGCGCCGCGCGCGCGTCGCTGAGCTCCAGCCCGCGCGCGTTGGCGTAGTCGAGCAGCTCCTGGCGCTCCTCGCTCTCACGGGCGGTGCGCAGGAACAGCCAGCAGAACAGGCCCAGCGTGAGGATCGACTCCTCGACCATCATGATCGCCCCGGCGATGCTCTGGTCGGCGAGCGGCGAGATGTGGAAGTGCGCGTCGCCGCTCAGGTAGTAGGGGTAGAAGATCGTCCCCGACCACAGGAAGACGTTGCCCAGCACCGTGCCGGCGAGGCGCACGGCGACGATGTAGATGAGCTTGCCGAGATTCCCGAACCAGCTTGGCGTCGGCAGCGGCCCGAACAGGCACATCCACATGTTGATCCCGAAGCCGAGGAACATCGCGTGCTCGAGCGCGTGGACGCCCGAGTGGCGCAGCGCCGCCTGGTAGAGGACGGGCACGTGCCAGACGTACAGGTCGATCGCCCAGAGGGGAAACGCGATCGCGGGGTGCGAGAGCGCGCGCAGGCGATCGAACAGCCTGATCCGCAGGATCGGGGCGAGCATCGGCCCGGTCAGCCCGAGCACGATCAGCAGCGCGGCGATGTCGCCGAGCAGCAGGTGCTCGATCATGTGCACCCACAGCAGATCCTGGCTGGCCGCGCCGAGCGAGGTGAGCGCCACGCCGATCACGACGAACCCGCCGTAGAAGCACGCCTGGCGCCAGCCGGGCACCGGGTGGTCGTCTTCGGCGAGCGTGTGGGCGCGCCGGGCGTACAGCAGGCCGAGGATCGCCAGCGGCCCCAGCTGGAAGGCGGCGGAGGTGGCCGTGGAGACTGCGAACGGAGCGCTCGGCATGCAGGGTCAGGGTACGCGAGCGCGGCAGAATCGGCGAGGCTCGAGCAGGCGCTCACATAGACTGCCGCTGGCATGAGAGCCCCGTCCCGTCGCATGCTGGCGCCGCTGCTCGGCGGGCTTGGGTTGGTATCGCTCGCGCTACCGGCGAGCGCCGACGCGCACGGGATCGTGGGCAAGGCCGATCTGCCGATCCCCGTATGGCTGTTCAGCTGGACGGCCGCGATCGTGCTCGTGGTCTCGTTCGTGGCGCTCTCGACGATGTGGACGCGCCCGCAGCTGCAGGAGCCGCGGCTGCGCCGGCTGTTCAGGCTGCCGCGGGCGCTGGAATGGCTGGCGAGCCTGTTCGGCGTGTTCCTGTTCGGGGTCGTCGTCTACAGCGGCTTCGCCGGCGCGCAGGTCACGCAGGCGAACTTCTCGGTGACGTTCATCTACGTTGTCTTCTGGGTCGGCGTGCCGGTCCTGAGCGTGCTGTTTGGCGACGTGTTCAACGCGCTCAGCCCCTGGCGCACCTGCGCGCGGGTGTGCGCGGCGCTCGTGCGGCTACTGCGGCGCGGGCGCTCGGGCCGCCCGCCTCTGCGCTACCCGCGGTGGCTCGGCGTGTGGCCCGCGCTCGCCGGGATCGTCGGCTTCGCGTGGCTCGAGCTGGTCTACGTCGAAAAAGACCGCCCGTCGATCCTCGCCGCGCTGTCGCTCGGGTACTTCCTGGCGATGCTCCTCGGCACGGCGCTGTTCGGCGTCGAGGAGTGGAGCTCGCAGGCGGACGGCTTCGGGGTGTACTTCAACCTGCTGTCCAAGCTCTCGGCGCTCGTGCGCCGCGACGACGGCGCGGTCCACCTGCGCCGGCCGCTCAGCGGCGTCACAGACCTCCAGATCCGCTCTGGAACGGTGGCGTTCATCTGCGCGCTGATCGGCACCACCACGTTCGACGGCTTCAGCAACGGCGGCATCTGGCGCAACAACGAGCCGAGCCTGCAGAGCCTGTTCGAAGGCCTCGGCTTCAACCCCACGCCCGCGCAGGAGCTCGCCTACTCGCTGGGTCTCGTGTTCTGCATCCTGCTGATCGCCGCCGTCTACCGGGTGGGGATCTTCGGCGTGCGCACCGTCAGCGACCGCTATGACCGGCACACGCTGACGCGCACTTTCGCGCACACGCTCGTCCCGATCGCCTTCGCGTATGTGCTCGCGCACTACTTCTCGCTGCTGTTGTGGCAGAGCCAGGCGATGGTCTACCTCGCCTCGGACCCGCTCGGCAACGGCTCGAACCTGTTCGGCACGAGCGGCTTTCAGATCGACTACCACCTGCTCTCCTACGCGGCCATCTGGTACGTGCAGGTGGCGGCGCTGGTCAGCGGCCACGTGGGCGGCCTGGCGCTCGCGCACGACCGCGCGCTGGTGCTCTACAAGGACCCCGAAGAGGCGGTGCGCAGCCAATACTGGATGCTCGCGGTGATGGTCGCGTTCACGAGCTTCGGGCTGTGGCTGCTGTCCGCGGTGGGCACATGAGGCTCGTGCCCCTGCGCTACGGTCTCAGGGCCGTGGCTCGCCGTCTGCTCCCCGTCCTGCTGGGTGTCGCGTTCCTCGTGCTGTCGGCGCTCGCGAGCGCGACGGGCGCCGCGGCGTCGTCGACGACGTCCAGCGAGTCCTCCAACCCGATCAACGATCAGGGTTCCAGCTACCAGTACCGCTCCTACATCACGACCGTCACGCCGAGCGTTCCCGGGCTGAGCTTCCAGGTGCTCGAGTTCGCCGACCGCATCCTGATGACCAACCACACGGGCAGGACGGTCACGATCTACGGCTACGAAGGCGAGCCCTACGCGCGCGTGCTCGCCAACGGCACCGCCGAGCAGAACGCGCGCTCGCCGGCGACGTACCTGAACACCAACTTCTACGCCCAGGTGACCGTCCCGCCGATCGCCGACGCGAGCGCGCCGCCGAAGTGGGAGGTGATCGACCGCACGGGCCAGTTCGAATGGCACGACCACCGCATCCACTGGATGTCGCCGGTGCCGCCCACGCGGGTCAAGGACAGGAGCAAGCGGACGCTGATCTTCGACTGGGCGGTCCCGATCTCGGTCGGTACGAGCAGGGGAGCGATCGACGGGCGGCTGTACTGGACGCCGGAGAGCTCCAAGGCGCCGCTGGCGGTGATCATCCTGGGCGTCGCGATCCTCGTCGGAGGGCTGCTGTTCGTGCTGTTCGTGCGCCGGCGCCGCACGCGCGCCGTCATCATCGGCGGCGCGGGCGCAGCGGCGCCCGGTCCGGGCGGCTCGCCGGAGGAGTCGTGGTGAGAGCGTGATAGATTTCGCGGAGATGGCACCGCTGGCTTGCCTGATGCACTGGTACATCTCGATGATGTACGTCGTGCCCGTCGTCGCGGTCGGCGGCTGGGGCTGGTTGAGCTCGAAGCGGATGGCGCGGCGCAAGGCCGAAGGCAGATCCCGACGCGGTGGCGACGCCGGCGGGGCCGCGGGCGGCGGCTCGCAGACGGCGACGCTCGCCTAAGCAGCGCAGCGAACACGCGGCTGCGGCGCCGGCGCGGGCATCCGCGGCGCTTTGTTTGCGCATTTCTTCAGGTCGGTTGAGGTTTGCGTGAGCAGCGTCGGGTATTCCTGTTGGCATGACCGCACAGACACTCACCCCCGCCGCCATCGATGGGATCACCGAGAGGTTCGATCCGATCGCCTGCCTGGACGAGCGCGCGCGCCACCGGGCGGTGCCGGACGAGCCCGTCGAGCCCGGCCGCTACATCGAGATCGAGGGTCCGGAGCGAACGCTCCTGCTCCCGCTGGCCGACGGCGCGATGCACGTCGGGCGCGGGCTCGCGGCCGAGTTGCGCCTCGACGAGAGCTCGGTCTCGCGCCGCCACGCGATCATCGTCCCGCGCCCAGCGGGCGCTCGGATCCTCGATGACCGCAGCGCCAACGGCACGTTCGTCAACGGCCGCCGCGTCCAGCAGGCCGACCTGCGCGACGGCGACGTGATCGTGCTCGGCCGGGTCGTGCTGCGCTTCCTCGAGCTCTAGTCGGAGATCGGCCGCCACTCGCGCAGCGAGCGAGCGGGCAATCGCCGGCCGGCGCCGGACGGCGAGAGCGGTATCTTGCGCCGGGATGGAGGACGCGGCGCGCCCAGAGGCCTTTCCGGTCGAGCACGCCGAGGTGCGCCCCGGCGTGAGCATCGCCTACGTGCGCGCGGGAGAGGGCGGGTACCCGCTGCTGCTCGTCCACGGATGGCCGGAGACCAAGCGCATCTGGTGGCGCAACATCGCGCCGCTGGCGCGTGCGGGCTTCGAGGTGATCGTCCCGGATCTGCGCGGCTTCGGCGACTCGGGGCTGGCCCCGGACGGCTTCTACGACCTCGCCGCGCACGCGCGCGACATGCACGCGCTGGTGTCCGACGTGCTCGGCCACGAGCGCTGCTGCGCCGCCGGCGGCGACCTCGGCGGCGGCGTGATCCAGGACCTCGGGCTGCGCTTCCCCGGCTTCGTGGAGCGTCAGGTGCTGTTCAACAGCATCCTGCCGCTGCTGGCGGCGGAGTACGAGGCCGCGGGCATCCCGACCGCGCCGCCGCCGGAGCTGCGGATGGCCGCCGACTACTTCGTGCGCCAGGGCCGCGAAGCGGACGCGCTGGCCGCCGAGCTCGACGGCCCCGAGCGCCGCCGCCGCTACGTCGGCGAGTTCTACGGCCACCGCTTCTGGGCGACACCCGGTGCGTTCTCGCGCGAGCAGGTCGATTTCATGACCGAGCCGTTCGCCGATGCGGAGCGTCTGCGCGCCGGCTGGGGCAACTACGAGAGCGCGCTCGGGACGCGGGCGCTGTCGGAGCCGCCGCGATTCTTCGAGGTGAGCGCTGTGCCGACGCTCGCGCTCTACGGCGGCGACGACCACGTCATCTGGAGACAGTTCCCGCAGATGTGCGAAGTCGCGTTCTCAGAGCTGATCGGGCCGTTCATCGTGCAGCGCGCGGGTCACTTCCTGCAATGGGAGCGCGCCGGGGTGCTCAACCAGGCGATCGCGTACTTCCTGGGCGAGCTGCGCGGGCGATCCTGACCCGCCGCGGAGGGCTTTTTTCACCGCGCCGATCGGCCCGCCCGATGGGGGAGGGTTGACAGCTGGTGATAGGATCGTCTCGTTCGAGGGAGGAGACGATTGCCCGGGCGCAGTCGGTCGGGCGGCAAGGAGGAGGACATGCAGCTGCGTGGGGGTTTCCGGCGACGGATCGTTTCGGCACGCAGGGCGCAGGGGCTCTGGCGACTGGTTGTTGGGGCGGCCGCGGGCTGTCTGCTGCTGGCGCTCGGGACCGCGACATCGAGCGCTTCGGTCCTCGATTTCTCGGGTGGCGCGTACCAGATCCTCGCCCCGGGCGAGGGAGGGACCACCGTGCCCGAACCTTTCTCCAGCGATCAGGGCGTGCTGTACGACAAGCTCACGGCGCTACAGGGCAAAGTCGCCAAACGCAACGTCGAACGCGACTACGTCTCCGAGAAGTTCCACGAACCCCACCAGGCGGGCGACACCGAGGAGTTCACGAGCAGGCCCGGACTGGAAATCTGGCGCGACAGCCACGACATCCCGCACATCTTCGGGGCGACGCGCGGGGATGTCATGTACGGCTCCGGCTGGGTTGCCGCACAGGATCGAGGGCTGCTGCTGAGGCTCGGCCTCGGGCCCGCCTTCGCGGCGGCGTTGAGCATTCCCGGCGTCAACCCGTTCGAACTGCTGCTCACCGGCCGCTCGTTCAAGCCGAGCGCGCAGGCGATCAGCTTCGTCGCCGAACAGAAGAAGATCCTGCTCGAAGCGGGCCCCGAAGGCGAACAGGCGATCGAAGACCTCGAAGAATGGGCGGAAGGCATCAACGGCTACGAGCAGACGCTACCCGAAGCCCAGCGCCTGCCCACCGTCAACCTCGCCGACGCGATCGCGGGCTTTGCGTTCATCGGCTCGATCTTCGGCAACGGCGGCGGCAACGAAGTCGCCAACTCGAACTTCCTGGCGCGGCTGCAGGCCAAATACGGCGCCACCGAAGGCTTGAAGATCTTCCGCGACCTGAAGGAGGTCAACGATCCGGAAGCGCCGACCACGACCACCAAGCCGTTCCCGTACGACACGGTGCCGACGGGGCCGACGCCCGGCGCGCTGGTGATCGAACCCGGCTCGGAGAGCCCGGCCGCGGTCAAAGCCGCCGCCGCCGCGCGCGCGTCGAAACGCAAGGCGTCCAACTTCCTGCTCGTCGGCGCCGGACGCACCGAGGAGAAACACCCGGTCGCGGTGATGGGGCCGCAGCTCGGCTACTTCTATCCGGAGATCGTCTTCCAGGCCCAGCTGAGCGGCCCCGGCATCGAAGCCGAGGGCGTCGTCGCCCCGATCTCCCCGTATGTGTTCATCGGAAGGGGACGCGACTTCGCGTGGAGCCTGACGAGCGCGGGCAGCGAGAACACCCAGCAGTTCCTGCTGAAGCTGTGCAATCCGGAAGCCGGACCGGTCACGCGCGAAACCGCCGACTACGAATACGAAGGCAAATGCATCCCGATGACGACATTCGACGCCGGTGAACTCGGGGCCAGCGGCGCGGAACCCGCGCACGAGGTGTACTTCAAAGAAAGCGTGTACGGGCCGGTCAGCGGCACCGTGATGGTCAAAGGCGCGCCTTACGCGGTCGCCAACGACCGCTCGGACCGCGGCCGCGAGCCGGCGGGGGAGCTCGCGTTCAGCGCGCTGGACTCCGAGAGGGTGCACTCGCCGGAACAGTTCTTCGAAGCGGCGAACAAACTCGAGACGACGTTCAACATGGCCTACATCGACAGCACCAACATCGCGTACTTCTCGGCCGGGTATCTGCCGATCACGGCGCCCGGCACCGACCCGAGCCTGCCGACGCTGGGCAACGGCGAATACAACTGGCGTGGCTTCCTGTCGCTCGAACAGCACCCGCACGAGATCGATCCCGCGAGCGACATCTTCACGAACTGGAACAACAAGCCCGCGCCGGAATTCGGCGCCGCCTCGGATAACTTCTCCTACGGCCCCGTGCACCGCGTGCAGATGTTCACAGGGTTCAAAAAACGAGGGGTGAGCGAGACCAAAGTCGTCCAGATCATGAACAAGGCCGCCACGCAGGATCTGCGCGCGGTCAAGGTCTGGCCGGTGATCGAGCAGGTCCTCGCCGGCGGTCCCGCGCCCAGCGCGCTTGCCAGCGAAGCCGCCCAGCTCGTCGACAAATGGGTCGAAGAAGGCGCGAGCCTGTATGGCGTGAACCAGCCGAACGCTCCGGCGGCAGCGGTCATGGACAAGGTCTGGACGCCGATCGCCGAAGCGGTGCTCGGCCCGGCGCTCGGAGAACTGATGCCTGAATTCGAGTCGATGAACGGGACCGACAACCCGCCGAGCTCGGGCGGCTCGTCCTTCGACAGCGGCTGGTATGGCTACGTCTACAAGGACCTGCGCAGCGAGTTGGGCCTGCCTGTCGAAGGGCCCTTCAGCCGCCACTACTGCGGCAACGGCAGCCTGGAAGCCTGCCGGGAATCGCTGTGGTCGGCGATCCAGACGGCAGCCGAACAGCTGAAAGCCTCGCAGGGCTCCAACCTGTCCGCGTGGCGCGCGCCGGAAGTTCGGATCACGTTCCCGCCGGACCCGGCATTCCACTACACGATGAGCTGGACCAACCGCTCCACGTTCCAGCAGGTCATCGAATTCACCGGGCACGAAGAATAGGCGCGAGCGGCGCGGTAGGCGCGAGCTCCAAGCACGGGCGCGGGCCGGCTGGCGCCGGCCGCGCCTAGCTCCCGCCCCCGCCGGTCCCGGGTCCAGCCCAGAGGGCTGACGATCCGGCCGGCGGGCGCGCCCGTGCATTGCTTCCAACGTCGGCTCAGATGCCCGTATCATGCGGAGCGGCGGAAGCCATAGGGGCACAGGAGGCTGCCCGAGGCCGCCGGGCGTTGAATGGGATGGACGACGACATAGTTGGGAGCGGCACTTCGATGACGGTGCGAAGGAGACTTGCGTGCGCGAGCGCGGTTGTGCTCGCGATGCTGGCCGCGCTCGCCGTGGCATCTGCGGGGACCGCGCTCGCCGCGGCGCCCACGCTCGCGATCGAAAGCCCGCATAGCGGGATCTCGAGCAAGGACCAGAGCCTGCCGTTCAGCGGCAGCACCGACGACCCGCTCGATCCGGTCACGCTCGCCATATACGCGGGGCCCGCCGCCGCCGGCACACCCGTGCAGACGCCCACGCTGCTTGCGCCCGTCGAACTCGGCCCGCTCGAAGGCACCTGGGAAATCGCGCCGGAAACGCCGCTCGCGCAGGGGCAGTACACGGCGGTCGCCGAGCAGACCAACAGCGAAGCGGAAACCGGCACGAGCGCTCCCGTCACGTTCACGATCGACACGACCCCGCCGGCCGTCTCGATCGAACCGGTGCCCACGCCGACGAAGGACGCCGAACCGACGCTGACGGGGGGCGCGGGCGTCGAAGCCGGCGACGAAGCGCTCGTCTCCGTGACGATCTACAAGGGCGCCTCGGTGGGCGGGACCGTCGCGGCCTCGGAAAGCGTCGCGGTGAGCGGCTCCGGATGGTCCTACAAAGCGCCGCACCTCAGCGACGGCACGTACACGGCGCAGGCCTCCCAGAGCGACGAAGCGGGCAACGTCGGCAAGAGCGCAGCCACGACCTTCACGATCGACACGACCGCGCCGGCGGTCACGATCCACACGCTGGCCTCTCCGACGAAAAACGCCACGCCGACGCTGAGCGGCGCCGCCGGCGTCGCGAGCGGCGACGGGGCGGTGACGGTCACGATCTACAAAGGCAACGGCACGACCGGGAAAGTGGCGGTGAGCGGCGGCGCCAGCGTGAGCGCGGCGGAATGGTCATACAAAGCGGCGCATCTGCCCGACGGCGTCTACACCGCGCAGGCCGAACAGTCAGACGAAGCGGGCAACCTGGGCAAGAGCGCCGAAATGACGTTCACGGTCGACACGACCGCGCCGGCGGTGACGATCGACTCCGTGCCCTCGCCGACGAACAACGCCACGCCGACATTGATCGGGGGCGCGGGAACCGCCAGCGGCGATCATACGACGGTGACGGTCAAGATCTACGACGGCACGGTCGTGGGGGGTACCGTCGCGCAGTCGGCGAGCGTCACCGCCAGCGGCGCCGAATGGTCCTACAAAGCCAGCCACGTGGCGGACGGGACGTACACCGCGCAGTCCGAACAGTCAGACGAAGCCGGCAACGTGGGCAAGAGCTCAGCGGTTACCTTCACGGTCGACACTACCCCGCCGGCAGTGACGATGAGCTCAGTGAGCTCGCCCACGGACAATGCGACGCCGACGCTCACCGGAGCGGTGGGGGTGGCCACCGGCGACGTAGCGGCGGTGACGGTGACGATCTACAAGGGCGCCTCGGTGGGGGGCACGATCGCGGCTTCCGGCGCCGCAACGATGACCGTCCCGAAATGGTCCTACGAATCGCCGCATTTGGCGGACGGCATCTACACGGCGCAGGCCGAACAGTCGGACACCGCCGGCAACCTCGGCAAGAGCGCCGCTGTCACCTTCACGGTCGACACGGTCGCGCCGCCGGTGACGATGAACGCCGTCGCATCGCCGACGAACGACTCGACGCCGACGCTGAGCGGGAGCGCCGGGGTCGCGGCCGTGGACCATCCGACGGTGACCGTGACGATCCACGAAGGGTCGCTCACCGGGAAAGTCGTCGCATCGGGAGGCGTCCCGGTCAGCGCCGGAGCATGGTCATACGAAGCTCCGCATCTGGCGGACGGCACCTACACCGCGCAGGCCGCCCAGAGCGACGAAGCGGGCAACGTCGGCACGAGCAGCGCCGCCAGCTTCACGGTCGACACGACCCGGCCGGCGGTGACGATGAGCTCGGTGACCTCGCCCACGAACAACGCGACGCCGACGCTCACCGGCGCGGCGGGGGTCGCCGCCGGCGACGACGCGGCGGTGACCGTGACGATCTACAAGGGCGCCTCGGTGGGAGGCACTGTCGCGGCGTCCGGCGGCGCGACCATCGGCAGCGGCACCTGGTCCTACAAAGCGGCGCATCTGGCGGACGGCACCTACACAGCGCAGGCCGAACAGTCGGACACCGCCGGCAACCTCGGCAAGAGCTCCGCCGTCACGTTCACGGTCGACACGACCGCGCCGGCAGTCTCGACCAACTCCGTCAGCTCGCCCACGAACAACGCGGAACCGACGCTCGCCGGTGGCGCGGGCGTCGCCACGGGGGATGACCCCGCTGTGACGGTGACGATCTACAAGGGCGCCTCGGTCGGTGGGACGGTCGCGGTGTCCGGCGGCGCGACGGTAAGCGGCTCGAGCTGGTCATACAAGGCGGCGCATCTGGCGGATGGCACCTACACGGCGCAGGCCGAACAGTCCGACAGCGCGGGGAACGTCGGCAAGAGCGCTGCCACGACGTTCATCCTCGACACGGCCGCGCCGGCGGTGACGATCAACACGGTCAGCTCTCCGACGAACGACGTGACGCCGACGCTGAGCGGAAACGCGGGCGTCGCGACCGGGGACCACGCGAGCGTGACCGTCACGATCTACAAGGGCTCGACGGCGAGCGGCGAAGTGGCGAGCACCGGGAGCGCGACGGTGAGCGCGGGGACGTGGTCTTACAAAAGCGCGCATCTCGCGGACGGCAAGTACACCGCGCAGGCCACGCAGAGCGATGAAGCCGGCAACGTCGGCAAGAGCGGCGAAGCGAAATTCACCGTCGACACGACGCCGCCGGCGGTGTCGATCAACACCCCCGCCAAACCGCTGGGCACCTCCGAACCGACGTTGAGCGGGGACGCCGGGGAAGCCGTAGGCGACGACCCGAGTGTCACCGTCACGGTCTACGAAGGCGAAAGCGTCGGGGGCAAGGTCATCGCCTCCGGGAGCGTGTCCGCGAGCGCCGGGACCTGGTCCTACAAAGTGCCCCGTCTGGCGGACGGAACCTACACGGCGCAGGCGGCGCAGAGCGACGACGCGGGGAACGTGGGCACGAGCGCACCGGTGACGCTCAAGACGCCGCCGGCGGTGGTCGGTGACCTCGCCGGCTGGAGGGGTCAATGTCTCGACCCCGACGATCTATGGGACCGCCGGGAGCGCGACCGGGGACTCGCCGACGATCACGCTGAAGATCTACAAAGGGGAATCGCCCTCCGGGACCCCCGTCCAAACGGTTGATGTCGCGAATGAAGCTGGCCACTGGACGAGCGGCACGAGCGTTTCACCGCTCGCTAACGGTTCGTACACAGCTCAAGCCGAACAGTCGGATACCTACGGCAACATCAGCGTCAGCAATCCAGTGAAGCTCACAGTGACGGCGGTCGTCACGATCAATACGTCCAACTTTGTGAAACTTGGCGGGAAACCCGTCACAAATGCCACCCCATCGTTCGATGGGACCGCCGGCACCGCGACGGGTGAGGGCCCGGTGAACGTCTCGGTTTACGCCGGTAGTTCGGCTTCAGGGTCGCCGGTGTGGCAAACGAAGGTAGAACCGAGCAGCTCGGGTGTGTGGACGGTCGGTCCGACGACGGCTCTTGTCGGCGGCGACACGTATACCGTGCAGGCGGAACAGGAAGACCCGGAAATCACCTACATCGCGCAGGTTACGTTTACGGTGGACGCAGCTTCGCCAACCGTCACGCTGACCTCGCCCGCGAGCGACAGCACGGCAGCCGCTACCTCGCAAACGGTTTCCGGGTCCGCGGGCACCGAAGCGGTGGATCTCGAAACGGTCACGGTCCATCTGTACGCGGGCTCGGAAGCCAGCGGAACGCCGCTTCAGACCACCGAGCTCAACGTCGAACAGGCGGACGGCCACTGGTCGGCGACGTTCGGCGGCCTCAGCCCCGGCACTTACACCGCGGAGGCCGAACAGAGCGACCACGTGGGCAACGTCGGGCACAGCAAACCGGTGACGTTCACGCTGACGGCGCCGCCGATCCCGCAGACGGTCGCGCAACCATCGCCACCGGTGGCGTCGTTTCGCTGGGTACCGACCGCGCCGCATCCGGGCGAACCGGTGACGTTGATCTCGACGTCGACGGACCCGAGCAGCGCGATCACCGGGTTCACGTGGGCGCCGTCGGGCAACGAAGTGTTCAGCGCCGGCGAATCGGCGTTGACGACGACCTTCTCGACGGCGGGAGCGCATCTCGTAGAGCTGCGAGTGACCGACGCGAACGGCCTGTCGAGCACGGCCGCGGAGACGATCGACGTGACGGCGCCTGCGCCGACGCTGATACAGCCGTTCCCGATCGTGCGGATGGCGGGCTCCTACGACGCCGCGGGCGTGAAGATCACCCTGCTGGCCGTGCAGGCGCCGGTGGGGGCGACGGTGACGGTGATCTGCCGCGGCAAGGGATGCCCGACGAAGTCGGAGAGCGTGGTGGCGTCGTCCGGTCCGAAGGGCAACAAGGCGGGGACGGTCGTGGTCACGCTGCGCCGCTTCGAGCGCCCGCTGCGCGCGGGCACGATCCTGGAGGTCGAGGTGTCAGACCACGGCGAGATCGGTAAGTTCACGAAGTTCGTGATCCACCACAACAAACTGCCCTCCCGCCAGGACCTGTGCCTGAACCCGGCGGGGACCACCCCGATGCTGTGTCCGTCGTGAACACCGTTCGCGTCACAAGGCCCGCGATGGGTGTCAGCAGGGGGCCGGCGGGTATCTATCTACGCATGCTCGCCCTCAGCGCGTGCTTGTGCGCGGCCGTGTTCGCGGCGAGCTTCGTGCTCGGGCGCGTGGAGCGGCCCGGGGCAACGTCCTCCGAACAGTCGCCACCGGGCCTCCCGGCGGCCGCCGCGGGCCCGGCGATCCCCGCGCACCTGGGCAGCGTCCCCACGGTCGTGAGCGAAGCGCCCGCCACCGCCCCCGCGACGCCGGCGCCGGCCGCGAAACCGGCTCCAGCCTCGCAGCACGTGTCCGCCGCGGCGCCCACGAGCACCCCCACGACGCCGACGCCCGCCGCGACCGCGCCGGTGACGCCGGCGAAACCGATCACGCCTGCCAAACCGACGACGCCCGCCAAACCGACGACGCCGGCGGCGCCGCAGCATTCCGCGACGGGCGGCACCTCGCCCGCCGCCTCAGGTGGATCGTCCGGGAGCTCGGGAGGCTCGACAAAGCCTCAGAAGAGCAGCAGCACCCCGTTCGACAGCTCGGGTTGAGCGGTGTTCAGCGCGCGTCGCGGTGTTCCGCCTGTGGTCGTGCCGGTGCTCGTGCTGGTGGCGATCGGCGGCTACCTGATCGGCATCCACCGCGCCTCCGGCACCCCGGCGACCGCGTCGTCGGGCGCAGCTGCGCAGGAGACGCGGATCGCGTCGGGCTCGAGCGTCCTGCTGGAATATCCCGCGGGCTGGGAGCCGGCGAGCACGCCTCCGACGATCCCGGGCCTATCGATCGCCAAGCCGCTGCTGCTGGCGCCTGGCGGCGACGCCGCTCATGCGGGCCTGATCAGCGGCCAGCTCCCGCCCGGCGGGTCCAGTCCGCTGCCGGCGGCGTTGCTGGCGCTCGTGCGCGGCGTTCCCCACACGGAAGTGGTGACGCTCGACAATCTCCAGGCGTACAGCTACAGCGGGCTGAGCGGCTATGACCGGACGCTCGACGTGTACGTGATCCCGACCGTGGGGCAGAGTCCCACGGCGCTGGTCTGCTACGCGGCGAACGGCTTCTCCAGCTCCCTGCAGCAGTGCGAGCAGATCGTGGCGAAGGTCACGCTCGTGGGCGCGACCTCATACGACCTGAGTCCCAACGCGGCGTACGCGACGCAGCTGAGCGGGCTGCTCACGGGCCTGGAAAGGGAACGCCTGACGCTGAGACGCCAGATGCACGCACAACAGGGGGCGGTCGGCGCGCTCGCGACGACGCTCGCCGCGCGCTTCGCCGCGGCGGCCGCGTCTGTGACGGCGCTGGAACCACCGCAGGCGGCGATCGCGGCGCAGGCGGCGCTGGCGACGGCGCTGCTCGGGGCGCGCGACGCGTACACGGCGCTTGCGGCAGCGGCGGCCGCGGAAGGCCCGGCGGGCTACGCCGCGGCCGAACGTCGCATCGATGAAGCGGAGGCGGGCGTGAACGCGGCGCTCGAGAGCTTCGCGCTGCTCGGCTACAACCACACCTAGAGGCTGGCGCCGCTACCTACGAGCGCGCTGGACGCGCGCGAACCACGCGAGCCCGGCAAGACAGAGGATGCTCGCGACGTAGAGGTTGAGCCGCAGCCCGAGGATGCGGTGCGCGGGGTCGACGCGCAGCAGCTCCTCGCCGACGCGCGCGAGCGAGTAGCCGGCGACGTACAGGGCGAACAGGCCAGGCGGCCTTATGCGCCGGTGGTGGCCGAGCCACACGAGCGCGCCGGCGAGCAGCAGGTTCCAGATCAGCTCGTAGAGGAAGGTGGGCTGGAAGGTGGCGTACTGCGCGTACGCGGCAGGGCGGTGGGCGGGGGAGATCTCGAGCGCCCACGGCAGCCTGCTGGGCAGGCCGAAGAGCTCCTGGTTGAAGTAGTTGCCGACCCGCCCGATCGCCTGCGCGACGAGCAGCGCGGGCGCGGCGGCGTCCATGAACAGGGCCACGTCGGCGCCGCGGCGGCGCAGCACCCAGATGCCGGCGATCGTGCCGAGCGCGATCCCGCCCCAGATCCCCAGGCCGCCTTTCCAGACCGCGAACGGGCCCCACCAGTGCGGCGGGACTTCGTTCCAGCTGGTGGCGAGGAAGTACAGGCGCCCGCCGACCACGCCGGCGGGGAAACCGATGAGCGCGACGTCATAGACCAGCTGACGACTGCCGCCGACGGCCTCCCAGCGGCGCACGGTGATGGCGACGGCGGCGAGCACAGCGACGACGTAGGCGAGGCCGTAGGCGTGCACGAACAGCGGGCCCAGGTGGAAGCCATTGCTCGACGGGCTCGGCAGGAAGCCGCTGGAGAGGTGGATCATCGGCGCTCGCTCCGCGCGAGCTTCGGGCACAGCGCCCGTCCGCGAGCCGTCAACGCAGGCGCCTGCAGCGTCGCGCGCGCGTGCGCCAAGGCAAGAGGACCTCGGTGCGCCCGATCAGCTCGGGCTCGTCCTCCCACAGTCGATCGAGGCTGGCAAGGACGTCCTCGCGCTGATCCTTGGGCATGGTCGCAAGGCTGCTGCGCGAGCTGGCGAGATCGCGCAGCCCGGCGCGATCGATGCGCTGCTCGTGGAAGAACTCGTCGTCCTCGACATCCTCGAAGTGCTCGTGCAGGTCCTCGACGGACGGCCAGTGGCCGGGTCGCTGGATGGCGGGCGGTCCGAGGATCTCGCGCACGCGGGCGACCCATCGCGGCGAGACGTCGAACGCGTTGCCAAGCAGCCCGAGCACGCCGGGTGGGCGCAGGACGCGGGCGATCTCCGCGAGGGCGGCTCGCTCGTCGAACCAGTGAAACGCGGCGCCTACGGTGACCGCGTCGACGCCCGCATCCTCGAGGGGCAGCCGCTCGGCGGCGCCGGCGAGCGCGTGCGCGGCGGGCAGCGAGGCGGTGAGGATCGCGCGCATCGCCTCCAGCGGCTCGACCGCGATCACGCGATGCCCGGCGTCGAGCAGCGCGCGGGTCAGCTTGCCGGTGCCGGCGCCGAGGTCGAGCACGTCGAGCTCCCGGGGGCCGAGCAGCCAGTCGATCGCCTCCTGCGGATACCCGGGGCGGCCGCGCTCGTACTCCTCGGCGACGCGGCCAAAGGAGCTCGCTCGCTCGGCGCGACTGGCGGCGGGCGCGTGAGGGTCGGGCGTCACCGCTAGATCAGTAGCAGCACGCGCCCGCGGACGCGCCGGGAGGCGGCGCTAGACTCGCAGGCGATGACCGAGTCCGATGACGAGCTGTTCGGCGCCGAGCATGTGCGGGTGTATCGCGAGACGGGCGGCGAGCGCGGCTATCACTGGCGCGGCACGACGATCCTGCTGCTCACGACGCGGGGGCGCAGCTCGGGCGAGCCGAGGACGACGCCGCTGATCCACCGCACGGACGGCGATCGCTGGATCGTGGTGGCGTCGAAGGGCGGTGCGCCGGCGAATCCGAGCTGGTACGAGAATCTGCTGGCCGACCCGCAGGCGACGATCGAGGTGCTCGCGGAGACGATCCCGGTGCTGGCGAGCACGGCGGAGGGCGAGGAGCGCGCCCGCCTGTGGTCGCTGATGACGGAGGTGTGGCCGGCGTACGACGACTACCAGGCGCGGACCGAGCGGGAGATCCCGGTGGTGGTTCTCACCCGCAGGTAGCGATCTCGAGCCGATGCACGAGTTCCGCTGACAAGAAAGTTCCGCTGACCAGAAGTTACGGTCGTGTTTTGGCCTTGACTGACCGGGCGAGTTGTGCGACGGTTGGCGTGCGGCGCCGGAGCGGAAATGGCATGGATGGCGTCGGGGGAGCCGGTCCCACGGAGGAGTCGACGGACGCGGGCTAACGAGCGCGAGCCGAAGGAGACTCTTGTGAAGCACCTCAGGCGTCTGTCGTTTTGTCTAATGGCGGCCGGAGCGTTTGCAGCGCTGGGCGCGTCGGCATCCTCAGCGGCGCTGCCGGAATTCGTGGGAACGCTGCCGCTGGCGTTCAACTCGACTCTGAAGGCGACGACCCTCGAAACGGTTGCCGGTCCGAAGATCACGTGCACCGGTGGCGTGGATGCCGGGCAGGTGACGGGACCGAAATCGCTCACGGTGAGGATCACGTTCACCGGCTGCTTGCTGAACGGCATCTCGTGCAGGTCGGGCTCTGCGGCGGGCGTGATCGAAACGCCCGTGCTGACGGGGACGCTCGGCTACATCAAGGCGGCGACGAAACAGGTCGGCCTGGACCTCTCGCAACCCGCGGGCGCGCCGTTGATGGATTTCACCTGCGGCGAAGACCTGGGTTTCGTGGTCGACGGCTCGGTGATCGGGACGATCAAGCCGGTCAACAAGAACGTGGCGCCGCCGAAGCACTTCACGCTCAAGTTCAGCGAGAAAAAAGGCAAGCAGAAACCGACGAAACTCGAAGGCGGCCCGGTCGACGTGCTCGGCACCTCCTTCCTGGGCGGACCCTTCGAAGAATCGGGGCTCGCGAGCACCGACGAACTGCACTTCGCCGGTCCGCTGCTGATCGTCGCGTAAGCGAACTGTGACTATGACACGGCGGCTCGGCGCCGCCGCGGGTCAGCCTCGATCCTCGGATGGGGGCGCCGCGGCGGTGGCCGGGCGTCGCCGTGGACGCCACAGCAACGGCTGGCGGTCACAAATCCTGTCGTGCTGCGAATGCTGTGTAGATGCCTGAGCGCGAGCACGAGGAGGAGGCGGGCCTGCTGGCGGATGTCGCTCGCGGCGACGGCGTGGCATTCGGGGTGATCTACAGGCGCTACCTGCCGGTGGTCCTGCGCTGGTGCTGGGCGCAGACGGGCGACCGTGAGCTCGCGGCGGACCTGTCGGCGGAGGTGTTCGCGGCGGCGCTGCAGTCCGCCGCGCGCTACCAGCCGCAGAAGGGTCCGCCGGTCGCGTGGCTGCTGGGCATCGCACGCCACAAGCTGCTGGAAAGCCGACGCAGAGGCCGGATCGAGAGCGCGGCGCGCCGCCGGCTGGGAATCGGCCCGGTCGTGCTGAGCGACGAGGACCTGGCGCGGGTCGAGGAGATATCGAGCCTCGACGACACGGCCCGTTCGCTGGTGGAGCAGCTGCCGCGCGAGCAGCGGGAGGCGGTGCTCGCGCGAGTCGTGGAGGACCGCTCCTACGAGGAGCTGGCGGCCGAGCTGCGCTGCTCGGAGTCGGTGGTGCGAAAGCGCGTGAGTCGTGGACTGCACACCCTGAGAGCCCGGATGGAGGAGCGATGAGCGATTTCTTTGCGCAGGTCGAACGCGAGCTGCGGGTGGCGGCGGTGCGCCGCGCGCACATGCCGTGGTACCGGCGACACGCGCCACGCCCCGCCGTCTCGCTCGCGCGGCCGCGCATCGTCCTGGTGGCGCTCCTGCTCGCGCTCGCCACGACGACCATCGCGCTGGCGGCGACCGGCGTGATCCTCACGGGCTCGCCGGTGCGCCCAGCGAGCCGCCCGATCGCCACGGCGGGCGAGGGGATCCCCGTCCTGGGCGGTACGCGGCTGCTGGCTCTGCGAGCGCCGGACCCGGCCGGCGGCCTGCCGTGGGGCATGCGCATCGTCCACACGACACGCGGTCTGATCTGCGTTCAGATCGGCCGCGTCGACGATGGCCAGCTCGGCGAGTTGGGGATGGACGGCGCGTTCGGCGACGACGGGCGCTTCCACGCGCTGCCGCCGGACGCCCTGCCGGACGTGCTGAGCAACTTCCAAGGGTGGAACTTCGAGAACTGCGCGGCGCCAGGACAGACGTACGCGGGCGACAGCGTCGGCCTGGAGGCGAGCGCAGCGAGCAGCCCGCCGGCGGGACACGGCGTTGCCGCCGACCGCCGGGAGATCTCCTTCGGGCTGCTGGGGACGCACGCGGTCAGCATCACCTACCGCTCGGGATCCGCGACGCGTACGGAGCGCGTGCTTCCGGGTCTGGGGGCATTCCTGATCGTTCAGCGTTACACCAGCGGCAGGCCGCTGGGCGGCGTGAGCGAGACCGACGGGAGCGACGAACGCTACCCGTACAGCGGACCGGCGAGCCCGAACGGGGCGCTGACCGCGATCACGTATCGCTACGCCGGCCGGTTGTGCACCGACACGGGCAAAGGCCGGATCCTGCGCGCATGCGGCCTGTCCGAGTATCCGCCGCCACGCCCGACGCCGCTACCGGTCAATCCACGAGCCCCTGCGCGTGCATCTGCAGATTCACGGCCGCGTGATCACCGGCGCTGAGGTCAGCTTCCGTGCGCCGTATTCGGTCACCAGCGCCAACCAGGGCTATTTCCTGTCCGCGCGCATCGGCCGCCGCGGCCTCGCAGGGTCGGGGTCCGATGCCGACGTCGCCCGCGGCGCGACCGTGAGCATCCCGATCGGGGGGGTGCTGTCGCTCGCCCGCGGACGCACCGTGAAGGTCGAAGTCAGCTACACCCGCTTCAGCGCCAGCATCCCCGAATCGACGCCGGTCGGCAGCGCGATCGTCCGCGAGCCGCCGGGGACACATTCCCTGCCGCTGCCGCGGCGACGAGAATGGCTCGTGAATCGCCGATCGTCGTGGCTTTCGGGGAGGCTCGCGCACCGTGACGGGCAACTCGGCACAGTGGTCGATCGGACCCACGAAGTCAAAGGAAAATCGAAACTTCAGTAGGCCTAGTCGTGGGCTGCGCCGAGCCGCCGGATTCTCCAGCTCAGCGACACGATGTTCAAGAGGCTCGATCCGGCTCCCACACCCGCGACGACCAGCAGCCACGTCGGCCAATATCCGAACGCGATCGCGTCGATCCAGAGCAAGGGCACGGGGGCCAGCGCGAACAGCGCACAGCGGCGAACGAAACGAAGCCGTTGCTCCTTCGAGGCGCCCGGTTCAGGGGGACGCAGGATGCGGAGGGCGATCGCCGGAATTCGCATGCTCGGAGTCCTACTAGATGGAACGGCGGCGCCGCAGCCATGTGACCGACGCGACTGCGTCGATGCTGGCCAGCTCGGTGCGCTGGCCGTTGACGGCGCGCTCGGCCACGAGGGCCCGTTCCACGCAATACCGGCGCCGCGCTCATGGTACGTCGCTTGAGAGGCTTCTACCAGCCGGTTGCTCTCGAGTCGCATCCTGCTGGTCGCCGTAAGCTATGAGCAGACGCCAGCGCGGATTGTGTTCGCGTTAGCCAACCGGAAGGACCCCAAGTCATGGAGCGCGTAAACATCACGATCGGGCCGTTGAGCTTCGATCACGCAGACTACGACGCTGACAACGATGTTCTCTACCTGCATGTTGGCGCGCCCCAGGAAGCTGAGGGCGAGGAGACGCCGGAGGGCCACGTTGTCCGCTACGCGCCCGGAACCAGCCACATCGTCGGTTTGACGGTGCTCAGCGCGCGACATGCGTTGGAGCGGGACGGGCACCTTGTGATCACGGTCCCCGGGACCGTGGCGACAAGCGCTGAGCAGCTCGCGCCCGCGCTGGCTGCTGTCTAGCAAGTAGGGCTGCGCCGTTGCCGCGGCAGGCTGAGGAGGCCGGCCGAACCAGGGATCAGACCAGGGACCTTCGCGGGCGCGACGCGGCCAGGAGAGGATCAGGCTTCGTGTCACCCAATCGAAGGAGACCCGAGATGTCTGTCACAACGGAGCGGCCGGCGGGCGCCACTGCGGTCCGCGCTTTCCACATCGATACCTCTGAGGAGGCCCTGGAGGACCTACGCCGCCGGGTCGCCGCGGTGCGCTGGCCTTCTGAGGAGCTCGTCGCCGACCGGTCGCAGGGCGTGCAACTGGCGACGATCCAGGCGCTTGCCCGCTACTGGACCTCAGAGTACGACTGGCGGGCGTGCGAGGCGAGGCTGAACGCGCTGCCGCAGTTCACGACCGAGATCGACGGGGTGGTCATCCACTTCATCCACGTGCGCTCGCCGCACGAGAACGCGCTGCCGCTGATCATGACGCATGGTTGGCCGGGCTCGGTGATTGAGCTCCTGGAGACGATCGGCCCGCTCACCGACCCGACCGCCCACGGCGGAAGCGCCGAGGACGCGTTTGACGTCGTGCTGCCCTCGATGCCGGGATACGGGTTCTCCAGCCAGCCGACCGAGGTCGGCTGGAACGCCGGCCGCGTCGCGCGCGCGTGGGCGGAGCTGATGCGCCGGCTCGGCTACAGCCGCTACGTCGCGCAGGGTGGCGACCAGGGGGCCTCCGTGACCGACGCGATGGGCCGGGAGGCACCCGATGGGCTGCTGGGCATCCACATGAACCTGCTGCTGGCGGGGCTCGGCGGCGGCTATCACGAAGCGGAGCCCTCCGAGGAGGAACGCGCGGCGCTCGACGCGATCGCCACGTTCAACACGAGCGGCAAGGGCTACTTCATCGAGCAGGCCACGCGGCCGCAGACGATCGGCTACGCCCTGCTCGACTCGCCCGTCGCCCTGGCCTCGTGGATGCTGGATCACGACACGGACAGCTACTACAAGATCTCCCGCGCGTTCCTCGAGGGCCAGCCCTCCGGTGGCCTCACCGCGGACCGGATCCTCGACAACGTCACGCTGTACTGGCTGACGCGCACGGGCACGTCGGCGGCCCGCTCGTACTGGGAGAGCGCTAGGGCTGCGGCGCTTGCGGCCGGACAAGCTCCGCCACAGGTCTCGCTCCCGGTCGGCTACAGCACGTTCCCGGGCGAGATCTTCCGGGCTCCGCGCAGCTGGGTCGAGAAAACGTACCCCAACGTCACGTACTTCAACGAGGTGGACAGAGGCGGCCACTTCGCGGCGTGGGAGGTGCCTGAGCTCTTCTCGGCTGAGCTTCGGGCGGCGTTCAGCTCGCTGCGTTGATCGGTGGGCATCGGCGGCGGCGCACTACTCGCTGTGCGCCGCCGTTGGATTGGCCTCGGGAAGGAACCCGATTCGGCGATGCGCGACCGCCCGGCCGGGGATGCGGCCGTCGACGTAAACGTCGAGGGCCTCGGCAACGTCGGCGACGGGTCCCAGGTTCGGGACGGCAACCTTGCCAGCGAGCGGGCGGGAGGCAAGGGGTCGCTTGAGGCCGAGCCGTCGTGTCACCTCGGCCTCCGTCATCTGCTTGGCCTCGCGTATGTCCTCCAGCTACTTGAGGAGCTTCGGGGAAGCGACGAGCTTGGCGAGGTCGCGCTCGAAGGAGATGCACTCATCCTCGGTCTCGTAGGTCTTGTGGCCTGCCTTTGAGGCGCTCACGCGCTTGGGGTAAGCACCTCGCCAAGGAACTGCTCAAAGCCGCCCTCGGTGGTCTCGAAGTAGCTGGAGTGGGTCTTCTTGATGGTCTCGATCGAGTCGGCACCGAGCAGCACGATGTCCAGGTCGTCACGACCCATGTGCTCCTTCTCGATGCGCTCGTAGGTAGCCAGTGCCGTGGAGTAGTCGTCGAACTCTTGGACCGTCGCTTTCGCGGCGCGGACATCGTAGATCACGAGGAAATGGCGGATCTCGTCTACGTTCACGGCTGCTCTCCCTCCGTTGACCCTAGATAGGGCTGTGCGGCAACATATCGACGCCGGAGCTCCGCGCTGAACTCCTGGGACGGCGGTTGTCCAGCTTCCCTCATGGCTAGGAAGTCACCCATAGCCACATAGTAGGCATGGACGGCATCATGACCCTTCCCCGACTTGTAGTCAATTCGCAAGTGCCGGGAGTCTCGCTCAACCTGGTTGGCCCAGTAGTCCTGAAGGTAGGTTCTCAGTTGCACCTCGATCTTGACGCCCTGCTTCACGACGATCAGGTGGACTGCCCGGTATCCCGAATCCTTGGGGGCTCGCACGTAGTCGCGGTAACGATGGACTTTCCAGTTCTTGCGCAGCCTGCGAGACACGTCATCTGCGGCTGCCTGCGTCGGCAAGACGGCACGAACTCCACCGATGTCCTCCATCCCGGTGAGACGCATGGTCGGATACCGTTGCAACTTGTCCAGGATGGTCGAGAGCTTCTTGAGCCGTTGCGTGACTGAGACAATCTCGGCGTTTCGGACGAAGTGCGGGCGAACATAGTGGCGAAGATTGGCGTTGGCGTTCCTGAGTGGACCCGCGTGACGCTCCCGCCATCCCTCAACCAGACCGATGTCACGCATGAACGCTTGAATCTCGTCCCGTGCAAGCGCGTCGATCTTGACCTCGCCAGCGATCGTCGCAGCGCGTAGCTCGGAGAGGCGCCGGCAGGCTTTGTTGATTTGGCCCAACTCCGCGCTCTCGGCACGGGTCGCGGCTGGCTCTCCCGCGGCCATCGCACAGACGCTAGCTGATTTCAAATTGCGTCCGGGGCGTCAGCCACGCGCTTAGCAAACCAGCTCATTTGCAGGTCCTTCCTCCACGCGCCCGGGCCGATTCGAACGGCCGACCTCTCGCTCCGGAGGCGAGCGCTCTATCCACTGAGCTACGGGCGCAGACGACGTCAGACAGACGGCATCCCGGACCCGGAGCTTACCGCCGCGCGGCCTCCCCGGCGGCTCTCGCGCGCACCCGCCGAGCAGCCTCCCCGGGGAGCGCGTCCCTACGTCCCACACCGCCCGCCTCGCCCCGCCGTCGCTACCGTAGCCACCATGGATCTGTCGCTGTTCTTCGCCGGCACCGCCGGCTCCGTGCCGAGCGCGCGCCGCGGCCTGCCCGCGGTGCTGATCCGCCGCGGCGGCGACCGCCTGCTGTTCGACTGCGGGGAAGGCACGCAGCGCCAGCTGCTGCGCTCGGTAGGGCTGCTCGACCTCGACAGCGTGTTCATCACGCACTTCCACGCCGACCACTGGCTGGGGCTGCCGGGGATGCTGAAGTCGTTCGCCCTGCGCGAGCGCACCGAGCCGCTGACCGTGTACGGCCCGGTCGGGCTCAAGCAGCTGATGGGTGAGATGCGCGTGGTCTTCGGTCGCCTGCCGTACAGGTGCGACATCGTCGAGCTCGAGCCCGCCGAGACGGTTCAGCGCGACGGCTACCTGATCGCCGCGATCCCCGTACGCCACAAAGGAGCCGCGTTCGGGTACGCGCTCGTCGAGGAGGCGCGGCCGGGGCATCTCGATCCGCGCCTCGCAGAGGAGCTGGGGGTCACGCCCGGGCCGGACTTCGGCCGACTCCAGAGAGGGGAGACCGTCAACGGCGTCAGGCCCGAGCAGGTGATGGGCCCGACTCGCGAGGGGCGCAAGGTCGTGCTCTCCGGCGACACCGCGCCGTGCGAGGCGCTCGCGATCGCCGCGCACGAGGCCGACCTGCTCGTGCACGAGGCGACGTTCCTGCAGGAGGACGCCGACCGCGCGCGCCAGACGATGCACAGCACCGCCCGCCAGGCGGCGGAGCTCGCGCGCGACGCCGACGTGCGCCTGCTCGCGCTCACGCACGTCTCCAGCCGCTACGCCGGCGGCGAGCTGCGCGACGAGGCGCGCGCCATCTTCCCCGCCACCGAGGCCCTGCGCGACTTCGACACGATCGACGTGCCGTTCCCCGAGCGCGGTCGCGCGACGCTCGAGCGCTGGTCGGAGCGCCAGGCGCGCGAGCGCGCCCAGGCCGCCGCGCAGGACCCGTCGTCCCGATCGGACGCACAGCCCGCGCCTGACGCAACACCACGACCGGCGGCGGCCCCCGACGCGACGTCCCAGCCGGCAGCGCCCGAGCCCGTCGCATCCCCCTGATACATTCCTGCTGCTACTCCTTAACCCGGTCCGGAGAGGCCAGGAAGGAATCAATGGCAGCAGACGAGAAGGTCGTCCTCCACGAGGAGGAAATCAGGCGGGCGCTGACGCGCATCGCGCACGAGATCCTCGAGCGCAACCCCGATCCGCCGGCGCCGGCGCTGGTCGGCATCCACCGTCGCGGCGCCTTTCTCGCGCAGCGGCTGCACGGTCTCTTGGAGGAGCTGCTCGGCGCGGAGGTGCCGCTCGGCGACCTCGACATCGGCTTCTACCGCGACGACGTCGCCACGCGCCCCGACGCGCCCGTCCTGCACGCCTCGCACATCGACTTCGACATCACCGGCCTGACGGTGGTGATCGTCGACGACGTGCTGTTCACCGGGCGCACCGTGCGCGCGGCGATCGAGGCGCTGTTCGCGTACGGGCGGCCAGAGCGCGTGCAGCTCTCGGTGCTGGTCGACCGCGGCCACCGCGAGCTGCCGATCCGCCCCGACTACGTCGGCAAGAACCTGCCGACATCCAGGGCCGAGCACGTCCACGTGCGGCTGCGCGAGCTCGACGGCATAGACGAGGTCGCAATTGCGGAGGGCGGGCCTGCGTTGATCGTGGAGGCGGCGGCATGAGGGCCGAAGGCCCGGTCACGGGCGCCACGGAGGGCGTACGTTCCCATCAAGGGGCCGACTGGATGGAGGTCCAATGAATCACCTCATCTCGATCGAGGACCTCGACCGCGCGGACATCGAGCGGATCGTCGCGCAGGCGGAGCGCTTCGCGGAGGTCTCGGACCGCGAGATCAAGAAGGTGCCGGCGCTGCGCGGGCGCATGGTGCTGAACCTCTTCTACGAGGCGTCCACGCGCACGCGCAGCTCGTTCGAGCTGGCGGCCAAGCGCCTGTCGGCGGACGTCGTCAACTTCGCCGCGAGCGGCTCGAGCGTGGAGAAGGGCGAGTCGCTGAAGGACACGGTGCTGACGCTCAGCGCGCACAAGCCCGACGCGATCGTGCTGCGCACGCCGTGGGCGGGCGCCTCGGAGCTGGTCTCGAGGTGGTGCAGCGCGGCGATCGTCAACGCCGGCGACGGCAAGCACGAGCACCCCACGCAGGCGCTGCTCGACGTGTACACGCTGCGCCAGCGCCTCGGCGGGATAGACGGCGCGTCGATCTGGATCGTCGGCGACGTCGCGCACTCGCGCGTCGCGCGCTCCAACGTGCTCGCCTTCCAGCGCATGGGCGCGAAGGTCACCGTCGCCGGCCCGCCGACGCTGATCCCGCGCGGGATCGAGCAGCTCGGCTGCGACGTTCGCTACACGCTCGACGAGCTCCACTCCGCGGACATCGTGTACGCGCTGCGGATGCAGCGCGAGCGCATGAGCGAGACGTGGGTTCCGTCGCTGCGCGAGTACGCCTCCTGGTATCAGATCAACGGCCGGCGCCTGACGCCGCGCCAGGTGCTCATGCACCCCGGCCCGGTCAACCGCGGCGTCGAGCTCTCCGGCGAGGTCGTCGACTCGCCGCAGGCGGTCATCACCGCGCAGGTCGAAGCGGGCGTCGTCGTGCGCATGGCGGTGCTGTACGAGCTGCTCGCCGGCAGAGACGCCCGCCCGACAGCCGCCCCATCCACAGTCGCGCCAGCCGGCGAGACGCCGGGCGCCGATCCGCTCACGGCCGAGCCCTCAGGGGAGCCCGCAGCGCAGCCCGTGGCCGGGGGCCGAGTAGCGTGAGCGCGCCAGAGCCGCTGATCGGCGGGCCGCGGCCGCCCGCCGAGATCCTGCTGCGCGACGTGCACGTGCTCGACCCGCGCGCGGGCATCGACGCGCGCCATGACGTGCGCGTGCGTCGAGGGCGCATCGCGGAGCTGGGCGCGCCCGGGGAGCTGGAGCGCGAACCTCACGGTGTCGATGCCGCCGGCGAGCAGGAGCTGATCGACGGCGGCGGGCGCCTGCGGCTGCTGCCCGCGTTCTTCGACCCGCACGTCCACCTGCGCACACCCGGGCAGGAGCACAAGGAGGACCTCGAAACGGGCACGCGCGCCGCCGCCGCCGGCGGCTTCTGCGCGGTGATCGCGATGCCCAACACCGACCCGGTGCTCGACTCCGCGCCGCTGCTGCGCTCGCTGCGCGACGCCGCCGCGCGCGAGGCGCGCGTGCCCGTCGGCTTCCTGCCGGCGATCACGCGCGGCCTTGAAGGCGAGCAGCTGAGCGAGATGGCCGAGCTAAGACAGGAGGGCGCGCTCGGCTTCACCGACGACGGGCGCCCGGTGCAGAGCGCGGGGATGCTGCGCAAGGCGCTTCAGTACCAGCGCCTGTGCGGCGGCGTGCTGTCGCTGCACGAGGAGGACCCGACGCTCTCGCGCGGCGGCGCGATGCACGAGGGGGCGGTCAGCGCCGCGCTCGGCATCGGCGGCATCCCCAGCGTCAGCGAGTCGACGATGGTCGCCCGCGACGCGGCGCTCGCCGGCTACGAGGACGCGCGCGTGCACTTCCAGCACCTCTCGTGCGCCGCCTCCGTCGACGCCGTCGCGGCGGCCAAGGCGCACGGCTGGAGGGTGAGCGCGGAGGTCTGCCCGCACCACCTGCTGCTCACCGAGGAGGACGTGCGCAGCATGGACACGCGCATGAAGATGTACCCGCCGCTCGCCACCGACGCCGACCGCGTGGCGCTGATCGAGGGTCTGCGCGCGGGCACGATCGACTGCGTCGCCACCGACCACGCGCCGCACGCGCGCGACGAGAAGGAGGTGCCGTTCGAGCAGGCGCCGATGGGCAGCACGGGCCTGGAGACCGCGTTCGCCGCGCTGCACACCGGCCTCGTGCTCCCGGGCGTCATCGACCTGGCGCTGCTGGTCGAGCGCATGACCGCGGGCGCCGCGCTGTTCGAGCTGCCCACGCCCACGATCGCGCTCGGCGCGCCCGCCAACCTGACGCTCGTCGACCTCGACGCAGTGTGGATCGCGGGCGAGCACGGCTGGGAGAGCCGCTCTGAGAACTGCTGCTTCGCGGGGCGCAGGCTGCAGGGCCGCGTGCTGCTGACGCTCGCCGCCGGCGCGATCGCCCACCGCGACCGCGCGCTTGCGATGGTGGGCGCCTGATGGGACTGCTCGAGCGCAACCGCGCGGCGCTGGTCGTCGTCGACGTCCAGGAGGGCTTCCGCCCATACGAGTCCTTCGCGGGCGTCGCGAGCGCGTGCTCGAAGCTGGTGCAGGCCGCACGCATCCTCGAGCTCCAGATCATCGTCAGCGAGCAATATCCAAAGGGGTTGGGCCACACCGCGCCCGAGATCGGGCTGCAGGGGGAGCGGCGGATCGAGAAGACGGTGTTCTCGGCCGCGCGCGCCGACGGCTTCGATCTGGGCGGCGCCGAGCAGGCGGTCGTATGCGGCATCGAGACCCACGTGTGCGTCAGCCAGACCGTCCACGACCTGCTCGCCGACGGGATCGAGGTGCACGTCCCGGCCGACGCCGTCGGCTCGCGTCACGCCCTGGACTACGAGTGCGGCCTCGAGCGCATGGTGCGCGCCGGCGCCGTCGTCAGCACCGTCGAGGCGGTCCTGTTCGAGCTGCTCGAGCGCGCAGGCACGCCGGAGTTCAAAGCAATCCAGAAGCTCATCATCTGATGGCCGACGCGACCGCCTATGTATTGCTGGAGGACGGCACGCGCTTCGACGGCGAGGCGTGCGGCGCCGACGGCCATGCGGTCGGCGAGATCGTGTTCACGACCGGCATGTCCGGCTACCAGGAGTCGATGACCGACCCGTCGTTCGCCGGCCAGCTGATCGCGTACACCTACCCGCACATCGGCAACTACGGCGCGAGCTCGGAGGCGATGGAGTCAGAGCGCGCGTGGGCGCGCGCGGCGATCATGCGCGAGGCGTGCAACCGCGAGGACGCGCCCACGGCCGAGCGCGGCTGGCTGGACTGGCTGACCGACTGCGGCGTGCACGCGATCAGCGGCGTCGACACGCGCTCGCTGGTCATGCACATCCGCGAGGCCGGCGCGATGCGCGGGGGCGTGTTCCCCGCGGCGATGTCCGAGAGTCAAGCGCGCGAGCTGATCGACGCCGAGCCGCCGATGGCCGGGCAGGACCTCGCGCGGCTGGTCACGCCAACCGAAGCGAGCCGCCATGGCGAGATGAACGACGGCCCGCGCATCTCGGTGATCGACACCGGCATCAAGGCGTCGATGGTGCGCGAGCTCGTCGCCCGCGGCGCGCGCGTGACGCTGCACCCGTGCACGAGCAGCGCCGAGGAGCTGCTCGCCGAGGATCCCGACGCGGTCTTCCTCTCCAACGGCCCCGGCGATCCCGCCGCGCTGTCCTACGTCGTCGACACCGTGCGCGCGATCGTCGGCAAGAAGCCCGTGTGGGGCATCTGCCTCGGCCACCAGCTGCTGTGCCGCGCCGTCGGCCTTGAGACCTTCAAGCTGCCGTTCGGCCACCACGGCGCCAACCATCCGGTCCGCGACCTGCAGACGGGGCGCGTGGAGATCACCTCGCAGAACCACGGCTTCGCCGCGCTCGGGCCGGGCGGCTCGCGCACGATCGACAGCGACGAGCCCGTGCGCTGGGAGACCGACTTCGGCGCCGCCGCGCTCTCGCACGTCAACCTGTACGACCGCACCGTCGAGGGCCTCGAGCTGCTCGACGTCCCCGGCGGCACCGTCCAGTACCACCCCGAGGCCGGCCCCGGGCCGCACGACAGCCTGTACCTGTTCGACCGATTCCTGGCGCGGATCGCCGAGGCCGCCTGATGCCAAGGCGCGATGACATCCACAAGATCCTGATCCTCGGCTCCGGGCCGATCGTCATCGGGCAGGCCGCCGAGTTCGACTACTCCGGCGTGCAGGCGTGCAAGGTGCTGCGCGAGGAGGGCTACGAGGTCGTGCTCGTCAACTCCAACCCCGCGACGATCATGACCGACCCCGAGTTCGCCGACGCGACGTACGTCGAGCCGCTGCTCGCGGGACCCGTCACGCAGGTGATCGAGCGCGAGCGCCCCGACGCGCTGCTCGGCACGCTTGGCGGCCAGACCGCGTTGAACTTGTCCAAGGAGCTGCACGACGACGGCACCCTGGAGCGCTACGGCGTGGAGCTGATCGGCGCCAACTACGAGGCGATCGCCTGCGCCGAGGATCGCGAGCTGTTCCGCGAGGCGATGGCCGAGGCGGGGCTGCGGATGCCCAAGAGCGCGATCGCGAGCGGTTGGATCGCCGACGACGGCGCCGAGGCTGCCGGCGCCGCCGGAGCCGGCTTCGTGAGCATCGAGGCGGGCCTCAAAGAGGCTCGGGCCGCACTTCCCGATGTCGGCCTGCCGTGCGTCGTGCGCCCCGCGTTCACGCTCGGCGGGCGCGGCGGCGGCATCGCGCGCACGGAGGCGGAGTTCGAGCGGATCGTCGCGCATGGCCTCGAGGCCTCGCCGATCGGGCAGGTGCTGCTCGACGAGTCGGTCATCGGCTGGGGCGAGTTCGAGCTGGAGGTGATGCGCGACGGCGCCGACAACGTCGTGATCGTGTGCTCGATCGAGAACGTCGACCCGATGGGCGTGCACACGGGCGACTCGGTCACCGTCGCGCCGCAGCAGACGCTCACCGACCGCCTCTACCAGCAGCTGCGCGACCAGGCGCTCGCGGTCATCAGGGCGGTCGGGGTCGAGACCGGCGGCTCCAACGTGCAGTTCGCGGTCAACCCCGAGACCGAGGAGATCCTCGTGATCGAGATGAACCCGCGCGTCTCGCGCTCCAGTGCGCTCGCGTCCAAGGCGACCGGCTTCCCGATCGCCAAGATCGCCGCGCGGCTGGCCGTCGGCTACCGCCTGGACGAGATCGACAACGACATCACCGGCGCGACGCCCGCGTGCTTCGAGCCGACGATCGACTACGTCGTCGTCAAGTGGCCGCGCTTCGCCTTCGAGAAGTTCCCCAGCACCGACGCCACGCTGACCACGCACATGAAGTCCGTCGGCGAGGCGATGGCGATCGGGCGCACCTTCCAGCAGGCGTTCGCCAAGGCGCTGCGCTCGCGCGAGCTCGACAAGACGCCCTCGCTCGCCGGCGTCCCCGACGAGCGGCTGCTCGAGAGCCTGCTCACGCCCGCCGCCGACCGCTACGAGACGGTGCTCGAGCTGCTGCGCAGGGGCGCGAGCATCGAGTCCGTGCACGAGCGCACGCGCATCGACCCGTGGTTCCTGCGCGAGCTGCGCGCGCTCGCCCTGGACCCCGACGCGCCGTTCGCCGGCGAGCGCTCGTTCCGCTCCGTCGACACGTGCGCCGCCGAGTTCCCCGCGCGCACGCCCTACTACTACTCAGGCTGGGAGCGCACGCCGGCCAATACCCTCGCGGGCACAGGCGAGGTGAGGCGCGGCGAGCGCGAGTCGGTCGTGATCCTCGGCTCCGGGCCCAACCGCATCGGCCAGGGGATCGAGTTCGACTACTGCTGCGTGCACGCGGCCATGACCGTGCGCGCGTCCGGGCGCGACGCGGTGATGGTCAACTGCAACCCCGAGACCGTCTCCACCGACTACGACACCTCCGACCGCCTGTACTTCGAGCCGCTCACGCTCGACGACGTGCTCGCCGTCGTCGACGTCGAGAACCAGCCGGACGACGCCAGCGCCGCCCGATCAGGCGAGCCCGGACGGCGAGCGGGCGGCAAGCTGGCGGGCGTGATCGTGCAGTTCGGCGGCCAGACGCCGCTGAAGCTCGCCGCCGGCCTCGTCGAGGCGGGCGTGCCGCTGCTCGGCACGAGCGTCGATGCGATCGACCTCGCCGAGGACCGCGCGCGCTTCGGCGCGCTGCTCGAGCGCCTCGGCTACAAGGCGCCGCCGTACGCCACCGCCGAATCGCTGCAGGAGGCGCTCAAGTGCGCCGACCTCGTCGGCTTCCCGCTGATCGTGCGCCCGTCCTACGTGCTCGGCGGGCGCGCCATGGAGATCGTCTACGCCCACGACGGCCTCGCCGACTACCTGCGCAGGGAGCTCGGCGGCGCCGGGCAGGCGAGCGCCGGCCATGCCCACGGCCCGGGCGTCGCAGGCGGCGGCTCTGGCGCCGCCGGAGCTCACGACGCGGCGTCCGGACACGACGCTGCCCCGCCTCCCTCCATATTTCTCGACCGCTTTCTCGAGGACGCCACCGAGGTCGACGTCGACGCGCTGTGTGACGGGACCGACGTGTGGATCGGCGGGATCATGCAGCACGTCGAGGAGGCCGGCGTGCACTCCGGCGACAGCGCCTGCGTGCTGCCGCCGCACTCGCTCGGCGCGGAGATGCTCGAGCAGATCCGCGAGGCCACCAGGGAGATCGCGCTCGCGATCGGCGTCGTCGGGCTGCTCAACGTGCAGTACGCGATCGCCGCCGGCGAGCTGTACGTGATCGAGGCCAACCCGCGCGCCTCGCGCACCGTTCCGTTCGTCTCCAAGGCGATCGGCCTGCCGCTCGCCAAGCTCGCCTGCCGGATCATGCTCGGCGAGCGCATCGCCGACCTCGAGCTGCCGCAGGAGCGCCAGGGCCTTGGCTTCGGCGATCACATCTCCGTCAAGGAGGCCGTGCTGCCGTTCGACCGCTTCGAGGGCTCCGATGCGCTGCTCGGTCCCGAGATGCGCTCCACCGGCGAGGTCATGGGCATCGCGCGCGACTTCCCCACCGCGTTCGCCAAGGCGCAGGCCGCCGCCGGCGTGCCGCTGCCGAAGAGCGGCACCGTCTTCATCACCGTCACCGACTCCGACAAGTCGGGCGCGTTCGCCGTCGCCCAGAGCCTGCACGAATGCGGCTTTCGCATCGTCGCCACGCGCGGCACCGCCGAGGCGATCTCGCGCATGGGCGTGCCCGCGCAGGCGATCAACAAGATCGCCGAGGGCTCGCCGCACGTGCTCGACTGGATCGAGCGCGGCGACGTGCACCTCGTCGTCAACACGCCCACCGGTGTCGGCGCCCGCACCGACGGCTACGAGATCCGCCGCGCCGCCGTCGCCCACGGGATCCCCTGCCTGACCACGCTCGCCGCCGGCATCTCCGCCGCGCGCGCGATCGCAAGCGCGCACCGCCACGGCGCGCCCGACGTGCTCTGCCTACAGGAGCTGCACGGCGGCAGGAGCCGCGCGGCCGGTGGCGGGCGCATCGTCGGCGGCGCGCCCGACGGCGAGCGCGCCGCCAGTCCCGACGGGGCCGGGGTGGCGTACCCCGTATCGGGGCACACCCCCGTCGGGGGCGCAGGCAGGTGAGCCACGCTCCGTTCGGCAGGCGCGCGCTGACGGTCACGGGCATCGACGAGCTGGGCGCCTACCGCGTCCTGCGCGCCGCCGACGACGAGGGTGGGCGGGCATTCATTCCACAGCCCGGCCAGTTCGCGATGCTCGCCGCCGTCGAGCGCTGGGGTGCGGGAGACGACGATCGGCCGTACGTCCCGCGCGCGTTCTCCGTCGCCCGCCGACGCGACGGCGAGTCGCATTTCCTGCTCGAGGACGTCGGGCCGGGGACGCGACGGCTGTGCGAGCTGCGCGCCGGGGATCGGCTGTGGGCGCTCGGGCCGCTCGGTCGCGGCTTCACCGCTCCGAGCGACCGGCGCCGCGCGCTGCTCGTGGGCGGTGGCGTCGGCATCGCGCCGCTCGCGATCCTGCAGGACGTGCTCGCCGACGCGGGCGCGCCCGGCGTGACCGTCCTGCTCGGCTTCCGCGACGGCGCGCGCGCGCAGGGCGCCGCGCTGCTCTCCGGCGCGCGTGTCGCCACCGACGACGGCTCCGTCGGCCACCACGGATTCGTCACCGAGCTGCTCGCCGTCGAGCTGGACGAGGACCCGCACGCCATCGTCTACGCCTGCGGGCCCGCGGGCATGCTCGAGGGGGTCCGGGCGCTGTGCGAGCAGCGCGACGTGCCCGCGCAGCTCGCGCTGGAGGCGGGCATGGCGTGCGGCTTCGGCGCCTGCTTCGGCTGCGTCGTGCCGCGGCGCGGCGGCGGCTACCTGCGCGTGTGCGTCGACGGCCCCGTGATCGACGCGGCGCTGCTGGAGCGCGTCGACGAGCACGCCGGAGGGGCGGGCGGGACTCGATGAGCGTCGAGCTGTGCGGCCTGCAGCTGGCGCACCCCGTCATCAACGGCTCTGGCACGTTCGACGCGATCGCCGCCCGGCGCGCCTTCGGCGAGCAGCTGCGCGAGGAGTTCCCATTTGCCGCGTACGTCTCCAAGACGATCACGCTCGCGCCCCGCGCCGGCAACCCGCCGCCGCGGCTGTGGGAGGCGGCGGCCGGCCTCGTCAACTCGATCGGCCTGCCCAACAAGGGTCTGGACGGCTACATCGCCGAGGACCTGCCGCAGCTGGCCGAGCTCGGGATCGGCGCCGATGCCAGTGCGGACGCGCCTGCCGTGCCGCTGATCACGAACGTCATGGGCGCGAGCGCCGATGAGATCTCGAGGCTCGTGGAGG
Organism: uncultured Solirubrobacteraceae bacterium; assembly: GCA_963735705.1. Taxonomy (GTDB): domain Bacteria; phylum Actinomycetota; class Thermoleophilia; order Solirubrobacterales; family Solirubrobacteraceae; genus Palsa-744. The sequence goes on from CAVTLZ010000011.1 coordinate 72,282, forward strand.
CGTGCGACGCGCAGGCGCAGATCGCCGCGATCGAGCTCAACGTGTCCTGCCCCAACGTCAAGACCGGCCTGGACATCGGCGCCGACCCCCACCAGCTCGAGCAGGTGCTCAGCGCCGTGCGCGGGCGTACGCGAAAGCCGCTGATCGTCAAGCTCACGCCCAACACGGCTGACGTCGCCGCCTGCGCGCTCGCCGCCGAGCACGGGGGAGCCGACGCCGTGTCGCTGATCAACACGCTGCGCGCGATGGCGCTCGCGCCGCGGACGGGTGGCGCGAGCGGGAAGGCCGCGCGCTGGCTCGGCGGCGGCACCGGCGGCCTCTCCGGACCCGCCATCCGCGTTGTCGCGCTCGCCCAGGTGGCCGCCGTAGCCGCGCGCGTCGCGATTCCGGTTATCGGAATGGGAGGCGTGCAGAGCGCCGCCCATGCGCGCGACCTGCTGGACGTGGGGGCGAGGGTCGTCGCCGTCGGCACCGAGAGCTTTCGCGACCCCGCCGCCGGGGCCAGGATTGCGCGGGCGCTGGCGTCGGGCGGCTCCGAAGGTCGACGATCGACGTCATCGACATAGCCCTGGGCGGCGAAACCATAAGCGGGCCGCAATAGCTGATCGTCCCGCCTGGCCGAAGATAAAAACCCCTGCAAACTCCGGGGCCGACCATACACTAACCTCGACGTATCTAAACCTCAGCTTGAGGTACAGGTGAATTCGGCGATTTTTCTTTGCGCGCTGGCGCCGGGTGTGTAGACTCGCCGCCCATGGCGCCGGCCACAGGAACGACGTCCGCGAACACCTCAACCGCCCCCGAGCGGTCGCTCAACCAGAGGATGGACGCGCTGGCGCGAGCGAACCAGATCCGCATCCAGCGAGCACAGCTGAAGCGCGATCTGAAGTCCGGCAGGCGCTCGATCCACTCGCTGCTGCTCGACCCGCCCGAGTACATCGAGACCGCCAAGGTCTTCGACATGCTGCTCGCCGTCCCCAAGTACGGCCGCGTCAAGGTCAACAAGATCCTCGCCCACTGCCGCATCGCCCCCAGCAAGACCATCGGGGGCCTGTCAGAGCGCCAGCGCAGCGAGCTCATTTCGTTGCTTCATCACTGAGCGTCGCGGAGCGTTGGGGCTAGCGGCTCGATGGCCAAGCGCGGCAAGGACGCAGCGAGCGACTTGTGCTCGGCACACGAGCGAGTGAGGACGCCGCCGCGCGCCGTGCAATCGTGCCGCTAGTGGCGCGCGTGTTTGTCATAACGGGACCGTCGGGGGTCGGCAAGGGGACGCTCATCCGCGGGCTGATGGAGCGCCTGCCGCAGCTGGAGCTGTCGGTGTCGGCGACCACGCGCGCGCCGCGAGAGGGCGAGCACGACGGCGTCGACTACCACTTCCTCACGCGCGAGGAGTTCGACCGCAGGGTCGCCGCCGGTGACTTCGTCGAGCACGCCGACTACGCCGGGCGCAGCTACGGGACGCTGCGCTCCGAGCTCGAGGAGCGGGTGCGCGCGGGCGTGCCCGTGGTGCTCGAGATCGAGGTCCAGGGCGCCCGCCAGGTCCGCCAGGCGATGCCCGAGGCCGTGCAGGTGTTCATCGCGCCGCCGTCGCTGGCGGCGCTGCGCACGCGGCTGATCGGGCGCGGCACCGACGACGCGCAGGAGGTCGAGCGCCGGCTCGGCGTCGCCGAGGACGAGCTCGGCGCGCAGCCCGAGTTCGCGCACGTCGTCGTCAACGACCGGCTCGAAGACGCGCTCGATCAGCTCAGCGCGATCGTCGCCGGCCAGCTCGACTGACGCGGCCCACTACACTGCAAGGTCAACAAGGAAAGGCACAGCAACCGTGATCTCCCCTCGCATCGACCGCCTGCTCGAGCAGGTCGACTCCAATTACGCCGGCGTCATCGTCGCCGCCAAGCGCGCCCGGCAGATCAACAGCTACTACCACAACCTCGGCGAGGGAACGTTCGACGAGTTCCCGCCCCCGATGGTCGAAACCGGCTCGAAAAACTACCTCACGATCGCCTTCGAGGAGGTAGCAGCAGGAAAGATGAAGTACCACTACAGGTAGGTCTGTAGCCGCAAGGCCGGGGCCAGCGCTTGCTAGAGCGGGCGGCTGGCTCTACAACCTCTAGTCATGTCCCGAATCCTGCTCGGCGTCAGCGGCGGCATCGCCGCTTACAAGGCGCTCGAGCTCGTGCGCCTGGCGACCGCGGAGGGGCATGCGGTGCGGGTCGTGCAGACGCCCGCGAGCCGGCGCTTCGTCGGTGAGGCGTCGTTTGCGGCGCTGAGCGGCGCGCCGGTGCTGGCGAGCGAGTTCGAGCGCGACCCCGCGCGCGGCGCGTTCCCCGACCAGCCGCAGCCGACGCACGACCCGCTCAGCCACCTCGAGCTGGTGGCCAACGCCGACGTGTACGTGATCGCGCCGGCGTCCGCGAACACGATCGCCAAGCTCGCCGCCGGGCTCGCGGACAACCTGCTGAGCAGCTGCGCGCTCGCCGCCACCTGCCCGCTCGTGATCGCGCCGGCGATGAACAACCGCATGTACGAGCACCCGGCCACGCAGGCGAACCTGCGCACGCTGCGCGAGCGCGGCGCGATCGTGCTCGAGCCGGACGTCGGGCGGCTGGCATCGCATGGGGAGGAGGGCGTCGGGCGCCTGGCCGAGCCCGCGCGCATCCTCGCCGCCTGCGTGCAGGCGCTCGCGGGTGAGGCCTCAGCCGCCGGCAGCTTCGCCGACGGCAGGACGACGCCCCACGGCGCGCTCGACGGGTTGAAGGTGCTCGTCACCGCCGGCGGCACGCGCGAGCCGATCGACAGCGTCAGGTTCATCGGCAACAGCTCCTCCGGGCGGATGGGCTTCGCGCTCGCGCGGGCCGCGCGCGAGCGCGGCGCGCAGGTGACGCTCGTGGCCGCCAACGTCGCGCTCGAGACGCCCGCGGGCGTCATCCGGCGCGAGGTCGGCACCGCCGCCGAGCTCAAGGACGCGTGCGAGCGCGAGTTCCCCGACTGCGACGTGCTGCTGATGGCCGCCGCCGTCGCCGACTTCACCCCGGCAGCGGCGGCGAACGGGAAGATCAAGAAGTCGGATCGCGAGCGCCTGGAGCTCGTGCTGGAGCCCACGGCCGACGTGCTCTCCGGTCTGGCAGCCGAGCGGCGCGATGGCCAGACGCTGGTCGGCTTCGCCGCGGAGCACGGCGAGCGCGCGCTGGAGCTCGCCCGCGGCAAGCTCGCCGGCAAGGGCCTGGACGCTCTCGTAGTAAACGACATCTCCCGTTCTGACATCGGCTTCGACGTGGACGCCAACGAGGTCACGATCCTCACCGCAGCCGCCGGAAAGGGCGCCGAGATCCAGGAGCGCCACGTGCCGCGTGCGAGCAAGGCGCAGGTCGCCGCGGCGATCCTCGACGCCGTCGAGAGCCTGCGAGGGAGCGGTTAAACTGGGCCGATGGAGAGCGTCTATGACCTCTATCGGCGCGGCTGCGAGCTGCTCGACCACGGCGACCACCAGGCCGCGATCGTGCCGCTCAGCAGAGCGCGCGACCTCGAGCCCGACAAGGCGTCGATCCGCGAGGCGCTGGGACGGGCGCTGTTTCACGCCCAGCGCTACGAAGGCGCCGCCGTCGAGTTCGACGCCGTCGCCTCCAGGACGCCCACCAACGACTACGCGCAGTTCTGCCTGGGCCGCGCGATGCAGCTGCTGGGACGCCACCGCGAGGCGTGCAAGCCGCTGGCGCTGGCGTGCTCGCTGGCGCCCGAACGGGCGGACTACAGGCTCTACCGCGAACGTGCGCGCCGTGACGCCGAGCGCGCCTGAGCCCGCTACGAGCCGGCACGCCACTGCTATCCTCGAAGTAGAGCTTTCGTGCCCGCGCGCAGGCGCCGGCTGCAGTACCGAGAGTGGGCGATCGCCCGCTTTTTTTGCGTAAGGAGTGAGTTCGTGTCCACAGTGCAAGCAGACATAGAAGGGCGTCTGGCCGATTCCGAGCCCGACATCGAGGTGCTGCTCGCGGAGATTTCCGGCGGGCGCTGTCTGCGCGTGTTCATCGATCACCCCGAGGGCGTGACGCTCGCGATGTGCGAGCGCGTGACGCTGCTGCTGAACGACCTGCGCGAGCGCTACTCGCTGGAGGTCTCCTCGCCGGGCAGCGAGCGTCCGTTGACCAAGCCGGCTCATTTCCGTCGCTTCGTCGGGCACCGCGCGCGCGTGCGCACGCGCCACCCCCGTCCGATCACGCAGCTCGACGGACAGCGTCCGTCCGGCGCACGACCGGTACGGAGCTTCACCGGGGAGCTCGTCGGAGCCTCCGAAGAGGAGGTCACGCTGGCGGCCGACGAGGGGATCATCGCGATCCCCTACGCGGAGATAAGTCGTTCGAACCTGATCGCGGATTAAAGGAGCACACCCGCCCATGTCACGCGAAATCCTTGAGGCCATGCACGCGCTCGCTCGCGAGAAGGGCATCGAGCCCGAGAAGCTGATGATCGCGCTCGAGGACGCGCTGCTGTCCGCCTACAAGAAGCAGCCCGGCTCGGCCAAGTACGCGCGCGTCGAAATGGATCGCGAGACCGCCGACTTCCGCGTCATCGAACTGATCATCCCCGAGCGCCTGGAGGCGCACCTGATCGTCGAGACGATCGACGAGGAAACGACGGTCGATCCCGAGACAGGGGAGATGCGCGAACCCGAGGAACCGGAAATCGACCCCGCGAAGTTCGCCGAATACCGCGACCAGATCGACGAACGCGACGTCACCCCCGACGACTTCGGCCGGATCGCCGCGCAGACCGCCAAGCAGGTGATTCTGCAGCGCATCCGCGAGGCCGAGCGCGACATGATGTACGAGGAGTACCGCGACCGCGTCGGCGAGCTGATCACCGGCATCGTGCAGCAGTCGGACTCGCGCTACACGCTCGTGCAGCTGCGCGAACGCGTCGAGGCGCTGCTGCCCAAGTCCGAGCAGGTCGAGGGCGAGCGCTACGACCACTCCCAGCGCATCAAGGCGGTCATCAAGGAGGTCTCGCCGTCGACCAAGGGACCCGCGATCATCGTCTCCAGGCGCGATCCCGAGCTGATCAAGAAGCTGTTCGAGCTGGAGGTCCCGGAGATCGCCGACGGCCTCGTGGAGATCGCGAACGTCGCGCGCGAGCCCGGCTACCGCTCGAAGATCGCCGTCATCTCCCACACCGACGGCGTCGACCCGGTCGGCGCGTGCGTCGGCCCGCGCGGCTCGCGCGTGCGCATGGTCGTCTCCGAGCTGCGCGGCGAGAAGATCGACATCATCCCCTTCAACGAGGAGCCCGCGCGCTTCGTCGCCAAGGCGCTCTCGCCCGCGCGGGTGCGCGAGGTGCTCGTCGACGACGAGGCAAAGCAGGCGACCGTGATCGTGCCCGACGACCAGCTATCGCTGGCGATCGGACGCGAGGGCCAGAACGCGCGCCTGGCCGCGCGGCTCACCGGCTGGCGCGTGGACATCCGCTCGGAGACGGAGTTCGCCGCCGAGGAGGCCGAGCACGGCTACGAGGAGGAGGAGGTGCAGGGCCGCTGCGCCGCGATCCTCTCCAACGGCCGGCGCTGCCCCAACGCCGCGCTGCCCAACTCGCGCTACTGCGGGCTGGAAAGCCACCAGGCGCTTGCGAACATCGACAGCGACAACATCGGCGACCTCGCCTCCGTCGCGCTCGCCGACGAGGCCGTCGCCGAGGCCGAGCTCGCCGTCGAGGATGCGATCACAGAGGTCGAGGATGCGATCACAGAGGTCGAGGGTGAGACCTCCGAGGTCGAGGCCCCGCCGGCCGCGCCGCCAGTGAGCCTCGAGGAGCAGGCGCACGAGGCGGCCGCCGAGGAGCAGGCGACATAGAGCGCCACGTGCCCCGGCGCCGCTGCGTCGGCTGTGGGCGGATCGCCCCGAAGCCAGAGCTCCTGCGCATAGTCGCGGTCGATCAGCGATCGGCCGGCGTCGGCGAGCGCGTGCGCAGAATCGCGGTCGCCGATCGCGACGCGACGATGCCCGGCCGCGGCGCCTACCTGTGCCGTGCCGCCGATCCTTTCACGAGTCCGAGCCTTGTCGATGCGGCGTGCCTTGAGCGCGCGACGCGCCGCGGCGGCATCGCGCGGGCGCTGCGCTCGGCGGTAACGCTCGACCCCAAGCTCGTAGAATCGGTGAATAGATGAGCAAGAAGCGCGTACACGAGATCGCCAAGGAGCACGGGCTCTCGAGCAAGGATCTGCTCGAGAAGCTGAAGGCCGCCGGCATCGAGGCCAAGGCGGCCGCGTCCTCCGTCGAGGAGGACGCCGTGCTGCGCGTGCTCGACGGAGGAGGGTCGGGAGTGCCCGCGAGCTCCAACGGCGGGCCCGCCACGCCGGCGGCGACCCCTGCCGCCAAGGCGCCCGACGCATCCACGCCGGCGCCTGCGCCGAGTGCCGCGGCTGTGGCGCCCGCAGCGCCGGTCGCGCCCCCGCGTGCAGCCGCGCCGCCCACACCAGCCGCGACGGCGTCAACGCCCACAGCCTCCACTCCAGCTGCGCCTGCTTCGGCCGCCGCCTCTGAGACCACCGCCCCGTCGAGCGCCGCTGCGGTGGCCGCCGCCCCGGCTGGATCGGCGGCTGCCGCCGCGGCCGCCGCTGCGGCCGAGCGCGTGCGCCCGACGCGCGACTCGCGCACGGGTGAGCGCACCCCCGGCGACGTCGGCCCGGGCGGACGCCGGCGCGTGGTGATCGACTCGCAGGCCTCGCGCCGCCAGCAGGGCGGCCCGTCCAACCAGCCGCAGCGTCGTCCGCGCCGCGGTCGGCGCCGGCGCGGCACCTACGACGAGACGATCGCGCCGATCGACACGACGGCGATGGAGGCCACCGACCTGATCCGCGTCAACTCCGGCTCGACCGTCAAGGACATCGCCGAGTACCTCGGCGTGGCGGTGCCGGAGGTGATCAAGAAGCTGATGTCGCTGGGGGAGATGGCGACGCTCACGCAGACGCTCTCCGACGACGCCATCCAGGTGCTCGCGGACGAGTTCGACAAGCAGATCGAGATCGTCCACGCGGCCGACGACGTCGAGCTGGAGCCGCTGTACGAGGATGCCGACGAGGACCTGATCGAGCGCCCGCCGGTGGTCACGATCATGGGCCACGTCGACCACGGCAAGACCTCGCTGCTGGATGCGATCCGCGAGACGGAGGTGGTCGCGGGCGAGGCCGGCGGCATCACCCAGCACATCGGCGCCTACCAGGTGCGCCATGCGGGCAAAGAGATCACGTTCCTCGACACGCCCGGCCACGAGGCGTTCACGGCGATGCGCGCGCGGGGCGCGCGCGTGACCGACCTGGCGGTGATCGTGGTCGCCGCCGACGACGGCGTCAAGCCGCAGACCGAGGAGGCGATCGACCACGCGAAGGCCGCGGAAGTGCCGATCATCGTCGCCGTCAACAAGATCGACAAGGAGGGCTCACAGCCCGAGCGCGTGCGCACGGAGATGACCCAGCACGGGCTGCAGCCGTCGGAGTGGGGCGGGGACACCGAGTTCGTGGACGTCAGCGCCAAGACCCATGTCGGCCTCGACACGCTGCTGGAGACGATCCAGGTGGTGACCGACCTGGAGGAGCTGAAGGCAAACGCCGGCGCCGAGGCCTCCGGCGCGGTGATCGAGTCCAAGCTCGACCCCGGGCGCGGGCCGGTCGTGACGATCCTGATCCAGCGCGGGACGCTGCGAGTCGGAGACGCGCTGGTCGCCGGCGCGCACTTCGGGCGCGTGCGCGCGATGCACGACTTCACCGGCGGCAAGCTCAAGCGCGCGATGCCCGGCCAGCCGGTCGAGGTGCTCGGCTTCGACGGCGTGCCCGAGGCCGGCGAGCACGTGCGCGTGGTCGAGAACGAGCGCCGCGCGCGCCAGCTGGCCGGCGAACGCGCCAACCGCCTGAAGACCGAGGCGCTCGCTCGGCGCTCGGGCCGCAAGGTCTCTCTCGAGGACGTCTTCAAGCTCGCCCAGGAGGGCACCGTCAAGGAGCTCGGCCTGGTCGTCAAGGCCGACGTCGCCGGCTCGCTGGAGGCGATCGAGGACGAGATCGCCAAGCTGCCCCAGCAGGAGGTCAAGGTCAACATCATCCACCGCGGCGTCGGTGGCATCAACGAGTCCGACGTGATGCTCGCGTCGGCCTCCGAAGGCGTGATCCTCGCGTTCAACGTGCGTCCCGTCGGCGACGCCCGCCAGATCGCCGACCGCGAGGGCGTGGAGATCCGCTCGTACGCGGTCATCTACCGCGCGATCGAGGAGCTGCGCGCGGCGATGCAGGGCATGCTCGCCCCCGAAGAGGTGGAGACTCCGCTCGGCCAGGCGGAGGTCCGCCAGCTCTTCAAAGCCTCGCGCATCGGCACGATCGCCGGCTCGTTCGTGACCGAGGGCAAGGTCACGCGCGGTGCGCGCGTGCGCGTCGTGCGCCAGGGCACGGTCATCTACGACACGACGATCGAGAGCCTGCGCCGCTTCAACGAGGACGCGCGCGAGGTCGCAGCCGGCTTCGAGTGCGGCATCGTGCTCGCGAACTTCCAGGATCTGCACGAGGGCGACGTGCTGGAGACCTACGAGACCCGCCAAGTAGAGCGCGAGCTCTCTGTCTGAGACGCGATGACCGGCGCGAGCCGGCGTCCTCGATCGCTCGTGTGCACAGCACACTTCGCTCACTGCGTCCTTGCCTCGCTTGATCCTCGCGTCTCAGGAGCACGTGAGATGAAGCTCCCACGTACGGGTGAAACTGGCAGGGACCGGGGCCGCGGCGGGGAATTGGAGGGGTAGGATGGCAACAGGACGGATGCGTCGGGTCGACGAGGCGATTCGGCAGGTGATCGGCGACGCCGTGGCGGGAGACCTCAAGGACCCGAGAGTGGGATTTACAACCGTGACCGATGTCAGAACCAGCCCAGACCTACGCCATGCGCGCGTGTACGTGAGCGTCCTCGGCGCCGACGGCGGACCGTCGCAGCCGGCCGAGCGCGAGGCGACGCTCGACGGCCTGCGCAGCGCCCACGGCTTCCTGCAGGCGCGTATCGCCGGCGAGCTTCGCCTGAAGCGCACGCCGGCGCTGGAGTTCTTCTACGACGAGACGACCGATCGCGCGATGCGCGTCGAGGAGCTGATCGCGGGGATCCCGGAGCTCGGCGAGATCGAGGAGACCGAGGAGCCGTGAGCGAGGTTCCACCGGTCTCAGAGACACGCAGGCTCGTGCTCGCGCGGTTGCGCGAGGATCAGCGCTTCGTGCTCGCCGCCCACGAGAACCCCGACGGCGACGCGCTCGGCTCGCTGGTCGGGATGCAGGGGCTGCTGCAGGCGCTCGGCAAGGACTCGGCGATGTTCATCTCGCCCGCGGACCTGCCGCTGCCGCGCGAGTACCGCTTCTTCGCGCTGGACGGGCTGATCACGCAGCCGCCGGCGGACATCGCCGAGCGCACGGTCGTGTTCCTCGACTGCGGCAACATCGATCGCAACTCGGCGAGCGTGCTGCGCGACGGCGCGCATCTGCTGAACATCGACCATCACCACGACAACACGCGCTTCGGCACGCTCAACCACGTCGTCCCCGACGCGTCGTGCACGGCGGAGATCGTGTGGGATCTGATGCACGGGCTCGACGTTGCGCCGACGCCGGAGATCGCGCAGGCGCTGTACATCGGCCTGATCACCGATACCGGGCGCTTCATGTACGAGAACACGGGGCCGAAGGCGCACGTGATGGCCGCCGAGCTGATCGAAGCGGGCGTCGACGTGCCCGGCGTCTACCGCAGGCTGTACGAGGGCGTGCCGCTGGGCAAGCTGACGCTGCTCGCGCTCGCGCTCTCTCAGCTGCAGCGCTTCGACGCGGGCGAGCTCGCGATCGCGACGCTCAGCGCGGAGGACTTCGAGCGCGCGGACGCGGAGGAGAGCTACTCGGAGGGCATCATCGACCAGCTGCGCGCGCTGGAGGGCACGAAGGTGGCGGTGCTCGTGCGCGAGCTCTCGAGCGGCGAGCGCAAGGGACAGCACAAAGTCTCGCTGCGCGCGACCGACGACGACGTCGACGTGTCGGTCATCGCGCGCGCGCAGGGCGGCGGCGGCCACCGCCGTGCGGCGGGCTTCTCGACGCCGCTCGAGCCGCAGGAGCTGATCGCGTTCCTGCGCGAGGCGATCGCGGCGCAGCTGCATCCGTCCTCGGACGAGCACGCGGCCGCCACGCTTGCCTAGCGCGGGAGGGCGGGCTTTCGTCGAGCGTGGCGAGCACGGGATGGGGGAGACGCAGATCGACGGCGTGCTGCTGATCGACAAGCCCGCCGGGATGAGCTCGCACGACGTCGTCGCCGCGGTGCGGCGCTCGCTGGGCGGCGCACGCACCGGCCACGCCGGAACGCTCGATCCGTTCGCGACCGGGCTGCTGCTCGTGCTCGTCGGCAAGGCGACCAAGGCGCAGAACGCGCTGATGGCGCTGCCCAAGCGCTATGAGACGGTCGCGCAGCTGGGGGCCACGTCGAGCACGGGCGACACCGAGGGGGAGATCACGCACACGGGCAAGCTGCCGCCCGACCCGCCGGCGCTGCCGACGGGCGAGCTGCGCCAGCGCCCGCCGATCTACTCGGCCGTGAAGATCGGCGGCGAGCGCGCGTACAAGCGCGCGCGCCGCGGCGAGCGCTTCGAGATGCCAGAGCGGATCGTGACCGTCACGCGCTTCGAGCAGCTGTGGCGCGATCCCGACGTCCCGCCTGGCCTCACGCCGCCTGGCGAGCCGCCGCGTGCGGGCTTTGCGATCGAATGCGGCTCGGGGACGTATGTGCGCTCGCTGATCGCCGATCTGGGGGACGCGTACTGCCTGACGCTCAGGCGCACCGCGATCGGGCCGTTCGATGTCGCCGACGCCGTGGCCCCGCCGGAACGGGGCCAACCGTGGCCCGATCCGCCGCTGATCGCACTCCAACAGGCGCTCGCGGTGATCTCCAAATAGGCTTTGCGGCCGTGAAGGTCACTCGCCTGCCCGACGTGGAGCGTGGAACCGAGCGCAGCGTCGCGGTGGGCACCTTCGATGGCGTGCACCTCGGGCATCGCGAGGTGATCCGCGGCTCCGACAGCGTGCTGACGTTCGACCCGCACCCGGTGTCGGTGGTCGCGCCGCAGCACACGCCGAAGCTGCTGACGACGCTCGCCCGCAAGGCCGAGCTGGTCGCCTCGCTCGGCGTGCAGGAGCTGATCGTGATCCCGTTCGACGCCGAGTTCGCCAAGCGCTCGGCGAGCGAGTTCATCGACGACGTGCTCGTCGGCGCGCTCGGCGCCAGGCAGGTCGCGATCGGGGAGAACTTCCGCTTCGGCCACAAGGCGCAGGGCGACCCGCTGCTGCTGTCGGCGGACCCGCGCTTCGCGACGGTCGTGCACCCGCTGCTGGAGGTCGACGGCGAGATCGTCTCCTCGAGCCACATCCGCGGCCTGGTGCTCGCCGGCGAGGTCGCCGAGGCCGACCGGCTGCTGGGGTCGAGCTTCGAGCTGCGCGGCGAGGTTGTGCACGGCGACGAACGCGGCCGCGAGCTGGGCTTCCCGACGGCCAACCTCGTCCCTGACGAGGCGCTCGTGTGTCCCGGCCACGGCGTCTACGCGTGCGTGGCCGAGAGCGAGGCGCTGGGCGTCCTGCCGGCGGCGGTGAGCATCGGCGTGCGCCCGACGTTCACGACCGGCCGCGGCGAGCTGATCGAGGCGTACGTGCTCGACTTCGAGGGCGACCTGTACGGCAGCCAGCTGCGCCTGAGCTTCCTCGCGCGGCTGCGCGGCGAGCGGCGCTTCGAGGACCCGGCGGCGCTGGTCGAGCAGATGCACCGCGACGTGGAGCGCACGCGCGAGATCGCCGCGAGCTGAGCTCGCGGCGCATGTGCTCGGCTGAGGCTGGCCGTCTGGTAACGTCGCGCCGCCCCCAGGCCGCGCGCGCGATGCAGCCCGCGGGGCACATCGAAGCGAAGCCCGAGCAGGACGCAGAGCTGGTCGCCGGTGTCGAGAACCACGACGAGGAGGCGTTGAGATGAAGCCGTTTGCAGGTATTCAACGCGGGGCTGCAGCCGCTGGGTCGGCGTGCTGTGTGGCATTGGCGATGGCGCTCTGGATGGCACCGGCGAGCGCGGTGGCCGCGGTGCCGCCAAGCATCTACTGGGGAAACGACACCGAAATCGGAGTGGCCTTTCTCGATGGGACGGGCGCGAACCCGAGCTTTCTCGCCAGCGGCCCCATGATCGGCGTTGCGGTCAACGGTCAGCACATCTACTGGGCAGAGCCCGTCTCCAGCGAAATCGGGGAGGCCAAGCTCAACGGCGAAGAACTCAAAACCGGCTTCATCACCGGGCACGCGTCCGTCCCCTGGGGCGTGGCCGTCAACAGCCAGTACATCTACTGGACCAACCAGAACTCGGCGACCATTGGCAGGGCGAAGCTCAACGGGACCGAAGCGAGCGAAACGTTCATCACCGGCGTCAACGATCCGTCGGGGCTGGCGATCGACGGCGAATACATCTACTGGTCCAGCTACAACAACGAAGACATCGGACGCGCCAAGCTGAATGGCAGCGAAGTCACGCTGAAATTCATCAAACTCGAAGACAAACCTGGCGGGGTGGCGGTCGACGGCCAGCACATCTACTGGGCCAACCAGAGCGTGACCTCGATCGGGGAGGCGAACCTGAACGGCACCGGCAAGATCGAAGGATTCATCACCACGACGGGCAACCCGGTCGGGGTGGCGGTGGACAGCGAACACATCTACTGGTCCAACTCCAACGGCACGACCCTGGGGAGGGCCAATCTCGACGGGTCGGCGGTGGTGCCGTCATTCGTCACGGGCGCTACGAAACCGCAGGGCGTAGCGGTCTCGGTGCCGATCGCCACCCCGAGCACCACGACTCTGGCGTTCGAAACCACTCCTGAGCAGTCCTTGAGCGCTCCGCAGACGCTGACGCTCAAAAACGAAGGCCTTGCGCCGCTGAACGTCTACGGGATCTCGTTCATCGGCGCCGACCCGCAGGATTTCTTGCTCCGATCGAGCACCTGTGGCGGTGTGATCGACCCGGAATCCAGCTGCCAGCTGAGCGTCAGCTTCGCGCCGCAGGCCTCGGGAGCTCGTGCGGCGACGATGCAGATCACAAGCGACGACTATGCCGACAGCCCGCTCTCGATCTCGCTGTCGGGCACCGCCGGAGGATTGCCACAGGGACCGATCGGCCCGGCTGGGGCCACCGGTTCCATCGGCCCCGCGGGCCCGACGGGCGCGACCGGCGCGACAGGGGCGACTGGCCCGAGGGGCGCGGCAGGGCAGGTCGATCTCGTCACGTGCACGACCTCGACCAAGACGGTCAATCACAAGCCGAAGAAGGTCACCAAGTGCACGTCGCGACAGGTCTCCAGCCCGGCGACGTTCACGTCCGACAGCGAGGTGCGCGCGACGCTCGGGCGGCTCGGGTTCGTGTTCGCGACCGGGTGGGCCAGCGGCGGGCGCGTGCAGCTGCACGCGACGCGGGCGCTGGCGGCGGGCCGCTACACGCTGACGCTCGTCAGCGGCCACGGGCACCGTGCGCGCGTGCGGCGCAGCACCGTGGAGCTGTCATAGACGCCGCCCGCGGCGTGCGGTTGGGCGGGCGGCGTCTGCTACGGTGCGGCGGATGACAGCGATCACATCAGAGCGCAAGCGCGAGCTGGCCGCGCAGTTCGGTAGCGGCGAGGCCGACACGGGCAACACCAAGGTCCAGATCGCGCTGCTGACAGAGCGCATCAACCACCTGACCGAGCACCTGCGCGCGCAGGGCAAAGACCACAGCTCCCGTCGCGGGCTGCTGATGCTGGTCGGGCGCCGCCGGCGCTTCCTTGCCTACCTGCAGCGCCACGACCTCGAGGGCTACCGCGCCCTCATCAAAGAGCTCGGCCTCAGAAAGTAGCGACGGCCGTGGCCGTGATCGCCGCCGGCACGCCCGCACCGAGCTTCACGCTCGCCCGCGCGGACGGCGAGAGCTTCACCGAGCAGGACCTGCAGGGGCGCACGAGCGTGCTCGTGTTCTACCCGTTCGCGTTCGCTCTCGGTAGTATCGACACATGCCTACAGAACGCAGGGCCATAGGACTCATCAGGGTAAGCAGGGTGCGGGGTCGTGAGGGCGAGAGCTTCGCCAGTCCGGCGGAGCAGCGGGAGCGGATCGAGCAGGCTTGCGCACGCGAGGGCCTGCGTCTAGTCGGCGACCATGAGGAACTAGACGTGTCCGGGGGTGCGCCGCTGGATCGACGGGCAGGTCTGAGCGCCGCTATCGAGGCGATCGAGGCCGGGACGGCGGACACGCTCATCGCAGCATATTTCGATCGAATCTTCCGGAGCGTGCGGGTACAGGCGCAGGTGTTGGAGCGGATCGAGCGGGCCGGCGGCAAAGTGCTCGCGGTAGACGTGGGGGCGGTGGGCGAAGGCAGCGCCGCCGAGTGGCTGAGCGCGTCCATGCACGGCATGATGAGCGAGTATTTCAAGCGCCAGATTGGCGAGAAGTCGAGCGCAGCGCAGCGGCGAGCGATTGCGCGTGGGGTCCCGCCGCTGGCGAACATCCCTCCCGGCTACCGGCGCGGCGAGGATGGGCGTCTGGTGGTCGAGCCGCGCGAGGCGCCGATTGTCGCTGAGGCCTTCAAGATGCGAGCAGCGGGCGCGACGATCAAGGAGGTTGCCGCCTACATGAACGAGCACGGGGTCGACCGGAGCTGGCGCAGCACGCAGACGACGCTCGCCAGCCCGATCGTGCTCGGGGAGATCCACTTCGGAGCCGAGCAGAACCTAGACGCGCACGAGGCGATCGTTGACCGGGAGACGTTCCGTCGCGTGCAGGCAATGGTGATCCCGCGCGGGCAGCGGCCGTCGTCCGAGCGGCTGCTGGCGCGGCTCGGGGTGCTGCGGTGCGCGACTTGTGGGCGGAAGATGTGCGTTGGGTCCCGAGCGCCCAGCAAATATCCGGTCTACAGGTGCCCGCCCACGGGCGATTGTCCGTCGCGGGTGACGATCAGCGCCGAGCTGGCCGAGCGCGTGGTAGTCGAGCGCGTGCGCGCCGAGCTGGCGGACGTTGAGGGTCGCGCGTCAGCCGAGCAGGGCGCACGCGACGCCGAGCAGGCACTCGCAGCCGCGCAGAGCACGCTGGACGCCGCTGTGCGCGCCTTCGACGGGCTCGGCGACGTGGAGAGCGCCCGCGACCGTCTACAGGCGCTCCGCGCGGCCGTAGACGCCGCTCAAGCGCGTGTCGATCAGATCGGCGGGGGAGACGCGGCCGAACTCGTCAATGGGGCTCGTGATTGGGAGCAAGCGACGGTGGACGAGAAGCGCGCCCTAATCCGGGCGTTGATCGAGCGGGCGAGCGTGGCACCCGGCCGTGGCGGTGCAAGCAGGATCACGGTCGAGGCGGTCGCCTAGAGCAGCGCGCGAATCCGCGCTATGGCTTTGCGCGGGGTGCCCCGGTCCAGATAGTCGGCGTCCGGGATCGGGTGCGATGGGTCGAGCCGGTGGGCGATGGCTTCGACCGCGCGATCTACCGTGCTAGGCCGCACGGTCGTCGCACGCTGGCCGGGCCGGTGGTAGCGATCCTCGCCACCCACGGGAAGGGCCAACCCCCATATGCCCCGGCGGCGGCGTGCCCACCATGTAGACGCCCACGCATCTAGCTCGCCGTAGGAGATGAACGGTTCGACCACCTGCGCGGTCTGTAGGAGCGCCGCAATGTAGGCGAGTCGCGCAGGGCCAGCGACCAGGTACGTTCCGGCGACGGTCGTGGCACGCTGCGGCCCTGGGAAGACGAAACCGGCTTGGGGTTCGCGGCCTTGATCGACCTGGATTGCCCTAACGCCAGCGTGCCGCGCCTCGATCCGCATAAGCGCGAGCGCCCGGACCCTGCGCAGCACTACGCGATGGTTGAGCAGGCCGGTACGCATGTCCTGGATGCGCGCCTCGTGCGGCATGTCGTAGTGATCCGGGGTGATCGCGCTAAGTGGCACGGGTGCCTCGCTGTGCGCGCTCTTGACTGCCGGTATGTCGTCAGTTGCGGACACCCGCGCATCCTCGCCGATTGATCGGATGGCGTTCCCCGAGCTGCTTACGATCCGCGAAGCGGCCGAGATCCTGAATGTCTCGCCACGCACCCTGGAGCGTTGGTCGCTGGAGGGGCGTCTTCCCCGCGTCGAGATCGGCCCCCGGACCATCCGCTATCGGGCTGACGACCTCGCGGCACTGATCGAGCGGGGCGGCGATCGAGCATGAGTCCGGCCGCACGCGCGGAGGTTCAGAGGATCTTGGACGGCATGGCTCGCAGGCTGCTCGACGAACGTCTAGCGCGCGAAGCTGGGTCCACAAATAGATCGAGCGCCGTGGGTAAGCGACGCTCGATCGAGACGGCCAAATTGGGTGGCCGGGATGCTCGATCAGGCTAGCGCACGCCGCCGACGCACGCCGCCCATGTGGAGCGTCGAGGTTCGCGCGCATCGCGTTGAGCGCTGGATCATCCCCGCGTCCGTCTCGAAGCTGCCAGCGCCTAGCGGCGCTACGGCGAGGCTGTACGCACTCCGCGTTGCGCACGGCCAGCGGGGTTTGCCACCTTGGAAGCCGCTTCTCCGTCGTAGCTGGCCGTACACGAACGCCGAGCGCGTGGGCGGAACCTCTCCACGTAGGGAGGTTGTCAACTTCTCACAGCAGGTGTCGATCTTCGACCGGATCGCAGCATGAGTACCCCGGACTGGCTCAGGGAAAACGGCGTTGACCCCGAGGAAGCGCTCGTGGTCGCCGATGCCGTGCGGGCGGCGCATCTATCCGACGCGGAGATCGAAGTGGTCGAAGGCTTCGCTAACGATCACGAGATAACCCTGCTCGAAGCGCTCGTCGATGACCACGAATGGAAGGTCGAGCAGGCCATTGAGCAGGAAGAGCGCGCCGGTCTGCTGGCGCTGGCGAGCGCCTGGGGCGAGCGATGAGCGCCGATCGCGTCGCGGCGATGCTGGGCGAGCCGGTGGACCTGCTGGCGCTCGATACGAGCAAGCGGCGGCCGTGGACGCCAGGCGCCCGGCGGATCACGCGGCCGGGCTTGCGGACGATCCGATTCGGGGCGCGCGGTTCCGGGAAGTCATGGGCCGAGCTGATCTTGGCCGTGCAGGTGTGCGAGGCCGGCGGATCGGTCCTGTATGCCGATTGGGAGAACGGGCCACGCCGGCAAGCCGAACGCCTAGCAGCGGTCCTCGCCAACAGGCCGTCTGCTACCCGCGCGGCGGTCGCTGAGCGCTTCGACTACAGGCCCAACCCGCGGCTTGGGAAGCTGGGCAACGCGACGGCGGTCGAGGAATGGGCCGCGTTGTTCACGGGGCGTGACCTTGCCGTCATCGACTCGTGCGCGCGTGCGCTCGCGCAGCTCGGGTTGGACGAGAACCAGGCGGCCGACTTCGCGCGGTTCATGGCGGGCTATATCGACCCGATCGCCACGCAGAACATCGCTGTTGACCTGCTCGATAACACGGGCTGGAGCGACGCAGACCGCACGAGGGGATCATCGGCCAAGCTGGATCTAGTTGAGTGCGCCTACAGGGTCACGAGCACGGACATCGCACCCGACAAGGCCGGCACCATCACGCTCGACAGGGTACGCAGCCGCGACGGAGACGAGGCGCTTCAACTAGTCGTCAGTGTCGGCGCTGGCAGCTACTCCGACGTTCACCAGCCCGATGTGCATGAGCGAGACGCAGCGCTTGCGGAGATGCTGCTCGAACACCTCGCAGAGCATCCCGGCGAGCCGACCGAAGCTATCGCTAAAGCGCTCCATTCGAGGCAGTCCCGAATCCGGGACGGCATGGCCGTTTTGGAAGGGCGCGGGACGGTGTTGATGAGGCCGTCCCAGTCCGTGGGACGGAATGGGAGGACATACACCCGTCAAGGCTGGTATCTCGCGTCACAGAGCCAAATCGAGGCCGTCCCTAGCGACGGGACGGGTACGGACGGAGGTAATTCCGAGCGTCAAGCCGTCCATCCCGTCCCCCCTTTTAAGGAAGGGGACGGGGACAGCGCTGGGGCAGAAAACGGGCATGTTGGCTCGTTCACTGATCGCCTATTGGCGGACTTCACGTGAAACGCTCAGCGCTCGATCCGTCGTTGCTTAGAGCCATCGCTCAGCTTGTGGAATGCGACCACGGCACCTACGACGATGCCTGTCAGCTCGCCGAGCGCTGGGAAGTCGTAAACCGGGAGAACGGAGAACGCGCAGCGCGTATCCGGGCGCAAGTCGTGGCGATGCCGACGTTCCCGGAGCAAGAGCCATCGCCGCTGCCCGCTCGACGCCGACGCCGTGAATACGAGAGATGGGCGCTGCTATGACGGCGGTGTCCGCCGAGGCGCAGCAGGAACGCTGGCGAGAGCAAAAGCGGGCTTATCGCGCCGCAGTCCGGGCATTGCGACCACGACCAGCGGTGACGTGCGCAGTCTGCGGCAAAGCCTACAGGCCAAAGCGAGCGGCGGCGCAACCCGAGAAGCGCTATTGCAGTGACCGCTGTAAGCAGCGAGCGTACAGAAAACGCCCGAAAACGGACAGCTAACAGTAACAAAGACAGATAACGGTAACGGTGTGCTTGTGAATCGGCGAAGGCTGATTAGCGTGTCACCTATGGCTACACCAGACCGAACGATCTTGCACACCAGCGTCTCAAGCGAGCTGGCAGACCGAGTACGTCGTGCAGCACAAGCAGCAGACCGAAGCGTCAGCTACACACTCAGACGAGCGATCGAAGCGGACTTGAGCCGCTGCGGCTGCGACACACCCGACCGCGACCGGGACGGCTACTGCCTGAACTGCCGTAGAAGGGTCCGCTCGTGACGACGCACAGCAGGGCGCCACAGGCGCTCGGGGCGCTCAGGGGGCCGGGACCGTGGACTAGCTCAACGCAGCGCCGTACAGCCGCTAGGACGGTGCTCTGCGAGGCGAATACGACCGGGCGCGGGTCGAAAGATCAGAGAATCGCCCTGCTTGACCCGGCGCTTCACATGGGTTTCAACGTGGGCCATAGAAGCGGATGTTGCACATGACGGTGAAATCGCGCAACGGCGATTTGCACGCGCAGATCGTGGCGATGGTCGGCGAAGGGCGGACGCAGGCGCAGGCCGCACGCGCTTTGGGCGTGAGTCCGAGCACTGTCTCGCGTGCGCTGGCGGATCGTCGCGAGGCGGGTGTTCACCGCGCTACGCAGGATGCTGTGGACGCGTTCGTGCGGTCGCTCGGACCGGAGCTGACGCCGGACGTGCTGGCGCGGATTGAGGGGTTGCGGGCGATTGCGAGCAAGCTGGACTGGAGTGTCCGGGCATCTACGGGTACGGCGGCGATGGCCGCGTCGAGCCTTGCCAGGGAGTACCGCTCGTTGCTCGACGAGCTGAGGCAGTCGGCGAGCTTCGATGAATTGAGGGAGGCACTTCTTGCTCACGGCGATTGAGTGTCGGCCGCGCTTTGCGACTGCCCGGAGCCCGGAGCGGGAGACGTTGGGGCGTGCTGCGGCGAAGATCGCGCGACTGCTCGGCAAACCGTTGATGGAGTGGCAGAAGACGCTCTTGGATGTGCTGCTTGAGGTTGATGGGGATGGTCGGTTTGTGTTCCGTGACTGCACGCTCAGCGTGATGCGCCAGCAGGGCAAGACGTATCTCCTGTTGTGCTTGATAGCTTACTCGTGCGTTGTTGTGGCCGGATCAGCGGATCGTGTATGCGGCGCAGAGCGCGCTTGATGGCAGGCGTAAGCTGGTTGACGATGGCTGCCTTTGGTGCAGTCGAGTTTGATCGGTGGTCAGGCGACGGCTTACTTGGCGCCCGGCCGGGAGAGTCTACGGTTTGGTAACGGGAGCATGATTCAGCTCGCGGCGTCCACTCGTGAGGGCCGTTCACGGGCAGGTGGTTGACCTGGGCATCCTGGACGAGGCGTTTGCCTATGGTGACGCCCGTATTGAACAGGCGTTTCGTCCGGCGCAGATGACGAGAAGTAACCCGCAGTTCGTTGTCTGCTCGACGGCTGGCACGCCGGACGGGAGTCCTTATTTGTTTGAGCCGGTGGAGCGTGGCAGGCTGGCTGTTGAAAGCGGGTTGAATCACTCGACTGCCTTTTTGAGTGGAGTGCTGGGGATGACCAGGATGCGGCGGACCCGGATACGTGGCGTTCGTGTATGCCGGCGTTGGAGCGAACTGTGTCTGTTGCTGCGGTGCGCTCTGCACAAGCC
>CAVTLZ010000012.1:0-988850 GCA_963735705.1 uncultured Solirubrobacteraceae bacterium
AGGCCTACCAATCGTTGAGCGCCCAAGCGGCGTCGTTCCATCAGCAGTTCGTGCAACTGCTGCACGGCGGCGCGGCGCAGTACGCCCACGCCGAGGCCGCCAACGCCGAACAAGCCGCGGCCAACGCGATCAACAAACCCGTCGCGGCAGCCACCGGGCGTCCCCTGGTCGGTAACGGCGCCGACGGGACGGCGGCGCACCCCAACGGCGGCAACGGCGGGTGGTTGTCCGGCGCCGGCGGCAACGGTTACTCCCAACCACGGCCAACGGCCTCGCCGGCGGCAACGGCGGCAACGCCGGGCTGTTCGGCAACGGCGGCAAGGGCGGCGACGGCGGGGCCAGCCCCGGCGGGGTAACCGGGGGCGGCAACGGCGGCAAGGGCGGCAACGGGGGGTGGATCACCGGCAACGGCGGCCAAGGCGGCGCCGGCGGGGCAGGCAATGGCACGAACCCGGCCGGCAACGGCGGCGCCGGCGGCAACACCGGCGGGGTGCTGGTGGGCGGATTGTTCGGCAACGGCGGGGAAGGCGGCGCCGGCTTCAACGGTGGCGCCGGCGGCAATGCCGGCCTCTTCGGTACCGGGGGCCAAGGCGGCGTCGGCGAAGCCACCACCGGCGCCAAAGGCGGCGCCGGCGGCAACGGCGGGGTCTGGGTCGGTAACGGCGGCGCCGGCGGCGCGGTCGCCAACAGCGGCACCGGCGGCACCGGCGGCGCCGGCGGCAATTTTTATGGCAATGGCGGCGAGGGCGGCGCTGTCGAGGGCACCGGTACCGGCGGCGCCGGAGGCTTCGCCTTCGTCGGAAAAGGCGGCCAGGGGGCAACGTCAACATCGGCACCGGCGGCGTCGGCGGCTCCGTCGGCTGGCTCGGCAACGGCGGCGCCGGCGGCAACCAAACCGGTGGCGGGCACACCGGCACCGGGGGCCTGGGCGGCAACGGCGGCGTGTTTGCCGGCAACGGCGGCGCCGGCGGATCGGCGACCGCAACCTGGTCGGGCACCGGCACCAAACCCGCGGGCGGCAACGGCGGCATCGCCTGGGTCGTCGGCCAGGGCGGCGACGGCGGCAACGTCGGCGTCGGGGGCACGCCGGGTGTCGGCGGCACCGGCGGCATCCTGGGCAAGGCCGGCAACAACGGCGAGATCAGAACTCGCCGCGTGACAGTTACAGCTGCGCCAGATTTGCTCCCGTTGCCGTTGCGTTGGGACAAAATGTTCCCGGCGCAACGCATTTGACTCATTGTTGCCGGGCGAACAGGCAGTTTCACCGAAATCTAGCGACCACGCCACCATGTCGTACAGCATCCCCCGGCCTACGGTTTCGTAGGCACGATCGCTGCATGGAGTGTCATGTACCCCCAGGAGGGCAGTAGATGTCGTACCTGCTCGCGGTACCGGAGTTCGTGTCGGCAGCGGCAACGGATCTGGCGCAGATCGGTGAGACGATCAGCCAGGCCAACGCAGCGGCGGGGCCAGCCACCGAAACCGTGCTGGCCGCGGGCGCCGACGAGGTCTCAACCGCGATTTCGTCGCTGTTCGGCGCCCACGCTCAGGCGTACCAGGCGCTGAGCGCCGAGGCGGCATCGTTTCATCACCAATTCGTCTCGCTGCTAAACGGCGGTGCGGCACAGTATGTCCACGCCGAGGCCGCCAACACGCAGCAAGCTGCGCTTGAAGCAATCAACTCACCCTTCCAGGCGGCGGCGGGGCGTCCCCTTATCGGTAACGGCACTAACGGGACGGCTGCCCACCCCGACGGCGGCAGGGGCGGAATTCTGTTCGGCAACGGCGGAAACGGTTACTCCCAGCCCACGGCCAACGGTGACGCCGGCGGCAACGGCGGGAATGCCGGCTTCTTCGGTACGGGCGGCAAAGGCGGAAACGGCGGCGGGACCGGCAACGGCGGCAACGGCGGCAACGGCGGCAAGCTGTTCGGCGGCGGCGGACACGGCGGCGAAGGCGGCAACGGCGGCAATGGCGGCAAAGCCGGCCTCTTCGGACACGGCGGCAACGGCGGCCTGGCCACCGCTGCAACCGGCGCTGTGGGCGGTAACGGCGGCGCGGGCGGGCTTTATGTGGGTAAGGGCGGCGCCGGCGGGTCCGTCATGAACAACGGCGTTGGCGGCACCGGCGGCGAGGGCGGTGTCTTCTCCGGCAATGGGGGCGTCGGCGGGTCTGTCGCGGGCACCGGCACCGGCGGGGCCGGTGGCTTCGCCGTGTTCGGCGACGGGGGCGACGGTGGGTCGGTCGGCAGCGGCACCGGGGGCCTCGGCGGTTCCGCCGGCTTCTTAGGCAATGGCGGAGGCGGCGGCGACCAAACTGGCGGCAAAACTAATGGCCACGGCGGCAACGGCGGCAGCGGCGGATTGTTCTATGGCAACGGCGGTCACGGCGGGTCGGCCACCGCGACGTACTCGGGAACGGGTGCCAAACCTTCAGGTGGCAACGGTGGCAACGCCACCCTGTTCGGCAACGGCGGCGACGGCGGGAACGTGGGGACAGGCGGAACACCGGGAACCGGTGGCTCCCACGGCCTTCTTGGCACGTCAGGGAAGAGCGGCCAAGTCACTTAGGGCGACATTCCGACCGGCCGACGAGGGCGCCCGCGCAATATTTACCCGACGGGCAGATTTTAAGCTCCCGTTAGTGTTGCGTTGGGGCGATATGTTCCCTGGCGCAACGCATTTGACTCATTGTTGCCGGGCGCACATCGAGTTTCACCGAAATGTGGAGACCACCCCGCAAGTCGCGTTAGCATCCCCTGGCTTACGGTTTCTCAAGCGGTTTGGTAAGTGCGTTCGCTGCAATCGGGTGTGATGTGTCTTAGGAGGACAGTAGATGTCGTATCTGATCGCGGCGCCAGAGTTCGTGTCGGCAGCGGCAACGGATCTGGCGAAAATCGGGGAGACGATCAGCCAGGCCAACTCAGCAGCCGCGCTACCCACTTCGAGCGTGCTGGCCGCCGGCGCAGACGAGGTTTCGGCCGCTATTTCGTCACTGTTCGGCGCGCACGCTCGGCCTATCAGTCGTTGAGCGCGCAAGCGGCTTCGTTCCATCAGCAATTCGTGTCGCTGCTCAACGGCGGCGCGGCCCAATACGCCAGCACCGAGGCGGCGAACGCGGAGCAAGCCGCGGTCAACGCGATCAACAAACCCGTCCTCTACATCTCGGGGCGTCCCCTGTTCGGCAACGGCGCTAACGGGACCGCGGCGCTCCCCAACGGCTATAACGGCGGCTGGCTGTACGGCAACGGCGGCAACGGCTACTCGCAAACCACCGCTAACGGCCTCGGCCGGCGGCAACGGCGGCAACGCCGGGTTCTTCGGCAACGGCGGCAAGGGCGGCAACGGCGGGGCCAGCCCCGGCGGGACGACCGCGGGCGGCAACGGCGGTGCCGGAGGCACCGGCGGATGGATATCCGGCAACGGCGGCGCCGGCGGGGACGGCGGGGCAGGCGGCGCCACGGCCAAAGCCGGCAACGGCGGTGCCGGCGGGAGCGCCTCGTTCATCGGCAACGGCGGGATCGGCGGCACCGGCTTCAATGGCGGCGCCGGCGGCAACGCCGCGGCGTTCGGTAACGGCGGCCGAGGGCGGCGAGGCTACCGGTGCCACGGGGGCCAAGGGCGGTGCCGGCGGCAGCGGCGGCGTGATCTTCGGTAACGGCGCCGACGGCGGGTCCGTCGAGACACAGCGGCACGGGCGGCGTCGGCGGCGACTCCGGACTCTTCGGCAACGCGGGCAACGGCGGGTCCGTCGTGGGCAGCGGCACCGGCGGCGCCGGCGGCTACGCCGCGGGGATCGGCAATGCCGGCGACGGCGGGTCCGTCGGCAGCGGCACCGGCGGCGCCGGCGGCTGGTCCTCGGTGATCGGCAATGGGGGCGCCGGCGGCGACCAGAACGGCGGGGGAAACACCGGCATGGGCGGCGCCGGCGGCAGCGGCCGGGTTCCTCTTCGGCAACGGCGGTGACGGCGGGACGGCCACCGCGACGTGGTCCGGAACCGGCACCAAACCCTCGGGCGGCAACGGCGGCATGGCCCAGCTGCTGGGCAATGGCGGGAACGGTGGGGACGTCGGGATCGGCGGCGTCGCCGGGTATCGGTGGCATCGCCGGCATCCTCGGCACGCCCGGGTCCAACGGCCAGGTCATCTAGCGCCTAGCCGATGTGCAGGGGGTCGATCTGTACCCGCACCGGTTCGTGGGTTTGCCGGGCGCTGAGCACACCCACGCCGCGGCGTAGCGCCGCCGCCAGCGCCAGGCCCTGCTCGCGCCGGACCCGCACCAGCATCCTGATGACCGGCACGCCGGCGGGGATGCCCGCCGGGCGGCGCACGCCCGGCGGCAGATCCACCGGGCCGAGCAGGTCGGCCTGCTCGGGCAACCGGGCCTCGTCCAGCAGCGCCGTGCACCGCCTCGGCCGTGCCATCGATGGCCGCCATGTGCACACTGGGCGGCAGCCCGACTTCGGTGCGGGCCGCCAGTTCAGCCTCCGCGTGGCCGACCGGATCCCACCGGATCAGCGATTGCACCGTCGGGATGGAGGCATCGGCGACGATCGTCACCACGCCGCCGTCGCCGCGGGCCCGCACCAGCGCGGCCGCGGACATCCAGCGCCACAGCGCATCCTCGGCGGCGCGCAGGTCCTGCCGGCCCAGCAGCGCCCAGGTGTCCAGCAGCAGCGCCGCCCCGTACCCGCCCGACGGCGCGCGGTTCGGCCCCCGGGGTGGCGACAACCAGGGCCGGCCGGGCGTCGACCTCCGCGACGATGGCATCACCCGCCGAGGTGATCACGGGCGTGCCGGGGAAGGCCCGGCCGAGTTCCTCGGCGGTGCGCCGGGCCCCGACGACCACCGCGCGCACCGCCTCCGAACCGCAGCGCGCGCAGCGCAGCGCCGGTTCGGCGCGGCCGCACCAGCGGCAAACGGCACCCGGGTCCCGCGCTCCTGCAGCGACAGCGGGCCCGGTGCAGTGCCGGCAGCGGGCGATGGTGCGGCAGCGCGCGCAGGCCAGCGAGGGCACGTACCCGCGCCGCGGCACCTGCACCAGCACCGGCGCTCCGGCCTCGAGCGCGGAGCGGGCGGCGCGCAGCGCGATGGACGGAAGGCGCGCGGTGCGGGCCGCCGGGTCGCGTTCCTCGGCGTATCCGCTGTCGTCGAGGGCCACCACCCGCGGGGTACGGGCGCGCACCACCGGCCGCGCCGCGACCACGTCGTGCGCCCAGCCGCTGCGCACCAACGCGTGGGCTTCGGCGGTTCGCGAGTAGCCGCCGATCAGCGCGGCGCACCGCGCCTGATGCGCGCGCAGCATCGCCACCTCGCGGGCATGCGGATACGGCGCCCGCGGCTCGACCAGGGTGTCGTCGGAGTCGGCCCAGACCATGACCAGCCCCAGGTCGCTCAGCGGAGCGAACACCGCGCTGCGGGTGCCGATCACCAGTCGCGCGCTGCCCCGCAGCGCCGCCAGCCAGCGCCGGTAGCGGGCCGCCGGCCCCAGGCCGGCCGAGAGCGCCACCACGCTGTGTTCGTCGATCCGGGTCGTCGCGGCCCGCCACAGCGTGTCCAGGTCGCGCTGATCGGGCACGATCGCCAGCGCCGTGCGTCCGGCACGCACGGTCTGCGCGGCGGCCTCGGCGAATCGGTCCGCCCACGGCTCGCCCGGCAGCGCCTGCCAGACGGCGCGGGCGGCGCGCGACTCGGCCAGGGCGGCCAGGAACTGTTCCCCGCGGCGGCCGTAAACCTCCCAGCCCGACGGGTCGACCGGCGCCGGCACGGCACGGGTCGGCGCCGGCGCGGGTTCCCGCTCGACCCTGGCGTGCCGGGCCGGCACCGCCAGCCGCAACACGTCCGGCCGGGTGCCGGCGTAGCGAGCCGCCACCGCGTCGACCAGTCGGCGGATTTCCGGCGGTGAGCACCGGCTCGGCGGACACCACACGATCGAGCCAGCCCAGCTTGCCGGTGTGATCGGTGTCGTTGCGGCGCTCCAGGATGAACCCGTCGACCAGCCGACCGTGGAACCGCACCCGCACCCGCACCCCCGGCTGGGCATCGTCGGACTGCTCGGCGGACACCAGGTAGTCGAACTCGCGATCCAGGTGCGGCACCGACAGCATCGGCAGCACCCGCGCGATCGGCTCCACCTCGACGGGCGTGCGCCCCTTCTGGGTCACAGCGCCGCCAAACATCTTGTCAGAGCAAGCTCGGCTGTCGGCGCGTATCTCGTGTTCCTCTCGACCGAAGAAGAACCCGGCCGTGATGAGGATCTCGGCCGCGGCGTACGACCACCAGATCGGCACCGCCAGCGCCTCGTTGCCCAGGATGAACCGGCCGATGGCGATCATCGAGTCCGACGCCGCGAAACACACCGCGCCCACCGCGGTCCAGATCGTCGGCAGCCGCGCCAACAGCGCCGCACACACCATCGCGGACAACACGACGATGTAGACCGTCACCGGAATCGTCAGCTTTTCGGCACCCAGGTGGGGCCAGAACCATACCAACAGCCCCGCGGCGGCCAGGCACATCGCGACGACGGCAGCGATCCGCGCATGCGACGGCCGCGCACCCTATCGCCAGCGGGAGCAGCGCACCCAGAAAACACAAGTGCGCCAACAGAAACGCGCCCAGCCCGAACACGAATGACTGCGGCCACCACGGGATCGCCAACAGCCAGTCGCCGACGGCCGAAAACAGCAGGGCCGGCATCAGCCACCGCCGCTCGCGGACGATCGGGTGCGCGACCGCGGCGATCGTCAGCAGCACCGCCATCGACGCTTTGAACGGCGGCTGCAGAATCCAGTGCCCGGTCAGCTCGGTTCCCGGCGGGGAGCGCAACGCGATCACGGTCAGGTACACGCCGTAGGCGAGGCCCGCCCAGCCGGCGACCACCCAGGCGCCGGCAACCAAGCGGGGTGCGTACGGTACCTCCATGCCCAGTTTGGACAACACCGCCGACGAAAAACCCACTATCGACCCCATCCTGCTGAAGGTACTGGATGCGGTTCCGTTCCGGCTATCCACCGACGACGGAATCGACGCGGCCAGGCAGCGATTACGGGATCTGCCGCGCCGGCCGCTGCATCCCGAACTTCGGGTCGAGGACCGCGACATCGACGGCCCGGCGGGCTCCATCGGGATCCGGATCTATTGGCCGCCAACCGATTCCGATCGAGCTCGCTGCAGCCCGTGGTGGTGTTTTTCCACGGCGGCGGCTTCGTGATGGGCGACCTGGACACCCACGACGGCACCTGCCGCCAACATGCCGTCGGCGCCGACGCGGTCGTGGTGTCCGTCGACTACCGGTTGGCGCCCGAGCACCCCTACCCCGCCGCCATCGAAGACGCTTGGGCCGCAACGCTATGGGTCGCCGAATACGCCGTCGAGATCGGCGCGGACATCACCCGGCTGGCCGTCGCCGGGGATTCGGCCGGCGGAAACATCGCCGCGGTGATCGCGCAACGCGCCCGCGATAACGGCGGACCGCCGATCGCGTTCCAGCTGTTGTGGTATCCCGCCACGCTGTGGGATCCGTCGCTGCCGTCGTTCACCGAGAACGCCGACGCGCCGATCCTCGACGCCAAGGCCGTCGCCGCGTTCTCCCGTTGGTACGCAGGCGAAATCGACATGTCCAACCCGCCGCCGGGCATGGCGCCGGGGCGCGCGCAGAACCTGGCCGGCCTGCCGCCCGCCTACATCGGCGTCGCCGGCCACGACCCGCTGCGCGACGACGGCATCCGGTACGGCGAGCTGCTGGCCGCCGCCGGCGTCCCCGTCGAGGTGCACAACGCCGAGACAATGGTGCACGGCTACGTCGGCTACGCCGGTGTGGTGCCCGCCGCCACCGCCGCGCTGGATCGCGGGCTGGCGGCGTTGCGGGCGGCGCTGTACGGGTAGTTGCGGTGCTGCGTACGGTGATGTCCATGACGACGAGCCCACCACCGCCCGACCCGCTATCGATC
This sequence comes from uncultured Solirubrobacteraceae bacterium, assembly GCA_963735705.1. Classification (GTDB taxonomy): domain Bacteria; phylum Actinomycetota; class Thermoleophilia; order Solirubrobacterales; family Solirubrobacteraceae; genus Palsa-744. The sequence goes on from CAVTLZ010000012.1 coordinate 7,952, forward strand.
CGACGCTCAAGGCGCTGCTCGACGCGTTCCCGATGACCTTCACCGCGGCCGACGGCGTCGAGGTCGGCCCGCGAGAAGCTCCGCGCTGCTGAAGGCGCCGCCGGAAATGCTTCCCGACCTGCGGATCGAGGAACGCGACCGTCGGATACGGCGACCTCACCGACATCCCGGTCCGGATCTACTGGCCGCCCGATCGCGCCCACGACGAACCTGCCGGTGGTCGTCTTCTACCACGGCGGCGGCTGGTGCATCGGCGACCTGGACACCCACGACCCGCGTCGCCCGCGCGCACGCCGTCGGCGCGGAGGCCATCGTGGTGTCGGTCGACTACCGGCTCGCCCCGGAGCATCCGTTCCCGGCCGGGATCGACGACAGCTGGGCGGCATTGCGCTGGGTCGGCGAACACGCCGCCGAGCTGGGCGGCGACCCGAACCGGATCGCCGTCGCCGGTGACTCCGCGGGCGGCAACATCTCGGCGGTGATGGCGCAGCTGGCCCGCGATCAACGGCGGGCCGCCGTTGGTGTTCCAGCTGCTGTGGTATCCGTCGCTCACGGCCGACCTGTCGCTGCCCTCCTACACCGAGAATGCCGACGCGCCCATGCTGGACCGCGACGTCATCGACGCGTTCGTGAGCTGGTACGTGCCGGGCATGGACATCAGCGACCCCAAGTCGCTGCCCGCCACCCTGGCCCCGGCGAACGCCGCCGACTTCTCCGGTTTGCCGCCCGCCTTCATCGGCACCGCCGAACATGATCCGGTGCGCGACGACGGAGCGCGCTACGCCGAGCTGCTGCGCGCCGCCGGCGTACCCGTGGAGTTGAGCAACGAGCCGACCATGGTGCACGGCTACGCCAGCTTCGCTTTGGTGGTGCCCGCCGCCGCCGAGGCCACCGAACCGCGGACTGGCCGCCCTGAAGAAGGCGCTGCATTCCGCGATGAGCACCCTATGAGCCTCAGCCCGATTACCACGTGCTGATCGTCGGTGCCGGATTCTCCGGCATCGGCGCCGCCATCGAGCTCGACCGGGCCGGCTTCACCGATTTCGTGGTGCTCGAAGCCGGCGACGGCGTGGGCGGCACCTGGTACTGGAACACGTATCCCGGTATCGCCGTGGATATTCCGTCGTTTTCCTATCAGTTCTCCTTCGAGCAGAGCCGGCACTGGTCGCGAACCTACGCGCCGGGCCGCGAGCTGAAGGCCTACGCCGAACACTGCGTCGACAAGTACGGCATCCGGTCGCGGATCCGGTTCAACACCAAGGTCATTTCCACCGAGTTCGACGAAGAACACGAACTCTGGCGGGTGCAGACGGACCCGGGCGGAGAGGTCACCGCCAGGTTCGTGATCAGCGCCAGCGGTGTGCTGACCGTGCCGAACCTGCCCGACATCGACGGGGTGGACTCCTTCGCCGGCATCACCATGCACACCGCGCGGTGGGATCACGGCCAGGACCTGACCGGCAAGCGCGTCGCCATCATCGGCACCGGCGCCTCGGCCGTCCAGGTCATCCCCGAGATCGCGCCAATTGTGCAGCACCTGACGGTATTTCAGCGCACCCCGATCTGGTGCTTCCCCAAGTTCGACGTCCCGCTGCCCGCGGCGGTCCGCTGGGCGATGCGGATTCCCGGCGGCAAAGTCCTGCAGCGGCTGCTCAGCCAGGCGTTCGTCGAGGCTGACCTTTCCCGATCGCGGCGCAGTACTTCACGGTGTTTCCGCTGGCCAAGCGGATGGCGTCGGCGGGCGCGCAGTTATCTGCGGCAACAGGTCGACGATCCCGTGGTGCGCGACAAGCTCACCCCGCGCTACGCGGTGGGCTGTAAACGGCCCGGCTTCCACAACGACTACCTGGCCACGTTCAACCGCGACAACGTGCGGCTGGTCACCGAGCCGATCGGCAAGATCACGCCGTCGGCGGTGGCCACCACCGACGGCGAGAACCACGAAGTCGACGTGCTGATACTGGCGACCGGCTTCAAGGTCATGGACACCGACAACGTCCCCACCTATGCCGTCACCGGAACCGGTGGCCGGTCCCTGAGCCGGTTCTGGGACGAGCAGCGACTGCAGGCCTACGAGGGCGTCAGCGTTCCCGGTTTCCCGAACATGTTCTCCGTGTTCGGCCCGTACGGCTACGTCGGCTCGTCGTATTTCGCGCTCATCGAGACGCAGACCCACCACATCGTGCGCTGCCTGAAGCGGGCGCGGCGCGACGGGGCGACCCGGGTCGAGGTGACCGAGGAGGCCAACGCCCGTTACTTCGCCGAGATGATGCGCAAGCGCCACCGGCAGATCTTCTGGCAGGACAGTTGCCGGCTGGCCAACAGCTACTACTTCGACAAGAACGGCGACGTGCCGCTGCGCCCCACCACCACGGTGGAGGCCTACTGGCGGAGTCGGCGTTTCGATCTGGACGACTACCGATTCACCGGCTAGGCAGTCTTAGCGGCGTTGCGGGCGGCGGACTGAGGTGTTGAGGTAGCGCCGTTCCAGCCGGTCAATGTGGCATCGCGCCTCGTTGATGTCTCGCCGCAGGGTTGCTGCCTCCAACCGTATTGCTCGCGCCCAGCTGCCGGTGGCTTCTCGGCTTTCGAGCCACGCCAGGCGCTGGGTCATGCTGTGCAGCAAATCGCACAATGTGCGGATCAGCAGCACAGCTTGGGCGTCATCGGATTCCCCCACCACCATGGGATCGCGTCATCAGGTAGCCCCGCCATGAAGCCCAGGTGACGCAGCCGTGACAACTGCCCGACTAAAGCGAAACAAGGGTCATGCGCGAGTCAGTGCGCCAACAGCGGAGGCCAGATCGATGTAGCGCCGCTGCAACCGGTCGATGTGGGCCTCTGCCTCTTGGATGTCTCGGCGCAGTGCGGCTGCGACCGTTCGCATTTCGCTTGCTCGGCCGTTGGTTTCGCCGCCGCCCAGGGGCTGGAGCCCGGCTAACTGAGTGGTCATTTCACGCAGCCGAGTGTGCAAGGCTCGAATCAGCTCGGCGGCTTGAGCGCGACTGCAGTCATCCACGACGGGATCATCGCATTTAACGTCGAATTACACCAACGTTTTACTGTGGATAGAATTTCATGTAAATTTACGCTTGCGTTATTTATTGCTGCCGTAAGCCGGTGTCGCATCAAGCGTCGCGCGGATATGCTGTTGGGCTGCATAGTGTTTCGCCTCTAAGGCGGGACGGGCTGAACGGCTCTGTTACGCTACAAATCCTCATCAGCGGCTAGGAGACCTTGGGTGGCGAAGGAGTTTTCGCGTATCGATGAGTCCCTTCGCGAGTTCATCGGTGAACAGGCCATGTTCTTCGTCGCCACCGCCCCTTCCGAAGGTGGGCGAATCAATCTCTCCCCCAAGGGATACAGCGATACGTTCGCGGTGATCGACGACCACACCGTCGCCTATCTCGATCTGTTCGGCAGCGGCGTCGAGACCATCGCACACCTGCGCGACAACGGCCGGATCACCCTGATGTTCTGCTCGTTCACCCGTAACTCGCGGATCCTGCGACTGTTCGGCACCGGCCGCGTCGTTCGCCCCGACGATGCCGAATTCGACAGCCTCAGAATACATTTCGCGCAGCTGCATCCGGGCATCCGGGCCGCCAGTCGTCGTCGACGTCGAACGGATCGCCGACGCCTGCGGATACGCGGTGCCCTACTACGAGCTCGTCGACGAACGGCCCGTGCTGGACGCGTATCACAGCAAGCAGCCCGATGAGAAATACGAACACATGATCGCCAGCCGCAACCGGCGCAGCATCGACGGCCTGCCCGGACTCGAGCCCGACCACCCGCTGCCGCCTCGCTGAGCTGCATCCGCGAGCAGACGCAAAAGTCCCCGACACGCCGAGCGTGCGGGGACTTTTGCGTCTGCTCGCGATAGCTAAATCGCGCGCTTGAGGTCGTCGACCTTGTCGAGCCGCTCCCACGGCAGGTCGATGTCGGTGCGGCCGAAGTGCCCGTAGGCGGCGGTCTGCGCGTAGATCGGGCGCAGCAGGTCCAGGTCGCGGACGATCGCGCCGGGCCGCAGGTCGAACACCTCGGGCACGATCTTCTCGATCTTGACCGGGTCGACGATCGCGGTGCCGAACGTCTCGATGAACAGGCCGACCGGGGCGGCCTTGCCGATGGCGTAGGCCACCTGCACCTCGACCCGCTCGGCCAGCCCGGCGGCGACGATGTTCTTGGCCACCCAGCGCATCGCGTACGCCGCCGACCGGTCCACCTTGGACGGGTCCTTGCCGGAGAAGGCGCCGCCGCCGTGGCGGGCCCAGCCGCCGTAGGTGTCGACGATGATCTTGCGGCCGGTCAGGCCGGCGTCGCCCATCGGGCCGCCGACGACGAACTTGCCGGTCGGGTTGACCAGCACCCGCGTCGACGACGAGTCCAGGGTCTCGTGCGCCAGGTCCGCCAGCACGGTCTTGAGCACGTGCTCGCGGATGTCGGGATCCAGCGTCTTGTCCAGGTCGATGCCGTCGGCGTGCTGGGTGGAGATCACCACGGTGTCCAGCCGGACCGGGACGTCGTCCTCGTATTCGATGGTGACCTGCGTCTTGCCGTCGGGACGCAGGTAGGGCAGCGTCCCGTTCTTGCGGACCTCGGTCAGCCGCCGCGACAGCCGGTGGGCCAGCGCGATGGGCAGCGGCATCAGCTCGGGGGTGTCGTTGATCGCGTAGCCGAACATCAGGCCCTGGTCGCCGGCGCCCTGCGCGTCCAGCGGGTCCGCGGCGCCCTCGACGCGCGCCTCGTGGGCGGTGTCGACGCCCTGGGCGATGTCGGGCGACTGCGCGCCGATGCCGATGTTGACCCCGCACGACGCCCCGTCGAAGCCCTTGTCCGACGAGTCGTAGCCGATATCGAGGATGCGCGCGCGGACGGTGTTGGTGATGTCGGCGAACGCCTCCTTGGCCGTCGTCGTCACCTCACCGACCACGTGCACCTGCCCGGTGGTCACCAGCGTCTCGACCGCGACACGTGAGCGGGGGTCCTCCGCCAGCAGCGCGTCGAGGACCGAGTCGCTGATCGCGTCACAGATCTTGTCGGGATGTCCCTCGGTCACCGACTCACTGGTAAACAGCCGACCGTTCTCGCTCACCCTGTCATCCTTCCGTGCTCGCGATAAATGTTAGATAGTCAAATTATTTTAGACGCCTCTAATCGAACCGGCTCGGCCGGGGCGTCGTGCAAGTCTTCCGAAGCCGCTTATCCCGCCGTCACCGTGCAGGAACGCGACGATCGCGTCCACGATACGACTGGCCATCAGCGTCTTGGAGCCGTGCTGCAGCGCGGACTCGGTGCCGTCGGACGCCAGCAGCCAGCCGTCGTTGCTGTCCACCTCGAACGCCCGGCCGTCGCCCACCGCGTTGACGACCAACAGGTCACAGCCCTTGCGTCGCAGCTTCGCCCGCGCGTGAAACAGCACGTCGCCGTTGGCGTCGCCGGTCTCGGCGGCGAACCCCACAATGGCCCGCATGTTGGGCAGCTCGCCGTGGGCGCGCGCCCGCACCGCGCCGGCCAGCACGTCGTCGTTGCGGACCAGCTCGATCGTCGGCGCGTCGTCGCGACTATCCGGGCCCTTTTTGATCTTGGCGGCCGAAACCTGCGTGGGACGGAAGTCGGCGACGGCCGCGGCCATCACCAGCACGTCCGCGTCGGGGGCGTGCTTGGACACCGCGTCCCCGAGTTGCTCGCCGAGCTGACGTGCACCACGTCGACGCCGGCCGGGTCGATGAGCCCCGCGGTGTGCCCGGCGATCAGCGTGACCTCGGCGCCGCGCTGGGCGGCGACCCGCGCGACCGCGTAGCCCTGCTTGCCCGAGCTGCGGTTGCCGATGAAGCGCACCGGATCGATCGGCCTCGCGGGTGCCGCCGGCGGTCACCAGCACCTTGCGGCCGGCCAGGTCGTAGGGCAGGGCGTCGTGGCGCTCCAGCAGCAGCTGGGCCAGGGTGGTGATCTCCTCGGCCTCGGGCAGCCGGCCCGGGCCGCTGTCGGCGCCGGTGAGCCGCCCGAAGGCGGGTTCCAGCACCACCGCACCCCGGCGGCGCAGCGTGGCCACGTTGTCGACGGTGGCCGGGTGTAACCACATCTCGGTGTGCATCGCCGGCGCGAACATCACCGGGCAGCGCGCGGTGAGCAGGGTCGCGGTCAGCAGATCGTCGGCGCGGCCGGCCACGGCCCGGGCCAGCGTGTCGGCGGTGGCCGGAGCGACCACGACCAGGTCGGCCTGCTGGCCGAGCCGGACATGCGGCACCTCGGGAACGTCGGCGAAGACGCCCGTGTGCACGGGCTGACCGGAAAGCGCCTCGAAGGTGGCGGCCCCGACGAAGCGCAACGCGGATTCGGTGGGGATGACCCGGACCTGGTGACCGGCCTCGGCGAGCTGGCGAACGACGGTGCACGCCTTGTAGGCGGCGATGCCCCCCGAGACGCCGACGACGATCCGCTTAGCGGTCCATCCAGGGCCTGGCCTGTTACTCGCCCTCGGTGTGCTCGAGCAGGTCGGCGTGGATCTCGCGCAACGCGATGGACAGCGGCTTCTCCTGCAGTCCCGGCTCGACCAGCGGGCCGACGTACTCGAGGATGCCCTCGCCGAGCTGGTTGTAGTAGTCGTTGATCTGCCGGGCCCGCTTGGCCGCGTAGATCACCAGGGCGTATTTGCTCGAGACCCGCTCCAGCAACTCGTCGATGGGCGGGTTGGTGATGCCCAGCGGGGTGTCGTAGGCGCCTTGTCCACCCGCCGACGGATCGAATTGATCCACGGCGGGGACGGCGGCCAGCGACGCGTCGGACTGCGAAATACTCACGTGCGAAATCTCCTGGCGGCGTAGAGCGGTTGAAGCGGCTGAACTGTGATTCGGTGCTGAAGCGGCTCATGCCGGGTCAGGCGCAGTTCCCACCAGCAAGGATACCAATTCGGCGCACGCAGACTCTAATCGCGTGTTCACGACGACCTCGTCGAAGTCGTCCTGGGCGGCCAATTCGATGCGCGCGGTGTCCAGCCGGCGCCGGATCGCCTCGGGTGTCTCGGTGCCCCGCCCGATCAGCCTGGCTTCCAGGTCCTCCCAGCTCGGCGGCGCCAGAAACACGGTCATGACCTCGGGCATCGCCTTCTTGACCGCCCTGGCCCCGGCCAGGTCGACCTCGATGAGCACCGGAAGACCGGCGGCGATGGCGGCCCGCACCGGCTCGGCCAGGGTGCCCGACCGCTGCAGCCCGCCGTGGATCTCGGCCCACTCCAGCAGGGCGCCCTCGTCGATCAGTTGCTGGAAGCGGGCGGGGCTGACGAAGTGGTAGTCGACGCCGTCGACCTCGCCGGGCCGCGGCGCGCGCGTGGTGGCCGAGACGCTGAAGTGCAGGTTCGGAATGCGCTCGCGCAGACACCGGACCACGCTGGACTTACCGACCGCTGAGGGACCGGACAGCACGACGACACGTCCTCTGCCCGGTCCCCGGCCGGCGCTCACAGGCGCTCCTGTCGGTCGGCCGGGGTGTCGGCGCTGGGTTAGGAGCCGAACTTTTCCAGCAATGCCTTGCGCTGACGATCGCCGAGGCCACGCAGGCGGCGGGTCGGCGCGATCTCGAGCTCGGTCATGATTTCCTGCGCCTTGACCTTGCCCACCTTCGGCAGGGCCTCGAGCAGCGCAGACACCTTCATCTTGCCCAGGACTTCGTCTTTCTCGGCGTCCTTGAGCACCTGGGTGAGGTTGGTGCCGCCGCGCTTGAGCCGATCCTTGAGCTCTGCTCTCGCTCGACGTGCGGCAGCAGCCTTCTCCAACGCGGCAGCGCGCTGCTCGTCGGTCAACTGGGGAAGGGCCACGATTCCTCCGTCTCTCATCGATCGCAATCGATCTTTGTTTTTCCTCGGCCGGGTACTTCAGCCAGCGGAAACGACCGTACTCACGCTTCCTGACGAAATCTAACCCGACCCCCCGATTTTGGGGACAAATGTCCAGCATGAGCGCCGGCGCGGGCACGGCGCGCGCCCCGCGCGGGCGGCGTTTCGGGCGTCGCTGACGGCGGTCTGATAGCGCCGGCGTCCGGCAGTCGTCGGGCACCGGTTTCTGGACCCGAGAATAGGCCTCCTACCTGGCGGTTTTCTGCGCTTCGGGTGGGCGGTGCGTCCGTGCGCCGACGGGTCGGTGTCGATGTCGTGGCGTTCAGCGCGCTCGCGGGCGACCGCGGGCCGCGGGTGCCTCGCCCGTGCGCTGCGAATTACGGATTTTCGTTGCGTGTCGCGCGTGTCGCGCCGCCTGTCACGCCGAGATAAGCGACGGCGTCGCGCATCCGTTCGGCCGCCGCCCGCAGCTCCGCGACGCCCGGGCCGGCCCGCAGCACCTCACGCGACACCGCGGGCAACAGCTGGCCCGGCGCCGCCCCGCCCAGGCCGGCCAGCGCCTCAGGCCGCCCGCCCTGCGCCCCGATGCCCGGCACCAGCACCGGTCCACCGAGGGCGCTGACAGATCGGGCGGCTGGAAGACCGTCGCCCCCACGACCACGCCGACGTAGCCGGGCTCGCCCGGATTTGAGCTGTGGCCGGCGCTCTTGTTGATCACCGCCGCCTGGTCGACGATCAGCTGGGCCACGCGTGCGACCGTCGAACTCGGCGTGCTGCACGGTCGCGCCCTCCGGGTTGGAGCGTTGCGGCCACCACGAACACCCCGCGGTCATGTGCCGCGGCGGTCTCCAGCAGCGGCCGCAGCGAGCCGAACCCCAGATAGGGCGAGGCCGTCACCGCGTCGGCGGCCAGCGGCGAATCGCCCGCCCAGGCGGCGGCGTAGGCCGCCATCGTCGTCCCGATGTCGCCGCGCTTGGCGTCGGCCAGCACCAGCACCCCGGCGGCGCGCAGCGCGGCGATGGTGCGTTCCAGCACCGCGTATCCGGCGGCGCCGTAGGCCTCGAAGAACGCCACCTGCGGCTTGACGACCGCGAAACCGGCGAACGCCTCGATGCAGGTGTCGCAGAACGCGGCCAGCCCGTCGGCGGTGGTCGGCAGGCCCCATGCCCCCAGCAGCTCGGGATGCGGGTCGATGCCCAGGCACAGCGGCCCGCGGCGCGCCTTCGCCTCGGCCAGCCGGGCGCCGAACCCGGTCATCGCTCGGCGCCGCCTGCTCCGAGCGCGCTGTGCAGCTCCTGCAGCGAGCGCACCCCGATGTCGCCGCGGATCCCGGCTTCGATGCCCTGCACGGCGGCCGACGCGCCCTGCACCGTCGTGATGCAGGGGATGTTGACCGCCACCGCGGCCGAGCGGATCTCGTAGCCGTCGATGCGCGGACCGGAGTTGCCGAAGGGCGTGTTGATCACCATGTCGACCTCGCCGGCCTTGATCGCGTCGACCGCCGACATCTCGGGACGGCCCGGCTGCGGCTCCTCGAAATGCTTGCGCACCTCGTCGCAGGGAATTCCGTTGCGGCGCAACATCTCTGCGGTTCCTTCGGTGGCCAGCACGCGGAAACCCAGGTCGGCCAGCCGCTTGACGGGAAACACCAGCGACCGCTTGTCCCGGTTGGCGACCGACACGAATATGGTGCCCTCGGCCGGCAACGACCCGTAGGCGGCGGTCTGGCTCTTGGCGAAGGCGCTGCCGAAGTCGCGGTCGATGCCCATCACCTCGCCGGTCGATTTCATCTCCGGGCCGAGCAGCGAATCGATGGCGGCTCCGTCGGCGCGGCGGAACCGGTGGAACGGCAACACGGCTTCCTTGACCGCGATCGGCGCGTACGGGGCCGCGTTGGCGCCGTCCCCGGAGGCCGCCAGCATTCCCTCGTCGCGGAGCTGGGAAATGGTGGCGCCCAACATGATCCGGGCGCACGCCTTGGCGAGCGGGATCGCGGTGGCCTTGGAGACGAACGGCACCGTGCGGCTGGCGCGCGGGTTGGCCTCCAGCACGTAGAGCACGTCGTCTTTGAGGGCGTACTGCACATTGAGCAGACCCACCACGCCGATGCCGTGCGCGATCGCCTCGGTCGCGTGGCGCACCTTCTCGATGTCGCTGCGGCCCAGCGTCACCGGCGGCAGCGCGCAGGCCGAGTCGCCGGAGTGGATGCCGGCCTCCTCGATGTGCTCCATGATCCCGCCGATGTAGACCTCGGCGCCGTCGCACAGCGCGTCGACGTCGATCTCGACCGCGTCCTCGAGGAAGCGGTCGACGAGCACCGGGTGCTCGGGCGAGAGCTCGGTGGCCCGGGTGATGTAGCCCTCGCAGCGTCTCCTCGTCGTAGACGATCTCCATGCCGCGACCGCCCAGCACATAGGACGGCCGCACCAGCACCGGATAGCCGATGTCCTCGGCGATCCGGCGGGCCTGCGCGAATGTCGTTGCGGTGCCGTACTTCGGCGCCGGCAGGCCGGCGGCGGTCAGCACGTCGCCGAAGGCGCCGCGGTCCTCGGCCAGGTCGATGGCCTCCGGCGGGGTGCCCACGATCGGAACCCCGGCGTCGGCGAGCCGCTGCGCCAGCCCGAGCGGCGTCTGGCCGCCGAGTTGCACGATCACTCCGACGACGCCCGGGCCGCCTTCGCCGACTGCGCCTCGGCGCGGAAGACCTCGAGCACGTCCTCGAACGTCAGCGGCTCGAAGTACAGCCGGTCGGCGGTGTCGTAGTCGGTGGACACCGTCTCCGGGTTGCAGTTGACCATCACGGTCTCAAAACCGGCCTGGCTCAACGTGGTTGCCGCATGCACGCAGCTGTAGTCGAACTCGATGCCCTGGCCGATCCGGTTCGGGCCGGACCCAGGATCAGCACCTTGGGCTTCTCGGTCTGCGGGCGCCACCTCGGTCTCGGCGGCGGGGTCCAATTCGTAGCTGCTGTAGTGGTAGGGCGTCTTGGCCTCGAACTCGGCCGCGCAGGTGTCGACCGTCTTGTACACCGGGTGGATGCCGAGGCGCTCGCGCAGCGACCGAACCCCGTTCTCCCCGGCCAATTCCGGTCGCAGCGCCGCGATCTGGCGGTCCGACAGCCCGCTGTGCTTGCCGCGCCGCAGCAGGTCGCGCGTCGAGCACGGGCGCGTCGACCAGCTCGTCGCGCAGCTTCACCAGCTCGCCGATCTGCGCGACGAACCACGGGTCCACCCCGCTGGCCTCGGCGACCTGTTCGACCGACGCGCCCAGCCGCAGCGCCAGTTCGATGTCGTAGAGCCGGCCTTCGGTGGGGGTCCGCAGCCGGGTCAGCACCTCCTCGACGTCGCCTTCGGCGTCGGGCTTGGTCCAGAACCCGGCGCGGTCGGTCTCCAGCGACCGCATCACCTTGCCCAGCGCCTCGATGAAGTTGCGGCCCAACGACATTGCCTCGCCGACGGATTTCATCGTGGTGGTCAGGGTGGGGTCGGCGCCGGGGAATTTCTCGAACGCGAACCGCGGCGCCTTGACCACGACGTAGTCCAGGGTGGGCTCGAAGCAGGCCGGCGTTTCCTTGGTGATGTCGTTGACGATCTCGTCGAGGGTGTAGCCGATGGCCAGCTTGGCGGCGATCTTGGCGATCGGGAAGCCGGTGGCCTTGGACGCCAGCGCACTCGACCGGGATACCCGCGGGTTCATCTCGATGACGATCAGCCGGCCGTCGCCCGGGTTGACCGCGAACTGGATGTTGCAGCCGCCGGTGTCCACGCCGACCTCGCGCAGGATCGCGATGCCCAGATCGCGCATCCGCTGGTATTCCCGGTCGGTCAGCGTCATGGCCGGCGCGACGGTCACCGAGTCGCCGGTGTGCACGCCCATCGGGTCGACGTTCTCGATCGAGCACACCACCACCACGTTGTCGTGGCCGTCGCGCATCAGCTCGAGCTCGAATTCCTTCCAGCCGTAGATCGATTCCTCGATCAGCACGTTGGCGCTGGGCGATGCGGCCAGCCCGGCGCCGGCCATCCGGTCGACCTCCTCGGCGGAGTGCGCCATGCCCGAGCCCAGCCCGCCCATGGTGAAGCTGGGCCGCACCACCACCGGCAGGCCCAGCTCGTCGACCGTCTCGCGGACCTCGTCCATGGTGAAACACACTCGGCTGCGGGCGGATTCACCGCCGACCTTGGCGACGATGTCCTTGAACCGCTGCCGGTCCTCGCCGCGCTGGATGGCGTCGAAGTCGGCGCCGATGAGCTCGACGCCGTAGCGCTCCAGCGCCCCGTTCTCGTACAGCGCGACCGCGGTGTTGAGCGCGGTCTGCCCGCCCAGGGTGGCCAGCAGCGCGTCGATCTTGTTGCCGCGCTCGGCCTGCTGGGCGATCACCCTCTCGACGAACGCCGGCGGTGATGGGCTCGACGTAGGTGTGGTCGGCGTACTCCGGGTCGGTCATGATGGTGGCCGGGTTGGAGTTGACCAGGCTGACCTGCAGCCCCTCGGCGCGCAGCACCCGGCACGCCTGGGTGCCGGAGTAGTCGAACTCGCAGGCCTGCCCGATGACGATCGGCCCCGAGCCGATCACCAGGACATGGTTGAGGTCGGTGCGCCGCGGCACTAGCGTCCCCTTCCGTGGCGCGAGCGCGCGCATTGTACGGCATTACGGCGTGTCGCTGTACAAATGGGCACGCTCGCGGTCATTGATGGCCTGCCATCAGCTCGACGAAGCTGTCGAACAGGTACTCCGCATCGTGCGGGCCGGCGGCGGCCTCCGGGTGGTACTGCACCGAAAACGCCCGCCCGTCAGCGAGTTTGACGCCTTCGACCACCCCGTCGTTGGCGCAGGTGTGGCTGACGATCGCCGGGCCGAACGGCGTGTCGAAGGACTGGCCCGCCTCGCCTTCCAGCGCGAAGCCGTGGTTCTGCGCGGTCACCGCGACCCGCCCGGTGGCGTGGTCGATGACCGGGATGTTGATGCCGCGGTGGCCGAACACCATCTTGTAGGTCGACAGGCCCAGCGCCCGGCCCAGGATCTGGTTGCCGAAACAGATGCCGAACAACGGGATTCCGGCGCCCAGCACCTCCCGGGTGAGCGCGACGACGTGGTCGGCGGTGGCCGGGTCGCCGGGGCCGTTGGACAGGAACACGCCGTCCGGTTTGATTTCGGCGATCTGCTCGAAGGTCGCCGACGCCGGCAGCACATGGCTGCGGATCCCGCGCCGGGCGAAATTGCGCGGGGTGTTGGTCTTGATGCCCAGGTCGAGCGCGGCCACCGTAAACCGTTGCGGCCCTTCGGGTTCGACGACATAGGCGCTCGGCGGTGCTGACCTCGCCGGCGAGGTCGGCGCCCAGCATCGACTGCTGGCCCCGCACCCGCTCCACCAGCTCGGCCGGGTCGGCCAGCGCCGCACCGGAGAACACCCCGGCCTTCATCGAGCCGCGGCTGCGCAGATGCCGCACCACCGCGCGGGTGTCGATGCCGGCGATCCCGACGATGTTCTGGCGGACCAGCTCGTCGTCCAGCGTGCCGGTGGCGCGCCAGTTCGAGGCGCGCGGCGACGGGTCGCGCACGGCGTAGCCGGCGACCCAGATCTTGTCGCCGCGGCTCTCGCGCGTCCTCGCCGTTCCAGCCGGTGTTGCCGATCTGCGGCGCGGTGGCCACCACGATCTGGCGGTGGTAGCTGGGATCGGTCAGCGTCTCCTGGTAGCCGGACATGCCGGTGGTAAACACGGCTTCGCCGAGCGTTTGGCCGATCGCGCCGAACGGCGTCCCGGTGAAGACGCGGCCGTCTTCGAGCACCAGCAGGGCTTTACAGTCACGCGGCCTCCTTCCTGCGGTCTGAAGCCAGTCCGTCGTACTCGCCGCGGTTGTCGGCCCGAAACCCGGTGTCGATCTCGACGCCCGAGGGCAGCCGCCACCGGATCGCCAGGATCCCGATTGCGGGCCACGACCTTGCCGGCGATGCCGCGCTCGGTGCGGATCGGCCGTGATCGACTCCTGCGGAATCCAAATCGGGTTGGCGCGGATGCGTTCCAGCAGGATTCCCTTCGGGATAGCGGGTCAGCACCGCCTTGCTGCGGTAGCCAAGATCGCCGGCCGTGATCCGCTCGTTCCACTCCGGCGCCATGCGTGCAGCCGACGTAGAGGCCGCGGGTGGTGATGGTCGCCGCGCCCAGCTCGTCGGGCACGTCGGGCAGGTCGCCGATCAGCTCCTGCCTGCCGCTGCGCGCGACGCCGCCAGCCGCGCATCATCAGCTGGATCACCACCGCGATCACCACCACCAGCACGGCGGCGAAGATCAGCGACCCGACCAGCGTGCCGGAGTTCATGCCGGGCTCTTCCCGTCCCGGGCGGTGACCTTGCCGCGCAGCAGGGTCGCGGTCACGGTGGCGGGCAAGGTCATCGACTCGTACGGCGTGTTGGCCGACCGGCTGGCCAGCTCGGGCCCGGCGACCGTCCAGGTGGCGTCGGGATCGACCACGGTCAGGTTGGCCGGCTCCCCCACCTCCAGCGGCCGGCCATGATCGGGCAAGCCCGACGATGCGCGCCGGGTTCTCACTCATCACCCGGGCGACATCGCGCCAGCTCAACAGGCCCGGGCGCCACCATGGTCTGCACCACCACCGACAGCGCCGTCTGCAACCCCAGCATGCCGGGGCGCGCCGCGGCGAACTCGACGCACTTCTCGTGCTCGGCGTGCGGGGCGTGGTCGGTGGCCACACAGTCGATGATCCCGTCGGCCAGCGCCTGGCGCAGCGCGACCGCGTCGGCGGCTTCGCGCAGCGGCGGGTTGACCCGATTGACCCCGTCGTAGCTGGCCAGCCTGCTGTCGTCGAGCAGCAGGTGGTGCGGGGTGACCTCGGCGGTGATCGAAATGCCTTGCTCCTTAGCCCATTTCAGGATCTCGACGGTGCCCGCGGTGGAGGCGTGGCAGATGTGCACCCGGGCGCCGGCGTCGCGGGCCAGCAGCGCGTCGCGCGCGACGATCGATTCCTCGGCGGCCCGGGGCCATCCGGCCAGTCCGAGCCTGGCGGCGGTGGGCCCCTCGTGCGCGACGGCGCCGACGGTCAGCCTGCGGCTCCTCGGCGTGCTGGGCGATCAGCACCCCAAGCCCGGTGGCGTACTCCAGGGCGCGGCGCATCACCAGCGGGTCATGCACGCAGATCCCGTCGTCGGAGAACATCCGCACCTGCGCGGCGCCGGCGGCCATCATGCCCATCTCGGTGAGCTCGGCTGCCGGCCAGCCCGACGGTGACCGCACCGACCGGGTGCACGTCGACCAGGCCGACCTGCTGGCCGCGGTGCCAGACATGGTCGGTGACCACCGGGCTGTCGGCCACCGGGTTGGTGTTGGCCATCGCGAACACCGCGGTGTATCCGCCGAGAGCCGCTGCCGCCGAACCGGTTTCGATGTCCTCGGCGTATTCGCGGCCCGGCTCGCGCAGGTGGGTGTGCAGGTCGACGAACCCGGGCAGCAGCACCTGACCGGTGGCGTCGATGACGTCCGCAGTGTCGGGGATGTCGAGCCCGGCGCCGATCTCGGCGATCTGGCCGTCATCGACCAGGACGTCGACCCGCTCGCCCTCGCCGTACAGCCGGACACCGCGGAGCAGCACACTCACGCCGCACCCTCTTTTCCGGCCGATCTCGGTGCCGACCAGCACATGGAACAGCACCGCCATCCGCACGTGCACGCCGTTGGAAACCTGTTGCAGCACAGCCGATTGCGAGGAGTCGGCCACCGACGACGCGATCTCCATGCCACGCACCATCGGTCCCGGGTGCAGCACCACGGCATGGCCGGGCAGCATCGCCTGGCGCCGGTCGGAAAGCCCGTAGCGAACCGAATATTCGCGCACCGACGGGAAGAAGCCGCCGTTCATCCGCTCGGCCTGCACCCGCAGCATCAGCACCGCGTCGGCGGCGGGCAGCTCGGCGTCGAAGTCGTGGGAGACGGTGACCGGCCAGCCGTCGACCCCGACCGGCAGCAACGTCGGCGGCGCCACCAGCACCACCTCGGCGCCCAGCGTGTGCAGCAGCATGACGTTGGAGCGGGCGACCCGGCTGTGCAGGATGTCGCCGACGATCACGACGCGCCGGCCTTCGATGCCGCCGAGCCGCTGACGGATGGTCAGCGCGTCCAGCAGCGCCTGCGTCGGGTGCTCGTGCGTGCCGTCGCCGGCGTTGATCACCGACGGGCCGGCGCCGTCGGCACCGCGAAGTCCACTCGGCGAGCAGGTGCGCGGCACCCGATGCCGGATGCCGGATGATCAGCGCGTCAGCGCCGGCGGCGCGCAGCGTCAGCGCGGTGTCGCGCAGCGACTCGCCCTTGCCCACCGACGATCCGGACGCGCTGACGTTGATCACGTCGGCGCTCATCCACTTGCCGGCCACCTCGAACGACACCCGGGTGCGGGTCGAGTTCTCGTAGAACATGGTGATCACGGTGCGGCCGCGCAGCGTCGGCAGCTTCTTGATCTCGCGACCCACCAGCGCCTGCGCGAACCGGTCGGCGTCGTCGAGGATGGCGGTGGCGTCGTCGCGGCTCAGGTCGCCGGCGGCCAGCAGATGCCTGTCGTCGCTCATCGGGAGATCACCACGCCGTCGCGACCGTCGTGCTCACTGAGCTGAACCCGCACGTTCTCGCTGCGCGAGGTCGGCACGTTCTTGCCGACGTAGTCGGCGCGCACCGGCAGTTCGCGGTGGCCGCGGTCGACCAGCACGGCCAACTGCACCGACCTGCGGCCGGCCCACGTCGCGCAGCGCGTCCAGCGCCGAGCGCACCGAGCGCCCGGAGTACAGCACGTCGTCGACGAGGATCACCAGCGCGTCGTCGATGCCGCCGGCCGGGATCGACGTGGCCTCCAGCGGCCGCGGCGGCTTGGTCATCAGGTCGTCGCGGTACAGGGTGATGTCCAGCGCGCCGTGGCCGACGTCGACACCGCTGTATTCGCCGATGTTGGTGGCCAGCCGCTGGGCCAGGATGACGCCGCGGGTCGGGATGCCCAGCAGCACCACCCGCGGCGCGTCGGGACCATCCAGCGCGGTCTTTTCGATGATCTGATGCGCGATGCGGGAAATGGTGCGACCGACGTCGGCCGCGGACATCAATTCTCGGGATTCCCCGCCCGGTGCAGCAGCGCCCATGCGAAAACCCTGACCTCCTTCTCCGCCTCTCCGGACGGATCGTTAAAGGATGTCGACTGCCGGGCAGCGTAGCACTGCGCGACTATCCTGGCGAAAATGACAGGCTCAAGTTCCTCTCCAGCAATCCTCCGATCGTGTCCGCTGCATGGACTTCGATGCCCTCTACCGCGGCGAGAGCCCCGGCGAAGGCATCCCGCCGATGACCACACCACCGTGGGATCTCAAGGCGCCCAAGGAGAATGTCATCGCCTGGCAGGCCGGCGGCTGGGTGCACGGCGACGTCCTCGACATCGGCTGCGGGCTCGGCGACAACGCCATCTACCTGGCCAAGAACGGATACCACGTGACCGGTCAAATTCGCGACGCCGACTCGACCAAATTGGAGATACACAGCGACGCCTTCGACACCGTGATCGACGGCGGCATGTCCACCCACCAAACCTAAACGGAACGATGTCCTACGGCAGGTTGGGCAGCTGTAGACGGCTTTGAGTCAGAGATTTTAAAGGGCGATGATTTTAAAGGGCGACGGGAGTTCGCCGACGAATCGCCACGGCCGTCCGGCGGGTCAACGCCATCCCGGAGCTGGCCAGAACGCGGTGATCGGCCTTTCGCTGCGCCGGGTGGCATGCCCGAGTTACCACCGCCCCGCGAGCGAGTTTCTGCGAATACGTTCGGATTACCAACGGCCGCAGCCGCCGAAGCATGACGTGCACTATCTTTCCCGGCAAGGCCAACGTCTGTTGCAACGGGTGTCCCGAGCAAATCGAGGATCGCATGAGTGACGAGTCCAACAGGCCGGCCCGTCCACTGATCGGGTTCATCACCCGTGATAACGCGCCGCAGATCACCCCGGCACCGATTAGCCGGACGTGGATGTCAGAGCATGTCAGAGTCGCGTAAAGGTTGGCCTAATCGGTGTTTGCCGATGCTCATCGCTAACCAAAGCGGCTGGGAGCTGCGCAATCGGTGCGCGTTCACCGCACGTGGATCGGTCAGGAAAACGGCGTGGACGTAATGATCACACCCGATAAGCGCGACGCCGATCAGTTCCTGCCCGCTCAGCCATTTCGGTAACGGCATCCTGACCTGGCATCTGCCGATGCTGTTTCGCACTCCGGCGGGCTACAACCTGTTGGTCCGCGGACCGGCAAACTATCCGAAGGACGCCGTGTCTCCGTTGGAGGGCATAGTCGAAACCGACTGGGCAAGCGCGAGTTTCAGCATGAGCTGGAAACTCACCCGCAAACTGATGCCGGTGCGATTCGAGGTCGACGAGCCGATCTGCATGATCGTCCCGCAGCGCCGAGCCGAGCTTGAAGAGTTCGCCCCTGAACTCAGGCGCATCGAGTCTGATGAAGATCTGCAGCGCAAGCATGAGTTATTTCTTCGCTCACGTGACGCGGCGAAGCAAATCGAACAGGTAGCGAGGGTCGCCGCGGGAGAGCGAGTGGAGTGGCAAGGCGACTACACGCGAGGCAGACACAGCGACGGCGAGGCCGGGGCACCGGATCACCAGACTCGCCGTCATCTCCGTTCATTCGTTCAGCCACAGCATGAGAAAGTTGCGGTAGAGCCGCCGGCGCCCGCCTAGGCCACGGCCGTGCTCGAGTGACGCACTGCGAGCTAGGCCGACTGAGCCTCTAGGTGCAAAAATATTGCCCGTTGATCACACAATTCGACGGTGGCGAGAAGGTACCGGTCAGCACGCCTCTGAGACCACCTGTGGCTGAACCACCGGGTGCAAGGATGCGATTCCAATTCGCGGGGGTGAGAACATAGTGCGTGCCAGATTGGGTAATCGGTGCTATTCCACGTGTGCGAGACGGATTCTCCCACCGGCATGTCGAAGTCAATCCGCCAATCGTTGAGCTGCACCATGTTCGGGTTGGTGATGGTGAAGCTGGCGATGAAACCGGTCTGCCACGTATGTGACACCGACAACGTCGCCATGGCCGCAGCCGCACGAGCTACGGGGGCGATGCCGAGTCCGAGGATGGCAACTATAAATGCCGACAAGGTCACGTGAAGCGCTGTGCGCCAGAGCTTCTCGTAACTGTTCAGTCCGGCCATAGGAGCCAACACTATAGCCAAACAGGCAATATCTGGCCCTTGCCATCGCGGGCACGCTGCAGTAACTTTGCTCAACCGAAACCGTCATGAGATTTAAGCCTTGAGCTGGGCCCGATGAGTTTCGATCGCCGGGTAAGCGACTGCGACCACTGCACCGCAGGAGGACCACAGCGGATGAACCTCAGGCAGTTGATCGCCGGCTGTTTGCTCGCCGGCGCCCTCGGGGCGGCCACGGCCGGATTCGGTGCCGCGTTCGGCGAGCGCCGATCCACGGCCAGACGCCGCCGTGGCCATGGCCGCCGGTCAATGACTCCTCAGCGGGCCCTAGCACGCTAACCTGGACCGACGTGAACCGCCTGAATCTCGACGGGCAATCAGGCCTCCATCCGCGAGGTGTGCGATGCCGGCCTGCTCGCGGGCGCGGTGACGGTGGTCTGGCAGCACGGAGAAGTGCTGCAGGTCAACGAGATCGGCTATCGGGACGTCGACGCGGGCCTGCCGATGAGCAGGGACACGCTGTTTCGCATCGCGTCGATGACCAAGCCGGTCACGGTGGCGGCGGCGATGAGCCTGGTCGACGAGGGCAAGCTGGCCCTGCGCGACCCGATCGCGCGCTGGGTGCCGGAGCTGGCCGATGTGCAGGTGCTCGACGACCCGCACGGTCCGCTGGACCGGACGCATCCGGCCAGCGGGCCATCCTGATCGAGGATCTGCTGACCCATACCAGCGGGCTGGCCTACGGATTCTCGGTATCCGGGCCGATCTCGCGGGCGTACATGCGGCTGCCGTTCAATCAGGGCCCCGACGCCTGGCTGACCGAGCTGGCGGCGCTGCCGCTGGTGCATCAGCCCGGCGAAAGAGTCACCTACAGCCACTCGATCGATCTGCTGGGCGTCATCGTTTCCCGCATCGAGGACAAGCCGTTCCACCAGGTCCTCGACGAACGCATCCTGGGTCCGGCGGGCATGCCCGACACCGGGTTCTTCGTCTCCCCCGAAGCGCGCGGCCGCGCCGCGACCATGTACCAGGTTGACGACGAGGGCCGGCTGCGGCACGACGTGATGGGGCCGCCGCACATCAAGCCGCCGTCGTTCTGCAACGCCGGCGGCGGGTTGTGGTCGACCGCCGACGACTACCTGCGGTTCGTGCGAATGCTGCTCGGGCGACGGGACAATCGACGGCGTGCGGGTGCTGTCGCCGGAGTCGGTGCGCCTGATGCGCACCGACCGGCTCACCGACGAACAGAAGCGGCATAACTTCCTGGGGGCGCCGTACTGGGTCGGCCGCGGATTCGGGTTGAACCTGTCGGTGGTGACCGATCCGGCGAAGTCCGCCCCGCTGTTCGGGCCGGGCGGCCTCGGAACGTTCAGCTGGCCCGGCGCCTACGGGACGTGGTGGCAGGCCGACCCGTCCGCCGACCTGATTCTGCTGTACCTGATTCAGAATTGTCCCGACCTGACCGTGGACGCGGCCACGGCCGTCGCGGGTAACACCTCGTTGGCGAAACTGCGCACGGCACAACCGAAATTCGTCCGCCGCACCTATAGCGCGCTCGGCCTTTAGCCGAATGGTCGATTACCCACCCAGCCGCATCGACGGGCCGCGGCTGATGCTGCGCCCGCCCGCACTCGACGACGCCGGCGCGATCTTCCAGCGGGTGGCCCGCGATCCCCAGGTGACCAAGTATCTGCTGTGGACCCCGCACCCCGACGTGGCCACCACGCGGCGGGTGATCGCCGAAAAACTCAATATCGGCGACGAGGAGCGGACCTGGGCCATCGCGCTGCAAGCACAGCGACGAGGTCATCGGGCTGGCCAGCTGCCGACGCCGGATGCGCCACTCCGTCGAAATCGGTTACTGCATGGGGCGGCGTTGGTGGGGCAAGGGTTTGATGTCCGAGGCGCTCGACATGCTGATGACCGCGCTGGAGGCCGACCGCGACGTGTACCGCGTCTGGGCCACCTGCAATGTCGACAACGAGCGCTCGACGCGGCTGCTCGAGCGAGCGGGCTTCGTGTTGGAGGGCCGGCTGGCGCGCCACGCCGTCTACCCCACCATCGGGCCCGAACCGCGCGACAGCCTGCTCTACGCCAAGGCCTTGCGCTGAGTCTGCGTCCAGCGCACTCGAAACCGTCAGTGCACACTCGATGCGCTGTCCAGCGCGCGGCGGGCGTAGGCCCGCACGTCGGCGTCGCTGTCCTTGAGCGCGACGCCCAGTGCGTCGCGGGCGGCGGGTTCGCCGGCCCACCGGGTCAGGCTGAGTACCGCCGCCTTGCGCACATCGAGATGCGCGTCGGTCGAGCGCGTCGGTCAGCCCCGGAAGCGCCAGTTCGGCCTCGGCACCGCGACAGCGCGCGGACCGCACCCTGACGAATCTGCCACGCCGGCGCCTGCAGAGCCTTTTCGACGGCGGCGAAATCATCTGCACCGCAACCTAATTCCCCCAACGCGGCCAACGCTGCCGCGCGTACCAGCGGATCGGGGTCGGCGAGCAGCGCGCTCACCGCGCCGGCGCCTTGAACATCGCAGCGAGGGTGGCCAGACCGGCGGCCGCCGCGATGCGGACCTCCCGGTTCTCGTCGCCGGTGGCCGCGACAACTCCGTCGACGTCGTCGACCGACACCAGCGCCCGCACCGCCTCGATGCGCACCCGGTGGTCGGGATCGGTGAGCGCGCCGCGGTATTGGCCGGCGTCGCCGGCCCGGCGCGCGGCGAGCAGATAGACCGCGGCCGCACGAACCACGGTGTCGCCGGATGTCAGGTAGGCCCGGGCGGCCTCGGCGTCGGGCAGCACTTCGACCAGCTCCCGGATCCCGTCGGCGCTGGTGCGGCGCACCGACGCGTCGGTGTCGTCCAGCGCGGCGAACAGCGCGGGCGCGTAGCCGTCCGGGGTGTGCTCGGTGAGCGTGGCCACCGCGGTTCGTCGCACCCCGGCGTCGGGATCGGCCAGGTACGGCCGCAGATCGTCGATCGTCGGCTCGTCGAGAGCAAGGACCTCGGCGATACGCGGCGACGGCGGTTCGAATGCTGGTGCGGCCGGGGCGATTCGGGACCTGGTGGTGGCCGGTGCTTGGCCGCCGACCAGCGGCGGCTGCTGCACCTGCTGCACGGTCTGGTCCGCGGCGGCAGGCCGTCCAGCTCCGGAACCGAGATGAAATACGGCGCCACCGGGCGCTTGAGGAACACCATCTGCCCGTCGGCGTCTTTGCGCAGGTTGAGGTGATAGCCCCACTCGCTGTCGTCGCGGCCGGGCAGGTCGGCGCGGTCGTGGTAGAGGCCCCAGCGCGATTCGGTGCGGGTCAGCGAGGACCGGGCGGCCATCTCGGCGCAGTCCCGGATGAACGACACCTCCACCGCCCGCATCAACTCGTGCGGGGTGCGGGCGCCCATGTCGGCGATCTCGCGCGCGCATCCGGTCGAAGGTGCGCACCGCGATGGACAGTTTGGCCGCCGTCTTCGGCGGCGCCACATAGTCGTTGACGAAGCGCCGCAGCTTGTATTCGACCTGGGGCTGCGGCGGCCCGTCGGGGTGCCGCAGCGGCCGGTAGATCAGCTCGTGCGCGGCGCGCAGCTGGTCTTCCGGGAGTTGTTGTGGCGCAGCGACTTCCGCGCAGCGTGGACGCGGCGTGCGTGCCGGCGAGATCGCCGAACACGAAGGCCCCGATCATGTAGTTGTGCGGAACACAGGCCAGGTCGCCGGCGGCGTAGAGACCGGGCACCGTGGTGCGGGCATGCTCGTCGACCCAGACTCCGGAGGCGGAATGACCACTGCACAAACCGATTTCGGAGATGTGCATCTCGACGTCGTGGGTGCGGTAGTCGTGGCCCCGGTTGGCGTGGAAGGTGCCGCGGGTGGGCCGTTCGGTGGTGTGCAGGATGTTTTCCAGCGCGGTCAGCGTCTCGTCGGGCAGGTGCGACACCTTGAGGTAGATGGGTCCGCGGGCGGAGTCGATCTCGCTTTTGACCTCGGCCATCATCTGCCCCGACCAGTAGTCGGAGTCGACGAACCGTTCGCCGTGCGGAGTTGACCTGGTAGCCGCCGAACGGATTGGCCACATACGCGCACGCCGGACCGTTGTAGTCCTTGATCAGCGGATTGACCTGGAAGCACTCGATGCCGGACAACTCCGCGCCCGCGTGATAGGCCATCGAGTAGCCGTCGCCGGCGTTGGTGGGGTTCTCGTAGGTGCCGTACAGGTAGCCCGACGCGGGCAGACCCGAGCCGCCCGCACGCCCCGGTCGCCAGGATCACCGCCTTGGCGCCGACGGCGACGAATTCGCCGGTGCGCGAGTTGAGTGCCGCGGCCCCGACGGCCCGCGCCTTCCGAAGTGAGCACCCGCACCGGCATCAGCCGGTTCTCGATGCGGATCTTCTCCCGCATCGAGCGTTGCCGCAGCACCCGGTAGAGCGCCTTTTTGACGTCCTTGCCCTCCGGCATCGGCAGCACGTAGGAGCCCGACCGGTGCACCCGGCGCACCGCGTACTCGCCGTGCTCGTCCTTCTCGAATTTCACGCCGTAGCGCTCCAGCCGCTGCACCATGGCGAACCCGCGGGTGGCGGTCTGATACACGGTGCGCTGGTTGACGATTCCGTCGTTGGCGCGGGTGATCTCGGCGACGTAGTCCTCGGGCTCGGCCTTGCCCGGGATGACGGCGTTGTTCACCCCGTCCATGCCCATGGCCAGCGCGCCGGAGTGCCGCACGTGGGCCTTCTCCAGCAGCAGCACCTGGGCGCCGTGCTCGGCGGCCGACAGTGCGGCCATGGTGCCCGCGGTGCCGCCGCCGATGACCAGCACGTCGCAATCGAGGCGGACCGGTGTGAGATCGGGAATCTGCATCACCGTAGGAGATACGGCATGTTGACGGTGACGGCGCCGGTCGGGCAGCGTGCGGCGCACGGGCCGCAGTACCAGCATTCGTCGACATGCATGAACGCTTTGCCGGTGTCGGGGTTGATGGCCAGCGAGTCCAGCGGACAAATCTCGACGCAGAGGGTGCAGCCGTCGATACACAGCGACTCGTCGATGGTGACCGGCACGTCGGCGCGGTTATTGTTGACCAGCGTCATGGCGTTGCTCCTAAACAAGTTGCCGCGCATGGTGATTCGATCGCCACGCATCCGGATGTATTCCAGGTCAACGGGTCTGCCGTCGTCGAGGCTGGTGAGCCGCTCCAGCATGAGCAGCGCCGCGCCGTCGGGAACCTGCAGGGTCGCGGCCGAGTGCGCGTCGGCGGCGATGGCTTCCAGCGCCAGCGATGCCGAGCCCAGCTGCTGCCCGCTCACCTGCTCGATCAACGCGAACAGGTCGTTGGTTTCCAGCGGGTGGTGCAGGATCTCGGCTCCGATATCGGGGGCGAGGTAGGTCACGTCGAGGCTCAGCGGCAGGTTGCCGAGGTAACGCAGCCGCTCGATGAACACCGCCGACTCGCCGGGTTCCAGCCGCAGCCGGCTGGCCACCGACGGCGGCGCGGCCACCGGCATGGCGGCGCGCACCTCGTTGCGGATGTCGCCGAGGTTTTTGAAGGTTTCCTTCAGTCCCAGCAGCGCGTCGAGCCCGTGGTCGTACTTGCGCTGCGCGACGTGGGTGCCGACTTTGGGACCGCGCTCGATCAGCCCCTCGTTTTTCAGGGCGGTGAGCGCCTCGCGAATGGTGTTGCGGGACACGAAGAATTCGGCCGCCAACTCGCTTTCCGACGGCAGCCCGTCGGGGTAGGCGCCGGCATGGATCTGCTGGCGTAACACGTCGGCGACGCGGCGCGCACGGTCGGCGCGGGGTCCCCGGATCGGTACAGCTTCAGCCTGGAGCCACGTCGTCACGCTAACGCTTCTTGGCGCGCCACTCCGGGGTGCGAACGAGGCCCCACCAGCGGCCCCGCCGGAGCATTACGCCACCAGCGCTTCTCTGGCGACCAGCGCAAACGCCCGGCGGTGCCGCGCTATTGCGCCACCGCGGCGGCGAGCCGCGTCTTTCCGATCCCGGTGAGCCGAATCCGTGGCTGCAGGTTCCAACCCGGACGCAAGCAACCGGCACGGCACCAGCGGTACCGCCGCCAACGGAAACAACCCGCACAGCACCCAGGCCGCTGGATATTCGGCGGCCGCCATCAGTGAGCCGAACAACGGCGGTCCGGCGGCAGCCACCAGTCGCTGAGTCGTGTTCTGCAAGCCCAGCGCGCGTCCACTCCAGAACGGGCCGGCGAACTCGGTGATGGCGGTGGCCTCCAACCCGTTGTCGAGCACCGCGATGAACGAAGTCGACAGCATCAGCACAACATCCCATCTCGAACCGATGCTGTCGGTGAACGCCAGCAAGAACAGGGCGAGAGCGGCGGCGATGGCGATCGCACGGACCGGACGCATGCGCGAGCCGACGCGATCGGACCAGCGCCCCACCGCAACTCGGCCCGCGGCGCCCAGTACCTGAGACAGGGTGACGAAACCTCCGGCCGCGGCGGCCGACCAGCCGTGGCGATCCATCAGCCAGACGATGACGAAGGTCACCGTGATGGTCTGGGGCATCATCAAAAGACCGGCCACCGCGTGGATTCGCCATAGCGGGGCCGATCTCGCGATACGGACTGGCCAGTTCCTGCTCGGTTGCCGCGCTGCGGGCTTTCCGCGGCGGATCGGCGATCCAGATCGCGCTGGCCGCCGCCGCCATCGTGCAGATCAGTCGCGACGAACATCAGTCCTGGATGAATGCCTCGCTGGGAAAGCTTCGGTATGACCAAGGCACCCAGCGCGATTCCCAACGGTTGTGCGGTCTGCCGGATGCCCATCGCCAGGCCGCGTTGCCGCGTCGGGAACCACGCGGACACCAGCCGCCCCCCGGCGGCGTTGCAACTCGCCGCGGCCATGCCACCGAGGAACAGATAGACCCCGGTCCATACCAACGACGAAGCCGACGCCGCGGCGCAGGTCGCGACAGCGGTGAGCGCAGAACCCATCGTCAGCACGATCCGCTCGCCAACGCGATCCAGCACATAGCCCCACAGCACAAGCGTGAGCACCATTCCCCAACTGGGCATCGACGCCAGCCAGACCGGCGTCCGTCAGCGATATGCTTCGGCGCACCCCTGGCGTGCAAGATCAGGAACGCAGCGCCATTGATGAAAAGGAAACGAGCTCGCCGTTACGCCCAGCGAGACGAACAAGATTGACCACCGGCCCACGCGGGGTTGAGGCGTAGTCGTCCGCGGGATTCGTCATAAACGAAATAGTGCCAGCGCATTTCAGCCGTACTCGCCGCCTCGAGGCCAGTTCAGCGCATCGAATGCTCAGGAAATTCCAAGATCTCAACGATTTCTCAGCGGGACTGTCGTATAACGAAGCAACGCAACACTTCTCAACGATTTCTCAGCGGTCCACCGGTAAAGTGCGGCGCCGTTGCCGGGTTCAGACGTCTTCGGCTGACCGCCCGCACGGCGCTGTCACCGTTTCGTGCCGACACATCCGAGGAGATTTCGAAGACCGGGACCGCGGCACCCACCGCGGCCGTGGCCGCATTCCGTTGGGCCTCCATCCGGGCCAGCGCCTCCGCGGTGAACACCGACAACCCGAGCTCGTGGTTGTAGCCGTGGATTTCCTTGACGTCGAGCTGGGCCAGGAAATAGACGATCTCCTTGGAGACCACCTGCCCGGGAACCAGCACCGGGAAGCCGGGCGGGTAGGGCACCACGAACGTGGTGGACACCAGCCTCTTGCCCTCGGCGAGCCGCCGGCCGGCCGTGCCGATCTGCACGTACTCGCGGTCGGACTCTTCGTACCCGGCGTAGAACGCCGCCCGCATGTCGCCGAACGAGCAGTCGTCCACGGGACGGAACGCGATGTCGAACTCGCTGAAGTCGGGCAGGTGCGGCAGATCCTCGGTGATCTCCTCGACTCGGCGCTCGTGCAGTGCCCAGTCGGCCGCGCTGGCCGCCTGCTTCTCCCGGTCGAAATCGGTGGCCACCCGGCGCAGCACGTCGAGCAGATGGTGCACGCTCGACCAGGTGACGCCGATGGTGAAGATCAACAGCACGCTGTTGATCGACGTCTTGTTGATCTGGATGCCGAACCGGTCCATCAGGATCTTCTCGCGGAAGTCGTACCCGTTCATTCCGGTGTTGCCGAGGAACAGGGTGACCCGCGTCGGGTCCAGCACGAACTGATCGGAGCGCCACGCCTCGTTCCACTCCGCCAGCGCGCCCTGCCTGACCTCGCGGTAGGAGCTGACCGCCGAGGCCCGGAACTCCTCGGGCACCAGGTCGGACTCGTCGAGGATGCGGAACCACTTGCTGATCAACCGGTCTTTGCGGACGCGATGCCGGAACACCAGCGCCATGTCGTAGACCTGCCGGACCAGCTGGAAACCCTCGATGTCGACCTGCCGGCGCGCCAGGTCCAGCGAGGCGAGCAGTTGCTGGTTCGGCGACGTCGAGGTGTGGGTCAAGAACGCCTCACCGAACGCGTCGCGGGCGCGCGAGTTGAAGTCCTGGTCGCGGACGTGGATCATCGACGCCTGCCGAAACGCCGACAGCGACTTGTGGGTCGAGTGCGTCGCGTACACCCGGACCCGCGCCCGGCTCGGGTCGGGCAGCAGCCGGTGATTGACCCACTCCGACCGCGGGATCGCCCTCCATCGACGCGGCCCAATTCCGGTATTCCTCAGCGTATTCCGGCGATGCCAACGTCTGCTCGAGCCGCTCCGCCGACACCATGGCGGTGCGCTGCCGGGCCCACGGCACCGCGGTGGCGAACGCGTACCACGCCTCGTCCCACAGGAAGCAGATGTCCGGCTTGATCGCCAGCACCTCCTCCATCACGCGCCGCGGGTTGTAGACGACGCCGTCGAAGATGCAGTTGGTGAGCAGCAGCATGCGTACCCGGTGCAGCTGCCCGGCCGCCTCCAGGTCCAGCAGCGCCTTCTTGATGGTGCTGCAGCGGCACCGCTCCGTAGATCGCGAACTGCGGCAACGGATATGACGTCCAGGTACAGCGGATACGCGCCGGCCAGCACCAGGCCGTAGTGGTGCGACTTGTGGCAGTTGCGGTCGATCAGCACGATGTCGCCGGGCCGGGTCAGGGACTGCACGACGATCTTGTTGGCGGTCGACGTTCCGTTGGTGACGAAGTAGGTGTGGTCGGAGTGCCAGGTGCTGCGCGGCCTTGTCCATCGCCTTCTTGATGTTGCCGTGCGGGTCCAGCAGCGAGTCCAGGCCACCCGAGGTGGTCGAGGTCTCGGCCATGAAGATGTTGCGGCCGTAGAACTCCCCCATGTCCTGCAGCGACTTCGAGTTGAAGATGCTGGCGCCGCGCGCGATCGGGCAGCGCGTGGAACTGGCCGACCGGCGCCTGCGCGTAGGCGCGCAGCGCGTCGAAAAACGGTGTGGCGAAACGATTCCGCAAGCCCGCGATCACCGTGCTGTGCAGATCGGTGACGTCGTTGAGCCGGTAGAACGTCCGGTCGTAGACGTCGGGCTCGTCGTCGTTGCCCGCCGCGATCGACTCGTCGGTGAGCAGATAGAGGTCGATGTGTGGCCGCAGCTCCCTGATCCACTCGCCGCATTCGACCCAGTCGTGGGCGCGGTCGGTGCTGACCGCGTCGTCGCTGGCGCCCAGCAGCGTGTTCATCAGCGGCACCCGGTCGCGGGACCGCAGCGGCAGGTCGTGGCGGATGATCGCGGCCTGGATCTCGCCGTTCAGCGCGACCGCGGTGATGGCGTCCTCGACGCTGGGGGCGACCAGGACCTCGAACTGGACGTCGTCGGACGGGTTGCGCAGCGCCCGCAGGCTTTCGGCCAGGCAGTCCGGGGCCGTGTGACGGCGCATCGTCGGCGAGCAACACGGTGTAGAACTGCTGCTGTTTGGCCTGGGCCACCAGCTCCTGATCGGCCAGCGGCGCGGAGGTGTCGAAAAGCGCTGTGCGGTCGCCATATTCGCTCAGCAGTCGCACGGCCAGCGACACCTCTTCGGTGAGCCGCACCGTGGAAAGGCTCTCCAGGTGAGCGCGGAAGGTCGCCAGGTTCTGCCGCGCCGGGGTACAGCCAGTACCGCTCGTAGGCGCCGATGCGGTCCATCAGTCGCTTCACCCGAGCCAGGTCGTGAGCCTTGTCCAGCCCGGCGAGGTCGACCTCGGCGAGGTGACGGCATGCGTCGTCGAGCAGGTTCCAGGTGTCGATGCGCGTGTACGACGGGTTGGCCACCGCCGCCAGCGCGGAGACGCGAAGTCGTCGCGGGCGGGCACCGTTTCGATTCATGTCGTCACCTGTCCTTGGTGCATTCGTAAGTATCGCGCGCGGGACGCAAATAATTACGCGAGGTACAGGTCGTCCGCAGGCGCGATCTATCGCGGCAGCTGGGATGTGGCACCGGGTTTCCATCATGGGACAGCAACCATTGTGTCCCGCTTGCGCGCCGCGCGCGGCGATTTCCTACCCGGGCTCAGAGCGACCGGAGCCGGCGTCAGTCATCCACCTCGTCGTCGTCGTCGACGATCCGGCCTTTATCGCGCGTGCTCTCCACCCACCGCAGAACCGGAAGCTCCCAGCGGCGCGCGGGCAGCTCGGTGACATCGCTGAGCGACCGCACCACGCCCTGCGTCAGGCCCATGAGGGCGGCCATCACCGGCAGCAGCGGCTGCAGCGGCTTGGCCGCCGTTCGAACCGTGCTGATCCGATTGGCCACGACCAGGCGTTCGATGCAGTGATACAGCCACGCGCCGACGCCCAGCGCGAATATCGACATCGCCGACGCGACGATGGTCCAGCCCGTAGGCAGCGCACACGACGGCGCCGAGCACCACCGTCGCCGGCCAGGAACGGCGGCGACGGACGGCAGCGCAGCTCGAGTCTGCTCAGTTGGGGCCGGCTCATGAGGCGCCTTCCCGGATCGCCTGGGCGGCCGCGCGGATCTGCGGCGTCACCAGCATGACCTGGCCCAGCACGCCGTTGATGAAGCCCGGCGATTCGTCGGTGGACAGCTCCTTGGCCAGCTCCACGGCCTCGTCGACGGCGACCGGCTCCGGCACGTCGTCGGCGTACAGCAGCTCCCACACCGCGACCCGCAGGATGGCGCGATCCACCGCGGGCAGCCGGTCCAGCGTCCAGCCCTGCAGATGCGAGGTGATCAGGTCGTCGATATGCGCGGCGTGCTCGCTCACCCCGCGCGCGACCGCGACGGTGTAGGGGTGCAGCGGCGCCACCTCGGGCTTGGCCTCGGCCAGCGCGGTACGGACGTCGACCACCTCGACCGGGCTCAGACCGCGGGCCTCGGCTTCGAACAGCAGGTCGACGGCGCGCTTGCGGGCCTGATGGCGTCCCTTAACGGGCCTGGCGGGCTTATCGCCTGGCATGGTCAGGCGTTGACGCGCCCCAGGTAGCTGCCGTCGCGCGAATCCACCTTCAGCTTGTCGCCGGTGTTGATGAACAGCGGCACCTGGATCTGCGCGCCGGTCTCCAGGGTGGCCGGCTTGGTGCCCGCGCTGGACCGGTCGCCCTGCAGGCCCGGCTCGGTGTGGGTGACCTCGAGTTCGACGGTCACCGGCAGCTCGAGGTACAGCGGCGCTCCGTCGTGGAACGCCACCTGCACCGGCATGCCCTCCAGCAGGAATCGCGCGGCGTCGCCGACCAGGGACTCGGGCAGCGGGTGCTGCTCGTAGTCCTCGCTGTCCATGAACACGAAGTCCGAGCCGTCGCGGTACAGGTAGGTGGTGTCGCGCCGGTCGACGGTGGCGGTGTCCACCTTCACCCCGGCGTTGTACGTCTTGTCGACGACCTTGCCCGAGAGCACGTTCTTCAGCTTGGTGCGCACGAAGGCCGGGCCCTTGCCGGGTTTGACGTGCTGGAACTCGGTGATGGTCCACAGCTGCCCGTCGATGACCAGGACAAGTCCGTTTTTGAAGTCAGCAGTGCTTGCCACGGTCTGCTAAATCTCCGATCTAGTACAGATGGTGTGAAAACTTGGTGTCGGCCGCGCGGCGCCGCCGCGGGCGTGTGAATCACGCTCATCGCCGCCCATGATCACGTCGTGCCAGAGCGGGCACCCCGTAGAGATTACCCGTGCCCGGCGGCCCCCGTCCCACACCGACCTCAATGCCGCCTCGGCGAATGTGCAGTAGTGCACTACTGACCTCTCGTTCTCCGGAATGGATGAGAATTCCCGTCATGGAGCCGGACCGATGTCGTCGTATCTAGTCGCCGTCCCGGAGGCCGTCGCCGCAGCGTCGGCGGACTTGAGCGGCTTCACCGGCATGGCGGGCACCCCCGGTGCCGAGGGCCAGCCAGGCCGGTCCCTTCCGGCCCGGCAGGCGGCGCTCTAGCCCGGGCGGCTGCCGCAGCTTCTGCTATGGCGTTTCGAACGCCTTTCGGGGCGGTCGCGGAACCAGGCGCGGCACTCGGTCGATGACGCCCTGGTATTCGGGCCGGCGCTCGAGGCTGCGTTTCTCCATCATCGGGATGCTCGCGCCGAGGAACATCGCAACCATGGCGAGCACACCGACGCCGAGCCACCACGCGTCGCGTGGCGACGCCGCAACCCCGAACAACGCCAGGGCGAACCAAAAGCTGATCTCTCCGAAGTAGTTCGGGTGGCGCGACCAGCTCCACAGTCCGCGGTCCATCGCCGCGCCCGGTCGGCGGGCGGCAACGAAGCGATGCATCTGTACGTCGGCGACCAACTCGAGAGTCACGGCCGCGATGCCCACGACGAAGGCGATCCATGCCAGCCACACCAGGCCTGTGCCGGGCCGAGTCACGGCGACATACACCGGCAACATTCCGAGGAACACTTGCACCGTGGGGATCAGATGGAGCCCGAACAGATCGGCCAGGAACTCCCAGCGACCGGCGCTGTCGCGCAGTATCGGATAGCGCCAATCCTCGTGGTGCAGACCGGGAAACCCATATGCCCAATTGGCCGTCAAGCGGATCGCCCAGTAGAGCACCACGATTGCGGCGAGCCAGCAGCGCAGCGAACCGAAGCCGAGCCCGCCCGCATGCCACCAGTAGAACAACAACAGCGGCGGGATAACGCTCCAATAGGCGTCGTAGAAGCTCGAATTGTGGAAGGCGCGGCTGAAGGCGAACACCACCAGGGTGGCCAGCACATCGGCGACGAACGCATCGAGCCACGGCCGCCCGGTGCTAGGGCCCCATACAGCCAACCCGCGGCCACCGCGACGGCGATGACGTAGGCACCCGCGACCAAGGCAAGCGACCGGGTCTTAGTCATCGCAGATCAGGGTGGCCAGTTCCTTGGGGAACCGGGTCAGCAATTCCGGGGTCTGCCCCTCATCCGCCACCACCAGCGTGTCCTCGATGCGCACACCGCCGCGGCCGGGCAGATAGACGCCGGGCTCCACCGTCACCACGGAGCCCGCGAGCAGTGTGCCGGCGGACGTGGCCCCGATGCCCGGCGCTTCGTGGATCTGCAGGCCGACGCCGTGTCCCAGACCGTGGCCGAACTGCTCGCCGTAGCCCGCGTCGGCGATCAGCTGGCGCGCCGCGCCGTCCACGTCGCGCAGACCGGCGCCCGGCCGCAACGCCTCCCGGCCGGCCCGCTGCGCGTCGGCGACCAGCTGATAGATCTCCAGCTGCCAGTCGGCGGCCTTGCCCAGCACGAAGGTGCGGGTCATGTCGGAGTGATAGCCGGCGACCAGCGCGCCGAAGTCGATCTTGACGAAATCGCCGGTGCGCCAGCACCGCGTCGGTCGGCCGGTGGTGCGGGATCGCCGAATTCGGCCCGGCGGCCACGATCGTCTCGAACGAGATCGCGTCGGCGCCGTGGTCGAGCATCAGCGCCTCCAGCTCGCGGCCACCTCGCGTTCGGTTCGCCCGGGCCGCAGACCGCCGCGCTCCACCAGGTCGGCCAGCGCGGCGTCGGCCGCCTCGCAGGCCAGCCGCAGCAACGCGAGCTCGCCGGCGTCTTTGATCTCGCGCAGCGCCTCCACGGTTCCGGAGGCGCGCACCAGCTCGGTCGTGCCGACTTCGCGCTCGTCCAGCTCGCGTCTTCGAGCGCGTCGAAGCCGTCGACCGTGACCACATGGCTCTCGAAGCCCAGCCTGCCGCACGCCGTCGTCGGCGGCCCGACCGGCCAGGTAGCGCCCGACAGGCCCGTTCGATGACGACCTCGAGCCCGGGCGCCTGCTGCGGCGGCCTGAGTGCGGTACCGGCCGTCGGTGGCCAGCACGGGCTCGCGATCGTCGGCGAACACCAGCAACGCGCCGTTGGAGCCGGTGAAGCCCGACAGATAGCGCACGTTGATCAGGTCCGTGACCAGCATCGCGTCCAGCCCGGTGGCCGCGATTGCCGATTTGAGATTGTCTCGACGCTGGGAATGTGTCACGACTCTTGACGCTACTCGCTACGCTGAGACCCCATGAGAGACTGGATGCTGCGCGGATTGGTGTTCGCCGCGTGCGATGGTTGTCGCTCCGATTGGTTCAGGGGGCGGTGATCAACGCATGGCAGACGCAGTCGGGGTTGATCAGCATCGTGCTGCTGCTGCTCTTCGTCATCGGCGTGGCCGTATGGGGGGTGATGGACGGCCGCGCCGACGCCAAGGCGAATCCGGATCCGGACCGCCGCCAGGACCTGGCGATGACCTGGCTGCTGGCCGGCCTGGTCGCCGGGGTCCTCAGCGGCGCGGTGTCCTGGCTCATCGCGCTGTTCTACACGGCGATCTACACCGGCGGGCTGATCAACGAGGTGACGACGTTCGCGGCGTTCACCGCGCTCATCGTTTTCCTGCCCGGGATCATCGGTGTGGCCGTCGGCCGCTGGCGGGTGGACCGGCAGTACGAGAAGGAGCCGCGAGAAGCACCACGGCCTGGCGAGCGAGCGGGCCGACACCGACGTGTTCTCCGCCGTTCGCGCCGACGACGCCCCGACCGGGGAGGTGCCGCCGGAGTCGAGCCGCGGCGGCGCCACGGCCGCAGACCGAGCACCGCACCGGACGGTCGCCACCGCCGAGCGTGAGGCACCCACCGAGATCGATCCCCACCGGCGCGAGCGAGGCGCCCACCGAATCGATCAACCTGCCCACCGGCCATGGACTGACCGGCAGCGACGACAAGACCGAGGTGATCCGGACGCGTCGACGACCAGACCAAGCCGGACACACCGAAGAAGGATTAGCCGGCGTGCCGGCCAGGTAGCGCAGGGCGAGCAGGTAGCCCTGCACTCCCAGCCCGACGATCACCCCGGTCGCGACCGGGCTGAGGTAGGAGTGGCGCCGAAACTCCTCGCGCGCATGCACATTGGAGATGTGCACCTCGATCAGGGGGGCGCGTCAGTTCGGCGCAGGCGTCGCGCAGCGCCACCGACGTGTGGGTGAGGCCGCCGGCGTTGAGGATCACCGGCTCGCCCGCATCGGCGGCCAGGTGGATCCAGTCCAGCAGCTCGGCTTCGCTATCACTTTGCCGCACAACCGCTTTGAGCCCAAGCTCGGCGGCTTCGCGTTCGATCAGCGCGGCCAGCTGGTCGTGGGTGGTGCTGCCGTAGACATCCGGCTCGCGCCGGCCCAGCCGGCCCAGGTTCGGGCCGTTGATGACGTTCACTGTCGACCGTCATGACGCACCGACTTCCGCGTAGGCGGCCGCCAGCAGCGCCGGGTCCGGTCCCGCCAGCCGGCCCGGCTTGGCCAGCCCGTCGAGCACGACGAACCGAAGCACGCCGGCCCGGGTCTTCTTGTCGCCGGCCATGTATTCCAGCAGTTGCGGGCAAGCGCGTCGGCGTCGTAGCTGACCGGCAGGCCGAGCGACGCCAGGATGGTGCGGTGCCGCTCGCGCGGTGGCGTCGTCGAGGCGCCCGGCAAGCCTGGCCAGCTCGGCGGCGAACACCAGGCCCACCGACACGGCGGCGCCGTGCCGCCACTGGTAGCGCTCCCGGCGCTCGATCGCGTGCGCCCAAAGTGTGCCCGTAGTTGAGGA
The DNA here is from genome assembly GCA_963735705.1 of uncultured Solirubrobacteraceae bacterium. Taxonomy (GTDB): domain Bacteria; phylum Actinomycetota; class Thermoleophilia; order Solirubrobacterales; family Solirubrobacteraceae; genus Palsa-744. The sequence continues at coordinate 42,911 of CAVTLZ010000012.1, forward strand.
TTTCGCGCAGCTCGGATTCCTTCTCGTCGGCGGCGACGACCTCGGCCTTGACCGCGATCGCCCGCCGGATCAGCTCCGGCAACACGTCGCCCGTCGGGTCCAGCGCGGCCTGCGGGTCGGCTTCGATGAGGTCCAGGATCACCGGGTCGGCGATGAACCCGGCCTTGACCACCTCGGCCATCCCGGCCACGATCTCGTTGTGCGGCAACGTTTCCAGAGTCGCCAGATCGACCAGCACGGCGAGCGGCTGATGAAACGCGCCGACCAGGTTCTTGCCGGCCTCGGTGTTGATCCCGGTCTTGCCGCCGACGGCCGCGTCGACCATGCCGAGCAACGTGGTGGGCACGTGCACGATCGAGACGCCGCGCAGCCAGGTGGCCGCCGCGAAGCCGGCGACGTCGGTGGCGGCCCCGCCGCCGAGGCTGACCAGGGCGTCTTTGCGGCCAATTCCGATGCGGCCCAACACTTCCCAGATGAATCCGACGACGGGCAGGTCCTTGCCCGCCTCGGCGTCGGGGATTTCGATGCGGTGCGCGTCAACACCCTTGCCGGCCAGGTGGCTTCGGATCGCCTCCGCGGTCTCGGCCAGCACCGGTTGATGCAGGATCGCGACCCGGTGCCGGCCGGAAAGCAGTTCGTCCAGCTCGTCTGAGCAGGCCGCGTGCCGATCACCACCGGGTACGGCGGGTCGACGGCCACCTGCACGGTGACCGGTGCGGTCGTGTCGGTCATGTGGCGGCCTGCGACTGGGGGCGGGGCGGCGTCCGGCTCGGTGCCTGCAGCCGCGACACGATGTAGCGGACCACGGCCCCGGGATTGCGGCGGTTGGTGTCGACCCGGATGGTCGCGACACCGCGGTACAGCGGAGCCCGTTTGCCATCAGGGCGCGGTATTTCGCGGCGCGGTCGGGCCCGGCCAGCAGCGGCCGCACGGTGTTGCCGCCGGTACGCCGCACGCCTTCGTCGGCGCTGATCTCCAGGTAGATGACGGTGTGGCCGGCGAGCGCCTCGCGCACCCCCGGGCTGGTGACGGCGCCGCCGCCGAGCGACAGCACGCCGTCGTGCTCGGCCAGTGCCGCGCGCACCACGTCCTCCTCGATGCGACGGAATTCCTGCTCCCCGTCGGTGGCGAAGATGTCGGCGATGGTGCGGCCGGTCTGCTGCTCGATCGCCGCGTCGGTGTCGAGCAGCTCGACGCCGAGCGCCTTGGCCAGCCGCCGCCCGATGGTGGACTTGCCGGAGCCCGGCAAGCCCGACGAGTACCGCCTTGGGCGCCATCAGCTACGACCCCGACGCCCGCGGCGGCCGGCGCTTCCCGCTCGGCGACCGCGCGCTGGTAGGCCTCGATGTTGCGGCGGGTCTCGGTCAGCGAATCGCCGCCGAACTTCTCCAGCGCCGCGCGGGCCAGCACCAGCGCCACCATGGTTTCGACGACGACGCCGGCGGCCGGCACCGCGCACACGTCGGAGCGCTGGTGGATCGCGACGGCCTCGTCGCCGGTCGCCATGTCGACGGTGGCCAGCGCCCGCGGCACGGTGGAGATCGGCTTCATCGCCGCGCGCACCCGCAGCGGCTGGCCGTTGGTCATGCCGCCTTCCAGCCCGCCGGCCCGGTTGGTCGAGCGGACCACGCCGTCGGGCCCGGGGTACATCTCGTCGTGGGCGTGGCTGCCGCGGCGGCGCGCGGTCTCGAAGCCGTCGCCGATCTCCACGCCCTTGATCGCCTGGATGCCCATCACGGCGGCGGCCAGCTGGCTGTCGAGCCGGTTGTCGCCGCTGGTGAACGATCCCAGCCCGACCGGCAGGCCCAGCGCCACCACCTCGACCACGCCGCCGAGGGTGTCGCCGTCCTTCTTGGCCGCTTCGATCTCGGCGATCATGGCCTGCTTCGGCGGCCTTGTCGAAGGCGCGGACCGGGCTGGCGTCGATCGCGGGCAGGTCTTCGGCCCGCGGCGGCGGACCGTCGTAGGGCGCCGACGGGCCGATCGCGATGACGTGGGAGAGCACCTCGACGCCGAGCGCCTGCCGCAGGAACGCGCGCGCGATGGTCCCCGCCGCGACGCGGGCGGCGGTCTCGCGGGCGCTGGCCCGCTCCAGCACCGGCCGGGCGTCGTCGAAGCCGTACTTGAGCATGCCCGCGTAGTCGGCGTGGCCGGGCCGCGGCCGGGTCAGCGGCGCGTTGCGCGCCGATCTCGGCCAGCTCCGCCGGGTCGACGGGGTCGGCGGCCATCACGGTTTCCCACTTCGGCCACTCGGTGTTGCCGATCTCGATGGCGATCGGGCCCGCCCAGCGTGACGCCGTGGCGCACGCCCGGACAGCACGGTCACCGCGTCGCGCTCGAACTTCATCCGCGCGCCGCGGCCGTAGCCGAGCCGGCGGCGGGCCAGCTGGTCGGCGATCTCGGTGGACGTGACCTCGCACGCCGGCGACCATGCCTTCGACCACGGCCACCAACGCGCGGCCGTGCGATTCCCCGGCGGTGATCCAGCGCAACACGCGACTCATCTTCCCACGCCGCCAGAGACCCGTCTCGCGTTCCAGGCACGCGGATGGGTATGACCTCCTGCGCTGGCGACGCGGCCCCGCGGCGGATCCATCCATGGTGCCGCTGCGGGCGCGGTCGTACGTGCGGCGGCGAGGGTGACCACGACGATCCAGAAGACGAGATCGTGCACCGAATAGCGATAGCCAGCATGCTGCTATCGCTTGTGCGGATTGGTTCGTGCTCTGCACGAGACGATGTACTGCTAGTTAGTGACTTAGAAGAATCGGCTCTAGCGAGTAGCTCTGTCGACTCAATACCAGCGGCACTGTCCAGACGCTGCCAGTTCGCACCGAGTTCGCAAAAGATCGAGTAACGACCGCCGTGAGCGCAGAGTCAACGCACGAGTGCGAGCAACGGCAGCGCGGTGGCCAGGCACATCGACGGGCCGTGCGGCATCGCGCGTACCCCGCTCAACATCGCGCACAGCGCAGTCAGCAGCGGCGCGGCCAGCGCCGCCAGAAACCACACCTCGACGCCGAAGCAGCCGGCCAGACCACCCAGGCCGATCGCCAGCTTGACGTCGCCGGCCCCCATCCCCGTCGGCGCCGCCAGGTGCACCAGCAGATACACCCGGTCAGCGCCGCGGCGCCGGCCAGCGCCGGCACGCCGCGGCCGGCGACGAGCGGCGGCCAGCAGGATCACCCCCGCGCCGGGCAGCGTCAGCGCGTTGGGCAGCCGGCGTTGCCGGATGTCGTAGCAGCTCAACACCGCCAGCCAGGCGAGCACCACGGCCAGCGACGCCGATCCGCATGCGCGGCAGGCTAATCCAACGCCTCCAACGCGCAAGTCATCGCCTCGCGCGGCGCGGGCAGCCCGGTGAATTGCTCGACCTGCGCGAACGCCTGATGCAGCAGCATCTGCAGGCCGCTGATCACCCGGCCGCCCGCGGCGGCCACCGCGGCGGCCAGCGGCGTGGGCCACGGGTCGTAGACGGCGTCCAGCAGCACCGGGATCGGCGGCGAAGGTGCCGGCGTACCGCGCAGCCACGTCGGCCGGGATGGTGCTGACCAGCACCTCGGCGGCAGCCACCTCGTCGGCCAGCCCGTCGCTGTCCAGGGCGCAGAACCGGGTCGGCACGCCGATGCGGGTGCCCGAGGTCCACCAGCCGGGCCGCCTTGTCCGGGTTACGCGCCACGACGGTGATGCCGGCGACGCCGAGTTCGGCCAGCGCCACGACGGCCGCCGGCGCGGTGCCGCCCGACCCGCACACCAGCGCGCGGCCGGACACCGCGACCCAACGCGCCCGCCACGCCGTCGATGTCGGTGTTGTCGGCGCGCCAGCCGCGCCGGCGTGCGCACCAGGGTGTTGGCCGATCCGACCTGTTCGGCGCGCGGCGGTGTGCTCGTCGGCGAACCGCAGGGCGGCGAACTTGCCGGGCATGGTCACCGACACGCCGACCCATTCCGGCCCGAACCCGCCGACCAGCGCCGGGCAGCTCCTCGGCGCCGCACTCGATGCGCTCATAGGTCCAGTCGTGCCAGGCCCAGCGCGCGGTAGGCGGCCAGGTGCAGTTGCGGGGAACGGGAATGGGCGATCGGCGAGCCGAGAACCCCGGCCCTTCTGGCGGGCCTCGCTAGCGGGCGTGCTGTCGAGGACACCGTTGCGCTTGGCCAGCTCGATATTCGCCAAATGCTGTTGATAGTCCCTGGTGAACAGCGTCGTGCCCTGTTTGTCGATGGTGACGAAGTACAGCCAGTCCCCCGGCTCGGGATGCTCGGCGGCATGCAGCGCATCGACACCGGGCGAGCAGATCGCGGTGGCCGGCAGGCCCTGCGACACGTAGGTGTTCCACGGCGTCTTCTGGGCGCGGTCGGCGTCGGTGGTGGCCACCTCGCGGCGGTCCAGCGGATAGTTCACCGTCGAGTCGAACTCCAGCGTGTGGTGGACGTGCAGGCGGTTGTAGATGACCTGCGCCACCTTCGGGAAATCCTGCGAGTTGGCTTCCTGCTGCACCAGCGACGCCACCACCAGGATGTCGTACGGCGACAGGTGCAGGGATTGGGCGGTGTCCACCAGCCCGGATCTGCGTGTACTCCTCGGCGCCGGCGCCGATCAGGCTCGCCAGGATGTTCTCGGGCGAGGCCGACGGGTCGACGTTGAAGGTGCCCGGCGCGATCAGGCCCTCGATCCGGCGATGGTCGCTGCCCAGCTCGTTGGCCGGCTCGATCGCCCAGGGCGGCACCGCCAGCGTCGATCAGACTGCTTTTGGCGGCCGCCGTTGCGCAGGTCGTCCACCGCGACGCAGCGCTTGTTGCCGTCGAGATCCACGCAGGTGGCCCGGGAGATCAAGCGTGAGGATGCCGGGGTTGACCACGTTGGTCTTCATGTCGGTGGTGTCGTCGAGCTGGCGTCCTTCCGGGATGACCAGCTTGCCCACCCGGTTGTTCGGATCGGCCAGCCGCGCGACCGCGGACGCGGCCGGGATCTCGGTGCGCGGTCCGGTAGAAGCCCGGCTGGATCGAGGTGATCGCCGCGATGCCGTGCGCGGCGTTGACGAATGCCCGGACGGTGGCGACCACGCCGCGGTTGTGCAGCGTCTCGCCGATCGTCGGTGGTGGAGTCACCGGCGTGGACCTGAATCATGATGTCGTGCTTGCCGGGTCCGGTGTAGTCGTCACCGCCGCCGAACAACGTGTGCCACAGCCTGGAAGCCGACGACGACGGCGCACCAGCACGACCACGATGAGCAGTGCCGAGCGCCGATCTGCCGGCGAAGCGCCTGCCGGCGCTCGCCGCGCTCGGCCCGCTTCCGGGCCGACGCGGCTCATCCTGCGCCGGGGCGGCCCGACCGCCTCGGGCTCGGCCCGTTCCTCGCCGCACGCTGTCAACCATCGGCGAGCATCCTCCGCCGTCCACGTTGCCCGCGCGTTGATCGAGCCAGCCCTGCAGGATCGCCACCGCCGCCGCCTGGTCGATCACCGCCCGTTGCTCCTTGGCCCGCACCCCGGCCTCGCGCAGCGATCGCTGCGCGCTGACGGTGGTCAGCCGCTCATCGGCGAGCCGCACCGGCGTCGGGGCGACGCGGCGGCCAGCGCCTCGGCCAGTTCGATCGCGTCCTGGGCCGACGGGCCGGTGCGGTCGGCCAGCGTCCGCGGCAGCCCGACGACCACCTCGACCGCCTCGAACTCGGCGGCCAGCGCGGCCAGCCGGCGCAGGTGCTTGCCGGTACGGTCGCGGCGCACCGTCTCCACCGGGGTCGCCAGGATGCCGTCGGGGTCGCTGACGGCCACGCCGATGCGGACGCTGCCCACATCGATGCCGAGCCGCCGTCCCGTCCGGGTCTGTCGGGTCGCCGGGCCGGTCGGGCAGCGGTGCTGTGCCGAGACCACTCAGCCGACCCGCGCTATCTCGGCGCTGACGTACCGCGTCCAGCGCCGCGTCGATGCCGGCCGGGTTCTTTCCCGAGCCCTGCGCCAGGTCGGCCTTGCCGCCGCCGCGGCCATCGACGGCCGCGGCGAGCTGTTTGACCAGGTCGTTGGCGCTGATGCCGAGATCTTGGGCGGCCGGATTGGCGGCGACGGCATAGGGCACGGTGTCGCTCTCCCCCTCGGCGATCAGCGCGACCACCGCGGGGTCGCTGCCCAGCTTGCCCCGGATGTCGCCGACCAGGGACCGCAGGTCGGCCGCCGTCATCCCGGCCGACATCCGTTGCGCCACCACACGGACGTTACCGATGCGCTCCGCGCCCGCCGCGGCGTTGGTCGCGGCGGCCCGCGCGTTCGCCTGCCGGGCGCGTTCGAGTTCCTTCTCCGCGGCCTTGAGCCGTTCCACCAGGTTGGCCACCCGGGCGGGCACCTCTTCGGACGGCACCTTCAGCGACGAGGCCAGCCCGGCCATCAGCGCGCGCTCCTTGGCCAGGTGACGGAACGAGTCCAGCCCGACGTAGGCCTCCACCCGGCGCACCCCGGAACCGATCGAGGATTCGCCGAGGATGGTCACCGGGCCGATCTGCGCCGAGTTGTGCACATGCGTGCCGCCGCACAGCTCCAGCGAGAACGGTCCGCCGATCTCCACCACCCGCACCTCGTCGGGATAGGCCTCGCCGAACAGCGCCATCGCCCCCATCGCCTTGGCTTTCTCGAGCTGCTCGGTGAAGGTGTGCACCTCGAAGTCGGCCTGCACCGCCTCGTTGGTGACCTCCTCGATCTGGGTGCGCTGGTCTTCGCTCAGCGGCCCCTGCCAGTTGAAGTCGAAGCGCAAGTAGCCCGGCCGGTTCAGCGATCCGGCCTGAACCGCGTTGGGCCCCAACACTTGTCGCAATGCGGCGTGCACCATGTGGGTGCCCGAGTGGCCCTGCGTGGCGCCGCGGCGCCATTCCGGGTCCACCGCCGCGACGACGGTGTCGCCCTCGACGAATTCTCCCGACTCGACGTTAACCCGATGCACGTGAACAGGTTTTGGCGATCTTCTGCACGTCGGTCACCGCGGCCTTGGCGCTGCCGCCGGATCCGGTTCCGGTGATGGTGCCGGCGTCGGCGATCTGACCGCCCGACTCGGCGTAGAGCGGGGTGCGATCCAGAATCAGCTCCACTCGATCAGCGCCGACAGCCATCACCGTGCGCCACCACCGGAACCCGCTTGCCGTCCACGAAGATACCGAGAATCCTTGCCTCGGAAGTCAATTCGTCGAAGCCGGTGAACTCGGTGGGGCCGGCGTCGACCAGCTCGCGGTAGGCGGTCAGGTCGGCGTGCGCGTGTTTGCGCGCGGCGGCGTCGGCCTTGGCCCGCTGGCGTTGCTGCAACATCAGTTCGTGGAAGCCGGTCTCGTCGACGCGTCAGGCCGGCCTCGGCGGCCATTTCGAGCGTGAGCTCGATCGGGAAACCGTAGGTGTCGTGCAGGGTGAAGGCGTCGGAGCCGGAAACCACCGTGGCGCCCGAGGCTTTGGTGGCGCCGGCCACCTCGTCGAACAGCTTCGAGCCCGACGCCAGCGTGCGATTGAACGCGGTCTCCTCGGCGACGGCGATGCGGCTGATCCGGTCGAAGTCGCTGACCAGTTCGGGATACGACGGGCCCATCGCGTCGCGCACGGTGGCCATCAGGTCGCCGACGATCGGGGTGTCGATGCCGAGCAGCTTGGCCGAGCGGATGACGCGGCGCAGCAGCCGGCGCAGCACATAACCGCGGCCGTCGTTGCCGGGGCTGACGCCGTCGCCGATCAGGATCGCCGCGGTGCGGCTGTGGTCGGCGATGATGCGGTAGCGCACGTCGTCTTCGTGGTTGCCGACGTCGTAGCCGCGGGGTGCGCGCGACTGGCGACGAGGTCGATGACCGGCCGCAGCAGGTCGGTCTCGTAGACGTTGTGCACGCCCTGCAGCATCAACGCGACGCGCTCCACACCCATGCCGGTGTCGATGTTCTTGCGCGGCAACGGCCCGAGGATCTCGTAGTCCTCCTTGCTCGATGCCCTCGCCGCGCTCGTTCTGCATGAACACGAGGTTCCAGATCTCGATGTAGCGGTCCTCGTTGGCGATCGGGGCCGCCCTCGACGCCGAACTCGGGCCCGCGGTCGTAGTAGATCTCCGACGACGGTCCGCACGGCCCGGGGATGCCCATCGACCAGTAGTTGTCGGCCATGCCGCGGCGCTGGATCCGCTCGGCCGGCAGACCGGCGATCTCCTGCCACAGCTGCGACGGCCTCGTCGTCGTCGAGATATACTGTGGCCCAGAGCTTTTCGGGATCCAGCCCGTATCCGCCGTCGGCGACGCTGTTGGTCAGCAGGTCCCAGGCCAGCTCGATGGCCTCGCGCTTGAAGTAGTCGCCGAACGAGAAGTTGCCGGCCATCTGGAAGAACGTGTTGTGCCGGGTGGTGATGCCGACCTCGTCGATATCCGGCGTGCGGATGCACTTCTGGATGCTGGTGGCCGTGGCATACGGCGGTGTGCGCTGCCCGAGGAAGAACGGCACGAACTGGACCATGCCGGCGTTGACGAACAACAAGTTGGGGTCGTCGAGGATCACCGACGCGCTGGGCACCTCGGTGTGGCCCGCCTTCACGAAATGATCAAGGAACCGCTTCCTGATCTCGTGTGTCTGCACTCTTTCTCTGCTTCCTTAAGTTACTTTGGCTCTGGCGTCGATTCTCGCCACATGGTACGCTACGCTAGCCATCCAGAAAGCTCAACCGCACCGACCGCCGCGGATTGTCCCGGTTGAGGTCGACCAGCACGATACTTTGCCAGGTGCCCAGCTGCGGCTCGCCACCCAAGACCGGCACCGTCACCGACGGCGCGACGATCGCCGGCAGGACATGGTCGGCGCCGTGCCCTTCGGAGCCGTGCGCGTGCCGGTAGCGGTCGTCGCGCGGCAACAGCCGTTCCAGCGTGTCGACCAGGTCGTCGTCGGAGCCCGCGCCGGTCTCGATGATCGCGACCCCGGCGGTCGCGTGCGGGACGAACACGTTGCACAGGCCGTCGCCGTAGGTGAAGCAGAACCTGCGCACCGCATCGGTGAGGTCCACGATGCGGTGACGGGCGGTGTCAACATCCAGCACATCGGTCTGCATCCGATCAAGCCTACGGCGGGGCGAACTGCGACCAGCCAATTGTTTGTGATCGCAGCCGACAGCCCAATGTAGAGCATTGCCACGGCCAATCGGCAGGAGGAAGGTAACTAGTGGGACCGGTGGCGCCACCGGGGCGCTGCCCCGACACGGGAGGGGTCGGTCGTGTACGCACGCTCTACCACCATCCAGGCGCAACCTCTGTCGGTCGACATCGGGATTGCGCATGTTCGCGATGTCGTCATGCCCGCGCTGCAGGAGATCGACGGGTATGTCGGGCTGTCGCTGCTGGTCGACCGGCAGTCCGGCACCTGCATCGCCACCAGCGCCTGGAACACCCTGGAGGCGATGCGCGCCAGCGCCGAGCGGGTGGCTCCCGTTCGTGACCGGGCCGCGATGATGTTCGACGGCAGCGCGCGCGTCGAAGAGTGGGACATCGCTCTGCTGCACCGCGACCACCCGTCGCGCGAGGGCGCATGCGTGCGGGCCACCTGGCTCAAGGTGGTGCCCGACCAGCTCAGCCGATCGCTGGACTTCTACCGGATCGTCGGTGCTTCCGGAGATGGAGGACCTCGACGGGTTCTGCAGCGCCAGCCTGATGGTCGACCACCCGGCCTGCCGGCGCGCGGTGTCGTGCTCGACGTTCGACAGCATGGACGCCATGGCCCGCAACCGCGACCGGGCGACCGAGCTGCGCAGCCGGCGCGTCCGGGATTTGGGCGCCGAGGTGATCGACGTGGCCGAATTCGAGCTGGCGATCGCCCACTTGCGGGTGCCCGAGCTGGTCTGAGGCCCGCTCGACCAGGGCAGCGAGTCCCCGGGGAATCCGCGGCAGGGGTGCACCTCGTAGGTGAACACTCCGGCCGCGACGCCGGGGTCGTCGTCCATGATCGCGACGGTGTCGTCGATGGTCGCGGCGAACACCCCGATGCCGCAGACGTCGGACCCGTCGGTGACCGGCAGCACCACCGCGAGCACGCCGTCGTCGCGCAGCCCGAAGTTGCGGCGTCCGTGCTCCCAGATGATCGCCGCGGCGCCGTCGTCGCTCGAATCTCGGTCCCTGCTTGAGGATGACGACGCTGTAGGCCTTGGCGTTGGGCAGCAGTTGGCCCATCTCCTCGTCGGTGAAGGTTTTCACTGCCGTCCCCTTCTCTGGCGGATGATCGCCCGCAGCCGCTCCAGCCGGCCGCCGATCTCCCGTTCGGCGCCACGGCCGGTGGGGCGGTAATAGTCCACGCCCACCAGCTCGTCCGGCGGATATTGTTGCGCGACAACGCCGTCCGGGTCGTCGTGGGAGTACTTGTAGCCCTGCGCGTTGCCCAGCGCCGCCGCACCCGAGTAATGCCCGTCGCGCAGATGCGCCGGCACCATGCCGGCCTTGCCCGCCTTGATGTCGTTCATCGCCGCGCCCAGCGCGGTGGTGACCGCGTTCGACTTCGGCGCGCTGGCCAGATGGACGGTGGCGTGCGCCAGCGTCAGCTGGGCTTCGGGCATCCCGATCAGCTGCACGGTCTGCGCGGCGGCGACCGCGGTCTGCAGCGCGGTCGGATCGGCCATCCCGATGTCCTCGCTGGCCAGGATCATCAGCCGGCGCGCGATGAACCGCGGGTCCTCCCCCGCGACCAGCATGCGGGCCAGGTAGTGCAGCGCGGCGTCGACGTCGGAGCCGCGCACCGACTTGATGAAGGCGCTGATGACGTCGTAGTGCTGGTCGCCGTCGCGGTCGTAGCGCACCGCGGCCTTGTCCAGGGACTGCTCGACGGTCTCGACGGTGACTTCCTCGGCGGCTGCCTGAGCGGCTTCGGAGGCGACCTCCAGCGCGGTCAGGGCGCGACGGGCGTCGCCGGCGGCCAGTTGCACCAGCAGGTCGATGGCCTCGGGCGCCACCGCGACGCTGCCCGCCCAGGCCGCGGGGGTCGTCGATGGCGCGCTGCACCACGGTTCGGACGTCATCGGCGGTCAGCGGCCGCAACTGCAGGATCAGCGACCGGGACAGCAGCGGCGCGACCACCGAAAACGACGGGTTCTCGGTGGTGGCCGCCACCAGCAACACCACCCGGTTCTCCACCGCGGACAGCAGCGCGTCCTGCTGGGTCTTGGAGAAGCGGTGCACCTCGTCGATGAACAGCACCGTCTGCTCGACGGTTGAGCAGAGCCCGTCGCGCCGAATCGATCACGGCCCGAACGTCCTTGACGCCGGCCGACAACGCCGACAGCGCCTCGAAGCGGCGACCGGTCGCCTGCGAGATCAGCGCCGCCAGCGTCGTCTTGCCGCTGCCCGGCGGGCCGTAAAGGATGACCGACGCCACCCCGGAGCCCTCGACCAGCCGGCGCAGCGGCGACCCGGGCGCCAGCAGGTGGTCCTGACCGACCACTTCGTCCAGCGTTGCCGGACGCATCCGCACCGCCAGCGGCGCTCCGGCCGACACGCCCAGGCCGGTATCGGTCGGCCGCGCCGCGCCGGGCAGGTCGAACAGACCGTCGGACACGGCTTCAGGTTATCGGGCCAAGTTCCCGGGCAGCTATCCGCGCGCCTGCGCCGCATAACTGCTAAGTTCCGGTTGGCTAAGTTCTGCGTTCACCGATTCACAGCGAACTCGAAACCTTAGGACGGCAATGAGCCAGCCCCCAGAGTATCCAGGTAACCCGGCCGACCCCCAGCATGGCGGCCAGAACCCTCCCGGCTACCCGCCACCACCCCCTCCGCCCGGTTACGGCGCACCGCCGCCACCGCCGCCCGGCGGCCCGGGCTATGGCGCACCTCCCCCCGGCCCCGGCTACGGCCGGCACGCCAGCCCACCGCCCGGACCCGGCGGATACGGCCCGCCCCCCGGCCCGCCCCCGGGAGAAGGCCGCCGCCGTCCTACGGCGCGCCGCCACCGCCGCCCGCCGGCTACGGCGCGCCCCCGGCCGGCTACGCCGCCGCAGCCGGGCTACGGCGCCCCGCCCGGCGGCGCCGGCCCCGCGCAGTTCAACATCGGCGAGGCCGTCAGCTGGGCGTGGAACAAGTTCACCAAGAACGCGGTGGCGCTCATCGTTCCGCTGGTGATCTACCTCGTGGTGATCGGCATCGTCGCCGGTCATTGCCGGGGTCGCTGCCCGCGGTCCTGGGCGAGAGCACGAACACCACCTACACCGACGCGTACGGCAACACGATGTCGAGCACGGCCATCACCTTCGGCGCCGCCTCGTACGCCGTCATGGCCATCGGCTACATCCTGCTGTTCATCGCGGCGATCTACATGGCCGCCGCGACTTCTCACCGGCTGCCTTGACATCGCCGACGGAAAGCCGGTGAGCATCGGATCGTTCTTCAAGCCCCGCAATCTGGGTCCGGTGTTCCTGACCGCGGTGCTCGTCGGCCTCGGAACCGCGATCGGGTCGCTGTGCATCGTCGGTGGCATCATCTTCGGCTTCATCGCCCAGTTCGCCATCCCGTTCGTGATCGATCGATCCCTGTCACCGATCGATGCGATCAAGGCCAGCTACGAGACCGTCAAGTCCAACTTCGGCGGCGCTCTGATGTCGTTCCTGGTGCAGTACGCGATCGTGCTCGTCGGCGAATTGCTGTGCGGCGTAGGCCTACTCGTCGCGATGCCGGTGGCCCTGCTGGTCCAGGTCTACACCTACCGCAAGCTTTCGGGCGGCCAGGTCGTGCCGGTGGAGCAGCCGGGATATCCGGCCGGCCCCCATCGGGTCCGCAGTACGCGTAACCGCTTAGGTCGCCTCGTCGACACCGTGTGGATGAACTGCATCTTGTCCAACACGGCGACGGGCAGCACGAACGGGTAGAGGTCGTCGTGGCCCATCGAGCGGTTCACCATGTTCAGCGACCACGACAACGGCAGCCACATCTCGATGATGTTGGGAAAGGCGCTGGGGCCCAAGGCCGGTCGGTCGAAGGTCGCCGACGCCGGCGCCAGGCCGCACCAGGCCGAGGTGTCCAGGGTGTCGCGGATGTGCAGGTAATGGGCGAACGTCTCGGCCCAGTCCTCGGCGGCGTGCATCGTCGCATATGACGAGACGAAGCTTTCCTGCCAGCCCTCGGGCGCGCCGTCGCTGGTAGTGCCGGTCCAGCGCCTCCTGGTAGTCGGCGTCGGGATCGCCGAACAGCTCCTTGAACCGCTGCAGGTACTCGCGGCGAGGTGATCAGCCGGTAGAAGTAGTAGTGCCCGACCTCGTGCCGGAAGTGCCCGAGCAGCGTGCGGTAGGGCTCTTCCATCTCCACCCGCAGCTGCTCGCGATGGACATCGTCGCCCTCGGCCAAATCCAGTGTGATGACCCCGTTGTCGTGCCCGGTGATCACCTTCTCGAATGCGCTGGAGAGCAGCCGAAATCCCAAGCCCTGCTCGGGATCCCGGTCGCGTCCGACGATCGGCAACTTCAGCTCGTGCAGCTCGGCGACCAGCCGTCGCTTGGCCGCCTCGGCCCGGGCGAACGCCGCCAGGCCCTCGGTGTCGGTATCGTTGGGCCGTTCCAGGGTCAGCGCGCACGACGTGCAGAGCCCGCCGGGCTGATCCTTCGGGACCAGCCAATTGCATTCGGCGAGATGAAGATTGGCGCACAGTTGATAGTCGTCGGCATCCACGGCGCCGGCGTGGTCGCCCTGCTCGCCCTTGGCGATCACCAGCAGTGCCATCTGGTCGAGGGAGAACCCCAGCGCGCTGCCGCAGTTCAGGCACGCCGAGTTCTCGAACGCCAGGCGCTGACCGCAGTTGGGGCAGTGGAAGTCACGCATGCAGCGAATCGCTTTCGCAGGGCGCGACATCGACGGCGACGTCGATCTTGCTTTTCTCGGAGTTGGTGTAGATGATGCCGCGCAGCGGCGGCACATCCGCGTAGTCGCGGCCGCGGCCGACGATGATGTAGCGCTCGTCGACCATCTGGTCATTGGTGGGATCCAGCCCCAGCCATTCGAACTGCCCCGGCTTTTGCGGGGTCCACACCGCGGCCCAGGCATGCGTGGCGTCGATGCCGATCATCCGATCCTTTCCGGGCGGCGGGTCTGTGGCCAGATAACCGGACACATAGCTGGCCGCCAGGCCGTTGGCCCGCAAACAAGCGATCGACAGCCTGGCGAAGTCTTGGCATACCCCTTCTCGGGCGTGCAGAACCTCATCGACTCCGGTGGATATCGTCGTGGACCCCGACCGGTAGGTGAAGTCGGCGTAGATCCGCGACGCGAGGTCGCGCAGCACCTCGATCAACGGGCGTCCGGGCACGAAGCTGGGCGCCGCATACTGGCGGACCTCGTCGGTGATCTCGGGCGGATCCAAATCCAGGGTGAATTCGGTGGCGAGCGCTCCGCGAAGCCCGGCCGGCCGGGCGGCCTCCCACGGCTCGACGGCCGGGCCCGCGGTGTAGTGCCCGGGAGCCGGCGGGCGCACGTCGACGATGGATTCGCTGGTGATCGATGAGGGTGCGGTGCGGCTCGGTGACGTGGAAGTAGGTGCTGATGTTGCCGTAGCCGTCGCGGCTGGTGGAGCTGTCCGCGGGGGCGGGTCGGATATCCAGCCGATGATCAATGCAACGCTGCCGCAACGAATCCCGCGGCGTGAGAAACCCGCGGCCGTACGAGCTGGTGACGATGTCGGAGTAGCGGTATTCGGTGCGGTGGTTGACGCGATACCGCCGGGTGCCCGGTAGAGCTTCCCAGCTCTCGGGAACCTCGTCTATCGGCAACGCGCTGCCTCCTGACGTCTCCGGGTGGGTCGGCGGTCGCCGATCCGCGAACACAGTGTGGCACGAACAGCACGGCGGCGACTGGTCAGCCGGGGCCGCTGAATTCGTTCCGTAGTTGCCGGGCGCGGCGCACAATCAGGAAGTGGCCACGTGGGATGACGTCGCCCGCATCGTCGGCGGGTTGTCACTGACCGCCGAGCCGTCACCGCACGACTGGCGGGTGGGCAAGAAGCTGATCGCCTGGGAGCGGCCGTTGCGCAAATCCGATCGCGAGGCCCTGGCGGCCGAGGGGACGGAGCCGCCGCGAGGGCGACATCCTCGGAGTCCGGGTCTCCGACGAGGGCGTCAAGTTCGCGCTGATCGCCGACGAGCCCCGGGTGTACTTCACCACCCCGCATTTCGACGGCTACCCGGCGGTGCTGGTCAAACTGGCCGAAATCGAGCCCGGCGACCTCGAGGAGCTGATCACCGAGGCGTGGCTGACCCAGGCGCCCAGGAAGCTGGTGCAGGAGTTCCTCGCCGAGTCGCCCTGAGCCGTCATAGCGGCCTTAGACCGGCCTGAGTTCGATCACCCGTTGCAGGTCGTCGATGCAGGTCTGCACGACGTCGGCGAGCACCACCTCTCTGCTGTCGCGGGCAACCGAGTGCACTTCGGTGGCACAGCGGCGCGCGGCGGCGGCGTGTTCGGTCGCCGCGACGGGATCGGTGTCGGCAAGGCGTATCGCCGCCACGAGCTCGGTGAACACGGCGTGCACGGGTTGCGGAAGCCAGTTGCATCCCGTCCAGCGCGGGCGCCGTGACACGGGCCAGCTGCAGCACCGAGACGGCCAGCAAGGCCACATGCACGGCCTGGTGATCGGCGCCCTCGACGGTGTCGCGCAGCTTCCATCGCCGCGGCGCAAAGCGCACCACCTGGCGGGCCGTGGCGCGGGCCTGGATCAGGTCGCCGACCTGCTCGTGCACCCGGTCCACGGCTGACAGCGGCCAGTCGGGCGGGACCGGCTTGCGCGCGGCGGCGAAATCCGCCGTGCGGCGCAGCACGCCGTACAGTGCGTCGAACACCCCTGTGCGCGCCCGGCGCAGCACACGCGAGCGGGTTGGCCGGGAACAGCAGGACGGCGAACACCAGGGCCAGGCAGCCACCGATCAGGGCGTCGTAGATGCGTTCGTAGCCGACGCCGCTGCGCGGCAACGCCAGCACCAGAATCGACGACACGACGGTCTGGTTGGCGAACATCATTCCCTGCCCGATGAAACCCCGCCCGATCACCACCGCGAGCGCACAGCGCGATCGCCGTGACGACGGCGATGGGCACGGCCCCGGTCCCGAGCAGTCCCCACACCACCGTGCCCGTTCCGATGCCCAGCGTGACGCCGATCATCATCTGGACGGCGCGCTGGGCGCGTAGCACGTTGCTGATCGACAGGCACACCGCGGAGGCGATCGGCGCGAAGAACGGCTGCGGATGCGCCAGCACGTCGTGGGCGATGTACCAGGCCAGGCCCGGAAGCCACCGACGGTCTGAGTGAGCGTGAACCAGACGCCCTGGAGCCGTTGGACGGCCGCCTGGCCGTTGGTGGCCGCGCGGGTCAGCAGCGAAGTGCTCATGACGATTGCTTACCGCACGGCGCGCGACGAGTCGCGCCGAGCTAGGCGCGCTGCAACTCGAAGAGCGGGATCACCCGCGTGGTCTTCGACTGGTACTCGGCGAAGCCCGGCGACGCGGCGGTGATTTCGTCGAAGAGCTCGTCGCGCTCAGTCGGGCGGCAGTTCGCGCGCGGTCACATCGAATGCGTCGGTGCCGACCTCGACGTGCGCCGCCGGGTTGGCCCGCAGGTTGTGCACCCAGGCCGGATTGGCGGAGCGCCCGCGAAGGATCCGATGATGATCAGCTTGCCGCCGACGCGGAAATAGGCCAGCGGCGACACCCGCTGCTGGCCGGACTTGGCGCCCGTCGTGGTGAGCAGCAGCAGGTCGGCAGTTGGCGAACTGGCCGCCGACCTTCCCGCCGTTGGCGCGGAACTCGTCGGCGATGTCGTCGTTGAACGCGTTGCGGTTGCAGGCGTCAGGGCAATTCTGGTCATGCCTGGTCAACCTGCTTGGGCTTGGCGTCTATTCCGGATTCCTCCTATGCGTTTGTAGCCGTTAGCAGTGTTGGTATCGCGATGAAACCGAAGGTCAAACTGTTGAGTCAGACGGTCGCGATAAGTTGCGAAAAATTCTGCGCCCAACGACGCCCATGTTGTTAGCGGGGTCGGGGTGGGCGTAGCTGGCCACGCCGGCGCCGAATCTGCTAGGGACCGATCGGTGATCGGCGCCACCCCCATCGACGCGCCTGGCTAGGTCATCCCGTTATTCCCGGGTGCGCCGAGGAGGAGCAGGCTGCCGGTGCCGCCGGTACCGGCGGTGCCCGCCGGCAGACCAGTCCCGGCGTTGCCGCCGTTCCCGCCGTTGCCGACAATCAGCCCACTATTGCCGCCGTTACCGCCGTTACCGCCTTTGCTGGTAAGGGCCTCCGCGCCGGCGCCGCCGACGCCGCCGCCGCCGACGAGCAGGCCGGCGTTGCCGCCGTGACCGCCATTACCGCCGGTGGTGCCGCCGATCCCGCCGGCGCCGCCGGCGCCACCCGAGCCGAACAGTATGCCGCCGGTCCCACCGGCCCCACCAGCGCCGCCAGCGGCGACGGCGAGGCCGCCGACGCCGCCGGCGCCGCCGCGCCCGTACAGGAAGCCGGCGTTGCCGCCGCCCCCGCCGGCGCCGGCGGCGCCGCCGCCACTTTCCTCCCCACCTTCGCCGCCAGCGCCGCCGTTGCCGAAGAAGCCCACCGGAGCCACCGGAGCCACCGGAGCCGCCCCCGCCGGCGCCGCTGCCGAGTGCCCCGGACCCGCCGGTGCCGCCGGAGCCGAAGAGCATGCCGCCGGCGCCGCCGATGCCGCCGGCCCCGCCGGTGAGGCCGAATCCGCCGTCGCCGCCGGCGCCGCCGGTGCCGAACAGCCCGGCAGCCCCGCCAGCGCCGCCGGCCCCGCCGGCGCCGCCGCTAGCGGGCCCGCCGTTGCCGCCGGTGCCGCCGATGCCGCCCAATAACCCGCCGGCGCCGCCGTTCCCGCCGGCGGAGCCGATGCTGCCGCCTCCCCCGGCGCCGCCGTTGCCCAACAGTCCCGCGGCCCCGCCGTTACCGCCCGCGGCGGATGAACCGACGCTGGGCGGATCCGCCGGGTCCGCCGTTGCCGAACAGCCCCGCGGCCCCGCCGTTACCGCCGGCGGGGTGGGCCGACGCCGCCGGACCCGCCGGACCCGCCGTTGCCAAGCAGCCACCCACCGGGCGCGCCGTTTTGCCCCGTACCCGGGGCCCCGTTGGCGCCGTTGCCGAACAGCGGGCGACCCGTCAAGTCCTTCACCGGCGAAAACACCGCCAGGCTCTGGGCATCCTGCACCACGGCCTGCAGCGGCGAGGCATTGGCCGCCTCCGCGGCCGCATACGCGCCCCGCGCCCCGTTCAACGCCTGCACAAACTGGTCATGAAACGCCGCCGCCTGCGCACTGAGCGCCTGAAAGCCCTGACCGTGGGCGGAGAACACCGCCGCAATGGCCGCCGACACCTCATCCGCGCCGCGGCCAGCACCCCGCGTGGTCGGGTCGCCGCGGCCGCCGCATTTGCCGCGCTGATGTGACGAACCGATACCCGCCAAATCTGTTGCGGCTGAGGCCATCACATCCGGTATCGCGATCACGACACGACATTCCGCACCTCCCACCGGCACCTCGCGACCCGGCGGTCGCCCAGCTCAGGTGATCGTCGAGCCGTGCGGAAACACTCAAATCGATATCGCGATCACCGCACCGATACGACTTTCCACCAAACTTTGCGGTCCGTTTCGCGGTCGGAACTGAGGGCAGTCAGCCGATACCGATTCCGCGCGACCTGGCGTTGCCGCTGTGGGCATCGGTGCAGAAGTAGCCGTCCGAGATGATGGTTGCCACTGGACCGGGCACTGACCGATGCAGCATTTGGGTGATCGAGAAGGCGATGCGTAAAGTCCGCGACAAGATCGAGGGCTTGCCGGACACCTTCAGCTTCCATGATTTGCAGCACTATCTGGCGTCGCTGCTGATCGCGTCCGGTGCCGATATCAAGACGGTGCAGGCACGCATGCGCCACGCGAGCGCCATTACCACGCTCGACATCTACGGGCACCTTTTGCCGGACGCCGACGAGTCCACCCGCACCGCCATCGGTGCGTTGATCGCGGAGCGGATGAAAAATGCGCAGGTAAGCGCGTTAGCTGGGTTTGGGTTTGGCGTCTATTCCGGACTCCTTGCGCTGCTGCGCGGTGATCGGCGCGGGCGCGTCGGTGAGCGGGTCGACGCCGCCGCCGGTCTTGGGGAACGCGATCACCTCACGGATGGAGTCCACGCCGGACAGCAGCGCGTTGATCCGGTCCCAGCCGAACGCGATGCCGCCGTGCGGGGGCGCGCCAAAGGTGAACGCCTCCAACAGGAATCCGAACTTCTCCTCGGCCTCGGCCTTGTTCAGGCCCATCACCGCGAACACCCGTTCCTGGATGTCGCGGCGGTGGATACGGATCGAGCCGCCGCCGATCTCGTTGCCGTTGCAGACGATGTCGTAGGCGTCGGCCAGCACGTTGCCGGGATCGGTGTCGACGGCGTCCTCGTACTCCGGCTTGGGCGAGGTGAAGGCGTGATGCACCGCCGTCCACGCCCCGGAGCCGACCGCCACGTCGCCGGCGGCGGTGGCATCGTCGGCGGGCTCGAACAGCGGCGGGTCGACCACCCAGACGAACGCCCACTCGTCGGGGTCGATCAGGCCCAGCCGGTTGGCGATCTCGCCGCGGGCCGCGCCCAGCAGCGCCCGCGACGGCTTCGCCGGGCCGGCCGAGAAGAAGATGCAGTCCCCGGGCTTGGCCCCGACGTGCGCGGCCAGCCCGTCGCGTTCGGCATCGGTCAGGTTCTTGGCCACCGGGCCGCCCAGCGTGCCGTCCTCGGCGACCAGTACGTACGCCAGCCCGCGGTGCCCGCGCTGTTTGGCCCACTCCTGCCAGCCGTCCAGCGTGCGCCGCGGCTGCGAGGCCCCGCCGGGCATCACGACCGCGCCGACATACGGCGCCTGGAAGACGCGAAATGTGGTGTCTTTGAAGAACTCTGCGCACTCGACGAGCTCGAGCCCGAACCGCATGTCGGGCTTGTCGGACCCGAAGCGTCGCATGGCGTCGGCATAGCTGATCCGCGGGATCGGCGTCGGGATCTGGTAGCCGATCAGCGCCCACAGCGCGGTCAGGATCTCCTCGGAGACCGCGATGATGTCCTCGGCGTCGACGAAGCTCATCTCCATGTCGAGCTGGGTGAACTCGGGCTGGCGGTCGGCGCGGAAATCCTCGTCGCGGTAGCAGCGGGCGATCTGGTAGTAGCGCTCCATCCCGGCCACCATCAGCAGCTGCTTGAACAGCTGCGGGCTCTGCGGCAGCGCGTAGAACGACCCGGGCTGCAGCCGCGCCGGCACCAGGAAGTCGCGCGCGCCCTCGGGCGTGGAGCGGGTCATCGTCGGCGTCTCGACCTCGACGAAGTCGTGGCCGCCAGCACCGCGCGCGCGGCGGCATTCACCTTGGAGCGCAACCGAATTGCCGCGGCCGGGCCGTCGCGGCGCAGGTCGATGTAGCGGTACTTCAGCCGCGACTCCTCGCCGGCGGGCTCGTCGAGCTGGAACGGCAGCGGCGCGCACTCGCCGAGCACCGTCAGCGACGTCGCGTTGACCTCGATGTCGCCGGTGGCGATCTCCGGGTTGGCGTTGCCTTCGGGCCGGATCTCGACGACGCCCTCGACGGCGACGCAGAACTCGGCGCGCAGCCGGTGCGCCTGCGCGAGCACGTCGGCTTCGCGGAACACCACCTGCGCGATGCCGGAGGAGTCGCGCAGGTCGATGAAGATGACGCCGCCGTGGTCGCGGCGGCGGGCCACCCAGCCGGCCAACGTCACCCGCTGCCCTGCGTCACTACTTCTCAGCGAACCAGCGGCGTGGCTGCGCAGCACGACTACTCCCCTTCACTTGACCGACTGCACAGTCTAAGGGGCGGTGTAATTTCGCTGCTATCGCCACCAACATTGCACTCGTCGGTCCCGGCGCCGTCGGCACGACGGTCGCCGCGCTGCTGTACCAGGCCGGGCACCGGGTGCTGCTGTGCGGCCACACCCCCCGCGACAGCATCGAACTGCGGCCCGACGGCGGCGAATCCATCGTCGTGCCCGGTCCGGTGCTCACCGATCCCGGCGCAGGTGCCCGGGTCGGTCGACGTGGTGGTGCTGGCGGTCAAAGCCACCCAGAACGACGACGCGGCCGGCTGGCTGGCCCGCCTGTGCGACGAGCACACCATCGTCTTGGTGCTGCAAAACGGTGTCGAGCAGGTCGAGCAGGTCAAGCCGCTCTGCCCGTCGTCGCCCGTGATACCGGGCATCGTCTGGTATTCGGCCGAGACCCAACCGCAGGGCTGGGTGCGGCTGCGCACCGAAGCCGCGCTGGTACTGCCCAGCGGACCCGCGGCGACGACGGTCGCCGAGCTGCTGCGCGGCGCCGGCTGCCGGGTGGACAACGATCCCGACTTCATCACCGCGGCCTGGCGCAAGCTGCTCACCAACGCGCTGGCCGGGTTCATGGCGCTGTCTCGGCGGCGATCCGGAATGTTCCGCCGCGACGACGTCGCCGAGTTGTCGCGCCGCTATGTCGCCGAATGCCTGGCCGTGGCGCGGGCCGAGGGCGCGCGGCTGCCCGACGACGTGGTCGACGGGATGGTCGACATGTTCCGTGCAGCCCCCGAAGACATGGGCACCTCGATCCTGGCCGACGCGGAAGGCCGGCGGCGGATGGAATGGGACATCCGCAACGGCGTGATCATCCGCAAGGCGCGCGCGCACGGCCTGCCGACGCCGATCAGCGACGTGCTGGTGCCGCTGCTGGCCGCGGCCAGCGACGGTCCCGGTTAGGCTGATTCGACCACCAGATTTCGGGAGCGTGCGATGACCTTCAACGAGGGTATGCAGATCGACACCAGCACCGCCTCGTCGTCCGGCGGCGGCGGCTTCGGCGGGCCGATCGCCATCGGGGGCGGCCTCGGCGGGCTGCTGATCGTGCTGGTCGCGTTGTTCCTGGGGGTCGATCCCGGTCGCGTGATCAACCAGCAGCAGATGAGCACCAAGGACGTCACGTCGCCCGGTTTCGACCTGAGTCAGTGCAAAACCGGGGCCGACGCCAACAAGTACGTGCAGTGCCGCGTGGTGGCGACCGGAAACTCCGTGGACGCGGTCTGGCATCAGCTGATGCCGCGGTACACCCGCCCGCATGTGGTGCTGTTCACCGGCCAGGTCAACACCGGGTGCGGGGCCGCCAGCACCGCGGTCGGGCCGTTCTACTGCCCGGTGGATCAGACGGCGTACTTCGACACCGACTTCTTCCAGGAGCTGGTCGACCGATTCGGTTCCAGCGGTGGACCGTTCGCGCAGGAGTACGTGGTGGCCCACGAATACGGCCATCACGTGCAGAACCTGCAGGGAATCCTCGGCCGCGCCCAGCAGGGCGCGCAGGGCGCCGGCGGTAACGGCGTGCGCACCGAGCTGCAGGCGGACTGCTACGCCGGGATCTGGGCGCACTACGCGTCGACGGTCAAGCAGGAGAGCACCGGCGTGCCCTACCTAGAGCCGTTGAGCGACAAGGACATTGCCGACGCGCTGTCGGCCGCCGCCTCGGTGGGCGACGATCGTATCCAGCGCGAGACGACGGGACACACCAATCCCGAGTCATGGACGCACGGTTCCTCAGAGCAACGGCAGCACTGGTTCACCGTCGGCTATCAGACCGGTGACCCCAAACAGTGCGACACCTTCTCGGCCCCAGACCTGGGACTAGTTACCAGGGCCGCGTCGAGCACGTGACGCCGGTGGTGGCGCTCTGTGTCACCACCACCTGGCCGTCCACCGCGATCTGGCACTGAATTTCGGGAGTGGCCCCCGAGCCGCAGTCGGGCCAGTGGCAACCGCCGCTGGCGTTGATGTACGCCCACTGGTTCGGGTTGGCCAGCGTGGCGTTGTAGACCAGCGGCTGGCCCGCGCTGAACGCCGCCTGCGTGGTGGTCATGTACTGCGACGAGTTGTTGTTGAAGGCCGCCTGGTTGGGCGGATCGCTGTTCATGTACCGAACCTGGCCGGTCAGATTGCCGGTGGCGGTGATCGTGTAGGTGACCTGGTGGCCATCCGCATGCGCGATCGCGGGCAGTGCGCCGAGCACCAGACCCGCGGCGAACGGCGGCTGTCGAGACCTCGCTGGCTACTTTTCGCACGGTCGTCATATCGAAAACGCTACCGGATTCGTTACCCGCTTCCGGTAAGAAGCAGTGATGACCGACGAACCGCCGGAGCACGCCATCACCCGGCGCGGGCTGCTGACGACGGGCGCGGCCTCGGCCGTTCTCGGTGCCGCCGTCGGGGCGGCCGGTGCCTCAATGGTGTGGTCTCACCCGCACGGACTCACGATCTGGAACCAGCCGGACCGCAGCGGCGCGCCCCCGGTCGGTGGCCTGCATCTGCAGTTCGGCAAGAACGCCGCCACCGAGGTGGTGGTGTCCTGGCACACCACCGACGCCGTCAGCAATCCGCGGGTCATGCTGGGCACGCCCACATCCGGTTTCGGCAGCACCGTCGCCGCCGAAACCCGAACGTATCGGGACGCGAAGTCGGGCACCGAGGTTCGCGTCAACCACGCCCGCCTGACCAATCTCACGCCGGACACCGACTATGTCTACGCCGCGGCACACGACGGCACGACCCCGGCGCTGGGCACGGTGCGGACCGCGCCGTCCGGGCGAAAACCGCTGCGCTTCACCAGTTTCGGCGACCAGTCCACCCCGACGCTGGAGAAGTTGGCCGGCGGCGGCTACGGCACGGACAACATCGGCTCGCCCGCGGCCGCGGACACCACGGTCGCGATCGAGCGACTCGCCCCGCTGTTCAATCTGGTCAACGGCGACCTGTGCTACGCCAATCTGGCCGTCGACCGGATCCGCACCTGGTCGGACTGGTTCGAGAACAACACCCGCTCGGCGCGTTACCGGCCGTGGATGCCGGCGGCGGGCAATCACGAGAACGAATTAGGCAACGGGCCAATCGGTTACGCCGCGTATCAGGCGTACTTCGAGTTACCCGATTCCGGGTCCAGCCCGGAGACCCGCGGCCTGTGGTACTCCTTCACCGCCGGCTCGGTGCGGGTGATCAGCCTCAACAACGACGACGTCGCCTTCCAGGACGGCGGCAATTTCTACGTGCACGGCTACTCGGCCGGAGAGCAAAAGCGTTGGTTGGCAACCGAACTCGCGGACGCACGGCGTGACCCGAACGTCGATTGGCTCGTGGTGTGCATGCATCAGACGGCGATCTCCACCGCCGACAAAGCCAACGGCGCCGATTTGGGGATCCGTCAGGAATGGCTGCCGCTGTTCGACCAGTATCAGGTCGACCTGGTGGTGTGCGGCCACGAACACCACTACGAACGGTCACACCCGCTGCGCGGGACACAAGCCAACGACACCCGAACGCCCATTCCCGTCGACACCCGCAGCGATGTCATCGACACGACGCGCGGAACCGTGCACCTCGTCATCGGTGGCGGCGGTTCGTCGTTTACCAGCAACGGCTTCCTGTTCCCGCAGCCGCGGTGCCGCGTGCTGGTCGGCGTGGGCGCATTCGATCCCGCGCTCGGGTACAAGAAGCCGATTTACGTCATGGAGGACGCGCCGTGGTCGGCTTTTCGCGACCGCGACAACCCCTACGGCTTCGTTGCGTTCGACGTCGACCCGGGCCAGCCGGGCGGCAACACGTCGATCAAGGCAACGCATTACGCGGTGACCGGTCCGTTCGGCGCGATGACGGCGGTCGAGGAGTTCACCCTGACCAGGCCGCGCGGGGGGTAGCGCCCGCGCGAAGGTGCGCAAAATGCCAGGTTTCACGGCGTGTCGCTGTACAGACACGCACGCTCGCGGAACGGGTCAAAACAGCGTCTGCTGAACGGGTTGCGGGGTGGTCGCTTCCGAGGGCTCGCGGAAACGGCCGGTGGTCACCGGCCAACCCGTGCCGCGCGACCAGCGGCGCGGCGCGTCGGGCCAGCATCGCCCGGTAGTCCGGCGGCAGGTAGGCGCCGCGCCGGTACAGCTCGCGGTAGGCGCCGACCAGTTCGGGATGCGCTCGGGCCAGCCAGGTCATGAACCAGCCTCGGGTGGAGCCGCGCAGGTGCAGCCCGAAGACCGTCACACCGGTGGCGCCGGCGGCCGCGATCTGACCCAACAGCCCGTCGAGGTGTTCGACGGAGTCGGTGAGGTGCGGCAGCACCGGCGCGACCATCACATGGCAATCCAGGCCGGCGTCGCGGATCGCGGCGATCAGCCCCAACCGCGCCTGCGGTGTCGGCGTGCCCGGCTCGACGTCGCGGTGCAGCTCCGGGTCGCCGACCGCCAGCGAGACCGCCACGGACACCGGGACCTGCCCCGCCGCCTCGGCGATCAGCGGCAGGTCGCGCCGCAGCAGCGTGCCTTTGGTCAGAATCGACAGCGGCGTACCGGATTCGGCGAGCGCGCTGATGATGCCCGGCATCAGCGCGTAGCGGCCCTCGGCGCGCTGGTAGGGGTCGGTGTTGGTGCCCAGCGCGACGGTTTCGCGCTGCCACGACGGCCGGTGCAGCTCGCGGCGCAGCACCTCGGCGACGTTGGTCTTCACCACCACCTGGGTGTCAAAGTCGTTGCCGCAGTTGAAGTCCAGGTATTCATGGGTGGGCCGCGCGAAACAATAGCGACAGCCGTGCGAGCAGCCGCGGTAGCCGTTGACCGTGTAGCGGAAGGGCAATGCGGCTGCGTTCGGGCACCTTGTTCAGCGCGGACTTGCACAGCACCTCGTGAAACGTGATGCCCTCGAACTGCGGCGTGCGCACACTGCGGACAAAGCCGATGCGCTGCAGACCCGGCAGCGCTCCGTCGTCCGCACCGCGACAGCTTGCCCAGCCCAACGCATCACTCTATTCGAACAATTAGTTCGATGTGCTGTCAACCTCCCCGGCCTTACGCTCCAGCCATGACAACAACGGCCCTGCGGATCTGCCCATTGTGCGAGGCCACCTGCGGCATGGTGCTCACGATCGACGAGGAGCGCGGTCGCGTCACCGGTGCCCGTGGCGACCGCGATGACGTCTTCAGCGCGGGCTTCGTCTGCCCCAAGGGCGCCAGCTTCCCCGAACTGGACAACGACCCGGACCGACTGACCCGCCCCCTCGTCCGTCGCGACGGTGAACTGGCCGAAGCGACCTGGGACGAGGCCTACACGGCCGTGGCCGACGGCCTCGCAGCGGGTGCTGGCGGAGCACGGCGGCGGCATCGGTCGCGGTGTATCTCGGCAATCCCAACGCGCACACCATCGCCGGAAGCCTCTACGGGCCGGTCATCCTCCGCGCACTCGGGACCCGGCATGTCTACTCGGCGAGCACCTTGGACCAGATGCCCAAGCAGGTCGCCTGCGGCTATCTGTTCGGCAACCCGTTCGCGTTCACGGTGCCCGACGTCGACCGCACCGACCACCTCGTGATCTTCGGCGCCAATCCAATGGTGTCCAACGGCAGCCTGGCCACGTCGGGCGATTTCCCCCGCAAGCTCAAGGCACTGCGCAAACGCGGCGGTCGCCTCACCGTCATCGACCCGAACCGGACCCGCACCGCCGAGCTCGCCGACCGCCACATCGCGCCTCGGCCGGGAACCGATGCGGCGCTTCTGTTTTCGGTTGTCCACGTCATCTTCGACGAGGACCTCGTCGCACCGGATCTGGGCGGGTTGGCCGGCCACGTCACCGGCATCGACGACGTTCGTGCGCTGGCCGTCGACTTCGCGCCGGAGGTCGTCGCCGACCACTGCGGCGTGTCCGCGGACGACATCCGGGCTTTGGCCCGCGACATCGCCGCCGCGAGGCCGACCGCGGTCTACGGCCGGGTCGGCACCAGCACTGTCGAGTTCGGCACCCTGGCCAGCTGGCTTGTCGACGTCATCAACACGCTGACCGGCAACTTGGATCGCCCCGGCGGCGCGATGTTCGCGCTGTCTCCGGTGGGGGCCGCGCCGCGTCCGCCGCGCCCCGGCCGCGGGTTCAGCATCGGTCGCTGGCACAGCAGGGTCTCGGGACATGCCGAGGCAGTCTCCGAACTGCCGGCCGCGGCGCTCGGCGAGGAAATCGACACCGCGGGCGACGGACAGATCAAGGCGTTGATCACCATCGCCGGCAACCCGGTGCTGTCCGCGCCGAACGGCGAGCGGCTGGAACGTGCGTTGGACGGCATCGGCTTCATGGTGAGCGTTGACCCGTATCTCAACGAGACCACCCGGCACGCCGACGTGATCCTGCCCCCGCCTCCGCCGTCACAGACGGCGCATTTCGACTTCGCGCTCGCCAACGTCGCGACGCGCAACAACGCCCGTTACTCGCCGCCCGCGCTGCCCCTGGCCGACGGTCGCCCGGATGAGGCCGAGATCCTGTCGCGGCTGGCGCTGATCGTGTCCGGCGCCGGGTGGCAGGCCGACCCCGCCCTGGTGGACGACCAGGTCATCGGTTTTTCGCTGGCGAAGGAGGTCGCCGATGCCGAGTCACCGGTCGCCGGACGCGGCGTCGATGAGCTGAAGGCGACCCTGCCCGACGGCCGCGGCTATGAACGTCGCCTGGACATGATGCTGCGCCTCGGCCCGTACGGGGACGCGTTCGGCGCGAAGCCCGACGGACTGACGCTGGACAAGCTCAAGGCCGCCCCGCACGGCATCGACCTCGGTGCGCTGCGCCCCCGCATACCCGAAGTGCTGCGCACCGCATCCGGCATGGTCGAACTCGCGCCGGCCGGGTTGGTCGACGACGTGCCCCGGCTGCTCGGTTCGCTTGGACCGGACGCCGGACGAATTCATGCTGATCGGCAGACGCCAACTGCGGTCCAACAACAGCTGGATGCACAACCTGCCCGCGCTCTGCCGGTGGCACCAACCGCTGCACGTTGCAGATCCACCCCGACGACGCCGACCGGCTCGGGCTGACGGACACCGCGATAGTCAAGGGCCCCGGCGGTGAACTCATCGTTCCCGTCGAACTCACCACCGCGATTCGGCCCGGTGTCGTCTGCCTGCCGCACGGGTGGGGCCACGACCGCCCCGGAATGCGGCTGCGCGTTGCCGCGAGCGAACCGGGCGTCAACGTCAATCAATTGCACGACGGCACTCTCATCGATCCGTTGTCCGGTACGGCCGTCCTCAACGGCGTCCCGGTCCAGGTATCGGCGGCGAGCTGAGCGTCGCGTGCCACCCAGCACCGAGCCCTACGGGCAGCTGAAGTATCACGAGATCGCCGGCAGGCGAATGGCTTACATCGACGAGGGCGAAGGTGATGCCATCGTTTTTCAGCATGGCAACCCCACCTCGTCGTACTTGTGGCGCAACGTCATGCCGCATCTGCGCGGGCTGGGCCGCCTGGTGGCCTGCGACCTGATCGGGATGGGGGCGTCGGACAAGCTCAGCCCGTCGGGTCCGGACCGCTATCACTACGCCGAGCAGCGAGAGTTCTTGTTCGCGCTCTGGGATGCGCTCGACCTCGGCGACCGCGTCGTGCTGGTGCTGCATGACTGGGGCTCGGCGCTGGGCTTCGACTGGGCCAACCGGCATCGCGAGCGGGTTCAGGGAATCGCCTACATGGAAGCGATCGTCACCCCGATGACGTGGGATGACTTCCATCCCAGCGTGCGCGGGGTGTTCCAGGGTTTTCGGTCACCCGAGGGTGAGCGGATGGTGTTGGAGCAGAACATCTTTGTCGAAGGGGTCTTGCCCGGCGCGATCCGGCGGCGATTGTCCGACGAGGAGATGAACCACTACCGGCGGCCATTCGCCGACGAAGGCGAGGACCGGCGCCCCACCCTGTCCTGGCCCCGCAACATCCCCATCGACGGCGAGCCTGCCGAGGTCGTTGCGGTGGTGAACGAGTATCGCAGCTGGCTCGAAGAAGGCGGCGTGCCGAAGCTCTTCGTGAATGCCGAGCCCGGAGCCATCCTTGCCGGCCGTATCCGCGATTATGTTCGTTCCTGGCCGAACCAGACCGAGATCACTGTTCCCGGCGTGCATTTCATTCAAGAGGACAGCCCAGACGAGATCGGTTCTGCGGTGGCGCAGTTCGTCCGGCAGCTGAGAGCCAACGAGCTAGCCGCGAAGCACAGAAAATTTTCCTCGCGGTGCCGCCGGGATGCGGCATACGCTCAGAAAAGTCGACTTGGAGGTGGGAGATGTCGTATATCACCGCAGCACCGGAGATGATCGCTTCGGCGGCAACGGATGTGGCCAGTATCGGTTCAACGCTCAACGCGGCCCGCGCGGACGCTGCGGCCCCGACGACGGCCGTGCTGGCCGCCGCCGAGGATGAGGTGTCGGCGGCGATCGCCAAGCTGTTTTCCGGGCACGGGCAGGCCTTCCAAACGCTCGGCGCACAGGCGGCTGCATTTCACGCCGAGTTTGTGCGGACATTGTCCGGGGGTGCGGGCACCTACGCCGACACCGAGGCGGGCAATGCGCAGCGTCTGCTGACCGAGCCTCTCGTCAACCCCTCGTCCGGCGTGGCATTGATCATCGGCGGCAGCGGCGAGCCGATACCGACCAACGACTTCGTCACCACAAATTTCAATCTGTTCGTCAAGCCCCTTTTCCCGAACGTCACGCCCCAGGCGCTCTTTACGCCGGAGGGGAATTACGCGCTCTATACCGGGGTCAAGAGTCTGACGCTGGACGTGTCCGAAGCCCAGGGTGTCCAGATCCTCAATACGGCGATTCAGCAGCAAATCGCCGCGGGCAACTTCGTCGTCGTCAAGGGTGAATCGCAGAGCTCCACGATCTCGTCGATGGTGATGCCGCTGCTGGCGGCCGAGCATGTGCCGAGTACGGATGTCTCGTTCGTGCTGACCGGCAACCCCAACAATCCCAACGGCGGCCTCTTCGAACGGCTGAACCCCCTGAGCATCCCGGCGCTCGGCATCACGTTCAACGGCGCCACTCCCGACAATCTGTACCCGACCACCATTTACACCCAGGAATACGACGGCTTCGCCGACGTCCCGCGCTACCCGATCGATTTCCTGTCGGATCTCAACTCGCTGGCCGGGATCTACTACGTGCACCCGACCTACGAAAGCCTGACCCCCACCCAGATCAGCAACGCGATTCCACTGACGACGGTGGGGCCCACCATGACCAACTACTACATGATTCCCACCGCGAATCTGCCGCTGCTGGATCCGCTGCGCGCGATCCCGGTCGTGGGTAACCCGTTGGCCGACCTGATCCAGCCCGACCTCAGGGTGCTGGTCAACCTGGGCTACGGCGACCCCAACTACGGCTGGTCGACGGCGCCGGCCAACGTGCCCACCCAGTTCGGCCTGTTCCCCAGCATGAGCGACATCGCGAAAGTCCCCGGCCTGCTTGCCTCGGGAACGCATCAGGGCATGGTCGCCTTCAACCACGACATCCACGTTGAATTCGCCGCAACCGGGCCGCACGCGCCGTTGCTGCCCAGCACGATAACGAGCCACTCTTCCGGGGGGCATTTGTCCACGATCTTGTCCAACCCGGCCAGCCTGTTCACCGGCTTCTCACCGGTCAAGGTCGCCGACAACATCTACAACGCGGTCAACGCACTGTCTGCGGCGGCCTCGGACGCCTACCAGATTCTGCTGCCCACGGCCGATGTCGCCAACGCCCTGCTGACCAGCCTTGCCCGCCTACGACCTGACCCTCTTCGCGGCCGGGCTGCAAGCCGGCAACCTCGTCGAGGCGATCGGCCAACCCATCGCAACCGACATGTACCTAGTCCCGTTGGCATTCGCGTTCGAAGGGTTCGCCGTCATCAGTCAGCTCGAAGCGGTGATCGGCTGACCTGCAGAAAATTTAGCCCCGGAGCCGCCGCATACCAGCCGCGAGCGTGCGCAAATGTACAGCTTTTGCGGCGTGCCCCCGTACAAACACGCACGTTCGCGGGACCTGGCGACCTGCAGAAAATCTAGCCCCCGAGCCGCGAAAGCACCTCGGCGACAACCGAATCCGTCGGCACCGAAACCTGCTCGCCGGTTCCGAGATCCTTCACCCCGATCGTGCCCGCCTCGATATCGCGGTCGCCGGCGACCAGCGCGATACGGGCGCCCGACCGGTCGGCCGCGCGCATCGCGCCCTTGAGCCCGCGGTCACCGTAGGCCAGGTCGACGCGCACACCGGCGGCGCGCAGCTGCCCGGCCAGCACCGCCAGCTGCAGCTTGGCCGGTTCGCTCAGCGGCACGCCGAACACGTCGCAGCGCGTGGTCTCCCCCACGCTCTTGCCCTCGGCGCGCAGCGCCAGCAGGGTCCGGTCCACGCCGAGCCCAAACCCGATGCCCGACAAGTCTTGTCCGCCGAGCCGGCGCATCAGCCCGTCGTAGCGGCCGCCGCCGCCGATGCCGGATTGCGCGCCCAGGCCGTCGTGCACGAACTCGAACGTGGTCTTGGTGTAGTAGTCCAGCCCGCGCACCATGCGCGGGTTGATGACGTAGCGGCACGCCCAGCGCATCCAGGTGCGACAGCACGGTGTCGAAGTGCTGCTTGGCGCCGTCGGACAGGTGGTCGAGCAGCACCGGGGCGTCGGCCGTCATCGCCCGCACCTCGGGTCGCTTGTCGTCGAGCACCCGCAGCGGGTTGATCTCGGCGCGCCTTCGGGTGTCCTCGTCCAGGTCGAGCTGAAACAGGAACTCCTGCAACAGCTCCCGGTATTGCGGGCGGCAGCTGTCATCGCCCAGTGAGGTGATTTCCAGCCGGAACCCGTCCAGGCCCAGCGAGCGGAACCCGGCGTCGGCGACGGCGATCACCTCGGCGTCCAGCGCCGGGTCGTCGACGCCGATCGCCTCGACGCCGACCTGCTGCAGCTGGCGGTAGCGGCCGGCCTGCGGGCGCTCGTAGCGGAAAAACGGGCCCGCGTAACACAGTTTCACCGGCAGCGCGCCGCGGTCCAGGCCGTGTTCGATCACCGCGCGCACCACGCCGGCGGTGCCCTCGGGCCGCAGCGTCACCGAGCGGTCGCCGCGGTCGGCGAAGGTGTACATCTCCTTGGACACCACGTCGGTGGATTCGCCGACGCCGCGGGCGAACAGCGCGGTGTCCTCGAAGATGGGCAGCTCGATGTCGCTGTAGCCGGCCCGGCGGGCGGCGGCGAGCAGCCCGTCGCGCACCGCGACGAACTGCGCCGAATCCGGCGGGACGTAGTCCGGCACCCCCTTGGGCGCCGAGAACGCGGTGAATTCCGTCACCCGCTACAGGCCTTCGAGGAACGGGTTGAGGCGCCGCTCGGCGCCGATGGTGGTGGAGTTGCCATGTCCGGGTAGTACCACGGTGTTGTCGTCGAGCACCAACAGTTTTTCGACGATCGAGGTGATCAGGTCACGGCCGCTGCCGCCGAACAGGTCGGTGCGGCCGATCGAGCGCTCGAACAGCGTGTCGCCGGTGAACACCACGTCTTTGTCGTCCTTGGCCGCCTGAAGGACCCGGAAACACACCGATCCGCGGGTGTGCCCCGGGGTGTGATCGACGTTGACGGTCACGCTGCCCAGGTCGAGCTTGTCGCCGTCCCGGTCCAGCTCGACGACCTGCTTGGGCTCGCGGAAGAACGCGCCCGCCGCCAGCTGGGCCAACCGCGGGCCGTAGCCGTGGATCGGGTCTTTGAGCATGAACCGGTCCTCGGGATGGATGTAGGTGGGGCAGCCGTAGGTGTCGGACACCTTCTGGGCGGACCACATGTGGTCGATGTGGCCGTGGGTGATCAGCACGGCGGCCGGGGTCAGCCGATTCTCGTCGAGGATGCGCCGCAACGGGCCCATCGCACGCTGGCCCGGGTCGACGATGACGGCGTCCGTCCCCGGCCGCTCGGCCAGCACGTAACAGTTGCACTGCAGCAGACCGGCGGGAAATCCGGTGATCAACACGGTTCCCAGTCTCCCATCCCTACACTGGGGCGCTTGACACGCCTCGCGGCGCCCACATTAGCCTGGGCTGGCCACCCCGGCCCGACTCACCGGACAACCATGGAGGCATACCGGCCGTGCCGACCAACGAACAGCGACGTGCGACAGCCAAGCGCAAACTCGAACGCCAGCTCGAGCGTCGCGCCAAGCAAGCCCGAACGCGCCGGATCCTGGTGATCGCCGGCGGCGTCATCGCGTCGCTGGCGGTGATCGCCGCGGTGGTGGCCACCGTGGTCATCACCAACAACGACCACAAGCGCAACACCGCGGCGGCGACCACCAGCAGCACCGCCGCCAGCAGTTCCCCGGAGTCCAGCACGCCCGGGGCGCCGACCCCGCCGGCAGCGCCGATGCCGGCGTTCCAGCCGTCGGCCAACGTGGGCGCCAACTGCCAGTACCCGGCGTCGCAGGACAAGGCCGCCAAGCCGGTCAAGCCGCCGCGGACCGGCAAAATCCCGACCGACCCGGCCAAAGTGAGCGTCAGCATGGCGACCAGCCAGGGCAATATCGGCCTGATGCTGGCCAACAACGAATCGCCGTGCACGGTAAACAGTTTCGCCAGCCTGATCGGCCAGAAATACTTCGACAACACCAAATGCCACCGGCTGACCACCTCGCCGGACCTGGCCGTCTTGCAATGCGGCGACCCCAAGGGCGACGGCACCGGCGGTCCGGGCTACCAGTTCGCCAACGAATACCCCACCGACCAGTACCCGCCGAACGACCCCAAGCTGAAGCAGCCCGTCGTTTACCCGCGCGGCACGCTGGCCATGGCCAACGCCGGCACCGAACACCAACGGCAGCCAGTTCTTCCTGGTCTACAAGGACTCGCAGCTGCCGCCCGACTACACCGTCTTCGGCAAGATCCAGGACGACGGGCTGGCCACCCTGGACAAGATCGCCAAGGCCGGCGTCGCCGGCGGCGGCGACGACGGCCCGCCGGCCACCGAAGTCACCATCAAGTCGATGCTGCTGGACTAACCTGACCCCGAGCGACGCATACGGGGAGGGAGCGATGGTGGCGGCCTCGGAGGCATCAGGGTCAGCGGAGTCATTTCGGGCGATACCAATTGCTCGGCATGTTGGGTCGTGGCGGCATGGGGCAGGTCTTTCGCGCCCACGACACCGAAACCGATCGGATAGTCGCCCTCAAGCTGCTTCCCCCGCATTTGGCCGAGGACGCCGACATTCAGAAACGCTTCCGCCGCGAGGCGCGCACGGCGGCGGGCCTCACCGATCCACACGTGGTGCCCATCCACGGCTTCGGTGAGATCGACGGTCGGCTCTATGTCGACATGCGGCTGATCGAGGGCCGCGATCTGCGCGCCTACATGACCGCACACGGGGGGCGGCTGAGCCCCGCCGATGCGGTCGCGGTGATCGAACAGATCGCGGCGGCACTGGATAGCGCCCACCAGGCGGGGTTGGTGCATCGTGACGTCAAGCCGTCGAACATCCTGGTCGCCAACGCGCGAAATTTCTGCTACCTGATCGACTTCGGGATTGCGCGCGCCGCGACCGACACCACCCTCACCCAGACCGGGCACACGATGGGCACGTTGGCCTACATGGCCCCGGAGCGCTTCCGCGGAAAGACGGATCCCCGCGCCGACGTGTATTCGCTGGCGTGCGTGCTCTACGAGTGCCTGACCGGGCAGCCGCCCCTATCCGGGCGACAGCTTCGAGGAGCAGCTCTCGGGTCACCTGAACACCCCGCCGCCGCTGCCGTCGGCCGATAGCAGCCGACATCCCGGCCGGCTTTGACGCGGTGGTCGCCCGCGGCATGGCCAAGGACCCCGACTGCGGTACTGGACCACGATCGACCTGGCCAACGCGGCGAAAGCGGCGCTGACCAATCCCATCCCGCTGCCGCCGGAGCCACCGCCCCCGCCCGGCGAGATCCCTGCGCAGCCGCCGGATGCCCCTGCGGCGGTACAGGATCGCAGCCGCACGATCCCGATCGTGGTCGGCACGGTGGTCGCGGTGCTCGGCTTGATAGCGGCGCTGGTCGATCACGGCCGTGATCTTCGACCGCAACGCCTCGAATACGACGTCGGCAGCCCCGAAGACGACCCGGGCGTCAACGCGCCGACAACCACGGCACCGACCGAATCGAACGTGCCGCCGTTGCCGGCGTTTGCCGCGCCCGCCGACCTGGGCGCCAACTGCCAATACCCGGCCTCGCCGGACCATGCCGCCAAGGCGGCGACTCCCCCGCGATCGGGCAAGGTGTCCACCGAACCGCCCCAGATCGGTGCCACGGATAAGCACCAATCAGGGCGACATCGGCGTGCAGCTCGACAACGGCGAGTCCCCCTGCACGGTGAACAGTTTCGCCAGCCTGGCGCAGCAGGGGTTCTTCGACAAAACCCAATGCCACCGGTTGACCGCCACCGCCGCGATGAGCGTGCTGCAATGCGGCGACCCCAACAACGACGGCACCGGCGGCCCCGGCTATCAGTTCGCCAACGAATACCCCACCGATCAGTACCCGCCCGGCGACCCCAGCGCCCGCCAGCCCGTGGTCTATCCGCGCGGGACGCTCGCGATGGCTCATTCCGAGGCCAACGCCGGACCCAACACCAACGGCAGCCAATTCTTCATCGTGTACGACGACTCGCAGCTTCCGCCGGAGTACACGGTGTTCGGCACGGTCGACGACGCCGGCCTGGCGATCGTCGACAAGGTCGCGAAGGCCGGCATCGTCGGCGGCGGCGACGACGGCGTCCCGGTCACCACGGTCACGATCACGTCGGTGCGGCTGGACTAAACTTCGCCGAGCAGACGCTAAAGCGCCCGAAACCCCGGCGTGTCGCGCACTTTCGCGTCTGCTCGCGAACCCATGGGAGGGGGGATGGTGATGGTCGTGCGCCTGACGCGCTACCTGGTGGCCCTGCTGTGCGTGCTGATCGGCGGCTACTTGGTGATCCTGCCTTTCACCGCACATCATCCGGCCGCGCACAGCATCGCCAAGGAGGGCGGCTCCCGGATCAGGTTGACCGCGGTGACGCCCGACGGCTCGGCTCCGAACCACGACACGCTAAGTGCGGCACAACGAATCATTGCCGCACGAGTTAATGGGCTCAAGATCTCCGCGTCGCAGGTCGTCGTCGAGGGCAACAGCGTAGTCGTCACCGTGCCCGGCAACAACAACGACGACATACGCGACATCGGTTCCACCGGGCGACTTTTCCTGCGCCCGGTGCTCCATTCGATACCCGCCCAGCCGTCATCCGGGCAACAGCCGTCCAGCCCGCCTAAAGATCTCGCCGCGCGCATTGCGCAGGAGAAGCAGCTTCGGCAGAGCACCAGCGCGGGCGTTCAGCTCCTCGCCTTGCAATACCAGGCCAGCAGGTGCGGCAATAACGACGTCTTGGCCGGCAACGACGATCCGGCACTGCCCCTGGTGACTTGCTCGCAGGACCGTTCGGCGGCCTACCTGCTCGCACCGTCGATACTGGGAAACGATCAGATCGACAGCGCCAGTTCGCGTTTCGCGGAGAGCAGCGGCGCATTCGTCATCGACCTGAAGTTCAACAGCGACGCCACCCAGACCTGGGCCGATTTCACCGCATCGCATCTCGGCACGCAGGTCGCGTTCACCCTCGATTCCGAGGTGGTCAGCGCCCCGGAGATTCGAGAAGTTATTCCGTCGGGACGCACCCAGATCGGCGGTGGCAATCCCCCGTTCAATGCCGCAACCGCGCGCCATTTGGCGAACGTGCTTAACTATCGGCCGCTGCCGATGAAATTTGACGCATCGCCACCGGAAGTCGTTCCCCCGCAGCCTAATTCGGTCCAGCTTGTGGTCGCCGCCGGACTGGGTGGTGGCGACCGCGCTCAGCTTGCTGGTGATCCTGCTTACCGTGCTGGTGTGCTTGAGCGTTCCCGGCATCCGCAGGCGCCTGAGCGGTTAAGCGCCTTAAGCGGCGGACGTCACCCGGTAGACGTCGTAGACGCCCTCGACGTTGCGGACGACGTTGAGCAGATGCCCGAGGTGCTTGGGGTCGCCCATCTCGAAGGTGAAGCGGCTGATCGCCACCCGGTCGTTCGAGGTGGTGACCGACGCGGACAGGATGTTGACCTTCTCGTCGGCCAGCACGCGCGTCACGTCCGACAGCAGCCGGTGCCGGTCGAGCGCCTCGACCTGGATCGCCACCAGGAACACCGACGACGGCGACGGCGCCCAGAGCACCTCGATGATGCGCTCGGCCTGCTGCTGCAGCGACGCGGCGTTGGTGCAGTCGGTGCGGTGCACGCTGACCCCGCCGCCGCGGGTGACGAACCCCAGGATCTGGTCGCCGGGCACCGGCGTGCAGCATTTGGCCAGCTTGGTCAGCACGCCCGGGGCGCCGGGGACCGAGACCCCGACGTCGTCGGTGCTGCGCGGGCGCCGCAGCATGGTCGCCGGCGTGGACCGCTCGGCGAGCTCCTCTTCGGCCTGGTCGATACCGCCGAGCTCGGCCAGCAGCCGCTGCACGACGTGCCGGGCCGACACGTGCCCCTCACCGATCGCGGTGTAGAGCGCGGACACGTCGGTGTAGTGCAGCTCACGGGCCACCGCCCCCATCGACTCGCCATTCATCAAGCGCTGCAACGGAAGTCCGCCGCGGCGCACCTCGCGGGCCATGGCGTCCTTGCCGGCCTCCAGCGCCTCCTCACGCCGCTCCTTGGCGAACCACTGCCGGATCTTGGCCTTGGCGCGCGGCGACACCACGAACTGCTGCCAGTCCCGCGACGGCCCGGCGTTGGGCGCCTTGGACGTGAAAACCTCGACGACTTCCCCGTTTTCGAGCTTGCGTTCCAGCGCCACCAGCCGGCCGTTGACCCGGGCGCCGATGCAGCGGTGGCCGACCTCGGTGTGCACCGCGTAGGCGAAGTCCACCGGCGTCGACCCGGTCGGCAGGGTGATGACGTCGCCCTTGGGGGTGAACACGAAAAGCTCTTGCACCGCAAGGTCGTAACGCAACGACTCCAGGAACTCGCCCGGGTCGGCGGCCTCCCGCTGCCAGTCGAGCAGCTGACGCATCCAGGCCATGTCGTCGATCTCGGCGGCGGCGTGCGGATGCGGAACACCGTTGCGGCCCTTGGCTTCCTTGTAGCGCCAGTGCGCGGCGATGCCGTATTCGGCGGTGCGGTGCATGTCGCGGGTGCGGATCTGCACCTCCAGCGGCTTGCCCTCCGGCCCGACCACCGTGGTGTGCAGTGACTGGTACACACCGTATCTGGGCTGGGCGATGTAGTCCTTGAACCGTCCCGCCATCGGCTGCCACAGCGAGTGCACCACGCCGACAGCGGCGTAGCAGTCCCGGATCTCGTCGCACAGGATGCGGATGCCGACCAGGTCGTGGATGTCGTCGAAGTCGCGGCCCTTGACGATCATCTTCTGATAGATCGACCAGTAGTGCTTGGGCCGGCCCTCCACCGTCGCCTTGATCTTCGACGCGTTCAGGGTGTTGACGATCTCGGCGCGGACCTTGGCCAGGTAGGTGTCCCGCGACGGCGCACGGCCGGCGACCAGCCGCACGATCTCCTCGTACTTCTTGGGGTGCAGGATCGCGAACGACAGGTCTTCCAGCTCCCACTTGACGCTGGCCATCCCCAGCCGATGTGCCAGGGGCGCAATGACTTCCAGCGTCTCGCGGGACTTGCGGGCCTGCTTTTCCGGCGGCAGGAAGCGCATGGTGCGCATGTTGTGCAGCCGGTCGGCCACCTTGATCACCAGCACCCGCGGATCGCGGGCCATCGCGGTGATCATCTTGCGGATGGTCTCGCCCTCGGCGGCGTTGCCCAGCACGACCCGGTCCAGCTTGGTCACCCCGTCGACGAGGTGGCCGACCTCCTCGCCGAATTCCTCGGACAGCGCCTCGAGCGTGTACCCGGTGTCCTCGACGGTGTCGTGCAGCAGCGCGGCCACCAAAGTGGTGGTGTCCATGCCCAACTCGGCCAGGATGTTGGCGACGGCCAGCGGGTGGGTGATGTAGGGATCACCGGAATGCCGCAGCTGGGTGGCGTGCCGTTGGTCGGCGACCTCGAAGGCCCGCTGCAGCATCGACAGGTTGGCCTTGGGATAGATCTCCCGGTGCACCGCCACCAGCGGTTCGAGCACCGGATTGAGCGCGCTGCGCTGGGCCGTCATCCGCCGCGCCAGCCGGGCCCGGACCCGGCGCGACGCGCTGCTGGAAGTCTTGAGGGTTTCGGCCGGCGGCTCGGGCGTCTCTACGACCGGCGACGCTGCAGGCGGCTCCGCGGGCGGCGCGACAGCTTGCGCCGTGCTCTGGTCGTCCGCCACGTTGGTCACCTCCGACCTCGAGGATATCGCTCCGATACTCGCGGATATCGCGTTAGACGCGGCTCAAGCTGTGTACTGGCAACGGCGCCACCGCCTCGCGACCGCCCAGAGCGGTGAGTTCCACGACCACCGCGGCCGCCGTCACGTTGGCCCCGGCGCGCTCGAGCAACCGTTGCGCCGCGGCGAGAGTTCCGCCGGTGGCCAGCACGTCGTCGATGATCACGACGCTGCGGCCCGCGCAGGTCGATGCCGTCGGCGGGGATTTCCAGGGTGGCGCTGCCGTATTCCAGGTCGTAGCGCTCGGTGTGCACCGGCGGCGGCAGCTTGCCGCCCTTGCGAATGGCCAGCACGCCGATGCCCAGCCGGGCGGCGACCGCCGCCGCGACCAGGAACCCGCGCGAGTCGATGCCGGCCACCAGGTCGGCGCCGGATGCGACGTCGGCGAGCGCGTCGGTGACCGCCGCCAACCCGTCGGCGGTCGGCGAACACCGGGGTCAGGTCCTTGAACTGGACCCCCGGCTTGGGGAAATCGGCGACTTGCCGGGTCAGCGACGCAATGACGTCGCCAGCCGAGCGGCGCGTCATTGCACCGTCACTGCACCAGGGCCCAGCGGTCCATGTTCCAGCCCGCGCCCCAGCGGGTCGGATTCTTGCTCACGGCGTACATCTTCTTCGACATCAGCAGCGTGCGCTGCTGCCGGTACAGCGGCAGCGTCGGCATGTCCGCCCACAGGATCGGCGCGGCCTCGGCCAGCAGCCGAGCACGCTCGGCCGGGTCAGCGGACACCGCCAGCGCACCGATGATGCCGTCGATCTGGCGGGTTCGAGTAGCCGGACAGGTTGTTGCCGTTGCCGGTGTGCAGGTCATAGGCATCCATCGCCGACGATCCGCTCGATCCGCTGCCGGTGGCCCCGCCGGTGCTGGCCAACAGCACGTCGATCTTCCCGTCGCGCAGCGCCTGCGGACCCGAGGGAATCCGACGGTCGACGCCGGTGACGGTGATGCCGGCCGGGGCGCAGGACTTGGCGATGGTCCCGACCGTGGCCGCCAGCCGCGCATTGGGCCCCTGGTAGCCGATCCGCACCGTCATCGGCGCACCGCCCAGCGCGTCGCGGGCCGCGTCGGGGTCCGCCTTGCCGAACGGGCCGGCCTCGGCGGCACCGTCGCCCTGGGCGACGGCGTCCTCGGTGGCCGGGTTCAGCCGCGAATTGGCGATCGGCACCCCGGCGTCCTTGGCGATCGACGTCGCGCGGCGTGCACAGCGCGAGCGCGCGGCGTTCGCGGGCCAGCGCCAGCGGCCCCTGCAGCGCGAAGATCAGCTGCTCGATGCCGGCCGACGGCGAGTCGCTGCGCTCGATAGTTGTCCGGAGTGGCCAGCGCGCCCGACGACCCGACCGCGACGTCGACCACGTCGACGCTGCGGTTGTTGACCCGGTCCTGGATGTCGGCCCCCTGCGGCCACACGGTGATCCGCTTGGTGATCGCCTTGGGGCCCCACCAGCGGTCGTTGGCGACCAGCACCACGGCGCCGCCGTCCAGCACCGACTGGATCTTGTACGGTCCCGACGACGGGAAGCGTTTGGATCCGGTCGATACCGGGCTTGAGGTCCCAGGTGGTGTTCCACAGCTTGCGCGATCTGGTCCACCACCGGCGCATTCTTGGCCAGCAACGCCGCCGTCACGTCGACATTCAGCTGGTCGGCGATGACGTGCGACGGCATCATCGAGGTCGCGGTGAACAGCT
Organism: uncultured Solirubrobacteraceae bacterium; assembly: GCA_963735705.1. Taxonomy (GTDB): domain Bacteria; phylum Actinomycetota; class Thermoleophilia; order Solirubrobacterales; family Solirubrobacteraceae; genus Palsa-744. The sequence goes on from CAVTLZ010000012.1 coordinate 83,762, forward strand.
GGGTGTAGTCGACGACGCTGCGGTCCGGGGCGAACGAGACCCGGGCCTTCTTCTGCCCCGGCATGCACTCGACGTTGGCGATGTCGACGTAACCGGCCTGGGTGGCGGCCTCGAAGCCGGGGAACCGGCCGGATTGGGCCGCCCAGGTCAGCACCAGGTCGTCGCAGGTCACCGGCTTGCCGTCGGAGTAGACGGCGTTGTCGGCGATCTGGTAGTCGAGCACCAGCGGCGCACCGCCCACGACCGATACCGTGCCGAAGTCGCGGTCGGCGACCACCTGCCCGTCGGGGCCGTGATAGCCGAAGCCGGTGAGCGTGCGGGCGAATGCCTGCGCACCGGCCGACGCCGCGCCGACGACGGTGTTGGTGTTGTAGCTGACCAGCGTGCCGTCGACCACGTAGTCGATCTGCGGGGCGGCGCTGCCGGAACACCCGGTCAGCGCGAACGGCACCGTCAGCGTGGCCGCCAAACCCGCGAGCGTCCAGCGCAGAAATCCTCGCCGACACCAGCTGGCCATCGTGCCTACCGCCGGCCGGCGTTGCGCTTGCCGGTGGGACGCCGGGTACCGGTGGGCCGCACCGGCCGTGCACCCGGCGCCGGCTTGTTCGGTGCCGGCTTGCTGGCCGCCGCGGCCGGCTCGGCGGCCTCGTCGCGGCTTCGGTGCGTGTCTTCGGCGCTCTTCCTCGGCGGTTCGTCGACGGTGGATTCTCGTCGACGCGGTCTCGTCGGCGCTCGCGCGGGCGCCGGGGCTGCGCCGCCTGCCGACCCGGCGGGTGTGGGTGCGCACCAGCTCGGTGCGTTCGCGCAGCGTGACCAGCAGCGGGGTGGCGAAGAAGATCGACGAGTAGGTGCCGACGATGATGCCGACCAGCTGCACCAGCGCCAGGTCCTTCAGCGTGCCCACGCCCAGCAGCCACACCGCCACCACCATCAGCGCCAGGATCGGCAGCACCGAGATCAGGCTGGTGTTGATCGAGCGCATGAACGTCTGGTTGATGGCCAGGTTGGCCTGCTCGGCGAAGGTGCGCCGGGTGGTGTGCTGGAAGCCGTGGGTGTTCTCCTCGACCTTGTCGAACACGATGACGGTGTCGTAGAGGGAGAAACCCGAGGATCGTCAGCAGGCCGATGACCGTGGCCGGGGTGACCTCGAAGCCGACCAGCGAGTACACGCCGGCGGTGACGGTCAGGTCGAAACACCATGGTCGCCAGCGCCGAGATCGCCATGTAGCGCTCGTAGCGCACCATGATGTAGAGGCCGACCAGCACCAGGAAGACCGCCAGGGCGATCAGCGCCTTCTTGGTGATCTGGCCGCCCCAGGTCTCCGATACCGCCGAGTCGCTGATGGCCGCCTTGCTGGGCTTACCGTCGGTGCCCTTGGGCTGGAACGCGTCGAACAGGGCGTTGCGCAGCTTCGGCGGTCTGATCGTTGGACAGATGCTCGGAACGGATCTGCACCGTCGCCGAGGAGCCGCTGCCGACGATCACCACCGATTCGGGGTCGCTGCCGAGGGCCTTCTTGAAGACGTCGGACACCTCGGCGACCTGGACCGTGCCGCGTCGCGCCGGCGGCGGGCATCGACACCGTGGTGCCGCCCTTGAAGTCGATCCCGAACGTGAACCCGCGCAGATGATGCTGACAGGATCGCGATCGCGACGATCGCGCCGCTGATCGCCGTACCAGAGCTTGCGGCGTCCGACCACCTCGAACGCGCCGGTGCCGGTGTAGAGCCGGGACAGGAAGCTGTGGCGGCGGCAGAGTCGGATCGCCTCCGCCGTCTCGGCGCTCGCTTCGGTGAGTTCGACGGCGCTGTCGTCGCTGGTCTTCTTCGGTAGTCGTCTTGGCGGCCATCGCGCTACCCCCGTCCCGTCTGCGAGTCGGCAGCCGCCCGGCGTTCGCGCGCGACCTGCTGAACGGCTCCCAGGCCGTTGAACGCCGGCTTTGCCATCGTCGGCGACTTGGAGGCCAGGTACACCAGCGGCCAGGTCACCAGGAACACCACCACCAGGTCGAGGATCGTGGTGAGACCCAGGGTGAAGGCGAATCCCTTCACCTGGCCGATGGCCAGGAAGTACAGCACGGCGGCGGCCAGGAAGGTGACGGCGTTGCCCGACACGATCGTCTTGCGGGCCCGCACCCAGCCTCGCGGCACCGCCGACCGGAACGAACGGCCTTCTCGGATCTCGTCTTTGATGCGTTCGAAGAACACCACGAACGAGTCGGCGGTGGTACCGATACCGATGATCAGACCCGCGATGCCCGCGAGGTCCAGGGTGTAGTTGATATATCGGCCCAGCAGCACCAGGATCGCGAAAACCATTGCACCCGAACAGATCAGCGACAAGGCCGTGAGCACTCCGAGCGCCCGGTAATAGAACAACGAATACAGCAGCACCAGGATCAAACCGATCCCACCCGCGATCAGGCCCGCCCGCAGCGACGTCAAACCCAATGTCGCCGAGACGGTTTGGGCTTCCGACGCTTCGAAGGACAGCGGCAGCGAACCATACTTCAGGACGTTGGCCAGCTGGCGCGCGGTCGCGGCGCGTGAACGCCGGATCGCCACCACTGATCTGGGTCCGGCCGCCCGGAATCGCCTCGTTGATGCGCGGAGCGCTGACCACCTGCGAGTCCAGGGTGAAGGCGGTCTGTTCACCGACATGGGCGGCGGTGTAGTCGGCCCAGACATTGGCCGCGGCCGGCTTGAACTGCACGTCGACGACGTAGCCGACACCGCGCTGGTTCATGCCCGACGTCGCGTCCTGGATCTGGTCGCCGCTGATGATCGACGGCCCCAGCAGGTAGGCGGCCTTGTGGTCCTGCGAGCAGGTGACCAGGGGCAGGGCCGGGTCGTCGTTGCCGGCCAGGATGTCGTCTTTGCCGCACAGGGTGGCCTGGTATTGCAGGGCGAGGAACTGGATGCCCTGGCGGGTGCTCTGCCGCCACTTCTTCTCTGCGGCGATGCGCTCGGCGAGATCCTTGCGCGGATCCGGGGGTGCGGGCACATCGGCCGGCGGCTCACCCGCCGGCGGCTGCCCGGCCGGCGGCGGCGCCGGTCGGCGGGCTGGGCGCGGGCGGGCGCGGGGCTGGGCGCCGGGCTCGGTGCCGGGGTGGGGTCCTCCGGGTAGGGCCGTGGCTGCGGGGCCGGCTGGCCGGGCGGCGGGGGCGGCGCGGGCTGGCCCGCCGGGCGGCGCCGGCTGACCCGGGCGCGGTCCGGCACCGGGCGCCGGGGCGCCGGGCGGCCGGCTGGCGGCGCGGCAGGCTGCTGGGGCTCGGGCTTGGGTTCCTGCGGGTTCTGCGCCGGAACCGCCTGGATCACCGGGCGGATGTACAGCCGCGCGGTCTGGCCGAGGTTGCGGGCCTCGTTGCCGTCGTTCCCGGGCACCGTGATGACCAGGTTGTCGCCGTCGACGACGACCTCCGAACCCGAGACGCCCAGCCCGTTGACGCGCGCGCTGATGATCTGCTGGGCCTGTGCCAACGAGTCGCGGCTGGGCCGCGAGCCGTCCGGCGTGCGGGCGGTCAGGGTGACGCGGGTGCCGCCCTGCAGATCGATGCCGAGCTTGGGGCGCGCCTGCTTGTCCCCGGTGAGAAACACCAGCAGGTAGACGCCGATGAGCAGGACCAGGAACACCGACAGGTAGCGGGCAGGACGCACCGGCGCCGAAGACGATGCCACGTTCCTTGTATCTCCTTGAGAATCGGTTTTCCCCGACAGAGCCTACGTGTCGCGGTTGCGCGCGCCTCGCACGCGCGGCCCAGCGGGTTCCCGGTCAGAAATCTTTGGTCGCACGGCTCTCGTGGCCGGCGTCGTCCACATCGGACCCGTCCAGCGTCGTCCAGCTCGTCGTCTTCAGTCGTCTTCACGACGTCCTCGTCGATGTCCGGCAGTATCTTGTCGCGGATCGCCAGCTTCATCCACGTCGTCACCACACCGGGCGCGATCTCCAGGTCGACGGTGTCGTCGGTGATCGCGGTGACGGTGGCTTCCAGGCCCGACGTGGTGTGCACGCGGTCGCCCGGCTGCAGCGAGTCGTGCAGGTCGATGGTGGCCTGCATCGCGCGCTCGCTGCCGGCGCGACGCGAAGTACATGAACCCGCCCATGATGAGCAGGAACGGCAGGAACAAGACCAAACTCTCCATGACGCGCCTGTCTTCCTATCGGTACTGGCATCGAGTCCGTCTCGGCCGCCCGGCTCGCACCGACCGGCCCGCGCATCACCGACCGGCCCGTGCGTCGCGACCGGCTAGGCTTTAACCGCGATGCGACCGGCGCGCCGCGGTGAGGAGGATGCAGTGGCCAGCCTCGAGCAGAGTCGGCAACTGGTCACCGAAATCCCCGGTCCCGCATCGCTGGAACTGAACAAGCGCCGGGTCGCGGCGGTGTCCCGGGGCGTGGGCATCACCATGCCGGTGTTCGTGGCCCGCGCCGGCGGCGGCATCATCGAGGACGTCGACGGGAACCGGCTGATCGACCTGGGTTCGGGTATCGCCGTCACCACGATCGGCAACTCGTCGCCCCGCGTGGTGGATGCGGTGCGCGCCCAGGTCGCCGAGTTCACCCACACCTGTTTCATGGTGACGCCGTACGAGGAGTACGTCGCCGTCGCCGAGGAGCTCAATCGGATCACCCCGGGCTCCGGCGAGAAGCGCTCGGTGTTGTTCAACTCCGGCGCCGAGGCCGTCGAGAACGCCATCAAGGTCGCCCGCTCCTACACCCGCAAGACCGCCGTCGTGGCGTTCGACCACGCCTACCACGGCCGCACCAACCTGGCGATGGCGCTCACCGCCAAGTCGATGCCCTACAAGAGCGGCTTCGGCCCGTTCGCCCCGGAGATCTACCGGGCGCCGCTGTCCTATCCCTATCGGGACGGACTGCTGGACAAGGAGCTGGCCAGCGACGGCGAAAAGGCCGCCGCGCGGACCATCAGCTTCATCGACAAGCAGGTCGGGGCCGACAACCTGGCCGCCGTCATCATCGAGCCGATCTCGGGCGAAGGCGGTTTCATCGTCCCGGCCGAGGGGTTCCTGCCCGCGCTGCTGGACTGGTGCCGCAAGAACGACGTGGTGTTCATCGCCGACGAGGTGCAGAGCGGGTTCGCGCGCACCGGCGCGATGGTTCGCCTGTGAGCACGAGGGCATCGAGCCCGACCTGATCGTGCATCGCCAAGGGCATCGCCGACGGGCTGCCGTTGTCGGCGGTCACCGGCCGCGCCGAGATCATGGACGCCCCGCACGTCAGCGGCCTGGGCGGCACGTTCGGCGGCAACCCGGTCGCGTGTGCGGCGGCGCTGGCCAGCATCGAGACCATCGAGACGCGACGGCCTGATCGAGCGGGCCCAGCAGATCGAACGGATCGATCGATCGAGCGGCTGTCTCGGCTGCAGGCCGGCGACGACCGGATCGGCGACGTGCGCGGCCGCGGCGCCATGATCGCCATCGAGCTGGTGAAATCCGGAACCGCCGACCCCGACCCCGAGCTGACCGCTGAAATTGGCCACCGCGGCCCACGCGGCCGGCGTCGTCATCCTGACCTGCGGCATGTTCGGCAACATCGTCCGGCTGCTGCCCCCGCTGACCATCAGCGACGAGCTGCTGACCGAGGGCCTCGACGTGCTGGCCGGGCTGCTGGGCGAGCTCTAGTCCCGACCGAGCGCGGCGTCGGGTGGTGCGATCTCACAGCCGACTTCCACGGCGCGGATTCATTGAGGAATACCTTTAGCTTCGCTAACGTTCTAATTGGCAGCGCAGCGTGGCGCAAGCAATCAGAACTTCTCAGTCATGCAAGGAACTGTTATGTCGACTACTACTCGTGAAGAGCGGCTCGAACGCCGCATCGAGGACCTGACCGCTAACGACCCACAGTTCGCCGCAGCCAGGCCCGACCCGGCGGTCGCCGCCGCCCTCGAACAGCCTGGGCTGCGACTGCCGCAGATCGTTCAGACCGTGCTGGACGGGTACGCAGACCGTCCCGCCCTCGGCCAGCGCGCCGTCGAGTTCTTCAAGGACCCCAAGACCGGCCGCACCGTGCTGGGGCTGCTCCCCCGCTTCGACACCATCACCTACCGTGAGCTGGGCGAACGCGTCGACGCCCTGGCGCGCGCCCTGACCCACGACGCGGTGCAGGCCGGCGACCGGGTCGCCGCGCTGGGCTTCACCAGCGTCGACTTCACCACCATCGACATCGCGCTCGGCCGGATCGGCGCCGTGGCGGTTCCGCTGCAGACCAGCGCGGCGATCACCCAGCTGCAGCCGATCGTGACCGAGACCGAGCCCACCGTGTTCGCGGCCAGCGTGAACCAGCTGCCCGACGCCGTCGAGCTGATCCTGACCAGCGGCCACACAGCCCGCCAAGCTGGTGGTGTTCGACTACCACCCCGAGGTCGACGACGAGCGCGAGGCCGTGGAAAGCGCCCGCGCGCGGCTGGCCGACGCCGCGGTGACCGTCGAGACGCTGGCCGACCTGCTCGAGCGCGGCAAGGCGCTGCCCGCGACGCCGCGCGGCCGACGCCAGACGACGACGACCCGCTGGCCCTGCTGATCTACACCTCCGGCAGCACCGGCGCACCCAAGGGCGCGATGTATCCGCAGCGCAACGTCGGCAAGATGTGGTGCCGGTCGAGCCGCAACTGGTTCGGGCGAGACCGCCGCGTCGATCACGCTCAACTTCATGCCGATGAGCCACGTCATGGGACGCGGCATCCTCTACGGCACGCTCGGCAACGGCGGCACCGCGTACTTCGCCGCCAAGAGCGACCTCTCGACGCTGCTCGAGGACCTCGAGCTGGTGCGGCCCACCGAGATGAACTTCGTGCCGCGCATCTGGGAGACCCTCTACGGCGAATACCTGCGCCAGGTCGACCGGCGGTCGCCGACGGCGCCGACCGCAGCCGTCGAGCCGAGGTCATGGACGAGCATGCGCCAGTACCAGCTCGGCGGCCGGTTCATCTTCGCGATGACGGGCTCGGCGCCCACCTCCCCCGAGCTGAAGACCTGGGTCGAGAACCTGCTCGACATGCACCTGCTGGACGGCTACGGCTCCACCGAGGCCGGCATGGTGCTGTTCGACGGCGAAGTTCAGCGTCCGCCGGTCATCGACTACAAGCTGGCCGACGTTCCGGATCTGGGCTACTTCGCCACCGACCGTCCGTATCCGCGGGGCGAGTTGCTGCTCAAGACCGAGAACATGTTCCCCGGCTACTACAAGCGCCCCGAGATCACCGCCGACGTGTTCGACGCCGACGGGTACTACCGCACCGGAGACGTCGTCGCCGAGGTCGCTCCCAACAAGGTGGTGTACGTCGACCGCCGCAACAACGTGCTGAAGCTGGCGCAGGGCGAGTTCGTCACCGTCGCCAAGCTGGAGGCGGTGTTCGGCAACAGCCCGCTGGTCCGGCAGATCTACGTCTACGGCAACAGCGCACACCCCTACCTGTTGGCGGTCGTGGTGCCCACCGAAGAGGCGCTGGCGCGTTCATCGACGCCGACGCGCTCAAGCCGGCGATCGCCGATTCGCTGCAGAGACGTCGCCAAAGCGAGCCGGCCTGCAGTCCTACGAGGTGCCGCGCGACTTCATCATCGAGACAACGCCTTTCACGCTGGAGAACGGTCTGCTGACCGGCATCCGCAAGCTGGCATGGCCGAAGCTCAAGCAGCACTACGGCGAGCGACTGGAACAGCTCTACGACGACCTGGCCGCAGGGCCAGGCCAACGAGCTGCGCGACGCTGCGCCGAAGCGGCGCCGACGCGCCGGTGCTGCAGACGGTGAGCCGGGCCGCGGCCGCGCTGCTGGGCGCTGGCGACCACCGACCTGTCACCCGACGCGCACTTCACCGACTTGGGCGGAGACTCGTTGTCCGCGTTGACATTCGGCAACCTGCTGCACGAGATCTTCGACATCGACGTGCCGGTCGGCGTCATCACCAGCCCGGCCAACGACCTGGCGGCCATCGCCGACTACATCGAGGGCGAGCGGCAGGGCAGCAAGCGGCCGACCTTCGCCTCGGTGCACGGGCGTGACGCGGTCGAGGTGCACGCGAGCGACCTCACGTTGGACAAGTTCATCGACGCGGCGACGCTGGCCGCCGCCCCCGACCTGCCGCGGGCCGGCGCGCGAGGTGCGGACCGTCCTGCTGACCGGCGCGACCGGCTTCCTCGGCCGCTACCTGGCGCTGGAATGGCTGGAGCGGATGGACCTGGTCGACGGCAAGGTGATCGCCCTGGTGCGCGCCAAGTCCGACGAGGACGCGCGGGCCCGGCTGGACAAGACCTTCGACAGCGGTGACCCGCAAGCTGCTGGCGCACTACCGGGAGCTGGCCGCCGACCACCTGGAGGTGCTGGCCGGCGACAAGGGCGAGGCCGAACCTCGGCCTGGACGCCGCAGACCTGGCAGCGGCTGGCCGACACCGTCGACCTGATCGTCGACCCGGCCGCGCTGGTGAACCACGTGCTGCCGTACAGCGAGCTGTTCGGCCCCAACGCGCTGGGCACCGCCGAGCTGATCCGAATCGCGTTGACCGGCAAGCAAAAGCCGTACACCTACGTGTCGACGATCGGGGTGGGCGACCAGATCCAGCCCGGCAAGTTCACCGAGGACGCCGACATCCGGCAGATCAGCGCAACCCGCGCGATCAACGACAGCTACGCCAACGGCTACGGCAACAGCAAGTGGGCCGGCGAGGTGCTGCTGCGCGAGGCCCACGACCTGTGCGGCCTGCCGGTCGCGGTGTTCCGCTGCGACATGATCCTGGCCGACACCACGTATGCGGGTCAGCTCAACGTGCCGGACATGTTCACCCGGATGATGCTGAGCCTGGTGGCCACCGGCATCGCGCCCGGTTCGTTCTACGAGCTGGACGCCGACGGCAACCGCCAGCGCGCCCACTACGACGGTCTGCCGGTCGAGTTCATCGCCGAGGCGATGTCCACGCTGGGTGCGCAGAGCTGACGGACGGGTTCCACACCTACCACGTGATGAACCCGTACGACGACGGCATCGGGATGGACGAGTTCGTCGACTGGCTGATCGAGGACGGGCTACTCGATCCAGCGGATCGCCGACTACGGCGACTGGCTGCCGCGGTTCGAGACCGCGCTGCGCGGGCTGCCCGAGAAGCAGCGCAACGCCTCGCTGCTGCCGCTGCTGCACAACTACCAGAAGCCCGACAAGCCGATCAACGGGTCGATGGCACCGACCGACCGGTTCCGTGCGGCGGTCCAGGACGCGAAAGTCGGCCCGGACAAAGACATTCCGCACATCACGCCGCAGATCATCGCCAAGTACGTCAGCGATCTGCGACTGCTCGGACTGCTCTGTAACGCTCAGCAGACGCAAAAGCGCCCGCACGCTCGGCGTGTCGGGCGCTTTTGCGACTGCTCGCGACGCTGTTATTGCCGTCCGGCTGTACGCCAGCCCGACCGAGCCTGCGGCGCCGCCTCCGCCGGCATGAAATCGGCCCGCGGCCTGGTGATGGCCCCCGACGACACCTCGGCCGACGACTCGCCCACCGCCGACACGTACGGCCGCTCCGCCGGCGCCGAGCTCGCCGGCAAGAGCGTGGGTTGCGGTTCGAGCGGCTGGACATCGCGGGCCATGCGGACCGCGAGCCGCGACAGGGCGATGCCACCCAAGAACACGATCAGCGCACCCAGGCCGGAGAAGTACGCGATCTCCAGCAGGGCCCGCTTGCGGTCGGTGGCTCGCGATCGGGTCGCCGACGGTCCCGATCCGCAGCAGCGGGGCGAACTGCCCGCCCACCACGAACCAGGCGCCCGCCGAGCACGGCGAGCCAACCGCCGAACATCGCGATGGCGCGATTTGCCGGAGACGATCAGCAGCAGGCCGCCCACCACGGTGGCGACCCCCGGGAACACCTCGAGCCAGCCCCGGGCCGTCGTCCACGTCCAATCCTGATCGGGCGTATAGGCGAAGTTGAAGTGGGGACCCGACGAACGGGATCAAAGCCCCCCAAGCACCCAGGATGACCAGGAGCAATCCGCTGACCGAGCCGCGGGAACGTGGCATGCGCAGCCCGACTGCGCGGTCCTTTGGCGAGTTTTTCATTCCATCTCCTCGGTAGATGCCGGCTCGCGGCATGGAGGCCGGCTGCGAGACGTGTACCCGGGCCGTCCGGCATGTAACCCGTTCGGCTGGATCAGCGCCCGAAGTGTTACACTCAGGCCCAAAACCAGCAGCACGACCGCGATCGCCGGAAAGGTGCCCTGAATCAGCGCGGACCGCGCCTTGTCCGGTGCGGACAACAGCAGCACGACCGCGGCCGCGGCCATCGACCCGACGCCGGCGAAGATGAGCGCCGCCCCAACGGCTTTGTGTCCCATGGCAATCCCGGCGATGCCGATGCCGCCGACGATCGCCAGGAACAGGTTGTAGAAGCCCTGGTTGAACGCGAGCAGCTTGGTGGTCTCGGCTTCCTCGGGCGTGGTGCCGAACGTCTTGCGGGTCCGCGGCGAGGTCCAGGTGAACGACTCCATCGTGAAGATGTAGACGTGCAGCAACGCGGCCAGCGCGGCGAATATCAACGCGGCGGTGATCATCGTCGTGACATTACCGTTCGGCCAGCCGCCGTCCGGCCTGTTCGGCGTGGGCAACGCGGCGCAGCGCGGCGAGAATCGGCTCGTACAGCATGGTGCCGAGCACGGCGTATTCGACGGCCGCAGGGGCCGGTTCCACCGGCATCTGTTCGAGGTCATATGCGGCGATGGCCCTGATGTGCGGTGCGTAGGCGCGCAATCGATCCTCGGTCATGGGCAAGCCGGCGGCCTCGGCGTCGGCCAGGGCCCGCTCGAGCTGCGCTACCGCGGGGAGACCCTCGGGCACCACACAATCGATGGCGGCAAGCGCGGCGCGCGCCCGCGGACAGTCGCCGTCGCTCACGGCCTCGCCCGGTGGCGTCAGGGCCGCCGTTGCCGCGCCCAACGTGGAAAACAGCGAGCCTTGCGGATCGTCGATGAGCCCGACGACCGACTTCACCTGGGCGATCGATAGACCGCGCGCCGACAGCGCTCTGATCAGGGCGATCCGCCGGACATGCTGCTCGTCGTAGTGCGCGCGAGTAGCACTGACGGTTTGACCCGGCATCAAGATGCCTTCCCGCAAGTAGAACTTGATGGTCGGCACTGGCAGATTGGTGCGGGCCGCCAGCTCCGATATCAGCACGGGTGCACTCCCCTTCGCAGCGTCTTGTCACCAACATCTTGACATTGGATACTTCATACTATCCACTATTGGATAGTAGAAGTATCCAATTAGTTATGCCAAGGGGACACTATGAGCGCCACACTGATCACCCCGTATATGAGCGTTGCGCTCGGGGGCACCATCATCTCGGTCGTCACCATCGCGTTCGGCGGCACGTTTCTGCTGCGCGTCGTCACGGGGACCCACGACACCAACGAGCTGCAGAAGTCGTTCTTCCGCGCGGGGCATGCGCACGCCGGTGTTCTGGTGATCCTGGGGTTGCTGCTCGCGGTCCTGGGCAACGCGGTGGGCGCCAGCTCGGCGTGGGTCAACGGCGGGGCGATCACAGTGCTGGCGGCGGCAATCCTGATGCCGACCGGTTTCTTTTTATCGGTGCTCGGTCACAACCCGACCCGGCCCAACCGGATGATCACGACCCTGTGGCTCGGCGCCACGCTGCTGGTTACCGGGGTCCTGATCTCGGGAGTGACGACCCTGGTCGCCGGCATCGACCGGCTATGACGGAGCTACACGCCCGCGTGGTGGCGGCGCCGGTGGAAGAGGCCTCGGCCTCGCGGCTCTTCTTCGGCCGCTGCGTTGTGGTCCGCCCGCGCCGGCACGACGTTGCGTGACTCGTCGTAATTCGCCGCCGGCACTGCCGCCGGAGTGGGCTCGGTGACCACGACGTCTCGCGCGTGCCGAACCGCGACCCGCGCCAGCACCGCGCCGCCCAGCAGCACGATCAGCGCGCCCAGACCGGTGAAGTAGGTGACTTCGAGCAGGGCCCGCTTCAGGTCCGTCGCCGCCACGGGCTGACCGACGTCACCAGTACCCAGCGTCGGCGCGAACGCTCGGCCGACCACGAACCAGGCGCCGCCGAAAACGGCGAGCCAGCCGCCGAGCATGGCGCTGGCGCGGTTTCCGGAGGCGAGCAGCAGCAGGCCGCCCACCGCGGTCAGCGACCCCCGGCAGCACCTCCAGCCAGCCTTTGGCCACCGTCCACGTCCAGGCCGGGTCGCCCGTGTACGCCCAATTGAAGATGGGGCCGACGAACGGGATCAACGCGCCCCAAGCCCCCAAGAGGATCAGGAGCAGCCCGGTCACCGCGCCGCGGCTGCGTGGCATGTACAGCGCGCGAGGGCGTTCATAGTCAGGGCGTGTGCGCCTCATCAGAATCTCCTCGAACAGGTAATTACTGGTAAGGCGTCGGGTACCCGCGCTGACGGCGACGTAACCGCTGTTCGTGTTTGCTGGCGCCCGCAGCGATCGGTTCACTGGTTTACCAACCGTCACTTGGCAGATCAAATGCCACTTTCTGCGCATTAGCAACAGTTGCTTCAAAGCATTTGCAATTAGGTTAATTTCGCCGCGCGCCCCGGCTTAGTCCTACTCTTTCCTTCTCGCGCAATACATTTGTACTAGCCAATCGGAAGGCTGTCGGATGTCCTTTGTAATCGCAGCACCAGAACATTAGCAGCGGCAGCATCGGATGTCGGCGGGCATCGGCTCGTCGCTGAGCGCGGCCCATAGCGCGGCCGCGGCCCCGACCGACCGCGGTGATGGCCGCGGCCGAGGATGAGGTATCGGCGGCGATCGCGGCGCTGTTTTCCAGCCACGGCCGAGCAGTTTCAGGCGCTCAGCGCGCAGGCGGCGGCGTTTCATAGCGAGTTTGTGCAGGCCTTGAACAGCGCGCCGGCGGCGCGTATGCGGCCGCCGAGGCGGCCAACGCGTCGCCGCTGCAGGCCGCGCTGGCGGCCAGGACTGCGATCGTTTCGCCGACCGAGGCGCTGGCGGGGCGCCCGCTGATCGGCAACGGCGCCAACGGGCACGGCGGCCAACCGCCAACGGCGGGGCCGGCGGGATCTTGTATCGGCAACGGCGGCAACGGGTATTCGCAGGCGGCGGCTCCGGGCTGAACGGCGGCAGCGGCGGCTCGGCGGGCCTGTTCGGCCACGGCGGCAACGGCGGTACCGGCGGGTCGGCGTCGAGCGGCCGGCGGGGTCGGCGGTAACGGCGGGACCGGCGGCTCCGGCGGCTGCTGGGCGGCGGTGGCGGCGGTAACGGCGGCGCCGGCGGTGCCGGCGGCGCCGGCACGGCCGGGCAGGCCGGCGGCGGCGGCGGGCCGCGGCGGCATCGGCGGGGCCGACGGGCAGCTGTTCATGGGCAGCGGCGGGGCACGGCGGGGCCGGCGGCAGCGGCGGCGCCGGCGCCATCGGCGACCCGGGAGCGGCCGGCAACGGGCGGCAGCCGGCGGCGACGGCGGGGTCGGCGGAGCCGGCGGTGCCGGCGGCGCCGGCAACGCGGGATCCTGGGTCATGGCGGCGGCGGGCGGCCAGGGCGGCGGCGGCGGGGCCGGCGGCAACGGCGGCAACGGCGGCACCGGCGCGACGGGCACCGACGCCGGCGGCGGCACCGGCAACGGCGGCACCGGCGGCACCGGCGGCAGCGGCGGCACCGGCGGCAACGGCGGCAACGGCGGCGGCGGCGGCGCCGGTTCCCTGGGCGGCGGCGCCGGCGGCAACGGCGACGGCGGTAACGGCGGCAACGGCGGCAACGCCGGGGTCGGCGGCACCGGCGGCACCGGCGCGGCCGGCATCAGCGGCACCCCCAACGGCGGCACCGGCGGCACCGGCGGCAACCCCGGCACCACCGGCGGCAACGGCGGCACCGGCGGCAACCAGGGCAGCGGCGGCACCGGCGGACACCGCTGGCGCGCACGGCGATTCGGGCGACTGCCGCGACCAACGGCGGCAACGGCGGTGACCGGCGGCACCGGCTGGCAACGCCACCGCCGGCTCAAACGACAACGGCGGCAACGGCGGCGACGGCGGCGCCGGCGGCCCACTCGGGCAATGGCGGTAACGGCGGGAACGGCGGCAACGGCGACGGCACCGGCAACGGCGGCACGGGCGGCAACGGCGCCGGAGCGACCAGCACCGGAACCGGGAACATCGGCGGCGGCAACGGCGGCAACGGCGGTGCCGGCGGCATCTCAGGCAACGGCGGGGCCGGCGGGTCCGGCGGCAACGCATCCATCACCAATAGCGCTTCGGCTGCTACCGCCACCGGCGGCAACGGCGGCGCTGGCGGCGCCGGCGGCGTTAACGGTGGGACCGGCGGTGGCGGAGGTAACGCCGACACCGCGGGAACCGGGGAAGTCACCCCCGGCACCGGCGGCAACGGCGGCACCGGCACCACCGGCGGCGGCGGGAACGGCGGCACCGGCGGCAATGCGGAAATCAACAATGCGGCCAATACCAATGGCGCCGTCGGCGGTGCCGGCGGCAACGGCGGTCAGGGCGTCGGCAGCTACCTCGATTTCCAGGTGTACGGATCCGGCGGCGCCGGCGGCAGCGGGGACCATCGATGCCGCCACCTCGCACGCCGAGGCCGTCGGCGGCCAGGGCGGCAATGGCGGCGTCGGCACGCTGTATGAGGGCGGCGCCGGCGGCACCGGCGGTAGTGGAAACAATGCCGGAGAAGGAGCAGCCCTCGGCGGCAACGGCGGGACCGGCGGCAACGGCCTGCTGCAGAACGGCACCGGCGGAAGCGGCGGTGATGCGTACAACACCGGGACTGGAAGCGCGACCGGCGGCAACGGCGCGGCCGGCGTCAGCGGCGGCAGCACCGCCATCGGCGGGGCCGGCGGGGCCGGCGGCAACGCGTTCGTGCGAGCCCGTCGATACTTCGTCGGCGACCGCCACCGGCGGGGCCGGCGGGGCCGGCGGTGACGGCACCACCGGCGGGGTCGGGGGCGCCGGCGGGAACGCCTACACCGCCGGAACCGGTAGCGTCAACGCCTGGTACCGGCGGCAACGGCGGCACCGGCAGCACCGGCGGCGGCGGGGACGGCGGCACCGGCGGTAACGCCGAAATCAACAACCCGGCCAATACGCACGACGCTGTCGGCGGTACCGGCGGCAACGGCGGCCAGGGCACCGGCAGCTACCTCGACTTCCAGGTTTACGGATCCGGCGGGGACGGCGGCACCGCCACCATCGACGGCGCCACCTCGACGACTGAACGCCATCGGCGGCACCGGCGGAGCGGGCGGCGACGCCACCCTCTATGGCGGCGGCGCCGGCGGCACCGGCGGTTATGCGTACAACTACGGATCCGGAGCCGCCACCGGCGGTGCCGCCGGGACCGGCGGCACCGGCCCCGAGCAGGGCGGCAACGGCGGGGGCGGCGGCTGGGCGTACAACTACGGCACCGGGGCCGCCACCGCCGCCAACGGCGCGGCCGGCATCAGCGGCGGCACCACCGGCACCGGCGGTGACGGCGGCGCCGGCGGTTGGGCGTTCGTCGAGCCCACCGCCTCCTCGTCGGCGACCGCCACCGGCGGCAGCGGCGGCGCCGGCGCCACCGGCGCCTACGGCGGGACGGCGGCGACGGCGGTAACGCGTACACCTCCGGAACCGGGAACGTCGTCGCCGGCAACGGCGGAGCCGGCGGCGACGCCAGCACCGGCGGCGGCGGGAACGGCGGCGGCGGTGGTGTCGCGGAAACCAACAACGCCAGCAACATCCATGACGTTGTCGGCGGCACCGGCGGAGCCGGCGGCCAGGGCACCAGCGCCTACATCGACTTCACGACTTACGGACACGGCGGGGACGGCGGCAACGCGGCAATCGATGCCACCGGCTCTTCGGCTACCGCCACCGGCGGTGCCGCCGGTGCCGGCGGCAACGTGAACGGCATCGACTCCCCCGCCGGCAACGGCGGGAGTCGGCGGCTATGCGTACAACCACGGAACCTCAACCGCCACCGGCGGCGTCGGCGGCACACGGCGGCGACGGCCAAGCGAGCCGGCGACACCGGCGGGACCGGCGGCAACGGCGGCAACGCCTACGCGGTCACCCTGCCGAATGCCACTGGCGGCGGCGCCGGCACCGGCGGAACGCCCGGCGGCACAAACGGCTCGACCGGCAGCACCGGAACGGTGTAACGAGTCACCCGCCAGCTAGTCGAACAGCCCCTGCGGCTGGCCGGTGACCCCGACCGGCGGCGTCATGCCCAGGTGCGTCCAGGCCTGCGCGGTGGCCACCCGGCCGCGCGGGGTGCGCGCGACCATGCCGGCGCGCACCAGGAACGGCTCGCACACCTCCTCGACGGTGGCGGCCTCCTCCCCGACCGCCACGGCCAGCGTCGAAACCCCGACCGGGCCGCCGCCGAAGCTGCGGGTCAGCGCCGACAGCACCGCCCGGTCCAGCCGGTCCAGGCCGAGCTCGTCGACGTCGTACACCGCCAGCGCGCTCTTGGCGACGTCGCGGGTGATGACGCCGTCGGCGCGCACCTCGGCGAAGTCACGCACCCGGCGCAGCAGCCGGTTGGCGATCCGCGGCGTGCCCCGCGAGCGGCGGGCGATCTCGGCGCCGGCCTCGGCGCCCAGCTCGATGCCCAGGATTCCGGCGGAGCGGGCCAGCACCCGCTCCAGTTCGGCGGGTTCGTAGAAATCCATGTGCGCGGTGAAGCCGAACCGGTCGCGCAGCGGGCCGGTCAGCGCGCCGGACCGGGTGGTCGCGCCGACCAGGGTGAAGGGCGCCACCTCGAGCGGAATCGACGTCGCCCCAGGGCCTTTGCCGACGACCACGTCGACCCGGAAGTCCTCCATCGCCAGGTACAGCATCTCTTCGGCGGGCCGGGCGATGCGGTGGATCTCGTCGATGAACAGCACGTCGTGCTCGACCAGGTTGGACAGCATCGCCGCCAAGTCGCCCGCGCGTTCCAGCGCGGGCCCGGAGGTGACCCGCAGCGCGGACCCCAGTTCGGCGGCGATGATCATGGCCAGCGACGTCTTGCCCAGCCCCGGCGGCCCGGACAGCAGGATGTGATCCGGTGTGCTGCCGCGGTTCTTGGCGCCCTCGATGACCAGCTGCAGCTGTTCGCGCACCCGCGGCTGGCCGATGAACTCCCCCAACGAGCGGGGCCGCAGGCTGACGTCGATGTCGCCCTCGCCGACCGTCAGCGCCGCGGAGACCTCGCGATCGCGGATAGTCCTCTTCGATCATCGGGCCTTCCCCAGCAGCGACAGGGCGCCGCGCAGCACGTCGGACCTCGTCGCGTCATGATCGGCGGCCAGCACCTTGTCGGTGGCCTCCTCGGCCTGCTTGGCCGCAAAGCCAAGGCCGACAAGGGCTTCCACGACGGGGCTGCGCACCGCGTTGCCGTTCACCGCCGGCGCACCGCCGCCGTGCGCGCGCCGACCAATCCCACCTTGTCGCGCAACTCCACCACCATGCGCTCGGCGCCGCGTTTGCCGATGCCGGGCACCCGGGTCAGCGCGGCGACGTCGCTGTCGGCCAGCGCCTGGCGCAGCGCCGTGGCGTCGTGCACGGCCAGCGTCGCCATGGCCAGCCGGGGCCCGACCCCCGAAACCGACAGCAGCGTCAGGAACAGGTCGCGGGTGTCGTCGTCGGAGAACCCGTACAACGTCTGCGAATCCTCGCGCACGATCATCGCGGTGACCAGCCGGGCCTCGGTGCCGGTCCGCAGCGTCGCCAGCGTGGACGGCGTCGCGTTGACCCGGTAGCCGATGCCGGCGGCCTCGATCACCACATGGTCCAGCGCCACCTCGAGGACCTCGCCGCGCACCGAGGAGATCATCGGGCCGCCTTCACTTTGGCCAGATAGTCGCGCCGGTGCTGCGCGGCCAGCGCTTCGGCGGCGGCCATCCGGGCGATCATCGGGGCTCTCCAGCAGTGGCAGATCGCCAGCGCCAGCGCGTCGGCGGCGTCGGCCGGCGTCGGTTTGGCTTGCAGCGCAAGGATTCTGGTGACCATCGCGGTGACCTGCGCCTTGTCGGCGGCGACCGTTGCCGGTGACCGCGGCCTTGACCTCGGTGGGGGTGTGGAAGTGCACGTCGATGCCGCGCCTGGCGGCCGCCAGCGCGATCACGCCGCCGGCCTGTGCGGTGCCCATCACCGTCGTCACGTTCAGCTGGGAGAACACCCGCTCGATGGCCACGCACATCGGGATGATGGGTGTCCAGCCAGTGCTCGACGGCATCGCTGATGGCGAGCAGCCGCTTGGCCAGCGGTTGATCCGACGGCGTGCGCACCACGTCGACATCCAGCGCGACGACCTGCCGCCCGCGCCCGCTCTTCGACGACCGACAGCCCGCACCGGGTCAACCCGGGATCGACGCCCATCACGCGCACCGCACGCTCCCCACTAGTACCGAACAGCTGTTCGATAGCCTAGTCGGCGGGACCGACACCGCCGGGTAGGACACGCGGAACGGCTCCGCGACCCAACCAAAGCTGTTAACTTAATCCCCACTACGGAAGGGTGTGCGTGGGGACTTTGCTGATAGCGCTGGCCGCGGTGCTATTCATCGCCTCCATCGTCGTGCTGGTGATCGCGTTGCGGCGCCCCAAGGCCCGGCCGAGCGGGCGCCAGGATCCGCTGTCGTTTGCCAGCGCCGATGCCGCAATTCGGGCCCGCGGCAGCTCGGCCCCGGCGCCATCGTCAGCTACGGCGGGGTGGACTACGTGGTCCGCGGGTCGGTCACCTACCGCGAAGGCCCGTTCGTGTGGTGGGAGCATCTGCTGGAAGGCGGCGACCAGCCGCTCTGGTTCAGCGTCGAAGAGGACGACGGGCGCCTCAAGCTGGCGATGTGGGTCACCCGCAAAGACCTTGTCGCGTTGCAGCCCGGCGGCGATCACGTGGTCGACGGTGTGACGTTCCGGGAGTCCGAACGCGGTCGCGCGGGATACACCACCGAGGGCACGACGGGCCTGCCGCCCGGCGGCGAGATGGACTTCGTCGACTACGCCAACGCCGGCGAGACCGCGCTGCTGTCCTTCGAGCGCTGGGCGCCCGGGCATGCCGTGGGAGGTTTCCACCGGCAAGTCCGTGCTGACCGGCGAACTCACCGTTTACCCCGCGCCCCCACCCAGCGTCGCCGTAGGACCGGCCGGTGCCGCTTCATCAGCTCGCCGTAGCTCCTGCCGACGTGGACGGAGCAAAGCTCGCGCTCGCACTCAACGCGCCCGCACCGCCGCCGCTGGCGAGCTGCCGACTGGATCACCCCGACGGCGGCGCGCTGCGTGCTCGGAGTGCTGGGCGCCTCACATCTCGTCGTCGTGGAAGGTCGCTTCTCCGAACAGGTTTCGTGCACCGCGCGCGGCGGTGATTTTCCAGGCGGCGATCTGCCCGGACGCGCCGACGCGGGCGGCTACCACCTCGAATCGCGCACCGAGACGCACGACGAGACGACGTTCCGCCGGCTCGCGCGCCGACTGCGCGACGATTGCGCGACGAAAGCCGGTTGGCTCGGCGGGGTGTTCCCCGGCGATGACGCCGCCCTGACCGCGCTCGCCGCCGAACCCGACGGCCCCGGATGGCGTTGGCAGACTTGGCATTTATATCCGGCGCATCCGCGCCGGCTCGGGCGGGACGGTGGTCCACACGACCAGCCGGTGGCACCCATGAGCCGCAACCGCCTGTTCCTGATCGCCGGCGCGTTGGCGCTGGCGGCCACGGCGTCGCTGATTCTCGGAATCGTGTTGCTGAACAAGGACATAACGTCGTACATCGCCAGCCACTATCAGGAGTACGCCCGCGACGCGAACGGCACGCGCTACGCCTGCACCGGCTCGCCCGACGACGTCGCCGACGCGCTCGCCGACTATCAGGCCCCCGAGGCGCGCGCCGACAACGACAAAACCGAATACTTGCGCTACAGCAATAACATCGTGATCGTCGGCCCCGACGGCAACCGCCCCTGCAGCATCCGCGTCGAGAGCCTGAGCGCGGGATACAGCCACGGCGCGTTCCTCTTCCTCGGCCCGGGGTTCAGCCCCGGGTCGCCGGCGGGCGGCGCCGGCGGCCGGCCGGGCGGCCCCGGCGGAGTCAAATGACGACCATCGACGAGGCGCCGCCGGCCACCCAGTCTCCGGGGCGGTGGCGGGCGCTGCTGCTGGCCGCCGTCGCGGCGTGCGCGGCCTGCGGCATCATCTACGAACTGGCCCTGCTGACGCTGTCGGCGAGCCTGAACGGCGGCGGCATCGTCGCCACCTCACTGATCGTCGCGGGCTACATCGCCGCGCTGGGCGCGGGCGCGCTGGCGGTCAAACCGCTGCTGGCCCACGCGGCCATCGCGTTCATCGCCGTCGAGGCGCTGCTGGGCATCATCGGTGGCCTGTCCGCGGCGGCGCTGTACGCGGTGTTCGCGTTCGTCGACGAGGCCGGCGGCTCGACGTGGGTGCTGGCGGTGAGCACGGCCCTGATCGGCGGCCTGGTCGGCGCCGAGGTGCCGCTGCTGATGACGCTGCTGCAACGCGGGCGTGCGCGCCGGCCGCCGCCGATACCGGCCGCACGCTGGCCAACCTCAACGCGGCCGACTACCTGGGCGCGCTGATCGGCGGGCTGGTCTGGCCGTTCGCCCTGCTGCCGCACCTGGGGATGATCCGCGGCGCGGCGGCCACCGGGATCGTCAACCTGGTCGCCGCGGCCGTCGTGTCGATCTTCCTGCTGCGCCACATCGTTTCGCTGCGGCAGCTGGTGACGGCGCTGTGCGCGCTCGCGGCCGCGCTCGGCGCTGCTGGCCACGCTGCTGGTCAGTGCCCGCGACATCGAGACGACCAGCCGCCAACGCCTCTACGCCGACCCGATCATCGCCTACCGGCACACCGCCTACCAGGAGATCGTGGTGACGCGGCGCGGCAACGACACCCGCCTCTACCTCGACGGCGGCCTGCAGTTTTCCACCCGCGACGAGTACCGCTACACCGAAAGCCTGGTCTACCCCGCGCTCGGTGCCGGCGCGCATTCCGTGCTGGTGCTCGGCGGCGGCGACGGCCTGGCCGCCCGCGAACTGCTGCGCCAGCCCGGCGTGCAGCGGATCGTGCAGGTCGAGCTGGACTCCGCGGTCATCGAGCTGGCCCGCACCACCCTGCGGGAGGCCAACGGCGGTTCGCTGGACAACCCGCGGGTCAACCTCGTCATCGCCGACGCGATGACCTGGCTGCGGAACCGGCGCGCACCTCCGAGCGGTTCGACGCCGTCATCGTCGACCTGCCCGATCCCGACACCCCGGTGCTGGGCCGGCTGTATTCGGCCGAGTTCTACGCGCTGGCCGGCCATGCGCTGGCCCCCGACGGGCTGATGGTGGTGCAGTCCGGCAGCCCGTTTTCGACGGCGACGGCGTTCTGGCGCACGGTCTCGACCATCCGGGCCGCCGGGTATGCGGTCACGCCCTATCACGTGCACGTGCCCACGTTCGGCGACTGGGGGTTCGCGCTGGCGCGCCGCGGGGACGCCGGGCCCACACCGACCGTGCCGGCCGATGCCCCGCCGCTGCGCTTCCTCAACCAGCGGGTGCTCGACGCCGCCACCGTGTTCTCCGGCGACATCGGGCCCCGCCCGCTGGAGCCGTCGACCCTGGACAACCCGCGCATCGTCGAGGACATGCGGCACGGGTACGACTAGCTCCCGATCGCCTTCGAGATCAAGTCACGGGCGCGGTCGAGCAGCGACGCGAACGGTCCCACGGCGAAATTCAGCTTCGCCGACTCCACGCCGGGATGCGGCCTGGTCGGCGCGATGGCCTCGGCGGCTTGCACCGCCCTGGTCAGGCGCTGCCGCTCGTCGGCGGTCAGCTCGCGCTGCAACTGGGTGAATTCCGAGTCCTCTTCGCGCTCGGCGTGCGCGAGCACCGCTTGCTGTAGCTTGACGAGCTCGTCGATGAATTCTTGCGAGCCGATGTCGAGGCTTTCGATGTGCGACAGCAGTTCTTTGGCGTCGTGCTCCTCTTGCAATCGCAGGTCGACGAGCTGGTCGCCGACCTCGGCCCGGGCGCGGGGATGGATGAACATCTCCTCGGCGGTCTCGTGCACGGCCAACAGCTGACGCAGCGCCACGAACGCGGCCTCGCGCGCCGCGGTGTCCGACGCGTGCAACACCTCGTCGAACATGTCCTCGATCAGATCATGTTGCGCCTCAAGGAATTTGACAACGTCGCTCGGTGTCTCGACAAGCATTTCGGGCATGGCGGATCGCCTCCGTTTTGTCGTGGTATTCGCGCGGTGGGCTGTGCGCGGTTTGAGTGTCCGCATACCCCTGTTGTGCGCACGCAAAACGCAGCGATATCACCGGCTGAGTCACAGTTGCGACTCCGGTACCCGCCCGAAGGCGACACACGTTTTGTCCGGCTCTCACCGACAGGTCGAAGTGTCGCTCAGAGCCGGGCAAAAAACGTGCCGTCGGGGCCAGCGACGCGTGTGACAGGAGTGACCGGAAGCCGGCCTACTCGTCGTCGAGAGCTGCCAGCACCTCGTCGGACAGGTCAACATTGGTCCAGACGTTCTGCACGTCGTCGCCGTCTTCCAGCGCGTCGACGAGCTTGAACACCTTGCGGGCGCCGTCGACGTCGACGGGCACGCTGACCGACGGCTGGAAGCCGGCCTCGGCCGACTCGTAGTCGATGCCGGCGTCCTGCAGCGCGGTCCGCACCGCGACCAGGTCGGTCGGCTCGGAGATCACCTCGAAGCTCTCCCCGAGGTCATTGACGTCCTCGGCGCCGGCGTCCAGCACGGCGGTGAGCACGTCGTCCTCGGTCAGCCCGTTCTTCTCCAGCGTGACCACGCCCTTGCGGGTGAACAGGTAAGACACCGAACCGGGGTCGGCCATGTTGCCGCCGTTACGCGTCATCGCCACGCGCACCTCGCTGGCCGCGCGGTTGCGGTTGTCGGTCAGGCACTCGATCAGCACGGCAACGCCGTTGGGCCCGTATCCCTCGTACATGATGGTCTGGTAGTCGGCGCCGCCGGCTTCCTCGCCGGCGCCGCGCTTGCGGGCCCGCTCGATATTGTCGTTGGGTACCGAGGTCTTCTTCGCCTTCTGGATGGCGTCATACAGCGTCGGGTTGCCCGCCGGGTCACCGCCGCCGGTACGGGCGGCGACCTCGATGTTCTTGATCAGCCGGGCGAACTCCTTGCCGCGGCGGGCGTCTTTGACGGCCTTCTGGTGCTTGGTGGTGGCCCACTTGGAATGGCCGCTCATGTCTTCAATACCTCTTCAATCTCGTTCTATCTGCAACGTTTGGCCAGCCGAGTCTACGCGGACGGGTGTTCACCCGGCGGAAAGAACCCCGGCACCCAGCGCTCGATGATCTCGGCGTAATTCGCCTCGGCGTCGAGTTGCACTGCGACGCCGATCAATCCACCGAGGGTGCGCAGCAGCATGACGTAGCCGGCCGGGATGGTCAGCTGCCGGGCCATCTTGAACCGCTCGCCGAAGCCCTCGGCCAACGGATCGGCGGTGGCCAACGCCGACTTCTGGAACCACTTGCGGGTGAAGTGAAACTGGCCGGACCGCAATGGATCGATGTAAGGCCACAGCGGCCCGAGGTACTCCACCAATTGCTCGCCCGACAAATCGTAATCGCCCGGGATGAACCCGAGCGCCTTGAGCAGCCGCAGCACCTCGTCGAACTGTTCGTCGCGAGCCCAGCACAGCAGTTCGCCGAACTCGGCGGGAACACCGCCCGGATGCGGGGCGCAGGCGCCGAAATCGATGACGCCCAAACGGCCGTCGGGCAGCACCAGGAAGTTGCCCGGATGCGGATCGGCGTGCACCAGCCCGGCCCGCGGCGGGGAGCTGAGGGTGAACTCGATCAGCAATGCAGCCGCGGCATCCCGTTCCTCCTTGGTGCCGCTGGCGATGATCGACGAGAGGCGCCGGCCTTCGACCCACTCCGACACGATGACTTTCGGCGCGCTGGCGACGACGCCCGGCACCAGAAAGTTCGGGTCGCGGGCGAACGCCTTGGCGAAGGCGCGCTGGTTTTCGGCTTCCTGGCGATACTCCAATTCGCCTTCGAGGGTGTCGTGGATCTCCGCTATCAGCCGGTCCACGTCGGCGCCGGGAACGACCTGCTTGGCGATCCAGCTGAACCGCTGGATCAGTTTGAGGTCGGCGCGCAGCGCCTCGTCGGCGCCGGGGTACTGGATCTTGACGGCGACCTCGCGCCCGTCGTGCCAGACCGCCCGGTGCACCTGGCCGATGCTGGCCGCGGCGGCCGGGGTGTCGTCGAAGGACTGGAAGCGGCCGCGCCATTTGGTGCCCAGTTGGCCGTCGAGCACCCGGTGCACCTTGGCGGCCGGCAGCGGCGGGGCCTCGCTTTGCAGCTTGATCAGCGTCTCGCGGAACGGTTCGGCGAATTTCGGCGGGATCGCGGCCTCCATCACGGACAGTGCCTGGCCGACCTTCATCGCGCCGCCCTTGAGCTCCCCGAGCACCTTGAACATCTCGTCGGCGGCCTTTTCCAGCAGCTCGGCGTTGACCTCGTCCTTCGATTTGCCGGTCATCCGCTTGCCGACACCCAGCGCCGCGCGCCCGGCCACCCCGGCCGGAAGGCTGGCCAGCTTGGCCGCGCGGCGCATCCCGCCCCGTCTGATGTCTGCCATGGACCCATCATGCCGGGTCGGCGCAGGTGCCTTGGTAATTCGTCAGACGGTGGCGACGTAGCCGCCGTCCACTGGCGCTCCTCAATCCGCGCACACCACAGTTTGCGCGTACGTACGTAACGGTATGCACTGGTGGCGAAGTTGCGGGAATGTAGAGCACCGCACGGCTGAGAATATGGAGGGGCATGTGAAGCTCGCCGACTGTCCGGTCTTTCCCGCCGAGGCGGGAACCGCCCTGAGCACCGACCGCGGGTTGGGTTGGCGTCTGGTGCGACAGGGCGGCCCGGTTTTGCGAAATCCAGAGGCAAACTGGGCGTTTGTCGTCGGACGAGACGAGGTGTTAGCGAACCTCGACGATCCACGGTTCGATGCCGCCCGTGCGATTTCCGAGAGCGAGCTCGAGGTTCACCAGCAGCTATTCAAGCCAAAATCAGCTCATGAGATTGCGGCGGTATTCCGTCCTACCGCCGCCGCGCTGATCGATCGTTTCGTCGCCGCTGGTGGCGGCGACGCCGTGGCCGAGGTGACCGCGCCGATGGCCGGCGCCCTTTTCGACATCGTGTCGCGCCTGCAGCTATTGCCAGTTGAGCACCTGAATGGGCGGTCCGGCCACGTCTTCTCGGAGGCGTGCCGCAACTTGTTCAAACACGCCGGCTGGCACCTATTCGAGTTGGCACGCCGCCCCGAATTGTGCGACCAGCTTCGACGTCAGCCCGAGTTGATACGCGGGTTCGTCGAAGAGGTCCTACGGCTGGAGCCGATGGTGCCGGCTTGTCAACGTTTCACCACCCAGCCGACGACCGTCGGCGGGGTCGAGTTGCCGGCCGGCGTGGTGGTGATGTTGTGTTTCGCCGCGGTGCAGCGGGACGGCAGCGACGCCATGTCCACCGACGATCTGGTGATCAGCGCTAGGGCGCACCGGCATTGGAGTCTGGGCGCGGGGTCTATGCGTTGCCGGGGCGGGCACATCGTCCGGCAGGTGTTGCGCGTGCTGGTTGAGGAGTGGGTGGACCGGGCCGGGCACCTTGGGCTGGCTCCCGGTTTCTGGCCGGCGGCCGAGTTCCCGCAGACTCAGAACTCTTTGTGGCCGCCGGAGCTGCCGCTGGTGACGAGGGCTGAGCGCTTTTAGACCCGGCCGCTCACGATATCGACGAACAAGCGATGGATGCGCCGGTCGCCGGTCATCTCGGGATGAAACGCCGTCGCCAGCACCGAGCCCTGCCGCACCGCCACCACGTGGTCCGCGGCGCGCGCCAGCACCTCAACACCCTCGCCGACCCGCTCCACCCAGGGCGCGCGGATGAACACCGCACGCACCGGATCGTCCAGGCCCTCGAACGCGATGTCGCCTTCGAAGGAGTCCACCTGACGTCCAAAAGCGTTGCGCCGCACCGTCATATCGATCCCGCGCAACGGCAGCGCCTTGCGGCCGTTGACACCGGCGTCGAGGATCTCGCTGGCCAGCAGGATCATGCCGGCGCACGCGCCGTAGGCCGGCAGCCCGTCGGCGAGCCGCCGCCGCAACGGTTCCAGCAGATCGAGGTCGAGCAGCAGGTGGCTCATCGTGGTCGACTCCCCACCGGGAATGACCAGCGCGTCCACCGCGTCGAGCTCACTGCGGCGGCGCACCGACAGCGATTCGGCGCCGGCTTCGCGCAGCGCCGCGAGGTGCTCGCGGGTGTCGCCCTGCAGCGCCAAGACCCCGATCCGCGCGGCGCGCTCACTGGCGGCTGGTATTCCCGCTTGTAGCGGGTCAGCCCCTCCTGCATCACCGCCGCGACCATCTCGCCGTACTGGTTGAAGATCTTGCCCTGGGTGAGCGCGCGACCGCCGCACGCCGACGGCGAGGACTGGTCGTAGAGCAACCATTCATCGGCCCGGAACGTCCGCATGAACCACATCGCGTGGTCCAGCGACGCGATCTGCAGATGCTCACGCTCTTCGAGGTGGTTGACCTGCGCCGACCCCAGCAGCGTGAGGTCGCTCATGTAGGCCAGCGCGCAGATGTGCAGCACCGGGTCATCGGGCAACGGGTCGCGGTGGCGGAACCACACCTGCTGCTGGGAGGCCTTGCCCGGCAGGAGCTGCAGCTGCTCGCGCGGCACGATGCGGACGTCCCACTCCTCGAACTGCTTGAACCCGGCGTCGTCGAACACCTTGAACGACTGCAGCCCGGGCAGGCCGTCGGGCGGCGGCGCGGCCGGCATGGCGTCCTGGTGGTTGATGCCGTCCTGGTCGGTCTGAAACGACGCCGACATGGAGAAGATGGTCTTGCCGTGCTGGATGGCGTTGACCCGGCGGGTGCAGAACGAGCCGCCGTCGCGCAGGCGCTCGACGATGAAAAACCGTGGGGTGCCTTGGCATCGCCGGGCCGCAGAAAGTAGCCGTGCAGCGAGTGCACCAGGAAGTGCGGCTCGACGGTCCGCACCGCCGAAACCAGCGACTGGCCCGCGACGTGGCCGCCGAACGTGCGCTGCAGGAAGCCCGATTCCGGGCTGAACACGCTGCCGCGGTAGATGTTGACCTCGAGTTGCTCGAGATCGAGGATCTGTTCGATCGACACGAGATGTACGGCCTACCAGCCGCGCTCGGCCAGGCGATGCGGCTGCGCGATCTCTTCCACGTTGATGCCGACCATCGCCTCGCCCAGCCCGCGCGACACCTTGGCCAGCATGTCGGGGTCGTCGTAGAACGTGGTGGCCTTGACGATCGCGGCGGCGCGGTGCGACGGGGCGCCGGACTTGAAGATGCCCGATCCTACGAACACGCCTTCGGCGCCGAGTTGCATCATCATCGCCGCGTCGGCGGGAGTGGCGATACCGCCGGCGGTGAACAGCGTGACCGGCAGCTTGCCCGCGCGGGCCACCTCGGCGACCAGTTCGTAGGGCGCCGCCAATTCCTTTGCCGCGACGAACAATTCGTCCTCGGACAGCGACGAAAGCCGGCGGATCTCGGCGCTGATGGCCCGCATGTGTGTGGTGGCGTTGGAGATGTCACCGGTGCCGGCCTCGCCCTTGGAGCGGATCATCGCGGCGCCTTCGCTGATGCGCCGCAGCGCCTCACCCAGGTTCGTCGCCCCGCACACGAATGGCACGGTGAACTTCCATTTGTCGATGTGGTGGGTGTAGTCGGCGGGGGTCAGCACCTCGGACTCGTCGATGTAGTCCACGCCCAGGCTCTGCAGGATCTGCGCCTCGACGAAATGCCCGATGCGCGCCTTGGCCATCACCGGGATGGTGACGGCGGAAATGATGGCCTCGATCATGTCCGGGTCGCTCATCCGCGCCACTCCACCGTGGGCGCGGATGTCGGCGGGCACGCGTTCCAGCGCCATGACGGCGACGGCGCCGGCGCCCTCGGCGATTCGGGCCTGCTCCGGGGTGACGACATCCATGATGACGCCGCCTTTGAGCATCTCGGCCATGCCGCGCTTGACGCGCGCCGTTCCGGTTTGCCCGCTGCCGTTCGGGGAAGCGGCAGTAGTCACTGCTGATCTCCTTCAACTGGTGTCAGCCCAGTCTAGGAGGCCTCCCGCCGCTCACCAAAGTCGAGCACAAGCGCGGGGCTCTAGACCCGTTCGAGATAGAAGTAGGCGTAGCGGCCATTGTCGAGGGCGTTCTTGCCGTCCATGATCCCCATCACAGCGTCGTCGTCGATCTTCTTGAAGTGGTCGTGAACGGGTTGCCCGTCGAACACCATCGTCGCGGTTAGCTCGGGCCGCCGGCGCCGCCGCCGCCGCCGGACCTGCCGAAGCCAGGGCTGCCGGGGCGCCCGGGGGCGCCGCTGGCTCCGACGCCACCGGACCCACCCGTGCCGCCGACACCATCCACTCCGACGGGGCCGCCGGAACCTTGGCCGCTTCCGTAACCGAGGATCGTGCCATAGCCGCCTGCGCCGGGGGTGCCGGCGGCGCCGCCCGTGCCGCCGGTGCCACCTCTCCCGCCCGCGATGCCTAAGCCCATACCGGAACCACCGACCCCGCCGGGCCCGCCAGCCCCACCGTCGCCGGCAGCTCCACCTGCCACCGGACTCCCTGCACTATTGCCGCTGTGGCCGCCGTTGCCACCGGCTCCACCCGCAAAACCGGTGCCGCCGACCCCGCCGGGCGCGCCAGCGGCACCGACATCGCCTGCGCCGCCATCCCCACCGGCACCGCCGACACCACCGGTCGCACCATTGCCGCCAGCACCCCCATTGCCGCCGGCCCCGCCTGCTGCACCACGGCCCACTCCGCTGCCGCCATTCCCTCCTGCCCCACCGGCCCCACCTGTGCCATGTGCGTAGGAATCGGTTATAAGGCCAGAGAGGAGCGAGATTTTGCCGCTACCGCCGTTGCCACCGTTGCCACCCGCGAAGCCTGGGGCGCCGGTGCCGCCGACGCCACCGGGGCCGTCGTTCCCGCCGAGATATCCGGCCTTGCCGCCGGCCCCACCATTCCCACCGGCTCCGGTCGTGCCTGCCCCGCCGGCACCGCCTGCTCCGCCGTTGCCGCGCAGGCCGGCCGACCCGCCCTTACCGCCAGCTTGCCCCGGCGCACCCGAGCCGCCATTGCCGCCATTGCCGCGCAGAATTCCACCCGCTGCGTTGGGAGCTCCGCGCGTGCGACTTTCGCCCGTCTTCACGATCAGGCCCCGCGCCTCCAGGCGGCCCAGCAGCTTGGAGATCTGCCCCTGGTCGACGATGCCCGCGCGGTCGGCCACCTCGCGATTGCTGGCGCCCGGATAGTCGGCGATCGCCCGCAACACCATGGCCGTGCGATACGTCAGCCGTACGCTGCCAGGTTCGGTCGCGCCGGCGCCCCCCGGCTCGATGTCGCCGGCGCTGCGGATCCGAGGCGCCGGGCGCGTGAGCTCGCGCCGCGCCACCCCCGCGCCGAGGTACGGCAGCACGATGATGCTTACGAGCGAGCCGAACAGGTCCATCACGCCCGCACGCTCCTTTGCCAGCAGCCGGTTCTGCAGCACCGCCTGCACCGCGCCGATGATGCCCTCCGCGATCACCGCCGGGGGCTGCTGCTTGCCCGCGGGCCCCTCCAGCCTGCCGCGATCGACCGCCGCCGCAAGCACGCCGAGGATCCGCGCGCGGCGGCGCAGCACCTGCTCCCCGCCGCTCAGCGAGTACACCACCAGCAGCCGTCCCAGCGCGGGCTCATCTTCGAGGAAGCGCAGGAACGCCACGAGCGCGGCCTTGATCGCGTCCAGCCAGCGCGGCTCCGCGTCGTAGGCCGTGACCATCCCCCGGGCGGCTCGTTCGACGCCGAGGTCGAAAGCCGCCAGCAGGCAGGCGTCGCGATCCGCGAACACCTCGTGGAAGGCCGAGGTCGAGACCCCCGAGCGCGCGATCACGTCCGCCACCGTCACGGTGGAGCCGGCCGCTCCACGCTCGGCCATCGCCTCCGCCATCGTTTCCAGGATCCTCGTTCGCTGAACTTCCTCCACGCCCGCGCAGCTCCCCGCTTGACAACGGTGCGGGAGCCTATCTTCTTATTGTCTAGTCGCGGGCGCCGGAGAGCTCGGTGGGAGCGCCGTACGCCACCAGGCACTGCGGCAGATCCACGCCGCCGTCCGCGCGCTGGCCGTTCTCCAGCAGCGCCACGATCGTGCGCCCGACCGCCACCGCCGTGCCGTTGAGCGTGTGCAGCACCTGGGTGCGCTTCTCCGCCCGAACGCGGATGTTCAGTCGCCGGGCCTGGTAGTCGGTCGTGTTCGAGCACGAGGTCAGCTCGCGGTAGCGGCCCTGGCTCGCGATCCACGCCTCGCAGTCGTACTTCTTCGCCGCCGAATTGCCGAGATCGCCCACCGCGATGTTCACGACGCGGTAGGGCAGCCCCAGCTCGCCGAGGATCTCCTCCTCCATCGCCAGGATCCGCTCGTGCTCGTCCGCCGAGTCCTCCGGCGCGACGAAGCTGAACATCTCCACCTTGTCGAACTGGTGCACGCGGAAGATGCCCCGCGTATCCCTGCCCGCCGCCCCCGCCTCGCGCCGGAAGCACGGCGAGAAGCCCGCGTAGCGCAGCGGCAGCCGCTCGCCGTCGACGATCTCGCCGTCGTGCAGGGACGCCAGCGCGACCTCCGAGGTGCCCACCAGGAACAGCTCGTCCTCCGGCAGGCTGTAGATCTGCTGCTCGGTGTCCGGCAGGAAGCCCGTCCCGTACAGCGCCCGCTCGCGCACCAGCACCGGCGGTATCACCGGCTCGAACCCCGCGCCGCGCAGCTTCTCCAGCACCCAGCGCACGAGCGCCAGCTCGAGCATCACCAGATCGCCTTTCAGATACGCAAAGCGCGCCCCCGACAGGCTCGCCGCGCGGTCCATGTCGATCAGCCCGCCCGCCAGCTCCAGATGGTCGCGCGGCTCGAAGTCCAGCGTCCGCACCTCCCCCACCTCCCGCACCAGCTCGTCCTCCGGACCCGGCGCCGCCGTCGGGTCCGGCAGGTTGGGCAGCGGCGCAAGCGCCTCCTGCAGCTCCAGCTCGACCTCGCCCAGCTCGCGCTCCAGCTCCTTCGCGCGAGCCGCCACCACGCGCATCGCCCCGATCTCCCGCTCCCGCTCAGCCGCATCCGCCGCGGACTTGATGCGCCCGTTCGCCTCGTTCTGCTCGGCGCGCAGCCCCTCCAGCTGAGGAAGCAACTCGCGGCGGCGAGCGTCGAGAGCGATGACGAGATCCAGCCCATCGGCTGCTCCAGCGCCGCGACGCGCGAGCGCCGCACGAACGCCCTCGGGATCCTCCCGGATCAGCTTCAGATCAAGCACGCTGGGGAGCCTACCCGTCTGTGGCTGCCCGTCTGTGACAGAGCGCTGGGGTCACCACGCGCCCCCGGCCCTCGGTGGTCTCGGCCAAGCAGGTTCGTGACGGCGGCACGACCGACACGCGAAGCGTCACGGTCGGGACGACGTCATGAGCCTGCGCTATTTGGTCGAAAGCGTGATGTTCGTCGTCGGGACCTTTTCGGCCTCGAGCCCCGAGTACTTCGCAAGGAATTCGGCGACGTCCTGGGCGTCTTCGCCGACGACGACGTTCTCGGGCATGATCGCCCCGGAGAAGCCGCCGTTGCGGATCGCGTAGAGGACCTGTTCGACGTTCTCCTTGCGGATGTTGAAGTTCGGCCCGTTGGTCTTCACGCGGTTGGAGATCACCGTCGCCGAGCCCTCCGCGCCGACGACCGCCAGCGTGTGGCAGCCCGAGCAGTGGTCGCGGAACAGCACCGCGCCTTTGTAGTACGGGCTGGTCTTCGCAAGCTGGATTTCCTGCGACCCGCACGCGCCCAGGAGCACGGCGCAGGCGAGCAGGGCGATCGTCGTGACTGCGGCCTTCATGCGCGGGAGAATATATAGGGGCGAGGTATAGGGGCGAGGCCGGCACGGAGCGCCGGCCGAATCCTCAATCTAGAACCCGTGGGCCGTGCTCGCCGCGCGCAGCGCGAGGAACACCACCACGAGCGCCGACAGCGCCATCACGCCGATCTCGCGGCGCACGATCGCCCCGACCAGCGTGTGCTGCTCCTCCTCGGGCAGCTCGCCCACCGCCTGCGCGTTCTCCAGCCCGCTCTGGTCGAGGATCGTCTGCGCGGAGGCGACGCGCAGCTGCTCGGCCACGAACGCCACCGCCAGCGGCAGCAGCGCGTACAGGTAGAAGAGGTGAACGCTTGAGTAGTTGCCCGCCGCCGCCAGCGAGCCGACCGCGATCGCGAGCGTCAGCGCGGAGCCCTGACCGACGCGCAGCGCCACCCAGAACGCGCGCACCGACGCCGCCGCCGAGCTGCCCTCCGAGCCGCCCGGGGCCAGCCCCTCGTCGCGATACCAGAGCGTTCCGCCGAGCACGCCGGAGATCGCATTCAGGGCCGCGACCGCGATCGCGCCCGCCACCACTGCCTCCGTCACGACGCCGATTTCGAGCCGATTGCCACTATGTAACACCCTGCCACAAGCAGTGATATAACAGCGCGCGGTGCTGCGCACTTATCTCCCGGCGATCGTCTTCCTCGTGCTCGGTGGCGCCGTGGGCGGCGCGTTCGCCGTGCTCAACTCGGTCATCGGGCCGCGGCGCGCGACCCCCCACAAGCAGGATCCATACGAGTGCGGGCTGCCCTCCGAGGTCAAGCAGGGCCTGCGCTTCGGGATCAGCTTCTACCTGATCGCGATGCTGTTCATCCTGTTCGACATCGAGGTCGTCTTCCTCTACCCGATCGCCGTCGAGCTGCGCGCCTACGGCAGCTTCGCGCTGGTCGAGACGATCGTGTTCATCGTGCTGCTGTTCGTCGCCTTCGTGTACGTGTGGCGGCGCGGGGCGCTCGAGTGGAGGTGAAACGCCAACCCGTCCCGCCTCGCACCAGCTCCCCAGGTCTCCCCGGGGGCGGTGGCGAGCTGCGCGTGCAGAGCCTGAACGCGCGCCAGATGCTGCGCGGCGGCGACCTCGAAGGCGCCAACCGGCCCGCGAACCTCGAGGGCTCGGAGCTCGAAGAGTACGTGCAGGAACGCGTGCTCACGACGACGCTCGACGACGCGGTCGCGTGGGCGCGCTCGAACTCGTTCTTCCCGCTCGCCTTCGGCCTGGCGTGCTGCGCGATGGAGCAGTTCCACACCGCCGGCCCGCGCATGGACATCGCCCGCTTCGGCTTCGAGGCGTTCCGCGCCTCCCCGCGCCAGGCCGACCTGATCATCCTCGCCGGGCGCGTGTCGATCAAGATGGCGCCGATCATCCGCCGCCTCTACGACCAGATGCTCGAGCCCAAGTGGGCGATCTCGATGGGCGCGTGCTGCAGCTCGATGGGCGTCTTCAACAACTACGCGCTCGTGCCCGCCGACAAGTTCATGCCGATCGACGTGCACGTGCCCGGCTGCCCGCCGCGCCCGGAGGCGCTCATGCACGGCGTGCTCAAGCTGCGCAAGCTCGTGCAGGACGACCCGGACATGGGCTGGCGCGAGCGCTACGACGCGGTCGGCACCGAGGAGCGCGCCTAGATGCCCGACGCCACGGGCCTGGAGCTGCTCGCCGGGGAGCTCGGCGACGCCGCCCTGGAGACCGTGTACTTCCGCAACCGCGCGACGCTCGTGGTCGACCCCGCGCAGATCCGCAGCGTGCTGGCAGCGCTGCGCGAGAAGGGCTACGCGTTCCTCGCGAGCGTCCACGGCGTCGACCACTACCCCGAGGAGCCGCGCCTCGGCGTCATCTACGAGCTGCTCGACATGGACAGCGTCGACCGCATCACCGTCAAGCTGCGCGTGCCCGTCGACGCGCCCACCGTCGCGTCGGTGACCGACGAATGGCCGACCGCCAACCACCAGGAGCGCGAGGTCTACGACATGTTCGGCGTCGTCTTCGAGGGCCACCCCGACCTGCGCCGGATCCTCATGCCCGAGGACTACGAGGGCCATCCGCAGCGGCGCGACTTCCCGCTCGGCGGCGAACCGGTGATCTTCACGCGCGACGAGGCCGGCCTGCTGGAGGCGCGCGAAGACGAGGGCGCGAGCGCATGAGCCCCACCGCATCGGGGGAGAACCCCACGCTGTCCGCCTACCGCCGGCGCGAGCAGAGCATCACGCTCTCCCCGCTCGAAGACGATCTCGACCCCGACATGGGCGCGCGCGACGAGCTGCTGACGCTCAACTTCGGCCCCCACCACCCCGCCACGCACGGCGTGCTGCGCCTGCTGGTGACGCTGCAGGCGGAGATCGTGCGCGACATCAAACCGATCATCGGCTACGTGCACACCGGCATCGAGAAGACCGCCGAGGACAAGTCCTACTGGAAGGTGATCCCCGTCGTCGAGCGGATGGACTACCTCTCCTACTACTTCAACGCGATGGCCTACTGCGGCGCCGTCGAGGCGCTCGTCGAGGTCGAGGTCCCCAAGCGCGGCCAGTACCTGCGCGTGATCCACCTCGAGCTCAACCGCATCGCCTCGCACCTGATCTGGCTCGGCACGAGCGCGCTGGACCTCGGCGCGACCTCGATCTTCCTGTACTGCCTGCGCGAGCGCGAGCTGATCCTCGACCTGTTCGAGATGTCCTCCGGCGCCCGCATGCACACCCGCTACTTCCAGGTGGGCGGCGTGATCGAGGACATCCCGCGCGGCTTCGAGGCGAAGGTGCGCGAGTTCCTGAAGGTGATGCCCGAGCGCGCCGACGAGTACGGCGCGATCCTCAACTCCAACGAGATCCTGCTGCAGCGCCTGCGCGGCACCTGCCCGCTGGACGCCGAGACGCTGCTCGGGCTCGGCGTCAGCGGTCCGCTGCTGCGCGCGGCCGGCAACCCGTGGGACCTGCGCAAGGCCGACCCGTACAGCTCCTACGACGACTTCCAGTTCAAGATCCCCGTCGGCACCGTCGGCGACAACTACGACCGCTTCGCCGTGCGCCTGGCCGAGATCTACGAGTCGGTCAAGATCATCGAGCAGGCGCTCGACGGGCTTCCCGAGGGGCCGCATATCACCGAGGACCGCAAGGTCGCGCTGCCGCCCCGCCACGAGCTCGCCACCTCGATGGAGGCGCTGATCCACCACTTCAAGCTCGTCACCGAGGGCTTCCGCGTCCCGCCCGGCGAGGTCTACAACCCGATCGAGTCACCCCGCGGCGAGCTCGGCTGCTACGTGCGCTCCGACGGCTCCTCCAAGCCCGCGCGCGTGCACATGCGCGACCCCAGCTTCGTCAACCTGCAGGCGCTCGCTCCGATGGTCCGCGGCAGCTACATCGCCGACATGATCGCCACCACCGCCATGCTCGACCCAATCTTGGGCGGAATCGACCGATGACGGCCGTCAGGCGTTTCGCGCATGGCTCGCGCGTGCCCGGTTGGGACGAGCCGGCCGACCTCGAGAAGGAGCCTGCGGAGATCCCCGGGGTGGGCGGGTCCCCATCCCCGCCCGTGCCCGAGGAGCTGCGCGCGGAGATCGAGGCGCACATGGCCAACTACCCCGACCGGCGCTCCGCCACGCTGCCGGCGCTCGCCGCCGCCCAGCGCCTGCACGGCTGGTGCTCGCCCGAAGCGGTCGAGCAGGTCGCGTGCGTGATGCGCGTGACGCCCGCCTACCTGGACTCGGTCGCGACGTTCTACGACATGCTCGAGACCACGCCCGTCCCCCGCCACAGCGTGTACGTGTGCACCAACATCTCATGCTCGCTGTGCGGCGCCGACGAGCTGTACGAGGCGATGCGCGACGCGGCCGCCGCCACCGCCGGCGAGGAGGCCGACGTCAACGTGCGCTCCTTCGAGTGCCTCGGCGCCTGCGACATCGCGCCGATGGCCTCCGTCGACGGCGTCTACGTCGGCCCGCTCAGCGTCGCCGACGTGCCGCAGCTGCTCGAGGACGTGCGCGCCGGGCGGCCGGTGCTGCCCGAGAAGCAGCTCGCGCGGCGGCTGTCGGCCGACCCGCGCGTCAACAGC
Organism: uncultured Solirubrobacteraceae bacterium; assembly: GCA_963735705.1. GTDB lineage: Bacteria > Actinomycetota > Thermoleophilia > Solirubrobacterales > Solirubrobacteraceae > Palsa-744. Next base: position 119,753 of record CAVTLZ010000012.1, read on the forward strand.
CGCGACTATCGATCCCCACCCCGATCCCCCGCGCAGGGAGGCGAGTGAAAATGGCCGCGCCCGACGGGAGGCCCACCACGCTGCTGCTCGCCGACATCGACGAGCCGGGGCTGAACACGCTCGAGGTCTACGAGCGCCGCGGCGGCTACCGGTCGCTGCGCAAGGCGCTTGCGATGACGCCCGAAGAGGTGCTCGAGCAGCTCAAAGCGTCGAACATCCGCGGCCGCGGCGGCGCCGGCTTCGCGATGGGCACGAAGATCTCGTTCCTGCCCAAGGGCTCGATGGAAAAGTACCTCGTGTGCAACGCCGACGAGTCCGAGCCGGGCACGTTCAAGGACCGCGAGCTGATGCAGAAGTCCCCGCACATGCTGATCGAGGGGATCGTCATCGCCGCCCACGCCGCCGCGATCGGCCGCGCGTTCATCTACATCCGCGGCGAGTACGAGCTGCAGGCCGAGATGCTGGACGCCGCGGTGGCCGAAGCGCGCGCCGCCGGCTACATCGGCGAGAACATCCTCGACTCCGGGCACTCGCTGTCGCTCGTCGTGCACCGCGGCGCCGGCGCCTACATCTGCGGTGAGGAGACCGGTCTGCTGGACTCGCTCGAAGGCAAGCGCGGCAACCCGCGCCTGAAGCCGCCGTTCCCCGCCATCCAGGGCCTCTACCAGGGCCCCACGCTGATCAACAACGTCGAGACGCTCGCCACCGTCCCCACGATCATCGCGATGGGCGGCGAGGAGTACGCCAAGCTCGGCGTCGAGACCTCCACCGGGACCAAGGTCGTGTCCGTCTCCGGGCACGTCAAGCGCCCCGGCAACTACGAGATCGAGCTCGGCATCCCCTCGCGCGAGATCATCTTCGGCCTCGCCGGCGGCGTGCCCGACGGGCGCAACGTCAAGTGCTGGTTCCCCGGCGGCTCCTCCTCGCCGGTGCTCAAGGCCGAGGACCTCGACATCCCCTACGACTTCAACTCGCTCGCCGGCGCCGGCTCGATGCTCGGCTCCGGCGCGATCATCGTCGTCAACGACGCCACGCCGATCCTCGACGTGGCAATGAAGGTCGCCAAGTTCTACCGCCACGAGTCCTGCGGCAAGTGCACCCCCTGCCGCGAGGGCACCAACTGGACGGTGAAGATGCTCGAACGGATCGACGCCGGCGAGGCGACGCCCATGGACATCGAGATCATGGCCTCCGTGCAGGACCACATCATCGGCAACTGCCTGTGCGTGCTCGGCGACGCCATGGCGATGCCGATCGGCTCGATGATCGCCAAGTTCCGCGACGAGTTCGAAGCGCACATCGAGGCCGCGCGCGTGCGCAACGGGCTGGGCGCGGGCAACGGCACCGGCAATGGCGCGCCCGCGCCCGCCGTCGCCGCCGGGGGAATCGGCTGATGCCCCGCCCCGAGCAGAGACTCATCACCTTCACCATCGACGGCCGCGAGGTCCAGGCGCCCGAGAACACGATGCTCGTCGACGCGGCCAAGCAGGGCGACGTCGAGATCCCGGTCTTCTGCTACGAGCCCAAGCTCGGCCAGCCCGTCGGCGCCTGCCGCATGTGCCTGGTCGAAATCGAGGGCATCCCCAAGCTGCAGACCGGCTGCTCGACGCCCGTCAAGGACGGCATGGTCGTCTACACGCAGTCCGAGCGCGTCAAGACCGCGCAGCAGTCGGTCGTCGAGTTCCTGCTGATCAACCATCCGCTCGACTGCCCCGTATGCGACAAGGGCGGCGAGTGCCCGCTGCAGGACATCACCTTCGGCTGGGGCGGGGGCATCTCGCGCTTCATCGAGCCCAAGCGCCACTTCGTCAAGCCGCTGGAGCTCTCGCCGCTGATCGCGATCGACCGCGAGCGCTGCATCCTCTGCTACCGCTGCGTGCGCTACTCGCAGGAGGTCGCCGAGGACTACCAGCTGGTGCTGCTCGAGCGCGGCGCGCACTCCTACGTCTCCACCTTCGACGGCCACCCCTACGTCGCGCCGTTCAGCGGCAACATCATCGAGCTGTGCCCCGTCGGCGCGCTGACCTCGCGGCCCTACCGCTTCCGCGCGCGTCCGTGGGACATCGAGGGCGCCGGCACCGTCTGCACGTTCTGCCCCGCGCAGTGCAACGTCACGCTGACCGTCCGCGACGAGCTCGCGCTGCGGGTGCTCGGCCGCGACAACACCGAGGTCGACGACGGCTGGCTGTGTGACAAGGGCCGCTTCGCCTACCAGTCCTTCCACGTCGACGAGCGCGTCACCCAGCCGATGGTGCGCGACGGCGGCCAGCTGCGACCCGTCTCCTGGGAGCGCGCGCTGTCCGACGCGGCCACGTGCCTCGCCCGCGCCGGCGCGGCCACCGGCGCGATCGCCGGCGGGCAGACGAGCAACGAGGAGGGCCTGCTGCTGACGCGCCTGCTGCGCGAGGGGCTCGGCTCCCCGCACCTGGACTCGCGGCGCGCGGGCACGCTCGACCTGGAGCTGCACCGCGCGCTCGGCGACCCGCGGCTGCAGGCGAAGGTCAGCGACCTCGAGTTCGCCCACGCCGTGCTCGTGCTCGACACCGAGCCCGTGAACGACGCCCCGATCCTCGACCTGCGCCTGCGCAAGGGCGTGCGCCGCAACCGCCTGCAGCTGGCCGTCGCCTCGCCGCACAAGAGCCTGCTCGACGAGAACGCCGCGCTGTCCGTGCGCTACGCGCCCGGGGCCGGCGGCGTGTTCGCGGCAGCGCTCGCCGCCGCGCTCGGCGGCTCCGGCTCCGGTCCGGGCGATGTCGATGCGCTCGCGCGCCAGGCGGGCGCCGAGCCCGACGCCGTGCGCGCGCTCGCCGCGCTGCTCAGCGGTTCCGACGGCACCGGCGGCGATGGCGCCCACGCGGCGGGCGCCGATGAGGAGGCTCAGACTCCGCCGCGCGAGGTCGTGATCCTGTGGGGCGAGCGGCTGACCGCCGGGCCGAACGGAGCCGCGGGCGCGGGGGCGCTGCTGGGCCTCGCCGACAAGCTCGGCATGGCCGGCGTCGACGGCGCCGGGCTGCTCGAAGTGCCCGCGTTCGCCAACGGCCGCGGGCTGCGCGAGGCCGGCGTGCTGCCCAACGCCGGTCCCGGGCTCTCCGCACCGGGCGCCGCCGCCGCCAACGGCGCGACCGCCGCCGCCGGCGACACGAACGGGAGCTCCGCCCCGCGCGACGCCCACGCGATCGCCGCCGGCCTGGCCGCGGGCGAGCTGAGCGCCCTGTACCTGCTCCACTGCGACCCGCTGCGCGAGCTGCCCGACCGCGAGCTGTGGGAGCGCGCGCTCGCCGGCGCGAGCACCGTCATCGCGCACGCGTCGTTCCTGACCGACGCCATCAGCGAGTACGCCGACATCGTCTTCCCCGCCGAGGCGTACGCCGAGAAGGAGGGCACGATCGTCCACCCCGACGGGCGCCTGCAGCGGCTGCGCCCAGCGATCGCCCGGCCGGGCGAAGTGCGCGCCGAGTGGCACGTGCTCGCCGAGCTCGCCCTGCGCCTCGGCCTCGACCTCGACGTGCTCAGCGGCCAGATGGCCTCGCAGCAGCTGTTCGACGCCGTGCCGTTCTACGCCGGGCTGACGCTCGAGGAGATCGGCGGCCGCGGCGTGCGCTGGCAGGAGCGCGAGGCGGCCTCGGCGTTCCCGCAGGCCGGTCAGGATGCCGCGCAGGGCGCCGGAGGCGGCGCCGCGCCCGAGGCCGCACACGCTTCCGAGCCCGCACCCTCGCCCGAGGACGCCGCCGACCTCGCCGGCTGGCGCTCGGTCTGGGACGCACCCGAGGTGGAGTTCTCCCCGGCGCTCGAGTTCCTGTTCCCCCGCGCGAAGGCTGTATTGCCGTTGTCATACAGCGGAGCGGAGCAGACACACACCGCCGAGGACCGGACATGACGCTCGCGACGGTCGGCTACTACGAATCATGGTGGGTGCAGATCCTGAAGGCGATCGTGATCTTCGCGGTGGGCCTGCAGCTGGTGCCGGTGGTGCTGCTGGCCGAGCGCAAGCTGCTGGGCCGCTTCCAGAGCCGCTACGGCCCGAACCGCGTGGGCCCGTACGGCGCGCTGCAGCCGCTGGCGGACATCCTGAAGCTGCTGACGAAGGAGCAGTTCCGCCCGACGACGTCGATCGGCTTCCTGTTCGCGTTCGCGCCGCTGATCTCGATCCTCACGGCGGTGGCGGCGTTCGCGATCATCCCGTTCGGCAACGTCCAGCACATCTTCGGCGAACGCGTGGGGCTGTATGGGGTGGACGTGTCGATCGGGCCGCTGTACCTGTTTGCGTTCAGCGCGATCGCGTTCTACGGGATCATGCTGGGCGGCTGGTCCTCAGGCTCGAAGTACTCGTTCCTGGGCGCGATGCGCGGCGCGGCGCAGCTGATCTCCTACGAGGTCTCGCAGGGCCTGGCGCTGGTGGGCGTGATCTTCACGGCGCAGACGCTGTCGCTGACGGGCATCGTCACCGCGCAGAAAGGCATGTGGTACATCGTGCCGCAGTTCTTCGGCTTCCTGATCTTCCTGACGGCGAGCTTCGCGGAGACGAACCGCGCGCCGTTCGATTTGACGGAGGCGGACGCCGAGCTGGTGGGCGGCTACAACACCGAGTACGGTGGCGGGCGCTTCGCCTCCTACTACTTCGCCGAGTATCTCAACGTGCTGGTCGTCTCGGGCATCGTCACGACGGTGTTCCTGGGCGGCTGGCTGCTGCCGTTCGGCATCCACCCCCCCGGCTGGGTGGACCCGTTCGTGGTGCTGTTCAAGATGTCGCTGTTCACGTTCCTGTTCATCTGGGTGCGCGCGACGCTCCCGCGCCTGCGCTACGACCAGCTGATGAGCTTCGGCTGGAAGGTGCTGCTGCCGCTGGCGACGCTGAACGCGCTGGTGACGGCGGTGCTCGTGGTGGTGACGCACTGATGTGGAGCCCCGGCGACGATGTGATCGAGGTCACGCGCACCCCCGCCCCGGGCGCGGCGCGCGGCACCTGGCGGACGTTCCGCGAGACGGTGCGCGGCCTGCTGACGACGTTCGGCCGCTTCACCGAAAAGCCGATCACGGTCCAGTACCCGGAGGAGAAGACTCCCGTGTACCCGCGCTTCCGCGGCCGGCACAAGCTGCACCGCTTCGAGAGCTCGGACCCCACCCACCCGGGCCTGGAGAAGTGCGTCGGCTGCTCGCTGTGCGCGGCGGCGTGCCCGTCTGACTGCATCCGCGTGGTCGCGGCGGAGAACACGCCGGAGAACCGCGTGTCGGCGGGCGAGCGCTACGCGGCGGTGTACGAGATCAACCTCTCGCGCTGCATCTTCTGCGGCTACTGCGAGGTGGCGTGCCCGTTCGACGCGATCACGATGGGGCACGACTACGAGCTGTCGGACTACGACCGCACGGATTTGATCTTCACGAAGGAGATGCTGCTGGCGGAGCCGTTGGAGCGGACGCCTTTGAGGAATGAGGGCGAGTGAGGCTCCGCCGCGATACGTCGCCGCTCGCGGCCGCTTTCGCGGCGGGCGAGCGTCGACGTATCGCGGCTCCGCGGCCGAGGGCACTGCGCGTGGCGACCCAAGGGGCAGCGACAAAGACATGAGTGCTGTCCTCTTCTTTCTTGCCGCCATCGGCGTCATCTCTGGCGCTATCGGCGTGGTGATGCTTCGCAATCCCTTTTATTGCGTGCTCTCCCTTGTCGCACACCTGATCTCCTTGGCGGTGCTGTTCCTGCTTTTGCGCGCTGAGTTCGTTGCGGCTGTGCAGGTGGTGGTTTATGCGGGGGCGGTGATGGTGCTTTACGTGTTCGTGGTGGCTTACGTGGGCGATGAGGGCGAGTCGATCGGCGAGCGGCTGCGGGGCGTGGGCGCCGGCGGGCGGGTGGGCTCGGGGCTGCGGCTCGGCGGGGCGTTCGTGGGCGGGGCGCTGCTGGTGGAGCTGCTGATCGCGCTGCTGGGGACGGGGCTGGAGGCTACGAGCGGCTATGGCGCGGGGTACGTGCCGGGGCCGCAGGCTTATGGGACGCCGGCGTACATCGGCAAGCTGTTGCTGACGCGCTTCCTGCTGGCGTTCGAGCTTGCGTCTTTCCTGCTGCTGATCGGGGCGGTTGGCGGCGTCGTGCTGGCGCGCCGCCGCGGCGGCATCGGCGAGGCCGACGAGCACGTGCAGTTCCCGCCGCTGGACCTCACACGTCCGCGCGGGACTGGCACGACGGTCGAGAGCGTGGGGACCTTCATGCCCCATGGCCAGGTGCGCGCGGGGCGCTCCGATCAAGCTGAGCAGAGCCCGGTGGAGAGCGGCACGGGGCAGTCGGCATGAGCATCGCCTGGTATTTGGCCGTCTCGGCGATCGTGTTCTCGCTCGGCGCAGTCGGCGTGATGACGCGCCGCAACCCGCTGGTGGTGCTGCTGTGCCTGGAGCTGATGCTCAACGGCGGCAACCTCGCGCTGATCGCGTTCTCGCGCATGTGGGGCAACGGCGACGGGCAGATCCTGGCGATCGTGGTGATGACGGTCGCGGCGTGCGAGGTGTGCATCGGCCTGGGCATGATCGTCGCGATCTACCGCCGCAAGCTGCCGATCGATGTAGACGAGCTCCGAGAGCTGCAGGGATGAGAGACCTGCATGCCGGCGCCGGATCGGCGTCCTCGGTCGCTCGCGTGCGAAGCACGCCACGCTCCCTGCGTCCTTGCCCGGCTTGGCCTGCACGCCTCTCATCGGGGTGGACACGATGAGCACCACCACCTACGGCTGGCTGGTCTTGGCCTTTCCCCTGCTTGGCACGCTGATCACCGCGCTCGGCTTCCGCGTGCTGCCGGGCCGCTCGGCGGGCTGGATCGGCACGGCGGCGATCTTCCTGGCGTTCCTGGCGGCGCTGGGCGCGCTGATCTCGCTGCAGGGCCACGCGGCGACGGACCGCCAGTTCGTGTCGTCGCTGTGGAACTACGCGTCGACGGCGGGCATCGACGCGCAGATGTCGATCCTGGTGGACCCGCTGTCGGTGTTCATGATCCTGGTGGTGAGCGGGGTGTCGACGCTGATCCACCTGTACTCGATCTCGTACATGAGCAGGGATCGCGGCTTCGTCCGCTACTTCTCCTACCTGAACTTCTTCGTGTTCTCGATGCTGCTGCTGGTGCTGGCGGGCAACTTCCTGCTGCTGATCGTCGGCTGGGCGTTCGTGGGCGCGGCGTCGTACCTGCTGATCTCGTTCTGGTACCGGCGCACGACGGCGACGAGAGCGGGGATCAAGGCGTTCGTGATCAACGTGGTCGGCGACGCGGGGCTGGTGCTGGGGACGTACTTCATCTTCAAGCACACGGGCACGCTGGACCTGCTGAAGAGCTTCCACGCGGCTGAAACCGGCGCCTTCGGCCGCACGATCGCGGGCACGAACGCGACGAACCCGGGCGACCTGGTGGCGGGCTGCATCCTGCTGCTGGTGGGCGCGTTCGCGAAGTCGGCTCAGATCCCGCTGCACACGTGGCTGCCGGACGCGATGGAGGGTCCGACGCCGGTGAGCTCGCTGATCCACGCGGCGACGATGGTGACGGCGGGCGTGTACCTGATCGCGCGCATGCACCCGCTGTTCGAACTGGCGCCGGCGGCGCAGGACGTGGGAGCGGTGGTGGGCGCGGCGACGCTGTTGATCGCGGGCACGATCGGCCTGGCGCAGACGGACATCAAGAAGGTGATCGCGTACTCGACGATGTCGCAGATCGGCTACATGATCATGGGCGTGTCGGTGGGCGCTTACGCGGCGGGCCTGTTCCACCTGATGACGCACGCGTTCTTCAAGGCGCTGCTGTTCATGGCGGCGGGCTCGCTGATCGGCGCGATGGCGGGCGAGCAGTCGCTGCAGAAGATGGGCGGCTTTCGCAAGGCGATGCCGTTCACGTACGGGTGCTTCATCGTGGGCGGCCTGGCGCTGTCGGGCATCCCGCCGTTCTCTGGCTTCTTCTCGAAGGACGAGATCCTGCTGATCACGGGCGAGCGCGGCGGCTGGCACTGGGCGCTGTACGTGGCCGGCTACGTCGGCGCACTGCTGACGGCGATCTACACGTTCCGGATGATCTTCCGCGCGTTCCACGGCGAGCCGGTGGCGGAGGCGCGCGAGCTGGAAGGCGGACACCTGCACCACGCGGACGTGCCGCGCAACCCGGCCAACGGCGAAGAGGAGGACACGGACGTGGGCTTCCCGGGCCCCGAGCACGCGATCGCGGAGCGCGCGCTGCCGATGCGCATCGCGATGGGCCTGCTGGCGCTGGGCGCGGTCGGCGCGGGCCTGATCCAGATCCCGAAAGTGGACTTCGTGATCGACGACTTCCTGCGCCCGTCGTTCGCGACGTCGAAGCTGTACGAACCGCACACGAAAAGCGGCCTGCTGGTCGTCGGCCTGACGCTGGGCACCGTGCTGGGCCTGGCGGGCATCGCGCTGGCGTACCGCATCTGGGTCGTGGGCGGGCGTGAGCTGAAGGCGTCGACGGCGATCAGAGCGCGCGTGCCGGGCGGCGAAGCGTTGTACACGCTGTTCGTGAACAAGTGGTACTTCGACGAGCTGATCGACCTGCTGGTCGTGCGCCCGGTGGCGGCGGTGGGCGACTTCGCGCGCGACACGTTCGAGCGCGTGTTCGTCGACGACACGCTGATCGGCGGCACGACGGGCATCGTGCGCGCGGGCTCGGCGGCGGTGCGGGCGGCGCAGAGCGGCTTCGTGCGCTACTACGCGGCGCTGCTGGTGCTCGGCGTGACAGGTGTCAGCCTCTACTTCCTGCTGCAGGCCTGATCGATGCCGGCGCTGTCGATCCTGATCTGGATTCCCCTGGCGTGCGGCGTGCTCGGCGCGATCCTCGGCGCGCTGCCGGGGATGTCGCGCACCGGCAGTAAAGGCTCGGATGGCGAGCAGGCCGGCGGCCGTGCGCGGCCGGGCTGGAGCGCGCCGGGCGTGCTGGCGCTGCTGGGCTCGCTCGCGGCGCTGGGACTGGCGATCGGCTACATCGCGGACTTTAAATCGAGCGGCCCACCCCTGCAGCACGTGACGGACGTGGTGTGGATCGCGGAACTGGGCATCCACTACAAGCTCGCGGTGACGGGCCTGAACGTGTTCCTGCTGGGCCTGACGACGCTGCTGTTCGCGGCGGCGACGCTGGCGGCGAACCTGCGCAGCTCGAGCCCGGCGATCGACCGTCCGCGCCTCTTCTACTTCCTGTTCATGCTCGCGGAGTCGGCGGTGCTGGGCGCGTTCCTGGCGCAGGACCTGGCGCTGTTCGTGGCGTTCTTCGACCTGATGCTGATCCCGTTCTACTTCCTCATAGGAGGCTGGGGCCAGGGACCGGACCGGATCAAAGCGACGATCAAGCTGGTGATCTACACGCTGGTGGGCTCGCTGCTGATGCTGGCGGCGGCGATCGCGACGGGCGTGCTGGCGTCGCAGCAGGGCGGCGGGCACATCACGTTCGTGCTGTCGTCGCTGCAGGCGCTGCCGCTGAGCACGGGCTCGCAGGAGTGGATCTTCCTGTTCTTCGCGGCGGCGTTCCTGGTGAAGATGCCGGCGTTCCCGCTGCACGGCTGGATGCCGGACGGCTACCGGGCGATGCCGGTGGAGGTCCTGATGGTGTTCTCGGGCGTGCTGTCGAAGGTCGGCGCGTACGGCTTCCTGGCGATCGTGCTGCCGCTGTTCCCGCGCGCGGCGGTCCACTTCCAGACGCTGATGCTGCTGATCGCGCTGCTGTCGATCGTGTACGGGTCGCTGCAGGCGTTCAGCCAGACGAACGCGCGCCTGATCCTCGGATACTCCTCGGTTGCGCAGCTCGGCTTCATCCTGCTGGGGATCTTCGCGCTGAACCCGCAGGGCGCCCAGGGCGCGCTGCTGCAGATGGCCAACCACGGGCTGGTGGTGGCGCCGGCGCTGTTCATAGCGGCGGTGCTGGGCCGGCGCGCGGGCGGCTCGGAAGACGTGCGCGACATGGGCGGCATCGCGTTCCGCGCGCCGGTGCTGGCGAGCATCTTCCTGATCGTGTCGCTGGCGACGCTGGCGATGCCGGGCTCGTCGAACTTCGTGGGCGAGTTCCTGATCCTGCTGGGCGTGTTCAAAGCGAAGCTGGCGATCGCGGCGATCGCGTTCAGCGGCGTGGTGATGGCGAGCGTGTACGCGCTGCGCCTGTTCATCCGCGCGATGCACAACCGCGTGGGCTCGAAGGTCCAGTCGCGTGAGATCTCGATCCGCGACGGCGCTGTGCTCGTGCCGATCGTGCTGGTGATCGTGTTCCTGGCGCTGTACCCGCAGCTGGCGCTGCACCGCAGCGAAGCGTCGGTGAAGCAGGCGGTGGCGCCGGCGGAGGTGGCCGGCGGCTACAGCGTGACGACGTTCTCCGCGCGCCTGGCGCCGGGACGGCAGGGCTCGATCGGGACGGGCGAAGTCCAGCCGCCCGGGCCGGTCCGCGAGAGCGGCTCCGGTACGCACCCCACCCCGGTGGAAACGGAATAGCGATGACCTACAGACCCCTGTTCTCGCCGACGATCGCGACAACCCACCTGAAAGGCCCGCACATCGACTTCGCGGGCCTGTCGCCGCTGATCGCGCTGCTGGGCGGCGCGGTGATCGTGCTGCTGGTGGGCCTGCTGGGCTCGCGCTGGGTGCGCTCGCAGGTGGTGCCGGCGCTGAGCGTGGTGGCGCTGGGCGCGGCGCTGGGCCTGACGATCTGGCAGTGGAACGCGCAGAAGTCGATCGTGTCGGGCGCGCTGCGGATCGACGACCTGTCGCTGGGGCTGAACCTGATCCTGATCGCGGGCGGCGCGTGCACGGTGCTGCTGGCGTGGCGGTCGCGGGCGGCGCACGAAGCGGCGCACGGCGAGTTCCACGCGCTGCTGCTGACGTCGATCGGCGGCATGTCGGTGCTGGCGAGCTCGCAGAACACGGTGGCGCTGTTCGTCGGCTTGGAGCTCCTGTCGATCCCGCTGTACGTGCTGTGCGCGACGGAACTGAAACGCGAGCACTCGCTGGAGTCGGGGCTGAAGTACCTGATCGTGGGCTCGGTGGGCTCGGCGACGCTGCTGTACGGCCTGGCGCTGATCTACGGCGCGACGGGCTCGACGGACTTCTCGTCGATCGCGAACGCCCTCTCCAACGGCGGCCTGGCGACGGACCCGCTGACGCTGACGGGGATCGCGCTGTGCGTGGCGGGGCTGTGCTTCAAGGCGTCGGTGGCGCCGTTCCACCAGTGGACGCCGGACGTGTACGAGGGCGCGCCGACGCCGGTGACGGCGTTCATGGCGGTGACGACGAAGGTGGCGGCGCTGGGCGTGTTCCTGCGCTTCTTCGACGTTGCGCTGATCGGCGCGCAGAACAGCTGGGGCCCGGCGGTGGCGGTGCTGGCGGCGATCACGATCGTGGTGGGCAACGTGGGCGCGCTGGGGCAGTCGTCGCTGAAGCGGATGCTCGCGTACTCGTCGGTGGGCCAGGCCGGCTACATGCTGGCGGGCGTCGTCGTGGCGAGCAGGCTGGGCGTCGCGGCGACGGTGTTCTACCTGGCGGTGTACCTGCTGATGAACATGGCGTCGTTCGCTGTGATCGTGGCGCGGGAGCGCGAAACGGACCTGGGCGACTCGATCGACGCAGTGGCGGGCCTCGGCCGCGAGCGCCCGTGGCTGGCGTGGCCGATGACGATCTCGATGCTGGCGCTGGCGGGCATCCCGGCGACGGCGGGCTTCATCGGCAAGATCTACCTGATCGACGCGGCGGTGGCTGGCGGCTACACGTGGCTGGCGGTGGTGATCGTGATCGGCTCGATGATCTCGCTCGGCTACTACCTGCCGGTGATCGCGGCGATGTGGATGCGCGAGGCGCCGGCCGCGGCGGCACGCGCGGACTTCACCCCCCCTGCCCCGAGCGCCCCCGGAGGACCGCTGCCGGCGCTGGCAGGCGGCTCGCCGGAGCTGGACGCGCAGATCTCGACTGGCATTCAACCGGAGGTCGCGCTGGTCGCGATCCTCGCGGGCGCAGCGACGCTCTTCTTCGGCATCGTCCCCCAGCCCCTGTTCGACCTGGTCCACCAGGCGGGCGGGGCGTTGGGGCTGTTCTGAGGCGAGCCGATTGGGGCTAACCTCACGCTAGCCTGGCGCGCATGGAGCCGGCACACAGCACGATCGACAACCTGGAGTTGCTCGTGGGGCCGGTAGGACAGCGCGCGGGAGCAGCGTTCCTGTTGCGCGAGCAGCCGAACCGCTCAGCCACCTGGGCACGAGGGGACGGCTGGAACGCCGCGATCAGTACCGAGTCCAGGTACGTAGTCGTACAGGGCGGTCGAGAGACCGACTACACGGACACCTGGGAGACCGCCTACGAGGTTGCGCTCGAGGCCCTCGACATTTGGAGCACCCGCGGCATCACGGACCTCGCGATCCTGGACCCAAACGACGAGCACATAGCGTTCTGGGACGGTCCACACGGAGCGACCCTGAGAATCGCCGGACGACAGCCGCTCCGCACGTCGGCCTCCGCCTCGATCCAGACGAGCGGACCGCAGCGCCCACCACCGCCGGAGACCTGGCACGAGAGCATGCGCTTCTACCGTCTCTCGCAGCTCTCGGACGACTTGCACGACTCGCTCCGCAACTTGTGGCTCGCAGTCGAGAACCTTCTCGACGACCAGGTCGAGCAGAAGCTGCCCGCCGAGTCCGAGGAGGTCTGGCTGAAGCGGGCCCTCAAGGGTGCCGAACACCTCATCAACCTCAAGAGCTACCTCCCAGGGCCCGCGCCAGGCGGCGCCCAAAACGCCGCGTACGACTACTTCTACAACACGCTGCGCAAGGACCTGTTCCACGCCAAGGCCAGCCGGCAGCCGAAGCTCCCGCAGGAGGCCGAGCACGCGGCAGACTTCAGCGCCCGGCACTACGAACTGACCCGGCTCTACCTCGCCCTTCTCGAAGCGACCACGGGTGTGAGGCGCGTCGGGGGCGGCGGCCTGGCCTACGGCGGCTTCGAAATGGTTCTTGCAGGATTGATGAAATCACCAAGGCTGCTGCTCACGAACGAGCCCGCGCCATTTGACCCGGCCGAAACGGACGTCCAACCGCCAGGGCGCGAGACCGTCCCGTCAAGAGCCCGCCGGGCCGTGAATCTCGAGCGCCCCGGGCTGGGTGTCCTACTCGGCGACATGGATGCCGCCGCAATCGAAGCACTCGGCCTCGTCACTCGCGTCATGCTCGAGGTCGACGGCACCTCAGCGATCGCGATGCTGCTCACCGGGCGCCTGAGCGTCCGCGACGTCGCCCGCGTAGAGGCACAGCTCGGCGTGGTGCTTCAGAACTACACGGAGCCCAAGGAGTTCCCGCACTAGAGCCGCCTCTGGCAGGCGGCCCAGGACAAGCTTTTTCAACCGAGCTAGGTGACGTGCCCAGGGACGTTGCGAACGGCGTGAGGTAGGTCCGGGCCTACCGAGAGGCTGTGGGTGTCAAAGCTCACGACCTCAAGGAAGGCCCGGAATGCAACACGCTAACGCTCCGCTGACCGCGCATGGCAGGCTGCGCATGGTCCTGCTGGTTGAGGAGGAAGGGTTCACGTTGCAGGCGGCTGCAGCCGCCTGCAACGTGGCGAAGTCGACGTGCTGGGAGTGGGTGCGTCGCTGGCGGGCGGCCAGCGAGCCCGAGCGAGTCACGCTGAGCTGTCTGAAGGACCGCAGCTCCCGGCCGCACCGCAGCCCCTGCCAGGTGGGCGACCAAGAGGCAGCGCGGATCTGCGAGCGCCGCAAGCACACCGGCTGGAGCCCGCGACGACTCGCCGAAGAGCCTGACATCGCACGACCCCATTCCACGATCCATCAGGTACTGCGCCGTGGCGGCTGCTCCCGTCGGCCGCGACCGCAGGCGCCTGTGGCCCGACCCCTTAGATTCGGTCCGGTGCTTGTGAGAGTTCTACTCGTCCACGATGATGGACGAGGAAGGAACTCAGATGAAGCGACGCAGGCATACGCCCGAGCAGGTCGTCCGCAAGCTGCGGGAGGCCGAAAGGATGCTCGGCGAAGGCAAGACGATCCCGGAGGTCGCCAAGGAGCTCGAGGTGTCCGAGAACACGTTTCACCGCTGGCGCGCGCAGTACGGCGGGATGAAGGCCGACGACGTGAAGCGGCTGAAGGAGCTCGAGCGCGAGAACACGCGGCTGAAGCGGATCGTGGCGGACAAGGAGCTCGAGATCGACGCGCTGAAAGAGGTGGCGTCGGGAAACTGGTAGGCCCGGCCCGGCGGCGCCAGGCGGTCCTGATGCTGATGGACCGCAAGGGGCTCTCCGAGCGTCGGGCGTGTGAGATCGTCGGCCAGCACCGCTCGACCCAGCGCAGGGAGCCCTGTGTCGCTCAAGACGACACGGCGCTCCGCGGGAGGCTGCGCAAGCTCTCTAAGGATCGCCCGCGCTGGGGCTACCGGCGAGCGCACTCCCAGCTGATCGAGGAGGGCTGGGTGATCAACCGCAAGCGTGTGCAGCGCCTGTGGCGCGAGGAGGGCCTGCGGGTCCCCCAGCGCCGCCGCAAGCGCCGGCGTCTCGGCGAGTCGACGGTGCCGGCGGATCGCCTGTCCGCGGAGCGCCCCGATCACGTGTGGGCGCTTGACTTCCAGTTCGATCAGACCGCGGACGGGCGGACCCTGAAGCTCCTGAACATCGTTGATGAGTTCACCCGCGAGGCGCTTGAGATGAGCTGCGAGCGTCGCATCGACGCCGATCAGACCGTCGCCGTGCTCGACCGCCTGACCCGAGAGCGGGGCACGGCACCCGAGCACATCCGCTGCGATAACGGCCCCGAGCTGACCGCTAACGCCCTGAAGGACTGGTGCCGGTTCTCCGGTGCTGGCAGCGCCTACATCGACCCGGGCTCCCCCTGGCAGAACGCCTACGTCGAGTCGTTCAACTCCAGGGTCCGTGACGAGCTGCTCGCTGTCGAGCAGTTCAGCTGCCTGGCCGAGGCGCAGGTCATGGTCGCCGATTGGCGCGAGGACTACAACGAGCGCCGGCCGCACTCCGCGCTTGCGATGATGGCGCCGACCCGCTTTGCCAGGGCATGGGCCCAAGCGGCCGAGGAGGGCAAGGTGATTCCCTTGACCAGCCCCGCGAAGGCCCTCAGATCGCCCGAGAACGGGTCTGTTTCAGCGGCGCAAGGTGAAAACCGCACCGAAACGGCCCCCGGGGCCGCCGATGCCGCGCCCGCCGCGTTGCTCCGGTCGCCCTACGGGCTCCCTCCGCAACACGGCGGCACCACTACCCTTCACACCAACAACAACCACCAGCTCTCACAGCAGGTGGACCGATGAACGGGGTCCGGCCACCTGCGGTAGTGCGCTATGAGTGGCCGTGCCCGGGGAATCTGCTGCACATGGACGTCAAGAAGCTCGGGAAGTTCACCGAGCCTGGGCACGCCGTGACCGGCGATCGCACCAGACGCTCAAGACGTATCGGCTGGGAGTACGTGCACTCGATCATCGATGATTGCTCCCGGCTGGCCTACTCGGAGATCCACGCTGACGAGACCGCCGCCACGGTCACCGCGTTCACTTGTCGTGCTCTGGACTGGTTCCTGGATCAGGGGATCGTCTGCGAGCGGCTGATGACCGACAACGCGTTCGCCTACACCCAGAGCAAGACCTTCAAGCAGCTGCTCTGGCGACGAGCGATCCAGCACATCCGCACACGCCCCTACACGCCAAGGACCAACGGCAAGGTCGAGCGCTTCCACCAGACCCTCATGCGGGAGTGGGCCTACGCGCTCGAATACGCCACCTCCGACGCCCGCGCGCAAGCACTGCCACACTGGATCGACCACTACAACGAGCGCCGCACCCACTCAGCGCTCGGCAACCGGCCACCACGCGCCCGCGTTCGGGACGTCACCGGGCACAACAGCTAGGCCACAAGTTTGAGCAGAGACGGAATCTGCTCCAGTTCTGGCCGCATCGCCTCCACTCTCGGTCCTTCACGATCCCAGGAGCTGAAGCGTAGAAGCAGCGTGCGCTGTTCCCGAGACCTAGGTCCGAGCTTGCGTTCAAGTAGCGCGGCGAAGCGGCGATCATGGGTAGTGAGTAGCAGCTGACGTCGATGGCGTAGCTCCCGCGCTATGTCACAAAACCCCAGCACGTTAATTACATCCATCGCCTGCAACGGGTCGTCGAGGATCACGAAGGGGAGGCCGCCCGGGTCCGTCTCTAGGTTGAGAGCGAGGAAGTAAGACAGGGCAATTATGTTTAGCTGACCCTCGCTACAAACAAGGTTTGGGTTAGCCTCAATGTCGCGGATCGGGTCAAAAATGCGCGGCGTACTGCGGCCTTTACCGTAATACACATCGTGAAACATGCGTAGAGTTGTGAAGCTTGGATGTGGGGCGAGCCGGTCGTAAACCTGAGCGAATGCCGGCTCGAGAGCCTTTAGGCTTTGTTCCGTAATCTCCACCGACGACTCCACGGCCGCGCGTCGCAGCGCCTCAGCCTGCACCTGCCGGCTGCTGATGTCAGTGGCACGCTCGCGAGCGTTGCCCTCGGCACTTTGCAGCTCATCAACTCGGGCTCTCTTGCTTGCCACGGCCGGATCGCTCTCCAACGCGACGACAACGCGATAAGTGACTTGTAGCTGATCGCGAACCTCCTGCAGGGCGTCGAGCGCATCGCCGATATCATCCAAATTCTGCCAGCCAGCGGGAACCCTCAGGTGCTCGGCGCTTGAGATTGCTCCCGCCCAGCGCTCCGCCGCGTGGCGGCGCCCCGACGCCACCGCTTCGCCGCGGCGAAGCCTACCTTCCGCGTCCTCGAGCGCGGTAGCAGCACGCACGGCGACCGCACGGGCCCGCTCAAATGCAGTAACCGCCTCGGCGTCGCTCGTGAGCTTCTGGTCGAGCCTGTCGCGAACGCTGTCCTCGTTGATTGACTGCGCACATACCGGACAATGATCCGATAGCAGTTGCAACGCAGCTTCAGCCAGACGCACCTCGGCGCTTTGACGCGTTTCGAGCTGTTTGTGCTCCTCGACGGCAATCTCGTACCGGCTCCGCAACTCCTGAACTGCCTCCGGACTGGGAATATCGGAAACGAGAGGGGATGCTGCGAGCTGCTGGGTGATCTCAAGAGCCTCGCGAATCAACCCGCCGATCTCGACACCGAGGGAGGATAGGTCGTCAGAGCTGACTTTCGTTGGGAGTGTCACGCGTACGCCGCCGACCAGGGAAGTCCGCAGCCGGTCTACCTGCGCCGTGGCGGCAAGTCGCGCAGCGTTCCGCGTTGAGTCGTTTTCTTCCGCGGACTCAAGCTCGCGCTTCGCGGTGCTCAGCTGTGCGGCGATCCGATCAAGCTCGCTACGTGCCATCTCTGCCTCTTTGCTCAGACCCGAAGCCGCATCCCGAGTCGCGACCTCGAACTCAGCCAGGGCACTGAGCCCGAGGATCTCGCGCAGCCGACGATGGAGAGCCTCGGACCCCTGCTCAAGCGTCGCTCTCATCGAGTCTTGGCGGAGCACACCCCACGCGTGGACGCCCACCGCCAGGAGTTCTGGCTCCTCAAACCCAAATATATTCGCCAGCTGGGTCTCCGCATGGCTACTCGCCCCGGGCGAAGGTGAGATATGCAGCTCGCTACCACTCGCATCGCCACGACGCTCGATGTCCCATGGCTCACCTCGACTGATCAGGCGCAATCGAACCCGCGCAGGCCCGCTCCCGTAGTAGCTGCGGACATAATCCTCACCCTTCCGCTCTCCTTTAAGTCGCTCGGCCAGCCCCGGGAGCTGGCCAGTGAGTACCCAGATGACAGCATCGGTCAGAGAAGTCTTACCCGTCCCATTACCTCCGGATATCACCACGACATCAGCGTCGAGTGGGATCGTCTGATTCGACGCAAAGCCTCGGAAGTTTTCAAGCTCGATCTCGAGAAGGCGTGGCTCAGGTGTCATACGCGGACCCGTCCAGTTTGGAAGAATCCAGCGACGACACGGCGGGCAAAAGATGGGTCGATTCCGTGGACGCCCAAGCGATCCTCGAGTGCTTGGGCAAGATCAAGAGCGGCCGCACCGCCCATAGTTGCCAGCGGTAGGAGGGGTCTCAATGCCCGGAGTACCTGCTCGTCCGAGGCAACTCCCGACCTGACGATCTTCCGGGCAAGACCGGTGTCCGCCTCGATCCGCTCGATTTCCGCACCTTCGTCAGGTGTTTCCGGCCGATACTCAAGCAGCACGACAACGTACAGATCCCACCGACGCGACGACCGGTCGAGATCGCTTGCCCAATTTGATAGCGCGACCTGCGCCTGTTCAACAGAATCGCTGACACTCCGCCAACGGTCACCAGCGACAACAGTCGCTAGTGCGAATGGCGACTCCGCAACCAGCACTGGACCCTTGAGGCCGTCGAAGAGGTGCGGAGAGGTCGCGTAGCCGTTGTCTCGGAGCACATCGCGCGCGGCCTCGAGGAGCGGATGATCAACCGGCAGCACTACGCGACTCCCACTGTCAGACCCTGAGCAAAGGTATCGCCTGGCACCCAGCTCACCAGCAAACGCTCCGATCCATCGAAGATGTCGGTCATCGGCGCATCAGACCCTGCGATGTCCATTGTGGCGCTCACACCGGGCAGTGGACCATCGTGGCCGACGGACACAGAAACGATTCTCTTCTTGAGGTCTCTATAGACGCCACGACGACGACGCTTACGTATACGGTCGGCTTGACGGGTGACCACCGTGGCCGCCGGCTCCCCAGGCCAACTGCAGACCTCTAGATAGCGGTCCGGTAGCTCAACGACAAGCGAGTCACCGTCACCGCTCACGATGAGCTCGTGGTCGGCGACGAGTGCGCACACCGTGGCCAGTGCGACCTCTCCGGCACGGTCGAGGATGAACGGTTTCCCACTGGCCTGACCACACGCGCCATCTCGCCACCAGCGCCACACCGGGAGCGCTGCGTGTTTCTCTAGTGTGTCGAACACTCTGTCGCCGCCAGCTGCGAGCTGCACGGCGCATGCATGGCCGTCAGCGGCCCAGCGATTTGCGCGCTCGATCGCCCGGGTTAGCGCGAGCCGCACCGCTGCCCTCAGGAGGTCGTCGAGAAATCGCTCGGCGCCCACCGCCTGATGTGCAGTGTTAGCATGATCGCCCAGAGCCTTCTTCCAGTCATCGGACAGAGTCGGGCTGACAACCAGCACAGACACTGGCGCGCCACGTGCCGCGACAAGCATCCGCTCTACACCCTCGGCTACGTAGGCGCCTACAGTCCCCAACCCGATGAAGATGACGGTCGAGTCGGTGAGCACCGCCCCGACGCGGTGCGCAGCCCACTGTTGTGGCACATCGACTTCCCCCTGAGTGATCCGCATGGTCGACGGTTCGCTGGCGCAGCCATTGAGCTTGTCGATGACCGGGCCGCTCGGTCCATAAGTTCGCTGATCCTGTCGAACAACGCGCCGGATCTCGTAGCCGAGGTCCCGTCCGGCCCGCTCCAGTCCACAGTCCCAGTTGACGGTAAGCACCTGAACGATTCCCTCGCGCAAGAGCAGCGCTACGGCATCATGAGCGAAGTTCGGGGGTGAACCCACGAAGTCGACGGCGTCGGCGGCCAGCTCGCGCAAACGATCCAATACGTCTGGGCCGCTCGCGAGCGCTGTCTCGCCGAGCTCCTCAAGAGTGGGTTGCCCTCCAGCCGGCGCGGTGACCTCAACACCGAGCAGGCGGCGGGCGCGGTCGGCGATCCGCGCCTGGACCTCACTACCGCGAGGCAACGCAGTAGGAGGGCTCATGCTTAGTCCGGCACCGATGTAGAAGGCCAATCGCCCTGCTGTGGCCCTAAGAATCAGCTCCAGTGACGCCGTCGGTGGCTGATCGCTAAGCAGCAGCGGGGCGTAAAAGGCGACTTCGTCGACGCCGGGTCCAGTCACGAGCGGGATCGCAGAAGTCGATAGGGATCAACAGGCATGTCAGCAGAGCATCATCCCGGAAATCAGTACGAGGCGGAAGTCTGGCGTTCAACGCGGATGTATGCGAGCGAGGGCGACCCGATCGCACTCGCGGACCGCAGCTGGCGGCACCTGCTTTTGAGAAGAGAGTGACCTAGTCGCCGCTCCGCGATAGCGGCTGTCCAAGTCGAGCCAGCGGCACGCATGCAAGGCTGCGTGCGCTACCTGCACGCGCGTCGTCAAAGCAGCCCGGGTGGCTGTAACGTGATGCGAGCATGAGCGCCCAACCAACACGAATCGACCTTGAGGGCCTGCGTATTCGACGCCAGGAGATTTTGGGCTATGCGACCAGCCACGGCGCGCGCAATGTCCGAGTGTTCGGCTCGGCAGCTAGAGGCGATGTCGGAGCGAACAGCGACGTCGACCTTCTAGTCGAGATGGAACCGGGACGTAGCCTTCTCGATCTCGTCGGGCTGTGGCAGGATCTCGAAACCTTGCTGGGCACGCACGTCGACGTCCTCAGCGACGGCGGCGTGAGCCCGCACCTCCGCGAGCGGATCTACGCCGAGGCCGTACCGTTGTGAAAGACGAGCGTGTCTACCTGCTCCACGCGCTCGAAGCCATCGACGCGATCGTGAGCTACACGACCGACGGACGTGATGCCTTCTTCGCGGACGGCAAGACTCAGGACGCGGTCATCCGCAACATCGAGATCCTCGGCCAAGCCGTCAAGGGGATCTCTGATGAGACGCGGGCACTTGAGCCGGCGGTGGCGTGGCGACAGATCGCGGGTATGCGCGACAAGCTCATCCACGACTACTTCGGCGTCGACCTGAACCTCGTATGGGATGTCGTCGAGCGCGAACTGCCAGTGCTGCGCCCTCAGCTTGAGGACCTGCGCGAGCGCTTGACGGATGCGGCCGACCCAGAGCAGCAACGGTCTTCATAAGGCCCGCCGTTCACGCAAGCCGCCGTCGTCAGAGCGCCCCCTCAAACAGCTCGACCAGCCGCGCGCGGCTGTAGCGCCACTGCTTGCGATTGCGGGCATCCCCCGGGTGCAGCGTGTCCAGTAGCGCGAGCCCGCGGATCGTCGACACGGCCATCTCTATGAGCCGGTCGAAGTCGGCGTGCTCGGCCAGCGCCGGGAACAGGCGCCGCGTGACTTCCAGCGTCTGGCGGTCGAGGCGGCGCTCGACCGGGACCAGCCGCTCGCGCAGGTCGGGGTCAGTACGCGCGTGCGACCACAGGTCCAGCGCCGCCTGGAACAGCGGGTTCGCGTAGCTCTCCCAGAGCAGGTCGAGGCCCTGCACCAGGCGCTCGCGGCCCTCCGGGAGATCCTCGGCCGCGGCGAGCAGCTGCGCGCCGCGGCGTTCGGCCAGGCGTTCCATCGCCGCCGCCAGCAGCGCCTGGCGGGTCTGGAAGTGGTGCAGGTGGGCGCCGCGGGAGACGCCCGCGCGTTCGGCGACGCGGCCGGTGGTCGTGTTCGCGTAGCCCTCCTCGACCAGGCACGCGATCGTCGCGTCCAGCAGCGCGTCGCGCGTGGTTGCGCTGCGCTCCGCCTGGCTGCGGCGCGGGGATGGGCTGGCGGTCGCCGGCATCGGGGTGATCTTTACATATTTGCGTTCGCGCATGAACGTTTGTGTGGTAGCTTTGCCGGCGACTTTTCATCCGGACCAGCGCCTCCCGGCCGGCGGTTCGACGACACAGGAGGACTGACTGATGGCAGCGACCGACGCACTGGTCTTCGATGCGATCCGCACACCGCGCGGCAAGGGCAAGTTCAACGGCTCCCTGCACGGCACAAAGCCCGTCGACCTCGTCGTCGGCCTGATGCACGAGACGCTCATCCGCAACGAGAAACTCGACCCCTCGCGCGTCGACGATGTCGTGCTCGGCGTCGTGTCGCCCGTCGGCGACCAGGGCGCCGACATCGCAAAGACGGCCGCCATCAAGGCCGGGCTGCCCGACACGGTCGCCGGCGTGCAGCTCAACCGCTTCTGCGCCTCGGGCCTGGAGGCCGTCAACATCGCCGCGCAGAAGGTCGCCTCCGGCTGGGAGGACCTCGTCTTCGCCGGCGGCGTCGAGTCGATGTCGCGCGTGCCCATGGGCTCCGACGGCGGCGCCTGGGCGATGGACCCCGAGACCAACTACGACACCTCCTTCGTCCCGCAGGGCATCAGCGCCGACCTGATTGCCACGATCGAGGAGTTCAGCCGCGAGGACGTCGACGCCTACGCCGCCCGCTCGCAGGCGCGCGCCGCCGCCGCCGAGGCCGAGGGCCGCTTCGCCCGCTCGGTCATCCCCGTGAAGGACCTCAACGAGAACGTCGTCCTCGACCACGAGGAGTTCATCCGCCCCGGCACCACCGTCGAGACGCTCGGCGGCCTGAAGCCCTCGTTC
Source organism: uncultured Solirubrobacteraceae bacterium (assembly GCA_963735705.1). Taxonomy (GTDB): domain Bacteria; phylum Actinomycetota; class Thermoleophilia; order Solirubrobacterales; family Solirubrobacteraceae; genus Palsa-744. Next base: position 142,023 of record CAVTLZ010000012.1, read on the forward strand.
GCCGCGATGGGCGACATGGGCGGCTTCGACGCGGTCGCGCTGCAGAAGTACCACTGGATCGAGAAGATCGAGCACGTCCACACGCCCGGCAACTCCTCCGGCATCGTCGACGGCGCGTCGCTGGTGACGATCGGCAACGAGAAGACCGGCAACGAACTGGGGCTCACGCCCAGGGCGCGGATCCTCGCCACCGCCGTCTCCGGCGCGGACCCGACGATCATGCTCACCGGCCCCGCGCCCGCCAGCCGCAAGGCGCTCGAGAAGGCCGGCATCACCGTCGATCAGCTCGACCTCGTGGAGATCAACGAGGCGTTCGCCGCCGTCGTGCTGCGCTTCGTCAGGGACATGGGCCTGGACATGGAGAAGGTCAACGTCAACGGCGGCGCGATCGCCATGGGCCACCCGCTGGGAGCCACCGGCGGCATGATCCTCGGCACGCTCGTCGACGAGCTGCACCGGACGGGCGGCAGGTACGGCCTCGCGACGCTCTGCGTCGGCGGCGGCATGGGAATCGCGACAGTCGTGGAGGCGATCTAGTCATGGCATCGAATCTGAGGCCGGAGGCCGAAGCTCAGGATCAGGACGCGGGCCTGGATGGCCCGCGGGGCACTTCAGCCATTCGCTGGGAGAAGGGCGAGGACGGCATCGTCGTGCTCACGCTCGACGACCCCAACCAGTCGGCCAACACGATGAACGCGGCCTACGCCGAATCGATGGCCGCCACGCTCGACCGCCTCGAAGCCGAGAAGGACGACATCACAGGCGTCGTCATCACCTCCGCCAAGAACACGTTCTTCGCCGGCGGCGACCTCAACGACCTCAAGCAGGCCACCCCCGAGAACGCGCCGGAGCTCGCCGAGATGGTGCGCGCCGGCAAGGCGCAGCTGCGCCGCCTGGAGACGCTCGGCAAGCCCGTCGTCGCCGCCATCAACGGCGCCGCGCTCGGCGGCGGCCTCGAGATAGCCCTGGCCACCCACCACCGCATCGCCGTCGACGACCCCAAGGTCCAGATGGGCTTCCCCGAGGTGCAGCTCGGCCTGCTGCCCGGCGCCGGCGGCGTCGTGCGCACCGTGCGCATGATCGGCATCGTCGACGCGCTCATGCAGCTGCTGATGCAGGGCCAGCGCCTACGCCCCGACAAGGCCAAAGAGGTCGGCATCCTCGACGAGGTCGTCGCGACCCAGGAGGAGCTCGTCCCCGCCGCCAAGGCGTGGATCGCCTCCAGGGCCGGCGAGGAGGTCGTGCAGCCGTGGGACGTCAAGGGCTACAAGATCCCCGGCGGCACGCCGTCGAACCCCAAGCTCGCGCAGAACCTGCCGGCGTTCCCGTCGAACCTGCGCAAGCAGCTCAAGGGCGCCAACTACCCCGCCCCGCACCACATCATGGCCGCCGCCGTCGAGGGCGCGCAGGTGGACTTCGACACGGCGATCGAGATCGAGGGCCGCTACTTCGTCGACCTGCTCATCGGGCAGGTATCGAAGAACATGATCCAGGCGTTCTTCTTCGACCTGCAGCAGGTCAACGGCGATCGCGATCGGCCGGAGGGCATCGAGCCGTTCCGCGCGCAGAAGGTCGTCGTCCTCGGCGCCGGCATGATGGGCGCCGCGATCGCATACGTGTGCGCCAAAGCCGGCATCGAGGTCGTGCTCAAGGACGTCTCGCAGGAGGCGGCCGACCGTGGCAGGGGCTACTCGCAGGCGCTGGTCGAGAAGGCCGTCTCGCGTGGGCGCTCCACGCAGGAGAAGGCCGACGCGCTGCTCGCGCGGATCACGCCGACCGACGACCCCGCGGCAGCCGCCGGCGCCGACCTCGTGATCGAGGCCGTGTTCGAGGACCCCGCGGTCAAGGCGCAGGTGTTCGCCGAGATCGAGCCGCACCTCGCGCCGGACGCGCTGCTCGGCTCCAACACCTCCACGCTGCCCATCACCGAGCTCGCCGAGGGAGTCAGCCGGCCGGATGACTTCATCGGCCTGCACTTCTTCAGCCCCGTCGACAAGATGCCGCTGCTGGAGATCATCAAGGGCGAGAAGACCAGCCAGGAGACGCTCTACCGCGCGCTCGACCTGGCCAAGCAGATCAAGAAGACGCCGATCGTCGTCAACGACAGCCGCGGCTTCTTCACCAGCCGCGTGATCGGCACGTTCATCAACGAGGGCATCTCGATGCTGCTCGAGGGCGTTCCCGCGCCGTCGATCGAGCAGGCCTCCAACCAGGCCGGCTACCCCGCGCCGGTCCTGCAGCTCACCGACGAGCTCAACATGGAACTGTCGGCGAAGATCCGCAAGGCCTACAAGGATGCCGTCGAGGCTGAAGGCGGCACGTTCGCGCCGCACCCCGCCTTCGCCGTCGTCGACCACATGCTCGAGGCGGGGCGGCCGGGCAGGCTGCGCGGCGCGGGCTTCTACGAATACGAGGACGGTAAGCGCACCGGACTCTGGAAGGGCCTGAAGGACGCCTTCCCCCAGACCGACGATCCGGCGTCCATCTCACTCAGGGACCTCGAGGAGCGGATGCTGTTCGCCGAGGCCATCGAGAGCGTCAAGTGCCTCGACGAGGGCGTCATCGAGTCGGTCGCCGACGCCAACATCGGCTCCATCCTCGGCATCGGCTTCCCCGGCTGGACCGGCGGCGTGCTGCAGTACATCAACGGTTACGACGGCGGTGTATCCGGTTTTGTCGCGCGTGCGCGTGAGCTGGCCGAGAAGTACGGCGAGCGCTTCGAGCCGCCCGCCTCGCTCGTCGAGAAGGCCGAGCGCGGCGAGACCTACAACGACGAGCAGCTGGCGGTCGCGGGGGCCTGAGCCCACGCTGTGAGCGCGGCCTCGATGGTCGCGCTCAGCTCAGCCGCCGCGCGCTTCGGCGATCAGCCGTCGCCGCCAGGCGCCTCGGCGGCTGCGACGACCGCCTGCTCACCGCGCGCCTCCCACCCGCGACGCAACAGCTCCAGCAGCGCGCCGGGATCCTGGGCGCCGGAGGTTCCGAACGCGCGACCCACGACGAACGTCGGCACCGCCCTGATGCCCAGCTGGCCCGCCAGCAGCTCGTCGCCGCGGACCTCCTCCGCGTAGCGCTCGCTCGCGAGCATCTCGCGCAGCTCGCCCTCGGCCAGGCCGACCTCAACCGCCAGGCGCACGAGCGTTTCGTGGTCGCTGACCAGCTCGCCTTCCGTGAAGTACGCGCGCAGCAGGCGCTCCTTCATCGCGTCCTGCAGCTCGTGCTCGGCGGCGAGGTGGACGACCCGATGGGCGTCGAACGTGTTGCCGCTGCGGGCGATGTCGAAGCGGAAGTCAAGGCCCTCGCCCGCCGCGACATCTGTGATCTGCCGGCCCGCTTCGTGCGCCTGCTCGATCGTCATCCCGTACTTCGCCGCCAGGCGCGCCGCGCGATCGCCCTCCTGCTCGTGCGGCGCATCGGGATCGAGCTCGAAGCTCCGCCAGGTCACCCGTATCTCATCCCCGTGCTCGAACTCGGCCAGCGCCGCTTCGAATCGGCGCTTGCCGATGTAGCACCAAGGACACGCGATGTCAGACCAGATATCGACGTCCACGAAGGCACCTTTCACCGAGTGTCAACCGTCCGTCCGAGTATAGGTCGCCACCGATCGAGGGATCGGCCCACGCACAAGCTCTACGCAGCCGGCGACGCGACCTCGACGATCTCCAGCCCCAGGACGTGTTGAAACCCCGTGTCGCGGGTGGCGAGCGCGAACCCGTGCTGCTTGCACAGAGCCGCGATCCAGATGTCGTTCTGCTGAATCGCGATCCCGGCCTGCCGGAGCGAGGTGGCGATCTCACCAAAGCCGCGCGCGGTCTGCTCGTCGAGCTGGAGAATCTGCACGCGCGGAGTCGCGAGAAAGCGCTCCAGGGCCTCGCTGTTCTCGCGCAGCTTCGACCCGTTCACGAACCCGAACCACAGCTCGCCGAGCACGTTGATCGGCAGCCCGATCGTCTCGGCGCGGCGCATGCTCTCGGCCAGGCCGGGATCGCCCTCGCCGAGCGCCCTGTAGGCGTTGGTGTCGAGGGCGAGCTTCACTCAGGCTCGGCCGGCAGCGCGTCGAGCCAAGCCTGTGCGTCTCGAGCCTCATCACCGCCCGGTGCGCTGCCGACGAACCAGTCGAGGTCGTCATGGACGGTGGCCGACGGCGGCAGCGTCGCCTGCTCGAGCGTCTCGACAACCAGCGCGTTGAGCGTCTTCCCCGTCGTGCGGGCCTCGCGGCGCAGCTCTGCGTCGACGTCCGGCGGTACGCCGCGCACGGTGTACTGAATGCTGCTCATGCCTACAGTATAGGCATATTCTGCAGGCACATCGGCCAACGACGCCTGAGGATGCTCGCTTGCCATGGACGACGCGGGGCCATCGGCGAGCGCGCCTCGCGCCGCCGATGGCCCCCACACCGCGAATCAGCCGATGCCGTCTCGATGCGTCATTTGGTGTACACGTATTCCTTCGACATGGCCGGCATGGACTTGTATGTGCCGATCGCTGCTTTCACGATCACTGTCGCCGCTTTGTGTGGCGGGGTCACGAGCGTGCACGTCGTCAGCGCAATGCATTCCACTTCGCTTGCCGGCACCGAGTCGAACGTGAACGTCGTCGCGCCCAGGCCGATGCCGAAGCCCGTGCCCGTGACCGTCACGTTCGTGCCACCGGCTTCCGGACCGCTGTCCGGGCTCAGTTCGGTGATCGTCGGTTCGATGAATTTGTAGTAGTCGTCGATGACGCACGGCCGCGCCCTGGCGCACCAAAATGCAGGGCTGCTGCCGTATACCGTGGTTACCGTCACTTCCACCCTCCCCGCCGTTTCCGGCGGGGCCACCGCGGTGATCGAAGTGGGAGAGTTGACGACGAAGCTCTCGGCGCTGGCGCCTCCGAAGGTGACCCCTGTGACACCGATGAAGTCGGCCCCTGAGATCCCCACGACGTTGCCACCCGCGGCGGGCCCCAGTTTCGGGGAGACTCCGCTCACCCCGGGCGGCACCCCCGTATAGACGTATTCGTCCGAGGGAGTGATCGCGCTCGTGCCTTCCGGTGTCACGACCGTCACGTTCACCGTGCCATAGCCGACCGGAGTGGTGACAGAGATCGAGGTCGATGAGACCACCTTGAAGCTCTTCACGGGGCTGGCGCCGAAGTAGACCTCGGTGGCGCCGGTGAAGTTCGTGCCGACCACCTGGACCTTCTTCCCGCCGAGGAAGCTACCTTCGCTGGGGCTCAGCCGGCTGACGGCGGGCACAGGTGAGACGTAGGTGAACTCATCGCCAGGATCGATCGCGCTCGTGCCGCCGGGGGTCGTCACCCTCACGTCCTCCGTGCCGGTTCCCGCCGGAGCGACCGCCACGATCCTGCTGCGACTCTTAGCCGTGAAGCTCGCGCTGGTCGTTCCGAATTCGACCGCCGTGGCTCCGGCGAAGCTCGATCCCCTGATGCTCACTTCCGTGCCACCCGTTTCCAGGCCGCTGCTGGGCGTCAGCCCTGTAACCACAGGCGCCGCCGGCGTCGCCAGCGGGCTGGCGGTGAGCCCACGCCCGAAGCCTGCGGCCGAGGCCTGCGCGGTCATCACGATCGCCAGCATCGCGACCGTGGCCGCGAGCACCGACGCCATCGTGCGTAACTTGGAGCCCGCCGAACGGGCCCATACTCGAAGAACCATCCCTCCCCCTCTCCATGGACGGCGAGCGCCGCCCCTTGTATTCGCTAGTGCCTCGCCCCCCGTCTCGATCCAGGTTGACAGGAGCGCACCTGAGGAGACTACTCTCCTGAACTCGGCGCAGTTGTGAAATTCGTGCGGCCCCGGCCACGCGATGTCAGTGCGCCTGGAGCCCGTGAAGCCTCGGCGCCTCGACGGCCACCGAGGCCGCCGCCCGGGATCACCGTCAGGCGGTGCGCTCAGCGCGCTCGCGCATCAGCTTCTTATAAGCGTCGCCGACGAGCGGCACACGCAAACGCGGCGCGCGGCGCATTACCCAGAACGCCGCCCGCATGTGCGGACGGTCGACGACCACCAGCGGCTTGCCGCGCTCCGTCGCGCGCACGATCGCGCGGGCGACGTAGTCCGCGGACATCGCCTTCTCCGGCGTCACGCCGCCCGTCAGCCCCCACTCGTGCTCTTCGCTCAGCTGGTCGGTGCGCACGTCGCCCGGGCACACGACCGTCGCGCGCACGCCGCTGCCCGCCAGCTCGTGGCTCAGCACCTCCCCCAGCCCCACCATCGCCCACTTGCTCGAGCAGTACGACGCGTACGAGGGGCCGCCGATCAGCCCCAGCTCCGAGGACACCAGCACGATGCGCCCGTAGCCGCGCTCGCGCATGTTCGGAAGCACCGCCTGCGTCAGCCAGATCGCCGCGCCCACGTGCAGGCGGTAGCTCTGCTCGAAGTCCGCCGGCTCGACGTCCTCGACGAAGTCGCGCCGCAGCACGCCCGCGCAGCTGATCAGCACATCGATCGACCCGAGCGCCGCGCTCACCTCGACGACCGCGCGCGCGCACGCGGCCGGGTCGGTCAGATCGGCCGCGACCACATGGTGCTTGCCCTCGATCTGCTCGCCCGCCTGCTCCAGCAGCTGCGCGTTGCTCGCCACCAGCCCCACCTTCGCGCCCAGCGACGCGAACCGGCGCGCGGTCGCCAGGCCGATGCCGCGCGACGCGCCCGTCACGAGGACGGTCTTGCCCGCGAACGCCTGGCTCATCCAAGCCTTCCCGACGCCTGCGCCGCCGCTTCCGCTTCCTGCAGCTGGCGCTCCACCAGGTCCAGGCCCGCCGTCCAGAAGCCCGGGTCCGCGAGGTCCACGCCGACGATCTCGCCGAGCTCCTGCGGGCTGCGCGAGCCGCCCGCCGCCAGCATCTCCAGGTAGCGCGGCACCAGCTCCGGGCCCGTCTGCTCGTAGCGCTCGTACACCGACAGCGCCAGCAGCTGCCCGTACGCGTACGCGTACACGTAGCCCGGGCTGCCGATGAAGTGCGGGATGTACGACCACCAGCTGCGGTAGCCGTCCGTCAGCTCGATCGAGTCGCCGAACATCTCCGACTGGCTCTCCGCCCACAGCTCGCCCAGGCGCTCCACCGACAGCTCGCCCTGCTCGCGCCTGTTCGTGTGCACCAGATCCTCGAAGCGGTTCATCGCCACCTGGCGGAAGACCGTCGCGATCGTGTCCTCCAGGTTCTCCGCCAGCAGCGCCAGGCGCGACGCCGGCGCCGTGTCCTCCTCCAGCAGGCGCCCGAACACGATCGTCTCGCCGAACACCGACGCCGTCTCCGCCAGCGTCAGCGGCGTGCTCTGGTGGAACACCCCCTGGCGCGCCGCCAGCGCGAAGTGAACCCCGTGGCCGAGCTCGTGCGCGAGCGTCAGCACGTCGCGGCGGCGGTGGGTGTAGTTGAGCAGCACGTACGGGTACACCGACGGCACCGCCGCCGCGCAGAACGCGCCGCCGCGCTTGCCCGGGCGCACCGGCGCGTCGATCCTGCGCTCGTCGAAGAAGCGCTGCACCAACGTCCCCAGCTCCGGCGAGAACGACGAGTAGCAGTCGAGCACGATCTCGCGCGCGTGCGCGAACGGGTAGCTGATCACGTCCTCCGTCACCGCCGCCATGCGGTCGTAGTCCGCCAGGCGCTCCACGCCCAGCAGCCGCGCCTTCAGCCGGTACCAGCGGCGCGGGATCTCATAGCGCGAGCGGACCGCCTCGATCAGCGCCTGCACCGACTCGTCGCTCGCCTCGTTCGCCAGGTTGCGCGCCGCCAGCCAGCTCGGATAGCTGCGCAGGCGGTCGTCCGTCGCCTTGTCCGCCAGCAGCGTGTTGAACAGGTACGCGCGCGTGCGCAGGCCCGGAGCCAGCGCCGCCGTCACCGCCTCCGCCGTCGTGCGCCGCACGTCCGGGTCCGCCAGCGCCAGGCGGCTCAGCGCCACGTCCAGCGCGACCTGCTCGCCGCCCACGTCACCTGCCTGCGCCCCGTGGGGTGTGCCCGGGAGGGTGATCTCGATCGCCGACGTCAGCTCCTCGAACAGCCGCGTCCACGCGCTCGCGCCCGTCAGCGACTTCTCCGCGAGGATCTTCTCCTCCGGCTCGCTCAGCAGGTGCTCGCGGTAGCGGCGCACGTTGCGCAGGTGGTGCGCGCAGAACTCCAGGCCCTCGCCCGCCAGCAGATCCTCGGCGCGCTCGTCTGCAAGCGCCGCCCACTCCAGCTCGAAGAACAGCAGCGTCGTCTGGATCGCCGTCTCCTGCTCCTGCACCTTCTGCAGCAGCGCGCCGTTGGCGGGGTCGGCCGTGTCGGTGGAGAAGCGCAGCGCCGCGTAGTAGCCGGCGCGCGCGACCATCTCGTGGATCTCCGCCAGCTCCAGCATCGCCTCGCGCAGGCCCGCGCTGTCGAGCTCCTGGAGCTTGCCCGCGCAGCGGCCGGCGAACGCCTGCGAGCGTTCGAGCGCCTCGCGCACGCGCCGCTCGACGCCCGGCTCGCCCTCGCCGTCGACCAGCGGCTCGAGGTCCCACGCGGTCGCCTGCAGCTCCGGGTCTGTCGGCTGGGCGGGGGAGCTGGCGGCCATTGCCCGGCAGCTTAGCTGCCGATCGGGCCCCGCACTCACTCGCTGGCGAGCGCGCGCAGCACGTCCACTGCTTCGGAGTTTAGGAGGATGCCCGGGGCGCGGTTTCAACGTCCGAGAGACGCCCTAGCATCGTCCGCCCCGATGCACGAGACGAGCCCGAGCGTATTTCTCATCGCACGCCCATCGATTGACCTCGAGGGGATGGGCGCCTACCTGCGCGACGTCGGCGGCGAGTCGTGGCTCAAGCGCCGCCTGGACGAGACCGGGGACGAGCCCAACCCGGGAGAGCTGATCGTCGAGTTCGGCGGCCGCGCCTGCTACCGCAGCTGGGAGCCGGGCCTCAACCCGAACGTCACGAGGGTCAGGACCGACCAGCGGGAGTACTTCGCCAACATCCTGCGCTCGGCCCACGGCAGCGTGCTCGAGCACGCCAACTACTCGCTCGCGTTCCGCAACGTGAGCCGGACGTTCACCCACGAGCTCGTCAGGCATCGCGCCGGCTCTGCGTTCAGCCAGGAGAGCCTGCGCTACGTGCGCCTGACGGACATCGGCTTCCGCGTGCCCCCTGCGCTCGAGCCGGTGCGCGACCAGGTGCTGTCGATCGTCGAGCGGCTCGAGGAGTTCCAGGTCAGCGCCGCCAGGGAGCTGGGCATCGACGAGGAGGGCGTGCCCTTCCACGTGAAGAAGGAGGTCACCTCGGCGCTGCGCCGGCTGGCGCCGATCGGCCTGAGCACGGACATCCTGTGGACGGCCAACGCGCGCACGCTGCGCCACGTGATCGAGATGCGCACCGCCGAGGGAGCCGAGGAGGAGCTGCGGCTCGTGTTCGACAAAGTTGCCAGGCTGATGCAGTCCGAGGCGCCGGGGCTGTTCCAGGACTTCAGCCGTCAAGACGACGGGAGCTGGGTTCCCGAGTACCGCAAGGTTTAGCGGTTTCGGGTCTCTGCGCCTTTATTGGCGATCGCCAATAGACGTCGATATGCCGGTGTCAGGCGTCCATCTGGCGCGTTCGCCACGCGCCGAGCGCGCAGAAGACGGCGATCCAGACGAGGCACACGATCACGGCCGTGGCCGTCGACATCGTCACGGTCGCCCCGCCGCGCGGTCCATGGCCGTCGTTGAGGCTGATCGGGCTGAAGTGGGCGACGTCCTGGCTGAGGATCAGCTTGCGCGAGCTGCCTAGCGATTCGATGTTTTCGAGGATGCGGCTCGCGATCAGCTGCCAACCGATTAGCACTGTCAGCGCGGCCGGCCGCGAGCCGGTCAGCGAGGAGAAGCCAACGGCCACCACGCACACGATGCCCGCGGAGAAGAGCGTGAACAGCAGCCCGTTCACGATCAGGGCGCCGCCGGGGGTGGGCGTCCCCGAGGCGAGGGCGTAGGTTCCGATCAACGTCACCGCGTAGCCGGCGAGGACAACCAGCCAGCAGAGTCCGACCGCCGCCGGGACGCGCGTGGCGAACAACGCGACGCGCGAGCGTCCGGTCACGACAAGGTCGCGGAAGACTCCAGCCGCGAGATCGCCGGCGCCGCCGTCGGTGCCGATCATGATCGCGGCGAGCGGCCCGAAGAAGAACGCGAGCACGCGCAGCGCGTCGGTGTATCCGCCGATGCCGCCCGCGGGGGAGTGTTCGGTGGGGCTCGAGGAGTGCTGGACGGCCTTGACGATGAAGAAGATGACCAGCGGCGCCATCACGAGCACGAGCGCCCAGATCAGCGTGCTGCGCTTCTTGCGCAGCTTCAGGAAGTCCGCTCCGACCATGCGCAGCGCGATCTCGGGGTTCATGCCTTCACCTCCTCGGGCACGAGGTCGGCGTCGAGCCTGGATGTGATCTGCAGGAAGCGCTGCTCGAGGCTGTGGCGCACGGGCTCCAGGCGGATGACGCCCACGCCGGCCTGCACGAGCGCGGCGTTGACCTGCGCAGCCGTCTGCGGGTTTCCGACAAGCACGACGCGAATGCCTTCGTCGTCGCGGCGCGCCTCCGCCACGAGCGCGCTCGCACCGAGGATGCCGAGCGCTCGATCGGTGTCGTCGACGCCGACGATGAGCTCGTTGCGTGCGCCACCGCCGGCGGCGAGATCGGCGATCGCGCCCTGCGTGACGATCTTGCCGCGGTCGACGATCGCCGCCGCGTCGCACGTCTTTTCGACCTCGTCCAGGAGGTGCGAGGAGACGAACACCGTCCGACCCTCCTGCTCGACCATCGCGCGGATCATTTCGCGGAACTCCTGGATGCCGCCGGGGTCGAGGCCGTTGGTCGGCTCGTCGAGGATCAGCAGCAGCGGGTCGGCCAGCAGACAGCGGGCGACCCCCAGCCGCTGGCGCATGCCCATCGAGTAGCTCTTGACCTTCTCGTTGGCGCGCTCGACGAGTCCGACGCGTGCGAGCGCCGGGTCGATCCGCTCGAACGTCTCCGGGCCGCGCACGGCGGCGACGATGCGCAGGTTCTCGCGCCCGGTGAGGTGCATGTGGAAGCGCGGCTCCTCGACGATCGCCCCGACGCGCTGCAGCGCCTGCGCGCGCTCGGCGGGCACGGGATGGCCCAGCAGGCTCATGGTGCCGGACGTCGCGTGCGTGAGGCCGAGCAGCGTCCTGATGATCGTCGTCTTGCCGGCGCCGTTGGGGCCGAGGAAGCCGAAGGCGCAGCCGCGCGGGACATCCAGGTCGATGCCGTCGAGGGCCGTGCGCTCGCCGAAGCGCTTGGTCAGGCCGCGCGTTTCGATCGCCAGGTCGGACATCTGTGCGCAGCCTCTCAGAGCAGCCTAAAGATTCGATGAGAATCAGCCGCTCGGCCGTGGGAGCGCCTGCCGAGTCCGAGGCGGGTCAGGCCTCCTCCGCCTGCAGCTGCTTGACCTGCTCCTCCAGCGCGCCCATCACCGCGGGGTCGCGCAGCGTCGTCACGTCGCCGAGCGCGCGGCCCTCGGCGATGTCGCGCAGCAGGCGGCGCATGATCTTGCCCGAGCGCGTCTTCGGGAGGTCGTCCGCCCAGATGATGCGCTTGGGACGGGCGAACTTGCCGATGCGCTCGGCGACCGTCTCGCGGATCCCCTCGATCGTGCGCTCGTCGCCGTCCACGTGTCCCTGCAGCGTCACGAACGCGACGATCGCCTGCCCGGTGTCCTCGTCGTGCTGGCCGATCACCGCCGCCTCGGCGACGTCGGGATGGGCCACGATCGCCGACTCGACCTCGGCTGTCGACAGGCGGTGGCCGGAGACGTTGACGACGTCGTCGATGCGCCCGATCACCCAGTAGTAGCCGTCGCGGTCGCGCCTGGCGGCGTCGCCGACGAGGTAGGTCTCCCGCCCGAACCGCGAGAAGTAGGTGTCGACGAAGCGCTCCTCCTCCTTGTAGAGCGTGCGCAGCATCGACGGCCACGGCCGCGTGAGCACCAGCAGCCCCTGGCCCTCCTCGATCGGCTCGCCGGTGGACTCGCCGAGCACCTCCGCGAACACCCCCGGGAACGGCTGCGTCGCCGAGCCGGGCTTCGTCGCCGTGATCCCCGGCAGCGGCGTGATCATGATCGCGCCGGTCTCCGTCTGCCACCACGTGTCCACGATCGGGCAGCGTTCCCCGCCGATCACCTTGTGGTACCACAGCCACGCCTTCGGGTTGATCGGCTCGCCGACCGAGCCCAGCAGCCGCAGGCTCGTCAGATCGTGCTCGTTCGGCCACTGTGCCCCCCACTTGATGCACGCGCGGATGGCGGTCGGCGCGCAGTACAGGATCGTGACGCCGTAGCGCTCGACGATCTCCCACCAGATTCCCTTGTGCGGGTAGTCCGGCGCGCCCTCCCACATCACCGACGTGGCGCCGTTGCACAGCGGGCCGTAGACGATGTAGGAGTGCCCGGTGACCCAGCCGACGTCCGCCGCACACCAGTACACGTCGGACTCCGGCTTCAGGTCGAACACGTAGCGATGCGTCGTGGAGACCCCCGTGAGATAGCCGCCGGTGGTGTGCAGGATCCCCTTCGGCTTGGCCGTCGAGCCTGACGTGTAGAGGATGTACAGCGGGTGCTCGGCGTCCAGCGGCTCGGCCGGGCACACCGGATCTGCCGCCGCGACGATCTGCTCGTAGAAGACGTCGCGCCCGTCCTGCATCTGGCACGGCGTGCCCTTGCTCTGGACCACCACGATCTTCTCGAGGCTCGGCAGGTCCCCCATGTGTTCGTCGACGCGATCCTTCACCGGCGCCGTCTTGCCCTTGCGCGCCGCGCCGTCGACCGTGATCAGCACCTTCGCCTCGGAGAACTCCATGCGCTCGCGCACCGCCTCGGCGGAGAAGCCGCCGAAGACGACGTTGTGCGGAGCGCCGATGCGTGCGCAAGCGAGCATCGCCACGACCACCTCGGGGATCATCGGCAGGTAGATCCCGACGACGTCGCCCTTGCGCACGCCGAGCTCCTTCAGCGCGCTGGCGAAGCGTTCGACGTCGCCCAGCAGCTCCGCGTAGGTGATGTCACGCTCCTGGCCGTCCTCACCGCGCCAGTGCAGCGCGACACGCTCGCCGCGACCCCCGATCACGTGACGGTCGAGGCAGTTGTATGAGACGTTGAGCATGCCGCCGGTGAACCACTTGTAGAACGGCGGGTTCTCGTCGTCTAGGACCCGCGTCCACGGCTGGAACCAGTCGAGCTCGGCGGCACGCGCGGCCCACCACGCCTGCGGATCGGCCGCCGCCTGCTCGTAGACGCTCGGATCGCTCAGCAGCGCGTGCTCGCGAAACTCGGCGGAAGGAGCGAACCGCTCGACCTCCAGCAGCGACGCCAGCTCGTTGTCGAGCTCCTCGCCGGCGGGCGTCTGCGGCTCGGGCGACATCAGCCGCGGGCGCCCCGCTTGCGCCGCTTGCGCGAGGAGCCGCCGCTGGCCGGCGGCACCGGCGCGGGCGTCGCCCCGCCGGCCGTCGCGACCGCCGGGCTTGCGCCCCCTCGTTCGGCGCGCAGCTGCGCCTGCGAGGGCCATGGCCGCGCCTCTCCGGCAGCCCATGCCGGCGGATCGCCCTTCGGATATTTCCCGAAGAACAGGACGCCGACCATCACCATCCAGAAGGCCGGCACGATCTGCAGCTCGGCGCCGCCGATCGGCAGGAAGATCAGCAGCCCCGTGAACATGCCTAGGAAGGCCATCCAGCGCGGCAGCAGCCCGACGCGCAGCGCGTTGATCATCGTCCCGATCATCCCCGCGGCGAGCGCGAGGCCCGCGAGCAGGTCGACGTAGTCGGCGATCGTGTTGACCGTGCCGGTCGTCAGCGCCTGTTCGACCGCGTGGTTGGAGTAGTCGTGGCCGACCACGAAGTTGTGCGTCTCGATCGCGCTGGCCACCTGATGCCCGACGCTGACGACCGCGACCGCGATTCCCCCGGCAAGCACCAGCGGCCGCTGGGCCGCCCACGTCTGCGGGCGCCGGAAGCTCGTCGCGTTGACGAGCAGGAGCAGGATCAACGTCAACGCGCCGATCGCGATCGCGGCGAGCGTGCTGCCGGCGATCAGCGCCAGCGCGTGGTGGCTGATGAACTTGACCTCCGGCGTGCGCGGGCTGATGGTCGGGTTCGCCACGCCTGACAGCGCCGGGCCGAGACCCTCGAGCAGGCCGACCGTCGGCGCGCCGTTGAGCGTCTCCGAGATGATGATCGAGCTCAGCAGGTACAGGAAGCCGCCGGCGAACGCCGGTACGGCAAGGCGGCTGCGGCGCTCGGCCTCTAGGGCAACCTGCTCGCGAATCTCACCGGCGGAGGGCATGAGCAGGGCAGTCTATGATGCGGGCATGGAAAGTGGTGGCCTCGGAGATCTGTTCGGCGACCCGGAGGAGCTCCAGCGGCGCCTCGCGGAGTTCGCGGAACAGATGCAGGGCAACCAGCGGCTCGTGTGGGCGGACAACGCGATCAAGCTCGCCGTCGACATGACCGTCGCGGCCGTCGGCAGGATCAACGTCCAGGGCAACGCCGAGGCTCAGGCCGAACAGATCCGCACCGTCATCGCCCGCGTCTTCCCCGAGGCAGTGACGCTCGTGCGCGAGGCGCGCGAGGGGCTTCAATAAACCCCGGCGCGCTCGGCTGCCCGCTCGGCTTCGCGTGAGGCCCGCCCCGCGTAGAGCACCTCCTTGAAGGAGCGGAAGCGGAAGATGAACACGACGGCGCCGAGGCCGACGAGCGCGGTGAACACCGCGATCGCGATCTGCTGACCGACGGAGTACGCGGCCACCACCGCCGTGGGGGCGGTCGTGGCGAACACCTTGACGAGCAGCGCCTGCTGCACGCCGAGGCCGCCCGGGGTGAAGGGCACGGCGCCGGCGACCTGGTTGACGGCGAACACGAGCAGCACGTTCTGGACCGAGCCCCCCACCCTGAACGCTTCCAGCAGGAACCAGAACGCGGCGAAGCGGCACAGCCACGCGAGCGCCTGCAGAGCCGCGACTTCGCGGGCATAGCGCGGACGGTCGCCGAGGATCGTCACCCCCTGGCGCGCCCGCGCCCAGAACGCCTGCGCGCGCACCGACAGCAGCGCGAAGGCGACCACGCCGAGCATCGCCAGGGCGGTGATCAGGAAGAGCGTCAGCTGGAAGTGCTCGGCGAGATAGGAGATGTCGAACGAGCTCAGCTTCGAGAAGTCGGGCGGCTTGGGGAACACCCCCTGCGTGAACGCGAAGATCAACACGAGCACGCCGACGCAGATGTCGAAGATCGACTCGACGAAGAACGCCGCCGCCACGGTCGGATAGCGGGAATCGGGGATCGACGAGCGCGTCAGGAACAGCTTGATGATGTCCCCGCCGCGCGCGGGCACGACGTTGTTGAAGCCGACCGCCGCGAAGTACGCGCCCCACACGCGCCGCCACTGAAAGGAGGCGGCGGGGTACGCGGCGCGCAGGCTGTTGAAGAACGCGCGCGAGCGCAGCGTCAGGTTCAGCCCGAAGAACGCGAGCCCCAGCAGCAGCGCCGCCCAATGGACCGCGGCGAGATCGGAGAAGAACTTGCCGGCCGCCTGCAGGAACGAGCTGATGCTCTGGCCGATCGAGGTGGACGCTGGGAGCGCGGGCACCGATCAAGCGTACGTGCTGCGCCGACGCCCGCCCCCGGGGCGGCGGTGCGCTACAACGGGTGGATGGCGCCGCGCGCACAGACCCGGAAAGGCCTGACCGTGGCGATCACCGGCCCGACCGGCGAGATCGGCAAGGCGGTCGTCGCCTCGCTGGAGCGCTCGCGCGAGGTCTCCGCGATCCTCGGCATGGCGCGCAGGCCGTTCGACCCGGGCGCCTGGGGCTGGAAGAAGGTCGCCTACAAGCAGGGCGACGTGCTCGACCGCGATGCGGTCGCAGCGCTCGTGCGCGACGCCGACGTGGTCGTGCATCTGGCGTTCATGATCATGGGCGGCGCGGAGGAGAGCCGCGAGGTGAACCTGGTCGGCTCGCGCAACGTGTTCGAGGCGGCCGTCGCGGCCGGCGCCAAGCGGCTGGTGTACGCCTCCTCGGTGGCCGCGTACGGCTTCCATCGAGACAACCCGCAGCCGCTGACCGAGGATGTGCCCGCACGCGGCACCGCCGCGCACTACTACTCGGCGCAGAAGGCGGAGGTGGAGGCGCTGCTCACGGCCACGCTCGCCGGCGCCGCCACCGACGCGTACGTCTTTCGCCCGTGCATCGTCGCCGGACCGCAGGCGCCGCTGCTGATCGACAGCCTGCCCTACACGCAGGTCTCCGAGCGACTGCCGGGACCGGTGCTCAGCCTGCTGGAGGGAGTGCCGATCCTCAAGCCCGTCCTGCCCGACCCCGGCGTGCCCTTCCAACTGGTGCACCACGACGACGTCGCCAGCGCCATGCGCGCGGCGGTGCTCGGCCGCGGCACGCCCGGCGTGTACAACCTCGCCGCAGCCGGCGAGCTGACCGTCAAGCTGCTCGCCGAGGAGCTCGGCTGGTACTCGATCCCCGTGCCCGAGCTGGCTGTGGACGCGATCGCGGACATCGTCGGGCGCCTCGGCTTCCTGCCCGCGCAGGCCCAGTGGATTGCCGCGTTTCGCGAGCCGGTGATCATGAGCGCGAGCAAGGCGCGGCGCGAGCTCGGCTGGCGTCCACGGCACGACGCCCTGCACACGCTGCGCGAGACGATCAGCGCCACCCGCCTGGACCCACTCATCCGCTGAGCGGGCCGGATGCGCGCTGCGTAGGCTAAGCAGCCTGTGAACGCCAACGAGACCTCCGTGCAACCCTCGACGAGCCACCGCGTGGCCGTCGTCACGGACAGCACCACATATCTGCCGCAGTCGCTGATCGACCGGTGGGACATCCAGCAGGTGAGCCTGTACGTCGGCTGGGGCGGCGATCTGCGCCCTGAGCGCGAGTACCGGGACCTCGACGCCTTCTACGCGCGGCTGCACGCGTCCCCGCAGCTGCCGACCACCTCGCAGCCGTCGGTCGGCGACTTCCTGTCGTGCTATCAGCCGCTCCTGGACGCCGGCCGCGACGTCCTCTCGATCCACATCGCCGGCGGCCTGTCGGGCACGTGCGAGAGCGCGCGCGAAGCGGCCCGGATCGTCGCCGAGGAAGGCCGGCCGGGCAGGGTCGAGGTGCTGGACAGCGAGACCGGCGCCGGCGGCCTCGGCTGCCTGGTGGCGCTCGCGGCAAGCCTCGCCGAGCGGGGCCAGGCGCTGGGGGCGATCGTGGACGGCGTGCGCAAGGCCAGGGAGAGCCTCGACATCTGGTTCTGTCTGGACACGCTCGAGTACCTGCGTCGCGGCGGGCGCATCGGGGCGGCGCAGGCGCTGGTGGGGACGGCCCTGAAAGTCAAGCCGATCCTCACGTTCGGCACGGAGATCGCGCCCGTCGGGCGCGTCCGCACGCACCGGCGCGCGCTCGAGCGGATGATCGCCTACCTGCACGAGCTGCACGAGCGCGGCGCAAGCGACTGGATCGTCCAGCACGCGCAGGCCCCCGCCGACGCTGAGCAGCTGGTCGCTGCGGGCACCGCGCTGTTCGGCTTCGGGCCGCTGTTCTGCACCGAGGTGGGGCCGGTGCTCGGCGCCCACCTCGGCTCGGGAATGCTCGTCGGCGGGATGGCCGCGCCCGAGCGGCTCAGCCCAGTTCGTTGAGGAACGGCACCAGGTGCTTGAAGAATTCGTTGATTTCCGGCGTGGCGCCGGCCGGGTCGTTGTGGGCGTAGGAGCTCTTCTCTTCGATGAGCGTCACGTTCGACGGCGCGATCCCTGACTGCGCGGCCAGCAGTTCAGCCTCGGTCAGCGTCGTCTGTTCGCCGCCGAAGAGCTTGTCCAGTTCCGAGTCGATCGCGAGGATGTGCAGCGACTTGGGCAGGTCTTCGCCCATCGTCGAATGCAGGCCGAGCACTTCTTGCGCAGGGTTGGCCAGGCCGTTGCCGACCGCGCCGGTGTCAAGGGTGAGCCGGGCGGGGAAATACCACTCGCTGCCGCTCTCGTGCAGCGCCGTTCCCGACACCAGCCCCGAGAGCATTTCGGCGTAGCGGCTGACGGGAGTCAGCGCCCCGGTGCCGTTCCAGCCGTGCAGGCCGTCGACTTCCGGTTCCGCTTCGACGCCCGCGCCGCCGTGTATCTGCGCGGCGACAAGCGACAGCGGCGAGGTGCCGACGTTGACCGAGTACCCGAACCCGGCTTCGTTGGTCACCGGCGTGATCGGCGAGCGCAGGTCGGGCGGCAGGAACGCGAAATGTTCCAGCTGCGAAGGCCCCTTCGCATCGACGGCCGTCAGCGCCGAGCCGGTCGCCGAGAACAGCCCCAGGTCCGGCGCCGAGATGCCACCGAAGGCCAGCCACGGGGTTTCCGTCGGCTGCATCAGCTTCGCCAGCGACGTTTCCGCTTCTTCCTTCGAGATCGCCAGCGGGCTGCTGCCGCCATCGTCGTAGACCAGGCCAGACAGGCCTTCCGCCCCCGGTTTGCCCGCGAAGTCCCACGTGGCGTACGCGGTGACGACCGAGCCGCCGAGCGAGTGACCGCCCAGCACGACCTTGCCGCCGAGCTTCTTGGCTTCTTCGATCACGACTTTCAGATCTTCGACGGCGACGTTCATGCCCCACTGCTTCGCGAACTGGACCGCCGATTCCGGCACCGGCCGGTAGTGGCGGGTGACCCTTGGATTGCCCAGGTAGCCGAGGTAGTAGTTGAAGAATTCTTCGGAGGAGACCGCGCCGGACTTGTACGCGGCGAGCTCCTTCTGGCTCTCGAGGAAGTTCTCCCGGCGTTCGACCGCCCACACCTGCCAGCCTTTGAGCGCGGGGTCTTCCAGCAGCGACTTGGCGAACGGCACGAAGTACGCGGCCGCGGCCGAGGTCCCGGGCTCCAGCACGAGCACGTTGTCTGCCTTCTTGCCGACCGGCGCGATCTCGAGGATGCCGACCTTGTTCAGGTGGACCGTCCCGAGGTGGGCGATCTTGGTCCCGCTTTCTTCCGCGGAGACCAGCGGCGCTTCCCTGATCGCCCTGCTGACCTTCACGGCGCCGATCGTCACGGCGCTCGCTGACGACGCGAGCGCCGCGGCACTCAGCACAGCCGCGCAACCCGCCAGCGCGAGCCGGCCAAGCCTGCCGCGCGCCCCGTTCATCCCTCGCTCCCCGAGCATCCCTCTCTCCTTATCCTCGCTCGTCACGTCCGCACGAAAACACTCCGCGCCCCTCAAGACATCCCTGAGGGTACGCCGACGGCGCAGTTTGCGCAACGAGGACCGCTGAGAACCCGAGAAGCCCCGGCCGGACGCACGCTCTACAGCGGGCTGGCGACGACCCAGCGCTCGGCGCGGATGGTCTCCCACTCCTCCGCCCGCAGACCCCGCGCGAACTCGTCGATCTTGCCTTTCGGGCCGGTGACGGTGAACGCGACCTGCGTACGCAGGATGTGCGGGTGCTCGACGATCGTGCACTCCAGGTCGAGCCTGTCGGCCCATTCGCGCATCGACTGCTCGAATTCGGCGCGGATCATCTTGCCGGAGCTGACGACCAGCGTGCGCGTCTCGATCGCCTCGGCGTCGCGCTCGGCGGCCTCGTCGAGCTGTTGCTCCGCGGCGCTCAGCGGCGGATCGGTCTGGCGCCACTGCTGGCGGTCGTCATCCCAGTGGCTGACGCGCACGCTCGCCTCGATCCCATCCTGGCGGAGCACGTCTTCGATCGCGCTGCGCGCGGCGGCGAGCGTCGCCTCGTCGAAGGCGTATGCGAAGAGGAGCTTGCCGTCGTGCGTGATCACGACGTCGTGCGGCACCTTCGACTCGATCTCGCTGACCATGTCGGGGCCGCGCAGGCGCCCGACCACGTTGCGCAGCGCGCCCCGAGCCTCCGCCACGTCGAGCTCGGCCTGCATGCGCCAGTCCTGATCGCCGGATTGCTCCTCGGGCTCCGCTTCCATGCTCGGGACGATATCGGCTCGCTCGACGATCCCGCGTTGGAACCTGTTTCAAAAAGATCGGCACGCCCGGATGCGCCCCTGGACACTGCGCTGGATCGCCACGTGACGGCTCGCCCGTGCCACCAGCACGGCCTTCACCATCCCGCGTCGCCCAGCTTGGTCCATGAACGCCCCGACCGCACCGCCTATTTTGAAACAGGTTCTTGGAACGGCCAATAGTCCATCGACTGAATATTCAGGGCGCGCCTTATGCCACCCGCGCAGAGCCGCCATCATCCATATGCGGGATGGTCGCCAACGATCTCACCACGGTCCGGGCAGGACAGGACGGTCCGAGCAGGCACTCGGTGGGTCCTGTCGCGCGTGGTCACGACGATCTCGTGTCGCTGGAGCTCACGCAGGCGCAGGTCGAGGCGATCCTTCGCGCGACGGCCGACACCCATGGACCGAGCCTCAACCTGCTGCTGTCCGGCCTGATCACCGAGGAGTCGATCTCCGAGGGCTCGCTGGAAGACAGGTATTGCGCCGAGCTCGAGAGCGGACGCCTGTCGCACTCGCTGTTCCGCGGGCTGCTGATACTCGCGCTGTTCATCTCCGGGGAAGAGGGCAGGGGCGTGGTCGAAGTCGCGAGGCAACTCGGGTTGAGCCCGAGCACGACCCACCGCTACATGACCACGCTGGTCGCGTTTGGGTTGCTCGTACAGGACCCCGCCACACGGAAGTACCGGCTCCCGCTTTGAACGAGCCCCACCACTCCGGCCGGAGCTGCAGCGCATATCGACGATGCGTGACCGCCGTCAGCCGGCACTCCGACGCCGCAGGCGCATCACTGCAAGGATTGGGGCGCTGGAAGGCCCGAGACTGTCGAGCGTGCGCGTCGCGGCAGGCCACGCGAGCTCGGTGCGGGCCTCGGGGGCTGAGAGATAGAAGCTGGCGATGCCGGCGAGTATGACCGCGTGGCGGGCGTGATTTCGCAGCGCGCTTGAGAGCGCGCGCGCTTCGCCGGTGATCGCGCCGAAGCGCGCGGCGACCGCGGCGGGCGCCTCGTAGTGCGCGACGAAGCTGTGATTCGTGCTCCCCGCGTCGTGCGGCTGGTCGACGAGGCTGTCCAGCAGCGCGCTGATCGAGCAGACCGGCGGGAAGTAGGCGGCGTCGATGTCCTCGGCCTCCTCCGACGTGGTCGCGCATGCGCACGCGGCGAACAGCGCGTGCAGCGCCAGGCAGGAGATCCCCGCCGCGGCCAGCTCCCACCACAGGTACTCGTCCGCGGCCTGCAGCGCGGCCGTCCACTCGATCAGCTGCGCATCGCCTTCGACCAGCACGGCGTGGTTTCGGCTCTGCGCCTCACCGCAGCGTTCGGCCGCGCGGATCAGCACCGGTTCGATCGCCGGCGCGGACGGCAGCGTTCGCAGCGCCGCCTGACAGGTGCGCACGAGATCGAGCAGGTAGCCGCCGTCGTCGTGCTGGGGATGGTGCATGTAGTAGTCGCACGCCGCCTGCCGGCCCACGTCCTCGTCCGAGCTCGCCGACTCGCGCGAGCGCACCGCGTCGGTCAGCGCTCGGTGCATCTGCAGGCCGTTGCGCAGCGCCGCCGTCGCGGGCTGCTCGTTGATCGCATCCAGATAGTCGTAGGCGATCTGGAAGTCGACCATCAGGCGTATGAGCGGGCCCCTGTGCCGTCGCGGCGCGAGCACCGCGAAGAACGCGGCGGCCTCCGGGTTCAGGCGCTCGCGCGTCAGCTTGTGCAGGGCCTCTGCGCGCAGCGTCGGGTCGGGGATCTCACGGGCGTGTTGCTTGCAGCGACGAATCTCCATCCGAGCCCGCGGATAGATCGTCGCCCAGTAGGCGACTCCGGTGGTGATCAGCGCCGCGAGTTCGCGGACATAAGATGAACGTATGGTTTCCATACCAACATGCTGGTACGAAAACCGGTGACTTTCCAGCTGGCCAAATCAATGTTCTACTCCTGCAGTGCGAGCTGTGGAGAGACCTGCGAGGCCACATACCCCGGAATCGCCAGCACAGCCAGCGCACCGACGACGATCAGCACGATCGTCTGAACCGTGTGCAGACCTTCAACTGCGAAGGGCGCGGGGAACCCCGTGGTGAGCCGCAGGTAGCGGTCGCAGAGCAGGTGCCCGTACACGCCGGCGCCCGCCCCGACGAGCCCTCCGGTGCCGAGCACGAGGACGGACTCGCACGTGAGCACGCCGCGCAGCTGCCACGGACTGAAGCTGTGGATGCGCAGGGCCGCCAGCGACGAGCGCCGCTGCCAGATGCCCGCGCCGATCGCCGCGGCCATCGCCAGCGAGGCCGCGATCATCAGCAACAGCGTGATCTGGCTCATGCGACTGAGCCCCTGGC
Source organism: uncultured Solirubrobacteraceae bacterium (assembly GCA_963735705.1). GTDB lineage: Bacteria > Actinomycetota > Thermoleophilia > Solirubrobacterales > Solirubrobacteraceae > Palsa-744. Next base: position 164,275 of record CAVTLZ010000012.1, read on the forward strand.
GAGCGAGCGCGTCGGCCTGCGCGGCGCGTTGCGCGCTCGTCTGCACCGTCAGCGCGGCGTGGGGACCGAGCGCGTCCTGGACGGCGCGTTTGACCGCCGCGATGTCGGCGCCGGCACGCGTGTCGACTTCGAGCGCCGTCGGGTCGGCGCTCGCCCACGCGCGACGGTAGTCGGAGTCGTTGATGATGACCGCGCCGGCGCTCCAGCCGAGGTTGGTCGTCGTGGCGGCGATGCGATAGGGGACCGGCCCGCTCGGCGTGGGCAACACGAGCGTGCCGCCCACGCGCGCGTGCGCGGCATCGGCGATCTGTTGGGAAACGGTTATCCATCCACCCTCGTGCAGCCGTTCAGTTGCCGCGAGAATGTTTCCTTCTTGCAGCTGGCTCGAAGGAACGGGTGCGGCTACACCGGCACCGCGTGCGATGACCCACACGCGGCGGCCGTGGAAATCCAGGAAGCCGCCCTGGTAGGCGCGTACGCTGGTGACGCCCGGAACAGCCGCGATGCGGGCCGGCAGGCCGCCGGCGGGGAAGCTGCTGGTGGCAAGGTCGTCGTTGTTGTTCACGACCCACAGGTCGGCCGTCGAGACGTACTCGGAGTAGTCGCGATACAGGCCGTGGAGCAGGTCGTTGTGGGAGTCTTCGGCGACCACGCAACCGAAGACCGCGATCGCGCCGGTCGCGGCGAGCGCGAGCGAGCGGACCGTCGTGGCGCGCAGCGCGCGCACGGCGACCGTGAGCATGTTCAGCCGCGAAGAGAGCGCTGCCGTGTGTTCGGCGGCGAGCACCACCAGCTTGAAGGCGAACGGGATCGCGAGCAGCGTGGCGAGTGCCAGACCGATCGTCGCGGGCACGATCGCGGAGGGCCACAGCAGCAGCGGACCGCTGGTCAGGAGAATCAGCGCCGCCCCGGCGAGGAACAGCCGCAGCTGCGCCCGGCTGTCGAGCGCCTGACCGGGTTCGCCGTCCTCGAAGTACACGGCATCGACCGCGCGGCTGCGGCGCAGGTCGAGCAAGGGCGGCGCGGCGGCGAGGCACGTCGCGAGCACGCCGCCGCCGAATGAGACCAGCAGCGGACGCAGCCCGATGACGGTCTGCGTGCCCAGGGCGAAAGCGGCGGATAGGTAGCTGGGCGTCGTGTGGAAGAGCGTGCGCGAGAGAAGATCTCCGGCCGCCAGCCCGACGAGCGATGCCGCGAGGCCCAGGCAGATCGCCTGGAACAACAGCATCCTCGCCAGCTGCCACGGCCGCACGCCCTGCATGCGCAGGTCGGCGATCACGCGCCTGCGCTCGGGCACGGTCAGCAGCATCGCGTTGAAGGCCAGCAGCAGGCCGACGATCCCGCCGACGAGCACGAAGAACCCCGTCGCCTCGGAGTTTGGCGTGAGCGCCTGCTTGAGCAGGCTGATGTCCTGATCGGCGGGCGCGACGGTCAGGCGTCCGCCCGCGAGCGCCGTCAGCTCCCGCTGGACCGCCGCGCGCTGGCCGGGGGCGGTCGTTACGAGGATGCGCGTCACCCGCCCCGGCAGCCCGGCGGCCTGCTGCACGAACCCGAGCGGCGCAATCGCCGCCATCGCGCCGGAGAGCGCTCCAATCGTTTCCGGGCCGAGCACCGCGACGACCGCGACCGAGTCGGCGCGCCCGCGTACCTCCAGCGTCACCCGCGCCATGCGCGCTCCGGCGGAGGCGGGCGAGACGGACAGGCCTAGCGCCTTCGCCGTGGCGCTCGGCAGGATCACCCCGGGCGTGGACAGGTCGTGCTGGGAGATGCTGTGGGTGATGCTCCCGTTGAGCGCGAGCAGGCTCGGCGCGGCGCTGGCGAGGTCGATCGCGACGCGGCGTCCGTGAGGGCCGATGAGCGACGCGTTCTGGTCGAGGATCGGCGCCGCCTGCGCGACCCCGCGCAGCCGGCGCACGCCTGCCAGCATGCGCTCGTCGAAGCCTTCGGCGTCGCGGGAGCGCAGCTGCAGGCTGGCGCTGCCGGCGATGCCCTTCACGATCGCGCTGGAGGCGTCGGTGATGCTGCTGTTGGCGACCTGGACCGCGAACACGAGCGCCACGCCGATCGCGATGCCGACGCCGGCGAGCAGCTCCTGGACCGGGCGGGTGCGCAGCCGCCGGCCGTAGAAGTAGAGCAACCCGGAGAGGCGCACGCTCTCCTAGCCCCACACCTGCCGCAGGAGCTCGGGCGAGGCTGCGGCGGGCTCGTCGGCGACGATCCTGCCGTCGCGCAGCGTGCAGACGCGGTCGGCGACGGCGGCGGCCTGCGGATCGTGGGTGACGAGCAACACCGCGACCTGCTGCTGGCGGGCGATCTGCGAGAGCAGCGCGAGGATTTCGCCTCCGCGCTGCGTGTCGAGGCTGCCGGTCGGCTCGTCGGCGAGGATCAGCCGCGGCTCGCCGACGAGCGCACGCGCGATCGCCACCCGTTGGCGCTCGCCGCCGGAGAGACGGTCGGGGGTGTGGTTGAGACGGCCGGCGAGTCCGACGCGCTCGAGCCACGGGATCGCGGCGCGGCGCGCCTGCTTCAGCGCCACTCGATCCGCCAGCAGCTTGATCGCCGCGTTCTCGACGGCGGGCACGCCGGCCATCAGGTGGAAGGACTGGTAGATGAAGCCGATGCTCCGCCGCTGGTGGTCGGCCGCCTCGCCCGCGGAGAGCGTGGCGAGGTCACGCCCCTCGAAGCGAACGACGCCGGCGTCCGGAGCCATCAGCGCGGCGGCGAGCATCAGCAGCGTGCTCTTGCCGGACCCGCTGGGCCCGTGCATGGCGACGATCTCGCCGGCGCCGACGGTGAGGGTCACGCCGTCGACCGCGCGCACGACCTCGCCGCCGAATCCGGGATAGTGCTTGACGACGCCGTCCAGCTCGAGCACGGCGCCGCGCGCGCGGCCGCTCACCGCCTATGCGCTCCAGACTCCGCACGTCGCAGGGGCACGACGTGCGCCGGCGCGGACTGCAGCTGCAACTCGCCGCTGTCGATCGTGTACGCGCGATCCACACCGGAGAGGACCTGCGCGTCACCGGCGCTCATCAGCACCGCCGTGCCGTCGTTGGCGATCGCGCGCAGCAGCCCGAGCAGCGGATCGCGCGCGAGCTCGTCGACGCCGCTGGTGGGCTCGTCGAAGACCAGCAGCGCGGGCGCCGTCACCAGCGCGGCGGCGATCGCCACACGCGCGACCTCCGCGCCGTCGAGCTCGTGACACTCGAGCCACGCGCAGGCCTCCGCGCCGACGCGCAGCAGCATCTCCTGCCCGCGCCGCCGCGCCTGCTTGGGCGCGACGCGCTGGGCGAGCAGTCCCGCCGCGACGTGCTCGACGACCAGGCAGCGCTGCACCGAGGAGAACGACGTATGGCAATAGCCGATCCGCCTGCCGAGCACGCGGTTGCGCGAGCGCACGAGGTCGTGCCCTTCGAACTTGACGCTGCCCTCTTCAGGGGACTCGATGCCGGCGGCGAGCCGCAGCAGGGTGCTGCGCCCGGAGAAGCGAGCGCCCCAGACCGCGACGAGCTCGCCCGACTCGATGTCGAGCGAGACATCTCTGACCGCGACGCGCTCCAACCTCCCACGCCGGTAGCGCTTGGTCACGTGCTCGATCCTCAGCAGGCTCATCGCAGGTCATCTATCCCTGACGCTCCAGCGCCCACGGCGCGCAGCTCGGCCCGTGCGTAGGTGATCCACGCCAGCTGCGCGTCGATGATCCGCCGCCGCTCCTCGATCAGCAGTCGCTCGACCAGCCGCGAGATGCCGTCGCAGTCGGACGCCGCGCTCTCGTTGGGGCGGGCGAGCTGCTGCGCTTCGCGCACGCATTCGCGCTCGTAGCGAGCGACGAAGTCCAGGGCCGCCTCGACGCTGTGCACCCCCGCCAGCGTCATCCGGCCCAGCATCTCGACCCGCTGGGGGTCGCTGCGAACGCGCTCGGCCAACCAGCCGCGGTATGCGCGCGCGCCGCGCGCGGTGGCGCGGTAGGACGCGCCCGCCTTCGCCCCCTGGCTGACTCCGGTCGTCGAGCGGCCGGACATCTTCTCGATCAGCGCCGCCTCCATCAGGCTGCCCAGCGCCGCGTAGATCGATGAGCGCCCGACGCGCAGAAAGCCGCCGAAGCGACGCTCGAAGCGCTGTCCGATCTCGTAGCCGTGGCTGGGCTTCTCGATCACCAGACCGAGCACCGCGCACGCGACCTGCGAGCGCAGCACGGCGCTGCCGGCAGGATCTGCCCCCCGCTCCTCCAAGACCTGCTCACCAGGCATTGCCATGGCCACTCCTCAGAACACAAACTGACCGATCTTTGACCTATCCGCAATCGTACCGGTCATTCCAAACTTTGTATTCGCCCAACCAGATAGAAACAACGAATGTTTCTTTCTCCGTCTCCGCAAAATGCTCACTTCGCCGGCGGGCCAACCTCCTCGAGCGCCTTCAGCACCAGCTCGTCGTGCTCGGCGGGCTTGACCTTGCGCAGGACCCTGACCACCTCACCGTCGGGTCCGAGCACGAACGTCGTGCGTTCGTTGCCGAAGTACGTTTTGCCGTACATCGACTTCTCGATCCAGACGCCGTAGGCGTCGGCGACGCGATGGCCCTCGTCGGCCAGCAGAGCGAAGTTCAGGCTCTCCTTGTCGTGGAACTTCTTGACCTTGGCGACGGAATCGGGAGATATCCCGAGTACGACGGCGTTTGCCTGCTCGTAGTCGGCGCGATGGTCGCGCACCCCGCAAGCCTGGGTCGTACAGCCAGGTGTCGCTGCCTTTGGGTAGAAATAGACGACGACCGGCTGGCCGCGGAAGTCCGAGAGCTTGACCGCCCTGCCGTCCTGGTCGGGAAGCTCGAAGTCGGGAGCCTTTTGACCTTGCTTGATCACGCGGCCACCGTAGCAGCTGGATGCCACAGAAACGAAGGGCGCTTTGTGGCTTTAGCACCCCACGTGTCCCCTCTGGAATAGAAGGTAAGCGCCAGGCGACCTAGCCGCCGAACGCGCGATCTCGTGGTGCCTCGGCTGAGGCCAACGGTCGCGCTGGCAAGCGCGACCGAGGCAGCTCCCAGCTGCGAGGTCAGCGATCTGTCGAGCTCGCCGGCGAGCCGGCCGGCACCAGCGAGCGTAGGCGGTACTCGGCGATGCGCAGGACCGAGACCCAGTCCGCCAGCGCGCCCAGCGCCCGGACGGGATCGCCGGTGTCGGTCAGCTCGGACGTTGTCTGGGCAATCCGCCGGCGCCGGACGGCGTACTTGAGCGGACGCGGTGCCCGCCTCGCGGCGATCGCGTACGCCCGGCCGCGCAGGCTTTCCCGGCGCGAGGCCGCGAACGCCGTCTGGGCATTGGAGCTGGCGACCCTGCCGAGCGGCAGGCGCTCCCAGGCGATGTCGCGCGAGCCCGCGACCGAGTGCAGCAGCAGGTCGCAGCGCTCGCGCGCCCCGTGGCAGGTCGCTGCGTAGAGTAGCGGCCGAAGGCGCGCGAGCTCGGCCTCGACCTCCTGCTCGGGCTCGCGCACGCGGCGATACGCGTCGAGCGGCGGGTTGGCCTCGACTGCCTCGAAGCCGGCGGCGCTCATCAGCTCGCCGAAGAGGTCGAGATAGACCCGGTTCTTGTCGTGGTGGTCCCCGTCGTAGGTGACGGCGCCGAACGCGTTGACGCAGCATAGAAGCCCACCGCGGGGGATCCGGGACGCAAGCTGGGCGATCGCCTCCTCGACGTCGTAGATGTGCTCAAGGACATCCATCGCCGTGATCACGTCGAAGCGCCGGTCCGGGAGAGCGCCCACATCGTGGACCGAGATGTCCAGCTCGCGGGCGGCGAAGCGCCTCGCCACGACGTCGGTGTTGCGAAGCGAAACGAGGTCAGCGTAGTGCACTTCGAAGCCGCGCCGCGCGTAGACGATCGCGTCGTTGCCGAAGCCGCCGCCGAACTCCAGCAGCGAGGGCCGTGCAGCGCCCGAGCGCAGCGAGCGTCCGATCACGCGCAGCGCCTCCGGGACCATCTCGGCCTCGCGGAATCGATAGGGCTTGGAGATGCGGATAAACGAGTGCTCGAGGTCGCCCGTGCGCAGCTGGGTCCACTCGTCGGCGGTCCCTGAGTCCATCCCGCGGTGGTAAACGTCGAGGAACCGCTCGAAGCGAGGCCGGATGTCGTCGGCCGGCATCTCGTACAGCAGCGCCAGCTCCTGCACGTAGTCCTCGAGCACCTCCTCGTCGCGCCGGGCCCCCAGCCGGAACGCGGCGAGTGCGAAGTAGTCGCGATCGCGCATGCCACGCCAGGGTAGGCGAACTTACGCGATGATGCCGCCCGAGACTTGTTCTGAGCTAGCATCGGCGGTCAGACTCTTGCCCCCGCCACCTAGGGCGTCCAGCTTCCCCCGAACTTATTGGGTTTAGTGTCGGGCGTGTCGGCCTTGGGGTAGAAGTAGACGACGACGGGTTGACCGCGCAGGTCGGACAGCTTGACGGGGTTGCCGTCCTGGTCTGGCAGGTCGAAGTCGGGGGCTTGGTCTCCTTGTTCGATCACGTGGCGGATCCTAACCGGCGCGCGCTCAGCGCAGCAACCGCGAGAGGCGGCGGTCCTTGAGCACGCGACCGTCGGTCTGGCAGGCGGGGCAGTAGGCGATCACGTAGTCCTCGAAGTGGACCGCGTGCAGCGTCGCGGCGCAGCGGGGGCACGGCTCGCCCTCGTGGCGGTGCACGCGCAGCGGCATCGGCAGCTTGTCGGGGATCGGCAGCGCGACCGTCTGCTCGTAGTGGGCGATCGCGCCGCCGAGGACCTCGACGATCGCCTCGCGCAGCCGCTGCGCCTCCTCCGCGTCCAGGTCGGCGCCGCGCTTGTACGGCGACAGCTCCGCGTGCCACAAAATCTCGTCGACCCACGAGCGCCCGATGCCGGCGATCGTGTGCTGGTCGCGCAGCAGCGCGTGCAGCGGCCGCGACGCGTCGAGCAGCTCTCGAAGCTGCGCCCCGGTGCCCGGGTCCGGCCACGCCTCCGGCCCGAGCGTCGCAAGCGCGTCATCCTGCTCGAGCTCGCTCGCGCGCAGGAGCTTCACCCACGCGGCCTGCTTGGAGCCGAACTCGCGCAGGCGCAGCTCGCGGCCGTCGTCGAGGCCGACGAGCAGCCGCGAGGTGCGGTCGCGCGCGCCGGCGGGCTTGTCGTAGAGCTGCAGCCGCCCCGCGGACATCAGGTGCATCAACAGCGCCAGCTCGCCGGTGCTCTCGAGGATCAGCTGCTTGCCGCGCCTGCGCACCGCTGCGATCCGCTCGCCCTCGAGCGCCGACAGCGGCGGGTCGAACGTCCTCAGCGCGTTGATCCCAGGCGCACGCGCGTACTCGATCCGCGCGCCCCGCAGCTCGGCGTCCAGCAGGCGCGCGGTGATCTCGACCTCCGGCAACTCGGGCATCGCCACTCATCGTAGGCGGCGATGCCGGTGATGCGTGACCCGCCCGCCCGCGCGCTACCCCCTCGAAAACGCCCGGATCGGCGGCCCTTCGTACTTGACGCCGGCCGGGCTGGTCCAGCGCACGCGCCAGTATTCGCCGGGCGTGGAGGAGTTGAAGCTCCAGTAGCCGAGGCTGTTGGTGGTGCGGGTGGCGAGCGTGCGGTAGCTCCTGGAGTGCTTCGCCCGCACGAGCACGGTCACCTTCGTCACGCCCGTCGCCGGGCGCACCAGACCCCACAGCGCGACGCCGTGCTTCTCCTTGGTCACCGTCAGCGGGATCGGCCACCCGAAGTACAGCGGCTTGGGCGTCCCGCTGAAGTACTCCAGGCCCGACTGGAAGCTCGCGCCCGATTCCGTCGCGCCGGTCGCGTCGTCTTTGAGCAGGTACTGCGAGAACGCCGCCACGCGGGGGTTGTTGTAGGCGATGCGCTCGGAGATCGCGTCGTATTCGGCCTGCTTTGCGGGCGAGACGCCGAGGATCTTGTTCGGGAGGCTCTGCACGCCGAACTCGGTCAGGTAGATCGGCACGTTGGCCGGGATCGCGTGGACGTTGGCGGCCAGGTTGAGGGCGTTGGTCAGCCGCGACAGGGCGCCGATCGTGACGTTGTCGCGTTCGCCCGGCACGCTGTTGCGTTCGCCCGGCACGTAGTAGGGACCGGCGTGGCCGCCGGGCAGCGTGTACGCGTGGTGGCCGTAGCCCGCCATCTGCAGCTCGCCGCAGCCGCCAACTCTCCTGTAGTGGGCGTTCAGGCACAGCGCTTCGCGCATGAACGTCAGCGGCGCGACCGGATGTTTCAGCGCCCTCGCGCCTTCGCTGTGGACGTTGACGGTGTCGTCGCCGATCGGCGCGGTTTCGCCGAAGACCACCCGGGGATGCGCCAGGCCCGCGGCCTGCAGACCGGAGTAGCCGGCCTCGTACAGACCGCGGTAGATGCGCCCCGAGGCGGGCTTGCCGCTGGAGCTCCACTGCGGCAGCAGGAAGACCGGCTCGTTGGGCTCGTTCCAGATCGCGTAGACGGAGACCTCGGAGCCGAACTCGCGGCCGACCGCGGTCATGAATTCTTCGAAGTCTTTCTGGTCGGGGCGGGTGACGTACGGGGCTTTGTGGTTGGAGGTCGCCCAGCACGGCGCGGGCGCGGTGACGGTCAGCAGCACCGGCCAGCCGAGCCGCTTGGCTTCGGCGATCAGGGCGGCGTACTGGCCCCATGCGTAGTCGGCGGGGTTGGTGGCTTCGAACTTCGACGGCGGGGCGCAGTGGGAGGACGGCGCGACGATTTCCCACTTGAGCTCGACGCGCAGGGCTTTGACGCCGAGATGCTGCAGCAGTTCGAGCGCATGCGGGCGGGTGCTGGGGCTGAGCAGCTCGGCGGAGCCCTCGAAGTAGGTGAGCTGGCTGTGCGAGGCGAGCGCCTGGGAGGCGCCGGCGCAGGACATTACGAGGGCGGCTGAGAGCAGCGAGAGGAGGAGCTTGCGGATTTTGGGCATGGTCGCTTGAGACACCTCGGCGCAGAGAAGGTTGCGGTCTATGTAGCTTTCTCACTCGATGAGCGCCCCGATCGCACCCGACGACATCGTCGAGACCGCCGCGGACGCGGAGGGTAACAGCCGCCCCCCGCTCCTCGTGGTCGCGCCGTTGCGGGCGTTCCTGGACGAGCACGGCATCGGCGCGGGGGACCTGCGGGCGACCCCGATCGGCGAGGGCCACTCGAACGTGACGTACCTGATCGAGCGCGGCGGCAGCGAGGTCGTGCTGCGGCGTCCACCGCGCCCGCCGCTGCCGCCAAGCGCGCACAACGTGCTGCGCGAGGCGCGGCTCCTGCGCGCGCTCCGCGACACTCCCGCGCGGGTGCCGGAGGTGCTGGCGGTGTGCGACCAGGAGGCGACGATCGGCGCGCCGTTCTACGTGATGGAGCGCGTGGAGGGCGAGGCGATCGTCACGGAGGTGCCCGCGGCGATCGACACGCCGGCGGAGCGCAAGCGCATCGGCGAGCAGCTGATCGACGCGCTCGTGGAGATCCACGCGGTCGACTGGCGCGCGGCTGGGCTGGAGGACTTCGGCAAGCCGACCGGCTACCTCGAGCGCCAGCTGCGGCGCTTCGGCGGCCTGTGGGATCTGAACAAGACGCGGGAGATCCCGGCGGTGGAGAGCGTCGGCGCGTGGCTCGCCGAGAACATGCCCATCTCAGGACCGGCGACGATCGTCCACGGCGACTACCGCCTCGGCAACACGATGTTCGCGCTGGACGCGCCCGCCCGCCTGACGGCGGTGCTCGACTGGGAGATGGCGACGATCGGCGACCCGCTCGCGGACATCGGCTACCTGTGCATGATGTGGTCGCAGCCGGGCGATCCGGAAGATGGCCTGCGCGCGGCGCTCGGCAACGTCACGCGCATGGAGGGCTTCAACACCCGCGAGGAGCTGATCGCCCGCTACGAGGAGCGCTCGGGACGCTCGGTCGGCGACATCCGCTGGTATGTGACGCTCGCGCTGTGGAAGAGCGTGGTGTTCATGGAGGGCAACTACAAGCGCGCGATCGCGGGCACGACCGACGACCCGTATCTGCGCCAGTTCGGCGACGGCGTGCTCGAGCTGGCCGGCCGCGCGGAGGAGGTGGCGCTCGGTGCAGGAGCCGTCTGACACGCCCGACGCTCCCGAGCGCACCGCGCTGCTGATCGACTGGGGCGGGGTGCTGACGACGAACCTGTTCGCGTCCTTTCACGCGTACTGCCTGAAGGCGGGGATCCCCCCGGAGAGCCTGATGGGGCGCTTCCGCACCGACCCGGCGGCGCGCGAGCTGCTGATCGCGCTGGAGAAGGGCGAGCTCGAGGAGGACGCGTTCGAGCTGCAGTTCGCGGCGCAGCTCGGCGTCGAGCCGGACGGGCTGATCGACGGCCTGTTCGCGGGCGTGCACCCGGACAGGGCGATGGTGCAGGCCGTTCGCAGCGCGCGCGCCGCGGGCGTGCGCACGGCGCTCGTGTCGAACTCGTGGGGCGTGCACCGCTACCCGCACGAGATGTTCGACGAGCTGTTCGACGGCGTCGTGATCTCCGCCGAGGAGGGCATCCGCAAGCCCTCGCGCCGCATGTACGAGCTGGGAGCCGAGCGCGCGGGCGTGGCGCCGGAGGTGTGCGTGTACGTCGACGACCTGCCGTTCAACCTCACCCCCGCCCAGGAGCTGGGGATGGCCACCGTGCACCACACGAGCGCCGAGACGACGATCCCGGAGCTCGAGCGGTTGCTGGGCCTGTCGCTGTCCGCTTAGTCGCGCTTGCCGCGGCCGTAGAGCAGCTTGAAGACGCCGGCGAGCATCTTCGACGTGCGCGACTTGTACGGGAACATGAAGAGTTCCTTCTTCATGGCCATTTTGGCGGTGACGACGATCGCCTGCTGCGAGCAGTACTTGCGGATGCCGCCGGCGCCGTGGCGCGAGCCGATGCCGGAGGTCTTGGCGCCGCCCATGGGCAGCTCGAGCACGGTGTAGTTGATCATCGCGTCGTTGACGTTGGCGGCGCCCGCTTCGATGCGCCTGGCGACCGCCTCGCCGCGAGCGGCGTCGCGTGAGAACACCGACGCGCCGAGGCCGTAGGGCGAGTCGTTGGCGAGGCGCACGGCCTCGTCGGCGTCGGCGACCTTCATGATCGGCAGCGTCGGCCCGAACGTCTCCTCGGTCATGCACTTCATCGTGTGGTCGACGTCGACGAGCACGGTCGGTTCGAAGAAGCGGCCGGGGCCGGGCGCCTGCTGACCGCCGGTGAGCACGCGCGCGCCCTTCTGCACGGCGTCGTCGACGTGGTCCTTGATCGTGTCGAGCTGCGGCGGGAACGTGATCGCGCCCACCTCGACCGTGCCGAAGCCGCCGTCGGGGTTGCCGACGCGCAGCGCGCGCACCTTCTCGGTGACCTTCGCGACGAACTCGTCGTAGACGGGCTCCTCGACGTACACGCGCTCGATGGAGATGCACGTCTGCCCGGCGTTCTGCATCGAGAAGTACGCCGCGAAGTTGGCGGCGCGCTCGAGATCGGCGTCGGACAGCACGATCATCGGGTCCTTGCCGCCGAGCTCCAGCGACGCGGGGATCAGTCGCCTGGCAGCCGCTTCGGCGACCTTCCTGCCGGTCTTGGTGGAGCCGGTGAACATGATCATGTCGACGTGCTCGACCAGCGCCGCGCCCGTGGCGCCGCGCCCGGTGGCGATCTGCAGGACGTCCTCGGGCAGCCCGCACTCGCGCAGGCCTTCGGCCATCAGCAGCGAGGTCAGCGGCGTGATCTCCGAGGGCTTGAGGATCACGCTGTTGCCGGCCATCAGCGCGGGGATGCAGTCGCCGAAGGAGTTCGTCAGCGGGTAGTTCCACGGTCCGATCACGCCGATCAGGCCCAGCGGGCGGTAGCGCAGCACGAGCTTCTTGCCCTTGACGAGCACCTGGCTGGACTTGATCGACTCGTCGGCGAGGTACTCGGGGCCGTGCTTGGCCCAGAAGCCGAACGCGTTGCCGGCGTATCCGATCTCGGCGAGGTTGGCGTCCTCGTAGGTCTTGCCGGTCTCAGAGACGATCGTCTCTGCCACGCGCTGGGCGTTGTCCATCAGCCACTTCTGCGCGCGCAGAAGCACGCGCGCGCGACCGTTGAAGCCGTACGCCTCCCACTCCGGCTGGACCCTGCGTCCGCGCGCGGCCATCTCCGCGACAGCCTCCGGGCCGAGGTCCGGGACCGTGCGCACGGTCTCCCCCGTGGCCGGGTTCTCGACCGGGATCTCGCCGCTCGGAGGGGTCTCGACCGGTATCTGGACGTCCGCCTGCGGGACGTCGCCGTCGGTCTCGAGGATCTCCTGCTCGACGTGCTGCTCAACGCTCGCCATCAGATGCACTCTCCCCTGCTCGCCTGGGCCCCGTACGGGGTGTTGCCGTGTACGAGAAAGACTACTCCTTGCTCGCATGCGGCCCGGCGTCGATTGGCTGTCCAGCCAGTGTCAGTCCGACAGCTCGATGGAGGCGATGCCGATCGGCTCCGACGGGCGGTCGCCGCCGTCGGTGGGGACCGCCTCGAGCTTGTCGACGACGTCCATGCCGTCGGTCACCTGGCCGAAGACCGTGTGCTTGCCGTCGAGCCAGGGTGCGGCGCCGGTGGTGACGATGAAGAACTGCGAGCCGTTGGTGTCGGGGCCGGCGTTGGCCATCGCCAGCGCACCGCGCACGATCTTGTGCGAGTTGATCTCGTCCTCGAACGTGTAGCCAGGGCCGCCGGTGCCGGTGCCCTGCGGGCAGCCGCCCTGGATCATGAAGTCTTTGATGACGCGGTGGAAGGTCAGGCCGTCGTAGAAGCCCTCGGCTGCGAGCTTGCGGAAGTTCTCGACCGTCTTGGGCGCGTCCTCGTCGAACAGCTCGAAGACGATCGGGCCCTCTGTTGTTTGCATGGTGGCAACGCTCATGCCCCCAACCCTATCGTGCTCCCCTCTTACGCATCCTCTCCGTCGCCGGGAGCATCGAAACGGCCGGCTGCGGGCATTCAACTTGAAATGCGTATCGCGTAGTATTACCCTGCAATACAGATGGCCGCGATACCGATCAGCATTCGCCTCCCCGAGCAGACCGTCGGCCGGCTTGCCGACCGCGCCCACCGTACGAACATGCCCTCGCGCACGCTCGCGCAGCGCTATGTCGAGGAGGGCCTGCGCATGGACGAGCACCCGCTGATCCGCTTTGCGGACGGCCCCGCGGGTCGCCGCGCGCGGCTGGTCGGAGGTCCGGACGTGTGGGAGGTGGTCGCCGTCGCGCGTGACAACGACGGCGACCTTGCCGAGACGGCGGCGTATCTGGAGCTTTCGCTGGGTCTCGTGCAGGCTGCCGCCTCCTATTACGCGGCCTACCCGCAGAAGGTCGACGAGCGTCTCGAGCGCAATCGCCGCGAGGTGGACGACGCCCACCGCGCGTTCCTCGCGGCCAGGGACGCTCTCGCAGGGTGAGGCTGCTGCTGGACGAGATGCTGTCTCCCGCGATTGCGCGGGAGCTGCGCACACGTGGCCACGATGTCCAGGCGATTCAAGAGCATCCCGAGTGGTGCTCTTTCGATGACCGTCGTGTCGTTGACCTCGCCCGTGGCGAGCGTCGAGTGATCGTCACCGACAACCTTGTCGATATGCGGCCCCTGCATCACGAGGCGATCACACCCGGCGGCCCGGGCGATCACGGCATGCTCTTCATTCCCGGAGGCTACCGTCGCACCCGTGCCGATACGGGAAGGATCGTCGCTGCCCTGGAGCTGAAGCTGCTGGCTCATCCCGGAGACGACGACCTGGCAAACGGCGAGGACTGGCTGTAGGCCCTACCTTACCTTCACGCGCTCGAGGCTGACCGACTGGCCGCCCATCGAACGCCCGTTCAGCGCCTCGATCACGCGCTCGGCCTCGCTCTCGGGCACCGACAGGAACGAGAAGCGGTCGAGCACGAGCACATCGCGCACCGCCTCGCCGTCGAGCCCCGCCGAGGAGGTGACGGAGGAGACGATGTCGGCGACGCTCAGCCCCGCCGCGCGGCCGCCGCCGAGCACCAGCTTCGTGTACTGCTCGTCGTCGTCGCGACGGCTGATGCGCGGCTTGGAGTGCCTGCGCGGGCGCTCGCGCACGGGCGTCGGCGCGGCGACGGCACCCTGTACCCACTGCGCGACGTGCGTGCCGATGTGGCGTTCGATCGCCTCCAGCTCGCGCTTCTGGCGGCTCTCCACGAACGTGATCGCGCGGCCCGCGCGGCCCACGCGCCCGGTGCGCCCGATGCGGTGCACGTACGTGTCGGGGCTCGTGGGCACGTCGTAGTTGACGACCAGCGTGACCGTCGAGATGTCCAGGCCGCGCGCGGCCACGTCGGTGGCGACGAGGATCGGCACGCGCCCGCCCTTGAACGCGAGCATCACGCCGTCGCGCGAGCCCTGCGACATGTCGCCGTGCAGCGCCCGCACGTTCATGCCGCGGTCGCGCAGCGTGCGGAACAGCTGCTCGCAGCGGATCTTCGTGCGCACGAAAACGATCGCCTGCTGGCCTTCCGCTTCGCCCTTCGAGCCCATCTCAGCTCTGAGGACCTCGACGAGCTTGTCGGGCTTGTCCTTCGTCTCCACCGGCAGCTGGAACTGCTCGACGGTATCGATCGTCAGCGTCGCAGCCTCGACCTGGATGATCTCCGGGTCGTACATGTAGCGGTCGGCCAGCGCGCGGATCGGCGGCGGCATCGTCGCCGAGAACAGCGCCGTCTGCCGGCTGGACGGTGTCAGCGAGAGGATTTTCTCGACGTCTTCCAGGAAGCCCAGGTCGAGCATCTCATCCGCCTCGTCCAGCACCACGAAGCGGCAGTCGTGCAGCACCAGCGAGTGGCGCGAGATGAGGTCGAGCACGCGCCCGACCGTCCCCACCACCACGTGCCCGCCGGCGCGCAGTTGCGCCTGCTGGGTGCGGATCGGGGCGCCGCCGAACACCGCCACCACGTCGATGCCGCTGTGCGCGCCGTATGTGCGCAGCGCCTGCGTCACCTGGATGCACAGCTCGCGCGTGGGCGTCAGCACGAGCGCCTGCACGACCTGCTCGCTCGGGTCCAGGTACTCCATGATCGGCAGCCCGAACGCGGCCGTCTTGCCGGTGCCCGTCTGCGCCTGGCCGATCACGTCGCGCCCCTGCAGCAGCGCCGGGATCGCCTGCTCCTGGATCGGGCTGGGCGACTCGTAGCCGACGTCGCGCAACGCCTGCTGGGTTGCCTCGGACAGCCCGAGGTCGGCAAATGACTTGGCCATGACTGTGGACATGGAGCTTAGGCGGCCGGGTCGAGCAACAGCTTGCCGGTCGTGCGACGGGCGCCCAGGTCGATCTGCGCCTGGGCCGCCTGCGCGAGCGGATAGGTGTGGCCGACGATCGCCCGCAGCTCGCCTCTGGCCGTCCGCGCGAACAGATCCTCGAGCGCCCGCGCGAACATCCCCGGCCGCTCGAGGCAGTGGAACAGGTAGAAGCCGACGACCGCTCGCGAGTGGCGCAGCAGCGAGCCCGTGCGCACCTCGTTCGACTCGCTCGTCGCGATGCCGCACACGACGATCCGCCCGAACGGCGCGAGCGCTTTGTAGGAGGCATCGAACACCGCGCCGCCTGACATGTCGAAGACGACGTCCAGCTCGCGGCCGGCGTTCGCCTCGATCAGCCGCTCGGTCAGGCCCTCCGGATCCGGGTCGATCGCCGCGTCGGCGCCCAGCTCGAGCGCCAGCGCGCGCCTGTCCTCGCTCGAGGCGGTCGCGATCAAGCGGCCGGCGCCAAGCGCGCGACCAAGCTGCACCGCGATCGAGCCGACGCCGCCGGCGGCGGAGTGCACGACGACGCTCTCGCCGTCGTGCACCCGCGCGGCCGTGCGATACAGGTGCCACGCGGTCGTCCCCTGGATGATCAGCGCCAGCGCCGTGCCGTCGTCGACGCCGTCGGGGATCGGGAACACCCTGTCGCTGGGCGCGATCGCGTACTCGGCGTAGCCGCCGCTGCCGACAAGGGCCACCACGCGCTCGCCCGTGTCATCGCGCACACCAGCCACCTCGCCGCCCGGCACCAGCGGAAGCGTCGCCTTCTGCACGTACGAGTTCGTGCGCGTGTGCGTGTCCGCGAAGTTCAGCCCCGCGCGCGTGACCCTGATCAACGTCTCATCCGGGCCCGGCCGCGGGGTGGGCAGCTCGGCGAGCTTCAGCACCTCCGGGCCTCCGAACTCGGTCATCTGGATCGCTCGCATCCGCTCCGAGGCTATCGGAGTGTCGCCCGCGTCCCCGCTCCACGTCCGCCCCGTCCACCGCGCGCCGGAGCTGCACGCCGGCCGCGGGCAGGGTGCTCTAAGGTGCGCGCCCATGCCCATCACCGTTGTCGGATCGATCGCCTACGACACAGTCAAGACGCCGTTCGGCGAGCGCCAGCGGATGCTCGGCGGCGCGGCCGTGCACTTCGCCCTGGCGGCATCCTTCTTCGACGACGTGCGCGTCGTCGGCCCCGTCGGCGACGACTTCGGCGAGCCCCAACTCGAGGTGATGCGCGCTCGCGGCGTCGACGTGTCCGACGTCGAGCGCGTCAGCGGCGGCAAGACGTTCTTCTGGCAGGGCGAGTACGGCTGGGACCTGAACTCGCGCGAGACGCTCGACACGCAGCTGGGGGTGTTCGAGGGCTTCTCGCCAAAGCTGTCCGAGGGCTCGCGCGCCAGCGACGTGCTGTTCCTCGCCAACATCCAGCCGGACCTGCAGCTCGACGTCCGCCAACAGCTGCCGCACGCGCGCTTCGTCGCGCTCGACTCGATGAACCTGTGGATCGACATCGCGCGCGACTCGCTCGTGCGCGCCATCGAGCGCGTCGACTGCGTGATCCTCAACGACGCCGAGCTGCGCCAGCTGACCGGCATGCCCAACCTCATATCGGCCGCCCGCGAGATCCTTTCCTGGTCCCCTTCCCCACCCTCCGGCTCCTCCCCGGCCGAGGGCGCCCGCGGCCCGAGCGTCGTCGTCGCCAAGCAGGGCGAGTACGGCGCGGCGCTGGTCACGCGCGAGGACTTCTTCGCGCTGCCCGCGTATCCCCTGGAGACCGTCATCGACCCGACCGGCGCCGGCGACACGTTCGCCGGCGGGCTCGTCGGCTACATCGCCGCCCACCCCGACGAGCCGCTCTCCGACGAGCTGCTGCGACGCGCGATGGCGCACGCGACCGTGCTCGCCTCGTACAACGTCGAAGAGTTCGGCACCGAGCGCATGCAGCGCCTGACCGGCGAGGAGATCGGCGCGCGCATCGACGAGCTGCAGGCGATGACCCGGTTCAGCGGCGCGCCGCTGAAGCTGCGCGGCTGAGCGCACGAAACGCGGATCCGCGCAGCCGGATAGCGCCAGGGCCGCGGTCACGCATCGTGGCCTTCTACGGATCGCGCATCGGGGCCTTGTACGGAGCCGCCGCCGGGTATACGATCGAGCGACGTGACTACGTGGACGTTCATCTGGCTGATGGTCATCCTGAAGGTCCCGATCGTGGCGCTGTTCATGATCGTGCGCTGGGCCGTCCGCCAGACGCCCGAGACCGAGCCGGGCATCGACGGCGGCATCGGCCCGCGTATGCAGCCGCTGCACCCGCATCGGGCGGGTGGGGGCGGATCCCGGCTGCCGCGCGCGCCCAGGCGCGGCCCGCACGGGGACCCGGCGCCGTCGGCGCCCGCGCGCGTGCGCACGCTCGTCGCGCGCCAGCGCCTGCCGCACCGCTGAGACCCGTTCGCCGCGCGCCAGCGCCTGCCGCACCGCTGAGCCATCCCTGAGACCTGTCCCGCCGCCGGTGGCGAGTGCGCGTGCGCGGTTGCTCATAATCGGGTAGAGAGCTTTCCGAACCCGCCGACAGGAGACACACATGAGCAGCGAGCGATCGACGATCGAGGGCACCACCGGCCAGGGCGGCGCCGAGGCGTCCGGCAATGGCGTCGCGCCCGCGCAGGGATCGCTCACGGTCACCGACAACCGCACCGGCCGCAGCTACGAGCTGCCCATCCAGGACGGCACCGTGCGGGGGATGGACCTCAGGCAGGTCAAGACCGACGACCAGGACTTCGGGCTGATGGTCTACGACCCCGCATACATGAACACCGCCTCGTGTCGCAGCTCGATCACCTACATCGACGGCGACGCCGGCATCCTGCAGCACCGCGGCTACCCGATCGAGCAGCTGTGCGAGCACTCCAGCTATCTCGAGGTCGCCTACCTGCTGATCAACGGCAGGCTGCCGACACAGGCCGAGCTGACGGGCTGGGTGGAGGAGATCACGATCCACACGTTCGTGCACGAGAACGTCAAGGGCTTCATGCAGGGCTTCCGCTACGACGCCAACCCGATGGGGATGCTCGTCGCCTCCGTGGGCGCGCTCTCGACGTTCTACCCCGACGCCAACAAAATCCACGAGGAGCGCGTGCGCGCGATGCAGATCATCCGGCTGCTGGCGAAGATGCCCACGCTGGCCGCGTTCGCGTTTCGCCACAACATGGGCCAGCCGTACGTCTACCCCGACAACGAGCTCGCCTACGCCGGCAACTTCCTCGGGATGATGTACAAGATGACCGAGCTCAAATACGAGCCCGATCCTCGCCTCGAGCGCGCGCTGGACGTCCTGTTCATCCTGCACGCCGACCACGAACAGAACGCCTCCACCAGCGCCGTGCGCTCGGTCGGCTCCACGCAGGTCGACCCGTATTCCGCGGTCGCCGCCGGCGTCGCCGCGCTGTACGGGCCGCTGCACGGCGGCGCCAACGAGCAGGCGCTGCGGATGCTCGCGCGGATCGAGAAGGTCGAGAACATCCCCGCTTTCCTCGAGGGCGTCAAGGCCGGCGACGAGCGCCTGATGGGCTTCGGCCACCGCGTCTACAAGAACTACGACCCGCGCGCGCGGATCATCCGCAAATACCTCGACGACGTGTTCGAGGTGCGCGGCAAGAGCCCGCTGCTGGAGGTCGCCAGCGAGCTCGAGAAGCGCGCGCTCGACGACGACTACTTCACCTCGCGCAAGCTCTACCCCAACGTCGACTTCTACTCAGGCCTGATCTACGAGGCGCTCGGCCTGCCCGTCGCGATGTTCCCCGTGATGTTCGCGATCGGTCGCACCAGCGGCTGGATCGCGCAGTGGAAGGAGATGGTCGAGGACCCCGAGCAGAAGATCGCCCGCCCGCGCCAGATCTACACCGGCGAGCGGGATCGGGACTACGTGCCGATCGCACAACGCGGGTAGGGTCGCTAGAGGACGAGCGTCGCGCCGTGGCGGCTCAGCCACTCGCGGTCGGCGCGGTAGTCCGGCCAATGGCGCTCTACCAGTGCCCAGAAGCGCGGCGAGTGGTCGAGGATCTGCAGGTGGCAGACCTCGTGCCAGACGACGTATTCGAGCACGCGCTCAGGCGCCAGCAGCAGCCGCCAGTTGAAGCTCATGCGTCCGGTCGCAGAGCACGAGGCCCAGCGCGTGCGCTGGGCGCGGATGTCGAGCGCGGTGTACGGGGTGCCGGCCAGCGCGCTCGCGCGGTCCAGTCGCGGCGTTATCTCCGCACGCGCGGCGCGCCGGTAGAAGCGCTCGAGCGCCGGCCGCGCCTCGCCCTCCGGCACGAGCAGCCGCCCGCCGTCGCGATGCACGCGCTGGCGCCCGGGCTGCGGGACCAGCTCGAGGGCCTCGTCCAGGTAGGGGACGGTCCCCGCCCGTGCGGCGATCCGCGCGAGCACCCGCCGGGCCTCCTCCAGACGGCCCTCGATCCACGGGCGCAGCTCGCTGACGGCCGCCGCGGCGGCGCGCTCGGGCGCGCGGGCGGGCAGCACGACCTCGACGCCGCTGTGGGCGTGGACGTTGACGCGCACGCGTCGTGCGCGCGCTGAGCGCCGGATCGTGTAGGGGATCTCGCGCGCGGACAGCTCGGACATGCAGCTGAGGGTACGCACCCGACCGGGCGTGCACCCGGTCGTCCCGCGCCGCCCCGCGCAGCGCTTACGCTTGCGCGGTGAAATCGACGGAGGAAAGCCACACCGGGGCGCAGACGTTCGACGAGGAGCTGCTGCTGTGGCTCGGCAACGAGCCGCCCAGCGTGCGCGCCGCCGACTCCGAGCGCGTGCGCGACATCGCCGCCGAGCTCGCCGGCGGCTTCGACGCCCTGGCGGGGGTCACGCGCGCGGTCACCGTGTTCGGCTCGGCGCGCACGCCCGCGGAGCATCCCAACTACGCGCTCGCGCGCGAGGTCGGCGCGTGCCTCGGCCACTCCGGCTACGCGGTGATCACCGGCGGCGGGCCCGGGATCATGGAAGCGGCCAACCGCGGCGCGCGCGACGCGGGCGCGCTGTCGATCGGCTGCAACATCGAGCTCCCGCACGAGCAGGCGATCAACCCGTACGTCGACATCGGGCTGCGCTTCCGCCACTTCTTCGCGCGCAAGGTGATGTTCGTCCGCTTCGCCAGCGCGTTCGTGATCTGCCCCGGCGGCTACGGCACGATGGACGAGCTGTTCGAGTGCCTGACGCTGATCCAGACGCAGACGATCCGCCACTTCCCCGTGATCCTCCTCGGCGACGGCGAGTGGGACGGGCTGCTGCGGTGGCTGCGCGAGCGGGCGCTGGCCGATGGGCGCATCGACGCCGAGGACCTCGACGTCATGCACCAGGTGAGCGAGCCCTCGCAGGTGTGCGCGATCGTCGACGCCGCGCACGCGCGCCAGCGCGCCTACGGCCGCGGCGTACGCCGTCGCGGCGGCGATCCCACGGGCTGACCGAGGCGGCGGCCGCCGCGGCGCGGTGGCAGCAGGAGAGCACGGCCGGGCGGTCGGTCCGGGCGCGGTCATAATCCGTCGGCGATGAGCAAGTCCCGGGTCAAGCTGCCGCGCGGGATGCGCGGCGTCTACGAGGTCTATCTCAACGGCGTGCCCCAGCAGCTCGGCGTCGACTACACCGTGCGCGAAGGCGCGCTGGTGTTCGAGCGCGAGCTGCGCAAGGACAGGATCAGCGGCTGGCGCTGGTTCCTCGGCGCGTGGGGCGTCGGCACCTACCGCCAGAACGACTCCGTCGACGTCCGCTACGAGGCCGCGGACGGCTCGCCGCGCGTCGCCGAGGGGCTCGAGATCGAGCCGGGGTAGACGGCCTTCTCCCACGGCTTGACGAGCTTCAGCGCGCTGAGGATCGCGCGCGTGGCCGGCGAGCGGTTGAGCGTGTAGAAGTGGATCCCGGGCGCGCCTGCGGCGAGCAGCTCGGCGCACTGCAGCGTCGCGTAGGCGACGCCGAAGTCGAGCACCGCCTCGGGGTCCTCCCCGCGCGCGTGCAGCTCGCCGCGCAGCGCGTCGGGGATCGACGCGCCGCACATGCCCGCCATGCGCTCGACCTGGCCGACGCGCGTGATCGGCATGATCCCGGGGATGATCGGGACCTCGATCCCGGCGGCGCGCGCGCGGGCGATGAAGTCGAAGTACACGGCGTTGTCGAAGAACAGCTGCGTGATCAGGAAGTCGACGCCCGCGCGCACCTTCTCCGCCAGGTGTTCGAGGTCGGCCTCGGGACTGGTGGCGTGGATGTGGGTCTCCGGGAAGCACGCGGCGCCGATCGCGAACGGATAGCCGCCGGCGATCAGCTCGACCAGTTCGCGCGAGTACTCCAGGCCCCCCTCCGTCTTCGTCCACGCCTGCACCCCGGCCGGCGGGTCGCCGCGCAGCGCGAGCACGTTGTCGATACCCGCGTCCTGCATCTCCGCGAGCGTCGCCCGCAACTCCGGCACGGTCGCGCCGACGCACGTGAAGTGCGCCATCGCCTCCAGGCCGTACTCCTCGCGGATGCGCTTGACGATCTCGATCGTCTTCTCCCTGGTGGAGCCGCCCGCGCCGTAGGTGACCGACACGAACGACGGGTCGAGCGTCCTCAGCTCGGCGAGCGCCGCGTACAGGTTCTGCTCGCCCGCCTCGGTTTTCGGTGGGAAGAACTCGAACGAGAACGCCGGGGTGGGCGGGTCCTGGCTCGCGAGGATCTGGTCGATGCGCATCCGCTGATTATGCAGTCCAGCGCTCTGGCTCACCGGGAATCCGGCGGACCTCGCCGAGCGCCTGCAGGTGCGTGAGGTAGCAGAGGATCTTCGACAGCAGCCAGTGCGCGTTCTGCTGGGAGAGCGAGTCGCCGTAGACGTGCGGGACGAGCTCGAAGACCGTCAGCTCGTTTCCGTCGAGCGCCGCCCGGAGGCTGGCCAGGCGTTCGTCGACGAGCGCGCGGTTGCCCTGGATGTGGGCGTGCACGTCCGCGAACGTGCGCCCGTGGCCGGGCAGGCAAAGGCGCGCGCCGAGGCGCTCGACGACCTCCAGCGAGCTGAGGAATTCGCCGACGGGATCGGGCGAGTAGCCGTAGTCGAAGTACAGCGAGATGCGCCCCAGCAGGTGATCGCCGGAGACGAGCAGGCGCCGCTCGGGCTGGAACAGGCACACGTGCGAGGGCGCATGCCCGGGCGTCTCGTACACCACCCACTCGCCGAGGTCGCTGCCGATGCTGACGCCGTTCAGCAGATCGCGGTCGGGCTCGATCGGCCCGGCGATGCCCGAGCCGCGCGAGCTGCGCTCGGCGGCGAAGCGGCGCAGCGGCTCCTCCGGGACGCCGCTCTGGCGGGCGATCTCGATGCGCCGCGCGAACACCGCGTCGGGGTCCTCGATCATGCGGTTCAGGTGCTCGTGGTTGGGGTGCATCCACACCTCGCAGCCGGCGCGCTCGACGATCGCGGCCGCCTGCCCGCAGTGATCGGTGTGCGCGTGCGTGCACACGACCAGCCGCGTCTGCTCCAGGCGCAGCCCGCACATCTCCAGCGCCCGCTCCAGATGGGAGATCGAGTCGGGCTGGTACATGCCCGTGTCGAACAGCACGAAGCCGTCGCCGTGGGCGACCGCCCAGGCGTTGCAGTGGGGAACACCCGGCCACGGCAGCGGCAGGCGCAGTCGGAAGAGTCCCGGGAGCACGCGCTCGCCGCGCCCCAGCTCGCGCTTGCTCCGCACATCTGGCATGGGGCGCAGACTAGACTACGGCCCTTCAGCGGCGTAAAGGAGGCGGCATGGCCGATCGTGAGAGTGCGAGCGAGGCGAGCACGAAGGTGCAGGAGGTTGCCGCGAACATGCAGCAGGCGGCGGCCACGCGCAAACGCATCTCCGGGAGCAGGGCCGAGGCCGTCGCGCGGCGCTATTTCGCCGCGATCGACGCGCGCGACCTGGAGCTGGGGGTCTCGCTGTGGGCGCAGGGCGGGCGCGAGAACGTGCGCGGCCAGGTCGACGTGCTGGCACCTGAGGGCGTGCGCGAGTTCATCGGCGAGCTGATCGGCGCCGTCCCGGACCTGAGCATGGAGGTCGTCTCGAGCACCAGCGAGGGCGATCGCTGCGGCGTGCAGTGGCGCCTGACGGGCACGTTCGCCGGCCCCGGCGGCTTCGGCGGCGTCGCGCCGACGGGCTCGCCGATCGAGCTCGAGGGCTTCGACCTGATCACCGTGCGCGACGGGCTGATCGTCAGCAACGACGCGTTCACCGACAGCATGACCTTCGCACGCCAGATCGGGCTGCTGCCGCCGCGGGGCTCGGGCGCGGAAGCGCGGATGACGCAGGCGTTCAACGCCAAGACCCGCCTCAGCGCGCGCCTTGGCGCCGGCGAGGCCGAGATGGTCGCCGAAGGCGTGTGGGTCGTGCAGGGCCAGCCGGGGCGCTGCAACGTGTACCTGATCGAGGACGACGGCGGCGTGACGCTGTTCGACGCGGGCGCGCGCACGATGACGCGCGCTGTCGCAAGCGCCGGGGCGAAGCTCGGCGGCATCCGCCGCGTGGTGCTCGGCCACGGCCACACCGATCACCGCGGCACGGCGCCGGCGCTCGGCGTCCCCGTCTTCTGCCACCCGAACGAGGTACAGGACGCCGAGGGCAGCGGCGGCTTTCGCTACTGGCCGGCGGGCCTCGCGGGCCTGCCGACTCCGCTGCGCCAGTTCCACCGGCTGCTGCACCGCTACGCGTGGGACGGCGGGCCGGTGAAGATCGCGGGCACGGTCAGCGAGGGCGACGAGCTGGCTGGCTTCCGCGTGATCGAGCTCCCCGGTCACGCCCCCGGCCAGATCGGGCTGTGGCGCGAGTCAGACCGCCTGGCGCTGACGAGCGACTGCTTCTACACGCTCGACATGTGGGGCCGCGACTGCCCGCCGCGACTGCCCGCGCACCTGTACAACTTCGACACCGAGCAGGCGCGCGCGAGCCTGCGCAAGCTCGCCGCGCTCGAGCCGCTGGCCGCGTGGCCCGGTCACGCCAAGGCCGTGACGGGCGACGTGCGCAGCCAGCTCGAACAGGCCGCCGACGCGAGCTGAGCGTGGGCAAGCGCGGGCGCCGGCAGGAGCGCGCCGAGAAGCTCGCCGCGCCGAACAGCGACTACACCGACGCCGAGGGCAACGTGCTGACGCTGCGCGGGTCGCTCGCGCCGGGGGCGCGGCGGGAGTACGCGCAGGCGCTCGCAGGGGCGCCGGGGCGGGCGGCCGCCACGCAGGAGGACGCATGGCAGCGGGCGGGGGAGCTGCTGTTCGAGCGGCTGGCGGTGCGCTGGGTGATCGCCGGGGCGCCGATCGAGCGCCAGCGGGAGCTGTTGGCGCGATTTCGCGTGGCTTCGGCGGAGGAGCGCGCGTTTGTTCGCGAGGCGCTGCGGGAGCACTGCGCGGAGTGGTTTCCGGACGTCACCGCGCCTTGACCTCTACACCGCGTTGCCCGAGCAGCTAGTGCTCGGGCAACGGTATGGGCGCCGACCCCGCCCCGCGCGGGACTGGGTGGCAGAGTGTTTCGCTGGCGGAGGTTCCCCGCGGCACGAAATCAGCTCTGTCGATCGCTGTGCACGCTCAGCTGAAGCTCCACGGCTTCCCAGAGGCAAGCTTGACGCCAAACGCGCCTTTGATGGTTGCTTCGTTGGTTCCCACTTTTAGCGAGCCGCTGAGGGTCGCTTCGTGTTCCGTCTGTTGCACCTGGCCTTCGGGGAGCTTGAGGGTAAAGCCGCCCTTGACCGGCTGAATACCCGCAATGGGACATTTTTCCCCAGAGATTTCGAGGCTGAGCAGCGTTTCGCCTTCTTTTGGTTTGGTCGGGAATTCTACTTCTTTCGTACCTACCGTCGTACCGGTGCCAACCAGCGTATTTGTCGTGAGGGTGCTCGGTATCGAGCAGTTGACATTGTTGGTTTTGCAGTTCGTCGGAATGAGCTTGCCTTCTAAGGTGATCGGTTCGGATATCGATTTTTCGAGCACATACACGGTACAGGTGACCGCGAGGATGCTCCCCACAGAGATTTCCAGGTTTTTCTTGGTACTCGCTTTTTCCGCGAGCGCTGCTTTGCCTTTGAGCGACGTTCCTTCCACTTTCCAGCTCGCGGCCGAGGCCGAAGCCGATACTGCTAGGAGCATGAGTCCGCACACCCCGAGCAGCGCGGCGTAGCGAGCCACGCCCCCTTTGGTTACACGCATGTTTTCACCCTTTCTTCGTTCGATGTCGGTCACGCGACGGCATTCCGACTCGTTGCGACATCGCCGGAAGGTCGCCGCACCCGAGGGTGACACGTGGCCGATCAAACTGTCAAGAGTTCACGCGTTATTGAAAAAGCGTCGGTGCCGAATTGGCTCACTCAGAGCCATCGCGCCCGTGAATGCTGGAGACAGGCATCGTGAAATTCCTCCAGATGAGCGCTCGTGGCTGCTCACCCCACGTGAATCAATCAGGGCGATCGGATTCAACTCGGGGACCTCTCCACCTTCATTTGCCCTCCCCAACCAACTCCAACCGAGGCCCCTGCCCACCCCCCGCCGCCACGAACCGCGCCGTGGCCGGGCTGAGCACGAACTCGAGCACCTCGCCCCCCTCCGCCCGCACCTCCAGCCGCCGCCCGTCCTCGCCTACCGCCACGACGACGCCCATCTCGAACCCGCCGCCGAAGTGCGCGATCCGCGCCCGCGCGCCAACGCGGGGCACCGGCCGAGAGGGACCTAGCATCCCTCAATGCTAAGCGCGTGTGAACGAGTGCGGCCCGCGTACGCCTGACGCGCGGCGATCCCCGCCGCCTCCGCTACCGTGCGTCCGACAATGCGCCGCACGAAGATCGTCGCCACCATCGGCCCCGCCTCGCGGGCGCCGGAGACGTTGGTGCGCCTGATCGAGGCGGGCATGGACGTGGCGCGCCTGAACTACTCGCACGGCACGCTCGACGAGCACGCGGAGACGGTCCGGCGCGTGCGGGACGCCGCGGGACGGGTGGGTCGCCAGGTCGCGATCCTCCAGGACCTGCCGGGCCCGAAGCTGCGCATCGGCCCACTGCGCGAGGACGTCGTCGAGCTCACCCCCGGCGAGCGGCTGACGTTCTCCTGCGGCGACGGCGATCGCGAGGGCGACGCGCACGAGATGAGCATCTCCTGGGCGGGGCTGCCCGGCGCGGTCGAAGACGGCTCGATTCTGTACCTGGCCGACGGCTCGGTGCGCCTGCGCGTCGTCGACGTGCGCGCCGGCGACTGCGAGGTGGATGTCGAGATCGAGGTTGGCGGCGCGGTCGCCTCGCGCCAGGGGCTCAACATCCCCGGCCCTGTCTCCTCGCTGCCGGCGCTACCCGAGGAGGACCTGCACCTGCTCGCGCACGGCGAGTCGATCGGCGTGGACATGGTCGCGCTGTCGTTCGTGCAGTCCCCCGAGGACGTCGAATCGGTGCGCGACCACACGCGCCTGCCGCTGATCGCCAAGATGGAGAAGCCCGAGGCGGTCAAGCGCGCCGCCGAGATCCTCGCGGCCGCCGACTGCGTGATGGTGGCGCGCGGCGACCTCGGCATCGAGCTGCCGATCGCGCAGGTGCCGATCGTGCAGAAGCAGCTGCTCGAGCTGGCCGGCTGGATGGCGCGTCCGTCGATCACCGCTACGCAGATGCTCGACTCGATGGTCAGCTCCTCGCGGCCCACCCGCGCGGAGGTCGCCGACGTGGCCAACGCGATCCTCGACGGGACCGACGCGGTGATGCTCTCGCAGGAGACCGCCGTCGGCGCCTACCCGGTCGAGGCGGTCGCGATGATGGCCGCCGTCGCCGTGCAGGCCGAGTCGATCGCCCCGTACGAGCGCTGGAACCAGTCGCGCGTGCGCCGCACCCATTCCGACCCCGCGTACACGATCGCCCACAACCTCTGCGACGCCGCCCGCGAGCTGCGCCTGGACGCGCTGGTCATCCCCACGCTGTCCGGCCGCTCCGCGCGGCTGGTCTCCGCGCACCGCCCCACCGTCCCGATCTACGCCCTCTCCCCAGGCAAAGAGACGGTCAGGCGCTGCGGGCTGATGTGGGGCGTGCAGGCCGCGTCGATGCCGCGGCACGAGACGACCGAGGCGCTGATCGCCGACTCCGCCCGGCGCGTGGTCGAGCTCGGCTGGTGCGAGCGCGGCCAGCGCGTGGGGATCACCGCCGGACTGCCCTCCGGACGGCCCGGCACCACCAGCCTGTTCCAGATCCAGGTGCTCTAACCGTCCAGGCTGCCCGACCCGGCGGCGTAGGCCATCGGATCGCCGCCCCCTCCACGCAGGATGTACGCGCAGCCGACGGCGATCAGCGCGCCGGCGATCGGGCCGAGCACATACACCCAGTAGCCGCTGAAGTCGCCGCTGACGAGCGCCGGGCCAAACGAGCGCGCGGGGTTCATCGACGTTCCGCTGACGGGCGCCGACCACAGGCCGGCGAGCGCGACGTAGCCGCCGACGCCGAGCGCGGCGACGCGGCCGACGTTCTGGGCGGACGAGGCGGTTCCCAGGATGACGCTGACCAGCGTGGCGGTCAGCACGACCTCCATCAACAGCGCCTGCCAGTCGTGGTAGCCAGGGCCCGGAAGCGTCGCGCCGAGATGCTGGACGTCGCCGAACACGGCGTCGAGGAACAGGCACGCCAGAGCGGCGCCCGCGAGCTGGACGACGATGTAGGCGGGAACCCGCCTCCACGGGAAGTCCCGGCGCAGCGCGAACGCGAGCGACACCGCCGGGTTCAGGTGCGCGCCGGAGACGGCGCCCATGAACAGGATGATCGCCATCACCATCAGCCCGGGCGCGACGACGGCCGCGGCCAGGCTGATCTGCCCCTGGCCGTGCAGGATGCCGCCGCCGGCGGCGACGAGCACGAGCATGAACGTCCCCAGCAGCTCCGAGAACAGCCTGCGCCACTCCAGGCTCGGATCGTCGAACTGCGCCTTGGATCCGAACTCCAGCGCGAGCAGGTGCCGCGTGCGCGGAACCAGCGGCCCCAGGCTGGCGATCTCCTTCTGCACGACAGGCTCGTCGGGCATCGCCACAACCTATCTGGAATGATCCGCGGCAGTGCGAGCCGACATCCTGGTCATCTACGGGATCACCGGCGACCTCGCGAAGGTGATGACCTTCCGCTCGCTCTACCGGCTGGAGCAGCGCGGCCTCTTGGATTGCCCGATCGTCGGCGTCGCCGTCGACGACTGGACCGTCGAGCGCCTGCGCGAGCACGCGCGCGAATGCATCGAAGGGTGCGGCGAAACGGTGGACCCCGCCGTGTTCGAGCGCTTCGCCGCGCGGCTGTCGTACGTCAGCGGCGACTTCAACGATCCCGCCACCTACGAGCGCGTGAAGATCGCCGTGGGGGACGTCCACACCCCCGTCTTCTACCTGGAGATCCCGCCGTTCCTGTTCGGTCCCGTGATCAAGCAGCTCGCCCGCGCCGGCCTGGCGAAGAACGCGCGCGTGGTCGTCGAGAAGCCGTTCGGCCACGACCTGGCGTCGGCGCGCGCGCTGGCCGCCGAGATCCACCAGTACATCGACGAGTCGCAGCTGTACCGGATCGACCACTTCCTCGGCAAGATGGGCACCGACGAGCTCCTGTACCTGCGGTTCGCGAACACGATGATCGAGCCGATCTGGAACCGCAACCACATCGCCTACGTGCAGATCACGATGGCCGAGAGCTTCGGCGTGGAGGACCGCGGGCACTTCTACGACCCCGTCGGCGCGCTGCGCGACGTGGTCGTCAACCATCTGATGCAGGTGGTTGCGCTGGCCGCGATGGAGGCGCCGGCCGGCCGCGACGCGGACACGCTCAAGGACTCCAAGGTCGCGGTCTTCCGCTCGATCGCCAACGCCGACCCCGCGCACTACGTCCGCGGCCAGTACGACGGCTACCTCGACGTCGACGGCGTAGCCAAGGACTCGACCACCGAGACCTACGCGGCGCTGCGCTTGGAGATCGACAACTGGCGCTGGTCGGGCGTGCCGTGGTTCATCCGCACCGGCAAGAAGCTGCCGATCACCCAGACCGAGCTGCGGGCCGTCTTCCGCGACCCGCCGCGGCTGGGCTTCATGGAGCACGGGCATCGCCGTCCCGAGCCGAACCAGTTCGTCGTCAGGCTCGATCCCTCGACGGGCACGCGCGTCGTCCTCGACGCCCACCGCGCGGACGCCACCGGCCCCGAGGCGGTCACGCTCGACGTCGAGTTCGCCGAGCAGGGCGGCGAGGCGCCGACGCCGTATGAGGTGCTGCTGCTCGACGCGATGAAGGGCGACAGCGCGCGCTTCACCCGTCAGGACGGCGTCGAAGAGACGTGGCGGATCTTCGAACCGCTGCTGCACCAGCCGCCGCCGGTGCACACCTACGCCCCGGGCTCATGGGGTCCCAAGGCAGCCGACGACCTGGTCGCGGGCTTCGGCAGCTGGCACGGCCCGTGGGTCGAGTCCTGAGCACGGCCCGCGCCGCAGCACCTCGGTTCGCAGATCAGCCCAGATCCGTCACGCCGACGGAGAACCTCGCCACGTAGCGCTCCCCCGGCGCCAGCACCCGCAGGCCCTCGCCGCTGCGCAGCGCGTTGGCGGGCGCGGTCATCGGCTCGAAGCAGATGAACTGCCCACCGGCGGGCGCGAACACCTGCGCGCACGGGTAGCCTTGCAGGAACGTCAGCTCGATCCGCCGCCCCCCGGCGGCGACGCTGAAGCGCGCCGGCTCGGCGACCGCGTCGAACCCGTCGTCGAACTCGCGCGCGTCGAGCTCGAAGCGCTGGGCCGCCAGCTCCTGCGCGGGGCCGATCGGGATCTGCTGCCGGTCGAGCGCCAGCGCGCGCATAGCGGGCAGCTCGACCTGCCACTCCTCGCGCGGAGCGCCCGGTGGCGACAGATACGGGTGAAAGCCGAACGAGATCGGAACCGGATCTGCGCCGCACGCGTCCACCGTTACCTCGATCTCCAGGCGCCCGTCGCGCAAGCGCGCCCGGTAGTGCAGCTCGTGGCGGAACGGGAACACCTCGAACAGCTCCGGCCGATCCTCGCTCCACGAAAGGCGCGCCGCGAGCGCATCCCCGTCGCCCGTAGGCGGGTCGGTCAGCTCCCACACCTGGCGCCCGCCGATGACCCCGTGGATCGGCAGGCCGTTGGCGTCGGTCCGCACGCGGCCGGGATCGTGCGGGACGCGCACGGTGCGCCCGGCGACGCTGTAGTCGAAGCCGGCGAGCCGGTTGGCCCACGGGTAGAGCAGCGGGATGGCCATCGTCTTGCCCACCTGCGCGTATGCGTCGACGCCCGCGTTCTGGGCCAGCAGCTCCTCGCCGCGATGACGCAGCGAGCAGCACAGCATCCCGGCGCCGGGGACGAGCTCGGCCTCGAGCTCAGACTCCTCCTCGCGCAGCCGGACCCGCTCGAGCTCGACGTTGTGCATACAAACCCGGACAGTACATGCGAGGATCGAGTCATGAGCGAGCAGCCAGAGCTCACCCGCAGCCAGATCGAGAAGCTGGAGAGCATCTACGGCAACCGCTACCTGCTCGAGCCGGCGCCGGATCACAAACTGCCGAAGATGGGCATGACGTCCGAGGAAGCGAAGGGCCTGATCGAAGCGGAGACGGTGCTCGACGGCCTGCCCACGCGCAATCTCGCGACGTTCGTGACGACATGGATGGAGCCCGAGGCCGAACAGGTGATCCAGGAGAACCTGCGCGTCAACTTCATCGACCACGCCGAGTACCCGCGCTCGGCGGAGATCGAGCAGCGCTGCATCCGCATGCTCGCGGACCTGTTCAACGCGCCGGGTGAGACGACGGGCGCGCGCACGCAGGGCTCCTCGGAGGCGATCATGCTGGGCGCGCTGTCGCTGAAGTGGAAGTGGCGCGCGCGCAGGCAGGCGGCGAAAGCCCCGATCGACCGCCCGAACCTGGTGTTCGGCGGCGACGTGCACGTGGTGTGGGAGAAGTTCTGCCGCTACTTCGACGTGGAGCCGCGGATCGTGCCGCTGAAGCCGGACAGGTACACGATCGGCCCGGAGGACGTGGAGCCGCACATCGATGAGAACACGATCGGCGTGGCGGCGGTGCTGGGCACGACGTTCACCGGGCACGCGGACGACATCAAGGGCATCAACGACCACCTGGTGGCGCTCAAGCACGAGCGCGGGCTGGACGTGCCGCTGCACGTGGACGCCGCCAGCGGCGGTTTCGTGTGGCCGTTCCTGTACCCCGAGTTCGAGTGGGACTTCCGCCTCGAGCAGGTCCGCTCGATCAACGTCTCCGGGCACAAGTTCGGCCTCGTGTACCCGGGGATCGGGTGGCTGGTGTTCAGGGAGAAGAGCGACCTGCCGGAGGACCTCGTCTTCTACGAGAACTACCTCGGCAAGCGCGACGCGACGTTCACGCTGAACTTCTCGACGGGCGCGGCGATGGTGCTCGCGCAGTACTACAACTTCGCGCGGTTCGGCCACTCCGGATATCGCTACATAATGGAGACGCTGAAGTACAACGCGCGCGCGCTCGCGAAGGAGATCGCGGCGATCGGCGAGTTCGAATTGATCGGCAGCGACGAGGAGGAGCAGCTGCCGCTGGTGGCGTTCAAACTCGCAGGCGAACACGCCTACGACGAGTTCGACGTGGCGGCGCAGCTCGCGGCGCAGCGCGGCTGGATGGTGCCGGCGTACACGCTGCCGCCGGATGCCGAACACGTGAAGATCCTGCGCGTGCTCGTCAAGGAGACGCTCGGGCACTCGCTGACTGTGTGCCTCGGCCAGGACATCGCGGAGGCGTGCAAGGCACTGGATGTGAAGGGCCACCTGCACCCGGCGGACCGCAGGCGCGTCAAGACGAACACCGGGTTCTGAGCGGGTCGGGTGGCGCAGGTGAGCGCAGCCGAACAGGTGGCGCACCTGAGCGTGGCCGAGCGTGTCGCGCGCGGAAAGGCGGCGCGGGGGCAGGTCCAGCGCTCGAGTCACGCCGGCTTCGAGCCGGCGCCGCAGCGCGCCGACCCGATCGCGCTGCTCGAACGCCAGGCGCAGACGCGCGTGCCCGAGCTGGTGCCGATCCGCTACGGGCGCATGCTGGTCTCGCCGTTCACCTTCTATCGGGGCGCGGCGTTGATCATGGCCAGCGACCTGGCGCCGACGCCGCGCTCGGGGCTTACGGTGCAGTGCTGCGGCGACGCGCACCTGTCGAACTTCGGCGTGTTCGCCTCGCCCGAGCGCCAGCTGGTGTTCGACGTCAACGACTTCGACGAGACGCTCCCCGGGCCGTGGGAGTGGGACGTCAAGCGCCTGACGACGAGCGTGCTGATCGCCGCGCGCAACAACGGCTTCGCGGCCAAGGCCCAGGACCGAGCGGTGCTCGACACCGCGCGGGAGTACCGCACGGCGATGGCGCGCTTCGCGGCGATGAGCAACCTCGAGGTCTGGTACGCGCACCTGGACGTCGACGCGGCGGTGCGCGAGCTCGGCTCCCAGCTGACCTCGAAGCTGGCCGCGCACACCGAGAAGACGCTGGCCAAGGCGCGCACGCGCGACAGCGTGTCGGCGCTCTCGAAGCTGACGCACGAGGTCGACGGCCAGACCCGAATCCTCGCCGACCCGCCGCTGATCGTGCCGGTCGACGAGCTCGCGGATGCCGGCGAACGCGATCAGATATTCGACATGCTGCGCCGTCACATGCGCTCCTACGGCGCCACGCTGGAGCGCGACCGGCGCGTGCTGCTCGATCAGTTCAGCGTGGCCGACTTCGCGCGCAAAGTGGTTGGCGTGGGCAGCGTCGGCACGCGCGCGTGGATCGCGCTGCTGCTCGGCCGCGACGCGCGCGACCCGCTGTTCCTGCAGCTGAAGGAGGCGGAGGCGTCGGTGCTCGAGCAGTTCCTCGCCGCCAGCGAGTTCGCCAACCACGGCCAGCGGGTCGTCACCGGACAGCGCCTCATGCAAGCCGCCAGCGACATCTTCCTCGGCTGGCTGCACGTCGATGCGGAGCTCGGCGACCAGGCCCGCGACTACTACGTGCGCCAGCTGCGCGACTGGAAGGGCTCCGCGGAAATCGAGCAGATGAAAGCGAAGGGCCTGGCTCAATACGGCCGCCTGTGCGGCTGGACGCTCGCCCGCGCGCACGCCCGCAGCGGCGACCGCATCGCGATCGCCGCGTACCTCGGCGGGGGCGACAAGCTCGATCGCGCGCTGCTCGAGTTCGCGCGCGACTACGCCGAGCAGAACGAGCGCGACTACCGGGCGCTCGCCGACGCCGTCAAGTCCGGGCGCATCGTCGCCGAGACCGGCGTCTGAGGTCAGCCGCGCGCGGCGACGCCGCTGCGGCCGTAGAAGTCGGCCTCCTCGCGGCCGAGCTCGGTGACTGGCTCGTCGCCGTACATCCACTCGCGCGCGATCCGGTGCCAGTTGGCGCCGGCGCGCAGCTGCGAGAGCACGGCAAGCGTGAGCATCTCCATGCGCCGGCCGAACAGGTGCTCGGGGCGGATCGTCTGGTGGCGCATCTCGCGGAAGTGGCTGGAGCGCGGGTCGGAGCTCTCGATCATCACCTGGGTGGCGATCTCGGGCGACAGCAGCACCTCTTCGTCGGCGGTGGTGTACCACCAGATCGCGTCCCTGACGAACGCGAGCAGATTGTCGGGATCGACGCGCTCGGGTTCGGGCAGGAAGCCGGAGGCGCCGAGCAGCTTGTGCAGCGTCGCGGCGTCGCCCTCGGACACGGCCCTCTGGGCGGCCAGCTCGAGCTCCACGGGCTCGGCGTCGAGGCGCTTGAACAGGCCGAAGTCCAGGAACGCGACGCGGCCGTCCGCCAGTTGCAGGAAGTTGCCGGGATGGGGGTCGCCCGAGAACTGGCGGTGGCGGTACAGGCAGCCGAGGAAGAAGCGGAAGATGATCTCGCCGAGGCGGTCGCGCTCGGCCTGCGAGCGGCCCTTGAGCTCCTCGAAGCCGACGCCCTCGACGAACTCGCTGACGAGCACGCGCTCGCGCGAGAGCGAGGTGATCACGTCGGGGACGACGATGAACGGGTGCCCGGCGAAGATGCGCGCGAGCGAGCGCTGGTTCTGGGCCTCGAGCTCGTAGTCGAGCTCCTCGACGATCCGCTCCTTGATCTCGCCGGCGATGCCCTTGACGTCGAGCGCGGGGGTCATGCGCTTGAGCAGGCGCAGGATCATGTCCAGGTTCTGCATGTCGGCCCTGACGGCGCTGGCGACGCCGGGGTACTGGACCTTGACGGCGACCTCGCGACCGTCGAGCAGCGTCGCGCGGTAGACCTGCCCGATCGACGCGGCGGCGATCGGCTCCTCCTCGAAGGAGGCGAAGACGTCGGAGATCGGTTCTTCCAGGTCCTCCTCGATCACGCGCCGCATCTGCTTGAAGGACACGGTGGGGGCGGCGTCGCGCAGCTTGGCGAGCTCGCGCTGGAACTCCTCGCGGTGCTCCTCGGCGACGAGGCCGACGTCCAGGAAGGACATCACCTGCCCGAGCTTCATCGCGGCGCCCTTCATCGTCCCCAGCACGGCGACGATCTGCTTGGCGGTCTCCAGCTGGCGGCGGGCCATCGCCTCCTCGGAGGCCTCCTCGCCGCGGGTGACGTTGGCGGCGCGCGTGCCGAACTGCTTGACGGCCTCGCTCGCGGCGAGCGTGGCGACGGTCGCGGTGCGCCGCGCGCGCGAGGTGGGGATCTTCTCGTTCTCCCGTGCCACGTCCCCCATGCTAGGAGTTGGCGGCGGCAGGCGGCTACCGGTCAGGAGGCGCGCTGCACCCGCGAGCCGGGAACGATGTCGTCGGAGCCGTCCGGCCAGCGCACCCACGCCTTGGTGCCACCGTCGTAGTCGGCGCCGAGCAGCACCAGCGTGGCCGGCTCGCCGAGCGCGGTGCACGGCTCCGAGCCCTGCGCGTCGAGGCCGCGCCAGACGCGGATGAACGCGTTCTCCTCCCACTCGCGCGCGACGGTGCTCGCGTCGCAGTGGCCGGGGTAGATGACGGTGTCGGGCGGCAGCTCCATGAGCGTGCCCATGATCGAGTCGCGCAGGTCGGTGTAGGTGGTGTGGCCGGGCGCTTTGACGCCGCCGACGGAGTCCTTGAAGAGGGTGTCGCCGGTGAACACGACCAGCCCGGCGCCGACGAGACCGCCGGGGCCGGCGCCCCTTGCGGCGCGCGCTTGAGGGCTCTCGGCCTCGACGGGGCGCTCGCCGACGAGCAGCGACAGCATCCCGGCGGTGTGCCCGGGCGTGTGCAGCGGGCGCACCTCGAGCGCGCCGAAGCGCAGCGTCTGGCCGGCCTCGATCGAGCCCATCCCGGCACTGGGCGGGTCGGCCCCCTCGGCTGCGGTCGCGTCGAGCAGTTCGCGCTCGCGCTGGCTGATCAGCACCTGCAGCTTCGGCCAGCGCTTCTTCAGCTCGCCGACGTCGCTGACGTGATCGAAGTGATGGTGGGTGAGCAGCACATGCGTGGGCGTCAGCTCCAAACGCTCGGCGGCCTCGATCAGCGGCCCGACGGGCCCGCCGGCATCGACGAAGAACGCGGGTCCGCCCTGACCGTCGGCGACGAGGAAGGTGTTGGAGAGGAACTGCGGGTGCATGGCGCGCTCGACGATCACCGCGCCATCCTTGCACGAATCCGTCAGCCGGCGTTTGGGAGCAGCTCGGCCTCGCCGGCCG
This sequence comes from uncultured Solirubrobacteraceae bacterium, assembly GCA_963735705.1. GTDB lineage: Bacteria > Actinomycetota > Thermoleophilia > Solirubrobacterales > Solirubrobacteraceae > Palsa-744. The sequence goes on from CAVTLZ010000012.1 coordinate 200,105, forward strand.
ACTCGCCGCCTGCCTGCGTGCCCGCCCCCTGCGGCGCGACGAGGGCGGCGAGACCCTCGAGGTAGCGTTCGTCGCCGACGTCCTTGCGCCACTCGAGCACCGGCACGCCGGCGGCGCTCTCCACCACCCGTGCACGTGCCTGCTCGAGCGTGGGCGCGGTCGTGGTCAGCGCGACGGCCCGCGAGGTGCCGACGGTGCGGTAGGCGTTATCGCCGACGGCGACGGCGGAGGAGAAGAACACGTGGCAGCCGGCCGCTTCGATGCGCTCGCGCTCGAGCGTGAACTCGTACGTGGGGCCGGGGCGCAGGGCGTAGTCGGGAGAGACGAGGTACAGCACGACGGACGCCTCCTCGCGCAGGGGGACGTCGCCGGCGGTGAGGCTGGCCGCGCAGATCCGCTCCATCGCCTCCGGCCAGTTGCCGCTGAACAGGCTCATGATGTTCATGCACTCGGGGTCGCCGAAGCGCGCGTTGAACTCGATCACCTTGACGCCGTCGGCGGTGGCGAAGAAGCCGCTGTTCATCACGCCGCTGAAGTGGCGCCCTTCCTGGGACAGGCGCTCGATGACGCGCTCGATGATCGAGCGCGCGTGCTCGTAGTGCGCGGGCGTCATGAACGGGAGCGTGGGACCGGCCATCGAAAGCGAGCCCATGCCGCCGGTCCCGGGGCCCTCGTCGCCGTCGTAGCGGTAGGGGTAGTCGTAGGTGGACGGCGGATGCACGACGGTGCGACCGTCGCTGATCGCCTGGATGGTGAACTCGGCGCCGACGATCTTCTCCTCGATCAGCACCGACTCCCCCGGCTTGCCGCGAGCGAGCAGCTCGAGCGTGTAGTCGCGCGCCTCGTCATGATCTGCGAGGTGCGGGCCCATCACCTTGACGCCCTTGCCGCCGGTCAGGCCGGAGGGCTTGACGACGACGGGGGTCGAGCCAAAGGACGCGATCGCGTCGGCCACCTCGCCGACGTCATGCACTACGCGCACCCTCGGCAGCGCCTCCGGCGCGACGTCCGCGAGCAGCGAGCGCGCGAACGCCTTGTTCCACTCGATCTCGGCCCCGGCCGCGGTAGGTCCGACTGCCCGCGTGCCCTGTGCGAGCAGCGCATCGACGACGCCCGCCATGAGCGGCTCGTCGGCGCTGACCATCGCGATATCGATCTCGCGCTCGCGCGCGAACGCTGCGACGGCGTGCGGGTCGCACACGTCGCCCACCTGGTGGCCGCCGCCGGAGGCGGCGGCGTAGCCGACGATCGACGGGTTCTCGTGGCCGACGAACGCATGCAGCTCACTGTGCTCGGCCATCCGATACGCAAGCGCGCTCTCGCGCCCGCCATGACCGACGATCAGGGTTCGCACGCGCGCAAGTCTAGAGCGCGTCCGGCGGCACGGCTCGCGGGGGCACCGCACCCGCAACTGCCTCCCGGTCGCACCTGCTTCCCAAACGCCCTCGCCGCCGGTGTACGCTGATCGACCGAGGACGAACGCATGAGACACAGGACCGTGATCACGGTGAGCTTCCTGGACGGCGCGGCCGTCGCGGCCGCGCTGTTCTTCGGCCTGTCGCCCCACTCGACCCCGACGCCCGTGACCAGTGCGCACCACCTAGCGGTCGCGCAGGCCGCACCGCCCGCGCCCGCGGCTGCCGTGCCGGCCACGCCGCTGCTGGCCGAAGCCGAAGCGATCCGCGTACGAGAAGCGAGGCACGCCGCGGCCAAAGTCGGCAAGACGCTGAACACGCACGCGCGCGAAGCCAGGCGCGCGGCCGCGAAGCTCAGCAGGGCGCAGAAGCTGCGCGGACGGGAAGCCAGGCGCGCGGCCGCCCACAGCAGAGCGGCGGAAGGGCAAGCGGTCGCCGAAGCGCCCCGGCCGGCGCCCGAACCGAACGTCGGCGAGCAGAGACAAACACGCAACGCCAATCCAAAGCACAGCTCGGGCTCACGCGCGCAAGCGCGGGAACAGCGCCGGCTGGCGCGCGAACAGCGCAAGGAAAAGCGCGAACGCGAACGCGCCCAGCGCGAAGCCGCCCACCAGCAGCGTCACGAAGAACGCGTGATCGCGGCAGCCGAACGACAGGGCTTGTCCTAGACTGCCGGCGATGGCGCTGATTCACACCTGCTACCGCATCACCGACATCGACCGCTCGGTCGCCTTCTACAACGCGCTCGGCTTCCAGGAGATCGGCCGCATCCCGATCCGCGACGAGGCCGTCAACGTCTTCATGAACCAGCCCGGCGACGGCGACATGCCGCGCCTGGAGCTGACGTACAACTTCGGCGTCGACTCCTACGACATCGGCACCGGCTACGGCCACATCGCGATCACCGCCGATGACCTCGACGCCACGCTCGCGAAGCTCGCCGAGCAGGGCATCGAGCCGGAGAAGCCCCCCTACTCGGTGCGCGAGGGCGGCTCGCGGCTGTGCTTCGTCAAAGACCCCGACGGGTACCGGATCGAGATCATCGAGAGCTAGAGCCTGCGCCCCGTCAGGTTTCCCCGCTAGCCCTTTCCAACTGTGTTGACCATGAGCTCAGACACAGCACCTGCGGGAACGGTCCACGGCGAGCACCGCTGGGACTTCGTGTTCGCGGCGCTATATGACCGGATGATGCGCCGTGGTGAGGAGCGGAGCATGGGTCGGCGCCGCGGCGCGCTCGTCGCGGACGCGCGCGGGCGCACGCTCGAGATCGGCGCGGGCACCGGCGCCAACATCCCCCACTACCCAGACGCGATACAGGAGTTGATCCTCGCCGAGCCGTTCGAGCCGATGCGCCGCCGGCTGGAGCGCAAGCTCGGCGAGAGCGGCAAATCCGCGAGCACGCTGGACGCATCGGCCGAAGCGATCCCACTCGAGGACGAGTCGGTCGACACCGTCGTCTCGACGCTGGTGCTGTGCACCGTCGACTTCCCGGACCTCGCACTGGCCGAGGTCAGCCGCGTTCTGCGACCGGGCGGGCAGCTTCTGTTCATCGAGCACGTCCGCTCGCACTCGCCCCGCGTGGCCCGCTGGCAGGATCGCCTGGAGGTCCCGTGGCGGCACTTCGGCGCAGGCTGTCGCTGCAATCGCGATACGATCGCCTCGATCGCAGCCGCGGGCTTCTCAACCCAGCATGAGGACGTGCATTGGAAGGGCGTGCCGCCGATCGTGGCCCCGCTGGTCGCCGGGCGTTCGGTCAAGGGGTCAGCCGGATAATTGCTAGCCTCGCGTCCGTGCCCGACGAGATCCTGATCGACGAGCGGGCCTTCCTCGCAGCGTGCAGCTCCCGTGACAGCGCGCATCCGCCCATGTGCTACATTGTGACGCACAATGGCCGCGACGCACCCCACACCCGCCGCCAAGACGGTCGGAGTTCGTGAGCTCCGCCAGAACCTGAGCCGCTACCTGGAGCGCGTCAAGGAGGGCGAGACCCTGACGGTCACCGAGCGCGGCCACGAGGTGGCGCGACTCGTGCCCTCGGGGCCGAACATCGACCCCTACTACCTGAAACTCGCCGAGAAGTACGGCGCGACGATCCCGAAGGGGGATCTGGTCGAGACAAGCAGAAACCTGCCTCCACGTCGCAATCCCGCGCCCGCCGGCACCACCGATGCGATCCTCGCCGAGGAGCGTCGTGACCGATTCTGAGGAAGCGCGTTCGAGCGTATATGTCGATACGAGCGCAATTGCACGGATGCTGCTCGATGAGCCCGACAAGCCGGTGATCGAGCAACGGCTCGAGGACTTCGAAGAGCGGGTCGCCAGTCGCCTGTTGCGGGTGGAGTTGCGGCGGGTGGGCACAAGAGAGGGTGTGCTCGATCGAGCCGACGACCTCTTGAAGGACATCTCGCTGGTCGCCGTCGATGAGGAGATCCTCGCCTCCGCTGAGACTCTGACGCCCTCTACCGTGACGACGCTCGACGCCATTCACCTGGCCACCGCCGTCCGCCTCTCCAAGGCCGGCGAGCTCGACGCGCTGATGACCTACGACAAGCGTCTCGCCGACGGCGCGCGAGAGCACGGCATCACCGTCCTTTCTCCCAGCTGACGTCTCGCCGGCCTACAGCGCCCCGTCGCGCAGCACCGCCAGCGCCGCCTGCACCCGCACATTTCACGACAGCACCCGCCCGCTGAACTTGCGCAGGCCGAGCCCCAGGAACGTGGCGCAGAAGCCGATCAGCACCGGGTAGACGATGTACAGGTGCATGTGCGAGGCGTGCGTCAGGCCCGCGCGCAGCCCCTCGTTTATGTAGATCAACGGATTGATCAGCACGAGGATCTGCAGCCAGTGCACGCCGTCGAGCTGCACCGGTGAGAGCCGCGTCCACTGGTAGTAGGTGCCGCCGAGGAACGTCAGCGGGAGCACCACGAAGCCGAACATCAGGCCGATGTTGCGCGGCTCGAAGGCCGTCCCCAGCAGCAGCCCGAGCGCGGTCATCGTCACGCACGCAAGCGGTATCAGCGTCAGCACCACCAGCCAGTTCACCGACAGGTGCGCGTGCACCCCGGAGGCGTGCACGACGGCGGCGATCGGGAACACGATCACCGCGGCCAGCAGTCCCTGCGCGGCGCCCGAGAGGACCTTCGAGATCGCCACCAGCCAGATCGGGCACGGCGCCTGCACGCGGTCCTCGATCTCGCGCGTGTAGCCGAACTCCGTCGACAGCTGCAGCGCGACCGCCTGGATGCCCTGGAACATGATCGAGATGCCGACGACGCCGGGGACCAGCACCGTCGCGAACTTCGACTCGTCGACCTTGCCGCCCCCGCCGCCGATGCCCTGGCCGATCTTCGGGAACACGAACAGGAACACGAACACCAGCAGGAACGGCTGGATCAGCGTGCGGATCACGAACTCCCACCTGTTCTTCCACAGCACCGCCAGGTCGCGCAGGATCAGCGCCCGCAGCGCGATGCGGCTGGCGGCCATCGTCGAGCGCGTCGGCTCGATCGCGATGTGCGCGCGGGGAGCGGCAACAGACGGGGCGGCCATCAGTCGCGCAGCTCCTTGCCCGTGAGGTTGATGAACACCGTCTCCAGGCTGGGCTCGGACACGGACAGGTCGACCACGTCGAAGCCGCCACTCTCCGCCGCGTTCACGAGCCGCGGCACCAGCCGCTCGACGCCCTTGACGTGCAGCTCGACGCCGCCGTCGACCGCGCGCGAGCGGGTCGCGCCGATCTCCTCAGACAGCCGGGCGGCCAGCGCGTCGGGGTCGCCGCTGGCCTTCACCGTGACGATCGTGTCGACGCCCACCGAGCGCTTGAGCGCCTCCGGCGTGTCGAGCGCGAGGATCTTGCCGTGGTCCATGATCGCCACGCGTTTGCACAGCGCGTCCGCCTCCTCCATGTAGTGGGTGGTCAGCAGGATCGTCTGCCCCTCGCGGTTGAGCTCGCCGAGGATCTCCCACAGCGCCAGGCGCCCCTGCGGATCGAGGCCCGCGGTCGGCTCGTCCAGGAACAGCACCGCCGGGCGGTGGAAGATCGCGCGCGCGACCATCAGCCGCTGGGCCATCCCCCCGGAGAGCGCGAACACCGACGCCTTGGCCCACTTGGCGAGCTGAAACTGCTCCAGCAGCTCATCCGCGGTGCGGCGCGACTCCGCCGCGGAGATGCCGAACAGGCGGCCGTGGAAGTACAGGTTCTCCCACACCGTCAGCTGGCGGTCGAGCGTGTTCTGTTGCGAGACGATCCCGATCAGCTGCTTGGCCAGCGCCGGATGCGCGACCACGTCGATCGCGCCCACGTACGCCGAGCCGGATGTCGGGATCACGCGCGTCGTCAGCATCCCCGCGGTCGTCGTCTTGCCCGCGCCGTTGGGGCCGAGCAGGCCGAAGATCTCTCCCGCGTGGACGCTCAGGTTGAGCTTGTCCACCGCCGCGAAGTCCGTGCCCGCATACACCTTCGTCAGCTCGACCGTGCGGATCACCTCGCCGCCGTGGCCGTCCGCCGCCGCGCCCATCGCCGCCGCGGAAGCGGGCGGCTGGGTGTCGACTGGTTGGGCGCCGGCCATCTCCACCCAAATCTACAGCGCTCGCGCTACCCTCCCGGAAGCGATGGCGGACACGGGCAAGATCGCCAAGAACCTCGAGCGCTTCGCGCAGGCCGTGGCCGCGCACGACCGCGAGAACCCGACCCACACCGCCCACGGCATCGGCCTCGCCCACTTCGACATGGAGCGCCTGGGCTTCGAGGAGGGCGAGGAGATCCTGCCCGGCATCACCATCCATGGCGACAGCGGCGTCACCGGCAACTTCCGCGTGCTCTGCGACGGCGAGCACGACGAGCAGCTGACCGAGGCCGAGGAGCGCGCGGTCGAGGCGATCGCCACGCAGGCGATCCCCGCCTACTCGCCGGGACGCTCGCCGTTCGAAGAGCAGTAGCGCGTCAGAGCCGCTCGACGATCGTCGCCACGAGCCGCTCGATCGTCGGGCACTGGATCCCGTGGCGGTCGCCCGCGCGCAGCACCGAGCCGGGGATCGCGTCGAGCTCCGGCTCGCGCCCGGCGGCGATGTCGCGCTGCATCGAGCTGCCAAGCGTGTCGTGGGCGGCATCGAGCTCCGCGATCGCCCTCGCCGGGTCGATGTCGTGCGCTCCCTCCGCCTGGCCGACCGCGCACGCCTCCTCGATCGCCCCGACGAGGTCCGCGCGCAGCTCCGGCGTCGCGTGGATCTCGCCGAGCAGCACGTCGTACGCGCTGGTGACGCACGCGAGCGCGTTCAGGCGCACGAGCTTCGACCACATCACATCCGCCTCGGAGTCCAGCACCTTCACGGGCACGCCCGCGTGCGACAGCGCGTCGGCGAGCGCCCGCATCGCCGGGTGCACGGCCGGCTCCGCGCCGGCCATGCTGACGAGCAGGAAGTTGCTCGTGTGCACGACCACACCCGGCTGCGGCCGGTCGGCCTCGACGCGAATCGAGCCCGCGAGCACCGAGCCCTCGGGGAAGCGCTCGCGCAGCACGGCGAGGTGGTCGAGGCCGTTGAGCAGCGGCAGCACGACCGTCGGCTCCACCGCCACGCGCTCGAGCGCCGGCGCGAGGCCGCTGGCCTTCGTCGCGACGATCAGCGCGTCCACCGGCTCCCGCAGCTCCGCCACCGCGCGCGGGTGGGCGACGAAGCTCGCCGAACTTGACGCTCCGCACGCGCACGCCCTCCTGCGCGATCACGCCAGCGGTGCTCTCGCGGGCCACCACCACGACCTCCGTGCCCGCCCGGTCGAGCACGCCGGCGATCAGCCCGCCCACGCCTCCGGGACCGAGGACCGCGACTCTCATGGCAGCGGATCGATCAACACGCCCGGGTTCATTACGCCCGCGGGGTCGACCGCCCCCTTGGCCGTGCGCAGCGCCGCGGCGAACAGCTCGGGGCGCTGGCGGTCATACCAAGGCCGGTGATCGCGCCCAACGGCGTGGTGATGGGTGATCGTGCCGCCCCCCTCAAAAATCGCATTTGAGGCCGCCCGCTTGATCGCCGCCCATTGCTCGACCTCCTCGCCCCGGCGCGCGGGCGCGAGCACCGTGAAGTACGGCGCCGGCCCGTCGGGATAGACGTGGGTGAAGCGGCAGAAGACCCGGCCGTGCTCGCCGCAGACCTCGCGCACCGCCTGCGCCGTCGCGGCGATCACGCGCTCGTGGAAGGCGGGGAAGCGCTCCCACGTGATCGCCGTCTCGAACGTCTCCGCCAGCACGCCCATCGCCACGAGCGAGTCGCGCACGTACGGCGCGCCCAGGAACGCGCCCCGCCAGGAGCTGACAGCATCGCCGCCGCCTCCGCCCGCATCTCCCCGGCCGCGGCCCTCGGAGACCGCGCCGCCATGCTCCGCGCACAGCGCGAGCGCCCGCGCCATCGCCTCCGCCACCGGGTGGTCGGCGGACTCGAAGCCGAGCACCAGCAGCGCGTGCGAGCCGTCCCCCGCCATCGTCAGCCCGGCCTCGCCCGCGTCCAGCAGCCGGCAGTTGGACGGGTGCAGCCCCGACTGGGAGATCGCGCGCACGCACTCCGCGCCCGCCGGGAAGCTCGCGAAGCGCACGCCCGCCGAGCTGCGGTGCGACGGGCGCGGCTGCACGCGCACCCACGCCTGCGTGATCACGCCGAGCGTCCCCTCCGAGCCGGCGAGCATCCGGTCGGGGCTGACGCCCGCGCCCGACCCGGGCAGCCGCCGCGACTCCCACACGCCCGCCGGCGCGATCGCGCGCACCGACTCGACGAAGTCCTCGATGTGCGTCCACAGCGTCGCGAAGTGGCCGGCCGCGCGCGTGGCGATCCAGCCGCCGAGCGTCGAGTACTCGAACGACTGCGGGAAGTGGCGCAGCGTCAGCCCGCGCTCGCCCAGCTGGGACTCGAGCTCCGGGCCGAGCGCGCCCGCCTGGATGCACGCCGCGCGCGAGACCTCGTCCACCTCCAGCACGCGATCGAGCGCGCGCAGGTCGAGCGACACGGCGCCGTTGTAGCCGCCGGGCACGTCCGGCGTGACGCCGCCCACCACCGACGTCCCGCCCCCGAACGGGATCGCCGCCACCCGCTCGGCCGAGCACCACTCCAGCGCCCGCTCGACATCAGTCTCATCACGCGGGCGCAGCACGAGGTCGGGGACGTGCTCGAAACGCCCGCGAAAGCCGCGCACGACATCCGAGTAGGACTTGCCCAGCGCGTGGCTCGCGCGCGCGTGAGCATCCTCCGCGCAGATGTCCGCCAGCGCCGCCGGCGCCCGCACGCGCGGCGCCGGCAGCTGCACAGACTCCAGCGCCACCGGCTCCTCCACCTCGCCGAGCGCCATCCCGAGGTGGGACGCGAGCCCCGCCACCGACGCGCGCAGCTGCTCGGCTGAGGGCTGCTGGTCCTCGAAGCCCCATCCCCAGTGCTTTCGCCGGCGGCCGCCCACGCCGCCGAGTCTATGCTTCCGCCTGAGTGTCCGACCGCGCGGAGCCCGCCACCAACGCACCGGAGATCCTCGCCCGCGGACCATGGGCGCTGGAGCAGATCACCGCGCGCTGGGACGAGCAGCCGTTCGAGCCCTCCCCGGAGCAGAGCGAGGCGGCGGACGCCGCGATCAGGGAGCTGCAGGAACGCGGATCGCCCAGCCACGACGGCATCGCCGCGCGCCTGGTCGACTACCGCCAGGACGAGCACGGGATCGCGATCGACATGCAGCCGCTGCGCTGGGCGCTGCGGCTCGTCGAGGGCGACGCCTCGCAGAGCATGGCCGCGCTGTGCGTGACCCGCTCGGCCGACGGGCGCTGGCTGGCCGGGCGGCGCGCGCCGTGGGTCGCCTCGTGGGCAGGTCGCTGGGCGCTCGGCGCCGGCGGCGCCGTCGACCTCGGCGAGAGCCCCGCCGACACGCTCGTGCGCGAGCTGCGCGAGGAGTGGGCGGTCGAGCCCGAGCGCGTGCGCGGCGAGGTGCTGCTGCGCCTGCCGCACAGGCTCGTCATGTTCGTCGGGCAGGCGTGGCTCGCGGAGGGCGTCGACGAGGACGTCGTCCCGGACGCCGAGCACGACGAGTTCGCGTGGTGGCCGCGCGAGATCGCCGCCTGGCCGCCCGAGGCGGGAGACGCGCTGCCACGGATGGCGCAATGGCTGTCGGAGTGAGCGCGCGCCCGCGGCCCGCCGCCGCGCACCTCCGCCCAGCCGCCGGGCCGCTGACGTTCACGCGCCTGAAGTGGGCCTCGTTCACCCATTCGTGCGTGTACACGGGGCTGCTCGTGAGCGCGTTCGCGCTGGGCAAACCGGAGCCCGAGACGCTGGTGCTCGGTTGGGGTCATGGACTGCTGTGGATCTTCATGTCACTGGCGTGCATAACCGCCGCGCGCCTGCGCGTCGTCTCGCTCAAGCTCGCCGTCGCCGTGGCCGTGCTCGGGGGGATCGGGCCGTTCTTCGGCAGCTACCAGTTCATCCGCGAGGGGCGTGAGCGTGCGGACACACACGCCGCGCTAAAGTGAAGTATCGATGGCAACCAGCACCACGGCAGTGCAGACGATAGACGTCGTAACCCCTGCCGCGGGAGAGTCCGTCACCGAGGGAACGATCCTCGAATGGCATGTCAAGGTCGGCGACTACATCAAGGTCGACGACACGATCGTCGAGATATCCACCGACAAGGTTGACGTCGAGCTGCCCTCCCCCGGGAGCGGCACCGTCAGCGAGATCCTCGTCGTGGAGGGCGACACCGTCACCGTCGGACAGGTGATCGCGCGCATCTCCGTCAACGGCGCCGCGCCGGCCACGCCCGCCGCTGAGGCCCCGCCGGCGCCCGGAGCCACAGCCGCCGCGCCCGCTGCGGAGACCGCGGAGCCCGCCGCCGAGACGCCGCCGCCGGCCGCCGAAGCTCCCCCGCCGGCGAACGGGACCGCCCAGACCGTGGACGTCCTGACCCCGGCCGCGGGCGAGTCGGTCACCGAGGGAACGATCCTCGAATGGCACGTGAAGGTGGGCGACTTCATCAAGGTCGACGACACGATCGTGGAGATCTCGACGGACAAGGTCGACCTGGAGCTGCCGGCGCCGGCGAGCGGCACGGTGAGCGAGATCCTGGTCGAGGAGGGAGACACGGTCACCGTCGGTCAGCTGATCGCGCGCATCGCGGTGGGCGGCGCGGCGCCCGCGGCCGGGACGTCGCAGCCGGCGCCCTCGCAGGCCGCCGCCGAGACTTCACAGGCCGTCGCGGAGACCCAACAGCCGGCGGCTGCAGAGGCCCCCGCGCCGGCCGCGGCGACATCGACCCCACCCGACGGCACGAAGGTCTCCCCCGTGGCCGCGCGCGCGGCGGCGGTCGAGGGCGTTGACCTGGCGGCGGTGTCGGGCAGCGGCCCGGCGGGCCGGATCACGAAGTCGGACGTGCTGAGCGCGGCATCGCGCGGCGGCGCCACGAACGGGACGCCGACGGCGGCGCCACCGGCCGAGCCGAGCGCGCAGCCGCTGCGCGGCGGCGCGGCGGCGCTCGCTCGCTACATGGAGGAGTCGCGCTCGATCCCGACGGCGACGAGCTTCCGCACGCTGACGGTGACGGTGCTGGACGCGCGCAGGCAGGAGCTGAAGGCGGCGGGACGCAGGGTGTCCTTCACCCATGTGATCGCGTACGCGATCGCTCGCGCGGCGCAGGACATGCCGGTGATGGCCAACCACTTCGCGGAGATCGACGGCAAGCCGTACCGCATGGTCGACGGGCAGGTGAACCTGGGCCTGGCGGTGGACGTCGAGAAGAAGGGCGGCGCGCGCACGCTGATGGTGCCGGTGATCCGCGACGCGGGGCGCCTCCCGTTCGACCGCTTCGTGGAGGCGTACGACGCGCTGGTGGAGAAGGCGCGCACGAACACGCTGACGGCGGACGACCTGGTGGGCGCGAACATCACGCTGACCAACCCCGGCGGCATCGGCACGGTGGCGTCGGTCCCGCGGCTGATGCCCGGCGGAGGGACGATCGTGGCGACGGGCTCGATCGCCTACCCGGTGGGCCTGGGCGAGATCGGCGCGAGCGTCGGCGCGGAGAAGGTCATGACGATGACCTCGACGTACGACCACCGCGTGATCCAGGGGGCGGAGTCGGGGCGCTTCCTGGCGGCGATCGAGGACCACCTGCAGGGCGCGGGCGGCTTCTACGAGGACCTGTTCGGCGCGCTGGGCGTGACGCCGTCGCCGCTGCCGATCCCCGTGCCGACCCCGACCCGGCCTGCGCCCGCGCCGAGCGCGGCGCCGGCTCCGTACACGGGCGGCGAAGAGCTGCTGCAGGCGGTGCAGGCGGCGAGCACGTTCGTCAGCCGCGTGCGCAGCCACGGCCACCTGGCCGCGCACCTGGACCCGCTGGGCACAGAGCCGGAGGGCGACCCGGGCCTCGATCCGGAGGCGCTGGGGCTGACGCCGGAGATCCAGGCCCGCCTGCCCGCGAAGATCTTCCAGATGTACGTGCCGGGGGCGACGCTGGCGGACGCGCTGCCGCATCTGCTGGAGACGTACTGCGGCACGATCGCGTATGAGATCGAGCACATCGCCTCTCACCGCCAGCGCGTGTGGCTGCGCGAGCACATCGAGTCGGGCGCGTTCCGCCACGAGCTGACCAACGACGAGCGCAGAACGCTGCTCAAGCGCCTCGTGGAGGTGGACGCGCTGGAGCGCTTCATGCACAAGGCGTACCTCGGCCAGCACCAGTTCTCGATCGAGGGTCTGGACATGACGGTGCCGATGCTCGACGAGCTGATCCAGCTGTCGGCGGCGCACGGCGGGCAGGAGGTCGTCGTCGGCATGGCCCACCGCGGGCGGCTGAACGTGCTCGCGCACAACCTGGGGCGCTCCTACGACACGATCTTCGGCGAGTTCGAGGGCGCCTCGACGCTGGAGGCGGTGACGACGATCCCGCAGGGCGGAACGGGCGACGTCAAGTACCACCACGGCACGCAGGGCACCTACCAGCTGCCGGCGGGCGGCACGATCCGCGTCAACCTGGAGTCCAACCCGAGCCACCTGGAGTACGTCTCACCGGTGGTGGAGGGCGCGACGCGCGCGGCGCAGACCTCGCGCAAGGGCCCGCACGCCCACCAGGACACGAACGCGGCGGTCCCGATCGTGATCCACGGCGACGCGTCGTTCCCCGGCCAGGGGGTCGTCTCGGAGACGCTCAACCTGCAGGCGCTGGACGGTTACAAGATCGGCGGCACGGTGCACATCATCACCAACAACCAGATCGGCTTCACGACCGACCCCGACGACGCGCGCTCGACGCGCTGGGCGTCAGATCTGGCGAAGGGCTTCGACGTGCCGATCATCCACGTCAACGCGGACGACGTGGCGGCGTGCATCAGCGCGGTGCGCCTGGCGTTCGCGTTCCGCAAGGAGTTCGGCCACGACGTGCTGATCGACCTGATCGGCTACCGGCGCTTCGGGCACAACGAGTCCGACGAGCCGGCGTACACGCAGCCGGAGATGTACGCGAAGATCAAGACGAAGAAGCGCGTGTACGAGCTGTGGGCCGACCGGCTGGTGGCCGAGGGGGTCGTCTCCAAGGAGGAGGTCGACCGCCAGGCGCAGGAGGTGTGGGACAACCTGACGCTGCTGCACCAGCGCCTGAAGGCGAAGATCGCGGCGGCGGCGGAGCACGAGGAGGAGCACGTCACGGGCGAGTACCAGCTCGACCGCTCGCCGAGCCCCGAGGTGGACACGGCGGTGCCGGTGGCGCGCCTGCGCGATCTGGGCGAGCAGCTGCTGCGCGTGCCGGAGGGCTTCACGGTGCACCCGAAGCTCGTCAAACAGCTCGAGCGCCGGCACGAGGCGCTGGCGGAGAGCGCCGCGACGGAGCCGAACATCGACTGGGCGCACGGGGAGGCGCTGGCGTTCGCGTCGCTGCTGACGGAGGGCACGCCGCTGCGTCTGACCGGGCAGGACACCGAGCGCGGCACGTTCAGCCAGCGCCACATGGTCCTGCACGACGCGAAGACCGGCCAGACTGTGTGCCCGATCCAGAACCTGCCGGACGCGCTGGCGCCGCTGGAGCTGCACAACAGCCCGCTGTCAGAGCTCGCGTGCATGGGCTTCGAGTATGGCTACAGCCAGGAGGCGCCGGAGACGCTGGTGCTGTGGGAGGCGCAGTTCGGCGACTTCGTCAACTCGGCGCAGGTGATCATCGACCAGTTCATCACCTCGGGCCTGGCGAAGTGGGGCCAGACCTCGCGCCTGACGCTGCTGCTGCCGCACGGCTACGAGGGCTCCGGCCCGGAGCACTCCTCGGCGCGCCTGGAGCGCTTCCTGCGCGCGGCGGCGGAGGGCAACATCCGCGTGGCCAGCCCGACGACGCCGGCGCAGTACTTCCACCTGCTGCGCCGCCAGGCGCGGATCGCCAAGCAGCGCCCGCTCGTGGTGATGACGCCGAAGTCGCTGCTGCGCCTGCCGCAGGCGGCGAGCGCGATCGTGGACATGGCGGAGGACACGCGCTTCCAGCCGGTGCTGGCCGAGCCGGGCGTGCAGGACGACCAGGTCACGCGCCTGGTGCTGTGCACGGGCAAGATCTACTACGACCTCGTCGGGCACCCCGACCGCGCGGCGCACGCGGGCCTCGCGGTGGCGCGCGTGGAGCTGCTGTACCCGTTCCCGGAAGCGCAGATCCTCGAGCTGATGGGCCGCTACCCGAACCTGCGGGAGGTGCTGTGGGTGCAGGAGGAGCCGCGCAACATGGGCGGCCGCGCCCACATGTTCCCGCGGCTGATGCAGATCATGCCCGAGGCGATGCACTTCGGCTACGTCGGGCGCCCGGAGCGCGCAAGCCCGGGCGAGGGCTACCCGGCGGCGCACATCGACGAACAGAACCGCATCGTCACGACCGCCATCGACTTGCGCCAGCCGATCTCGCAGTACCCGCGCAAGACTCCTGGAGAGCGCTGAGGATGTGGGCGCTTTGGAGGCGGTTTCTCGAGGTTCGGCGGCAGCGCAGGCGCAAGCGGCGCGGGTACTGACGCCGCCGGAGCTACGCGGGCGTCCGCTCGGTCGCGGGCGCTTCGCGCGAGCGACCGATCGGCCACCCACTTCGCTCCTGTTGCAGGCGTACCAGGGCTTGGCGGTTGCCGTCGAAGGCTAGTCCCTGCTCGATCGCCTCTTCTGGGTCCAGCGCTCCTGTGAGGACGCCTAGGACCAGCTGCGGGGGGCCGCTCAGGACAGCATCTGGCCCCTCGCTGGTTCCCTGCCGGGTGGTGATGGCTCCGTCTCGTGCTTCTATCAGCATCGGTTGATCGCCGGCGCGCACTTCTATGGTTGTCGGCTCGTGCTCGGTCTCGGGCGGGGCGGATAGGTACAGGTCTACAGGGAGCTGCAGCCAGTAGCTGCGGTACTGCTCCTCGGGCGTCGTGTCGGCCATCAGCGGGATGCCCCAGCGTCCCAGCTCGTCGATGACGGGGCGCAGCTGCTCGCCACGCTCGGTGAGGCTGAAGAGGGCGGTGGCTACCGGCGGCGGGGCGTCTTCGCGGGTGACGATGCCGGCTTGCTCTAGCTCGCGCAGGCGCTCGGCGAGGAGGTTGGTGGCGATGCCGGGTAGGCCGCGTCGGAGGTCGGTGTAGCGGCTGGGGCCCTGGGCCAGCAGCTCGCGGACGATGAGGAGCGTCCAGCGGTCGCCGATCACGTCGAGCGCCTTCGCTACGGAGCAGTACTGGCCATACGAGCGCATGCCTCCATTCTAGCGTGTGGTTGAGATATTTGTGCAGGTGCTTGATTTTCTTGTTGTGATGCTTTATTTATATGAGGATGAGGCGTAAGGGCTTGGCGCTTGCGGCGCTGCTGGTGGCATCGTTCGTGATCAACCTCGACACGACGATCGTGAACGTGGCGCTGCCGACGCTGGTGCGCGAGCTGCACGCGTCGAACAGCCAGCTGCAGTGGATCGTGGACGCGTACAACCTGGTGTTCGCGGCGCTGCTGCTGGTGTCGGGGAGCCTGAGCGACCGCGTGGGCCGCAAGGGCATGCTGCTGGCGGGCCTGGCGGTGTTCGGCGTGGCGAGCGTGGCCGGCGGGCTGACGACGTCGGCGGGGCAGCTGATCGTCACGCGCTGCTTCATGGGCCTGGGCGCGGCGATGGTGTTCCCGGCGACGCTGTCGCTGATCTCGAACATCTTCACGGGACGCTCCGAGCGCGCGCAGGCGATCGGCCTGTGGGGCGCGAGCGCGGGCGTGGCGATCGCGCTGGGGCCGATCGTCGGCGGCTGGCTGCTGAAGGGCTTCACATGGCCGAGCATCTTCTTCGCGATGGCGCCGGTGGCGGCGCTGGGCGCGGCGATGGTCGCGTTCAGCGTGCCGACCTCGCGCGACCCGAACGCGCCGAAGACCGACCGCGCCGGCTTCGTGCTGTCGACGGCGGCGATCGCGCTGCTGATCTTCACGATCATCGAGGCGCCGGAATACGGCTGGGTCAGCGCGCGCAGCGTCGCCGGCTTCGCGGCGGGCGCGGCGCTGCTGGCGGCGTTCATCGCATGCGAGCGCAGCGTGCGCGAGCCGATGCTGGACGTGAGCCTGTTCCGCAACCCGCGCTTCGCGGCGGCGAGCGTGTCGGTGACGATCGCGTTCTTCGCGCTGTTCGGGTTCATCTTCCTGATCACCCAGTTCTTCCAGTTCTTCAAGGGCTACAGCCCGCTGTCGGCGGGCGTGCACCTGCTGCCGGTGGCAACCGCGGTGGGCATCTCCTCGGTCCTGGGCACGAAGCTGGCGGTGCGCTTCGGCACGAAGCTGATCGTGGCGGCCGGCCTCCTGATGATGGCCGCGTTCTACGCGTGGGTGTCGACGGGCACGGCGACCCTCGCGTACAGCACGATCGCGATCCAGATGGTCCTGTTCGGCACCGGCATGGGCTTCACAAGCGCCCCGGCGACGGAGGCGATCATGGGCGTCGTCCCCCCAGAGAAGGCAGGAGTGGGCTCAGCAGTAAACGACACAACCCGCCTCCTCGGAGGCACCCTGGGCGTAGCCCTGATCGGCAGCGTCTACGCCTCCCTGTACGGAAGCCGCCTAACCACCCTCCTCCCCCACGCGCTGCCAACCTCGCTCGCGAGCACAGCGCACAGTTCGGCGGGAGCCGCGTTGATAGTCGCCCAGCACCTGCAGCAAGCCGGCAATACGGGGCTGGCGATGAGCCTGAATCACGCAGCGAATGCCGCGTTCTTCCACGGCTTCAGCGCAGGCAATCTTCTAGCGGCGGGTGTGGCGGGCGCCGGAGTCCTAATGGCGCTATGTCTATTGCCAGCCCAACCTTCGGTGGGGCCCTCGGACCAGCGGAGCGGTGAGACGATCGGGTCGCCGCGCGAAGCGCCGCGACCAGAGCGACTCGCCGCGGAGCGTTAGCGCCGAGACCCGATCGGCTCACCGCGCAGCGCTAGCTCCTACCGACCTCTCCAAACCGGCTCCCGCTTCTCCTTGAACGCGGAGGACCCCTCGCGCGCGTCCTCTGACACGAACACGGGCCCGGTGATGGCGGCCTGCTTCTCCCACATCTCGGCGCTGTCCCAGTCGAACTGCTCCTGCAGGACCTGCTTGGTGGCGATCAGCGCGAGCGGCCCGTTCTTGGCGAGCGCGCCGGCGAGCTCGAGCGCGACGTCGACGGCGGACCCGGGCTCGGCGAGGCGATTGACGAGGCCGAGCTCGTGGAAGCGCTCGGCGGGCAGCGGGTCGCCGGTGAGCGCGAGCTCCATGACGACGTGGTAGGGCATGCGCCGCGGCAGGCGCAGCAGTGCCCCGCCGGCGGCGACGAGCGAGCGCTTGGCCTCGGGGATGCCCATCTTGGCGCCGCTGGCGGCGACGATCAGGTCGCACGCGAGCGCGATCTCCATGCCGCCGGCGAGCGCGAAGCCCTCGATCGCGGCGATCAGCGGCTTGCGCGCGGCGCGCTGGGTGATGCCGGCGAAGCCGCGGTCGCCGAACCACGCGGACTCGCCCTTGACGAACGCGCCGAGGTCCATGCCGGCGGAGAAGAAGCCGCCGGTGCCGGTGAGCACGCCGACCGACAGGCTGTCGTCACCGTCGAGCTCGTCCAGCGCGCCGGCCACCCCGGCGGCGAGCGCGGCGTTGACCGCGTTGCGCACCTCGGGCCGGTTGAGCGTGATCAGCAGGACGTTGTCGCGGCGCTCGGTGAGGACGGGCTCCTGCTCGACCTCTGCATCAGCTGCGCTCATTGAGGCTCTCCTCGCTCGGGGACCACAGCAGCCTAGCGGTCGATGGTCACGCCGCAAACAGCTTCAGCTCGGGCTCGCGCTCGCCGCGGAGAACCTCGAGGTCGACCTCCACGCAGTCGATCCCGCGCGACTCGGCGAGCACGCGCGCCTGCGGCTTGATGCTCTGCGCGGCGAGCACGCCGCGGCAGGACCCGAGCGCGGGGTCCAGGCGGATGCGCTCGAGGTAGCGCGTCAGCTGCTCGACCGCGTCGATCGTGGCGATGCGCTTGATCTCGACGGCGATCCACTCGTCCTCGCCGTCCCTGCACATCAGGTCGACGGGCCCGATGTCGGTGGGCCACTCGCGCCGCACCAGGCGCAGCCCCTCCCCGCACCACTCGGGCGCGCCGGCGAGCAGCTCCTGCAGTTCGCGCTCGATCCCCTCCTTCTCGAGCGTCGCGAGCACGTCGAGCTCGTGCTCGACGTCGGAGAGCACCTCCGCGATCGCGATGTCCAGCACCTCCTCCTGGCTGCGCTTGCGCACGAGCAGCCGCGTCAGACGCCCGTCGTCGTCGGTCTCCTGCTCGATGACGGTCGGCGCGACCATCCAGTTCAGCGGCTTGACCGCCGAGCCGCCGCCGTCGGCCCACACCATGAACGTGCCGTCGGCCTTGAGCATCAGCAGCCGCACCGCCTCCGGCAGGACGGTGCTCAGGCGACCGGCGTAGGAGACCTCGCAGCGGGCGACGATCAGGCGCACCGCGGGACCGTAGCGGGCGGGTCGGATCTACCGACACCCAGGCGCATGGATTCAAGCGCCAAAAGCGGCCTGCACCAGCGCACGCTGGCCACATCCGCGATGGCTCCGGGACTCCGGCTCTCGTCTCGATCCAGGCATCAGCCCGAGGCTAGACGCTTCATCTTGAAGCCGCTTGCATTCTCGGTTTCGACAAGGATACCCTCAGCGCGGCGCTCCCGCTTCAGATAGGGAAGAGTGTCGCTCCGCAGATCCGGAGGATCGCGGTCCTCCATTCGCGCGGAAGCCGTCATCCGATCGTACTCGAGGAGCGAACCGTCATCGCGCTTGCGCGTCGTGTACAGGAACAACGCCCCAAACCGGCGTGGACCGATGCCTATAAACGGTTCAAAGGGCACCTTGTCCTCCCCTGGCACCCCGCGACCGACGACGAGCGCATCGCTATGGAGCGACAGGGCCAGACTCTTCGCGTAAGGAGATATGAAGACCACGCGCGCGATCCCAGCAGCGAGGATATGGCGGGCGCAATGATGGCAAGGAAAGGTAGTCGTATACAACGTGCATCCATCTACCGGCGTACCGCGTCGAGCCGCATCCGACAGCGCGGCCATCTCCGCATGGACGGCTCGAACGTACTCGATGACGTCACCAAAGTGACTGCCTTCAACGATGCTCAATATGTCGTGCGAGGTCACACCCTTCTTGAGAAGGTTCCTACTTGAAAGTGTGTTACTGATCTCAAGGCCGACTTCGCGACGGGTTGCCGTGTTTGTGTCTTGCTCTTTCGTGATATCGCGCGCGTCGTTGTCTTCCCCTTCCCAGTACTGGCCCCCGAACGCCTTCGGAACCTCATTCGCGCCAGTGGCTATCACGGCCCCATCCGGAGTGCAAATGGCGGCACCGACTTGTTTACCAAGCTCCGCCGACCGCAGGGCTGCAGTAGCAGCATGCATCATCCCGACCTCGTCACGGCTTGGCGACCGCCGCGGGTTGCCGTGTACAACATCAAACGCACGCGTCAGCTGCTCGGTGAGGTCCCGGCTCAGATCGACAAAGATATCCGCCCGATGGAAGGTATCGCGTACGTTCTGGCCGTATTCAACCCGATCGTCTTCCTCGTCGCGTGCAGCCAGCTCCTGAGCCGAATGCACCGGAACGCGATCGTACGGCGGTATACGAGACTGCCTAATTCGATCTTCGAGGAACCCGATTCGCGCCGCTTCATCGGTTGATACGCCGATTAGAAAGAATCGACGTCCGTAGACTGCGCGCAGGAACTCTACCTCCTTCGAGCGCTTCAAGGAACGCAGGATGTACGCTGTTCGCCCTGGCGGAGCTTCGACGTTGCCGGTGAGATCAGTGCGTGTCAGCGAGATTTGCGACACTGCCAGCATCGCCATCGCGTCGTTGCGTTTCCAGCTGTCACAGAGCGTGTCGCCCGCATCCATATATGACCAGATGCGCTCATCGAAGGGCTTCTCGACGAGCGGCATGGGCCATTCAAAGTCGGCAAAGACGTCGGTCAGGTGCAGGTCGTGGGAGCGATAGCCAAACTCGCTCAGCACTGCCCTGAGCTCGGCTGCGAGCTGTTCTAGATCGATACCAACAGCCGCAACAATGCCAACAATGAGCTCGTCGTCTGGAGGAGCAACAGGAGGAACAGGATCGGTCATTCCTCGGAATCATATGACGTTCGCGTCTTCCGGGCAGGGGCGTGCGACCGTCAGCTTGCGTCAGGTGCTTGCGCTACGCCTCGGCTGCGACTGAATGCTCGGCGCCTTCCGAACTTCGACGGACCGGCGATCCTGTACAGGCCAGGATGCGAGCATCTTCACCGAGCGATCTACGTGCTGGCCGAGGCGTCCTGGCGTGTGCTTGGGTTTCTTGCGGTCTTGGCTCATGGCAGCCCCCTAGTAGATCGTGTCAAGGACTAAAGACATGATGCTGCCGGTATCGGACGGAACCCTGCCAGATCTTCGTCACGAATGGCTCGACGTTTGGTGTAGCCGCTCTGTGTGACTGCTCCATCGCTGATGCTACGAACTCCCTCTACAGAGTACGACGAGCGGATCCCCGGACCCTCACAGACGAGCGCGTGCTGCACACCGTCGAGCGTCCAGCGCGTGATGCCATGCCATCGATCACCTCCGACCCGCCCCCTACCCTCTCGGATCGATGGCCGAGCCGTCCACGAGCGAGCCGGAGCGCCGCCCGTATCCGCCGCCGCCGAACGCCGAGGCGTTCTGGCCGGTTCAGCTGACGGTGCTTGCCGCGATCGGCCTGCAGATCGGGCTGCCCGAGCGCCTCACCGTGGGCCCGACGTGGCTCATTCCCGCGCTCGAGGGCGTCCTGCTGATCGGCCTGTCGCTGGCCACGCCGCGTCAGCTCGAGCACGAGCACAGGGGACGCAGGCGAATCGCGATCGCGCTGACCGCGTTCGTCAGCGCCGCCAACGTGTTCTCGCTCGTCGAGCTGACGCACCACCTGCTGCACAGCAAAGTGCCCACCAACGGCCGTGAGCTGATCATCTCGGGCATGCTCATCTGGCTGACCAACTTCCTGATCTTCGCGCTGTGGTACTGGGAGATGGACCGCGGCGGCCCCGGACGGCGCGCCGCCGGCCACGACGGCCCACCCGACTTCCTGTTCCCGCAGATGTCCGACGACCGCATCGAGCCGCGCTACTGGCGACCGCAGTTCCTCGACTACCTGTACGTGTCGCTGACCAACGCCACGGCGTTCTCCCCCACCGACACGATGCCGCTGACGCCGATGGCCAAGAGCATCATGGGCGTGCAGTCGATCGTCTCGTTGGTCACGCTCGGGCTGGTGGTCTCCCGCGCGGTGAACATCCTCTGAGCCAGCCGCGAAATCAGCCGGCCATGCTCGGCTCGATCGCGAGGGCCTGCGCGACGAGATCGTGCACGTCCTTGCCGGCGCCGAGCGAAAGCGCGCGCCGCAGCGCCTCCAGCGCGCCCTCGCGGTCCATCAGCTGCAGGCGCAGGCGCCCGAGGCGCTCCCACGCGCCGGCGTCGGAGGGGCCGCGCTGGGCGGCGCGCTCGGCGGCCTCCTCGGCGAGGTCGATGGCGCCCATGTCTTCGTAGATGCGCGCGGCGAAGCGGTGGGCGGCGGGGCGGCTGCCGTCGACGCGCGCCCAGTCGCGCACGGCGCGCGCGGCCTCCTCGAGCTTGCCGGCGTTCCAGAAGGCGAGCGTCATCAGGCGCAGCACGGCGACGTTGCGCGGCTCGGCGTCGCGTGCGTAGATCAGGCGCTGGGCGGCCAGCTCGTACTCGCCTTCGGCCATCGCGCGCTGGGCGGCGATGAGGAAGCGCTCGACGCGCTCCTCGGCGGGGTCGGGCTTTGAGAAGTCGACGAATTTCATGCTGCCGGCGGGCACGGTGCGGATCCCGTGGCTGAACTTGACGCGCGCCCACTGCTGCACTTCCTCGCCCGCGCCCACCGGGTCCGAGGAGAAGTAGATGCCGGCGACGGTCCCGACCCCCCACTCGGGATAGGTCAGGCAGCGGGCGTAGCGGTGGACGACCGAGTGGTCGGGCACGCGGCTGCCGAACGGGTCGTTTTCGGCGCGGTCCTTGGCGGCGGCGCGGGCGCGCTGTTCGGTTTCGTACGCGCGCCTGCCGGCCTCTTCGCGCTCGCGGCGCGCGGCGGCGGCGCTGACCTTGACGGCGTTGGCGGTGACTTTCCCGCCGCGCGAGCCCTCAGCCAGGCGCTCGAGCTGGTCGGCGGCCTCGTTGATCGCCTTGAGGTGGCGCTCGTGCTCGAACTGCCGGCCCTGCGGGGCGACGTCGGGGTGCCAGCGCTTGGCCATGCGCCGGCGGGCGAGCTGCACGTCGCGCTTCGTGAACGGCGCCTCGAGCTCCAGCAGGAGCAGATGCTGCTCGACGTCGAGGACCGTGGTGGGCATGACCCGACAACGTTAGCGAGGGCGGGCGCGTTTCTCTTCCCTCTATCCTGCGTGCCCATGTCCTCCCAGTACATCTTCACGATGCACCGCCTGTCCAAGCTGCATCCCCCGGACAAGACGGTGCTCGACAACGTCTCGCTCGCGTTCTACCCGGGGGCGAAGATCGGCGTGCTCGGCTACAACGGCGCGGGCAAGTCGACGCTGCTGCGGATCATGGCGGGGGTCGACCAGGAGTACCGCGGCGAGGCGGCGCTGGCGCCGGGGGCGACGGTGGGGATGCTCGAGCAGGAGCCGCACCTGGACGAGAGCAAGGACGTCAGGGGCAACGTCGAGGACGGCGTCGCCGAGACCAAGGCGCTGCTCGATCGCTTCAACGAGCTGGCGGCCAACTACTCGGAGGAGACGGCCGAGGAGTTCGGCGAGATCCAGGCGAAGATCGAAGCGGCCGACGCGTGGAACCTCGACACGCAGCTGGAATACGCGATGGACGCGCTGCGCCTGCCGCCGCCGGACGCCGACGTGAGCACGCTGTCGGGCGGCGAGCGCCGCCGCGTGGCGCTGTGCCGCCTGCTGCTGCGCGCGCCGGACCTGCTGCTGCTGGACGAGCCCACCAACCACCTCGACGCGGAGTCGGTCGCGTGGCTGGAGCAGCACCTGTCCGAGTACAAGGGCGCGATCGTGGCGGTGACCCACGACCGCTACTTCCTCGACAACGTCGCCGGCTGGATCCTCGAGCTCGACCGCGGCAAGGGCATCCCCTACCAGGGCAACTACTCGAGCTGGCTGGAGCAGAAGCAGGCGCGGATGGCGCAGGAAGAGCGCTCGGAAAAGGGGCGCGAGCGCACGATCGCGGCGGAGCTCGAGTGGGTGCGCACGAACCCGAAGGGCAAACGCACGAAGTCCAAGGCGCGCCTGGCCCGCTACGAGGAGCTGATCGCCGAAGACCGCAACATCAAGCTCGACGAGGTCCAGATCCACATCCCGCCGGGCCCGCGCCTGGGCGACAAGGTCCTCACCGCGACCGACCTGTCGAAGGGCTTCGGCGATCGTCTGCTGATCGAGTCGCTGTCGTTCGACCTGCCGCGCGCCGGGATCGTGGGCGTGATCGGCGCCAACGGCGCCGGCAAGACGACGCTGTTTCGGATGATCATCGGCGAGGAGTCTCCCGACAGCGGCAAGCTCGAGCTCGGCGACACCGTCCAGCTCGCATACGTCGACCAGTCGCGCGACGCGCTGAACCCGGAGAAGACCGTGTGGGAGGAGATCTCCGAAGGCTACGAGCACATCAAGGTCGGCGACCGCGAGGTCAACTCGCGCCAGTACACCGCGGGCTTCAACTTCAAGGGCAGCTCCCAGCAGGCGCGCATCGGCAACCTCTCCGGCGGCGAGCGCAACCGCGTGCACCTGGCGAAGCTGCTGCGCAGCGGCGGCAACCTGCTGCTGCTGGACGAGCCCACGAACGATCTCGACGTGGACACGCTGCGCGCGCTGGAGAACGCGCTGCTGGCGTTCCCGGGCTGCGCGATCGTGATCTCCCACGACCGCTGGTTCCTCGATCGCGTCGCCACGCACGTGCTCGCGTTCGAGGGCGACTCGCAGGTGACGTGGTTCGAGGGCAACTTCGAGGCCTACGAGGAGCACCGCCACGAGCTGCTCGGCGCCGCCGCCGACCGCCCGCACCGCATCACGTACAAGCGGCTCGTCCGTGGCTGAGGCGTCCTCCGGCGAGGCGTCCGCCGACTCCGGCGGCGCGTCGACCGCGTCCGGCAGCGCGTCCGTGGCCGAGGCGCCGGCGGCGCCGGCGACGAAGTTCGACCGCGACACGGCGGTCTGGCGCGAAGACGGCCCGGGGCGGGCGGAGGTCGGCCAGCCGACGGTGTTCGGCGCGGAGATCGCGCCCGACTGGCGCGCCGGGCGCGGACCGCACGGCGGCTATCTCGCGGCGATGCTGCTGCGCGCGCTGGTCGAGTCCGTAGCGGACGCCGACCGCGCGCCCCGCTCGCTGACGATCCACTACGCGCGCGCGCCCGAGCCCGGCCCGGTGCAGATCAGCACGGTGCTCGAGCGCCGGGGACGCTCGCTGAGCACGCTGTCGGCGCGCATGCACCAGGGCGAGGAGCTGATCGCGCTGGTGCTGGCGGCTTTCTCGCTGCCGTGGGGCGGGCCGGAGATCGACGACGTGCGGATGCCCGACGTCGAGCCGCCGGACCCCTCTCGCGAGGGCATCAAGCTGATCGAGCACGGCGGCCCGGAGTTCGCGCGCCACATCGTCCTGCAGCCGCGCATGCACGGCCGCCCGTTCGCGGGCGCGGGACAGCCGATGGAGATCCGCGGCTGGATCGGGCTCGCCGAGCCGCGCCCGATCGATCCGCTGTCGCTGGCGTTCTTCAGCGACGCGCTGATACCGGCGCCGTTCATGCACCTGCGCGAGCCGGCAGCCGTGCCGACGATCGACCTGACGGTCCACTTCCGCGAGCGCACGCCGCGCCCGCGGAGCGCCGCTCTCGCCGAGCCCGATCCGCTGGAGCTGTGCCTGGCGATGACGCGGACGGAGTCGATCCACGACGGCTTCTTCGTCGAGGACGGCACGATCTGGGCGGGCGACGGCACGCTGCTGGCGCAGTCGCGCCAGCTCGCGATCGTCATCCCGTTCTCCAAGTAGCCGCCCCGCCGCCGCCCCTCGCGACGAAGCGGTAGGCTCAGCCGATGGCCGACTACACCGCAAAGCGGATCGATCAGATGGAGGCCGCCTTCGGTGGCGGCTTCGTGAAGGCGCGCGCCGAGCTGGGCGTGACGTCGTTCGGCATGCAGGTCATCAGGATGCCGGCGAGCTACGACGACTACCCCGAGCACGACCACGCCGCGGATCGCCAGGAGGAGGTCTACGTAGCCCTCCAGGGATCGGGTTGGATCGACGTCGAGGGCGAGCGCGTGGAGTTCGACAAGGACACGCTCGTGCGCGTCGGGCCGGGCGCCAAGCGCCGCGTGCACTCCGGCCCGGAGGGCTTGCAGATGCTCGTGATCGGCGGCTGCCCCGGCGAGGCGTACACGATCGCGCCGTTCAGCGAGCTCGGCACCGCGGCGTAGCCGCACCAGCGCCCGCAAACCACGCTCGCGAGCAACACGCGCGGACGGAGCGCTCGAAAGTGCCAGACCCTTGGAAACGTCCATGTTTTCAAGCCGGTTCGACGACAGGTCGATAAATGCGCCATGCACACGGATGCTGTGGGCGGCGCGCCGCGCGCGCACGTCACAGGTGAGCCGACCGGGCGCTCGCGCCGCGGCGGCTGGACGCTGCTCGCGTGCGCGATCCTCGTGCTGGGCCTGGCGGGCTCGGTGGCGGCAGCGGGGCTGTGGCGCTCGAGCGTGCGCACGCACGAACGCCAGACGCTGTCGGCGACGGCGTCGGATGTGAGCTCGACGCTGGCGACGCTGCTCAGCCGCGACTCAGACTTCGTGGCGACGCTGCGCGGCGTGCTGACGATGCAGCCGCACATGAGCGACAGCAGCTTCAACCGCTGGTTCGGCGTGCTGCAGGGACCGCAGCGGCTGGTCGGCGGGCTGGGCTCGATCGTGGTGGAACCGGTGGCGAAAGCGGACCTGCCGTCGTTCCTGGCGCGGCGCGACGCCGATCCCACTTTCCGCACGCTCGTGGGCGTCGCGCCTGAACCGGTGGCGCCCGCGGGCGGCGAACGTGACTGCCTACTGACAGCCAGCGTGTCGGCGTTGGGCACGCTCACGCCACAGGCGGCGTACATCGTCCAGGGCGACTGGTGCTCGCCGAGCTCGCCGGTCGGGGCCTCGCAGGCGCCGCTGCTGAAGACGGCGACCGAAACGGGGCAGATCCTCGTGCTGCCGGTGTCCAGCGACGGCGTCGACACGACGCTGTTCCAGACGGCCTTCTACCGCGACGGCGCGAACGTGGCGACGCCCGCGCAGCGGCGCGCGGCGGTCGCCGGCTGGATCGTGACGTCGGTCGACACCGACACGCTGGTGCGCCTGGCGGTGGCGCACCGTCCCGGCCTGGGGCTGTCGCTGTTCCACAGCGACCCCGGGCGTCGTCCCGAGCTGATCGACCGCTACGGCGGGCCGGCTCGCGCGGGCGAGTTCACGCAGACACGCACGATCGACGTGGACGGCAAGTGGGCGGCGACGGTGTCCGCGGGGGCGCCCACGGGCGCGATGTCGGCCACTGCTCAGGGCGCGCTCGTGCTGGTGGCGGGCGCGATCGTGAGCGCGCTGGCGTGCGCGCTGGTCCTGGTTCTGTCGCGCTCGCGCGAGCGCGCGCTGGGGATGGTCGAGCAGAAGACGGGCGAGCTGCGCCACCAGGCGCTCCACGACGCGCTGACGGGGCTGCCGAACCGCGTGCTCGCGCTCGACCGGGCGCAGCAGATGCTTGCGCGCGCAAGGCGTCAGCACAGCCCGGTGGCGGCGCTGTACGTCGACGTGGACGGCTTCAAGGACGTCAACGACGCGTTCGGGCACGCGGCAGGCGACGAGCTGCTGCGGATCGTGGCGGAACGGCTGGGAACGCTGGTGCGCGAGGGCGACACGGCGGCGCGCCTGGGCGGCGACGAGTTCGTGGTGCTGCTGGAGGGCTCGACACTGGACGCGGGACCGGAGCTGGTGGCGGACCGCCTGCTGCACGTCCTGCGCCAGCCGTATGAGCTGAGCTCGGCGGCGGGGCGGCCGCTGAAGGTGACGGCGAGCATCGGCGTGGCGATGGGCCTTCGCGAGAGCGCGGAGGAGCTGCTGCGAGACGCGGACCTGGCGATGTACCAGGCAAAGCAGGCGGGACGCAACCGCAGCGCGGTGTTCGAGTCGAGCATGCAGACGAGCTCGCGTGACCGCGTGACGCTCGAGATGGACCTCGCGGACGCGCTCGAGCGCCGCCAGTTCTTCCTCGTCTACCAGCCGACGTTCGACCTGCGCTCCAGGCGCACGATCGGCGTGGAGGCGCTGATCCGCTGGCGCCACCCGACCCGCGGCGTGCTCGGGCCGGTCGAGTTCATCGCGATCGCGGAGGCGAGCGCGATGATCGTGCCGATCGGCCGCTGGGTGTTGGAGGAGGCGTGCAGGCAGACGGCGATCTGGCACGCGCGCGGTCATGCGATCGGCGTGTCGGTGAACGTGTCGGCGCGCCAGCTCGACGACGAGGAGCTGGTCGCGAACGTGCGCCGCGCCCTCGACGAGAGCGGCCTGGACGCGTCGGCGCTGACGCTGGAGATCACCGAGACGGTGATCATGCGCGACGCGGAGGCGGCGGCGGAGCGCCTGCGCCAGCTCAAGGAGCTGGGCGTGCGAATCGCGATCGACGACTTCGGCGTGGGCTACAGCTCGCTGGCGTATCTGCGCGAGCTGCCGGCGGACAGCCTGAAGATCGACCGCTCGTTCATCGCGGGGGTCGCGACGTCGAGCGCGTCGGCGGCGCTGATCCGCACGCTCGTGCAGCTCGGCCGGGCGCTCGAGATCGAGACGCTGGCGGAGGGCATCGAGGATCAGGCGCAGCTGGAGACGCTCAGGCGCGAGAACTGCGAGCAGGGCCAGGGCTTCCTGTTCTCGCGCCCGCTGGAGGTGGACGCGCTGGAGGAGTTCCTGGACGCGGCCGGCGGGGCGGACGTGGCCAGCGCTCCGACGGGCTGGCGGGCGCGCCCGCTGGCGACCGGGTAGCGCCTACCCCTGCGCGGCGAAAGCGGTGTCTGGCGCCAGGCGCAGCGCGGCGGCGGCGATCAGGCGCGCGCACGCGCGCACGTCCTCGAGCTGCACGAGCTCGACGGGCGAGTGCATGTAGCGGATGGGGATCGAGACGAGCCCGGTGGGGACGCCGCCGCGGCTGATGTGCACGGCGTCGGCGTCGGTGCCGGTGGCGCGCGCGGAGGCCTCGACGGTGAACGGGATCTTCTCCGCCTCGGCGGTTTCGTGCAGCAGCTCGAACAGCCCGGCGCTGAGGTTGGAGCCGCGGCTGATGACGGGCCCTGAGCCGAGCTCGTGCTTGCCTGCGTCCTTGACGTCGATGCCGGGCGCGTCGGTGGCGTGCGTGACGTCGATCACGATCGCGGCGTCGGGCTCGAGCGCGAACGCGCTGGTGCGCGAGCCGCCGAAGGTGGTCTCCTCCTGGACGGCGGCGACGGCGGCGATCTCCCACTGGGCGCCGCCGGCGGCGGCGATGAGCCGCGCGGCCTCGAGCGCGACGAACGAGCCGAGGCGGTTGTCGAGCGCGCGCGCTGTCACGCGCCCGTTGGGCAGCTCGACGGGGGCGACGTCGATCACCGCGACGTCTCCGATCCGCACCATCTCGCGCGCCTGCGCGCCGTCGCGCGCGCCGATGTCGATGTGCAGGTCGCGGATCTCGGCGACCTTCTTGCGCTCCTCCTCGCGCAGCAGGTGGATCGGCTTCTTGCCGACGACCCCTGCGATCGTGCCGCCGCGCGTGTCGAGCACGACGCGCTGGCCGACGAGGATCTGCGCGTCCCAGCCGCCGACGCCGCGAAACCACAGGTAGCCGTCGTCGTCGATGTGCGTGACGATCAGCCCGATCTCGTCGATGTGCCCCATCACGAGCAGCCGCCGCGCGTCGTGCTCGTAGCCGTGCTTGGGCTCGACGAGCGCGAGCGGCGTGCCGACGATGTCGCTGCTGACGCGGGCGAAGTCGCCGGCGGCCGCGCGCCAGACCTCGGCGGGCGCGCTCTCGTAGCCGGAGGGCCCGCGCGCGGCGAGCAGGTCGAGCAATACCTGCGGCGCGGGCTCGTGCACCTTGGGCTCGCCGGCCGGGTCGTCCGCCTCCTCGCTCATCGGGCGAGCAGCCCGCGCAGGACGTACTGGAGGATGCCGCCGTGGCGGAAGTAGTCGGCCTCGCGGGGGGTGTCGATGCGCACGCGCGCGTCGAGCTCGATCGCGCCGCCTGTGCCCCCAGCGCCGGCCCGCTGGGCGCGCACGCGCACCGCCTGCGGCGGCCCGCCGCCGTCGGCCATCGCCTCGGCGAGCCCTGTGATCGAGAAGGTCTCCTCGCCGCTGAGGCCGAGCGACTGCGCGCTCTGACCGTCGGGGAACTGCAGCGGCAGCACGCCCATGCCGATCAGGTTGGAGCGGTGGATGCGCTCGAAGCTCTGCGCGATGACGGCGCGCACGCCGAGCAGCTTGGTGCCCTTGGCGGCCCAGTCGCGCGAGGAGCCGGTGCCGTACTCCTTGCCGGCAAGGATTATTAGATCGATGCCCGCGCCGATGTAGCGCTGGGCGGCGTCGTAGATAGACATCTGCTCGTCGGAGCCGTCGGCGAGATAGCGCGTGAAGCCCCCTTCGGGCAGTGGCGCGCCGCCGGCGGCGGACCCGCTGGCGAGCAGATTGCGCAGTCGGATGTTGGCGAAGGTCCCGCGCATCATCACCTCGTGGTTGCCGCGGCGCGCGCCGTAGGAGTTGAAGTCGCGCGGCGCGATGCCCTGGGCCTGCAGGTAGGCGCCGGCGGGCCCGTCGCGCTTGATCGACCCTGCGGGGGAGATGTGGTCGGTGGTGACGCTGTCGCCGAGCAGCGCGAGCACGCGCGCGCCGGCGATGTCGCCCACGGGCTGCGGCTCGGCGGGCATGCCGTGGAAGTACGGCGGCAGGCGCACGTAGGTGGAGTCGGGGTCCCACGCGAAGCGCTCGCCGGCGGGGACGGGCAGGCCGTTCCAGCGCTCGTCGCCGGTGAACACCTCGCCGTAGCTGCGGCGGAACATGTCCGCGCGCACGGCCTCGCCGACGGTCTGCGCGACCTCGTGCGCGGAGGGCCAGATGTCCCTGAGGTAGACGTCCTCGCCGGCGTCGTCCTGACCGAGCGGGTCGTTGACCACGTCGATGTCCATGGTGCCGGCGAGCGCGTAGGCGACGCACAGCGGCGGCGAGGCGAGGTAGTTCATCTTGACGTCGGCGTGGATGCGGCCCTCGAAGTTGCGGTTGCCGGAGAGCACGGAGACGACGGCGAGGTCGGCGTCGTTGACGGCCGTGGAGATCTCCTCGGGCAGCGGGCCGGAGTTGCCGATGCAGGTGGTGCAGCCGTAGCCGACGAGGCTGAAGCCGAGCGCCTCCAGCGGCGCGGTGAGCCCAGCGCGGTCGAGGTACTCGGTGACGACCTTGGAGCCGGGCGCGAGCGAGGTCTTGACCCAGGGCTTGGAGCGCAGGCCCCGCGCGAGCGCGTTGCGGGCGAGGATGCCGGCGCCGACCATGACGGACGGGTTGGAGGTGTTGGTGCAGCTGGTGATGGCGGCGATGACGACGTGGCCGTGGTCGAGCTCGAAGCTCTTCCCGTCGAGCGTGACGGGGATGGCGGCGTGACAGCGCTGCAGCGTCGTGGACGCGTGCGCTGCGGCGGGCGCGCCGGTGGGCAGCGGCTGGGCGTGCCCGGGGGCGCTGTCGGCGGGCGGGTCGGAGGCGGGGTAGGACTCGGCGATCGCCTCGTCGAGGGCGTCGGCCTGCTCGCCGTTGCTGGGGACGTAGTCTTCGAGCGCGAGCCTGAACGAGCTCTTGGCGTCGCTCAGCGCAACGCGGTCCTGGGGCCGTTTGGGGCCGGCGAGGCTGGGCTCGACGGTGGCGAGGTCGAGCTCGACGGTGTCGGTGAACGTGGGCTCTTCGGAGTGCTCGTCGTGCCACAGGCCCTGCTCCTTGGCGTAGGCCTCGACGAGCGCGATGCGCTCGGGCGAGCGCCCGGAGAGCTCGAGGTATCTGAGCGTCTCCGCGTCGATCGGGAAGATCGCGCAGGTGGAGCCGAACTCGGGCGACATGTTGCCGATGGTCGCGCGGTCGGCGAGCGGCAGGCCGGCGAGGCCGGCGCCGTAGAACTCGACGAACATGCCGACGACGCCGCGCTCGCGCAGCATCTCGGTGACGGTGAGCACGAGGTCGGTGGCGGTGGTGCCCTCGGGCAGCTGGCCGTGCAGGCGCACGCCGAGCACCTGCGGGATCAGCATCGACATCGGCTGGCCGAGCATCGCGGCCTCGGCCTCGATCCCGCCGACGCCCCAGCCGAGCACGCCGAGCCCGTTGACCATGGTGGTGTGCGAGTCGGTGCCGACGAGCGTGTCGGGATACGCCTGGGGTGGGCGGGCTCCGGATCGTTCGTTGTCGAAGACGACGCGCGCGAGGTACTCGAGGTTGACCTGGTGGACGATGCCGGTGTCGGGCGGCACGACGGCGAAGTCGTCGAACGCGCCCTGCCCCCAGCGCAGGAACGTGTAGCGCTCCTGGTTGCGCTCGAACTCGAGCTCGGCGTTGAAGCGGAAGGAATCGCGCGTGCCGAACGCGTCGACCTGCACGGAGTGGTCGATGACGAGCTCGGCGGGCGCGAGCGGGTTGATCTTGGCGGGGTCGCCGCCCATGTCGGCCATCGCGTCGCGCATGGCGGCGAGGTCGACGACGGCGGGCACGCCGGTGAGGTCCTGCATGAGCACGCGCGCGGGCGTGAACGCGATCTCCTTGCTCGGCTGCGCCTTGGCGTCCCAGCTTGCGAGCGCCTCGATGTCGGCGGCGGTGACCGAGCCGTTGCCCTCGGTTCGCAGCAGGTTCTCGAGCAGCACCTTCAGCGAGAACGGCAGGCGCATGACGTCGAAGCGCTGCTGCAGCGCGTCCAGGCGGAAGATCTCGTAGCTGCGCGACTCGCCGCCGGCTGTGACGGCGAGCGTATCCCTGGCGCCGAAGCTGTTCTGCGTCATACCCCCAAGTCTACGTGGCCCGCGTCACCCGCCCCTTGCCCTGGCGCTTGGAGCGCAGCAGCGCGGCGTCGCACGCTTCGAGCAGCTCGTCGGTGCCCATCGGCGCATGCCATTGCGCGACGCCGATCGACGCCGACACGCCGACACCGGCGCCGTCCTGAGCGGGGATCGAGCGCAGCCGCTCGAGCGCGCGCGCGGCGGCGGCGGCGGCGCTGTCGAGCTCGGCGTTGGGGAGGATCACGACGAACTCGTCGCCGCCGTAGCGCGCGACGCGGTCGAACGCGCGGAACTCGCCGACGAGCGCGTGGACGACGCCGCGCAGCATCGCGTCGCCGGCCTGGTGGCCGTGGCGGTCGTTGACGAGCTTGAAGTCGTCGAGGTCGATCAGCAGGCACGACAGCGGCCCACCGGTGCGTGTCGCGCGGCCGATCTCCTCGTCCAGGCGCCGGCGCATCGCGCGGTGGTTCATGCAGCCGGTGACAGCGTCGGTGCCGGCCTCGGCGCGCGCTCGGGCGAGCGCGAGCGCCGTGGCGGCCTGCTCGACGAGCGCCGCCGCGAGCTCCACCTCGGAGGACGTGAAGGCGTCGGAGTCCCGGCGCACGAGCATGATCACCGCGTCCACCTCGCCGCGCTCGGCGAGCGGCAGGAGCAGCGCGGAGCTGACCGTGCCCGTCTCCGCCAGCCGCGGGACGCCGGCGGCGAGACCGTCGGGGTCGGCGGCAAGGAAGCTGCTGCGCGTGCTCGCGACCCAGCTGACGCCGGGCGGGCGCTCGGAGCGTGGCAGCAGGTAGCTGAGCCGCCCGATGCCGCCTGCCAGGTACACGGCGACCAACTCCTCCTCGCCGTCGCCGTTTACGAGCAGATGGTGGATGTGCACCTCGTCGGCTCCGGGCACCGACAGCAGCTCGCGCGCGAGGGCGCGGAACATCGCGTCGGCGCTGCTGGTGCCGTCAGCGAGCGCGGTCAGATGGCGGATGCCGGCGAGCAGGCGGTCCACGCCCGCGGACAGCACCGAGGTATCCGTACCCGTAACGACATCCATGCAAACAATGTACGGCATGCGCCGGCCCCCGTCGCGGCGCGACACGAGCGGGCCGTGTCGTGGCGGGGCCCCCACCGGGCGCTCAGAAGCTCCTGGCCTGTCCGCAGAAATACGCGGGGGCGGCCAAACTGCCCGCCCCCGCGTGACTCTGGGCTCTCAGAGCCGCTAGCGGAACTTCACCGTCACGGTCGCGGAGGAGTGCGCGCCCTTCTTGGGCACGAACCCGACCCGCACGCTCACTTTGAACGGACGGCGCCTGCTGCGCCCGCCGCTGGAGAGCGGGATCTTCAGCGTGGTCGCTTTGCTCGCGGCGTTCAGCGAGCGGACCTTGGTCGACAGGCCCTTGCCGCTGCCGCTGATGCGCCCGGCCGCGAACGTCTTGATCGTCAGGTAGACGGTGTTGCCGACCACCTTGTGTCCGACGATCTGCACGCCACAGCCGGTCGGCGAGATGAGCGTGTTCTGTTTGATCTGCTTGCCGTTCTGCCCGGTGATGATCGTCGGCATCACGAGCGTCGGCGCGCACAGGTTGCCGTTGGCGGACAGCGCCGAGTGCGGGCCGAGCGGCAGGTTGACGGTGATGCTCGAGACCGGGACATCGGGGGTCGCCGCGAAGTTCGTCGTGGTGATCCCTTTTTTGATGTTCGTCTTGCCTTCGACGATCACACGCACGCCGTCTCCTTCGAGCACGAGCTCGAGGGCGGGGAATTCTTCACCGCCGTGGGAGACGAGGTAGGCCGGACCCTTCAACACGCCTGGGAGAACCGGCGTGACAGCCGTGGCTGTGCCCACTTCGGATTCCTTGGAGCAGCTGAACGGGTTCACCGCGAACAGCGCTGCCAGACATGCTTTCTGCAGCGTCGTCAGACGCGACGGCAACTGCTTGGGCAACGTCACGAACACCGACTTGATGTCCGCCTGGCCGGCCGGCTGGGTGATGGTCGTCACGAGGCTCGCGCCGTTGGCTTTCGACGGTTTGCCGCTGGTGGATGCCGTGAACACCGGCTTGAACGCCAAGCCACTGCACCCTTCCACCTGGAACGGGCTCGACAGCGAGGCTTCGGCGCCTTCCGTCGATGTGAGCGCCGAGCGGTCCTTGAGTTCTTCGCAGTTGGTCGGGTTGCGCTCGAAGCCCTGCCGGTTGACGGTCACGCTGAGCGAGCGCAACCGCAGCGGGATTCCCGCTTCTTTGTTGATCGTTGGGAGATTGGTCGTGACGATCACCTGCGCGGTGCTCGGGTTGACCGTGATCTTGGAGCGAGTGACTTCCGGCTTGAATTCGAAGGGCCCAGCCACCACGGGCACCACGATCGACAGGCCGTATGGCGCGCCTTCGTAAGGGCCGGTGAAGTAGACGCTGCCGCTGAACGGATACGGGCTCGCGCCCGATCCCGCCTTCGCGACGACCGTCCCGATCTTGCTCGACGCCGGGCAGGTGCCGGCGTTCGCCTGCGCTTCGGGACACTGCGTCACCGCAGGGACCACGCCGAGCAGACCGGGCGGCAGTTCGGTCCTGACGGTCTTCAGATACTGCTCGCCGTCGGGCCGTTCGAGGTTGAACGTGAACGCGGTGCTACCGCCTGCGCTGGCAGGTTCCGCGGCGGTGCTCTGGGTCAGCGCGAATGGCGTTGGCGAGGCACACGCGCCTTTTTCGCCGTTGCCGTCGACCACGAACTGCGGGAGCTGCGGGAGCGCCGTTATTCCTGAATATCCCGAGAACACACCTTCGGTCACCGCCGCGCCGCACTTCAGCGGGTTGGCGAGGTTCGCGAAGGAGCCTCCGTTGAAGGAGAGTTTGACGTCTTCGAACGGGCCCTGCGGAGCGTTCGCGAAGGTGGTCGTCAGCCGCCCGGTTTCGAGGTTGGGCATGACCGAGCCTTCCAGGCGCAGCAGCTGCCCATAGCGTTTGGAGGCGAATTCCACGAATACCGTGTAGGGCGGCGCCGTGATCGCGCCGGCTTTCGTCTCACCGAGGTAGATGTTGCCCTTCAGCGATTCGGGCGGCAGCCCGGGAACGTTGTCGACCGCGGTGCCGATGACGGAGCGCGACGGGCACGACACGCTCGTCGCTTCGGTGCCGACGGCGAACTCTTCGGGCGTGCACACTTCCAAACCGGAAGCCGCCGCGGGGTTGATCGTCAGGCCTTCGGGAAGCTTGACCACAGAGGTCTTGAGGTCGGAGTTTTCGATTTCTGTCGAGTTTTTGTTCAGCGGGAACCTCAGTTCCGTGGTCACCCCGTCCGGCTTGTCCTGCTGAGTGGTCGACGGCGTTACCGAGAAAAACGGTTCGAGTTTGAGGATTCCGCAGTTTTCTTCCGCCGCGGTAGCAGTCGTCGTGTAGGCGGCCTTTACGACTTTCCCCGTATACGATTCGACCCGCAGGTGTGTCGTCTGGGGGCCCGGGCAGGCGGTGGGGTTCGTCAGCAGCCCAGGATTGGTCGTTTTTCCTTCAACGAGCTGGCCGTTGAACACGAGGCGCGAGCGCAAGAGCGGCGGTTCACTTTCCGCAAGGCTCTTGCCGATTTTGATCTTGAAGTACTCGTGGTAGTCGCCCGATTCGATCCCCTCTTCGGTGGCTTCCTTTTCCTTGTGCCAGCTGACACCGCCTTCCAGCAGAGAGTGCACGTGAATGTTTCCGAAGAAAGGCAGGGAGATATCGATGCCGAACTCAAGCGGAAGTCCGTTTGCGGGCACGAGGTTGTAGACCGTGCCTGTTAGGGTCACAATTGATGGGCCGGGCAGCAGCAGCGTGATTTCCTGCACGCCAGCTTCGGTGTTGGCATTGCAGTGACTGGCTTCGGCTTTGCCCAGGTTGGCTTCGAAGTCGATCATCGAGCACTGTGGGAGAGCCTCGGGGTTGGTGCTGAAGCCCACCGGCAGATCCGTGCGGATCGCCTTCACACCGTTGCCTTCCACGATGCCTGCGCCGTTGAGGCTGAAGTCCGTGATGCCAAAGTTGGGATGGCCGCCGGCCTGCGTGAAGAACTGCGACGGCGTAGAGGCAGAGCATTCTTCGGCTTCTCCCTCCGGCGCGTTTTCGGAGCACGTCAGCGATTCGAAGCTTTCCACCCCGAAGGCTGCCTGCGCGACACCGGGCGCCAGAACGGCAACGGATGCGCCCACCAGCAGCGCGACAAGCGAGAAACGGACCCTGGACTTCACGGCTACCTCCCTATCGAAAACGGCGACATCGACACACGTCTCTATCCCCTCGGACTCCGGGCAGGCCGAAAAGTTGCGGTTTGCCCAGCGGACCTATTAGACGAGCCCTCCTCAACTCCTCCACGCTAGAGGCATCATTCGGATATCTCCTAGCGCACTCAACGCATGTTCCGTGCTTTGAATAGCATCGCCGGTCGCGGTTGGATCAGCGTTAGAGCGACTGGCTGCGCAGCCAAGGCTGCTACGGCGCCGACCAGCCCGGCGCGAGCTCCGCGACCGCGCCGAAGCTGGCCCGCATGGAGCATCCTTCCTTCCGACGCGTTCTGCAGCCGCCATGCCTCCCTGCTGGCGCACGATCGCCGGGCCGAGGGCCGAGCCGGGAAGCCTGCGCGCGTCGCTCTCGCGGTAGAATCTGTCGAACAGGAACGGCGCACGATCCGACGGCCTCAATGAGGCATCGAGCAAGCCGAATGGTGCCCACAGCGGGCCGGGACCGCGCTTGGCGAAGCCTACGCATGATTCCGGCCACCCCGCCGTCGACACGAACAACGCCACCGACGCGCCTGAGCAGCTTGAGCTCCGCGCAGCGCTGCCGCTCGCCGATGCGAACCTGCTGCTCTTCTCCGCCCGTGAACGAAGCCTCTTCCATGCTGTTCCGCTCGAACGGCTGACCGAGCAGCTGAATGGAACGCGACGCGTCGCGATGAAATGGCAGTCGCTCGCAGCATTCGTGCGCACACCACGCAGGTAAGTATGACGACGCACAGCGATACGTAAGGAATGGCTCGCCTTCGACCTCGTGCACACGCCATGCCCGACCAAGCATCAGGGCCAAGATGCTGGGCCGGCTCACCGCGCCTCTCGTCTCGACGCGGCGCCAGGTGTGCGTCCACAACTACGCCTCCGAGAGGCACGTGCCAGACGGACTATTTGCGATCCAATTCCTGCCGTCTACGTTCAAATTCGCGTTGTACACGTTCGATTTCCTCACGTTCATCGCTACCTTTCCGCTTAAGAATGCTTGCCAATTCCTGACGCATACGTTCGACCTCGGGGTCTTTGCGTGCGAATATGCGTTCGGCTTCCTTGAGCCTACTCTCAAGCTCCTTATGGAACGCTTCCACAGGCGCCATTTCGCGCCTATATCGCTCCCTGAGCCTCTCAACCTCTCTCCTTTTCTCAGCGCGCTCCTCCTCGCTTAGATCCGGGAGGGCCAATTCTTTGAGAAGCGGCAGAGTGGACAACTCGGTGCGAATTGCACTCTGCCGTGCAGCCGTCGCCTCGACCGTGTTCCGTATTCTCTGGTTATCACTCACGGCTACCAGCATAGCCCCCGCGGCGCCGGTCGCCGCGCCGCCAGGACTCACGAGCCCAAGCGCATCACCGTCTTGTCCCTCAGTTCCCATACGCGAGCTTGTGCCGCCACATCCGCTAACGCCCAGGACCAAAACGAGAACTATCTGAGAACGCATTGCATATTTGCGAGGCGCACAATCCCGTCCACCACCAAAGAGCGCACCGCCGAGCCGCCTGAGCGCGGCAGCGACACCGGCTATTGCGCACATCAGTACCACGGCCCCCACACATCTGCTCCCGAGCCGGCGCAATAGTACACATTATGCGGCTTCTTTCCCCACTGCCGCGTTTCCTTGTATTCACAGAATTCGGCTCTTGCGCTGATCGGTACCCCCAACGCCTTGATTTCATTAATATAACACGCACCCCAGCGCCCTGCCTTACCTGGCGTCGCCTTCCCTACTTCAACACACGCTTCCAAACTAAGGGCCGAGACCTCCAGTTCTGCGGCGTAATCCGCCCCGCCCTCCGCCGCCCCTGCGACAATCAGGTCCGCTAGGAGCCCAGCCGCCAGACCTCTTGCCGCATCGGTGCGTAGTTCTTTTGCGCGATTCTGGGTCGTCTTGTACGAGGCGAGTCCTTCCGGGTCATACTCTTCGGCCCCGACTGCGCCTCCTGTGCACGCAGCGGGGTTAGCTGCGCAGGCTTGTTCTGCGGCTTCGCGTTCGCGTCCGGCTTCGCGTCCTGGTGCTTCGGCGCCGACTTGGTTGAGGTCGCCGATGACCCACGGTTGTACTTCGAAGGTGACTGGTGTGCCGACGCCAGAGCCGTCGGGTAGGCCGGGGGGTATGACTTGTTCTGCTTGGAGTGCGCGGGCGTCTTGCGGGACGTAGGAGGTAGCGCCGTAGGTGATTACGCCGGAGGCGAGTTCATCTGCGACATCGCCGGCACCGAACCATGCGTACTTGGGTGGAGCTTTACCGTTGTTGGGTGCTCCGAACTCGGTGGGGTTGTAGCTTTTCTTGAGTTTCGTTTCGCTGGTGCTGTCGCCGATCGTGGCGATGATGTCGCCTTGGAGGTCTTGTAGCTGGAGTTCGGGTGTTTCGTTGTTGGTCTGGACGGCGGATAGGGCTCCGTCGATGCCGGGGATGTTGCGCGTGGTTTTTTTGCCTTCTTCTTCGCTGGTCCAAGCGACGGCTTCACCGAGGCCGTCGTAGTGGCTGATGAGCTTTTTGCCGCTGGTGGTGGTTTCGGTGATGCGGCCTTCGGCGTCGAGCTTGTATTCGTGGCTGACGCCATTTTGGGATTGGGTGGCTACGGCGCCGTCGACGTAGTAGGTGGTGGTGAGTTCGTGGCCTTCGGCGTCGGCCGCGGGTAGCTTTTCGACGTTGCCGAAGGCTTCGTAGGCGATGCCGCTGTCGGTGAGGCGGTTGGCTTCGTCGTAGTTGTGCGCTTCGCTGGTGCCGCCTTCGGTTTGGCATTCGTTTTTGCTGCCCGGTTTGCGGGTCGTGAGGCTGGCGCGGTTTGATTCTTCGTCGTATGCGTAGGCGCGCACGGTGCAGCCTTCCCCGGCTGGGGTTTCTTGGACTTCGGTGAGCCGCCCGGCGGGGTCGTAGCTGTAGGTCTCGCTGGCGAGCGTGCTGGTCTGTTGGAGCGTTTCGCCGTGGATCGAGGCGATGCGGCTGTCGCTGTAGAGCAGCGGTTCGCTGGCGCTGCAGTTCGTCGTGTCGACGTACTGCAGGCTGGTCGCTTCCCCGGCCGGGTTGTAGGCGTACTTCGCGCACATGCCGTTGGGGTAGGTCTCGCTGGTCATCTTGCCTTCGGCATCGTAGCTCGCCGTGAACGTTCCTGCTGCTGAATCTTCGAGCTTTTCCAGCTGCCTGGTTGTTTCGTTGTAGCTGTAGCGTTGGTAGCTGTGGCGTTCTTTGCCTTCGTGTAGTTCCTCGTGGCTGTCGCTGACTTCTTCGGGCTCCCCCCGGCTTCGGGTTCGGCGTACTTGTAGGTCGCGGTGTTTCCGGCCGCTTCAGTGTACTTGACGAGCCGGCCGAGCCGGTCGTATTCGTTGCTGATCGTGCCTTCGCTGGTGCTCTGCTTGGCGACGAGCCCGTTTTCTTTGTTGTATTCGATCGTGACGCCGCCTGTCGGCAGGCTCTTGTCGCTGCTGCCCGTGGCTTTCGTTTCGCTGTTGGTCATCTCGCCGGCTTCGTTGTATTTCTCGAGCCTGGTGCGTACCGCGGTTTCTTCTTTGCCTTCGCTGTTGTAGTGCGTGAACTTTTCTTCGATCTCTTCCGGCTCGAGCCACATGCTGTAGCTCGTGGTCGTGACGGGCAGCTTCGGGAGCGCCGCGACTTCGGGCTGCTTGGCCGGGCGGGTCTGGCAGACGAGGCCCGCCCATTCGGGGTGTTTGCCGCATTCGGTGTGGGTTTCGTTCGGAGCGGAGCTGTAGTAGATCGTCTTCTCGTCGTGCGCGTTGGCGCCGGGTGAGAACTCGGCGATGCGGTTGTTCGCGCTGTCGGCGACCCACATGTTCCCGTGCGCGTCTACCGCTATGGCGTGTGGTTCGCTGAGCTGGCCGTGTCCGGTGCCCTTCCAGCCGAACTGGGATAGGTAGCCGCCGCTTGCGGTGAAGGCCTCGACGCGGCCGTTGAGCTCGTCCGTGGTCCAGATGTTGCCGTTGGCGTCGATCGCGAAACCCCCCGGTGCTTTCAGCTGCCCCTCGCCAGAGCCTTCAGAGGCGAAGTGCTTTAGGAGAGTCCCGGCGCTGCTGAACTCCTGGATGCGGTTGTTGCCCGTGTCGGCTACCCAGACGTTGCCTTCGAAGACCGCGATGCCGGCTGGTTCTTTGAGCTTGCCGGGTTCGCTGCCGGCTCCGCCGAATTCGGAGGTCGCTTTGCCTTCCGTGACGCTGAATTTCTGGACTCGGTTGTTGGCGGTGTCGGCGATCCACAGGTTGCCGCTCGCGTCAAACGCGATCGCAGTAGGTTCTTTGAGCTGCCCTTTTTCGCTCCCAGTCGACCCGAGCTCGCCGAGGTATTTGCCTTCGGCCGGGTTGTACTCTTCGATGCGGTTGTTGCCGGTGTCGGCCACCCATAGGTCTCCTTTGGAGTCGAACGCGAGCCCTTTCGGTTCTTTGAGCTTGCCAGGTTCGCTGCCGAGTTCGCCGAACTTCCCGAGGTAGGTGCCTTCCGGGCTGAACTCCTCGATCCGGTTGTTCGCGGTGTCTGCGACCCACACGTCGCCTTTTGAGTCGATCGCGACGCCCGACGGGTCTTTCAGCTTCCCTGGTTCGGTCCCGGCTTCGCTGACCGCTTTCGTGAAGGTTAGCGTTTGTTCTGCCGCGGCGCCTCTGGTTTCTTCGACTTGGCCGGTCGTTTCGTTGTAGATCGTCGTGCGGGTGAGGTTCAGGCCGTTCGGGTTCGCTTCTTTGCTGCGCGGTTCGACGGTCACAGACGTCGGCTCGCGTAGCTTCCATCCCACGTTTTTCATGCCCGTCGAGGACAGGCCCCCGTACGATATCTTCGTCGTGCGCACTTCGACTTCTTCCCTGTTGGCCACCCGCGCTAGATCTGAGGTTTCGGTGACGAGATCGAAGGTTTCTTCGTCGTAGGGTTTTTCTTTAGGGACACCCTGGTCATAGAAGAACTCTTCGTGGTTGCGCGCCAGCACTTCGCTTTCGCCGTGCCCGTCCGGATGCTGCAGCCTGACCTCGTGCTGCGGGCCGAACGTTTCGCATAGCCTCGTCCCCGGTTCCGCTACTTCACCCGGCTGCTCGTTCTGGCATTCCGGTTCGTTGTAGCGGCTTTCCGTGGAGAGCAACTTGGCAAATTCCGCGGATTTTTCTTCGCCAGCGGCGAGCGCCGTCGCGCGGTTATCGTCGGTGAGCGTGCGGGTCACATCGTTGTATTCG
This sequence comes from uncultured Solirubrobacteraceae bacterium, assembly GCA_963735705.1. GTDB lineage: Bacteria > Actinomycetota > Thermoleophilia > Solirubrobacterales > Solirubrobacteraceae > Palsa-744. The sequence goes on from CAVTLZ010000012.1 coordinate 241,453, forward strand.
TTGTATTCGGTCGTCGAGATCGCGCCGTACGACGATGCGCTGGGCGATGCGACGTTGACCCCCCGGCCCTGTTCGTCGAGGTAGTAGATCGTCGCGTGTTCGTAGCCGGTTGCTGGCCAGCTCTGGGGTTCGTTAGCGGGGAAGATCGCGGTGGCTTCCACCGGGTTATCGGTCTGCGCCCATTTCGCGACTTCGCTTTCGCTCATGTTGTGCGGGGCACTGCCACCCGTGACTGGCACGTCGTAGTCGATCGTTGTCCCGGGCGCGGGACTATGCAGTTCGCCGTCGGTGCCCGTTCCGCCGGCCGGGTTGAAGGCCGTGACGGTTCCGGCCGTGTCCACCGTCGCGCAGAGCGCCGTGGACACGCAGGAGACGCTAGTGAGTTTGTCACCAAGCACGTACTGCTCCGTCCATGTTTCACCGTGATTTTTCGATACGAAAATGTTGCCGGCGTTGTCTACCGTGACGCAGGTCGTGCTTCCCGTGCAGGTGATCGCGGTCAGGCTGTTCGTACCATCGATGTCGTGCCTGGCTGCCTTCGCGGCACCACTGCTTTCTATCGTGAGGTTGAGGACGTTACCGTCGCCATCGACGGCAACGCACGATGTCGTCGACGTGCATGCGATGCCGTTGAGCGCGGTCGTGCCATCTACGTTTGTTTCCTCCCAACGTGAAGACTCGATTTCGCCTGTGCTAGTCGCAACGTGCACGCTACCGGCGCCGTCGGCGAGCGCGCAGAATGATGACGACAGACAGAACGCGCCCTTCATACTTGCCTTTCCCTCTTCCTCCAGTATCCATGAGGTTGAGGCCGGACTCGAGGAGTAACGGAAGTAACCGTACGCGTCCTGCCCGTCGACGCAGAAGGACGACGATGCGCAGGAGATCGCGTCCACGCCATAGGCGGGGGTGTATGCTTCGGACCAAGAGCCGCCCAGCGAGGACGTGTAGTAGAGTTTGCCGCCCGCGGCTTCTTTACCGTCCGCGAGCAGACAGAGTGAGCTCGTAGGGCACTCGACTGCCTGGCTGGGGCTCTCCCCACTTGGTCCGCTCCACGAGTGCCATGTGGCCGACGAACTCGCACTCACGTTCGTCGCATAAAACGCGTTGCCTTTGCTGTCGCTGAGCACACAATCAGTGGTCGCCGGGATGCACGAGACCGCGTTGAGACTGTTACCGCTATCAACCGACTGCTGTGTGACGCCCCAGGAGACTACCGCGGTGGCTTCGGAGGCAGCGACTTCGGATCCACCTCCGCTTGTCGCGGTCACCCGCGCTTCAAGGGTATGCCCGACGTTGCCCGCGACGGGCGAGTAGTTAGCGTTGTCCGCGCCAAGGATCGGCGTGCATGGCCCTTCGCTGCTGCATTCCTCCCACTGGTAGCTATACGTTAGCGAACCGCTCGACCATTTGCCGTTCGACACGGCTAGCCTCTGGCCCAAGACCGGCGTTCCGGTGATTTTCGGCGCTTCAGTATTTGTGACGGCTTCGCCGTTCCATAGTTCTGTGGTCGCGGGCATGCGCCTCGCCTTCAGCAGCCGTCCGGTGCCGGCATCCCCTGCGGCCGTGCCATACGTGAGGATCCACGGCTCTTGCCCAGACGGGTTCAGCGCCGTGACGTGGCCTTGTTCGTCGTACCCGTAGCTCGTCTTGAGCGTAGACGAGCCGCGCGCGTCCCACTCCGCGCGTAGCCTGCCAAGCTTGTCGTAGCTATATTCTGCTACGGGGGTTTCTTCCATCTTTTCATGGCCGGCGGCCGGGTTGTACGCCACCATAGACACCTTCATCAGCCTACGCTTGTATTCGCCCCATTCACTCGGCCCTTCACCGATACCACTCTTTGTGTTTTCACCGTATTTGAACTCAAGGGCTCGGCAGCCGGGTTGCATTTCCGTGGCTTTTTCTTTCCACGTGCACGACACGCCGACTGGGACCGGGGCCAAAGCTTCGGTTGGTCGGGTTATGGTCCCGGACGTCGTGAGCATGCCGACCTCACCGGAGCCAAGGTCGGTAAACCATACATTACCTTCCGGTCCGTCGGTAATCCCGTTATATGGTTCGCTGCCCGAGGGCAGCGAGTATTCCGTGATAGCTCCCGCCGTCGTGATCTTGCCGATCTTGCTGGTTTCGTAGTCAGTGAACCAAAGCTTGCCATCTGGGCCAGTCGTGATCGCTGAGGGATTGCTCCATGCGGGCAAGTCGTATTCCCCGAGAACTTCTCCGGTCGGCGTTATCTTGAAGATCCTTTCGTAGTGGGTTGACCCGATTGTCTCACCCGCCGTGACCCACAGATTCCCATCGGGCCCAAACGTGATAGCCCTCAGCCCTTTAGCGTATTCGTGTCCTTCTACATCCCGGGGCGCCAAGCGATATTCCGTGATCGTACCCGACGGTGTCATCTTTCCGACCGCGTTTTCGTCCCCCGTCAGTGCCGTGAACCAGATATTGCCTTCCGGACCAGTAGTGATCTCGCCCCCTCCTTTGGGGCCGGGATATGAGGTGACTTTCCCTGACATCGAGATCTTGTCGATCTTTCCGCTTTCGGTGAACCACATGCTTTCTTCCGGTCCGGCGACGATCTGTCCGACCGCGCTTTCTCTGGCGTACTCGGTGACTGCGCCCGAGGTCGTGATCCTGCCGATCTTCGCGTTCTCCGTGGTGAACCACAGATCGCCGTCTGGCCCCGTGGCGATCGCAAGTGGCGTGCTTTCGGGTGGCAGAGGGTATTGCGTCGCCACTCCAACGGCTGTAACCTTCGCGATCTTCTGTGTCCCCGACTCTGCGACCCACAGGTTCCCTTCCGGGCCGACAGTGATTCCCTGCGGGGCGCTTCTTGACGGAAGCGGGTATTCGTTGTGGTTTTCCACGGCCTGGTATTTGAAGGTCACGGTGTCCGTTGGGACCGCACCTTCCTGGGTCGTCGGTACCCACTGCTTGCTTTCGCTGCTCGGGAGGGTGAACTTGACCTTGCTATGGTCCGCCGCGTCTTCGAGATAGTAGGCTTCCTTCGCTTTCGATTCTTTGTTTTCTTCGATCTTGAGCGTCAGATTCGAGTCGCCGGGCGGCGATTCGTAGGTGGGCGTTTCGGTCTTGGCGAAGATCGTTTGGCTGCCGTTCGCGGCGGTCATCAGGACGCTCCCGTCGACGAGTTCCGTGAGCGACTCGGTGTTGCCCAGGCTGAGGCTCCACTCGGGTCCGAGTGGCCCTTCATCGCCTTGCGTGGTGTCGCGCGAGCTGAAGCTCCGTGAGACCGTCAGCCCCGAGCCCAGCGACACGTCGCTCGGGCCGAGGCTGAAGTCGCCCGACTGCAGGTCGACCGAGCCCGGACCGAGGGCGACGGGCGTCGAATGCCTCACGGTGATCTGCAGCGGGCTGCGGGTTTCGTTGCCAGCGCGGTCCTTCGCGACGATCACGATCGCGTGATGGCCGGCACCGAGTTCCGCGCCGTCGATCGTCCACTTGGCGCTCGCCGTACATGCGCCTTTCGGCACGCTACAGCCGGCCTGTTTGCCTACTTCTTTTGCTTCATGCCCGTCAACGGACAATGTGAGGCCCTTAACCTGCGAGGCGCCTTCGCCTTCGATCGCCTTGATCCCGGGGCTCGCTATCGTCGTGCCTTCGCCGTCGGTTGCTTCGGTCGTGAGTTCGTACGCCCGTTCGCTGAGTTCGTTGCCATATGGGAGACCGTTGATGACCAGATGGCGTGGTGGCGTCTTGGCGACTTTGATCGTCGCTTCGCTTTCGCCGCGGGTTTCCGCACCGAGTGCCTCTTCCGCGCGGTAGCGGATCTTGTCTTCCCCGTTCGGCAAGAGTTCGTTGAGGGTCCAGTATTCTGGTGGGATTTCCGGGTCATAGCACTGCACCCCCTTGCATTTTCCTTCTTCGCGGTAGTTGTGTTTGGTGATGCTTTCCCATTTGCCGGGGGCGCTTTCGTATTCGAGCTGCGTAGCGGCGACACCGATGCCTTTGTCTTTCGCTAGTAGCTTAAGGGCGCCTTCGGATTTGCCTAGCCAGCCGCCGGAACCATACAGCGCGTTTTTCCTGGTCTGTTCGACTTCTTTGCCTTCTCTTTTTTCTATGAAGTGCAGCTCTTCTTCGGTTTTGTTGAAGGACGGTTCTGAGTGGAAGGGCTTCGGCTCGGCGATCTGGACGGTCGCGTTGTACAGCCGATCCGAGAATTTGCTGCCGGCCGCGGCCGCCGATTGCACGAACCACACAGCGTTTCCGGCCTGGCCGGCGCCGGCTGCACAGTCCCTTTTGCCTTCGGCTTTGGCGCATAGCGGCGGTTCGTCGGTCTTCTTCGCATATTCAGCCGTTTTTTTGGCTTCGGACGAAAGTTCTTGTTCTTCTTCTTTGCCGCCCGTCGAGCTGATTTCGAGCTTACTTTCGATATGGCCACCGACATTCTTCGCTTCGCTTTCGGACGTGAGCTCCCAAATTTTCGATTCGCCCTGGGTCTCGTATATCCACGCACCCCATTCGGTCGCGCTATAGCTGCCGGACGCGTAGCTTTCGAGGTATTCCGAGGTCGACCGCTTCGCGAACGGTGTTTCTTTGCCGTTGTATGTGCGGTATTCCCACATCGATTTCGTGCCTTCTGTCGGGAACTGCGAGTCCGAGGTCTGCACGAATTCTGGGTCCACCGTCGCCGGAAACTGATATTCTGCGGACTGGTCATCCACGGTCACGTTTAGCGTGTCCCCCGACAAGGCGTCAGACGTCGGGATGACGAGCCCCGTCGCGTCATGCGCGCTCACCGGCAGGATTTCCGCGACGGTTGCGCCGTCCTTGACTACGCGCACGGGACCGTTTGCCTCGCTCTGCACCAAGCTCGCGCCCTGCGGCATCCCGACCCGGAAGGACAGCTGCTGTGGGCTGGCTACCGAGCGCAATATCGTCTCGAGCGCGAACCCGAACGTGCTCGCCTTCACCAGCGTGTCCCCATCGGTCAGCGTGTTCGCGAACAGCACCCCTGCCGCGTCCGCGGCGCCTTCGCCGCCTGCTAGGAGCGTGGGTCGCTAACGCGCTGGGGTGGGATGTTTTGCGCGCGGGGCGGGGTAGTCGTGGTGATGTTTGGTGCTCTGAGCACGGGCCTGGGTGGGCGCGGGCTGGGCGGCAGCGGATCGGCGGTGCTGGTCGACCCGTGGGTCGGATCATGCGGTCGTGATCAGGGCCAGGCCGCCGTTGCGGTGGAGCTTGAGGAGGTTGTGGATGGCGCACTGGAAGCGCCATTGGGCCCGCGCGGCCGACTTGCCGCGTAGCAGTAGTTGGCGGGCGTCCTGGACGGTTTGCATCTGCCCGAAGACCGGCTCGACGATTGCCTTGCGCCGGGCGTAGGTCGTGTGGCCTTCCTTGGTTTTCAGCTTGCGTGCCATGCGCTGCTTGGCTGTCGCGTTCTTCGCGACCGGCCCTCGGGGAGCGGGCGGCGGTGGCTCTGAATGCTTGAAACGGCCGGTCGCGATGTGAGGGTCCAGGCCGTGCGCGGCGGTCCTCTTGACGTTTTCCTCGGAGAAGTAGCCAGCGTCCGCGGTCAACGCGGCGCCCTCGGGCAGCCGCGCGCCGGTCGCGTCGAGGTTTTCCTGCAGCTGATCGAGCGCTGGCTCCAACTGTTCGGCATCGGGTGCTTGGTCGGAGAGCTCCGCCGCGACGATCACCTGCGCCTGGGAGTCGACAATCGCCTGGCCGCTATAGCACTGGTGAAACGCGCCATCAGAGGTCTTCATGATCCTCGACTCAGGGTCAGTGAAATTGCGCTGTGCTTTGGGCTTCGGCTTGAACGGGTCGCGCCCGTTCGGTGGCTGGCGCGGTTTCTTGCCCTGCTCTTGCATCTCGGCGCGCCGCGCTTTCTCGCGCTCGGCCGCCTCGGCCTCCAACGCTGTCTTGGCCTCCCGGATCCGGGCCAGGCGCTGCTCGCGACGCTGGAGCTCTGAGGGCAGCTCATCGCCGCGACGATCGCACCCGAAGCGCTCGTCCTCCTGCGCATCGACGCGCTCGGCATCAGCGAGCAGCGCCTGCGCGTTCGCGCGGATCGCGGCGATCTCGGCCTCCAGCTCCTTCTCCTTCTTGACCATCCGCTCGTAGCTCATCGCCTTGTGACGCGACGCGTTCGCGCGCAGCTTGGTGCCGTCCAACGCGAGCGTCCCCAGCCCAACCAGCCCCGCCCGCCGGCATAGCCGCAGCGCCTGCACGAACAGCTCCGCCAGCGCGCCCAGATGACGCTTGCGGAAACGCGCGATCGGCCGGTAGTCCGGGTGCTGGTCAGCACACAAAAACCGCACCGCCACATCAGAGAAGGTGCGCTCCTCCAGCTTGCGCGAGGACGGCGTCCCCGTCGCATAGCCATAGATCAGGAGCTTGACCATCAGCCGCGGGTCATACGGCGGAAAACCCCGCTCATCCTCATAGTCGGCGTAGATCGCCGACAGATCCAGAGCCTCATCGACGAGATCCGAGACGAACCGCGCGAGGTGCCCCTCCGGAACCCAATCCTGCAAGCAAGGCGCCATCAACAACACCTGGTCAGGGTCATACGCCCGAAACGTCTTCCCCTCCGCCACCGGCGCCCGCTGCACAACCGGCGCCTCCACCAACTCCACCTCAACCAGCCGATCCTGCAACCCAGCCGCCATAGCGATCCTCCACCGTCGTAGACAATCACATCGTCTTAAACCCGCCGGACAACACCAGCCCGGTTAGCGACCCACGCTCCTAGCGGCGCGCCGTGCATATCTACGGGCGTCAGCGACACACCGGCCGCCGGGAGCGCGACGCCGGCCGCAATGTGCTTAGCGATCCGCACGCCGACAAGCGGGCTCGTCGGTTCCCAGCCATCCCCAACCGGATTCGGAGCGAGATCAAGCGGCGCAAAATGCCCCGGCGTCATCTCACGGGCGAACGGCACCATCGATTCGACGATGCCGCCCTCTCCGCCAGGCATCGAGACCGCCGCCGCGTTGGCACTCAAGTAGGCGCCGATCGACTCGCCCGACGGTAGCTGCGGCGGCCCGCCCGCCGGTTCATCCAGCAGCCCCGGGAAGACTTCGCCGTCGACCTTGGCGGCCTGCGCGTCATCCAGGCCCGCGAACGCGGTACGTGACGCTTCACGCACCGCGACTGCTTCAGGGCTATCCCGCCGTGCTTCTTCGGCCGCGCTCACGCCTTCGCCACCCACCAGCGGCTGAGCTTCCGCGACCACTAGGAGCGTGGGTCGCTAACTGGGCTGGTGTTGTCCGGCGGGTTTAAGACGATGTGATTGTCTACGACGGTGGAGGATCGCTATGGCGGCTGGGTTGCAGGATCGGCTGGTTGAGGTGGAGTTGGTGGAGGCGCCGGTTGTGCAGCGGGCGCCGGTGGCGGAGGGGAAGACTTTTCGGGCGTATGACCCTGACCAGGTGTTGTTGATGGCGCCTTGCTTGCAGGATTGGGTTCCGGAGGGGCACTTGGCGCGGTTCGTGTCGGATCTCGTCGATGAGGCTCTGGATCTGTCGGCGATCTACGCCGACTATGAGGATGAGCGGGGTTTTCCGCCTTATGACCCGCGGCTGATGGTCAAGCTCCTGATCTATGGCTATGCGACGGGGACGCCGTCCTCGCGCAAGCTGGAGGAGCGCACCTTCTCTGATGTGGCGGTGCGGTTTTTGTGTGCTGACCAGCACCCGGACTACCGGCCGATCGCGCGTTTCCGCAAGCGTCATCTGGGCGCGCTGGCGGAGCTGTTCGTGCAGGCGCTGCGGCTATGCCGGCGGGCGGGGCTGGTTGGGCTGGGGACGCTCGCGTTGGACGGCACCAAGCTGCGCGCGAACGCGTCGCGTCACAAGGCGATGAGCTACGAGCGGATGGTCAAGAAGGAGAAGGAGCTGGAGGCCGAGATCGCCGCGATCCGCGCGAACGCGCAGGCGCTGCTCGCTGATGCCGAGCGCGTCGATGCGCAGGAGGACGAGCGCTTCGGGTGCGATCGTCGCGGCGATGAGCTGCCCTCAGAGCTCCAGCGTCGCGAGCAGCGCCTGGCCCGGATCCGGGAGGCCAAGACAGCGTTGGAGGCCGAGGCGGCCGAGCGCGAGAGGGCGCGGCGCGCCGAGATGCAAGAGCAGGGCAAGAAACCGCGCCAGCCACCGAACGGGCGCGATCCGTTCAAGCCGAAGCCCAAAGCACAGCGCAATTTCACTGACCCTGAGTCGAGGATCATGAAGACCTCTGATGGCGCGTTTCACCAGTGCTATAGCGGCCAGGCGATTGTCGACTCCCAGGCGCAGGTGATCGTGGCGGCGGAGCTCTCCGACCAAGCACCCGATGCCGAACAGTTGGAGCCAGCGCTCGATCAGCTCGATGAGAACCTCGACGCGACCGGCGCGCGGCTGCCCGAGGGCGCCGCGTTGACCGCGGACGCTGGCTACTTCTCCGAGGAAAACGTCAAGAGGACCGCCGCGCACGGCCTGGACCCTCACATCGCGACCGGCCGTTTCAAGCATTCAGAGCCACCGCCGCCCGCTCCCCGAGGGCCGGTCGCGAAGAACGCGACAGCCAAGCAGCGCATGGCACGCAAGCTGAAAACCAAGGAAGGCCACGCCGTCTACGCCCGGCGCAAGGCGATCGTCGAGCCGGTCTTCGGGCAGATGCAAACCGTCCAGGACGCCCGCCAACTACTGCTACGCGGCAAGTCGGCCGCGCGGGCCCAATGGCGCTTCCAGTGCGCCATCCACAACCTCCTCAAGCTCCACCGCAACGGCGGCCTGGCCCTGATCACGACCGCATGATCCGACCCACGGGTCGACCAGCACCGCCGATCCGCTGCCGCCCAGCCCGCGCCCACCCAGGCCCGTGCTCAGAGCACCAAACATCACCACGACTACCCCGCCCCGCGCGCAAAACATCCCACCCCAGCGCGTTAGCGACCCACGCTCCTAGCGGACTTTCAAGAGCCGTGCCGCCCGACCCGCCCAGCCCAGAGGACGCTTGCGACGCGCTCGCCGACCAACAGGCCAACCCGGCGCAGAGCATCAGGAAAATCGTGAGTCGCCGCACAGCAAGCCCCATATTTCGCCCCCGATACCAGAAACGCCCGAGCCTTTGGCCGGACCGATTAGCGGAACAGTTGCGGCCGACCGTATCCGGGCCGGCTCCGGTTTTGTATCCCCCGAGACGATGACTTCGGGGGAGGAGGACTGGAGCCATCTGTGGAGTGAAGTGCCATTACCTCTTGCGTTCAGAGCGAGTGGGACTGGGCACGCCGACGAGCTTCTGTCGACTCTGGACGTCGAGCTTGCGAAGGATGCTGGCAACGTATGTGCGCACCGTCTCGACACCGATTTCCAGCGCGAGCGCGATCTCGGCGTTTGACGCACCGCGGCTGAGGCACTCGAGCACTTCGGTCTCGCGGCCGGTCAGTATGTGCGCTCCGGTGGGTTGGCGCTGCTCGACTCGCTGGCCATTCGCGGGCGCAAAGCTCCGACCGCCTTCGGCGGCCAGGTGCACTGACGCACAGATGTCCGCAGCCGAAACGCTCCAAGCGACGCACGTCGCGCCACCCGCAAGCAGCAGCTTTCCGTAGGCGGGCGTCGGGTCGCACGCGAACACGAGAATCTCGGTTGCTGGACTACTCGATCTCAGCTGCGCCCCGGTCGAGCGCTCACCCGCCTCGTCCAAGATCGCGACCCGCGGTGATCGTTGCGCGACGGCGCGCTCGAGCTTCGAGGCCTCAAGATCGCTATCGACGATCCGAATGCGATGATCTTCGCGTAGAACGTCCACCAGACCCCGTCCCACCACGGGCGGGAAGCGACCAACCACGACCGTGACGGCGCCGTTCTCAGCCACACGCCCGCTGGCGTTCAGATCGCACGATCGCCATCGCTATCTGCCGGTGTCTATGTCGTCGTCGCGGCGATATCTCGAAGGCTGCGCCCTCGCCCGGTTTATGTCCCTATCCATGCGATCCTCGTGACTACGCATGAGGCCATCTTTGTCGATCCTCCCAGCTCCGCCAGTTTGAGCGCCCGACTTTACCTCACTCATCGCCTATGGTTGCCAGCGGACAAAGAGGCAAGGGTCCTGGCTCATGGCAGCCAAGACGCAGGTCCAACAACGCCTCGGCCAGGCCATCAAGGAGGTCCGTTCGGCGAAGTCGCTCACCCAGGAACAGTTGGCGGACCGTTCGGGCCTGCACCCGACGTACATCTCCGACATCGAGCGCGGTGCGCGCAATCCGAGCTTCCTCGCGCTAGTGCGGCTCGCTGACGGCCTCGGCTCCACGCTCGCCGAGATCGGCGCAGCCTATGACAAATGCGACACGTAGGCCTCGTCCAGGGCTTACGTGCGGGGCACGATTGCGAGCGACCTTGGCGTCGCCTATGGAAATTATCGAAACGTTATGCTAATTTCGATAGGAGATGGTGCTGACAAACGCCCCCCTACTCGGAACCCGGCAGGACGAGCAACTGTTCGTAGATCGCTCGGCAGAGCTCGACGAGCTGCGGCGCAATGTCGAGACAGGTTGGAACACGCTCGTGCTCGGACCTGCCGGCATCGGCAAGACGTCCCTGCTGAACCGCTTTGCCGCCGACCTCGAGAACCGCGCCGAAGCGGACGACCCGACCGCGCGTCGGCTGTTTGTGTTCCGCGTCGCGGGCCGCCCAGTAAGCGCCATCGACTTCTTCCGGACGCTGTCCGGCCAGATGATCGATCGCCTCGAAGGGGAGGGGGTCGTGGCGAAAGTCATGCAGACCGCCGAGCAGGCGCTCGCGAAGCTGCGATCAGCCGGCCTTTCGGGGTTCATCGCCGCTCCCAGCGGGGACGACACGACGGCGGAGCTTTTGCGGACGCTGCGACTCGTCGGCTCGGTGCTGGACGACCTCCGTGGCGTCGGCTTTGATGCAGTGATCCTCGTCGACGAACTGGCGAGCAGCGAGATCGCCCAGACGCTTTTCGGACGCATGCGCGACGAGCTGTGGACATTGCGAGCAAGGTGGATCGTGGCCGGCCGCTCGAGCGATTCGGAGATCTTGCTGATGCCTCCCGCAGATACCTTCTTCGAGCGAAGGCTCAGCCTGGGGCCGTTGACGCACGCCGACGCAATGGCGCTATTGCGCGCCCGGCTCGAGCGCGAAGCCGTGGACCTCTCCGATGAGGAGATCGACCAGCTCGCACGACTTGGACAGGGACATCCGCTGGCCCTCGTCGCAGCGCTCCGAGCCGTCGCGAGCGGGACGCCGACGCGCGAGCTGATCGAGCGCAGCCAGCAGCTCGCCGCGTCGCTGGAGACGCTGAGCCCACCCGCACAGCGCCTGGCACGCCTGATCCTCAACCAAGCGCAACCGGCGCGAGCGACTGACGCGGCGCTGCTGAGACAAATGGGTTGGACGTCGAGTCGCCTGCGCCAAGTGCTTCACGAGCTGGCAAAAGCGGGTGTCCTCGATGTCGTGGAAGCCGAGGCGCAGGGACCCGGTCGTCCCAGCAAGGCTTATGTTCCGTCCATCACACGGCTCGGCGGCTCTGGCGGTACGACAGCGGCGGTCGCGATGGTGCTCACCGAGCACGACGAGCTCGACGGGCGCAACCACCCGACGGATCGTTCGTAATGAGCCGCCGTCTCGTCGAGAAGATGTGGGAACAGCACGTCTTCGACTCCGTCCTGCTGGAGGAGGACATGGGGGAGTACCACGTGCCATTCGACCGAATCACTGGCAAGGCCCAGACTGAGGCGCGGCTGCGAGACGCCGTTGCCAAGTTCGAGCGCGTCTCCCTCACCGGCGTGCCGGGCTGCGGCAAGACCAGCGTCGCGCGATACTCGCTCGAACCGGCCCCTGCGCGAATCGCGCCCATCTGGGTGCCCGTCGCGTACAAGGACGAGGACGTCACGACGAGCCCCAAGGCGTTCGCCCAGTACCTCGTCGATGTCATCAGTGCCGATGCTGCAGCCGCGCAACGTATCCCCAGAAAGGACCGCGAGGCGATCCTCGCCCGCGCGACCAGCGACATCAACCTGCCGACCGTGGCCCGGAGGAACGGGGGCGGATTGAAGCTCATGCGGTGGTTGATCGAGGCGAATGTGGCGCGGGACGTGACGCGGACGATCGAGGGAGGCAAGCTCCCGCGCTCGGAGCAGGAGATTCTCGGCTTGGCCGATGACGTGCTAGAGGCGATTCGTGCGTACAACCTCAACCCGGTGCTCGTCATGGACGACACCGATCGCTTCGTCGGCCGCGGCAACCCGGATCGGGTCATCCCCGCCTTCTTCGGCGAGGTCCTGCGAGCGGTGGTCGACAGGCTGCACGCGGGCATCGTGGTGGCCGCGCACCCCCTGTATCTCGAACGCAAGGACTACAGACAGGCCAGCTCCGGGCTGATCGAGCAGCACATTCGCATTCCGGAGATCCCCAACCTCGACGGCCTGGCCGCCATCCTCACCGCACGCGTCCGGTTTGCCAACGCGCGACGGACGGCAAACGACGCCTTCGCCGCAGGCGCCCTCGAGGAGCTATTCGAGATATACAAGCGCCTGAATGAGAAATCGATCCGTGCCGTCCTGGCGGCTGCGCACGCCGCGCTGGCGCGGGCGCAGGAAGCGCTGGCCCCGGCGATCTCGACGGATCACGTCAAGGCGGGTGCGGACGACGCGCTCTTGACGTAATTCGCGAAACATTTCGCAAATTATGCGAAGTCGACGACCGCGCCGAAGCTGACGCGCAGGAGCGCTCCGCCACCCGGGGCGTTCTGGGCTTCCGCGAAGCCGCCGCACGCCTCCGCCGCTTGGCGCACGATCGCCAGGCCGAGGCCCGAGCCGGGGAGCTTGCGCGCGTCGCTCGCGCGGTAGAAGCGGTCGAACACGAACGGCAGGTCCGCCTCCTGAAAGCCAGGGCCGTGGTCGCGCACGCTCAGCACGCCGTCCTTCAGCGCCACGTCCACCGCCGCGCCGTCCGGGCTCCACTTGCGCGCGTTGTCCACCAGGTTCGACACCGCGCGGCCGATCCGCTCCGCCTGGCCGCGGACGATCGTCGGCTCCACGCTGAGCTCGAAGCTCACGTCGCCCCGCCGGTCCGCGCGCCTGCGCGCGCTCTCCACCACGCCTCGCACGACCTCGTCCAAGCGCACGTCCTCCACCGCGCCATCCGGCGCCGCGCCGCGTGCCAGCTCGACCACGTCGCCCACAAGCGCCGTCAGCTCGTCCAGCTCCGCCACGATGTCCGCGCGCAGGCTCTCCTGCTCCCGCGGCGACAGCCGGTCGGCCTCGCCCAGGATCTGGATGTTCGCCCGCAGCGAGGAGATCGGCGTGCGCAGCTCGTGGCTCGCGTCCGCGATCAGGTGGCGCTGTGCCTGCACCGAGCGCTCGAGCGCGTCCAGCGTGCCGTTGAAGCTGCCCGCCAGCCGCGCCAGCTCGTCGCGCCCCTCCACCTCCAGCCTGCGCGACAGGTCGAGGTTGCCCGTCAGCGACTCCGTGCGCTCGGTGAAGCGCCCGATCGGAGCCAGCGCCGTGCGCGCCACCAGTGTCCCCAGCAACGCCGCCAGCACCACGCCGCCACCGCCGATCAGCGCCAGGATCAGCAGCAGGCTGCTCAGCTCGTGTTCCACCTCCGTCAGCGGCTGCGCCACCAGCACCGCGCCGCCCGCGCCCGTGCCCAGCGTCAGCACGCGCAGCCTCGTGTTGGCGACCGTGCGGTCGCTCAAGCTGCTGCCGCCGCCGCGCGCGGCGATCGCGCGGTCGCCCGCCGTCGGCGCGATCTTCCGCGACGACGAGCCCTGACCCCCCGGCACGAACACGTTCCCCTGCGGCGAGATGAACTCCACGTATCCAGACGCAGCCCCGAACGGCGCCGGTTCCACGCTGCCCGGGAAGCCATCCGGGCGCCCGCGCCCGCCGGTCGGGGATGAGCCGCCGGCGCCCGGCGGAGCGCCGCCCGCATAGCCGCCGCCCCGAGCCGCGCCGCCGCCGGGCATGATCCCACCGGCCACCGGCCCCGCCGGCGCGTCGCCCGCCGCCGAAGCGACGAACGCCCGCGCGCGCGAGCGCAGGTTGTGGTCGACTTCGCCGCGCAGGTCCGAGCGCACCGCCGCGTAAAGGCCGATCGCCGCCGCCAGCACCGCCAGCGCCACCGACACGCTCGCCACCGCCGCTATCCGCGTGCGCAGGGTCACCGTCGCCGCGCCTCCCGCACTCGTGTCACGGCTCGCGCAGCGCGTAGCCGACGCCGCGCACCGTGTGGATCAGCTCGCGCGCGCCCGCGTCCTCCAGCTTGCGGCGCAGATAGCCGATGTACACGCGCAGCGCGTTCGACGTCGGGCCGAAGTCATAGCCCCACACGCGGTCGTAGATCACGCTGTGCGTCAGCACCCGCCGCGGGTTCAGCATCAGCAGCTCCAGCAACTGGTACTCCGTACGCGTCAGCTCCACGAAGCTCTCCCCCACCTGCGCGCCGTGGCGGCTCGGATCCAGGCGCACCTCCGCGAACGACAGCGCGTCCGGGTCCTCCTGCGGGTTCGCGCGACGCAGCAGCGCCCGCAGCCGCGCCTTCAGCTCGCCCACGTCGAACGGCTTCACCATGTAGTCGTCCGCGCCCACGTCCAGGCCGTCGATGCGGTCCGCCACCGCGTCGCGCGCCGTCAGGATCAGGATCGGCACGCGGCTGCCCGCGCGACGCACCCGCCCGCACACCTCCAGGCCGTCGATCCCCGGCAGCCCCACGTCCAGCACCACCGCGTCCGGCTCCGCCTGCACGATCTGCTCGAGCGCCGCCTCGCCGTCCTCCGCCAGCTGCACCCCGTATCCAGCCAGCGTCAACGTGCGGCGCAGCGCTTCGCGCACCGCACGGTCGTCGTCCACCACCAGGATCCGCATCGGCGTGATTGTTACGTGCCCGCGCTCGCCAGCGCCGTCGCGCGGCCCGCGCAGTCGTACAGCGTCCCCGCCGCGCCCGTCCCGTTCCCGGCGCCGGAGGCTCCCGCAGCGCGCGACGTGCCCGAGCCGCTCGACGGCAGCGTCACCGCCTCGCATGCTCGCGCGACCGCCGCCATCGCAGTCTTCGCGCCCGTGCGCGTGTCGCCCCGCACGCCGCCGCCGGGTCCGCCCGAGATCCCCCCGGGTCCGCCCGAGCTCTGTTCATAGAGCACCCAGCGGATCTTGCCCGAGCGCACCTCCTGCGCCAGCCACGACAAGCTCACGTCGCTCTCGCGCCCCGAGAAGCCTCCGATTCCCGCCACGTTCGTGTTCCCGTCGACGATCGACGATGCCGCGTTCGACTGGCTTGCCACCGCGATCGTGCCGCCGCCGTGCTGCTTCACGTACGCCAGCATCGCGCTCGACACGCTGCCACCGATCGGAGCGCCGATCCCGCCAGCTGCGCCGCCGCCGAAGCCACGCGCGCCGCCGAAGCCGGGGAACGCGCCCCGCGAAGCCGCGCCCGCGGAGCCCGGCGCGCCCGCGCCCGGGGCTCCGCCCGTGCCGCTCGGCGGTTCGGCGGGCTGACCCGAGCCAAACAGCTGCGGTGGCGCGCCCGCCGCGCCCGTTCCCGCTTCCGCGCCACCCGCCTGGCCCGGGGCGCCGCCGAGCTGACCGGAGCCACGTGCCGGACCCAGGCCGCCGCGGCTCCCGCCAGCGCCAAAGCCGCCCGGCCCACCGAAGCCGCCCGGCCCGCCGAATCCGCCGCTCTCCGCCGACGCCGGGCCGCCCGCCGGGAACGTCCCGCTCGTCGCGTGGCCGAGCGTGTCCAATGCCCACACCGCCGGCGCCGCCAGCAGCGCCGCCAGCGCCGCGCCGATCGCCGCCATGCGCACCTTCCGCGAGCTGAACGCCACCAGCGCCAGCACCGCCAGCGCGCCCACCGCGATCAGCACCGGCGGCAACCACGTCAACTGCCCCGGGTAGCCCGCGCGCACCACCAGCTCCACCGCCACGCCCGCCAGCACCGCCAGCGGCGCCGCCACGCGCGCCACGCGCCCGCCGCCGATCAGCTGCGCCGCGCCCGCGCCCGTCAGCGCCGCCGCGAACGGCGCCAGCAGCGACACGTAGTACGGGTGGAAGATGCCGCTCGCGAAGCTGAACAACAAGGCGGTCGTCGCGAACCCGCCGCCCACCGCCAGCAGCCAGCCGCTGCGCGCGTCCGCGCGGCGCATGCGGCTCGCCGCCAGGATCGCCAAGCCGCTCACCAGCGCGAAGCCCAGCAGCCAGCCCGCCTGGCCGCCCAGCGCCGAGTTCAGCAGGCGCAGCGGCCCCGGCGTGCCGCCGAACATGCTCCCGCCGGCGCCCGCCGGTCCGCCCGCCTGGCCATCCACGCGGCCGACGCCGTTGTATTCGAAGATCAAAGACAGAATGCGGTTGTCGCTCGTGCCCGACACCCACGGGCGATCAGCCGCCGGCGTCAGTTCCACCAGCAGCGGCCACGCGCCGCCCACCAGCAGCATCGCGCCGCCGCCCGCAAGCAGCTGGCGCAGCGCGTGGATGCGGCCGCGCACGGCAGGCGCCGTCCACAGCCACGCCGCCGCGATGCCCGGCACCACCACCAGCGCCACCAGCATCTTCGTCTCAAAGCCGAGGCCCACGCACACGCCCGCCGCCACCAGCCAGCGCGTGCGGCCGTTCTCCAGCCCTCGCACGGTGCACCACAGCGCCGCCACGCAGCACAGCACCAGCAGCGCGTCCGGGTTGTTGTGGCGCGACACCGCCACCGCGATCGGCGTCAGCGCCAGCGCCAGGCCCGCCACGAAGCCGCCCACGCGCCCGAAGCGCCGGCGCACCAGGTCGTACACCAGCGCCACGCTCGCCACGCCCATCAGCGCCTGCGGCACCAGGATGCTCAGCGAGTCATAGCCGAACACGCGCACCGACAGCGCCTGCACCCACAGCGCCAGCGGCGGCTTGTCCACGCTCATCACGCCGCCCTTGTCCAGCGACGCGAACAGGAAGTCGTGCCAGCTCGAGCTCATCGAGCGAACCGCCGCCGCGTAGTAGTCGTTCGCCCAGCCGTTGCGCGCCAGCGCCCACAGGTTCAACAGCGCCGCCAGCGACATCACCGCCGCCAGCTCCGGGTGCGGCGCGCGCAGCGCCAGCGCCCGTGCTCGCGTGCGCGCACGCGCTCCCCACGCAACGCCGGCAGGTGTCGTGACCGGCGCCGCCGACGCTGTCGCAGACGCGGCCGAACGTGTCTCCCATCGATAGCTCATGCACGCAGCTTCGCCGCCGCGTGTAGGACCAGCGTGTGCCCAACCTCAAAGTTGCATAAGCGCCCTGCTCAGTCGATCAGGCGCCTACCGAGCTGCGATATCGCCAGGCGCCACATGATCAGCGCGAACGCCAGCAGCACCGCCGCGTGGCCGAGGTCCGCGCCGCCGAGCGTGCCCAGCGACGCGTCGCGCACGAGCTGCACGCAGTGGTACAGCGGGTTCACGTACGCCACCTGCCGTATGCCCTCCGGCAAGGTGGAGACCGGGAAGAACGTGCCCGCCACCAGGAACATCGGCGTCAGCACCGCGCTCGTTATGTAGTTGAAGTTGTCGATCGTCTTCGCGACCGCCGCGATCGTCACGCCGAACGCCGCGAAGCCGAAGCCCGTCACGAACCCGATCAGCGGCACCAGCAGCATCCCCCATTCCGGCGACAGGCCGAACGCGAACGCCACCAGGATCGGCGCCACCCCATACACGCCCGCGCGCAGCGAGATCCACAGCACCTCCGCCGTGATCAGCTCCTCCACGTCCACCGGCGCCGCCAGCACCGCGTCGTACGTACGCTGGAACTGCCAGCGGATGAACGTGTTGAACATCCCCGGGAACGCCGACGAGAACAGCACCGCCGTCGCCACCGTGCCGGTCCCGATGTACTCGATCGTCTTCACGTGCCCGATCGTTTTCAAGAGCGAGCCGAAGCCCAGACCGAACGCCAGCAGGTAGATCGTCGGCTGCACGATCGACGAGAACGTCGTCGCCTTCCAGTAGCGCCCGAAGATCGCCACGTCGCGGCTCATCACCCCCGCCAGCGCCGCCGGTTCCAAGCGGCCCACGCGGCGCGTGCCCTCAGTCTGCGCCTGCGCGCTCACTCGATCTCCTCCCCCGTCAGCGCCACGAACGCATCCTCCAGGCTCGCCGGGCGGCGCACGCCCTCCGGCGCCAGGCCGTCCAGCGTCTCCGCGCGCATGATCGCCACCGCCGGGCCGCTGCGCCTGCTCGACCAGCCGTTCTCCGCCGCCAGCTCGCTCACCTCCGACAGACGATCCGGCGGGCCGTACACCTCCAGCACCTGCTCGCCCGCGTGCGCCCGCACCAGCTCCGCCGGCGTGCCCTGCGCGATGATCCGCCCGCCCGACATCACCGCCACCGTATCCGCCAGGCGCTCCGCCTCCTCGATGTAGTGCGTGCTCATCAGCACCGTCACCCCGCTCGCGCGCAGCCCGTCGATCAGCGACCACAGCTCCTGGCGCACCTGCGGGTCAAGGCCCACCGTCGGCTCGTCCAGCAGCACCAGCCGCGGCTCGTGGATCAGCCCGCGCGCCACCAGCAGCCGCCTGCGCATCCCGCCCGACAGCTCCTTCACGATCGTGTCCGCGCGAGGCACCAGGTTCGCCACTTCCAGCGCACGGTGCACCGCCGCCGCGCGCTCCGCGCGCGGAACTCGATACAGGCGCGCGAACACCGTCAGGATCTGCCTGCACGTCAGCTCCACGTCCAGGTTGTCCAGCTGCGGCACCACCCCCATCTCCAGGCGCGACTGCTTCGATTCCCGCGGCAGCTCGAAGCCCAGCACCGCGATCTCGCCCTCGTCCGCCAGCGTCTGCGCCGTCAGCATCCGCATCGTCGTCGACTTCCCCGCCCCGTTCGGCCCCAGCAGGCCGAAGCACACGCCCGCCCGCACCTCCAGGTCCAGGCCGTCCACAGCCGTGATCGCGCCGAAGCGCTTGACCACGCCGCGCAGCGAGATCGCCGGCGTGTCGGCGGTGCGCGCCTCGCCCGTCATTCGATCTCTCTCGTTTTGCACCCCGGACACTCTACGAGGCTCCCCCGGCCCTCGAAATCGATGGCCAACACCCGTCTCGCGTCTCGCATGTGTAGGCGACGCTGCGTGGGGAGGAGAGTCCTCACGCGCGTCGATGACCTTCGTCTCTGGCTTTTTCCCTGGAAATATGAGAAATTTGTCCAGAGGATTCGAGTCCACTTAGCGGAACTAGGCGGAGGACCGCTACATCGGCTAGCCTTCAAATGGCGGTTCCTCCGATTTTTTGAGAGCCACGACGTGATCAACGACCCCCACAGGAGACGACCGGCATGAGCACAGCCGAGCAGGTGCGGGCCGAGAGAGCCTTCGGAATCGAACTAGTCCAATATGCTGGCAAGTGGGTCGCGGTCCAAGACCGGACTGTCCTGGACAACGACGAGACCTTGGGAGGCCTGCTTGACCGGCTCAATGGACAGCGAGAGACAGCTGAAATCTTCAAGGTCCGCGAGGACCCTGCCGCTCCCTGCCGTTGAGAAGCCGGACCTGATCGCTGCAACCCAACGTTCCCGGTCCATCGGGAAGTTCCCCTACCTCGCCACAGGCGATATAGCCGCGGGGTCCATCGCGATCCTTCGCCCGGCGCTGCCGGTCACATTGCTCGGCGGCCACGGTGGCCAGATGACGACGGCGAGAGCCCTTGTTGACAGTGGAGCCGACTACACGACGTTCTCCGATGAGTGGGCCGAGCTTCTCGGGATCGATCTCTACCGGGACTGCGACCAGATAGAGGTTGGCGTCGCCGACGAGAAGCGCTCGATCAGACATGTCTTTACGAAGGGCCTGCAGATCGAAGTCGTCGGGGAGAAGATGTTGCTGCCGGTGGCGACGTTCTGCGAGAACCTGCCGATAGGGCTGCTTGGCAGGCGTGACTTCTTCGAGCGCTACCTGGTGCTCTTCGACCATCGGAACCACGATTTCTTCCTCGAGCGCCGCGTAGACCCCGACGAAGGCGACGGCGACGAAGCCGCACCTCGAGTCGAAAGCCGCACCGTCGCGTAGCTACCGCGCTCTCGGACTCGCGGACTCCATGCAACCGCGGCCTCATGGGCGAATGTCCATCGCCGGTCGGACGATCTGGGACGCCGGTCCATACCCGCCGCGCGCCATCTGCGGCACGCTTTCGCGCAGGCTGTTCGTATCGCGTCCCCAGACGAGGGAGAGGGCCATGTCAAACACAGCTCCCCAGATCGTCGCCCTCGGGGGCGGAGGCTTCTCCATGGAGAGCGATGGCTCGCTGCTCGACGACTACGTGCTGTCGCTCACCGGCGCCAGCAGGCCGCGCGTGTGCTTCCTGCCGACCGCCTCCGGCGACGCCGACCACTACGTCGTGCGCTTCTACCGGCGCTTCGCGCCTCACTGCGACGCCAGCCACGTGTCGCTGTTCCGCCGCGACCAAGGGACCGGCGGCGTCGAGGACGACCTCGCCACCCACCTGCTCGCACAGGACCTCATCTACGTCGGCGGCGGCAACGTGCTCAGCATGCTCGGCGCCTGGCGCGCGCACGGGCTCGACGCCATCCTGCGCCGCGCCTGGCGCCGCGGCATCGTTCTCTGCGGCCCCTCCGCCGGATCGCTCTGCTGGTTCGAGCAGGCGCTCAGCGCCTTCCACGGCGCGCCCCGCGTCGTGCGCGCGCTCGGCTTCCTGCCCTACTCCAACTGCGTCCACTACGACGCCGAGCCAGCCCGCCGCGTCGAGTACCACCGCTTCGTCGCCGACGGCATGCGCGCCGGCTTCGCCGTCGACGACGGCGTCGCGCTGCACTTCCGCGGCACCGCGCTCGAGCGGGCCGTCAGCTCGCGCCCCAACGGCAGCGCCTTCCTCGTCGAGCCCTGTGCGGAGGGCGTGCGCGAGACGCGCCTGCAGGTCACGCATCTCGGAGGCGCCACGCCCGCCGGCGACGCGGACGGCACGCTGGCGGCCGCGCCCAGCGAGGACGCACATGTCGAGCCCTCGCACACGCAGCCGGCGCACATCGAGGTCCCACGCGCCAAGCGCGAGCGCGCCAAGCGGCAGGCGGTTCCCGCGTGAGCAGCCGGCCCGTCGTCGACCCGCACGAACGGCTCATCTTCGCCATGGGCGGAGGCGGCTTCACCATGGAGCCCGCCAACCCGCTGCTCGACGATCTCGTGCTGTCGCTCGCCGACATCGGCGAGCCACGCATCCTCTTCCTGCCCACCGCCTCAGGCGACATCAACTCGCAGATCAACGCCTTCAAAGCCCGCTTCGCCGAGCGCGCCTGCATACCCGAGCACCTGTCGCTGTTTCACCTGCGCGAGGCCACCCGCTCGCTCGCCGACACCGTCCTCATCCAGGACATCATCTACGTCGGCGGCGGCTCCATGCGCAACCTGCTCGCGCTCTGGCACGCGCACGGGCTCGACCAGCTGCTCGTGCAGGCCTGGCAGCGCGGCACGGTGCTCGCCGGGCTCAGCGCCGGCGCCATGTGCTGGTTCCAGGGCGGCATCACGCGCTCCAGCGGCCCGCCCGAGCCGATCGCCGGACTCGGCGTGCTCGAAGGCTCGCTCACAGTCCACGCCGACGGCGAGCCCGAGCGCCTGCCCGTGTGGCTCGCCAGCGTGCGCGACGGCACGCTCCCCGGCGGCTGGGCGCTCGACGACGGCGTCGGGCTGCTGTTCCGCGGCGAGCGGCTCGACCGCGCCGTCGGCTCGCGCCCCGGCGCCGGCGCGCAGCGCGTCGACGCCATCGAAGGCGAGCTCATGCGCAAGCGCGTCGACGTCGACCTGCTCGGCGAGGGCCCGCGCGCCGCCCTCGGCGGCTACGACGAGGCCGTCGAGGAACTGCGCCGCGTGCATCGCCTGCGACGTGGCAGCTCGCGCGGGCGCTGACGCTCAGCGGCGCCCGGCTTGCGCGTGCGGGCGCGCCTGGCGTGGGACTCGGGGGCGCTCGACGGTCGGGCGTTAACCATGCTCGCGCAGCTCCCATGTCAGTACTCGCGAGCGCTCGTACAAATGTCGAGATCACTGGAAATCCGCGGAGAAACCACCAAGATCGACGAACTGCCCGAAAAGGACGACATGAATAGCCCGAAAAGGGCACGGGTATGTGGTCCTAAGAGAACGAAACCTTCAATCCGACATTCCCTCGAATCAACCGCAGATCGCGAACCGCAACAGAAGCGACATCCGATGCAATCACCAACATCGATATCCATCACACCCGAGACCCGCGTCGATCGCCTACTGCGCTGCGTGTCCTCCGGATACCTGTCCGACGGCTGCTCCTGCCAGGCCACCGTTCCCGAGAGCGTCGCCCGCGCCGCCTGGGCGCGCGAGCTGCACGGCGCCCCCGCGCGCGAAGACCAGTTCTTCCGCTTCGCCTGGCACGACGGCGAGTGGCGCGCGTACGGCCTGCGCGACGGTCGCATACGCGGCGTCTACTGCCCCGAACACAGCGCCAGGCAGGGTGAGAGCTCGTTCGACTACAACGTCCGCGTCGGCGTCAGCGCCGGAGCCGGGGCATAGGGAGAGCGGGCAGCTATGCGTCCACGCGCTCGAAGATTGCCGCCAGGCCCTGGCCGCCGCCGATGCACATCGTCTCCAGCCCAAGCCGCGCGTCGCGCCTGTGCATCTCATGCAGCAGGGTTGCGAGGATCCGCGCACCCGTCGCGCCTACGGGATGCCCAAGAGAGATGCCCGAGCCGTTCACGTTGACGCGCTCAAGGCCGTCGTGAAGCTGCCACTCGCGCAGCACCGCCAGCACCTGTGACGCGAACGCCTCGTTGAGCTCGATCAGGTCGATCTGCTCGAGCGTCAGGCCCGCTCGCTCCAGCGCCAGCGCCGTCGCCGGGACCGGGCCGATGCCCATCGTCTCCGGCGCCACCCCCGCCACCGCCCACGACACCACCCGCGCCAGCGGCCGCAGGCCGAGCTCCGACGCCCTGTCCGGGTGCGTCACCACGCACACCGCCGCGCCGTCGTTCTGACCGCTGCTGTTGCCCGCCGTCACCGTCGCCTCCGGGTCGCTCGCGCCCATGATCGCGCGCAGCCGCCCGAGCGCCTCCAGCGTCGTGTCCGCACGCGGATGCTCGTCCGTGTCCACCACGCCGTCGCCGTCGCCGCGCCGAGAGCCGGCGACCGGCACCGGCACGATCTCCTCCGCGAACGCGCCGCTGCTCTGGGCGGCGACCGCGCGCTCGTGCGAGCGCAGCGCCAGCTCGTCCTGCTCCTCTCGCGGGATCCCGTACTCGCGCCGCACGTTCTCCGCCGTCTCCAGCATCCCGCCCGGCACCGGGTGGTTGACGCCGCCCGCGTTCACGCGCGCGCGCTCGAGCCGGTCCTCCAGCCGGATCGCCCCGCTCTTCACACCCCAGCGCGGCCTCGTCGAGTAGAACTCCGCCTGGCTCATGCTGTCCACGCCGCCCGCCAGCACCAGGTCGGCGGCGCCCGTCTGCACCTGCATGCAGCCGTACAGCACCGCCTGCAGCCCCGAGCCGCAGCGCCTGTCGATCTGCAGGCCCGGCACGTCCACCGGCAGCCCCGCGTCCAGCGCCGCCACGCGGCCGATCGCCGGCGCCTCGCCGCTCGCGTAGCACTGGCCCATGATCACGTCGTCCACGTCCTCGCCGTGCAGTCCCGTGCGACTCACCAGCTCGCCGATCACCGTCGCCGCCAGCGTCGCCGCGCCCAGGTCGCGGAACACGCCGCCGAAGCGCCCCACCGGCGTTCGCAGCGGCTGGCATATCACCGCATCTCTGATTGCCATCATCTCGGGTCGGACCTCCAGGAGGATATTGCCGCCATGACCCTATCCATCGGCCCGCTCGCGCGTACCACGCGGACGTCCGGCATGAGCGCCGTCAGGCGCATGTTCGCCGCGCACGCCGAGGCGCAGCGGCGCGGGATGCCCGTCGAGGAGCTGCTCGGGACGCGCGAGCTGCTCGGGACGCATACCCGCCGCGGGTTCATGGCGGCTGGGGCCGGCGCGCTTGCAGGCGCTGCGCTCGCCGGGCACCCGCTGGCGCGCGCCGCCAGGGCGCTGCCCGCGATGGCGCCGCGCGTGGCGATCGTCGGCGCCGGGCTCGCCGGCCTGCGCTGCGCCCACCTGCTGTGGACCGGGGCGCCGGGAGCGCCGATCGCGGCCACCGTCTACGAGGGCAACCCCGAACGCGCCGGCGGGCGCTGCTGGACGCTGCGCGGCTTCTTCGACGCCGGGCTCATCACCGAGCACGGCGGCGCGTTCATCGACACGACCCACGTCGCCGTGCGCCGGCTCGCCGCCCAGCTCGGCCTGGAAGAGGAGATCGTCAACGGCGGCGATCTGCCGGCCGGCGAAGAAGCGCGCTGGATCGACGGCGCCTACTACACCGAAGCGCAGGCCGACGCCGACTGGGCGAGCGTTGGCTTTCACGCCTTCAGGAGCGCCGCCCGAGAGATGCGCTCCACCGCCGGCGAAGAACGCCTCGACTCGCTGTCCGTGCCCGAATGGCT
Organism: uncultured Solirubrobacteraceae bacterium; assembly: GCA_963735705.1. Lineage (GTDB taxonomy): Bacteria > Actinomycetota > Thermoleophilia > Solirubrobacterales > Solirubrobacteraceae > Palsa-744. Next base: position 265,874 of record CAVTLZ010000012.1, read on the forward strand.
CGACGGCACCGAGATCGGCTCCTCCAGCCGCCTAGGCAAGCTGCTGCTCGCCAACACCGTCACCGAGAACGGCGGCGATCCCGGCGACCAGTCCGCGCTCGACCTGATCGAAGTCACCGCAGGCAGCCCGCGCACGCCGCTCGAACTGCTGCCGGGAGACGACGAAAAGTTCCACATCGTCGGGGGCAACGACCAGCTCGTCTCCGGGATGATCGCCGAGCTCGCGCCCGGCGCCGTCAAGCACGGCCACCGGCTCGTCGCGCTGCGCGCCAACGCCGACATGACGAGCACGCTCAACTTCGACGTCGGCGCCGGCACCGTCGAGGTCACCGCCGACTACGTCGTGCTCGCGCTGCCGTTCAGCACGCTGCGCGACGTCGACCTGTCGCAGTCCGGGCTCTCCGCCGCCAAGCAGACCGTCATCCAGACGTACGGCATGGGCACCAACGCCAAGGTCCACGTCGAGCTCTCGCGCAAGACCTGGCCAGCGCTCGGCTTCGCCGGCGCCGCCTACGGCGAATGGGACCGCTTCTGCTGCGCCTGGGACGACTCCGTCCCGCTCGGAGCGGACGCCAGCCCCGCGCTGCTGCTCGGCTTCCCCGGCGGCGACGTCGGCCGCAGCCTGCTCACGGGCGAAGCGCACGCCGCCGCGCCCGACGCCGACGTCGACTGGCTCCTCGGTGAGATCGAGCCGGTCTACCCCGGCACCAGCGCCGTGTACACCGGCCGCGCCTACGAGGACCACTGGGCGCTCGACCCGTGGGTCAACGGCGCCTACTCCTACTGCAAAATCGGTCAGGCCGCCACCTACGCGCGGCTCGCCGCCGCCCCCGAAGGACGGATCCACTTCGCCGGCGAGCACACCTGCAGGAAGTTCCAGGGATTCCTCGAGGGCGCCGTCGTCAGCGGCGAACGCGCCGCACGCCAGCTGCTCGGCAAGCTCGGAGGGCGGTGACTGTGCTGCTGTACAACTCCCAGGTCTCGGGCAACTGCTACAAGGTGCGCCTGCTGCTCGCGCACCTCGGCCGTGCCTATGAGCGGCGCGAGGTCGACGTCGTCGACCGCTCCAACCGGCTGGAGCTGCTCGGCGGGCTCAACCCCGCGCTGCGCGTGCCCACGCTCGTGCTCGACGACGGCCGCTCGCTGGCCGAGTCCAACGCGATCCTCTGGTATCTCGCAGACGGCACCGCGTACGTGCCCGAGGAGCCGTTCGAGCGCGCCAAGGCGCTGCAGTGGCTGTTCTTCGAGCAGTACAGCCACGAGCCGAACATCGCCGTCGTGCGGTTCTGGGTCGCCGTCGCGCAGGAGCCGCCGGCGCAGGCGCTGCTGGAGGAGAAGCTGCGGGGCGGCTACGCCGCGCTCGATGCCATGGAGCGCCACCTCGCGACGAGCCCGTTCCTCGTCGGCGGGCGCTACACGATCGCCGACATCGCCCTTTACGCGTACACGCACGTCGCGCACGAGGGCGGCTTCGATCTCGGGCGCTACCCCGCGATCGGCTCGTGGCTGGCACGCGTGGCCGCGCAGCCGCGGCACGCGGCGATCACCGCCTGACTCGCCTGGCGCGCGATGCGCCGCTCGGCGTCACCCCACTCGCGCGGCCGGCGACGTGCCGCTCCGGCGACCTCACGCGGCCTGGTGGTGAGCCGCGACCACGCGATTGCGCAGGTAGCGCGCGCCGCGCATGATCGGAGCCGTCGCCAGCGCGCGGATCGTCGGGTCGGCCACCGTCAGCGTCACCAGCGACCTGCGCGCGGGAAGCAGCCTCGTGAACGTCACGTTGTTCGGAGACGCGCACGAATCTATCCAGCGCGCCCGGGGGTCCTCCTGGAAGAGCTCGCCCAGCCCGCGCGCGCTAACAGGCGATGATGGAGGCAGAACGCCTACGCTGAAGGCGTGACGGCGCCTGCAGGCACGATCGTCGCGTGCCCCAACTGTGGCACGAGGAATCGCGAGCGCGCGACCCCCAAGGGCGTGCCGCGCTGCAGCGCCTGCCAGACGCTGCTGCCGTGGATCGTCGACGCCGGTCCCGACACCTTCGACGAGGAGATCGCCTCCTCCGTGCCGGTGCTCGTCGACTTCTGGGCGCCCTGGTGCGGCCCATGCCGCATGGTCTCGCCGCTCGTCGAACGCCTCGGCCAGGAAAACGCCGGGCGCCTGAAGGTCGTCAAGCTCAACGTCGACGAAGCGCCCACGATCGCCGGGCGCTATCGCGTACAGGGGATACCGCTGCTCGTCCTGATCCAGGAGCGCGCAGAGCGCGACCGGCTGGTCGGAGCCGTGCCGCTCGCGCAGCTGCAGGCGTGGCTTGCGCCGCATCTGCCGGCGGCGGGCGACGCGGCCGGCGCGTAGCCCGGCGAGGGCGGCCGCCAGCGAGGACCAGCCGCAGCTGCTCGACCGAGAGGTCTGCGGCAAATCGCGGATGCCCTGGCTGGCCAGCCAGCTAATCTCTGCGGGCGTCGACTCCTAACGCCGTCGACCCACACGCGATCCGATCTAGGAGAGACCATGGCGAGCGTTGCGAGCGTTTCCCAGCCACCGCAATCCGGGCTCGCGCAGGAGCACGTGGACGCGTTGATAGTCGGCGCCGGGCTGTCGGGGATCGGCGCCGCGTACCACCTCCAGCGCGACCTGCCCGGGAAGAGCTACACGATCGTGGAGGCGCGCGAGGCGACCGGCGGGACGTGGGACATCTTCAGGTATCCGGGGATCCGCTCGGACTCGGATCTGCACACGTACGGCTACGCGTTCAAGCCATGGACCGACGAGAAGTCGATCGCGGACGGCCCGGCGATCCTCCGCTACATCAGGCAGACGGCGGTGGAGAACGGCATCGACGAGCACATCCGCTTCGGCTACCGCGTACTGCGCGTCGAATGGTCGAGCGCGAACGCGCGCTGGACGGTGCACGCCGAGCGCACGGACACCGGCGAGCAGTTGGTAATGAGCTGCTCGTGGCTGGTGTGCGCGAGCGGCTACTTCCGCTATGACCACGGCTACGAACCGCACTTCGAGGGCGCGGAGCGCTTCCGCGGTCCGATCGTGCACCCGCAGAGCTGGCCGGAGGACCTCGACTACACCGGCAAGCGGGTGGTGGTGATCGGCAGCGGCGCGACCGCGGTGACGCTCGTGCCGGCGATGACCGACAGGGCAGCGCACGTGACGATGCTCCAGCGCTCCCCTTCCTACGTGATCTCGCTGCCGGAAAAGGATCTCCTGGCGAACCTCCTCAAGCGCGTGCTGCCGGCCGCGCGCGCGTATGCGCTCACCCGCCGCAAGAACATCTGGCTGCAGCGGACGATGTACAGCCTGAGCCAGAGTCGCCCGCGGCTGGTCAAGCGCCTGCTGCGCCGCAGCCTCGAGCGCCAGCTGCCGGCGGGCTATGACATCGACAGGCACTTCACCCCTCACTACAACCCGTGGGACCAGCGTCTGTGCGCGGTCCCGGACGGCGACCTGTTCGCCGCGATCTCGGCAGGCACGGCGTCGGTGGTGACCGACCGCATCGCGGAGCTCACCGAGCGGGGCATCCGCCTCGTGTCGGGAGAGGAGCTCGAGGCCGACATCATCGTCACCGCAACCGGCCTCGACCTGCAGGCGCTGGGCGGGATCGAGGTGCTGGTCGACGGACAGGTGGTGCAGCTGCCGGAGAAGCTCGTGTACAAGAGCGCGATGCTGAGCGACGTGCCGAACATGGTGTTCGTCTTCGGCTACACGAACTCGTCGTGGACGCTCAAGCTCGACCTGGTGTGCGACTACGTGTGCCGGCTGATCGCATACATGGACCGGCGGGGCTACGACAGCTGCACGCCGGTGAACGACAGGCCGTCGATGCCCACCCGGCCGTTCCTCGATTTCGGCGCCGGCTACGTCCGGCGCGCCGTCGACAGGTTCCCGCGCCAGGGCACCGAAGGGCCGTGGCAAGTGAAGATGAGCTACGCGCAGGACCTGCACGTGTTGCGCGACGGCGAGCTCGACGACGGTGTGCTGGTGTTCGCGCGGGCGGCGAAGGCGCTCGCTCCGGCGGCGTGAGCGGGGCTACGATCCGCTCGTCGCGCGTGATGGGCAATCAGCCCGATATCGCCACGCGGCGCTTCCCACACGCTGGGAAGATAGCCGGCCAGCCCGGCCTCAATGCGGCTTTCGTCGGTGACGAATCGGATTGCCAGGCTGAATCCTCAGAGTCAGACTAACCTCGAGCGTGACGGGAAGGATCCGGTCGATCTGCGCGATCCGGCGTTTGGCGCGGCGCACGACTCGACAGCCCCAACGGAAACCGTGCTTGACCAGCGAGAGCGCAAGCGCGGCGATGAGCGCTGCGAGCATCGTCAAGACCGGATCGTCCACGCGGATGCTCATCGTGGTTCGTCTCCTCGCGAATGCGGTTGGCTGATCACGCTCTCATTCTCGGTCCGGCGCCCAACGCTGAGGTGGGATCGAGGTCTGGGATCGCCACACCTATGGCCCGCATCCTTCCGCTGTTAGGATTCCGCCCCGCTGTCGCGAGGCGCCGCCACCGAGTCTTAGAGATGGAACGAAACACTGCCACCCGAACTGCGCCTGCGCCGCATACGCGCTCGCCCGCAGAGCTCAAGAGCATCATCGTGGCCGCACGCGGCGGACTCCCGTTCGTGGTGTGGCGCGACGGTTGCGGTGCGCAGCGTGTCTTCACACTGTCCGCCGAGCGGCGCCTGACCGTTGGACGACGCCCCACCAACGACATCGTGCTGGCTGACGACGAACAGGTCTCCCGCGTACACGCGGAGCTGGAGCCGACCGCGGGGGACTGGGCGCTGGTCGATGAGGGCCTCTCGCGCAACGGGACGTTCATCAACGGCGAGCGCGTGTGGGGCCGTCAGCGTCTGTGCGACGGCGACACGATCCGCTTTGGCGAGACGGTGGTCGAGTACCGCCGCCCGGCGTCGGGGTCGACCGTCCCCACCTCCCCAGCCAATCCAAGCCTCTATCTGAGCGAATGCAGCGTGCGATCTTGGTCGCGCTCGCCCGACCGTACAAGTCCGGTGACCCCTTCGCGGTTCCCGCGAGCAACCTGAAGATCGCCGAAGAGGTTCATCTGGGTCTCGACTCCGTGAAGGGTCATCTGACGGTGCTCTACGGGCGGTTCGAGATCTCGCATCTGCCTCGCAACCAAAAGCGCGAGCGCCTGGTTGAGTGCGCCTTCCAGCTGGGGCTCGTGTCGGAGCGCCAACTGTGAACAGGCAGTGCTCAGCGTGCTCCACGCCCGCATCTGACACAGCGAGGTTCTGTGGTGGCTGTGGCCGTGCGCTCCCAGCTGTACCCAGCCGACTCGACGATGGGACGCTCTCCTCGGAAGACAGCGTGACGATGATCGCATCGCCTCGAGATCTCCTCCTGGATTCCGCAGCCGCCGAGTCGCCGACGCAGCAGTCGGCCGTTTCACAGGCCCATCAGGCATCCCCAAAGCCTGGGGGCTGCGTCGTCTGCGGCGGCGACGCCCTCAGCGCAGATGCCATGTGCGAGCAATGTGCGCAGGTGCTGTCCAGACGGGCTGGCGTGGATGGCTGACGTGGCCTTCTGCGGCTCGTGCGGCGAGCCACAGGTCCGGGACTCCAAGTTCTGTGAGCACTGCGGAGCCGAACGCGAAGTGCGTGAAGCTGGCAGCAAGCCGGCAACACCGGGCGAGCTGCCCGCGCTGGACCGGCTCGAGACGCTCGCGCCCGGCGCCGGAGACCTCGCCTCTCAATTGGCGTCCCAGCTGCGAACTCCGGCGGTGACGATGGCGCTGGTCGGCGGTACGTTCGCGTTCGTCGCCACCTGCGGAATTGGGTTGATCCTCGCGCTCCTGCTGTCCGATCAGTCGCTCTTGGGAACCGTGGATCAAGGCAAAGGCATCGTGAGCTCCAGCTTCGCTCAGATGCTCAATTTCGTCCAGGCACGCTACGGCAACGGGGTCGGCAAGCTCGGACCGGCGCTGTTCGTGGTGTTCCCTGTTGGCGCGTGCGCGGTGGGCGCCGCGACGCAAGCAAGACGCACACTCGGCCTCAATCCGCTCGCAAGGTTGCTGAGCGGCGCGGGCGTTGGGATCGTGTTCGGGCTGCTGATGCTCGTGCCGGCACTTGGCGCCGGCGGCCTGGGTGGCGGACCCAGCACAACCGAACCGGAAGCGCTGGGTAGCGTGCTGCTGGCGATCCTGTTCGGCGTCGCCGGCGGCCTGCTGGGCTCCTACTACAACATACGTACAGCGCTCGAGCCCGGCTATATCGCAGGCCTGCTACCGGAGACCGCGCGACAGGCCACCCGCATCGCCTACCCGGCACTACGTCCGCTGGGGCTGCTGCTCGCCCTCATGACCCTGGCCGGCACCGCTACGTGGACAGCCGAGACGCTCATCAAATCGGACCTCCGGGAAGGACGCTCCGCGCCAGTCGCGACCATCGACGCTGCCGCGTATGCAATCGAGCACGGCGTCCACTGGACCGAGTTGGCTGGACTCGCCCAGTTCCAACTCGCGGGAGCCAGCGCGAGCGGGGTGCCCGTACCCATAGGCGACATCTCCAAGATCAAGGCGAACCCCTCCGGCGCCTACAGGCTGTTCGGCTTCAGCCACGCGATGCCGATCTACACGTTCGCCCCGCTGCTCATCTTCATGCTCGCGAGCATGCTGCTGCTGGCGCTCAGCGCGGGCTTCTCGGTGGCACAATCCCAGCAGCCGCGGTCTGCGTGGGCAGCGGCAGCTTGGGGATGCCTGGTGGGGCCGATCTGGGCAATCGCATTGGTGATCGTGAACGCGCTGGTGGCGACCTTCATATTCGGTCGCGCCGACGGGAGCAGCGTCTTTGGCTCGTTCCTGCTCGGGGGTCTCGTGATTGGAGCGCTCGGCGGCGTGATCAGCTTGCAGGCCCAGCGACGTCGAGTGACCGATGGATCAGGCGGAGCCCCTTTCGCTCCGGCTGGGTCCAAGCCGCCGGCGTCTAGAACGGAGGGGTCGTGATCGAGGATGAGCTTCTAAGCCCGGGAGAGGAGCTCGCCGGGTATCGCATCGTGCGCTTCATCAGCCGCGGCGGCATGGGGACCGTGTACGAGGCCGTGCAGCTGTCGTTGGACCGTCGCGTCGCGCTCAAGTGCATCTCGCGCGAGCTTGGGGCCGACGAGACGTTCCGCGAACGCTTCCGGCGCGAGGCTCGGGCGAGCGCTGCGATCGAGCATCCCAACATCCTGCCGGTATACGAGACGGGAGAACTGCCCGACGGCTCGCTGTTCCTGGCGCTGCGCTTCGTAGATGGGCTCGATCTCAGGACCCTGCTCCAGCAGAACGGGCCGCTGAGCATCAGCGATACGGTCGCGATTCTCACACAAATCGGCGCGGCGCTCGACGCCGCCCACGAGCGAGCTCTGATTCACAGGGATGTCAAGCCGGCCAACGTCCTGCTTGAACGCCACGAGCACGGCTGGCACGCGTACCTCGCAGACTTCGGGCTCGCGAAGCCCGGCGCGGATTCCGGCGAGCACACGGTCGCCGGCGAGATTCTCGGCACGGTCGATTACATGGCACCCGAGCAGATCGACGGTGGGTCGCTCGACGGGCGGGCCGATGTTTATTCCTTCGGATGCGTGGTCTACCGGTGCCTCGTAGGCGAACCGCCGTACAAGCGCAAGACCCGGACCGCGACGCTGCTCGCTCACGTCAACGCGCCCATACCACTGCCCAGCCGAGTTGTCGCCGATCTGCCTGAGCCGCTGGACCTGGTGGTAGCGCGCGCCCTCGAGAAGGATCCCCAGAAGCGCGCGCGATCGGCCGGAGCGCTCATGCGCTGGGCCGCCTCGCAGATGAGCAATGCGGAAGCCGTCGAGCCGCTCCCCGAAGAGGGACCGGCTGACGGCCCTGCTGACGAAATCGAAGCCCGTCAAAGCTCGTGGCGGCAACGAGTGAAGGCACCGATTTTCGCCGCCGCCGTATATGCGCCGGTCTGGCTCGGGGGTTATCTACTAGGGAGGCAAATATGAACTGGAAAGCGAGCCTGATAGGCGCGTTGATCGTAGCCGCGTGCGGAGCAGGAGTGGGTGTGGCACTCGGCAGCAAGACGAACACAAAGGTCGTTCGCCTAACGCAGCCCACAACAGTCACGGTCACGGTGCCAGCCCCCACCACGACATCAGGTGCGGCGACCACCACCCCCGCTACCACCAGCACGCCCGCCAGCACTGCATCGACCGCCAACGAACCGGCACCAGAAAGCGGACATCAGCAGTATCTCGCGGAATACCTCGCAGGGCAGAACGCCGAACAACTCGCAGGAGACGCCAAGAACGTATCGCTCTCCAGCGAACCGACCAAGCAGGAACTGCAGGGTCAAACCTTTCAGCAAGCCGTCGTATTCAATATCAACAACGACGGTGGCGGGAACGTCGCGAGCTTCCAGATACCCACTCCGGGCTTCAGTCGCCTCAGCTCCAAGTCCGTCGGCCTGCAGACCGTCTCCAACGCGGAAGCGTATTACAAACTGACCGTCTACAAGAACGACGACAGCTCTCCATCGTCGGTGGTTCTATACCAAGCGTCCTTCCACGGACCCAGCGAGGTGCACGGGATGAACATGGGGCTGCAGGGCGCGACAGATCTTCTGTTCGTGTGGACCAAAACCAGCTCCGAGCCAGACGGGCAGGACGTATTCATTCTCGCCAATCCAGTCCTGACGCGATAGGCCGTGAACGCGGAGCACGTAAGCCACAAGGCGCTTCTCTTCGCTCCACGGGGAGCGCCTTGGGCGCAGCGCCTCCTGGTGATGGTGTGGGCGCTCGCCAGCGGAGTAGCGAACGGCAGCGCCGCCGGATCGCAACGCCGGCGCAGCTCCTGCGGCGCAAGCCTCAAGTCCACACGCGAGCTCACCTCACGGACGGAGCCATCAGCATTTGAGTGAGCCGTAGGCCTGCTTGTAGCTCGCAGAAAGCTGCGCCAGCGCGGCCTTGATCTCAGGCCCGACCGACTGCAGCTGTGCCTTGATGCCGCCTGGCACCTTGGCAGCCAACGCGAGGCCGCCGCCGATGGCCGTCATCTCGGCCTGGAAGCTCTTCGTGCCGGCTTCGACCTGCTGCTTGACCGCCGGTTCCAGCTTGGGCTCCGCTTCCTTGATCTTCGCGACGCCCTTGTCGATCGCTTCGACGCTCGCCCTGGCATCCGTGAGCAGGCTCGCGGAAATCGGCAGCCCTTCCAGCTTGGCGACCTGCGCGGCGATCTCGGCGCGTGCCGAGCATACCTGCGCCTTGGCCTTCGCCTGCGAGGATTCGCCGCAGCCTGCGAATAGCAACGGCGCAAGCGCCAGCACGGCAACGGCGAATGGTCTGCGGAGCGTTCTGTGCATGGCGATCTCTTCTCTGGCGGAAACCGAAACCCGCGCGAACAGCGGGTGATGACAACTGCACCGCCAAACTACCGTCGCAAGCGTCACGCGATATCCGGCTCCTGCCCACAGGACGCTGCGGAAGAGTACTGAACCGATCCCCGAGGACAAAGGCCCGCGAAGGCCATACGTGCATCCAGAGCCGCACGACCGTGGAATCAACCATCCACCGCGCTCAGAACGCCTCCTCGGCCAGCAGAGCGGCTCGCTCTTGCGGCGAGGCGAAGAGGTAGCGCTGAACGCCGAGGAGCCCGGCCACGTCGCCGGCTTCCAGATCCATCTGCGGCACGAGGATCGGGTGCCTGTCGCCTAGCGCGGAGGACAGGCGCCGGATGCTTGCGGCGTCGCGCCGCGCGAGCGCCCGCAGGTCTGCGAGCGCCTGCATGGATCTCGCGGCCAGATTGGCGTCACCGCCGAAGTCGGCCGCCAGAGACCTCTCATCGATCGCCGGCCGGGTGCGTGCGAGCAGGCGCACGCGGTTGACGACCAAGGCGCCGACAGGCATGCCGGCCTCCCCCAGTCGCCGGCGAAGGAAGATCGCCTCCTCGACGGGTGTGGGCTCGGGCGAGGTGACGATCACGAAGGTGGTGGCGGGGTCGCCGAGCAGTCGCCCGACGGCGCCCGCGCGCTCGGCGAACCCGTCCACGACGCCGCTCAGCGCGCGGAAGAACACGCTGAGATCCGCCAGCAGGTCCACGCCGGTCACGCGACGCAGGGCGGAGAACGCGAGCCGGCCCCCGCGCGCCGCGAACGCGGCGGCCGCGCCGGTGGGCGCGGAGATGACCTTGAGCGCTCGACCTTCGAGGAACGTCGTCAGTCGCTCGGGAGCATCGATGAAGTCCAGCGCGTTGCGCGACGGTGGCGTATCGAGGACGATCGCGTCGAAGCGGCCGGAGGCGTCCAGCTCATAGAGCTTGGCCACAGCGGTGAACTCCTGCGAGCCGGCAGTTGCACTCGAGAGCTCCTGGTAGATGCGGTTTGCGAGGATCTCCTCGCGCGTAGCGACATCCGGCGCGAGCAGCTCGACGAGCTCATCGAAGGTGCGCTTGGCATCGAGCATCATCGCCCACAGCTCGCCGTGCAGCTCGATCCCCTGGCCGGCGAAGTGGGCGGGATCGACCAGGCGGGGCTCGTTGCCCAACTGCTCGAGCCCCAGGGAGCTTGCCAGTCGACGCGCCGGATCGATCGTCACCACGGCGACTCGCTGGCCGCGCGCAGCGAGCCCGATCGCGATGGCGGCGGCCGTGGTCGTCTTGCCCACACCGCCCGAGCCTGTGCAGATGCAGATCCGCTTGCCGGCCAGGGACTGCGCGATGCTCATTGCTCGAACTTCCCCGCGAGCAGCTCGAGCGCCGCGCGATCCAGCGCGGAGCGGAACACGAACGGGAGCGTCACGAGCGCCACGCCCGGGAGGCTCTGCCGGAGCCTTGCGATCTGAGCATGCTGCTGGCGCGTCCAGGTGGCCGCGAAGAGCGCCGCATGGCGCGCCGGCGAGCGCGGCGCCGCCCTCAGCGTCCGCTCGTCTGCAGCGGAGAAGCGGTGGGGAACGACGGCGTTGACGACGACCAGTGAAAGGTCCAGGCCCGACTGCTGGCCCAGCTGCGAGCGCAGCTGCAGCGTCTCGGTGACGGGCATCTCTTCGGCGGTTGACACGGCCAGCACCGCCGTGCGGCGCGGATCGACGAGGAAGTCGGCAATCGCCCGTCCCTGTCCGGCGACCGGGCCCACTCGGGCGACCGTTGCGAACGTGCGTGGCGCCTGCAACATGGCCAGGCCATGTCCGGTGGCCGGCGCGTCGAGCACGACCAGGTCATAGGGCTCCGCATCACGGGCGCGTCGCTCGTGCTGGGCGAGCTCCCACACCTTTCCCATCGTCAGTAGCTCGCGCATGCCCGGCGCCGCAGCGATCAGCGTCGTGAAGATCCTGCTGCGCGAGAGCAGCGCGGCCAGGGCCCCGAGGGGAAGCGCTTGGCGCAGGTACTCCTCCATCGCGCGCTGCGGGTCGATCGAGATGTGGTGCAGGCGCTCGTCGAGGGCTCGTTCGGCGTACACGCCCGCCACATTCGACGCAAGCGCGCGCGAGACGTCTTCGCGGGCTGCCACCTCGACCACGATCGTGCGCAGCCCGCGCGCGCTGGCGGCCAGGCCGAGGGCCGCCGCCACCGTGGACTTCCCCACTCCGCCCTTGCCCGTCACGACGAGCAGCGAGTGGTCGAACAGGCCGTGCATCGAAGTGGACACTAGTTCTCGCAACCCTCGTGCCACGCCGCCGTCCATCTGGAGCGTGCTAGAGCTGTTCTCGTCAGATGTCGTGTTCAACAGCCCGGAGGTGACACGCCGGCCGTGAGCCACGCCGCGGCTGGTTGGCGCGCATCCTGGCCCACGACGGCCGAGGCGCTACGACGAGCGCAGCGCGAGCTGGCGCTGTCGCAGGCGCCGGCATGGCAGCCGCCGGCGAATGCGTATGCGATCGGAGCGTGCTTCGTCTGCTTTGCCCGCGACGCGCAGCCGCCAAGTGTCGAGGGGGAGCCAAGCTGGGCGGCAGCGGCCGTCGCGGTCGAGCGACGCATCGTCGCACGCGCCCTCGTGAGGGGCTGTGTCGCGGCCGCTTACCACCCGGGCCTGCTTGCCCTGCGTGAGGGCCCGCTGCTGGAGGCGGCGGTCGCGGCACTGCCGCGAGCACCCGACGTCCTGGTGGTCAACGCGACCGGACGCGACCATCCTCGCCGAGCCGGCCTCGCGCTTCATCTCGGGGCGGTCGTCGGCGTGCCGACGGTGGGCGTGACGCACAGGCCCATGCTGGCGGCGGGCGAATGGCCGCCGGAGGATCGCGGCGCACGTAGCCCTCTGATGCTGGACGGAGAAACGGTTGGATGCTGGCTGCGCACGCGGCGGCGAGCGCGTCCACTCGCGGTCCATCCCGGATGGAGGACAGGTATCGAGACCGCCTGTTCGGTCGTCCTGGCGGCGACAGCTCAAGTGCGAGCGCCTGAGCCGCTGCGCGAGGCGCGCCGCCTCGCGCGTCGAGCGCGCGCGAGCGAGCGGTCCTGGGACGATCTGTGAGCTATGGAGCCCCAGCGGATGCTGTGCCGCTCGCATTCAGTCCTCGGCGCCCTGCAGCGGCTGACCGATCTTCGAGCCCTCGCGGTATACCGAGATCGCCTTCAGGCCCATCCGCCAGGCATCGAGGAAGATCGACTCGATCCTCTCTGGCGGAGTGTGGTGAGGCAGGTTGAGCGTCTTCGAGACGCCCCCGCTGAGCAGCGGTTGTACGGCGGCAACCATCCGCAGGTGCCCGTCGACGGGCAGCGGGTCGGGGCCGCTCGCGGTGTGAAAGACGGCCGCGTGGGCAGCGTGCAGGGCCGGCGCACCGACGAGGTGGCCGTGGTCCAGCGCGTGCTCGCCCAGTTCCTCCAGAGCGTGGGTGGAGTAGCCGAGCGCGAGCAGACCGTCAACCACCGCTCGGCTCTGAAAGTGCAGCTCGCCGCCGTCGACCAGGCGCCTGCGCCCGGCGAGCGCGTAGTAGGGCTCGATGCCGGTGCTCTCGCAGTCGAGCATCAGGCTGACCGTGCCGGTCGGCGCGATCAGCGTCGTCTGTGCGTTGCGCAGCCCGTGCGCGGCGCCCTCCGCCACGACGTCATCCCACGCTCCGAGCACCGCCGCCAGCACATCGGCGGGTGCCTCGCGGCCGATGCGCGCGGCGGCGTCGCGGTGGGCGGCCAGCACGGCGAGCATCGGCTCGCGGTTGCCAGCGAACTCGGCGAACGGGCCGAGTGCCGCCGCCAGCCTCGCCGAGCGCCGGTAGGCGGCGCCCGTCATCAGCGCGGTGATCGCCGCCGCCCACGCCCGCCCCTCGACAGAGTCATAGGCGATTCCCAGGGTCAGCAGCAACGCGGCGAGGTTGGCATAGCCGATGCCGATCGGGCGAAAACGACGCGCGCCCTCCGCTATGCGCTCGGTTGGATAGGACGAGCCGTCCACGATCGCGTCCTGGGCGAGCACCAGCAGCTCGACGGCGTGCACGAACGCCTCGACCTCGAACGAGCGGTCCTCGCGCAGGAACGCGAGGAGGTTGAGCGTCGCGAGGTTGCAGGCTGACTCCCCCACGTGCAAGAACTCACCGCAGGGATTGGAGGCGGTGATCGGACCCGAACGGGGACAGGTGTGCCAGCGCGCGATCGTGTCCGCGAACTGCAGCCCCGGATCCCCGCACACCCACGCGGCCTGCGCGCACGCACGCAGAAGCTCGCGCGCGGGGAGCGTCTCTACCACCTCGCCGCTGGTGACGGCCCGCAGCGCCCACTCACGGTCATCCGTCGCGGCGCGCATGAACTCGTCGCTCACCCGCATCGCGTGCGTGGCGTTCTGAAAGGCGAGCGAAGCCACTGCCTCCTGCGGTTGGAAGCCGGCGGCCACGAGCGCGGCGCCGTGCTCCTCCTCGCGCGCCTTGCACGCGATGAACTCGAGCACATCGGGATGCTCGGCGTCGAGCACGACCATCTTGGCTCCCCGCCGCGCGCGCCCGCCTGAGCGGATCGTCCCCGCCCACGCGTCCGCGGCGCGCATGAACGACACCGGGCCGCTCGCCAATCCTCCGCGCGAGACGGGCTCGCGCGAGGAGCGCACCCCCGACAGGTTCACGCCGGTGCCGCCGCCCTGCTGGAAGATCACCCCCTCGCGCGCGTTCCAGTCGAGCAGCGCGCGAATCGAATCCTCCGTCTCCAAGATGAAGCACGCCGAGGTGAACGGCTCGGGCTCGACGCCCACATTCAGCCACACCGGCGTCGCGAACGTGCCGCGCTGGCTCAGCACGAGCGCCGTCAGCTCGGCTTCCAGCGCCGCGCGCCGACCCTCATCGCAGGCCTGCCCCGAAGCCTGCGCCCAGCCGCCGATCGCGCCCGCGACACGCTCGACGAGCTGCCGTACCGAGTGCTCCTGCGAACCGTCCGCGCGACGAGCGAAGTATCGTCGCGCAACCGTCGCCACCGCGGTGCTCGACCAGCTCGTCGGAGCCTCGACCCGCTCGCACGCGAACGCGACCTGGCCATCCGCGGAGCGCACCGCCACCGAGCGAGTCCCCCACTCGACCACCGCGAACGGATCCTGCCCTTCCACGGTGAACATGCGGGGCAAATCTGATCCATGCCTCGGCGCGGCGGTTCCCATCTCGATCTTCCTGGCACCCGTGGACAACTGCCCATCAGCATCACACCGCGTGCCTGCGCCGACATCGGGGAGAGCTACGGAGGCTCGCTGCCAAGCCCGATCGCCTCCTGCTGCGGGACGTCAACTCCCTGATGGGCTCCTGGTCGAGCTGATCGCTCGCCCGTCGGGAGCCGCCGGGTCCGCGTCGAGGTCGACGATGCGTCCGTCGTGCAGCAGCGGCAGCGAGCGTATGCGCACGCCGCAGGCGGCGAAGACGGCGTTTGCGATCGCTGGCGCGATCGCGATGATCGGCGTCTCGCCGGCGCCCGCGGAGGGGATCTCCGGCCGGTCGACGAGCACCAGCTCGATCGGCGGCACGTCGCTGAAGCGTGGCACCCGATAGTCGCGTAGCGACGCGTTCGTCATGCGCCCGTCGGTGAAATGCACGGACTCGAACAGCGCGCCGCCGAGGCCCATCACAAGCGCGCCTTCGATCTGACTCTCGACGTTGGCGGGGTTGACGATCGCCCCGCAGTCGTACGCGGTGACGATCCGCAGGATCTCGAGCCTCCCGCCCTCCACCAGCACGTGCGCGCAGGTGGCGACGCGGCCCTCCTTTTCGATCCCGCCCGCGATCCCGAGGCCGTGGCCCTCCCGCGCCCGGCTGCGCGTGCGGACCCACTGCACGCGCTCGGCCGCCGCGCGCAGCACCTCGGCGAGGCGATCGTCGGCGACGTTCTCGAGGCGCAGCTCGAGCGGGTCCCTGCCAAGCGCGTGGGCGATCTCGTCGACGTGCGACTCGCGCGCGAAGTTGTTGGCGGTGGACGCCAGCGCGCGGTACGCGCCCTGCGGCAGCGGCGAGTCGGCCGGCTGGAAGGCGAGGTGCGTGTCGGCGATCCCGTACGGCGTCCCCAGGCCGGGCGAGCCGGCGTTGAGGTCGCGGAGCTCCCACGCGCAGATCGTGCCGTCGCGGCGGGCGCCGCTGCGCACGTCGACGACCGCCGCCGGGCGCACGAACGTATGGCGAAACTCCTCCTCGCGGGTCAGCGCGACGCGCACGGGCGCGCCGGCCGCGCGCGCGAGACGGGCGGCGGCGACCGCCTCGGCCTCGGTGTGCTTGGAGCCGAAGCCGCCGCCGAAGTCGGGCACGATCACGCGCACGTGCTCCTCGGCGACGCCGAGGGCGGCCGCGAGCGCGTAGCGCACGAAGAACGGCTGCTGCGTTCCCGTCCACACCGTCAGGCGCTCGCCCTCCCACTCGGCCAGCGCGACGCGCGTCTCGAGCGTGGCGTGCGCGATGTACGCGGTGGTGTAGGTCGCTTCGAGGCGAACGTCAGCGGCGGCGAGCGCGCGCTCGACCTCGCCGCGGCGCTCCTCGACGGGCCCCTGCCAGCCGAGCGCCTCGGCAGGATGCGACCGCAGGTGGGCGACGAGCTCGGACTCGTCGGGCTGGCGCCTCCAGCTCCAGTCCGCGTCTATCGCCGCGAGCGCCCGGGCGGCGGTCTTGCGCTCAGCCGCAGCCACCGCCACGAGCTCCCCATCGTGCACGGCCGTCACGCCGGCCACTGCTCGCGCGCGGGCGAGGTCGACCGACTCCAGCACCGCGCCGTAGGCGGGTGCGCGGAGGATCAGCCCGTGCAGCATCCCCGGCCGGCTGACGTCCGAGGGAAAGCGGTGCGTCCCGGTCACGAGCGCGAGCCCTTTCGCGGACGGCGTGGGATGGCCCTCGAGGCGCCTGCGGGCGGGCGCAGTCGCCGGCGTCCCTGCCGAGGCACTCGCCACGCGACGCAGCCCCCGCACGAGCTCCCCGTACGGGAGCTTCCCACCGCTGCCGTGCACCGCCCCGTCGCGCGCCTCGAGCCTCCCCGATGCCTCGGTCGCACCGGTCGCACCGGACACCCGCCCGACGGCCAGCTCGACCAGGAGCTCGCGCGCCGCGGCGGCGGCGGTGGCGAGGTCCACGCCGGCGTCGGGTAGCGAGCGGCTTCCGAACGTGCCCGGGTCGGCCGGGCACAGGTCGGTGTCGCCCATCGCCAGGCGCACGTCCGCGCAGGGCACGCGCAGCTCCTCGGCGACGAGCATGGACAGCGCCGTGCGATTGTCCTCGCCCATGTCGATCTTCCCCGTGAAGGCCGTGATGACACCGTCGACGCCGACGTGCAGCCAGGCGCCGCCGCTTTCGCTCCCGCCCACCCGCATGCCGGCCGGCACGTGTCCGTGCCCGGTGCGCGCCGCGGGCGCGAGCACGACGGCGAGCCCGTCACCCAACAACTCGAAGTACTCGCGCTCATGCGCGGGCGTGCGATCCCATGGGCGCGCGGGACGGAAGCCGCTGAAGATCGGGACGGGCGAGGGGGCGTCCGCGCGCTCGGGCACACCCTCGAGCGAGGAGGCGCCCGCCTGCTCGCCCGCCCCCGCGGCGCGGAGCACCGCGCGCTCGATGCGGGCGTATGCGCAGCAGCGGCAAACGTGCCCCTCCAGCGCGGATCGCACCTCCTGCAAGGTGGGGCTGTCGTTGCGCGCCAGCAGCGCCGCGGCAGAGAGGATCATCCCGGGCGTGCAGTAGCCGCACTGAAAGGCGTTCTCGGCGATGAAGGCGCGCTGCAGGCCGTGGAGCCGTCCGGCGGTCGCGATCCCGGCGATCGTGGTGACCGACCGTCCCGCCGCCTCGGAGGCGGGCGTCACGCACGCGCGGACCGGCGCGCCGTCGAGGAGCACCGTGCACGCACCGCAGGCCCCTTCGCCGCAGGCTGGCTTGGGGCCGGTGAGGTCGAGGTCGTGGCGGAGGAGCTCGAGCAGCGAGCGTCCGCCAAGCGGCGCCCGCCGCTCGATGCCGTCGACCGTGATGAGCTGGAAGGAGTCCGTGGGGCAGAGGATTGCGTAGTTCGCCTCGCCGCAACCCGTTCCCTGTGCGGATGCGCGTGCCGGGTGCAGCCAGGAGACTGGACGGGCGATGACGCGGGTTCTCCTGCATCGGTTTGGCCGTTGCCATTCAATGGGGCTGCACGCGGGGCGGCCCGACGGATGAGCGCTCGTCGCGATGTCCTCTCCGACCCTCTCCCGTCCGCCTAGTGAGACCGGCCCGCGCGTCAACCGCCGCCTGCTCGTAACGATCGCCCTTGGCGTCGGCCTGGCGGGCGGCGCGCTGGCGCTCGCGCTCGCACTGGCTGTCGGCGCGCTGCACACGGGCTCCGGCGCAGGCGCGAGCGCTACGGCGACGACGGTGATCGAGCCTGTGCCGCAGAGCGTGGGCGCGACCAGCACGTCCGCGGCCGACTGGGCGGCCGCTTATGCGCAGGCCGCGCCGGGCACGGTCGACATCACAGCCCAGGCGGTGACGAGCGAGAACACGCCGTTCGGGCCGACGCAGCAGCGGGTGACCGACGAGGGATCGGGTTTCGTGATCGACAGCGACGGTCGCATCCTCACGGCCGCGCATGTGGTCGCGGGCGCGAGCTCGATCACGGTCACCTTCCAGGACGGCGCCACGCGGGGCGCGAAGGTGCTGGGCGTTGACGACTCCTCCGATGTCGCGGTGTTGCGCGTCGCTCCCGCGGGCTTGACGCTGCACCCGCTGACGCTCGGCAGCTCGGGGTCGCTGGCCGTTGGGGATCCCGTGGGCGTGATCGGCGACCCGCTCGGGTTCGACCGCAGCCTCAGCACCGGCGTGGTCTCCGCCCTGGAACGCACGATCGAAGCGCCCGACGGGTTCGTGATCTCCCACGCCGTGCAGACCGACGCGGCCTTGAATCCCGGCAACTCCGGCGGCCCCCTGCTGAGCTCCCAGGGTCAGGTGATCGCAATCGCCGATCAGATCGCCACCGGCACGAACGCGTTCGGCCGCTCGAGCTCCGACACGAGCACCGGGGTCGGCTTCGCGGTCCCGATCGATCTCGACAAGGCCGAGCTCTCCAAGCTCGAGCGCGGCGAACACGTGACACACGCCTACCTGGGCGTGAGCACCACCACCACGACGAGCACACCCAGCGAACAGGGAGCGCTCGTCGAGGCGGTGCGGAAGGGGACGCCCGCCGCCAGGGCGGGGCTTCGCGCCGGCGACGTGATCGTCTCGTTCGACGGCACCACGATCCACGGCGCCAGCGGCCTCATAGACGCCCTCGCCGCCGCCCGAGCCGGGGAGAAGGTCCAGCTGACCGTGCTGCGCAGCCAAAGTCGCCTGACGCTCACGGTCACGCTTGCCGCACAACCCACCCAGGCCGAATAGGCTCGCAACCATCGCCGACGACGGCTACAAGTGGGTGGCCCTGTCGAATACGACGCTGGGGGTGCTGCTGGCGACGATCGACGCGTCGATCACGCTGATCGCGATGCCGGACATCTTCCGCGGCATCCACCTGGACCCGCTGGCGCCGGGCAACAGCTTCTACCTGCTGTGGATGATCCTCGGCTTCCTGGTGGTCACCAGCGTGCTGGTCGTCAGCCTGGGCCGGCTGGGCGACCTGTTCGGACGGGTGCGGATATACAACCTCGGCTTCGTGATCTACACGACCGCGTCACTGTTCCTGACGGTCGACTGGCTCACGGGGCGCTCCGGCGCCAGCTACCTGATCGTGTTCCGCGTCGTGCAGGGCGTCGGCGCCGCGTGCCTGCTGGCCAACTCCGCGGCGATCCTCACAGACGCGTTCCCCTCCCACCAGCGCGGCCTGGCGCTCGGGATCAACAACATCGCGGGAATCAGCGGCCAGTTCATCGGGCTCCTGCTCGGCGGACTGCTCGGGCCGATCGACTGGCGGCTGGTGTTCCTGGTGTCGGTGCCGGTCGGCCTGTTCGGGACCGTGTGGGCGTACCTCAAGCTCGAGGAACGCGGCGTGCCACACCGGGCGCCGATCGACTGGCGCGGCAACATCCTGTTCGCGCTCGGGCTGATCCTCGTGATGGTCGGCATCA
The DNA here is from genome assembly GCA_963735705.1 of uncultured Solirubrobacteraceae bacterium. Taxonomy (GTDB): domain Bacteria; phylum Actinomycetota; class Thermoleophilia; order Solirubrobacterales; family Solirubrobacteraceae; genus Palsa-744. Next base: position 285,307 of record CAVTLZ010000012.1, read on the forward strand.
CCTACGGCATCCAGCCATACGGCCACCATGCGCTGGGTTGGAGCAACCCGCGCGTGCTCGCCGAGCTGGCCACCGGCGCGGTGCTGCTGGTGGCATTCGTGGTCGTCGAGCGCAGGGTCGCGGAGCCGATGTTCCGCCTGCCGCTGTTTCGCATCCGCGCGTTCACCTTCGGCGTCATCTCGAGCTTCCTCTCAGCAGTCGCGCGCGGCGGGCTGATGTTCATGCTGATCATCTGGCTACAGGGGATCTGGCTGCCCCGCCACGGCTACAGCTTCACCGAGACGCCCCTGTGGGCCGGCATCTACATGCTCCCGCTCACCCTCGGGTTCCTGATCGCGGGACCGGCGTCCGGCTATCTCTCGGACCGCTACGGCGCCCGACCGTTCGCCACGGGCGGGATGCTCGCCGCCGCCGCCAGCTTCCTGGCGCTGGAGCTGCTGCCGATCGACTTCCCCTACCCCGCGTTCGCCGCGATCCTGTTCCTGAACGGGCTGGCGATGGGCTCCTTCGCCTCCCCCAACCGCGCCGGCGTGATGAACAGCCTGCCTCCCGAGGACCGCGGCGCCGGCGGCGGCATGAACCAGACCTTCCAGAACTCCGCCCAGGTGCTCTCGATCGGGATCTTCTTCACGCTCATGATCGCCGGCCTTGCCTCGACGCTTCCCGCCAGCCTGTCGGTCGGCCTGCGAGCCCACGGCGTATCCGCGAGCGTGGCCGCGCGAGTCTCCCACCAGCCACCCGTCTCGATCCTGTTCGCAGCCTTCCTCGGCTACAACCCGATCCAGAAGCTGCTCGGCGCCCACACGCTCAGCCTGCTCTCGCGTGCCAACGCCGCTACCGTCACGGGGCGCTCGTTCTTCCCGCAGCTGATCTCCAACCCGTTTCACTCGGGCCTGCACGCCGCATTCGCCTTCGCGATCGTCGCCTGCCTGCTCGCGGCGGCCGCCTCGTGGTCGCGCGGCAGCCGCTACGTCGCCGGCGAGGTGCCGGAGCACCTTCACGCCGAACACGCGCGCGTCTCTGCCTCCGGGCCCGTTCCGTGAGAACCCGATTCACGGCAGGGGAGCCGCAGCGTCGGTCGAGACCTGCAGCGCGACGGCGCCGCCCGCGATCACGCCGGAGACCACAAGCGCTTCGCCGCTCAGCGGCTGGAAGGCCACCAGGCCCGAGCCGCCGGTCACGTCTTCGCCGGTGAGCCTCACCGCGAGCTCGAAACGCCCGCTGCCGCGTCGCAGCGAAGCGTAGACGGGGCCGATGCCGGACGTCGAGCGACGCACGTCGAACCACGACACGAGCAGCGCCCCGTCGGGTCCGGCGGTCGCATCGTCGAGCGCGCCGCCCACCAGCGAGTCGGACAGCGGCGTCCACAGGCCGATCCCGCTCGCGGTGAGCTCGGCGATCTTTACGATCGGCGCACCCTCCAGTCCGCCGGTCCAGGTCAGGTAGACGTGGCCGAAGCTGTCGACGAGCGGGGCGATGCCCGCCAGTCCCGCCGCCACGGACCCGCCGGGCGCGTCGGCTGCGATCGACGAGCTCTCCACGGCGAACACCCGCCACGGTATGCGAGTCGACACGGCGCGTGCGACGGGTGCATGCCAGACCGCGCCGGCGCGCAGGGCGGTCGCACAGCCTTCGCAGGCGCTCGCGCTCTCCCACGCGAGCACGACCGTCCCCGCGGGTGTGATCGCGGCGCGCAGCTTGATCGTGGGGACGGGCCTGGCGGGGACGGCCAGGCGCGCGACCAGCTCGGCGGAACCCCACCGGCCTCGCGCGGGGTGAATCCGCGCATACAGATCGCGCAGATCGCGGCCGCCGACCCAGGCCAGCACGCGCTCTCCGCGCGCATTCAGGGCGACGGTGAAGGGCTCGCCTGCGAGCGCCCGTCCGGGGAACGTGAGCGGCTTGCCGAAGGCGCCCCCAAGGCTGCGCCCGGCGATGCGAAAGTGCGCGGCGTGCACCCATGCGACGAGCGCGTCGCCCTGCACGTCGGCCGCCGACACCGGTGCGCTGCCATCCCGATCGAGCACCTTGACAGGGCCAAAGCTGCCGTCGGCAAGGCCGTCGGCGTAGATCACGCGCACGCGCAGGACCGTGCCCGGAGAGCCGGCACAGCACGGCAGCGACCCCGGCGGCGGTGTGCCGCCCCGCGCGGTCACCGCTTCGGAGCCCACGAGCAGCGCGCGGCCGCTGCCGTACAGCTGCAGCTGCTCGATCGCCGTGAACGGGGGTTCGGCTGTCTGGCTCCAGCCACCGCCCGGCGCGCGCGCCTCCGCGCCATCGAACGGCCGCGGCGGCTGCATCGCGTACGGGTTGCCATCCCACAGGAGCAGCCCGTCACCGGCGGAGTCGAAGGACAGCGCGATCGGGCCGACGGCGCCGGCGGGCGTCAGCTTTTCCGTCCGCCACCCCGTCTGCGCCGCCGCCGGCCCAACGTGCGGCGCCAGCGCCGCGAGCACGACAGCCGCGGCGCGCAGCGCCCGCTGCCGGCTCGTAGCTGGTGGAGAGCTGCGCATTCACCGCGAGGCTACGCTCGCGGCGCACGCGGGGCATCCGGTCCTGCCCCACCGGATGCGGCGGAAAGATCCTCAACCGGCGACGGCTTGCGATGCGAGGAGGGAAAAACCACTGCCGTGTCCGTGATTACCCCTGATGACACACGGCTGTCCGGGGGTAGTGTGACGACACGATGCGCATGCCGGTGCGATCCGAGCCAGATGCCTTCCGCTTGACCGTAGCTGGGGCGTTGGCAGTTGCTGTGGCCGTGCTGGTCGGCTGGCTGACCAAGCCGCTGGTTGGCGCGGCGGTGCTCGTGCTGGTGCTGGTGGTCGCCGTGATCGCCTACCTGCGCGCGGCCAACCCCGATCGCCGCATGCCGCTGCGCGAGGCGACGGCCGCGGCGCATCCTCACGGCGCCCCGCCGGGCAAGCGCCATGTGCTGGTCGTCGCCAACGAGGCGCTCTCAGGCGAGGCGCTGCGCGAGCGGATTCTTGGAGAGGATCGCGAGCGCGTCGAGGTCGACGTCCTTGCCCCGGTGCTCACGTCGCGCCTGCACCACGGGGTCTCTGACATCGACCGCGAGCTCGAGCAGGCCCGCGCGCGCCTGGAGCGCTCGCTCGCGTGGGCGCACGAGCAGGGCATCGTCGCTCGCGGCGAGGTCGGCGATCCCAGCGCCACGACCGCGATCGAGGACGAGCTGCGCGACTTCGGCGCCGACGAGGTGATCGTCGTCACGCATCCGCGCGAGCGCGAGAGCTGGCAGGAGCACGGCGAGCTCGAGCGGCTGCGGGATGAGCTGGACATCCCTGTCACACACGTCGTGGTCGGCGACGGCGGCGCCTAGCGGCGCTGGCGGCGCCGCTGCCACCCGGCCACAGACGCCCGCCTCCCCTCGCGTGCGCCGCGCCGGCGTCGATCCGCGCGGGCTCGCCGGGTGCGTCGCACGCGGGCTGTGGGCTCGCATGCGGGTGGCCGCCGTGGGCGTGGCCGCGGCGATCCCCGTGATCGACTCGACGGCCAAGGCCGTGCGCGCGGGATGGGCGCCGGCGGGGGACGACGGGATCATCGCGACGCGGGGCTGGGATGTCCTGACCTCGCACACGCCGCTGGTCGGCCAGTACTCGGAGGCGGGGCTGGTTGTGCACGGACAGGTCATGCACAGTCCCGGCCCGATGCTCTACTGGCTGCTCGCGCTGCCGGCGCGCTTCGGCAGCGTCACGAGCCTTGCGGTGACGATGGGCGCCGTCAACACGCTTGCGATCGTCGGCTGCGTAGCGCTTGCGCGCCGCCGCGGCGGCGCGGTCCTGATGTTCGCGACGGCCATCGCGATCGCGCTGATGTGCCAGTCGCTGCCGACGGAGGCGCTGCACGACATCTGGAACCCGGCGGCCGGCCTGTTGCCGTTCCTGCTGCTGATCTTCCTCGGCTGGTCGCTGGCCTGCGGCGAGCGCCGCCTGCTGCCCGTCGCCGTGCTGGTCGCGAGCTACGTCACGCAGACCCACCTGATGTACGCGGCGCCCACCGCGGTGGTGCTGGCGGTCGGCTTCGGGGGCCTGCTGGCCGGGTCGCTGACGCGCCGCCGCGCCCGCTCGGCAGAGCGCGAGCGCCGCCAGCCGCCGACCCTCGACCACGAGCGCCGCCAGCCGCGGACGCGTGTCTGGCCGTGGGCGCTCGCGGCGCTGGTCGTCGCCGCCGCGTGCTGGACGGAGCCGGCGATCGATCAGATCGAGAACAGCCCGGGGAACCTCGCGATGATCGTGCGCACGGCCGAGCACCGTGGACCGACGCTCGGCGCGACGGTCGGCTGGCACGCGGTCGTGCGCTCGGTCGGGCTCCGCCCGTGGTGGCTGTACAGGCCCGCGTCGGAGTGGGAGCGCAAGCGCGACGTTCGCGCCACGCCGAGCGCCGGCCGGGTGGACTCGACGATCGTGCTGCTCGCCGCGCTGGCGCTGGCGGGGCTGATCGGCGCCGTCAGGCGGCGCTGGGACCTCGCGGCCGCGGCGCTGATCGGCCTCGGGTTGTGCGTGGCGATCGGCCTGGAGGCGGCGTCCAACCCGTCGACGCAGCTGCTTGCGGAAACGCTCGGCTACACGATGTGGTGGGGCTCGGAGCTCGGCCTGTGGGTGTGGCTGATGCTCGCGTGGGCGCTGTGGCTCGCCCTGGCCGGCCTGTCGCGGCCCGCGCTGCGGGCGCTGCGCCGACGCGTTGGCGCCGACCGCGGGACGCTGGGGTCGTGGCTGGGGCGGGCTGCGCTCGCGCTCGTCTGGCTGGCGGGCCTCGGCGGAACGGTCGCGGCGGGCGCCGCGGTCGCGGCGGGCGCCAAGCTGGACTCCCACGCGTATGAGTACCGGCCGATCCGCGCGGTCGCGGCGGGCATCGAGCGCGTGATCGGGCCGGGCCAGGCGATCGAGTATCGCCTCGGGCCGCTGGACGTCGGCACGCAGCCGATGGAGCCGGCGATTCGCTTCCTCCTCGTCCGCCACGGCGACCGCGTCCTCGCGCGGGGCTCGTTTCCGCGGCTCGGCTCCTACTACGAGCTGGATGACCGCCCGGTGCAGTGGATCGTCCACCTCCGCGACGGCACGCGTCCGCTGCCCCACATGACGCTCGCCGCGCGCGTCCGCTTCACCGGCCCGTGGGGGCGGGAGATCCTCAGCGCGTGGGTGGCCCGCGCGAGCCGCCCCCAGCTCCGTAAAATGCCGCACCGCCGACGGTAGCTACCGCCGATGCGGGCGCTGCGGCCGATGGCCTACGGTTCGGACGTGTCGTCCACGGGTGAGATGCGCCCAACCCACGCTCGCGGGCTCGGCTGTGGGGATACGCGCATGCAGGCGCGGGAGCTCCCGCCGAACATGCCCGACTACGACGAGGCCCGCTCGAGCTTCTCGTGGACGGCGGCGCGAGCGGAGCTCGCGGGTCTGCCGGGCGGCGGCCTGAACATCGCGTATGAGGCTGTCGACCGCCATCTGGGCGAGGGGCTCGGGCAGAAGGTCGCGCTGCGCGTCCTCGGCAGGCGCGGGGATGCGCGCGAGCTCACGTACGCGCAGCTGGCGCGCGAGACCGATCGCTTCGCGGGCGTGCTGAGCGCGCTCGGCGTGCGGCGCGGCGAGCGCGTGTTCGTGCTCGCCGGGCGGATCCCCGAGCTGTACGTGGCGGCGCTGGGGACGCTCAAGCACGGCAGCGTGTTCTCGCCGCTGTTCTCGGCGTTCGGGCCGGAGCCGATCGAGCAGCGGCTGGCGCTCGGCGACGGGCGGGCGCTGGTGACGACGCCGGCGCTGTACAGGCGCAAGGTGGCGCAGCTGCGCGAGCGCCTGCCGGGCCTCGCGCACGTGCTGCTGGTGGGAGACGAGGCGGAGATCGCGGAGATCGCCGACGTGCTGGACCTCGGCCGTCTGATGGGCGAGGCCGGCGAGGAGCACGCGATCGCGGCGACCGAGCCGCAGGAGATGGCGCTGCTGCACTTCACGAGCGGCACCACGGGCAAGCCGAAGGGCGCGATCCACGTGCACGAGGCGGTGGTGGCGCATCGCGCGACGGGGCGCATGGTGCTCGACCTGCACCCCGACGACGTGTTCTGGTGCACGGCGGATCCGGGCTGGGTGACGGGGACCTCCTACGGGATCGTCGCGCCGCTGACGCTGGGCGTGAGCAGCGTGGTCGACGAGGCGGACTTCGATGCCGACCGCTGGTACCGGATCCTCCAGGACGAGCGGGTGAGCGTTTGGTACACGGCGCCGACGGCGCTGCGGATGCTGATGCGGATCGGCGCGGAGGTCGCGCACGAGTACGACCTGAGCGCGCTGCGCTTCATCGCGAGCGTCGGCGAGCCGCTGAACCCCGAGGTGGTGCTGTGGGGCGAGGAGGCGTTCGGGATGCCGATCCACGACAACTGGTGGCAGACGGAGACGGGCGGGATCATGATCGCCAACTACCGCTCGATGGACGTGCGGCCGGGGTCGATGGGCCGTCCGCTGCCGGGGATCGAGGCGTCGGTGGCGCGGCGCGACGCGGAGGGCGGGCCGGTGCTCGCGGGCGACGGCCTGGAGCTGGTGAGCTCGCCCGAGGAGCAGGGCGAGCTGGTGCTGCGCCCGGGCTGGCCGTCGATGTTTCGCGGCTACCTCGGCGAGCAGGAGCGCTACGAGCGCTGCTTCGCCGGCGGCTGGTATCTGACGGGCGATCTCGTGCGGCGCGACGAGGACGGCTACTTCTGGTTCGTCGGCCGCGGCGACGACGTGATCAAGTCGGCGGGGCACCTGATCGGCCCGTTCGAGGTGGAGAGCGCGCTGCTGGCGCACGCGGCGGTGGCCGAAGCTGGCGTGATCGGCAAGCCCGATCCGGTGGCGGGCGAAATCGTGAAGGCGTTCGTCGCGCTGGCGCCGGGCCGCGAGCCCGGCGAGGAGCTGCGCAGGGAGCTGCTGGGCTTCGCCCGCCGGCGTCTGGGAGCGGCGGTCGCGCCGCGTGAGATCGACTTCGTGGCGAGCGTGCCGCGCAACCGCTCGGGCAAGATCATGCGCCGGTTGCTGAAGGCGCGCGAGCTGGGTCTGCCGGAGGGCGACGTCTCGACGCTGGAGCCGGACTCGTGAGCGCCGCGGCGCCGCTGGAGCGCGAGCACGCGCTGCACCTGCTGCATCAGATGCTGCGGGTGCGCCGCTTCGAGGAGAAGTGCGTGGAGCTCTACAGCGCGGCGAAGATCCGCGGCTTCATGCACCTGTACATCGGCGAGGAGGCGGTCGCGGCGGGCGTGATGGAGGCGCTGGAGCCCGAGGACGCGATCGTGGCGACCTACCGCGAGCACGGGCACGCGCTCGTGCGCGGCGTGTCCGCAAACTCGATCATGGCGGAGATGTACGGCAAGCTCGAGGGCTGCTCGCGCGGGCGCGGCGGGTCGATGCACCTGTTCGACGCCGCCACGCGCTTCTACGGCGGCAACGCGATCGTCGGCGGCGGGCTGCCGCTCGCGCTCGGCCTGGCGCTTGCGGACAAGCTGCAGGGGCGCGAGCGCGTGACCGCGTGCTTCTTCGGCGACGGCGCGGTCGCCGAGGGCGAGTTCCACGAGTCGATGAACCTCGCCGCGCTGTGGCGGCTGCCGGTGCTGTTCTGCTGCGAGAACAACCTGTACGCGATGGGCACCGCGATCGACCGCTACGAGTCCGAGACGCAGCTGTCGCTGAAGGCGGCGAGCTACGAGATGCCCGCGTGGACGGTCGACGGGATGGACGTGATCGCCGTCGAGGAGGCCGCGCGCAGGGCGGCGGCCGAGGTCCGCGGCGGGATGCCGTGCTTCCTGGAGCTGCGCACCTACCGCTTCCGCGCGCACTCGATGTACGACCCGGATCTGTACCGCTCCAAGGAGGAGATCGAGCACTGGAAGGAGCACGACCCGATCGCCGCGCTCACCGGGGCTCTCCAGGAGGGCGACATGCTCAGCGACGACGATCTGGCCGGGCTGGAGCGCGCGGTCGCGCAGGAGGTCGAGGACGCGATCGCCTTCGCGGAGTCGGGCACGCTCGAGCCGGTGGAGGACCTGGAGCGGTTCGTTTATTGGGAGTCCGCCCTCCCTGAGCCCTCCCACCCGGGGGCTCAGCCGTCCGCCGTGCCCGCCCCTGCCACTGCGCCCGATCAGCCGGGAGCGCTCACGTGAGCACCCCGGCGACGGTTACGCTCACCTACCGCGAGGCGCTGCGCCAGGCGATCCGCGAGGCGCTGCTCGGCGACGAGCGGGTGTTCCTGATGGGCGAGGACGTCGGCGCGTACGGCGGCTGCTTCGGCGTCTCGAAAGGCCTGCTGGAGGAGTTCGGCGGCGAGCGCATCCGCGACACGCCGCTGTCGGAGTCGGCGTTCGTGGGCGCGGGGATCGGCGCGGCGATGGGCGGCATGCGCCCGATCGTGGAGGTGATGACCGTCAACTTCTGCCTGCTGGCGCTCGATCAGATCATGAACAACGCGGCCACCATCACGCACATGTCCGGCGGCCAGTTCTCGATCCCGCTTGTGATCCGCATGACGACCGGCGCGGGGCGCCAGGTCGCCGCGCAGCACTCGCACAGCCTCGAGGGCTGGCTCGCGCACATCCCCGGCCTGCGGCTGCTCACCCCGGCGACGCTCGCCGACGCCCGCGGGATGCTCGCGCCGGCGCTGGAGGACCCGAATCCGGTGCTGATCTTCGAGCACGGCGGGCTCTACAACATGGAGGGCGAGCTGCCCGCGGACGCGGGCGCCGTCGACATCGAGCGCGCGGCCGTGCGCCGGCCTGGCTCGGACGTGACGCTGATCGCGTATGGAGGGACGTTGCCGACCGCGATGCAGGCCGCCGAGGAGCTCGCGCGGGACGGCGTGGAGGCGGAGGTGATCGACCTGCGGGTGCTGCGCCCGCTCGACGACGCGGCGGTGATGGCGTCGCTGGCGCGGACCCACCGCGCGGTGATCGTCGACGAGGGCTGGCGCTCGGGGAGCCTCGCCGCGGAGGTCAGCGCGCGGATCATGGAGCAGGCCTTCTACGAGCTCGACGCGCCCGTCGCGCGCGTCTGCTCCGCGGAGGTGCCGATGCCCTACGCCCAGCAGCTCGAGCAGGCCGCGCTGCCGCAGGCGAGCACCGTGGTCGCGGAGGTCAGAGGCATGGTGGGCGCGCGTGGCTGAGTTCCGGATGCCCGCGCTGGGCGCCGACATGACCTCCGGCACGTTGCTCGAATGGCGCGTGAAGCCGGGCGACGCGGTCAAACGCGGCGACATCGTGGCGGTCGTCGACACGAGCAAGGCCGAGATCGAAGTCGAGATCTTCGAGGACGGCGTGATCGACGAGCTGCTCGTCGCGGAGGGCGCCAGGGTGCCGGTCGGGACGGCGCTCGCGACCGTCCGCGCCAATGCGGAGGCCGGTGCACAGCCGCCGCAGGCCGCCGCGCAGCCGCCGCAGCAGCAGCAGCATGAGCACCATCTGCGCGTGTCTCCGCTGGCGCGCCGCGCGGCCGAGGAGCTCGGCGTCGACCTGGCCGCGGTCGTTGGCAGCGGCCCGGGCGGGGCGATCACGAGGGACGACGTCGAGCGCGCGGTGGCCGGGGGGACCGTGGAGCGTGGCGAGCCCGCGCCAACGGAGCTGGTGCCCGCAGCCGGCAAGCCGGAGCCCGTGCCAGCGGAGCCCGGACCCGCCGAGCCGGGCGACCGTGCGCTGGCGATGCGCCAAGCGATCGGCGCGCTGATGGCGCGCTCCAAGCGAGAGATACCCCACTACTACCTGCAGACGCAGATCGACATGAGCAGGGCGCTCGCGTGGCTGGCAGAGGAGAACCTGCGACGACCGATGGCGGAGCGGCTACTGCCGTCGGCGCTGCTGTTGAGGGCCACGGCGAAGGCGACGGCCGCGACGCCGGCGCTGAACGGCTTCTGGGTCGACGAGGCGTTTCACGCGGGCGAGGGGGTCCACCTGGGAGTGGCGATCTCGCTGCGCGGCGGCGGCCTGATCGCGCCGGCGTTGCACGACGCCGACCGCATGACCGTGGACGAGGTGATGGCGGGCCTGCGCGACCTGGTGGCGCGGGCGAGGGCCGGCAGGCTGCGCGGCTCGGAGATGTCCGATCCGACGATCACGGTGACGAACCTGGGCGAGCAGGGGGTCGACCTGGTGCACGGCGTGATCTACCCGCCGCAGGTGGCGCTGGTCGGCTTCGGCGCCATCCGCGAGCGGCCGTGGGCCGTCGACGGGATGATCGGCGTGCGGCCGATCGTGACCGCGACGCTCGCGGCCGACCACCGCGCGAGCGACGGGCACGCCGGGGGCCGCTTTCTGACACTGATCGACCGCGAGCTGCAGAAGCCGGAGGAGCTATGAACGAACAGGAGCTGCACGACGTCGTGATCCGGGCGCTGACGGAGGTCGCCCCGGACGTCGATCCGGGCGCGATCGATCGCGAGACGAGCCTGGCCGATCAGCTGGACCTCGACTCGATCGACTTCCTCAACGTGCTCGTCAGCGTGCACGAGCAGACTGGCATCGAGATTCCCGAGCGCGACTATCCGAAGCTCTCGACGCTCGACGCCGCGGTCGCGTATTTGCTCGCGGCACAGCGCGGGGACGCCGGGCCGGGCACGTAACCTGTCCATGCGATGACCCCCCTGGCCGACCTCCTCGAGCGGCTGCGACTACGCCGCCAGCCGCCGGGGCGAGCGGCCGCGGCGGTGGGCGTGCCGGCGGTGGAGCCTGACGTCGCCGTGGAGCTCGCGCCCCTGTTCGGGCGGCTCGATGAGATCGAGGCCGAGGCGGGCGCGATCGTGCGGGAGGCCCGCTCGCAGGCGGCGGCGATCGAGCGCGATGGCCAGGCAGAGGCCAAGCGGATCCTCGAGCGTGCGGCCCGCGAGGCGGCGCTCGAGGCCGAGCGCCTGCGCCGCGAGCGACGCGAGGAGGCCGAGCTGCAGGCGCAGGCGCTCCTCGAGCGCGCCGGCGCCGAGGCCGAGCGCCTGCGCGAGCGCGCCGCGCAGCGGACGCCGAGCGTGGTCGAGGACGTGCTGGGGCTGCTCGTGCGGGGGACCGGTTGAACGCTGAGTGGATCGCGGGCACGGTGCGCGGCAGGCTGCTGCTGGAGCGCCGTCTGGGCGAGGAGCCCGCTCGCGGAGTGGCCGCGCAGAGCTCCCTCGCGGCCGCCCATCGCCTGCTGCTGGCCAGTCCCTACGGCCGCGACCTCGGCGCCGCGCAGGAGCTCGCGCCAGCGCAGCGGGCCGTCGCGGCGACCGCGCTGTGGCACCTGCGCATCCTCGCCGGCTGGCTGCCGCCGGACGGCGCCGTGCTGCTGCGCGCGCTCGCCGCCTGGTACGAGCTCGCGAACATCGAGCACCACATCGCGTGGATCGTCACCGGGGCCAGCCCGCCGCCGCCGTTCGCGCTCGGCGGCCTGGCCACCGTGTGGCCAGGCGTCGAGCCCACGCGCAGCCTCGCGGAGGTCCGCGCGGCGCTGGCCGCCTCGCCGTGGGGCGAGCCCGCCGGCGAAGAGCCGCTCGCCCTGCATCTGGCGCTGCGCGCCGGATGGGCGCGGCGGGTGATCGACCACGCGGGCGCGGCCCGCGAGTGGGCGCAGGCGGCGGTGGCGCTGCTGGTGGCGCGCGAGCTGCTGCTCGCAGGCGACGAGGACCCGCGCCGGCTGCTGGCGCTGCCGGGGGTGAGCGCGAGCTGGCTGTCTGCGTCGAGCGTGCCGGAGCTCGCCGCGCTGCTGCCGGCGAGGATCGGCTGGGCGCTGCGCGACGTGGAGCGGCCCGAGGAGCTGTGGCGCGCGGAGCTGCGCTGGTGGCGGCGCGTCGAGGACGACGCGCAGGCGCTGATGCGAAGCCCGATCGGGTCGCCGGCGCTCGTCGCGGGGGTCGTCGCGCTGCTCGCGGCCGACGCCCGGCGGGCCGCCCAGGCGCTGGCGATCGCCGCGCTCGGCGGCGCGCAGCGGATGCGGGAGCGTGTCGATGCCGAGATCTGAGACGCTCGTCCCCGCGCGCATGCGCCGGGTCGCGATCGTGGCGTCCAGGCCGCGGCTGCGCGACGCGCTCGCCGAGGTGGCGGACGCCGGCACGGTCGAGCTGAGCGGCGCGCTCGCCCCAGCCGCGGGCGAGGCGGTCGAGGCATTGCGGCGCCTGGAGCGCACGGCGGGGAGACTCGACGGAGCGTCGCGACCGCGCCTGCGCCGGCGCGCGCCGGATGTCGCCGAGCTAGAGCGCCGCGGCGCCCGGGAGCTGCTCGCGGGCGAGGTCGCCCTGCATCAGCGCGCCGAGCGGGCGGTCGCCCACGACGGCTTCGCGCTGCTCGCCGGGTGGACCCCCCAGCACGAGCTGGGCGCGCTGCGCGAGCGACTGTCCGCGGTCGGCGCGGGTCTCGTCGAGCTCGCGATGCCGCGCACCGAGACACCGCCGACGCTGCTCGTGCCCGCGCGCGTCGCGCGCCCGTTCAGGCTGCTGGTCGAAACCTACGGCGCCGTCCCCTACGGCGACGTCGACCCGACGCCGTTCGCCGCGCCGATCTTCTTCCTGATGTTCGGGATGATGTTCGGCGACGCCGGCGACGGGCTGCTGCTGATCGCCGCCGCCCTGCTGCTGCGCCGCGCCCGCGACCCGCGCCTGGCGGCCGCCCGGCGGCTGTGGGCGTTCCCGGCTGTGGCGGGCGCCTGCGCGGTCGTGTTCGGCCTGCTCTATGGCGAGTTCTTCGGGCCGACCGGGATCGTGCCGGTGCTGTGGCTGAAGCCGCTCGATCACCCGACGACGCTGCTGCTGATCGGCGCGGCGATCGGGATCGTGCTGCTGCTCGGCGCGCACGCGCTCGGCGTGGTCAATCGCCTGCGCGAGCAGGGGCCGCGCGCGGCGCTGCTGGCCCCGTCCGGTGTCGCCGGGCTGCTCGTGCTCGTCGGCGGCGTGCTGCTCGTGGCCGGGCTCGCGTACGCGCCGGCGCTCGCGGTGGCGGGCGCCGGCGTCGTCACGGCCGGGGCGCTGCTGCTCTACACGGGCTTTCGCGCCGACTCCCCGAGCGGAGCGCTGGGTGTGCTGCAGCGGCTGATCGAGCTGTTCGACGCGCTGCTGCGCACCGGCTCCAACGTCCTGTCGTTCACGCGCCTGGCGGCGTTCGGCCTGATGCACGCGGCGATCGGCGAGGTCGTCGTGGACGGCACGCGCGCGCTGGCGGGGAGCCCGGCGGGCTACGTGGCGGCGGCGCTGCTGTTCGCGCTCGGCAGCGCGCTGGCGTTCGCGCTGGAGACCCTCGTCGTGGGCGTGCAGGCCCTGCGCCTTGAGTACTACGAGCTCTTCTCGCGCGTGTTCGTCGAGGAGGGACGTCCGTTTCGACCCTGGAGCATCCCGCTCCTGGCTGATGAGGAGGCACCATGACGCTGTTCCTACTGCTCGGTCTGCCGGTCGCGACGCTGGGCGCGCTGTTCTGCCAGATGGTCGTGCGCGGGGACATCGCCCGCGGCACGCGAAGACTGATCGCCGTCAACGGGCTGCTGGGCCTCGGCGCGCTCGCCGTGCTCGGGCTGCTCGCGCTCGGGGTCGCCGAGCCGGCTAGCGCGGCGACGGTGACGTCCTCGGGCGGCCAGAGCGGCGCGTTCATCGGCGCCGGCATCGCGGTCGGGGCGTCGTCGATCGGAGCCGGCGTCGCCGTGGCGTACACCGGCTCGGCGGCGCTCGCCGCGATCTCCGAGAAGCCGGAGATGTTCGGCCGCACGATGGTCGTGGTGGGGCTCGCCGAGGGGATCGCGATCTACGGGCTGATCATCGCGGTGATCCTGATCGGCAAGGTATGAGCTCGGTCGTGGCGATCGGCGAGGAGCAGCGGGTCCGCGGCTTCGCGCTGGCGGGGGTCGGCGTGAGGGCGACCGCAGACGCGGACGCCGCCCGCGCGGCGTGGGAGGCGCTGGATGCCGATGTCGGCCTCGTGATCCTCACGCCCGCCGCCGCCGATGCGCTGCGCCCCGAGCTCGCGGGCGCCCCGCGGCGGCTGTGGGTGGAGCTGCCCCGTTGAGGCGCTCGCACCACTCCTCGCCGGCCGCCACAGGCGCGCGTGCAGAGGGGGATCCGTGGGCGCCGATTCGCAGCGCGGCGCTGGCCGACGCCCGCGCGGAGGCCGAGCGCCTGCGCGCCGAGGCGCGGGAGCGCAGCGCCGCCACAGTCGCCGCTGCGCGGGAACGCGCAGGGGAGCTGCGCGAGGACTCGCTCGCGGTGGCCCGCCGGGTGGCCGACGACGACGCCCGGCGGGTGCTCTCTGCCGCGCGCGGCAGCGCCCACGAGCTGCTGCTGTCGGCGCGCCGCGAGGTCTATGCCGCGGTCGCCCGCGACGTCGCCCGGCAGGCGTCGGATCGCCGCGAGGACTACCGGGCGGCCAGCGAGCGGCTGATCGCCGACGCGCGGCGGCGCCTGGGCGCGGACGTGCGGATCGTCGACGCGCCGGACGGCGGGATCATCGCCGAAGCGCCTGGCCGCCAAATCGACTACTCGCTGTCGACCCAGGTGCGGCGCTGTCTGTCCCAGCTGGACGACGAGGTGGCGGCGTTGTGGAGCTGAGCGCGGGCACCGTCACCCGCGTGAACGGGCCGATCGTCGAGGTCGCGGGCGGACACGGCCTGCGCGTCGCCGAGCTCGTGACCGTCGGGTCGCGCGGGCTGGCGGGCGAGGTGCTGTCGCTCGCGGGCGAGACCGCGACCGTGCAGGTCTACGAGGAGACATCCGGGCTGCGCCCGCGCGAGGCGGTGCTCGCGACCGGGCGCCCGCTCAGCGCCGAGCTGGGTCCGGGCCTGCTCGGCGGCGTCTTCGACGGGATGCTGCGGCGCCTGCAGGACGCCGGCCCGTGGCTCGCGCCCGGGACGCTCGCCGGCGCGCTCGAGCACGACCGGCGCTGGCGCTTCACGCCGAGCGTTCGCCCGGGCGAGCGGGTCGAGCCCGGCGCGCTGCTCGGCACGGTGCCGGAGACCGGCGCGATCGCCTACCGCGCGCTCGTCCCACACGAGCTCTCCGGCACGGTCGAAACGATCGCCGAGGAGAGCGAGGTTACCGTCGAGGAGACGATCGCGATCGTCGACGGGCACGAGATCGCGCTGGCGCATACGTGGCCCGTTCGCCGCGCGCGGCCGGCTGCCGCGCGCCTGCCCTTCGGCCGGCCGCTGATCACCGGCCAGCGCGCCATCGACCTGCTGTTCCCGCTGTGCCAGGGCAGCACCGCCGGAGTGCCCGGCGGGTTCGGCACGGGCAAGACGCTGTTGCTGCAGCAGATCGCGAAGTGGTGCGACGCGGACGTGATCGTCTACGTCGGCTGCGGCGAGCGCGGCAACGAGCTCGCCGAGCTGCTCGAGGACTTCGCCGAGCTCGAAGACCCGCGCAGCGGCCGGCGGCTGATGGAACGCACGGTCACGATCGTCAACACCTCGAACATGCCGCTGCTGGCGCGCGAGGCCAGCATCTACACCGGTGTCACGGTCGCCGAGCACTACCGCGACATGGGCTATGACGCAGTGGTGATCGCCGACTCGACCTCGCGCTGGGCCGAGGCGCTGCGCGAGTCGGCCGCCCGCACCGAGGAGCTGCCCGCCGAGGAGGGCTACCCGCCTGAGCTGTCCTCGACGCTGGCCGCGTTCTACGAGCGCGCCGGGCGCTTTCGGACGCTGGCCGGCGGCGAGGCGTCGGTCACGATCCTCGGCGCCGTGTCCCCTCCCGGCGGCGACCTGGCCGAGCCGGTCACGGCGCATACGCGGCGATTCGTGCGAGCCGTGTGGTCGCTCGACCGCCAGCTCGCATACGCCCGCCATCACCCGGCGATCAGCTGGACCGACTCCTCCTCGCGCGACGCCGAATCGATCGCGGCCTTCAAGGCGGCCGAAGGGGATGACGACTGGGCGGGGCGCCGGGGCGAAGCGCTGCAGCTGCTCCTGGACGCCGATCGGATCGAGTCGGTCGCCCAGCTGACGGGCGTCGAGAGCCTGCCCGCCGCC
The DNA here is from genome assembly GCA_963735705.1 of uncultured Solirubrobacteraceae bacterium. Lineage (GTDB taxonomy): Bacteria > Actinomycetota > Thermoleophilia > Solirubrobacterales > Solirubrobacteraceae > Palsa-744. The sequence goes on from CAVTLZ010000012.1 coordinate 301,239, forward strand.
GAGCGCGTCACGCTGATCTCCGCGCGACTGCTGCGCGAGGGCGTCCTCCAGCAGAGCGCCCTGAGCCTCGACGACCGCTACTGCGCTCCCGCCAAGCAAGCCGCGCTGCTGGCGCTGGTGCTCGACATCCACCGAGCGCTGCTGGCGTCGGCAGGCGCGGGCGCCGCGGTCGAGCGCATCGAAGCGCTCGACCTGTCCGACGTCGCGCGCATCCGCGACGAGTGCCCCGCCGAGGACGCCGATTCGGTCGCGCGCCTGGGAGCCGAGATCCAGAGCCGCATCGGACAGCTGCGATGACGGCGGCGGGCGCGTCCGGCGAGGAGCGCCGGGAGGGTCCGGCGCGGCTGGGGCCGCAGCCGATCGAGTACAGCTCGACGGCGTCGATTCGCGGGCCGTTGATCGTCGTCGAGGGCGTGCGGGACGTCGGCTGGAACGAGGTCGCCGAGATCCGGCTGGCGGACGGCGAGGTGCGCCACGGCGTCGTGCTGGACGTCAACCTCGACCACGCGGTCGTCGAGGTGCTCGAGGGCACGGCCGGCATGCGCCTGGACGGGGTGCGCACCGCGTTCGGCGGCGGCCCGATGAGCGTGCCGATCACCGAGGACTGGCTCGGCCGCGTGTGCGACGGCCGCGGCCAGCCGCTCGACGGAGGCCCTCCGATCCTCGGCAGTCGCCGCCGCGAGATCAACGGCACGCCGATCAACCCCGCCGTACGCATCCCGCCCAGCGAGCCGATCGTCACCGGCGTCAGCGCGATCGACGGGCTCGCGACGCTGGTGCGCGGCCAGAAGCTGCCGATCTTCTCGGTCGGCGGGCTTCCCCACCTCGAGCTCGCCGCCCAGATCGCCGTCCAGGCCAACGTCGCCGGCGAGCCGTTCGCGGTCGTGTTCGCGGCGCTCGGGGTCACCCACGCGGACGCCGCCTCGCTGCGCGAGACGCTCGAGACGCGCGCCGGCGAGCGCGAGACGGTGATGTTCGTCAACACCGCCGACGACCCGGTCGTCGAGCGCGTGATGACGCCGCGGGTGGCTCTGACCGTCGCCGAGCACCTCGCCTTCGAATGCGACCGGCATGTGCTGGTGCTGCTGGCCGACATGACCAACTACGCGGAGGCGGTGCGCCAGGTGTCGGCCGCCCGTGGGGAGGTGCCCACGCGGCGCGGCTACCCGGGCTACCTGTACAGCGACCTCGCGTCGCTGTTCGAGCGAGCCGGGCGCATGCGCGGCCGCCAGGGGTCGGTGACGCTCGTGCCGGTGCTGACGATGCCCGCCGGCGACATCACCCATCCCGTGCCTGATCTGACCGGCTACATCACCGAGGGCCAGCTCGTGCTCGCGACCGATCTGCACGTCCGCGGCGTCTACCCGCCGCTCGACCTGATGGGGTCGCTCTCGCGCCTGATGCGCCGCGGCGCCGGGGGCGGGCTGACGCGCGAGGATCATCTCGAGCTCTCCGACCAGCTGTACTCGCTGATGGCACGCGCGCTGCAGGCGGCCGAGCTCGCGGAGATCGTCGGCGCCGACGCGCTGCCGGTCGCCGACCAGCGCCTGCTTGCGTTTCGAACGGCGCTTGAGCGCGAGTTCCTCAGCCAGGGCAGGCAGGAGGCTCGCACCGTGGATGCGACGCTCGACCTCGGCTGGCGGGTGGCCTCGCGCCTGCCGGCCGCCGAGCTGACGATGGTCAGCCGTCAGACGCTCGCCGCACGCTACCGAGGGGAGGAGCCGGATGCCGAGCACGGGCACGTCGGGTAAGGCGGCGCGGCTCGTGCTGCGCCGGCGGCTCGCGGTCGCGCGCCGCGGCGCGGACCTGCTCTCGCGCAAGCGCCAGGCGCTGCTGGCCGAACAGCGCCGGCTGCGCGAGGCGACCGCGACGAGCGCCGCGGAGTGGGCGCAGGCGGTCGCCGAGGCAGAGCTCTGGCTGGCCCGCTCGGCGCTGCTCGACGACGCCGGCGAGCTCGCGCGCATCGCCTCCTACATCCAGCATGCGCCGGAGCTGACGGTCGCGTGGGAGCCGCTGATGGGCATCGTCCGACCGCGCATCGCCACCCTCGATCAGGGCCCCGTGCCCCCCATCTCCTCGCTGGGCGGGAGCTCGGCCCTGCACTATGCCGCGCTCGCCTACCGCCGGGCAACCAGCGCCGCCACCGCGCAGGCGGCCGCGCAGACCGCGCTGGACCGGGTCTCGCACGAGCTGTCCGCCGTTGCGCGTCGCGCGCGTGCGATCGAGCGACGCCTGATCCCGCGGCAGGAGGCCGAGCTGGCCACGCTCGAGCTGAGCCTCGAGGAGAGCGAACGCGAGGAGGCCGCACGCCTGCGCCTGCTCACCCGCCGCCGCGCCGCGCCCTGAGTCTGAGCAGACGCGCCAGCAACCGCTCGCGGGACTTGCGCCGTCTGAGCTTCAGCGGCTCGACGATGCCGAGCAGGTGCGTCTCGGCCCGCGCTCGGCGACGCGCGAGCAGGCCGCCGCCGAGCCCGATCGCCGCGAGCGCGGCCAGGATCAGGCCGGGGCGTGCGAGCTCGCGCCCGTACTCGCGCTGCACTGCCGGCCACAGATCGCGGTCGACCAGCTCGCCGAGCGCATCCGGGCGCTGCGAGAGCCGAGCGGGGTCGATCGCCTCGAGGAACGAGACCTGCACCCGGCGAGGCTTGGGCAGCGGCCCGAGCCACAGCCGCTGCGTGCCGGCGATCGCGGCGGGGACGATCGGCGCACCGGTCATCAGCGCCAACCTCCCCGCTCCGTGGTGGGGGGCGCCGAGCGCGTGCGGGTCCTCGACCCGGGTGCCCTCGGGAAAGACGACGAGCACGCCGCCCTGCTCGAGGATCGTCCTGGCCGTCTCCAGCGCTTCCGCGTCCGCCTCGCCGCGGAGCACGGGAAAGGCCCCCAGGCGCAGCAGCAGCCAGCCGAACGGCCCCCTGAACAGCTCCGCCTTGGCCATGAAGCGCACGTGCCGGCGTGTGGAGATGCCCACGAAGAACGCGTCGAGAAAGCTCTTGTGGTTCGGCGCGATGATCGCCGCGCCGTCTGCCGGAATGTGCTCGCTGCCGGAGATGCGCGCTCGAAACCAGAGCCGGAGCGCCGGTGTCAGCAGAAAGCGGACGAGCGCATACAGCGGGGCCAGGACGCCCTGCTCGCGTGCGCGCCGATGCGCGCCGGCCTGCCCCCGCGGCTCACTTGGGCGTGTCATCGGAGCTGACTCGTGGCGGACGTTCAGCCGCGCGCTCGAACATCCCGCGTACGCGGCTGACCGCGAACGCCGCTCTCGGCTGCGACGCGCGCCTGCGCGGACCCGGCGATCCGGGCTCCCAGCGGAACGTGAAGAGCGCGAACGCGGCCGCCACGACGCCCCAGATGACGAGGACCTCCAGGTGCTGCCAGTGCAGCGTCGCGCCTCCCCGGGTCGGGTTGAACAGGCTCTCCAGCTCGTCGGCGAACGGGCGCAGCGGGAAGAACGACGCGGTCTCGCGCAGCCAGTGCGGCGCGTTGTCGATCGGCATGAACACGTCGGATATGAAGCACAGCGGCAGGATCGTCCCCCACGCGACCGGTAGCGCCGAGTCGGCTCTGGGCACCAGCACCGTCACCGCCATGCCAAGCGCGCTGAAGCAGAACATGGCGGCTGCGAGGACCAGCAGCGCTGCGGGCACGGCGCTCCAGATCACCTCGAAGTCATACACGCCCGCACCGACCGCGATCACGACCACCGCCGAGATCAGCGCGACGAGCCCCGCTGAGGCGAGCCGGCCGCTCATGTAGATCCACGGCGGCAGCGGCGTCCCCCGCAGCCGCTTGAGGATGCCTTCGTCGCGCGCGAGGCTCGTCGCGGAGATCACGCTCATGTAGCAGGCGTTGACCACCGCGAACGCGACCATCGCGGGAGTGAAGAACTGCGCGTAGGCGATGCCGCCGCGACTGGCGAGGTGGGTGCCCCGGTAGAGGAGATTGACTGCGAGCAGCACCATCAGCGGGATCACAAGCGTGGCGAACGACCCGATCGGAGAGCGCACGAGCACCCGCAGCTGGTAGACGACCTGCGCGGCGAGCAGCCGCAGCGCGGACGGGCGACGGCGCTCAGGCACCGCCATCGCCGCCGGCTTCCGTCAGCTGCAGGTAGATGTCTTCGAGCGAGGGACCCACGACCTCCAGCCCGCGCAGCTCGATCCCGCAGCCGACCGCCCAGCTGCACAGACCTGCCAGCACATGCGTCGGATCGCCGGTCCGCAGGAGCAGCTCGCCGTCATGCGGCTGCACCAGGTCGCGCAACTCCGCGGGCAGCTCCGCAACGTTGTGCGAGCTCGGCAGACGGAACCTGATCACCGTGTCGTGCCGTGCGCGCCCGCCGAGCATGTCCGGGCTGCCCGCCGCGACGATCCGCCCGCCCGCGAGCACGACCACCCGGTCGGCGAGATGCTGAACCTCGTCCATGTAGTGCGAGCTCAACACGATCGTGCGACCGAGCGAACGCAAGCTCTCGATCAACCGCCATGCGCCCTGCCGGGCCCCCGGGTCAAATCCCGTCGTGGGCTCGTCGAGAAAGATCAGGTCGGGGTCGCCGACCAGCGCGAGCGCCAGATCGAGCCGCCGCCGCTGCCCGCCCGACAGCGTCTTCACACGCGCGCCGCGCTTCTCCTCGAGGCCGACCAGCTCGACGACGTCATCGGCCGGCAACGCCCGCGGATAGCAGCCGCCGTACAGCGCGAGCACCTCGTGCACGGACAGCTCCCCGTCGAGGCCGGCGGACTGCAGCACGATCCCGATGCGCTCGCGCAGCGTGCGCCCGCCGAGCTCTGGATCGAGGCCGAGCACCGACACCCGCCCGCCGCTACGGCGACGGTGACCCTCGAGGATCTCGAGCGTCGTCGTCTTGCCCGCCCCGTTGGGGCCCAGCAGCGCGAACACCTCCCCGTCCTCGACCCGGAAGCTCACGCCGCGCAGGGCATCGACGGACCCGTAGCTCTTGAACAGGCTGTCGACCTCGATCGCCGTCATCGCCCAAGTCAACCTAAGCCGCCCAAGCAGACCTGCCATCGTGACGATCCCGCGACCCCAGCGGGAAAGCTACGGACCGTCAGACATGGACGAGCGGGGCCGCGTCGTGCTTGGTGGACATCGCAGGCGGCGCCGCGCGACCTCTGCCATCCCCGCCTCCGCCACATCCCATGCTCTCGTGCCGGACGCGCTCGGCAACGGCTCGCGCGATCTCCTGCGCGCTCGCCTCACCGAGCTGGAGCTCCACCAGCCCGGCGAACCGTCCGCGCAGATCTATGCCAGGGCTGCTGATCGTAGACGTACCCGAGACCGTCTCGCTCGCAGTCCTGTCGCTGCCCTAACAGTCTGCGCAGACCCCGCGTCTGACCTGCCCACCCCCGCGGGTTTCCCGGCTGCCTGGTCGGTAGCCGCCACGGACGACCGCGCCGCGTTTCGGGCGTACAGTCATTCGCATCGACTCGGTCGTCATTGGGCTTGGTCGGTGTTCTGCGTTTGATTAGCCGTCGCTATGAGAGCCGTTTGGCACGCCGGGAGGTGGGCTGGAGGCGCTCGGAGAGGTCCTCATGTCTCGCAATTCTGTGCTCGTCGCACTGGCGTTCGCTTTCGCCTTCGCGCTCCCCGTCTCTACAGGGCAGGCCGCCTCGCCCACCGCACCCGGCGTCAGCACCGGAAGTGCCTCAAACGTGACTTTCTCCTCCGCGACGCTCGCTGGGTCGGTCAACCCAAAGGGACAGGAAGCCAACTATGTCTTCCAGTACGGGACCACCCGTAGCTACGGGTCACAGACGCCGCTCTCACCAGCCGGGAACGGGACGAAAACGATCCGAGTGAGCCAGTCCGTGAGCGGACTGCAGCCACTGACCACCTATCACTACCGGATCGTAGCGAGCAGCCCAGCCGGGACGACGAAGGGGCAAGACCGCACCTTCACCACGCCGAAGATCCCCCTCTCGCTAGCCATCACCGGCGTCCCAGACCCGGTCATCTTCGGAAACTCCTTCCTGGTCGAGGGCACGCTATCCGGGACAGGCGCCGGCGACCACGAGATCGTCCTGCAGGCCAACCCCTACCCATACACAGGCGGCTTCAAGAACGTCGGCAACCCGGAGGTCACGAATCCCACCGGGGGCTTCTCATTCCCGTTCCTCGGCCTGCTCGAAAACACGCAGCTGCGTGTGGTGACGGTCGGCAAACCGGAAGTGTCCAGCCCCGTCGTGCTCGAGAACGTCGCGGTTCGGGTCTCCTTCCACGCGCGTTCAGTCGGCCGCCCCGGCTACGTGCGCCTGTACGGCACGGTCGCCCCAGCGGAGGTCGGCGCGCTCGTCGGCTTCCAGCTGCTCGTGCCCGGCCACAAATCCGTGAACGAGGGCGGCACCTCCGTGAAAGCCGGCACCCCGACCGTCTCGCGCTTCAGCCGCGTCGTACGCCTCCACAGACGCGGTCTCTACCGCGCGCTCATCCAGGTCCCAGCCGGGGCACACGTATCCAACTACAGCACCCCCATCCTCGTCCGCTGAAAGGAGCCAGCATGTTGAGAGCACTCGCACTCTCGGGCGCAGCGACGCTCGCCCTGTCGGGCACAGCGGTCGCGGCGACCGGCCAGCAGATCAGCGTCAACGGCACGGGCGGCGCGCCGGTGCCCTCCGGGGCCACCGACGCCCAGCAGCAGGCCGCTTACGACCGGGCGCTCGCCGCCGCGATCAGCGACGCCCAAACGAAGGCGCAGATGGTCGCGCAGCAGCTCTCGCTGACGCTCGGCCCGCTGCAGACCTTCACCGAGCAGAGCGACGACTACCTCGGCTACTGCGGCGTCGGCTTCTTGCCTGGTGTCGCGGCGACCGGCGTGTCGGGCAGCGCGAGCGCGCCGGCGGCCGCCGGTAGCGCAAGCGGCCAGCTGACGCCGATCCCCGCCAAGCCCAAGAAGCACAAGAAGAAGGCCCACAGGGCACAGGCCAGCGACAACACCTGCCAGCTCGAGGCCGACGTGACGGTGATCTACTCGGCCAGCTGAGCGGCGATCTCCGGATCTCGACGCGGTTTACTGCGCGAGCGTTTGAAAGATCGCGGCGTAGGAGCCGGCTCCGACCAGCGACGCTGCTGCCTCCTCGCGATCGCCGAGCACGAGGCTTTCGACGATCCCGGTCTTCGAGTCAAACCGCACGTCGCTGAGCTCGCCCAGGTCGTTGCCGATGTCGTTGAGAGCGCGTTTGCCGATCAGCTCGAGCTTGCCGTCGGCGGCTGCGCTCTCGTGATCGTCGCGCGGTGCGTGCAGAGCGCTCTCGTCGGCGACCATCACCGCGTCGGGGCCAAGCCCGCTGACCTGGTCCCAGTCGAGCACGAGGGCCTTGCGGCCCTTGCCCACGATCAGTGACACGACCTTGTGTCGTTTGACGTCGATCACGATGTGAGCAACCTCGCCGAGCTCCTCAGCGCTCTTCTGGCTGACCACCTTTCGCCCTGAGACCGCAGTGAAACTGTCGCTCATGACGCGCCCAGCTTCGAGCGGAGGTCATCGACTGCTGCGCCAAGCCCAACCAGATCCTTCTCGACGAAGTCTTTCGTGGCCTCCGGCACAATCAGCGTGCTGCCTGACACGGCCAACTGGGTGGGCAGCGGGATGTAGCCGGTGCCGCCGGATGCCGCGTCGATCTCGTAGCCGACGACCTCTCCGTTGCTTCCCAGCAGGACGACAACGTCTCGCACCTTGCCGAGGCTCGTGCCGTGCTCGGTCAAGACCTCGTCGCCGGTCACGTCGCGCCCAGATGGCGGCTCACCGACGTCCGCCGGTGCGTCCTGCGGCAGGAGCAGACTGCTCTCATCCTGGACCATGACGGCGTCTTGACCGATCGCGTGGATCTGCTCGGCTGGCAACACCTCACGAGAGCGCCCAGCGAGGAAGCCACGCTTGTTGAGCGTGAGACCCACGACGCGCCCAGCCTGCGGGTCATAGATCAAGTCGCGAACCTCGGCAACGTCCTCACCGCCGCCGATCGTCACCACGGGTAGACCACGGATCGCCGAGCCGGTAGCGAGCATCCTCATCGCTTTTTCCGCGTGGCGATCACGCCACCCCCTCGCCGACGGCGGCGCATGAAGACACCGAGCAGCAACACGAGAACCACCAGTACCAAGATGACTACAAGCCACGCCACGACACTCACCGCAGAACCTCCGATCTGGCGAGGATCCTACTCGCGTGCGGCTCTCCACGCCGTGGACACTGCACGCGCGTCCACGCGCCGAGACTCACGATCGAGCCGTGTCCCAACTCGGCGCTGGAACGGACAGTCACGCTTTGTCTGCCTTGAGGTCCTCAAGCGCGTGCTGCGCCTTGCCGATGGCCGAGTCGAACCTGCCCTTGAGCTTGCCCTTGTCCTCTTGGCGCTCCCCCTTGTACCTGGTCTCCTCATCACCGGTGATAGCACCGACGGCCTGCTTCACGCGGCCGCCGATCTTGTCGGTCTTCTCGCCCATGACAGGCCTCCTGGGGTTGTAGGGATTGTGTCCGGGGGCGCGTCGCCATGGTGACACGCGCGCACGCCCACGCAGACGAACCTACACCCGCATCGCGGCACGACCATCCGTAACGTCCACTGAGGAAGCCGCGAAAGTCCGCATGACACGCTGACAGGGATGCAGTCGCATGCCCGACCAGAGCGGCTAGTGCAGCTCCGGGAGTGCCTCGCGCGTGCGCCCTCTGCCACAGATACCTCGAGCGAAGCGCCTCCTCGCTCGCTGGTCACGGCAGCCGTCACAAGCTCGATCTCACGCGCAGGCCTTCGCTCCTGCTCCGGGGTCAGCGAGCCGACGATGCGCCACAGAGCCGCTGCAGGGTTCTTCGCCCGCTTGCCCGTCTGGTCGCTCAGCCGGCTTCGCCACGACCTACACGGTCGCGGCCATCGGTCGGCGGCTCCGCTTTAGGCGACTTCGAGATACCGACGCAGCGCCTTACGGACCACCGAGGAAGTCATTTCGTGATCGTGCTCCACCCGCTGAGCCAGCGCGAGACGCAACTCCGGCTCGAGACGGACAGACCCAACACTCGCGGTCGCCGAGCCGAGTATGCGCGCCCGTCCGATCGCGAATCGGGCGGTTTCAGGCGGTTTCCAGCGGTCTCGCGGACGTAGCCAGCAACCCACTCAAAACACGCCAGATCCCCCCTGCAAACAGGCGAAATCCGGCACCACAGCGGAGTGGGGGGAGATTCGAACTCTCGGTACGCCAATCAGGCGCACAACGGTTTTCGAGCGGTCAGAGATCGGCGGCGCAGAGCCAAAAACTGCGGTGCGCGCCCAGATGCGCGCCAGCGACGCGCGTCGCCCGGGCGACCTTGATCTCGACGCTCGTGCTCGCTCCTCACGTGTTTGCGGAAGCGCGACGATCCGCGTCGCTGACGACCGGATCTCGTCCAACTCGGTAATGACGCGGACGCCCGGTCGCGCCTGCATCTCCGCGAAAACGGCAGTGCGGAGTCTGTTGCGCCGGCGTCGTCGGGTCGATGAGTAGGGTGTCAGCTGTTTGGGGCGCCGCATACCCACTTGGCTTCTCGCATGGGCGTAGCCGCACAGGTGGGCTGGAGTCAGCCGTCGGAGAGCGCGTGATCCCGGACGAGCTTTGCCTCTAGACCGTGTGCTACGCGCGGCTGACCGTCCACCGTGTAGCGGATGTCGATGGTGTCGTTTTGCCGGTAGGTGCCGACCCCCCAAGCGCCGAGGAACCATCGCCAGCCTGAGATGCGATCCTTCCGTAGCGGCTGGTTGAAGATGATGACGCGACCTTCGACGTCGAAATCGAGATAAGGCTGCTGGAGTACCCCGTTGAGATACACCTCGTAGTCTCCACCGATGTCGGCAGGCAGTTCGATTATGGAGCGCGGCGTCATGGTGATTGCCGGGGCGGACCGCTGGCATGAGCCTGCGCGTGCGGGGCAGGGCGCTGCTCGTTGAGACGGTCGAGCAGAGTCTCTTCGTCCTTGGGCAGCCCGCTGGCGGCTGTAGGGCTCCTATGCCAGTCTATCCTAATCTTAGAAGATGATAGGATTGTAAGGGGATGGCGGGTTCGCAGGCGAGATTCTCTGGATGGGCCTCGGCGGAGCCGCCGCTACATGCCTTCAGCCTCCCGAGCTTTGACGCGAAGGTGCGGACAGGGACCACCCGGGGGCGTGGTTGGTTTCAGTTGTTTGGCGAGCTGTGGGGCGAGGTTGCTCTGGGGGATCCAGTCGGGCGCCATGTCGATCCCCAGAGCGTGGCGGTTCAGGCCAAGCGGCGCTTCGATCTCATACAGCGCGATCTCCTGGCGCTGTGGAAGGGGTCTGGCGCCGGCCGTCGCTCGGTCTTGTGTCACGCGGCCGTGTCGCTTGAGTGCAGTGCGCGGGTGTGGCGCGCTTTCGGCCCTGTGGCAGGTCAGCGCCACCTGCACCTGCTGCACCGCTTGGAGGAGGCACTTGGAGCAGCTGAGCGCGAGATCCGCGCTGCAGAGCAGCCGGTGCTCGTCAATCGCGCGACGATCATCCAAGCCGCGAACACTGCTCGTGCGGCGATCGAGGAGCTTCTTGGCTCGACGTGCGACCCCGCTGTGTCGCTTGCGACGCTAGAGGATGCCGCGGTCGATCTGGCGTCGCTGACGGTTCGCATTGCCAGGCACTTGAACGAGATCGGCGGTACTCGACGCGCGCACCCCAACCAGCCAGTGGCGCTTCGGCAGCAACTAGAGGCGCTTGCGGGAGAGGTGCGCAGCATGGCGCACGTCCAGCGATCGCGATCTGGCGAGGCCGCGGAGGAGGATCACCTCGGCGTGTGGCTACGTGCCACGCTGAGCATCGTTCCCCCTGTTGAGGCTGTCGAGCTGGCGTCTCTCAGGCGCGGCGATCCAGGCCTGCGCGCCGATGCGCTCCTCGCGCTTCGCGCGCGCTGGCTCGAGCTGACCGTCGGACTGTGGGTGATAGTGCAGGCGCTGGAGGATCTGCTGACGATGAGGGCGTTCGGCGACGAGGAGCAACTGCAGAGCACTGTGAGCTCGCGTGCGGGAACAGCGCTGGTGGCCTCGGAGCTCTATCTGCGTCCGGGTGACTTCGATCATCGGCATGCGTGGGATCGGCAGCGCGAGGCGCTGAGTGAGCTGGTGAGCGATGTGTGTCTGGCACTGCAAACGTGTGACTCAGACGCGGTGTTGCGCAGCCAGCAGCTTGCGCTGCGGCGGCTCGCACGCGCGCTGGCCGCGATCTGGACGATCGACGAGCGGGTGCGCTCGCCACTGACAAAGACGAGCCACCGATGTCATCGAGGGCAGCGTGGGCGATGAGCGGTGTTGCCGAACTCTATGACGCTCGGCTGGCACGGACCATCCTTGGGGGTGGCGCGAACGCCCCGGCGGCGGCGATGATGCTCTTGGAGTACTGCGAGCCCTCCACGCTCGATGCAGCGGTTGCGCTGATTGCCGGCCACGGCACGGTGGCGCAGGACGCCTTCGATTGTGTCGCTGACGCGTGGGAGACCTACCGTCACGTGCGACACCTGAGCTGGGACTAGCTCGTGGCGTCATCCTCGACAGATGAGCGCTCACCCAATCACGGGCGATGGCGGGTACGCAGTCATGTCCTCGACCGCCGAAGCTTCAACGACATCCGCATGCGCCTGCCCCGCGCGGTCCGGCGCGACGTTGAAGCCGCGCCGGAGGGCCATGTCGGGCTCGTCGTCCAGGCGATCGTGGGCGAGGAGGGCGACATGCCGCTGGCGGTGCTCTACGACAACGCGCCCGCCTCCGTCGCTACGGAGGGCGTGCGAAGACTTGAGCAGCGTCTTGCGGAGCTGCTGGGATGAACGCCGGTCGAGCACGCCCGCGCGGCGTTCAGAAGTGCCCAAAGGGCGGGGAGGCTCCCGCGCGAGACCTCAGCACGGCGAAACGTGATGCCTCGCGCCCACCCCGGCTGCGCTACCTGCGCGCACACGCGGTGGTGTTCGCGCTGATCGGACTGCTCGCCTTCGTTGCTCTTCCGCCTGCGCTCGTTGCGCCAGCAGGGGAAATCGAGGTGGTTGCAACTGGTGCCGCGAGCCTGCTTGGGTGCGTGCTGGTCGCTGTCATCTGCTACGAGAGCTTGCGTCGTTGACGAACGATGAGCCGGGAGAGAAGCTGATGGCAGCACCCGACGCTGAGCGTGTTTGGTGCCATGACTTCGCGGTGGCCGCAGATACCGCGAGTGTGGCTCGGCGCTGGCTGCGGAGTTCCCTCTTCGAGCACCTCACCAGGGAGCGGCTGGATACGGCCATGCTGCTCGTCGACGAGCTGGTCGCCTCAAGCGTGCAACGTAGTCTCGCCAACCAAATCACAGTGCTGCTCACCCTCGAAGCCCAGCTCCTGCGGGTCGATGTCATCGAGGCGGAGGACAACAGCAGACACAGATTGACCGCCGAGTTGCGTGGCGCCGGCAGAGGACTGGTCACGGTCGGCCGGAACGCTAGCTTGGGCATGCCCCTTGGACCTCCCGCCCGCGTCTGGTTTGAGATCTAATCGCCGGTGAGCCCTGATGATCGGAGCTATATCTACATAGTCTTATTTGGTTCTAAGACTTATTGCTTAGAAGGCTGTGCTATATCTTTGTGGGGTCGTGACCGGCCCGATTTGTCAACTGACAGCCAAGCCTGCCGCTCGCATGACCGCGGGCGGCGCGCTTGTTGCTTCTCCGGCACTGGCGCGCGTCGGCGGGATCCTCAGATGCTCTGACTTGACGTCGCTGGCGCACGGGTGAACGCTCGATGAGCGCACCCGCGGCGCTGGTCCTCGCCGGCGCGTCGGCGGTCCTCGCCGGTGCTGTGAGCTCGGTCGTGAGTCGCTCGCCGCGCGCCGGGCTCGCTGTCCAGTCGGTTGGCGCGGTGTTGCTCGGGGCGGCCGGCGTGTGGGTGCTCGCCTCCGGGCATGCTGTGGGCGCGGGGTTTCGCGGCGAGGTGCGCCCGGCGTTTGGCGTTGACCCGCTGAGCGGCTTCTTCCTGCTCCTCGTCGCCGTCGTCGGGGCACCGGCCGCGCTGTTCGCACGCGACGCCCTGCAAGCGGACTGGCAGGGCCGCTCGCTCGCGCTTGCCACAGGAGCCTTCCTGTTCGCACTGGTGGGGTTTGTGTGCGCCCGCGACGTGAGCACCTTTCTCGGCTTCTGGGAGCTGATGACGCTGGTACCGGCGGCAGCGATCCTGCTCGCCCGCCAGGATCGCGAGGCCCGCCACGGCGTGTTCGTGTACCTGGCGATCACGCACATCGGCGGCGCCGGCGTGTGGGTGTCGATGCTCGTGCTCGCCCAGCACGGCGCGCTTGGCGGCCACCCATTGAGCGGCGGCCTGGCGGCCGTCGTGGCGAGCGCGTCACTGCTCGGTTTCTCCACCAAGGCGGGCTTGATGCCGTTTCACACTTGGCTGCCGCGCGCGCACCCCCTGGCACCCGCGCACATCTCGGCGCTGATGTCGGGGGTGATGATCAAGCTGGCGCTCTACGGGCTCGTGCGCGTGCTGTTTCAGTGGCTCGCGCCGCCCGGCCTGTGGGTCGGGATCACGCTGATGGCGATCGGCGCCCTGTCGTGCGTGGGCGGCGTGCTGTATGCCTTGCTGCAGCACGAGCTCAAGCGGCTGCTGGCGTTTCACTCGATCGAGAACGTCGGCATCGTTGCCCTGGGACTGGGTGCGTCGCTGGTGTTCCGCGACATCGGGCAGCCGACTTGGAGCGCGATCGCGTTCGCTGCGGCGCTGCTACACGCTCTCAACCACGCGCTGTTCAAGGGACTCCTGTTCCTCGGCGCCGGAGCCTTCAGCAAGGCCGTCGGCAGCCTCGAGCTCGATCGCCTCGGCGGCCTGTTGCGGCGGATGCCGTGGACTGGCTGGGCGTTCGCGCTCGGCGCGATGGCGATCGCCGGCCTGCCGCCGCTGAACGGGTTTGCCTCGGAGTGGCTGACGCTTCAGTCGCTGCTGCACCTCGGAGTCACGAGCCACCTAGGGGTCGCGCTCGCAGGCGCGCTGGCGACCACCGCCCTGGCCGGAACAGCGGCGCTGGCCGTGTACTGCTTCGTGAAGGTGATTGGGCTGGTGCTGCTCGGCCTGCCCCGCCGCCCGGAGTGCGCGCAGGCCAGCGAGGTGCCAGTGGGAATGCGGGCGAGCATGATCTTCCTGGCGGGGGCGTGCGTGGCCTTGGGGGTGTTGCCGGGGCTCCTGGTGCCCACGCTCGCCACGTTGGGGCCGCCGGGGCGGGTGAGGCTGCACGTTGGCGCTGGGCTGAGCGTGCCCGGTACTGGGTCGCTGCCAACACTGGCGTTGGCGCTGGCGTTGCTGGTGATGGTGGCGGGCCTGGTGAGGCTCGCCAGGAACCGCCGTGCCGTCCCGGCGCCGACATGGGTGTGCGGGCAACCGCCGGCAGCCGGACTCCAATGGACCTCCGCGGGGTTCACCAAGCCGCTGCGCCTCGTGCTCGAGTCGCTCTTGCGTCCACGGCGCGAGGTGCAGGTAACCGTCGCCTCGGGAGTCGCGGAGTCCGTCATCTATCAAGCTGAGGTGCCTCACCTGTTCGACACAGTGCTCTACGGACCGGTCTCGCGCGGGGCGCTGCACGCCGCTGCGATCGCGCGCCGGGTGCAGTCGGGCAGCCTGCGGACCTATCTGATCTACCTGCTCGCACTGCTGGGCGTGCTGTTGGCGCTCGCTCGAACCGGAGTCCTGGGATGAGCCTGGCCACCACAGTCGCGGGTGTAGTGCAGGTCACGGGTGGTGTGCTGGGCGCTCCGGCGATCGTCGGGCTGATCCAGCATCTGAAGGCGCGCCTGCAGGGCCGGCGCGGACCCGCCGTTCTGCAGCCCTACCGCGAGCTTCGCCGGCTATGGGGCAAGTCCGGTGTGGCGCCCGAGCCGCACACGCTCATATACACGATCGCGCCGGCGGTCGCCGTTGCATGCACGCTGCTGGTGCTGCTGTTGCTGCCGATCGGCGCGCACGCCCCCGATTGGGGGTTCGGCCACGACGCGCTCGTACTGGTCGGCCTGCTGGCACTCGCTCGCTTCGCGGTGACGCTGGCGGCGTGGGACACGGCCGGTGCATTTGGCCTGATGGGCGCCGCGCGAGATCTGATGTTCTCGGTGTTCGTCGAGGGGCTGCTGCTGCTGGTGCTGGTGCTGCTCGCGCTGCCACTGCAAAGCACCGATCTGCTGTCTATGAGCCACGCGGCCACGCTGCCCGAAGTATGGGCGAGACCGGCGCATTGGGTGGCCGCGATCGCGTTCTGCCTGGTGATCCTCGCCGAGACCGGCCGCCAGCCGGTCGACAATCCCGACACCCACCTGGAGCTCACGATGGTTCACGAGGGGCCGCTCCTGGAGTACGCGGGGCGCGAGCTCGCCTATCTGCAGTGGTCGGCGGCGGCCCGGCACTGGATCGTGCTCGTGCTCGCGTGCGAGCTGCTGATCCCCCACCCGGGAACGTTCGCGGCGCAGCTCGCGGTGCTCGCGGGTGGCGTGCTGGCGCTCAGCGTCGCGCTGGCCGTGTGCGAGACGGTGCAGGCGAAGATGCGGGTGCTGCGCGTGCCGCTGCTGCTGGGCTTCGGGTCGGCGCTGTGCCTGCTGGGACTGGTGAGCTGGTTCGCTGGGAGCAGCGGATGATCGGCGCTGTCATCTGGGGCCTGGTCATCAGCTCGCTGGCGGTGATCGTGGTGCGCCGTCGCTCGCTCGCGATCGCGCTGGTCGCTGCGCAGTCGCTCGGGCTTGGCGCGTACGCGTTCACGCAGGGGTCGCGCACATCGACCGCGCTGGCGGTGACGGGGACGGTGCTGATCGTCAAGGCACTGGTGCTGCCGGCGCTGCTGTTGTTCACCGTGCGGCGCGCCCGCAAGGAGCGGCTGATCGCCACCGAGCTCCCGGCGCTGGCACGGCTGGCGATCGCGGTCGCGGCGGCGCTCGCCGTCGAGCGGTTGATCCCGCGCTTCGGCCTGACCGGCGCGGGCGTGGAACACGCCACGGTCGGCCTGCTCGCGCTCGGCATCCTCACCGCGGTTGTGCGCCGCGCGGTGCTCTTCCAGGCGCTCGGGTTCCTGATCGCCGAGAACGGCATCTACCTCGCCGGGCTGTCGCTGCCCGGTGGCCTGCCGGCGTTCATCGAGCTCGGCCTCGTGTTCGACCTGCTGGTGATCGTGTCGGTTGCGGCGGCGTTCACCGCCAAGATCCACGAGCAGCTCGGTAGCGGCGACAGCTCGCTGCTGGAGGCTCTGCGTGACTGACGCGCTCCTGATCGCCGTGTGCGTCGCGCCGCTCGTCGGGGCGCTGCTGGTGCGCCTGCCCCGCACGCCCGGCGGCGCCGACCGCATGAACGTGCTCAGCGCGAGCGTCACCGTCCTGGTGGCGCTCGCCGCGAGTGTCGTCGGCTTCGTGCACGACCCCGGGGGGTTGCACGGCTCCTGGTTTGTGCTCGACCGTGCCGGCGCCGCCTATCTCGCGGTGATCGCGGTTGTCGGCTGGTGCAGCGCGATCGTCTCACCGGCCTACCTGGCCGGCGCGGGCAAGAGCCTGTTCACCGCGCGCCGGGCGCGCGCCTGGTACTACACCGCGTTCCATCTGTTCTGGGCGGCGCTGCTGGCGCTCGCGCTCGTGAACAACCTCGGGGTGGCGTGGCTGCTGGTCGAGGCGACGACCGGCGCCTCGGCGCTGCTGGTCGCCTACAGCGGCGCGCGCAACGCGCTGGAGGCGGGCTGGAAGTACCTCGTGCTGACGACCTTCGGCCTGGCGGTCGCGCTGCTGGGCATTCTGATCCTGTTCGTCGGGCTGGCGCCGCACGGCGGCTCGCTCGCGACGCTCGACTGGCAGAACATCGCCCGCCACGCGCATCGCCTGCCCCACCAGACGGCGCTGTTCGCGCTGATTCTGATCCTCGCCGGGCTCGCAGCGAAGATCGGCTGGGCGCCCGTGCACAACTGGCTGCCCGACGCGCACAGCCAGGCGCCGCCGCCGGTCAGCGCGCTGCTCTCCGCCGCGCTGCTGCCGACGGTCATGCTGATCGCCTGGCGCGTCGTGCTGACGCTCGGTCCCGCGGTCCCTCACCATCTCGCCGATCATCTGATGCTCGCGTTCGGGCTCGCGTCGCTGGCGGTCGCGGTCCCGTTCCTGTGGCGGCCGATGCCGTGGAAGCGGCTGCTCGCGTATTCGAGCCTCGAGCACATGGGCATCCTCGCGCTCGGCATTGGGTTCGCCTCGCCGCTGGCCGCCGTCGGCGTGATCGTCCACCTCGCCGGACACGCGCTGGCGAAGTCGCTCGGGTTCTACACGGCGATCCCGCTGGCGCGCCACGACCCCTCCAGCTCTCACCGGGCAACGCGCGGGCTGACACGGCTCAGCAAGCCGGTCGCAGCCGCCGCCGGGATCAGCCTCGGAACACTCAGCGGACTGCCGCCCTCGCCGCTGTTCTTCAGCGAGCTGCTGATCCTGCTCGGGGGCGTCGCCGCGCACCAGGTCGCAGTGGTCGCGATCGCCGCCGTGCTGATGGCGCTCGGGTTCCTCGGGCTGGCGCACGCGCTGATTGAGATGCTCGCCGGGGAGAGCCGCGGGCATCGCTGGCGCTCCGGGCGCACCGTGCGCCTCGCCGGCCGGCTGACCGTCGGACTGACCGTGGGCCTGCTGGGCCTGTCGGTCGGCGCCTACCTGCTCGCCGACTCCGGCGTCGGCGTAAGCCTGATGAGGGGCGTCACGTGAGCAACCTGGAGCGAGCGATCAGCCGCGAGCCGGCGAGCATCCAGGCGCCGGCAAGCGTGGAGTGGGTCACGTCGCGGGAGTGGCGCGCGGCGTGCGAACACCAAGCCCAAGCGGGCGGACGCTTCTGCGGCCTGTTCGCAAGCAACGGACCACAGGGCCTGCAGGTGAACTGCCTGTTCACGCAAGCTGGCCACGAGCACGTGCTCCGCGCACCCGCGCCGGCGGGTGCGATCGACACGCTCGTCGACCTGTTCGCCGCAGCAGGCTGGGACGAGCGCGAGGCGCACGACTCCTACGGTCTGCGCTTCGACGGGCACGAGCCGCTGCGGCCGCTGCTCGAGCACCCCGCCGAGCCCGACGCATGGACGGTGCCAGCGCTTGGTCACGACGCCTACCAGGTCGCGGTCGGCCCGATCCACGCCGGCGTGATCGAGTCCGGTCACTTCCGCTTCACCGTCGTCGGCGAGCGCATCCTGCACCTCGACCTGCGCATGTTCTACAAGCACCGCGGGCTGCAGCTCGCCGCCGAGGGCCGCCCACTCGCGGACGGCCTCGCCTATGCCCAGCGCGCATGCGCCGCGTGCGGGGTGACCAACACGGTCGCCTACGCGCAGGCGTGCGAGTCCGCGCTCGGGCTGGCACCCGACCGCAACCTGCGACGAGCGCGCACGCTGCTGCTCGAGCTCGAGCGTCTGTACAACCACCTCAACGACATCTCCGCGATCTGCGCCGGCGTCGGGTTCGCGCCCGGGTCGATGGCCTTCGCGGCACTCAAGGAGCGCGCACAGCGACTCAACCAGCGCCTGACCGGTCACCGCTTCCTGTTCGGCAGCGTCGCGCTCGCCGCCAGCGCGTTGCGGATCGCAGACGCCGACGCCCGCGCGGCTCGCGCGGAGCTCGAGGCCTTGCGCGACGATCACCGGACCCTGTGGCGGGAGCTGCGGTTCGCCGGGTCGGTGCAGGACCGCCTCGGCGACGTAGGGCGGCTTACAAAGCACGACGCGATGCGCCTCGGCGCGGTCGGCCCCCCCGCACGCGCCGCCGGCATGGCTCAGGACACGCGCGGCGAAAGCCCGCGCCTGTTCTACGACGAGCTCGAGCGCGAGTTCGCGCCCGCCACCCCCGAGCGGGCAGACGGGGACGTCGCGGCGCGCCTTGACATGCGCGGGCTCGAGCTCGCGCAGAGCTTCGCGATCCTCGAGGAGCTGCTGAACGAGGAGCTCGCGCCAGGCGGCGTGCACAGCGCCGGCAGCGCAACAAGCGGGCTCGGCGTGACCCGCGTCGAGAGCCCCCGCGGCGAGACGGTCTGCGCGGTGCAGACCGACGGGAGCACCATCGCCCGCCTGCATCTGCGCACCGGCTCCTACGCCAACTGGCCCGCGCTCGCACACGCCTGCCGGGAGAACCTGCTCCCAGACTTTCCCCTGATCAACAAGAGCTTCGAGCTCTGCTACGCCTGCACGGACCGCTGACGCAGGTGTTCGTTCTGCTGAGACACTTGCAGCACCTACGCCGCGAGATCGCGCTGCCCGCCGGCCGGCGCGGCTCGCTAGCGCTGCGCCACGTCGACGCTGGCTCATGCAACGGCTGCGAGCAGGAGCTCGCCGCGACCGCCAACCCCTACTACGACCTGCAGCGCCACGGACTGAACATCGTCGCCTCTCCCCGCCACGCCGACGTGCTGCTCGTCACCGGACCGATCACCACCCGCATGGCCGACCCATTGCGCCGCGCCTACGAGGCCATGCCCGAGCCACAGCTGGTCGCAGCGCTCGGCGACTGCGCGATCGGATGCGCGGTACTCGCAGACCCCGCACAGCTTGCCGGGCCGCTGGAGCAGATCCTGCCCGTCGATCTACGCATCCCGGGATGCCCACCCAACCCGCAGCAGATCGCCGAAGCGCTGCTCACCCTCATACGCGACACCGCAGCTCACCCCACCGCACCCCCAGCTTGAGTTGAAAGCACAAACACGCCACTAGCCCATGCCGCCCGGCTACATATCGACCGCGAAGGAGTGAAACATGCCTGATATCGAGTTCCCCACCAGCGCCGGCACGGCGCCGGGCTACCTGGCCGTCCCCGGTGCGGATCATGGCCCCGCAACGATCGTCTTGCATCCGTGGTGGGGCCTTGACGAGCACATCCGCTCGGTCTGTGACCGTCTCGCGGGCGAGGGGTTCTTCGCGTTGGCGCCCGACGTCTACCGGGGCGAGAGCGCCACGCAGCCGAGTGAGGCAGAACAGAAGATGATGGCGCTCTCGATGGAGGATGCCGAGCAGGACGTGCGCGCCGCCGCCGTGTTCCTGGCCGACCAGCCGGGTGTCGACGGCCTAGGCTTGGGAGCGGTCGGCTTCTGCCTCGGCGGCGGCCTCGCGCTATGGGCCGCCGCGACGTGCCCGCAGATCGCCGCGGCGGTCACCTACTACTACGTGATGCCGCACGGCAAGCCCGACTTCAACGGCATCAAAGGCCCCGTTCTCGGGCACTTCGGGACTGCCGACGCGTTCATCTCGCTTAGGGAAGCCAAGGCGCTTGAAACGGAACTACGCACCGCCGGAGTTGACGTGACATTCGACAAATACACAGGCGCAGGACACGACTTCTTCAACGACACCAACCGCCTGGGAACCTACGACGCGACCGCCGCCGTGGGCTCCTGGCAGCGCACCATCCGCTTCCTGCGCACCACCCTCACAGCTCCTCGAGCCTAGAGATATCTAACAGCCTGATAAGGTTATAAGAAAGGTCGAGGCAGGATAGGAGACACACCGCATGCCACAGCAGTCACAGGGCCGCGCGAAGCGCCGCGTTCGCTGGCGGCGCCGAACCGGACGCACCGCCGAGCACATCACCGAGGAGTGGCTCGCGCAGATCTCCCAGGACGCGCAGACCGCAAGAGACGCCGGCCCCTCCCGCGCGGCTTCAACGGGCCCGCCGCGAAGCTACCCACGCGGTTCGCCGGCCTGGCCGCGACCCACGCCGTCGCGTGCTCCATACTCAGATGCGAAAGTGCCATCGCGCTCAGTGCAACCCCCTCTGAACTCCACCACAATCGAAAGAGCTCGGTCATGACGCCGCGTTCACGCGACCGCGCGGCGGGCGAGGCCGTCCAGCGCCGCGCCGTATACCAGATGAAGGCCGAGTTCTTCCGGGTCCTTGGCCACCCGGTGCGCGTGCGCATCCTGGAGCTGCTCAAAGACGGCGAGCGCACCGTCGGCGATCTACAGAACGAGCTGCAGATGGACTCGAGTGGAACCTCACAGCACCTCGGGGCACTGCGCAAGCACGGCATCCTCGAGGCTCGCCGCGAAGGCACCAGCGTCTACTACACAGTCCGCGACCCCCGCATGTTCCAGCTCCTGGAAGTCTCAAGGCAGATCCTGACCTCGAGCCTCACAGAGTCACAGGCAGTCCTCGGCCAGCTCGCCGGCCCCAGCTAGAACGCTCCACCGCGGCGAGGAAGCTAGAGCCCAGGGCCGTGGTCTTGGACGCTGCCACTGCTACCGGAGCGGTGGCAACGCTCGTGGACGGCGACGCTCGTTCGGTGCTCCAGCTCGGAGTCGAGCGTCAGGCGCGAGCCCGCACGCTCGCTGCCATCGGGCAGGATCGCCAGCATTGGCTCGTACACACCGATCACCTCGCCGCAAGCGGCACAGCGCAACTGCTCCATTCGTTCAGCGTGCGATCTCACGTGAGCCCCGACAACCGCGCCTCACCGCATCCCGGTCCGTATTTTCCACGGATGCGCTTCTGGTTGCTCATCAATCTGCTCGCCGGGGCAGCTCATTGCCGGGCCGCACGACGATGCCCCGCAGGTCGATAAGCGTGACTGCCATGCTCGCCCGAACCAAACGGGTCAAGACGATCCCCTGCGCGCGCTCGAGCCCGCCGGAGGCACCCGGCAGCCCGTTGAGGTAGATCTCCCGCGCGTAGCTCAGCGCTGTGCGCTGCTTGGGCCACGCCTCCTCGTGACGGAAGGCGCCTGCTCGCGCGAGCAGGCGTGCCCCGGATATGACGCTGGCCGCCGTCTCAGTGATCGCCGCGCCCAATGTCTCGTAGTGGGCTCGATAGATGGGTGTTGCCAGCACCTCGTCGAACGCGGCGACCACGACGTGCTCGAGCGCCGCGACGTCCAGCCAGACCTCGCGGATGGCGAGCAGGGCATCGCCACCACCCGCGCCGCGATCCGGCAGTCTTGCCGGCTCGCTGGCGCGTAGAGCCCGCGCGAGCTGCTGGCCAATCACGTGGTTCGCGTCTCCGAGGTCTCGTGTGTGCGCCCGCGCGCGAGCCTCGATCTCACACGTGACCCGCAGGGCGGCCCGATCCAACGCCGGGGCGCGCTTTTCTGGCGCCTCGGCCGCGTGCGCGTGGACGAGGATGTTGCCCGCTGCCCGAACTAGCAGCGTTGCTAGCTCAATCGCGGCGGTCTGCACGGAGGCCAGGCCGCTCGTTCCCCCGCTATCACGGCTGGAGAGTTCGGCAAGGGAGTGGCGCATCCGCACCGCGGGCTGTTCTGCCTCACCAACGCTGAGTGAGTACGTCAGCTCGCCGCTGAGCACACCGTGCTCGTGCGCACTGAGCTGCCGCTCAAGCGCATCCGCGATCATCGGAAGTCGATCCTCATACGAGGTGACAGTGTGTGTCGACCACAGTAGAGGGATCGTCCGTATCAGCGCAACGGCGGCGTCGGCGAGCTCTGACACCGTGTCCCTTCCCTGCGCACGGCTGGCGTCGAGCGCGGCCAACAGCCGTATGTGCGCACGAGCGAGCGCAGCGGAGGCGCTTTCGCGCGCGAGCGTCGGCGATCGTGACCGCTGCACCTGGTCAGCGGCCACCAGCTGATCGATCTCGCCCCGGACGTTCGTGAGCACGATGTCCCAGATGGGCGATCGCAGCATTTCCGGGCGCGACCTATGGCGATGCGTGTGCGGCGGCACACCAGATATCTTATTCGCTTAGGAGTTCGTAAGATTGTAGCCCAACCAGCCATGCAATCGCGGACCTTCTACGTCAACTGGTTTCGCAAGGACAGCGACGACAAGTTCCTCTGGCCCGGATACGGCGAGAACTCGCGCATGCTCGCGTGGATCTTTCGCCGCTGTGAAGACGCCGCCAAGGCCGTAACGACACCGATCGGCCTCCTCCCCGCCGACGGCGCGCTCTCGATCTCACGGGGCTCGACCTAACAGCGCAGTCCCTCGCCCAGCGACTGGAGGTCGATACCAGCGCCTTGCGTGGAGAAATCCTGCAGATCGAGAAGCACTTGGCGCAATTCGGCGAGCAGCTCCCCACCGAGATCCCACAATACGTCACAAACCTGCAAAGCGAGCTGAACGCCGAGGGCAGCTAGGCCGAGTCAGCGCCGCGCCCGTCGCTCGACCGGCCGCCGACGAGCCGGCCTCAGTCGCGCTTGCTCTCTAGCTTCAGCGCACGCCTCAGCGCCTCCGCGCTGACCCCTTCGACACGCACGACCTTCTCGCGGGAGCCTACGCCCTGCATGACCGAGACATTGCGCACTGCGACGCCCACGCGCTTGGCGATCAGGCGGCAAAGCGCAGCGTTAGCGCGCCCGTCCACGGGCGGTGCGGTGACCCTTACCAGCAGAACACCGCTGCGCTCGCCGGCTATCTCGTTCACCCGCGCGCGGGGAATGACTCGCAACGCGATCTTGGAGCTCTCCATGACACAACATCATCCACCCTCGGGCACATCCTCGCCCGGACCTGCGCTCAAACGACCTGTGGCACCCGCGAGGGTTCCGGGACCAGAACCGTCAGCGTTTGCGAGCGGTGCGCGTTGCTGACCGGAGGGATCGCCGCGTCAGCCCCCAGGCACGATCATGCGCGCGCTCGCCGCAGCGGCCGGTCGGATGAGTCGATCGCGGGCGAAATCGGCAAGCCAGAAACGCTATGCGGATTCGCTGCTCACACAGGAGCATCTTCCACCGTCACGACGAGCTCAGCGAGGCTGATTTTTAGAGCACTGGCGATACGTCTAACTGTTGTCCACCGGGGATTCGTGTTCCCACGCTCGATCCGCGCGAGTGTCGCGACCGTGATGCCAGCGTTGTAGGCAAGATCTTCCTGAGTGCTCCCGCTGTCTTGCCGCAGACGACGCAGCGCGCAGGCGAGAGCTTGGTCTGTCGAATCTTGCGTGGGCATGGTTTCGTGGCAAATTGCTTAATCCGAGCACACATACGCTCCCTACCCACCGCAGGCTACCGGCACGCCGCGCCTGGTAGACAGAACAAATAACCTATGTCTAAGGTTGCGGGAAGGTACATTCGCCGCCGAGAGCCGCTAGAGACTCACTGTGCTAGCCGCGGTTACGGGGTCTTCCTTGAGATGCCGAGCGCCAGTCTGCTTTGCGAGCCGTGCACTTACGCCCGGCCCCCCGAGAGCCAAGGACCACCTGTCGGTGAAACTGCGCAGCTGCTTCGCGTGCCGGGGCAGCCGCTGGCGCATCGTTGCCGCCATCACAGTCAGTTCGGGGTGGATGACCTCGGCGACCTCGGCGAGCGTCTCGATCGGAGTGTCGGCGCCAAGGTAGGTGATGCGCCAGCCAAGCTCGTGCAGCGCGATCCCAAACACGATCAACGCGAGCGCGTGCTGCTCGTTCGGGGCACACGCCAGTAGTGCGCGGGGGCCAAGACCTCGATCCCAGCCACGCGCGAGAGCGAGCAGCCGCGCTTGAAAGAAGTTGGTGGCGAAGTGCTCTTCAGCCACCGTGACGCGCCCAGCGCTCCACTGCTCCCCCACCTCGTGCATATACGGCAGCAACACATCGCGGGTGACCGTCGTCGGCGTGAACGCCACAAACAGACGCTCAAGCGTCCGCTGAGCCGAGGTCTCATCAAAACGAGCAAGCGCCCTCCGTATCTCCTGGTGTGCTGCGCTCACGTCATGCGAGGGAACCTCGCGGCCACCCCCAACGCTGACGGCAAAGCGAGCCGCGATCGTGAGCTCGGCTGCCTGGGCACCCGAGACACCCTCGCTCAAGTAGCGCTGCATCAGACGCACGCGAGCCTCATCCGCAGGCGAATACAGCCGGTAGTTACCGGTGGAGCGCCGCGGCTGGAGCAACCCATAGCGGCGCTCCCATGCCCGTAGCTGATGGGTGCCAACCCCCGTACGACCGCTGAGGTCGCCGATACGCATCCACGCTGAACGAGAAGCAGCCACGAGTCCCACACTCTAAACCTTGCACAAAGGTTAGACACGCCAGAAAGGCACGATCCTCGCTTGCAGCTGAACACCACGGGACCAACACAGAACGCGGGCCAGGGCACCGGTACAACGGCCGCGAACAATCCTGGTGGCGACGCCACACCATCGCCCAGACCCTAGAACCGCGATCGAAGCCTGCGCCGCGGACAAAGCAGGGCCACCGGGGCTAAACGACGACTTCCCTACTCCTAGCCAATCGCAGGGCCGCGGCGCTTGCTTCCCTTGGCGAGCAGTAGACAGCGACGGCGGTGACGGCGTCGCTGCTCAGGACGATCCGCGACAGCATCGACGGACGCCAGCGGACGCTCGCTTACGCCGAGACGAAGCAGTCGTCTGGCCGCCCTCAACCGGGGCGCTCGAGCCTCGTCCGCAGCGGCAGTGAGCCGCGTCTGATGCGGACGCCTGCTTCTCGCGCGCAATGCAACCGCGCGGGGGTCGCTGCCCCCATCCCACGATCTGAGTGGCGATGTGAGCTCCCGAGACGCATCTGTGCAGCTGGCAGGCCGCGGACGAGCGAACGAGAGCGCCAGCAGCGGCTTGGCGCGGTGCAGAAGGGCACGCGGCCGCAGGACCGCATGCGGTGGGGCACCGCGCGAGGCTGGCGCTGAGCGGCAACGGGCCGCTGCGCACTCAGCGACGCTGCCAGCCTGGGCGGCGGAGGCCCTAAAAGATGGGTAGCGGCAGTCGGCAACATAGGTAATGCGGCCGATGCGCGCGCGCCTTCGCGCGCCTACGCTCGCGTTCGCTTGGACGTAAACCCGACGAACGGAGACAACCGAAATGCCCAGGTACATGGTTCAGCGCACGTTTCCCGACGGCCTCCACATCCCGGTCGCCAACGGCGGAGCGAGCACTTGCCGGACGGTGGTGCAGCGAAACGCAGATGAGGGTGTGACCTGGATTCACTCCTACGTGAGCGACGACAAGCGCATCACCTTCTGCGTCTACGACGCCCCCAGCCCGGAGGCGATCCGCAAGGTCGCCACCGAGAACGAGCTGCCGGTGGACTCGATCACCCAGGTGAGTGTCCTCGACCCCTATTTCTACGCGTGAAGGCCGTTTGGCCACTGGAGGAAAGAACGATGTTCGTCACGACCAAAACAATCAAGAAGATGCTCATCGCCGTCGTCGTGCTCGCCGCGCTGGTTCCCGCGAGCGCGTCGGCGATGATCGATCGCGGCACCGGCAACGGCGTGGCGCAGGACGCGCTCTCGGCGGAAGTGGTGGCGCCGACGTCGCAGTCCGGCGGCTTTCAGTGGGGCGACGCCGGCATCGGAGCCGCCTGCATGCTGGTGCTGGTGAGCGCCGGCGGCGGCCTCGTCGTGAACGCCCGCCGGCGCTGGCACAGACGAGGCCTCGCGACCAGCTGAGCGCCGCGGCCGTGCGGCGTGAGCGCTGAGAGCCAAACCCCTCGCCAGCCCCGTGAACGCTTGGAGGGCGGCCCGCGCGCGAGCGCGGGCCGCCCTGCCGCGCTGCCGGCGGCGTGGTTGCCGGGGAAGCTGGCACGGAGGATGATTCGTCTGTGCAACGCACAGGGCAGTCAAGGCCAGCGATCGCGACGACGAATCTGCTCGAGCGCTCTGAGCAGCTGTCGGCGCTCGAGGGGTGCCTGGCCGAGGTGGTCGAGGATGGGCGCGGTCACCTCGTCCTGGTTCGCGGGGAAGCGGGAATCGGCAAGACCGCGCTGCTGCGCCAGTTCTGCGCCGGGCTGCCGCAGCGGGTTCGGCCGCTGTGGTGCGGGTGCGATCCGCTGTTCACGCCGCGCCCGCTGGGACCGCTGCTCGACGTGGCCGGTGAGATCGGTGGTGCGCTGGGCGCGCAGATCGGGGAGGCCGCCAAGCCGCACGAGGTGGCGGCGGCGCTGCTGAGCGAGCTCGAGTTGACCACGCCGGCCGTGCTCGTGGTGGAGGACGTCCACTGGGCTGACGAGGCGACGCTCGACGTGCTGCGCATCGTCAGCCGGCGCGTGCACACCGTGCCCGTGCTTGTGATCGCGAGCTATCGCGAGGAGCAGCTCGAGCGGACGCACCCGCTGCGGCTGGTGCTGGGAGAGCTTGCGGGCCTCGAAGCGATCACACGAATGGACCTCGACGCGCTCTCGGCCGCAGCGGTGCAGCTGCTGGCGGAGTCCTCGCCGCTCGACCACGATGGACTGTACGCACGCACCGCGGGCAACCCCTTTTTCGTGACCGAGGCGCTCGCCGCAGCGAGCGAGCAGATCCCGGACACGGTGCGTGACGCGGTGCTCGCGCGGGCAGCGCGGTTGCGGCCGGCCGCGCGCTCGCTGCTGGACGCCGTGTCCGTCGTGCCCCAGCGCGCGGAGACCTGGCTGATCGAGGCACTGCTCGACACGCAGGCGGGCGCCATGCAGGAGTGCCTGACGTCGGGGATGCTCCGCGCCGACGCGGTCGGCGTCGCGTTCCGGCACGAGCTTGCGCGACTGGCGATCGAGGATTCGATCGCGCCCGATGAGCACGTCGCCTTTCACCGACGCGCCTTGAGTGCGCTCGCCGACCCGCCCGGCGGCGCACCCGATCTGGCGCGTGTGGCCCACCATGCCGAGGCGGCCGGCGACGTCGAGGCGGTTCTGCGCTACGCGCCGGCCGCCGCTGAGCAGGCATCGGCGATGGGCGCGCATCGCGAGGCCGAGCGACAGTACGCGCGCGCTCTGCGCTGCGCGGCCGGCCTCGAGCCACAGGCGCGCGCGGAACTGCTCGAGCGCTTCGCCGATGAGTGCTTCCTGACGGACATGCGCACCGAGGCGCTAAACGCGCTCGATGAGGCGCTCGCGTTGCGACGCGCCGGGGGTGATCTCGCAAAGCAGGGCAAGACGCAGCGGCTGCGCGCGCGGCTTTTGGCAGGCGCCGGCCATGGCGAGGAGGGACGCAGTGCGGCGCTGGACTCCATAGCCCTGCTCGAGCAGACTCCGGCGAGCCGCGAGCTCGCACGGGCGTACGCTGTGCTCTCGCAGCTCACGATGCTGGCGGGCGAGATCCAGTCGACAAGCGCGGCGGCACGGCGCGCGCTCGCGCTGGCCGAGCAGACGGGCGATGTCGAGGTGCAGGTGGCGGCACTGAATAACTTGGGCACGGCCGCGCTCTCCCGTGGCTTCGCGGAGGGACGCGACAACCTAGAGCGAAGCCTGTTGCTCGCCGAGCGCGAAGGACTCGCCGAGGAGGCCGGACGCGCGTATGTCAACCTTCTCCACGGATTCTCGCGCCTGAACGACTGGGTCACGTATGACGCCTATGTCGACCGCGGCAGCCACTACTGCCGCGAGCACGGCCTCGAAGCCTGGCTCAGCTACCTCAAGGCCGCACGTGCGGTATCGGCGCTCGTGAAAGGCGACTGGGACGAGGCGGCGGAGGCTGCCAATGAGGTCATCGGCGCGCCGCCGAAAGGCGTGCTGCGGCCGCAATTCCGGGCGATGCTGACACTGGCGCTCGTGCGGACGCGCCGCGGCGATCCGGGCAGCTGGGCACTGCTCGACCAGGCGCGCGAGATCGCGCACACCGTTGGCGAGCTGCACATCGTTGCCCCGCTCGCTGCGGCCCGCTCGGAGGCTGCCTGGCTCGAAGGCAGACCCGGGGCGATCGCAGAGGAGACCGAGGAGGCGTTCGAGCTGGCCGTCGAGCTCGCGGAACCTTACGCCCTCGGCGAGCTCGCCCTATGGCGCTGGCGGGCGGGGATGCTCGAGCAGCCGCCGGCGCAGGTGTCCGCGCCCCGTCGCTGGCAGATCGAAGGCGACTGGCAGTGCGCGGCGAGCTGGTGGAGCGAGCGCTGCTGCCCCTACGAAGCCGCATCGGCGCTCGCCGACGCCGACGACGAGCAGGCGCTGCGCAAGTCGCACGAGATGCTGCGCGAGCTCGGCGCGCGCCCTGCCCTCGCGATCGTCGCACGCCGGCTGCGCGAGCGCGGCGCGCAGGGCCTGCCGCGCGGGCCGCGGCGCAGCACGCTGAAGAACCCCGCAGGCCTGACCGCGAGACAGACCGAGGTGCTCGAGCTGCTGGGACAGGGCCTGCGCAACGCCGAGATCGCAGAGCGTCTGACCCTCTCGCGCAAGACCGTCGACCACCACGTCGCCGCGATCCTGGCGAAGCTCGGCGTGCACACGCGCGGCGAAGCGGTCGCAGCCGCAGCCCGGCTTGAGTTGACTGGGCGATGACGGGGCCGGCAGCCTCGGCCGTGACTCCCTGCGACTCTCTCCCTTTCGCGTGATAGGAGTCGTCTCGCCCGGCGGTCATCGGGTGCCTCCTTTGGACGGTGGGTGTCGCTCAAAGTTGCTGCGGCGGTGGGCCGAGGCCCGGCGCGCTGGCGGTGGGTCTCCGAGAGATCGCGTTCTGTGCGCCAGTCGAGTGTCGGTGCGGCGCAGGGGCCTTTCAGGCTGCCTGGGCGGCCAGGTGGTGCTTGTGGAGCTTCATCAGGTTGTGAGTCGCGGTGATCAGTCGCCACTCAGAGCGTGCCGCGGATCTGCCTCGCCGCTGAAACTGAGTGATGCGCCGGTTGTGCTTGGTTTGAGCGAACACGGGCTCGACCATCGCCTTGCGTTTTCGGTAAAGCCCCCCGCCAAGGTCACCGGCGAGAACGGTGCGCATGAAGGTGTAGCGGCCGCCAGTCCAGCCGCGGCGAGGCGTCCCGCGCTTGCCGGCATCGGGCGGGATCAGGATCTGGGTGCCCGTGTTCACTACCTCGTCGATCTGCTGCTCATGCCAGTAGCCGCTGTCCGCGAGCGCAACCCCCGGCGTGTCGCTCACACCGATCTGGTCTAGCTCGCGGCGAGTGGCGCTGATCATCGGCTCGAGATGCCCGAAGTCCGGTGAGCTGAGCGTGACCTCAGCCGCCAGCACGATCTGATGCTCGTTCACGACAGCCTGCACGTTGTAACCCTGGGTGTAGCTGCGGGGAGTCTTCACATTGCGTGAGTCCAAGTCGGTCACGTTGATCTTCCCCGGCGGATCCTCCGGCGCCACGTAGGGGTTCGGGCGTGCCCCGAAGCGCCGGCCGTCCTTGGTCACGGCAGTCACGCGGTGATGCTCATAGGCCTCGTTGGCCTCGCGCTCGACCCGTAGGTTCTCCTGCATGCGGCGCTCGCACTCAAGCAGCCGCTCCGAGCGAGACCTCGGGATCGGATCGGCCGCCAGGCGGCGGTGCTCATCAAGCTGGTGGCGCGCCTCGCGCACCCACCCCTCACGCCCCTGCACCCGCGCGACGATCGCCTCGGGATCAAACACGAGCTCCACACCCGGCGCCTCGGCCGCCTCCGCCTTCACGTGTTCTCTCTCTGTACGCTCGCGCGCGAGCTTCTCTTTGGCCGCCCGCAGCGCCGCGCGTCGTCCCTCACGCGTTCGCAGATGCTCAGGCAACTCATCGCCGCGCGCATCGCCATAGAGCTCGTCCTCGGCAGCGTCAACCTCGCCCGCCTCCTTCAAGATCTCCCGCGCGAGCTGCTCGTAATCAACGTTTGAGTGGTGCGAGGCATTCGCGTGCACCTTCGTCCCGTCGATCGCTATCACCCCGACCTTCACCAACCCCGACTCCTTGCACAACCCCAGCACCTCGCTGAACAAGCCCGCCAGAGCTGCCTCGTGGCGCACACGAAACCGCGCGATCGTCGCGTGATCAGGCGTCTGCTGCGCCGCGATCACGCGGTAGGCAACATCCTCCACGCAGCGACGCTCGATGCCCCTCGAGGAGCGCTCACCCCGCGCGTAGGCATACATCAACAGCGCCACCATCATCGACGGCTCAAACGCCGCGCGACCCCAC
This sequence comes from uncultured Solirubrobacteraceae bacterium, assembly GCA_963735705.1. Lineage (GTDB taxonomy): Bacteria > Actinomycetota > Thermoleophilia > Solirubrobacterales > Solirubrobacteraceae > Palsa-744. The sequence continues at coordinate 331,920 of CAVTLZ010000012.1, forward strand.
CCATCCTGGCGGTAGGAGCCATAGAACGCAGCCAAATCCATCTCCTCCACCGACGCCAACACGAACCACGCCAGATGGCCCTCCGGCAGCCAATCCCGCGGGTCCGGAGGCATCAAGAAAGCCTGCTCACGATCGCACGCCAAGAAGTTCATAGCCATACCCGAAGTGTCCCGAGCACCCCGGACAACCCCCCGGTTTGCGCGACACCCACGACGAGATCCGAGCGCGTTGCTTCACGGTCGGCATACGCCTGCTTCGCGTATTCCAGAGGCCCGTGAGCTGCGGTTCGTGCGGTGCTCCTGACGAGGTGGACACGAGATCGTCAGCGAGCCTGCGCTCTTTGGCCTTGGTGCCGTCGGTGGTACGCGCCGAGAAGCGCGATTGCCTTGGCCTCGGCTGTGGGCAAGAGATGGTCGTAGCGATCGATCGTGATCGTGATCGAGGCGTGACCCATGAACTTGCTGACCTTCTCGATCCCGATCCCCGAGTCGAGCATCTGCGAGACGGCGGTGTGGCGACACTCGTGCAGGCCGATGGGCCGGATGCGCTCGCTCTGAGCGATCACGTCTTCCTCGTCCTCCCGCTCGCGTGCGATGGTCCACGCGCGACGAGCCCGAGAGTTGATGGTGTTGGTGTTGAACGGCAGCGTGGCCGTTGGGCCCGAACACAAGGTTGGCGTCCGTGCGTTCGGCATCTCGCAGGTGGACTGCGAGCAGGTTGTATAGAGGGGTGGCGATGATCGTGGGGCGAGTGCCCTTCTCGCTCTTGGGCTCTATTTCGCCCTCGTACTGGTCCCAGCCGCGCTGAACGTTGATGCGCCGCTGCTCAAGGTCGACGTCGTGAACCTGCAGGGCGCGTAGCTCGCCACAACGAAGTCCCGCATACATCGCGGTCGCCCAAAGCGCTCGATCTCGCGGCTCGAGAGCCTCGATCAGGCGGTGGGCTTCATCTGCGCTCGCGATTCGCTCGCGTCGCCCAGAGCCGGCGGGCAAACGTAGACCGCGAGTCGGATCGACGAGCGGCCGGCTGTCGATACCCGCTACGAGATTGAGGTCGCGCCAGAGCACACGAGCCGTGTTGACGATTCCACGAGCCTTGCTCGCACTCAACCCGCCATCGAGCCACACGCTGATCAGACGCTGCAGATCCACACGCGTGACCTCCGCCATCGCCGTCGAGCCGAGGACGGGTACCAGGTGCAGCCGTGTGTCCTGCTCGATTGCGCGCAGCGCGCTCGGCTTGTAGCGGCGCCCCGAGCGGTTGGTGATCTTGCCTTTCTGCGCCAGATCAAGCCAGACAGAAGCCACCTCGGCGAGCGTATGTCGACTCGGGGGACGAAGCTGGCCGATCTGGGCGAGCTCGAGCATCTCATGACGCCACGCCTTGGCTTCCCAACGCTGCGGAAACGTCTTGCGGACCTTGACCCTCTCCGTCCTGGCGTATACGGACCCCTCCCAAGCAGGGATGCAATCGCATGCCCCACCAGAGCGGCTCGTGCAGCTCCGGGAGTGTCTCGCGCGTACGCCCTCTGCCACAGATACCTCGAGCGAAGCGCCTCCTCGCTCGCTCGTCACGGCAGCCGTCACAAGCTTGATCTCACGCGCGAGCCGGCGCTCCTGCTCTGGGGTCAGCGAGCCAACAATGCGCCAGAGAGCCGCCGCGGGACCGTTGGTCCCAGCGCTCCTCAATCGCTCAGCCGGCCTCGCCACGACCTACACGGCCGTAGATATCGGTCGGCGACTCTGCTCAGGCGACTTCGAGATAGCGACGCAGCGCCTTACGGATAACCGAGGAAGTCGTCTCGTGATCGTGCTCCGCCCGCTGCGCCAACGCGAGACGCAACTCCGGCTCAAGACGGACAGACTCGACGCTCGCGGCCGCCGATCCGATCGGCGGCCGTCCGCCACGTCGACGAATCGTCTCCTCCACGCTGTAGCCAGCCTCCGCCTTCTCCACCAGCCCAGCAACCAGCTCGTCGGTGATCGGTGCACCACTAGCTGTTCTTCCATACGTCTTCTTAGCCATGCTCAGCCTCCCGGCAACAGCCGTCGGTACTTGGCCCTCATCGCCATCGCGTGGATCGCCAGCTCCGAACCGTCCGCCCGCACGATCGTGACGACCCAGCAATTGTAATACGAAACCAGAAGCCGGCGAGATCTTTGCACGCAGCCACCGCACCGCGCTCATAAGGCGAGCCGGGCTTGACAGCAACAACCCTCAACCAACTTCCCACCTGCGCGCCCGTATGCGCGCCCGTCCGATCGCGAATCGGGCGGTTTCAGGCGGTTTCCAGCGGTCTCGCAGACGCAGCCGGCAACCGCTCAAACAAGCCAGATTCCCCTGCAAACGGCCGGAATCAGGTACTAGACGGAGGGGGGGAGATTCGAACTCCCGGTACGCCAATAAGACGCACAACGGTTTTCGAGACCGCCGCATTCAACCGCTCTGCCACCCCTCCAGGGCGACGCTACAAAGGCTAGATCATCCCACGCGCGTGTCGCTCGTCGGGCGCACGCCCGGTGCAGGCTACCGCCGCGAAGCGAAGAACCCGCTGAGCAGCTCGCCGCACTCCTGCGCGAGCAACCCTCCGGCGACCTCCGGGCGGTGGTTCAGCCGCGGCTCGCCGAGTACGTCCAGGACGCTCCCGCAAGCCCCCGCCTTCGGGTCGCTGGCGCCGTAGACCACGCGCGGCACCCGTGCGAGCACGAGCGCCCCCGCGCACATCGCGCACGGCTCGAGCGTGACGTACACGACGGTGTCGAGCAGCCGCCAGCTGCCCTCCAGGCGCGCGGCCTCGCGCAGGGCGATGACCTCCGCGTGCGCGGTGGGGTCCTGGCGCAGCTCGCGTTCGTTGTGCGCCGCCGCCACCAGCTCGCCGTCGCGCACGAGCACCGCGCCGATCGGCACGTCGTCGTGTTCCAACGCACGCTCGGCCTCGCGCAACGCCATGCGCATGAAGTAGTCGTCGCGTGGAAAGAAGCGCTCGCTCATCGAAATCGCCCGCGGCGTCTGCGACAGTCCCTCCGCCGCCGCGTCGCCGGCACATCATCATTACCCAAACACGATGCGCCTCCCATCCGCCAGCCCACGCGTGCGCCCAGCCGCATCGCGAATCTCGATCCTGCTGGCCGCAAGCGCGGCGACGATCCTGCTCGGCGGGCGGGCGCCGGCGAGCGTCGAAGCGCGCGCGAGCACGGCGAGCACCGCCGCGTCCTATGCCGCCCTCCCGACGCCTCCTTCCTCCCCAGCCCCGCCCGATCCCTCCCCCGCCTCCTACGCGCCCAACGAGGTCGTCGTCGGCTACGGCCCCACGCAGACTCCGGGCAGCGCAGTCGCCGCGCGCATCGCCGGCAGCGGTGAACAGGACGCACAGGCCACGCCGAGCGTCCACACGCACCTGCTGCACCTCGCGCCGGGCGTCAGCGTCACGAGCGCGCTGCGCCGCCTGCGCGCGCAGCGGGACGTCGCGTGGGCGGTCCCCGACTATCGGGCCGCCATCGCCGGCGGGCTGGTCCCCAACGACGAAGGCGCCGGACATCAGCCGGGGGACTGGGAGGAACTGCAGTGGAACTTCGTCGGCAAATTCGGCGTGAACGCGCCCGAAGCGTGGGCGAACGTCGCCGCCGACGGCGCTCCCGGCGGCAAGGGGGTGGTCGTCGCCGTGCTCGACACCGGCGTCGCGTACGCCAACCGCGGCCCGTTCCGCCGCTCGCCCGACTTCAGCCGCTACGCGTTCGTCAAAGGCTATGACTTCGTCGCCAAGAACCCCTACCCCAACGATCGCAACGGCCACGGCACGTTCGTGGCCTCGACGATCGCCGAGGCCACCAACAACCGCTACGGCCTCACCGGCCTCGCGTTCGCCGCGCGCATCATGCCCGTGCGAGTGCTCGACAGCCAGGGAGAAGGCGAAGCGTCGACGATCGCCGAAGGCGTGTACTTCGCTGTCAGGCACGGCGCCCAGGTGGTCAACCTCAGCCTTGAGTTCTCGCCTGGTGTGACCGCCTCGGACATCCCCGAGCTGATCCAGGCGCTCGAGTACGCGCACCGCCACAACGTGCTCGTGATCGCCGCAGCCGGCAACGAGGGCCACGCCGCGATCGCCTACCCGGCACGGGCGCCGTACGTCGTGTCCGTCGGCGCCACCACCGAACACGGATGCCTGGCCGACTACTCCAACGACGGCTCCGGCCTCACGCTCGTCGCGCCGGGCGGCGGCGCCGACGCGAACCTCCCCGGCGACCCCAACTGCTTCCCCGAAGCGCCCCCCGGACGCGACATCTACCAGGTGACGTTCACCGGCAGCTCGTACAAGAGGTTCGGCATGCCCTCGGGCTATGAAGGGACCTCGATGGCCACCCCCCACGTGACGGCGACGGCCGCGCTGATCATCGCCAGCGGCGTGATCGGGCGCCACCCGACCCCGGCGCAGCTCACCGCGCGCCTGAAGGCCACCGCGCGCAAGCTGGGCGGGGGTGGGGACGAACGGCTGTACGGGGCCGGCATGGTGGATGCGGCGGCCGCGACCGCGCCCGGTGGTCCCGGCGCGGTGGCGCGGTAGCCTCAGCAGTCGTGTCGAGCGCCGCGCCACTTCCCGTGCAGCCGCCCGACCGCTGCGACCTGGCGATCGTGGGCGGCGGCATCGTGGGCCTGGCGGTCGCGCGCGAGCTGATCGCCCGCAACCCGCGCGCGTCGGTGTGCGTGCTCGAGCGCGAAGCCGAGATCGGCACGCATCAGACCGGCCACAACTCCGGGGTGATCCACGCGGGCGTCTACTACGCGCCGGGCTCGCTCAAGGCGCGCCTGTGCGTCGAAGGGGCGCGCGAGATGTACGAGTACTGCGAGCAGCGCGGCATCGCCCACGAGCCCTGCGGCAAGGTGATTGTCGCGACCGACTCCTCTGAGCTGCAGCGACTCGACGAGCTCGAGCGACGCGGGCGGGCCAACGGCGTGGCGGGCCTGCGCAGGCTCGACGCCGCGGGCATCGAGGAGCTCGAGCCTTACGCGCGCGGCATCGCCGGGCTGCACTCCCCGCGAACGGGCATCGCGGACTTCGCCGTCGTCGCGCGCTCCTACGCGCAGGACATCCTCGACGCCGGTGCCACCGTCGCCACCGGCTGCGGCGTCGAGGCGGTCGCGGTCGCCGGGCGCTCGCTGCGCCTCACGCACTCGCACGGCAGCACGGAGGCCGGTCACGCGGTCTTCTGCGCCGGCGCCTGGGCCGATCGCCTGGCGGTCGCCGCCGGCGCCGATCCCGATCCGCGGATCGTGCCGTTCCGCGGCGCCTACCTGCGCCTGGCGCCCGAGCGCCGCCACCTGGTGCGCTCGCTGATCTACCCCGTGCCCGACCCCTCGCTGCCGTTCCTCGGCGTGCACCTCACCAAGCACATCGACGGCGACGTCCTGATCGGGCCGACCGCCCTGATGGTCGGCGCCCGCGACGCCTACAGCCTCGCGACCGTCCACCGCCGCGATCTCATCGACACGCTCGTCTGGCCCGGCACGTGGCGGATGCTCGCCAACTGGTGGAGGACCGGCGTGACCGAACTGCGCCACGCGGCGCTGCGCTCGGCGTTCGTCCGCGCCGCCGCACGCTACGTGCCTGATCTGCACGTGGGCGACGTGCAGCCCGCGTTCGCGGGTGTGCGCGCGCAGGCGCTCGGCCGTGACGGCAAGCTGGTGGACGACTTCGTCTTCTCCCGCACCGAGCGGGCGCTGCACGTGCGCAACGCACCGTCTCCCGCCGCCACCTCCTCGCTGGCGATCGCGCGCCACGTCGCCGACGAAGCCGGGCGGGCGTTCGACCTCGGGACCTGAGTGCCCAATCGGGCGCTCGTCGGCCCCCGTGCAGCGTTTGGCCAAAATCCAATTAGCGGATATTCTGCGTCGCTTCGGGCGTTGATTTGCGCGTGACCGGGTCTTCAGGGAAGGGGGTGTCGATGCGCACGAGGCGCACAATGTCGGGCTTCTTCGCCCTGCTCACGGTCGTGATGCTTGCGGGCGGCGGACAGGCAATCGCCGCGGAACTGCCCGGCTCGGATCTGACCAACTCGGGCGGCGACGTGCGTACGGGCTGGTATCCGAACGAGCCGTCGATCACGCCGGAACTCGTCAGCGGCGGCACGTTCGGGCGGCTGTGGTCAACGCCCGTCAAAGGCCAGGTCTACGCCCAGCCCCTGCTGGATGACGGCACGCTGTTCGTCGCGACCGAGGAAAACGAGCTCTATGGCCTGGATCCGGCGACCGGCGCGGTGCAGTGGTCGAAGAGCCTTGGCGAAGCCTGGAACCCGGGAGAAATCAGCTGCGCCGACCTCGCCCCCAAGGTCGGCGTGACCGCCACGCCCACGATCGACCCGGAAACGAACATCGCCTACCTGACATACAAGACCTACCGCGAAAAAGGGAAAGTGGTCCAGTGGTTCATGGACGCGGTCGACGTGTCGAGCGGGGCGCAGGAGCCCGGCTTCCCGGTGGAACTGAGCGGGACGGCGCAGAACGCCTCCGGGCAGGAGTTCCATCCGCAGACAGAGCTGCAGCGGCCAGGGCTGCTGCTGATGGAAGGCGTCGTCTACGCGGCGTTCGGCTCCGACTGCGACCATCCGACCTGGCAGGGCTGGGTGTTCGGCGTCTCGACCGCGGGCAAAGTCAAGGCGCGCTGGGTCTCCGACGAGACCGGCGAAGGCGCCGGCATCTGGCAGTCGGGAGCGGGGCTGACCTCCGACGGGCCGGGCACGATCCTGCTGAGCACCGGCAACGGCGGCGCACCGTCGACGCCGGCGCCCGGAGACAAACCGCCTCCTGACCTCGGAGAGTCGATCGTGCGTCTGGACGTGCAGCCCGGCGGATCGCTGAAGGCGGTCGACTTCTTCGCCCCGTACAACGCCTCCTACCTGGACACCTGGGATGCGGACTTCGCCTCCGGCGGCGTCACCGGCCTGCCCGAAGAATATTTCGGCACGCCCGGCATCCCGCATCTCGCCGTCGCGGTCGGCAAGGACGGCTACGTGTACCTGCTCAACCGCGAAGCCCTCGGCGGGATCGCCCAGGGGCCGTCCGGCTCGGACGACGTCGTGCAGCGAATCGGCCCCTACGGCGGCGTCTGGTCGCGGCCGGGCGTGTGGCCTGGCGAAGGCGGCTGGGTCTACATCCCGACGGCGTCCGGCGGCGAAAGCGCCGGCGGGTCTTCCGGCAACCTGAACGTCTACCAATACGGCCTCTCGCCGCAGGGCACGCCGAAGCTGTCGCTGCAGGCCACATCCTCCGATGCGTTCGGCTTCTCCTCCAGCGCGCCCGTCATCACCTCCAACGAAACCGACCCTGGCTCTGCGCTCGTGTGGATCGTGTGGGCGCCGAACGGCAGCGGCGAAGGCGCCCAGCTGCGAGCCTACGACCCGATCCCGGTGGGCGGCCGGCCGGTCTTGCGATGGAGCGCGCCGATCGGTACCTCGGCGAAGTTCGCGCTGCCGGGCGTCGGCGCCGGGCGCCTGTATGTGGGCACCCGCGACGGGCACGTGCTCGCGTTCGGCTCGCCCGTCACGCCGATACTCAGCGGCTCAACGACCGTCTTCCCGACGACGACCGTCGGCGAATCCTCCGAAAAGACGCTGACGTTGACGGCCACCGAACCGCTGACGCTCTCGAAGCTCGCCTCCAGCTCCTCCCAGTTCACGCTCGGGACGCCGTCCAGCCCGCTGCCGGCGGAACTCACGACGGGCCAGACGGTCGAAGTGCCGATCGTCTTCGCGCCGACCGGATCCGGGCCGATCGGCGCGACGTTGACAGCGACCACGAGCACCGGCGCGAACGTCAGCTTCGGGCTTTCCGGCATTGGCCGGGTGGCGGGGCCAAAGCTGGAAGCGACTCCGCCACTGGTGACATTCGCCGGCACCGCCGTCGGTGAACAGGCATCCGCCACCGCCATCTTCCGCAATGTCGGCAGCTCGCCGCTGACGATCGAACAGGTGAACCTGCCCGTCGCGCCGTTCGGCACCAAGGATGCGCCGGAACCCGGCTCGAAACTCAAGCCCGGCGAAGCTATGTTCGTCACCGTCACCTTCGAACCGACGACATCGGGCGCCTTCAACGGCGAAATCGGCCTGAAAACGAACGGCGGCGATGCAGCCGTGGGCCTCTCCGCAAGCGCCGGCGCGCCCGGCGCGCTGTCGATCGCGAGCGAAGCGATCGAATACGGCCAGGTGCCGATCGGCGCCAGCAAGAGCGAAAACTTCACGATCACCAACACGGGCGGCACCGCCGTCGAACTCACGAAGTCCAAGCCGCCGCTCGGGGGCGCCTTCGCGGCGACGACATCGCTGTCGGAGGGCACCACGATCGCGCCGGGCGAAAGCCTGACCGAGACGGTCGTGTTCACGCCCACCGCCCCGGGACCGGCGAGCGCCGCATGGCCGATCAACGGCAAGAACACGACCGGGGTGCACGAAGTCAGATTCAGCGGCGAAGGCGTCGGGCCTCAGACATCCTTGAGTGAATCCGGTACGACAACAGCGACGACGACCGGCCTGATGACCGGGATGGGCGGCATCAGCCCCTTCGACGCGCCCAAGGAACCGGCGCCGAGCCTCACGCGACTGCAGATCCGCGCGCAGAGCGCTCACACCCGTCCGCGCTCGAACGAGCTCCCGCTCACGTACAGGCTGTCGGAGGCGAGCACGGTCAAGCTAGCCGTCTACCGCCGCAGTGTCAGCCACCGCTGCCGCCGGGGCATACGCACGTGCGATCGCTGGACCCTCGTCAAGGTCGAGCGGAGCGTGACGGCGCGCGCGGGAGCCAACAGCCTGACGCTGAGCCTCGCGGGCCTCTCGCTGGGCGACTATCGCCTTGCCGCCACGCCGGTGGGCCGCTCGGGCGACGTCGGAGCGACGAGCTACCTGCGCTTCGACGTCGTGACCGGCGCGCGAATCTAGAGCTCGAAGGCGGTGCGACCGCCGCTGTCCACGAGGTCCTGCAGCAGCTCGCGCCCGTCGCCGATCACGGGCCCGCCGTGCGCGAGCAGGAGGTGATCGAAGTCGCGCTCGGCCAGCAGGCGCGCGCACGCGTCGAGCAGGCCGCGCTTGGTGGCGGGCGGGTCGTCCATCAGCGAGTCGGGCACGAAGCCGAGCGGACCGGAGCCGCCGTACGCCCCCCCGCGCACGACGCCGTCGGCGATCACGACGGCGCGCAGCTCGGACATGTACAGCGCGGTGTCGTCCGGGCAGATCGCGTCGAGCTCGCACGCGAGCACCCCGCCCGGGAGCACAGCGCCGACGTCGAAGCCCTCCACAGCGCGCCCGTCGGAGAACTCGTGCAGGCCGAGGCGGTTGCACAGCACCGGACAGCCGAAGCGCTCGGCGAAGCGGTCGGAATGGCGGTAGTGGTGGCGGTTGGACAGCAGGATCGCCGCCGGCGCGGCCGTGCGCGCGGCGAACCAAGCGAGGCCCTCGTCTTCTGGCACGAGCGGGTCGAACAGCACCCCGTGATCCTCCAGCCAGTAGGAGGAGACCTCCGAGTGGATGTTCGGATGCACGGCGGTCCAGTGAAACAGGCCTACGAGAACCTCCTGCACGCTCGGGACACTACGCCGATCGCCGCGCGTCGCGCACGCCGATGATCTAGCCGGCGGAGACCTGGCCGCCCGGTGGCGTGCCGCGTTCGCGCGAGGCCCGGTCGATGACGCCGGCCATCTCCGCGCGGAAGCGCTCGCGACCGAAGCGGCGGGCGTTCTCGCGCAGCGCCGCCTCATCCAGCGCGAGGCTCTCGAAGCGCTCGATCGCCTGCGCGAGCGCGGTCGCGCTCTGCTCGTCGAACAGCACGCCGGTGCGACCGTCGAGGACCGTCTCGGCGGCGCCGCCGACGCCGTACGCGATCACCGGCAGCCCCGCCGCCTGTGCCTCGACGGGGACGATCCCGAAGTCCTCCTCGCCCGGGAACAGCAGCGCGCGGGCGCCCGCCAGCAGCCGATCGCGCTCGTCCGCCTCGACCTTACCCAGGAACTCGATGCCCTCGCCGCGCGCCTGCGCGCGAACCGCGTCCAGCGCGCGTCCGTCGCCCGCGACCTTCAGCGGCCTGCCGAGCTGCGCGCAGGCCGCCACGGCAAGGTCGACGCGCTTGTACGGCACCACCCGCCCGAACGCGAAGTAGTAGCCGCCCGGCCCGCCGGCGACGTCCGGCTCGGCCCCGCCGCCCGGCCCGCCGGCGTCGCCCGACCCGCCCGCGGCATCGCCCGGCCGTCGCTCCAGCCCGAGGAAGTGCTCGACGTCCACCGGCGGGTTCACGATCTCGGCCGTGCGACCGTAGTAGCGCTGGATGCGCTCGGCGACGTGGCGCGAGTTGGCGACGAACACGTCCGGGCCGCTGGCGCCGGCGAGGTCCGCCCGGCGCAGCCACGCCAACAGCGGCGGCAGCGCCAACCGCATCGCCCGCCCGACTTCCTCGCCGGCGAGGAAGCCCTCCTCCCACGCGTAGCGCATCGGCGTGTGGCAGTAGCAGACGTGCAGCGCGCTGCTGGGCGCGCGCACGTTCTTGGCGCACGCGTGGCTGCTGGAGAGCACGAGGTCGAAGCCGCTCAGGTCGAACGAGCGGAACGCCGTGTTCATCAGCGGCAGCAGCTTCTGGTAGTGGCGCACGGCGCCCGGCAGACGGCTGAGGAACGAGCTGTGAACCGCGCGCTCGGTGATGATGGCGGGCCACGGCGAGGGGTCGTACACGGACGTGAACAGCTCCGCCTGCGGGAACATCTCCAGGAGCTCCAGCACGACCTGCTCGGAGCCGCCGGGGATCGTCAGCCAGTCGTGGACGACGGCCACGCGCGCGAAGCGCTCGCGCAGCTCGTCGAGGGCGGACCCGATCGGTTGGCCTGCGCTCGCCACCGGCGCGAGACTACACGCCCCGACGCCTGGGATCATGGCGGCGATGCCCGACCCGCCCGCGCTGCGCGACCGCGACATAGTGTGCGTCGGATTCGCCGACTGGGATACGGACCTTTGGACCAATCAGCACCATCTGATGGCGCGCCTTGCGCGCGATAACCGCGTGCTGTTCGTCGAGTCGCTCGGGTTGCGCCAGCCGCAGCTGGCGGGACGCGACCTCAAGCGCATCGCGCGGCGGCTGCGGCGCGGCCTGGCGCCGCCGCGGGAACGCGACGGGCTGCACGTGCTCTCGCCGCTGGTCGTGCCGCTGCATCGCAGCCGCCTGGTGCGCGCGCTCAACGCGCGCCTGCTGCCGGCGCTCGTGCGGCGCGCGGCGCGCCGGCTCGGCATGCGGGCGCCGATCCTGTGGGCGTACGTGCCGCAGGCGGAGGTCCTCATCGACGCCCTGCAGCCGTCGCTGATCGTCTACCACTGCGTCGATGACATATCCGCGCACGAGCGCATCGACACCGCCAGCTTCCGTGCGGCCGAGCAGCGCTTCGCCGCGCGCGCTGACCTCGTGCTGGCGAGCGCGCCGGCGCTCGCGGAGCGCCTGCGCAAGTACTCCGCCAACGTGCTCGACGCGCCCAACGTGGCCGACACGGAGCTGTTCTCGCGCGCGCTTGCGCCGAGCCCGCCCGCGCCGCTCGACCCCCAGATGGCCGCGCTGCCGGCGCCGCGGATCGTGTTCACCGGCGCGATCGTCGCCGTCAAGCTCGACGTGCAACTGCTCGTCGAGCTCGCACGCCTGCGGCCGTCGTGGTCGTTCGCGCTGGTCGGGCCGATCGGCCCGGGCGAACCACACGCGGACGTCTCGGCGCTGGAAGCCGAGCCCAACATCCACCTGCTCGGCCCGCGCCCCTACGAGGCGCTGCCGGATGTCCTGCGCGCGGCCGACGCGGGGCTGATCCCGTACGCGCGCAACGCGCTCACCGACAGCATCTTCCCGATGAAGGTGTACGAGTACCTCGCGGCGGGGCTGGCGGTGATCGCCACGCCGCTGCCGGCGCTCGCGGGCGTCGAGGGGGTCCGGTGCGCCGCCGGTCCGCAGGCGATCGCCCAGCTGCTGGACGAGGCGCTCGCCCACGACGACCCCGAGCGCCGTGCCGCGCGCTCGCAGGCGGCGGCCGCCCACTCCTGGGACAGGCGCCTTCAGGAGATCGCCGAGGCGATCGAAGCGCTGTGAGGGACCTGCTCGTCACCACGCACACGCCCGTGCTGCGCAGCGGCCAGGCGGTGCGCACCTACGGCGTCGCTCGCGCGCTGTCGGCACACCGCGGGGTCGACCTGCTGTACGTCCGCTTCGGCGCGGCCGAGCCCGACGCGGCCTTCCGCGCGATCCCGCGGATCGCCCTGCACGAGGCCGTGCCCTCGCGCGGTATACGGCGCGCGCTCGCCTACGCGGGCGCGCGGGCGGCGGGCGTGCCCGACGGCTTCGCGCGCGGGATCTCGCCCGAGCTCGCGCAGCACGCCCGCACGCTCGCCGGCGAGGACGGTCGCGGTCGCGTGATCGCCGACGGTCCGATCGCGGCCGCCGCCCTGCGGGGGCTGGCGCGCCGGCGCCCGGTGATCTACAACGCCCACAACCTCGAGTCGGGATTTCGCGGGGAGCTCGACGGCGTCGGTGACCGCCAGGCGCGCGCGCTGCGACGCTTCGAGCGAGGATTGCTCGCGCGCGCGGCGGAGTCGTGGATGGTCAGCGAGCGCGATCTGGAAGGCGCTCGCGCGCTGTGCCCGTCGGCGCAGCTGCGTTACGCGCCCAACGTCGTCGACGTCGCCGCGATCGCGCCGGTGTCACCGCGCGTGGACGAGCAGCGGGCGCTGTTCGTGGCGAACTTCACCTACGAGCCCAACCGCAACGGCCTGCGCTTCCTGCTGCAAGATGTGTTCCCGCGCGTGTGGGAGGAGCTGCCGGCAGCCCGGCTGGCGCTCGTCGGAGGCGGGCTCGAGCTGACACCGAGCGACGACGCACGCGTCGAGACGCTGGGCTTCGTCGACGACCTCGCAGACGCGTACGCGAGCGCGTCGTGCGCGGTCGTGCCGCTGCTGCAAGGCGGGGGCACGCCGCTGAAGCTGATCGAGGCGCTCGCCTACGGGCTGCCGGTGGTGGCCACGCGGCTCGCCGCCGCCGGCCTCGCCCTGCACGACGGCGAGGATTGCCTGCTCGCGGACACCGCGGCGGCGTTCGCGGCGGCGCTCGTGCGCGTGCTGCGCGACGGCGCGCCGCAGCTCGCGCTGGGCGGGCGCGAGCTCGCCGCCGAGCGCTACTCGATCGAGGCGCTGAGCGCGCTGCTGGCGCCATAGAACGCCCACCCGCCTCCCACCCGCCTGACTAGAGTGCCTCCGATGAGCGACGCCGAGCTGATCAGCGACCTCGCCGGCATGCAGGCGCTGGCGCCGGAGTGGGACGCGCTCGCGCTCGCCGCCGGCAATCCTGTGGCCGCGCCCGCGTGGGTGATCGCCTGGTGGCGCCACGTCGCCGCGCCCGACGCCGAGCCGCGCGTGGTCGCCCTGCGCGACCGCGGCGCGCTCGTCGGCGTCGCCCCCTTCTACCTGTCGCGCTCGCGACGCGGTGTGCGCGAGGCGCGGCTGATGAGCAGCGACTTCGGCGTGTGCGTGCAGCCGCTCGCGCTGCCCGGGCGCGAGTGGGATCTCGCGGGCGCGATCGGCGAGGCGCTCGCGTCCTCGCAACCGGCGCCCGACCTGCTCGCGTTCGGCCCGATGCCGCTCGCCTCGGTCTGGACGGCGGGGATCCACGCGCTGTGGCCCGGCCGGATGCTCGGCGTCTGTCGCCGCCAGCGGATCGAAGGCGCACCGGTGATCCACCTGCGCGAGCCGTCCTTCGAGGAGTGGTTCGCGTCGTTGAGCCCGAAAATGCGCCAGAGCCTGCGGCGCGCCGAGCGGCTGTTCGAGGAGGCCGGCGGCAGCACCCGCTGGAGCACCGCCGCCACTCTGCGCGCCGACGCCGAGGCGTTCGCGCAGCTGCACGCCGGGCGCTGGGCCGAGCGGGGACACTCGCGGCTCGCGGACCTCGGCGAGCGCCTGCCCGACTGGCTCGAGGAGCTCGGGGGCGCGCTGCTCGATCAGGGTCGCTTCCAGATGTGCGTGCTGGAGCTCGACGGCGTGCCGATCTGCGTCGACTTCGGCCTGATCGCGGGCGCGGAGCTCGCCGCGGTCAACACCGGCTGGGACGAGCGTCACGCGAAGCTCTCGCCGGCGAAGCTCGCCGTGCTGCGCGTCGTGCGCAGCGCCTACGAGCACGCGTGCCTGCGCGTGCACCTCGGCTGCGGGGAGATGGAGAACAAGCTGCGCCTGGCAAACGGCATCGAGCCGGAGGCGTGGACGGCGATCGTGCCGCCGTCGCGGCGGCTCCCGCGGGCATACGGCGAGCTGCTTCCCGGCCTCCTGCGCACACGCGCGCGCGACGCCGCCGAGCGGACGCTGCCCGCCGCGCAGTTCGACGCGCTGCGCAAGCTCACTCGCTGACGCGACGCCGCGCTCCCACCGAGCGCCACCGCGCCGGAAACATGCGTCCACCGCGCATGTGGCCACTCACAGCTTCCCCGTAGAGCTCCGAAAGATTACGTGCAGCTTTCAAGTAGAGGCGTGATCGTCGTACTGCGAGCGCGTCTCTGCCACATCCCGATAAAGGCACCTCCGTCGCGAGGCGGATCCGCAAAGCCAGGGGTCTCACGCAGACAGCCCGGCCACCGAAGGAGCAGGCATGACTACGTTCCACCTCCGCCCCACCCGCGCCCGCAGGACGCTCACGATCCTCTCACTCGCGGCCTGTATGTCGCTGCTGACCCTCGGCGTCGCCTCTGTCGCGGCCGCCTCCTCCGGCAGCTCATACGCACGCGTGCTCGCCACCGCAAGCCGCGCCGTGCCGCGCTCGCTGGCCGTCGCCGCCACGCGCAGCAAGTCCGCCGACCGCGCGCTGGTCGCCGACGCCAAGCGCCTGAAGCGATGCCTGCAGACGCACAGCGCGAAGCCGAGCGCGTGCGCCGCCGCGCGACGCGCCCTGCAGCGCGCCGGCAGCAACCTGCGGAAAGCCGAGCTGAAGCTCTCGCGGGTCGCGCGCGACAGCGCCGGCACGAGCGGCGTGAGCGCCAAGAGCGCCTACTGGAACGGCGGCAACAACGCCTCGCTGCAGGCCCCCAAGATCGCCGTCTCCGGCCAGGCGCTGAGCTGGAACCGGGTCAACGGCGTCAACAGCTACGTGTTCGTCCGCAAGGTGCCCGGCCAGGCCGACCAGTACTCAGCGGTCACCGGCGCCTCCACGACCCCGCCGCCGGTCCCGGGCCTGACCGTCAAATACAGCGTCCGCACGTCGGTGAACGGCAGCGCGTGGGCCACCGAGGTTGCGATCGCCTACCCGGTGGAAACGAAACCGACCGAAACCAAGCCGACCGAAACGCCGCCGACCGAAACGGTCGACACGCAGGCCGCGCCGAAGCTCACCGTCTCCGGGCAGACGATCTCCTGGAGCGCGGTCGGCAACGTAACCACATACGTGCTCGCGACCAAAGCGCCCGGCCAGGAAGAAAAGTTCACCGAGGTGAGCGGCACGTCGGTCACGCCCGCGGCCGTGCCGGGAGCGACCGTCCACTACAGCCTGCGCACGGCCGTCAACGGCAGCGCGTGGTCGACCGAAGTGGCGATCTCCTACCCCGCGAGCCCGCCACCGCCGCCGCCGCCGCCGCCCGCCAAGGAACACGAAACGACCCCGCCGGTGGAAACCGGCTCCGGTCCCTTCGAAATGGGCGTCGTGATGGGCTCGGCCGAGCTGTACGAGCTCCCCTGGGCGGCCACGCTGAAAGCCGGCACCGCGCGCGTGGAGTTCGGGATCGACGACCCGGTCTCGATGCTCGAACCGATCGTCGAAGCGTATGCCAAGGACGGCGTCCGCCCGCTGCTGCTGGCGAGCTTCAACGAGCGCGTGCCGTCCGTCGCCGAAGCCGAAAACGTCGCCAAGTGGGCGGTCGCGTTCGGGCCCGGCGGGACCTTCTGGCAGGGCAAGGGCAAAGGCCTGCCGGCGGACACCGCCGTGACCGACATCGAGTTCGGCAACGAGACGAACAACCCCTACCAGTTCTCGCCGACGCTCCCCTACGAATGGCAGAACCAGCCTGAATACAAGCTGCGCGCCGAAGAATATGCGCGCCGCCTGCAGGCCGCCTCGATCGCGGTCTCCGCCACCGGCGCCAAGGTGGGCCTGCTGGGGATCGCCGACCAGGGCAACGGCTACACCACCTGGGTCGGCGCGATGTTCAAAGCGGTTCCGAACCTCGGGCAGTACGTCGCCGGCTGGACGATTCACCCCTACGGCCCGGAATGGCACGTCAACATGGACGCCATGATCGCCGACACCGCCGCCCACGGCGCGCCGAGCACGATCCCGATCTACGTGACCGAGTGGGGTCTCAACAGCGACAACGGACGCTGCCTGGTGGCGAACATGGGCTGGAACCCGTGCATGACCTACGCCGAAGCCGCGACCGACCTGGGCGCGACGATCAGCGGCATGCGCAGCCGCTACGGAAGCAGGTTGCGCGCCGTGTACCTGTTCCAGGCACGCGACCAGAAGGCCACCGGCACCTCGACCGAATTCGAAGGCTACTACGGGGCGATGCAGAGCAACTCGGCTCCCAAGGGCGCCTACACGACCGAGGTCGAGTCGCTGCTCAGCGAAAACCCGTAGGGGCGGGCGCTCCTCCGGGTGACCGCTCCGTGGGAGCGCTCGTGTAACTTGAGGACGATCGGCTATGTCCTCTGAACTGCTGCACGGACCTCGGCGGGGCGGTCTCCGCGACCGGGCGGCAGGCGCGCTGGGAAGCCGCCCGGCGCTCGCGGGCGCGGCGATCGCGTTGGGCCTGATCGGCGGCGCGCTCGCCGAGCACAAGCCGACGACGGGGATCATCGTGTGCGTGTGCGCGCTGGCGATCATCGCCTTTGCGATGCTCGGCGAGCGCGCGTTTCCGTGGGCGATCGTGAGCGTGGCGGTCGCGCCGTGGTACCCGTTCATCGCCGAAGTCGCCGAACCGCCGCGCGTGAAGCAGGAGGTGCTGTGCGCCGCGATCGGCGCGTCGGCGCTCGCGCCGTGGCTGTGGTCGCTGGCGCTGGGCGGACGCCGGACGCGTCCCAGCCGGGGCGCGCTGCTGATGGGGGTCCTGTTCGCCGGCCTGGCGATCCTCATCTACGAGAACCTGCACAGCCTCACGCGGCTGATCAGCTCGGGCATCGTCGGCTACCTGTTCATCGGCGTCACGTTCCTGTGCGCGAGGCGCTTCGGCGACGGGCGCGGCTGGCTGGCGGCGGCGTTCGGGGGGCTGGTGGCGCTGCTGCTGATGGGAGTCGACGCCTACCTGCAGTCACCCTCGACGCGGGTCGGCTACTTCGTCGGCTACCCGATCACCTATGGCGGGCTCGTGGTGGGGCTGCTGCCGAGCGCGCTGCTGTTCGCCTACCAGCGCTCGCGTCTGCTCACGGCGGGTCTGGCGACGGCGACCACGGCCCTCTTGATCCTCAGCGAGTCGCGCAGCTCGTGGGTCGCGGTGACGGCGATGCTGGTCGTGGTCGCGCTCGCGCAGGCGCGGGCGGGCAACTACCGTGCGCTGCGGGCGATCGCGATGGTCGTCGTGATCCTCGCGGCGCTGATCCTGGGCACGAGCTCGCTGCACCGCATCGTCGAGGAAAAGCTGAGCGCCAAGGTCGCGACGAGCTCGTCGGTGACCCACCGCGAGTGGAGCTACGGCTACGCGATCCAGGCGATCGGCCAGCAGCCGATCTTCGGCGCCGAGGAACCGGGCTACTCGGCCAACGAAGCCGACAACAAAACGACGATCGGCGCGATCGACAACGGCTACCTGTCGATCTCCGTGGACATGGGCCTGGTCGGGCTGCTGGCGGCGTTGATCCCGATCGCGCTCGCGCTGCGCGTGCTCGGTCGCTGCCTGCGCCTGCGGGTGACCCCGAGGGACGAGCTCGCGCTCGCGCTCGGCATTCTCGGGATGGCGATCGTGACGATCTTCTACGACAGCTTCTACTGGGCGCAGATCGACCTGCTGCTGGGGGCGATGGGCGGCGTGCTCTCGACCCGGGTCGCGCGGATCGCGCGGGCGGCGCCCGGAGCCAGAGCGGAGTCGGCGCCGGGCGGGCGCCAGCTTCAGGCGGGTGACCTGACGCCGCGCTGGCGCGGGCGCCCGCTGGGCTGGTTGGGGGGCTCGTCCTCGTAGTAGTAGTAGCCGCTCGAGGTCGAGGACTTCATTTCGGTAAGCACCATCCCGAACACCCGCCGGCCGCTTGCCGCCAGCACGCGGCTGGCCGCCTTCACGCGATCGCGCCGGCTGAAGCCGCCGCGCGCGACCATGATCACGCCGTCGACCTCCTCCAGCCGCAGCAGCACGCGCGTATCGGCGACCGGCAAGAGGGGCGGCGAGTCGACGATCACGACATCCGCGGACGCGCGCAGGAACGAGAGCACCTCACCCATCCGCCCCACGCTGAGCAGGTCGGCGGCGTTCGGGGGGATGGTGCCGCTGGGCAGCACGACGAGGTTCGGCTCGTCCTCGATGCTGACCAGACACTCGTCGAGCTCGACGTTGGCAACGAGCGTGTCCGACAGTCCGGGCAGGTGACGCGGTATCCCCAGCTGCGAGGCCGCCGCCGGGCGGCGCATGTCGGCCTCCACGAGCGCGACGCGTCGGCCGCTGGCGGTCAGCGCCATCGCGAGGTTGACCGCGACCGTGCTCTTGCCCTCGCTCTCTTCAGCGCTGGTGATTACGAAGCAGCGCGCGTGCCCGGTGGGGTCGAGGAAGCGCAGGCCCTCGCGCAGCATGCGGTAGGACTCGCCGATCGGTCCGGCGAGCTGCTGCGATAGCGCCGCGTGGGCGGGGGTGTGGGGCACGCTGGCGATGATCGGGTAGTCGGGGACCGCGCGTTCGAAGTCGTCGATCGTCTTCAGCCGGCGGTCGAGGAAGTCGACGAGCAGCGCGAGCCCGCAGCCGAGGAACAGCCCGACGACGAACCCGAGGATCCCGTCCCGTTTGGGCTTGGGCGAGACGGCCGTCGGGTCGGGTTCGGCGCGCGCGATCACCTGCGCGTCGCCGGTCTGCAGCGAGCGCATCTCTTCGAGCTGGCGCAGCTCTTCCTGGAGCTTGGCCTGCTCGGCCGCGGGGGCGGTCTTGACCGACTGGCTGACGAGTTCTTCGGCCTGCGCGATCGAGTTTCTGTCGGTCTGGCGACGATAGGTTATGTAGCCTTCCGCGAACGCGTTGGCGACGGCCGCCGCTTCGAGCGGGTTTCCGCGCGTGGCCTTGATCGTGGCGATGTCCGCGTCGGAGTTCGGGCTGACGGAGATCGATTCGATCAGCGAGCCGACCGGTTCTTTCAGCTTCAGCAGGCTCTCCGCCTCCGCGCCGACGGCGAGCGAGGTGACCACGTCGATGCTCGTCTGGGTGGTGCGCTGCGGTTCCTCCTGGCCGTTGGAGAAGAGGTTGTTGCCGAACAGCGCCTGCGTGAAATCTGGTTCGCGGAACAGCAGCTGCGCCGATGCCGAGTAGAGCTTTGGCGAGCGCAGCGACAGCGCGACGCTGATCGCGACGCTGGCGACGAGCACGGTGATCACGATCAGCTTGCGCCGCCACAGGACCGAGAGCAACTCGAACGGGGAAACCGTCGGGGCAGCGGGGGCGTTGATGACGGGATCGATGTCGGCCACGGCTATCCGGCTGCGACGAGCGTGCGGGGCACGCGGTCAATGATACGTCGATCCCGGCGGCAAACGAGAAGGTTCATACAGCTGTTGATATCGACCGCGGCGCGCGCGCCCTTGAAGCGGGCGCCGGCGGCCGGACTCGTGGGTATCGGCTCAGCGGCCGCGCAAGGCGGCCAGCGCGTCGGCCACGAAGCGCTCCTGCGCGTCGAGGTAGGGACCGATCCTGAACTCCTGGGCGCGCTCGTACGCGCGCTCCACGCGCGCGGCCGTCGCGTCGTGCTCTTGCAGCGTGCGCGCCAGCGCGTGCGCAGCGCCGGCGGCGTCGCCGCGGGCGAACAGCAGCGCGTGCTCCTCGTCGTGCATGCCCTCGCCGATCCCGCCCACGTCGGATGCCACGAGCGGCACCCGCGCGAGCGCGCCCTCGATCGTGACCAGCGGGAACGGCTCGTCCCACGTCGACGGCACGATCATCGCGCTCACCCGCGCCAGCCGCGCGGCCACCTGCTCGGGCGGCATCTGCCCGAGCCAGTCGATCGCGTCGGCGACGCCGAGCTCCTCCGCGAGGCTCCGTATCTGCGCGCCATGGTCGGCGTCCTCCGGGCCGATCACCTCCAGGCGCGCCGGGATGCCGTGCTCGGAGCGAAGCAGCGCGAGCGCCTGGACGGCGACCCACACGCCCTTGTAGGGGGTCACGCGCCCGACGAACGCGATCAGCGGCTCGGGGGCGGGCTCGCGGACGACCTGCGCGTAGAGATCGCCGTAGCGGGGGACCGAGTGCCCGACGCGTTCGAGCACCGGCTCCACGAACGGTGGCGTCCGCACCATCCGCCTGATCGCCTCCGAGTTCCACGAGATCGCCGCGCGCAGCGGCGCCGTCGGCTGCAGGCGCAGCGCCGGCAACCGGTTCAGCGTGCGCGCGCCGGCCGCCCACACCCTCGCCGCCGGACCGCGCCGCGCGGGCAGCAGCTCGCGCATGAACAGGTCGCCGACGAACAGGCCGCCGAACCAGTGCTCGCAGATGCGAAACGCCAGCGGCACGCCGCTGTCGGCCAGCGCGCGCAGCGCCGCCTGCGGAACGTACGCGGCGTTCCACACGTAGATCAGCTCCGGCTCCCACGCGAGCGCTCGGCGGGCGGCCGCGACCGCGCGCACGGACGCCAGCGGCGCCCGCAGCGCCCCGAGCCTGTCGGCGCTCAGCAGCGGCAGCTCGCGCCGCACGCCGGGCTCCTCGCCGGCCTGGTCCCGATCCTTGTCGCTGGTCAGCACGAGCACCTCGCCGCGCTCGCCCAGGCGCTCTACCACCCCGGAGCACTCGACCTCGTAGCCGCCGAAGGCCACCGGCGGATAGAGCATGGAGACGACGAGGATCCGCATCGCCGGCACCTCAGCGCTTCCCGCCGCGCGCGATCACGCCATCTCCGCGCGCCCGGCCACGACGCGCACGTCCGCGACGTTGACGGCGCGCAGCCCGAACAGCAGCGCGGGGTAGAGCACGCAGGCCGCGGCCACGAGCACGCCCAGCGGCGCGTGGCCGAGCCGCAGCGCCTCCAGCGCGCCCGTCAGCAGCGCCGCCGCCAGCACCGTGCGCCCGATCCGCCCCGGCCGCGGCAGCGGCAGCTCGAGCGTTTTCAGGATCAGCGAGAGGCTGCATCCCCACACGACGATCTCGGTGAGCAGCGTCATCCATGCCGCCCCCATGAAGCCCGTGAGCGGCACGAGGATGAGGTTGCCGGACACGTTCACCAGCAGCGCGATCAGGCTGATGCGCAGCAGGCGCCACTGCAGCCCGAGGACGACGAGCAGGTTGCCGTTGAGGTAGCCGAAGGAGATGAACACGAACGCGGCGCCGAGCACCGGCAGCGCGGGCGCGGCGCGCACGAACTCCTGTCCGAAGATCAGGCGCACGGTCGGTTCGGAGGCGGCGATCGCGAACGCCAGGCCGCCGAGCGAGGTGACGGCCAGCACCTCCGCCATCAGCCGCGCCGTGCGCAGCAGCCGCGCACGGTCGGCCGGCCAGGCCGCGGCGAGCACCGGCGCGAGCGTCGTCAGTACCGACATCGGCACGAAGTGCGCCTTTTCGAGCAGGCTGTAGACCGAGCCGTACAGCCCCGCCGCCTTCGTGCCCACCAGCACGTAGACGATGACCTGGTCGATACCCGCGTAGGCGATGATCAGCAGTCCCGAGATGCCGATCGGCAGGCCGATGCGCGCGATCTGGCCGATGCGCGCGCGCGAGGGGCGCGGTATCCGCGCGTCGAGTTTGAGCACCGCCACCGCCTGCACCACCGAGCCCAGGGCGTTCGTCGTCGTCAGCCCGATCGCCAGCGCGATCATGCCGCGGTGTTCGAGGTAGATGAACAGGACGGCGACGCCCCACAGGATGCTCCTGAGCGTCAGCACGAGCATCGGCACGCGGTTGTCGACGCGCACCTGGAACAGCAGCCCCAGCGCCCCGATGCCGCCGAACGGCATCGCCACGATCATGATGATCCCGGCGATCAGCATTTCGTGGCTGCGGTGCAGCAGCAGGATGGCGCCGAGCGAGAGCAGCATCACCGGCACCAGCGCGAGCAGCCGCAGCAGCATCAGCCCGCCGATCCACTCGTGCTCGTGCTCGCGGTCGCGGGCGGATTCGCGCAGCGCGACTTCCTCCAGGCCGAAGCTCGCGAAGTAGCCGATCAGCCCGAGCGCGGCAAAGCCGGTCGACCACTGGCCGTAGCCCTCCTGGCCCAGCGTGCGCACGACGAGCGCCGTGACGACCCCGCCGAGGGCGAGGTTGGCGATGCGCACGACAACCTGCATGAGGATGTCGTGGGCGGCGCGCTGCTTTGTGGTGTCGCGGGCTAGGGTCGACATTGGGACGAGCGGGTGGGATCGACATCGGACGATTTGCTCGTCGGGGGCGAGGATGACAGCATCCCTGCATCCGCCAGCGGCTCAAGCGTACGCGGGAGCCTGCCGATGGCCCTTGTACGATTGCGCGGCTCCGTCTCGCAATGACCTTGCGGCGCGTCCGGGCCGACCGTGGAACGACCACGGCCAGGCGGCGCGCCAGAACGAAATAGGAGTATCACGTGGGCAACACGACGCTGGTCACCGGTGGCAGCGGCTATATCGGAGCGCTGCTCGTCCAGGAGTTGCGCGAGGCGGGGCACGAGGTCCGCGTGCTGGACTCGCTGCTGCACGGCCAGGAGGACATCGCGGCCGAGCAGGAGCAGGCCGGCGTGCAGGTGATCCGTGCCGACATCCGCGACGCTGGCGCCCGTGAGCGCGCCCTGGCTGGCGTCGACGCGGTCGTGCACCTCGCCGCGATCGTCGGCGACCCCGCGTGCGGACGCGACCCCGAGCTCTCCGACGCCGTCAACGTGCAGGCCACGCGCGCGCTCGTCGCCGACGCCGGCGGCGCAGGCGTGCAGCGCCTGGTGTTCGCCTCCACCTGCTCCAACTACGGTCGCATGGCCGACCCCACCGTGCCGATCACCGAGGAGGGGGAGCTCAGCCCCGTGTCGCTGTACGCCGAACAGAAGGTGGGCATGGAGAAGCTGATCCTCGGCGGCGCGAACGACATCGACGCCACCTGCCTGCGCTTCGCCACCGTCTACGGCGTGGGCAGGCGCATGCGCTTCGACCTGACCGTCAACGAGTTCACGCGCGAACTGTGGGCCGACCGCGAGCTGGAGGTCTTCGGCGAGCAGTTCTGGCGCCCGTACATCCACGTGCGCGACGCCGGGCGCGCGGTCCACACCGTGCTCGAAGCGCCGCGGGAGAAGGTCGCCGGCAAGGTCTTCAACGCGGGCCGCTCGGGCGAGAACTACCGCAAGCTCGACCTCGTCGAGGAGATCGGCAAGCAGATCGACCGCGGCAAGGTCTCCTATGTGCGCCGCGACGAGGATCCGCGCGACTACAAGGTGAGCTTCGACAAGATCCGCGCCGAGCTCGGCTTCGAGACGCTGATGACCGTGCCCGACGGCATCGCCGAGATCATCGCCGCGCTCGACGCCGAAGCCTTCGGCGATCCGTTCGACCCGCGCTACAAGAACATCCCCTGAGCGTCGGACGGCGAGCGCCATGAGCGACAAGACCTCGAGCCGATGCGAGTGACGCCTGCAGCCGACGCGACGGGCGCCGATGCGACCTTCCCCGAGCTGCCGCTGTTCGACCTGCGGTTGGAGCCGCAGGACCTCGAGGCGGTCGCGGAGACGCTGCGCTCGGGCTGGCTGACGATGGGTCCGCGCACGCAAGCGTTCGAGGAGGCGTTCGCCGCGCAGCTGGGCGCCCGCCACGCGATCGCGGTCTCCAGCTGCACCGCCGCGCTGCACCTCGCCTACCTCGCCGCCGGGGTCGGTCCCGGAGACGAGGTGATCGTGCCGTCGTTCACGTTCGCCGCGACGGCCGCCGCCGCGGTGTACTGCGGGGCGACGCCGGTGTTCGCCGAGATCGTCTCGCGCAAGCTCCCGAGCCTCGATCCCGAGGACGTCGAGCGGCGCATCACGCCGCGCACGAAGGCGGTGTGCGTCGTGCACTACGCCGGCTACGCCGCGGCGGCCGACCGCCTGAAGGCGTTGTGCGACGCCCGTGGGATCGCGCTGATCGAGGACGTGGCGCACGCGCCGAGCGCGACGCTCGCCGGGCGCAAGCTCGGCACGTGGGGCCTGGCCGGCGCCTTCAGCTTCTTCTCCAACAAGGTCCTGTCGGTGGGCGAGGGCGGCCTGCTGTGCACCGACGACGACGACGTGGCGGCGTTCGTGCGCTCGCGGCGTTCGCACGCGATGACGAGCGGCACCTGGGATCGCCACAGCGGCCGCACCGACACCTACGACGTGGTCGGCCTCGGCTTCAACTACCGCCTCGACGAGCCGCGCTCGGCGCTGCTGCTCTCGCGCCTGGGGCGCCTGGAGGCGGAAATCGAGCGCCGGCGCGAGCTCACGGTGCGCTACCGCTCGCTGCTCGCGCAGGTCGAGGGGATCGTCCTCCCGTTCGAGGACGCCGACGTGCCCGGCTCCTCCTGCTACGTGATCCCGATCATGATCGAGGAGGACGGCCGCCAGGCCGAGGTCTCGAGCCGCATGCGCGAGCGGGGCATCCAGACGAGCATCTTCTACCCGTCTATCCACCGCTTCACCGCCTACCGCGAGCGCTTCCCCGGGGTCTCGCTGCCGATCACCGAGCTGGCCTCGCGCACGGAGCTGACGCTGCCGTTCTACCCGCACATGACGCACGACGACCAGGACCGCGTCGTCACCGCCCTGGCGGAGGCGATCGCGCGATGAGCACCCCATTGCGGGGCACACCCCCAGGGGCGCAGGCAGGCGACTGGCGCGTGGCGTTGACCGAGGTCACCGTCCCCGAGCAGGACGTGCAGGCGGTGCTCGACTGCCTGGAGTCCGGCTGGCTGACGATGGGGCCGCGCACGCAGGCGTTCGAGCAGGCGCTCGCCGAGTTCGTCGGCACGCCCCACGCGGTGACCGTCTCCAGCGGCACGGCGGCCCTGCACCTCGCCTGCCTGGCGGCCGGGATCGGCGCGGGCGACGAGGTGATCGTGCCCGCGTTCACATTCGTGGCGAGCGCCAGCGCGCCCCGCTACGTCGGCGCCGAGCCGGTGCTGTGCGACGTGCGCAGCCCGCACGACTTCAACATCGACCCCGCCGACGTCGCCCGCCGGATCACCTCCCGCACGAAGGCCGTCGTCGGGGTCCACTTCTGCGGCTATCCCGCCGACGTGGCCGCGCTGCGAGCGCTGTGCGACGAGCACGGCCTGATCTTGATCGAGGACTGCGCGCAGGCGATCGGCGCGCGCATCGACGAGGACGGCCGCCAGGCCGGCACGGTCGGCGAGCTCGGCGCATTCAGCTTCTTCTCCAAGAAGCAGCTGTGCGTCGGCGAGGGCGGCATGGTCGCCACCGCCAGCGACGAGTTTGCCGAGCGCGTGCGGCTGTTCCGCTCGCACGCGATGACGAGCAGCACCTGGGACCGCCACCGCGGCCACGACCCCGCCTACGACGTCGTCGACATCGGCTTCAACTACCGCCTGGACGAGCCGCGCGCCGCGCTCGGGCTGAGCCGCCTGCAGCGTCTGCACGAGAGCATCGCGAACCGGCGCGCCGCCGTGCGCTCCTACCGCGAGCGCCTCGCGGAGATCCCGGGGATCGAGCTGCCCTTCGACGAGCAGGCGGTCGAGCGCTCCTCGCACTTCGCCTTCCCCGTGCTGCTCGCCGACCGCCAGACGCGTGATCGCTTCCGCGACTCGCTCAAAGACGACGGCATCCAGACGACCTGGTACCCGGCGCTGCACTCCTTCACCGAGTACCGCCAGTTCGCGCCCGCAGACGGGCTGCCGCAGGCAACCGAGGTCGCCGACCGCCACTGCGCGCTGCCGCTCAGCTCGACGATGGACGAGTCCGAAGTCGAGACCGTGGTCGCGGCCGTGCGGGCGGCGCTGGCCTGAGCCGAAGCTACCCCTCCGGTGGGATCAGCCGATCCCGCACGGACTCGAACTCCTCCTGGGCCTGCTCGTAGTCGTCGTGGCGTCCGATGTCGAGCCAGTAGTCCTCGCTCGGCCACGAGCGCACCACCTCTCCCGCGGCGATCAGCCGCAGGATCAGATCGGGGAAGTCCAGGCGCTTGCCGGGCTCGATGAACGACAGCGCGCGCGGCGCGAAGCAGTACACGCCCATGCTCGCGATGTAGTCGATCGCGGGCTTCTCGTCGTAGCCGGTCAGGCGCGTGGGGTCGCCGTCGTCGCCGAAGCGCAGCACACCGAGCGAGACCTGGATCTGGCGCGTCTTGGTGGCGATCGTCGCCGCGGCGTCGCTGCGCGCGTGGCGCTCGAGCAGCGCGCCGTAGTCGATGTCGGTGAGCACGTCGCCGTTCATCACCAGGATGTGCTCCTCGGCGAGCCCGTCGATCAGGGCGAGCGCGCCGACGGTGCCGAGCGGCTCGCGCTCGCGGTAGTAGTCGATCGGGATGCCGTAGCTCTCGCCGTCGCGGAAGAACGCCTCGATCAGCTCTGCGAGATAGCCGGTGGCGATCGTGATCCGCTCGAAGCCGTGCGCCTTCAGCTGGCGCACGACGATGTCGAGCACGGGTCGGTCGCCGATCGGCATCAGCGGCTTCGGCAGCACGGTCGTGTAGGGACGCAGGCGGGTGCCCTCGCCGCCGGCGAGGATGACGGCGCGCCTCACCTCAGCACGACCGCTGCAAGAGCTCGTTCACGCAGGAGAAGATACGCGCGGGCATGGACGACGCCCGCTACCCTCGAGTGATGAGCAGGGGGGAAGCCGTGCGGCATGCTCGGCGCCGGCTGGCGACGGCACCTACGCTCGCGCCTTTGCTCGCGGCCGCCTACAGGCTGATCGTCCCCGCGCTGCGCCGCTGCAACGCCGTGCTGCGCGCCGTGTGCGCCGGCTCCCATCACCTCCAGTACAAGGTCGAGGGGTTCCTGCGGCCGTCGGCGGAGTGGTTCGACCACGAGATCGACGTGTACTGGCAGTGGGCCGCGCGGCAGCGCTCGATGTTCCTCGAGCGGGGCGTCCTGAACACGCTCGCGATCCGGCCGGGGACCGAGGTACTGGAGATCTGCTGCGGCGACGGCTTCAACGCCCACCGCTTCTACGCCGAGCGCGGCGCACACGTGCTCGCCGTCGACCACAGTCGCGAAGCGCTCGCCCACGCGCGCCGCTTCCACGCGCGCGCGAACATCGAGTACCGCGCCTGCGACATCCTCCAGAGCATCCCCGAGGGGCCGTTCGACAATGTCATCTGGGACTCGGCCATGCACCACTTCACGCTCTCGGAGGTGGCCGTGATCCTCGCCTCCGCGCATCGCTCGCTGGCGGCCGGCGGCGTCCTCTCCGGCTACACGGTGATCGAGCCGGGCGAGGACTACGCATACGCGCGCCTGCAATTTCAGGGCCCGGAGCCGCTCGCGGACGTGCTCGCGGGCGAGTTCGCGCATGTCTCGGTGCTCGAGACGCCGGACGCGATGCGGCGCAACCTCTACTTCTTCGCCTCCGATGTCGCGAGCGCGCTGCCGTTCGCGGAGGGCATCCGTCAGCTCTCGCGGGCCCCGCCGGAGTCGCTGGCGCGCACGGCCGCCAGGAAGTCCTCCCAGTCGGCGGCGTAGGGGGCGACCGCCTCCAGCAGGCGCTCGAGCGCCTGCCAGTCCTCGTCGGCCTCCCAGCCCCAGTGCAGGACGATCGGCGCCCACAGGCCCGCGCGCCGCTCGATCAACCTCTGCGCGGCGGGCAGAACCTCGCGCGCGCGCCCGTAGAGCGGGTGGTAGGAGGGCAGATACACGGCCTCGCCGCGCCACACGGGCGTGCGCTGGAAGCCGAGCAGCCCGACCGACTCGGGCCCCCCGGTGACGACCGCGAAGCGGCGCGCGAGGATGTCGTACTGCGCGGCGTCGAAGCGGTTGTACGGCGCGACGAACACCTCCGGCGCGATGCCCAGCGGCGCGAGCTCGGCGAAGCCCTGGTCGAGCAGCGCCTCCGTCGCGGCGCGATCCAGGCCGCACAGCTCGCTGTGGCGCCGCGGCGAGGCAAAGCGCGTGCGGTGGTCGAGGCCGTGCAGGCCGAAGGCGACGCGGTCGGCGGGGAGCTCGGCCAGCAGCGCCCGCTCGTCGTCGCTCAGCGCACGCCAGCTGCTCTCGTCGGGATTGAGCGCGTCGTGGCTGACGCGCGGCAGCACGGCGATCAGGTACGGCACGCCCGCGCCCGCCATCAGCACATGAAAGCGCCTGTAGCGCTCGGTGCCGTAGCGCTCGGGGTCATCCCACGCGAGGTAGTGGGGGAACTCGTCGACGCGGATCAGGAAGCGCGGCGGCGCCTGCGCGGCGGCGCCGAGGACCGCGCGCCGCGCCGCGTCCAGCGGATCGACGACGGCGCGCTCGTAGTCGAGCTTGCCGCGCTTGCGCTGCACGCGCTGCAGGAAGCGCACGGGCGCCGACGGGAGCGGGCGCGAGCGCACGGCGGCGCGCATGGCGCGCGAGCGCAGCAGCTCCCCGCCCGGCGCGCTCGACGCCGCGGCCGACGCCGCGTCGGGGCCGAGCAGCAGCCGCGCGCTGCGCAGCTCATCCGTGCGTGAGCGCTCAGACACCCGCCAGCACCTCCTCGTAGAGCTCGCCCGTGCGTTTGGCGATCGCCGGCCAGGCGAAGTGATCGTCGGCGAAGCGCTTGCCCTGCTCGCCGCGGCGGCGGCACTCCGGCCAGCCGGCGTCGATGCTCGCGGCGAGCGCGTCGACGAGCGCGTCGACGTCCGCGCGCGCGCAGATCCATCCGGTCTCGCCGTCGATCACCGCCTCCGGCAGGCCGCCCACCGGGTAGACGATCACGGGACGGCGAAAGCCGTATGCGAGCAGCAGCACGCCGCTCTGGCTGGCCGCCTGGTAGGGCAGCGCGACGGTGTCGGCGGCGGCGAACAGGCGCGCGACCTCGGCCATGTAGAGGAAGCCCTCGCGCAACGTCACGCGTCCTGTCAGCTCGGGGCTCTGCAGCTGCGCGGACGCGGCCGCGAGCGCGCCCGTGTCCTGGCCGCCGATGAGCAGGTGCAGCGTGGGCAGCCGCGCGAGCGCCGCGAGCAGGTCTTCGAGCCCCTTGTCGGCGCGCAGCTGGCCAAACATCAGCGTGACGGGCGCGTTCGCGGCGATCCCCAGCGCGGCGCGCGCGGCGTCGCGATCGGCGGCGCCGCCGGAGCTCGCGAGGCCGCCGTACTCGCCGTGCGCGATCACGACCGTGCGCGCGGCAGCCTGCGCCGGCACGCGCTCCAGGTCGGCCTGGGTGTGCACGATCGTCCTCGCCGTCAGCGCCGCGCTGGCGCGCCTGACGAACCGCCGCGTGCGCAGGAACGTGCTCGAGCGCTCGAACGTGCCGTGCGCGGTCTGCACGACGGTGGCGCCGGACAGGCGCAGGCAGAGGATCGCGAGCAGCCCGATCTGCGGGATCTCCCAGCCCTGGGTGTGCACGATGTCCGCGCGCCTGGCCAGGCGCATCAGCCGCGGCAGCGACAGCACGAAGCGCACCCCGTTGAAGATCCGCCCGAGCCCGCGCCTGCGCAGCGCCATGCCGATGGGCGTGTCTTCGCGCAGGTAGTGGAAGACGGGGTACACGCTCACGCCGTCGATCGGCGGGTAGCGATGGTCGGCGGCGGTCGCCAGCACGACCGTCCACCCCTCCCCGACGAGCCCGCGCAGGAGCTCTGTGGTGTAGTCGGCGACGCCGCCGCGCCCGCCCTGCTCGATCATCAGCACGCGTTTGCGTGGACCCGCGCTCATGAAGCGGCGAGCGTCCGCGACTGCGTGGATGCGATCGCGTCGTCCAGCAGTCCCTCGATCAGCTTCGCGACGACCGGCGCCGCGTACGTGCGCTCGGCGAGACTGCGCGCCGCGGCGCCCTCGCGCTGCACGCGCTGCGGATCGTCGAGGTAGCGCGCGAGCAGCGCCCGCAACGAGGCGGGGTCGTTCTCGGGCTCGGCGATGCCGCCGATATCCGGCGTGATCATGTCCGCGACGCCCTCGGCGCCGGTCGACAGGCACGGGCGCGAGGCGAGCATGCCGAGGATCACCGCGCGCGGCGCCCCCTCGGTCGGGCTCGGGCAGAACACGGACACGTCGAAGGCGGAGAGCACGTCGGGCACCTCGCTGCCGGGCGTGGCGATGAAGTGCGCGCGCTCGCCCAGCGGCGCGGCCAGCAAGCGCAGCTCTGCCTCGGTCTCGCCGTCGCCGGCGAGGATCAGGTGCGCGCGCGGATCGTCCAGCTCGATCACCGCGCTGACGACGACGTCGTTGCGCTTCTTCGGGTGAAAGCGCGAGATGCAGCCGACGACGAACGCGTCCCGCGGTATGCCGAGCTCCTCGCGCACGCGCGCGCGGCCCTGCTCGGTGTACTGGATTTCATCGGTGCGCAGCACGTTCGGCACGACCACCACCTTGCTCGGATCGACGCCGACGTCGGTGACCGAGCGCCTCGTGCCCTCGGAGACGGCCATCACCAGCGCCGCGTCGCGCCCGGCGGCGAGATAGGCGCTGCGCGGCAGGCCCTTGCGCAGCGGGAACGGGACCGGTCCCCACTCGGCCCACACGACCGTCCCGCGCAGCTCTGCCGGCAGCATCCGCGCGAGCAGCTGCTCCTTCTTGTAGTGCACGAGCAGCACGTCGTAGGGCGCCTGTGCGCGCAGCGCCGCGCGCAGGCGCGCGAGCAGCAGCGGCCAGCGCAGCGCCAGGCCGACCCAGCTGCCGGTGGACAGCTTCGGGCCGAGCGCGATCGGGCGCACCTCCACCTCCGTGTCGCGGCCGATCTGCGGTTGGTCGGTGAGCATCACCGTCTCGTGCCCGCGCTGGCGCAGCGCCTCGAGCATCTCCACAGCGGCGAACTCGGCGCCGCCGCGCGAGTCGGTCGTCATCACGGTCACGATCTTCATTGCTCGATTATCTCCGCGTTCGAGGACAGGTCTCGCCGGCCGCCCGTCCACGAGCACGGCCTTCCTGTCTATCGGCAGCCGAACGCCGTCGAATAAGCTGGCCACCATGCGCGCGCTGCTCGTCGACCAGGCTCGCGACCGGGCGACGCTGGTGGCGGCGCGCAGCCTGGCCACCGCGGGCTTCGTCGTCGGCACCGGCGCGGAACGGCCGAGCTTCGCCAGCCTGTCGCGCTACGCGGGGCGTCACCACCTGATCCACGGATGCGCAGAGGACGAGGATCGCTTCGTCGCCGACGTCGCCGCGGCGGTGCGCGAGGGCGGCTATGACATCGTCTTCTGCTCGTATGAAACGGGGCTGCTGGCGCTGTCGCGCCGGCGCGCGGAGATCGAGCCGGCGGTGTGGCCATACCCCCCCTACGAGGTCGTCGCGCGGACCTTCGACAAGCTCGAGCTGTTCGAGGCCACGCGCAAGGCGGGGCTGAACGCGCCGCACACCGAGGTGGCCACCGAGCAGTCGCTGGACGCGTGGCGCGGGCCGGTGATGGTCAAGGCGCGCAACCACGTGCCGCACCGCTTCGACACCGGGCGCTTCGCATCTGCCGCCGAGGGGCGCGAGCTCGTGCATCAAATCCTCGCCGAAGGCGGCGAGCCGCTGCTGCAGACGCCGCTGGAAGGGAGCATGGGCGCGGTGATCGTGCTCGTCGGGCGCGACGGGCGCATGGTGACCGAGATCCATCAGCAGGCGCTGCGCACGTGGCCGCCGGACGCCGGCGACACGGTGCTGGGGCTCGTCGTGGCGCCCGACCCGGAGCTCTCGCGCGGCGTGCGCGCGCTGGTCGACGAGCTGGGCTGGTTCGGCCTCGCCCAGATCGAGTTCTTCCGCGACCGCGACGGGCGCGCGTGGATCACCGACTTCAACGGGCGCTTCTATGGCTCGATGGCGCTCGCCACGGGCGCCGGCGCGAACGTGCCGGCGCTGTGGGCGCAGGAGGCGCTCACGGGAGCGGCGCCGAGCGCGACGGCCAGGCAGGGCGCGCGCTTCCAGTGGCTGAACCGCGACCTCGCGGCCGGCTATGCGGCCGGGCCGCGCGGGCTGCTGGGCGCGCTGGCCGCGGCTCCGTTCGCGTCGCACTCGATGTGGGACCCGCGCGACCCCCTGCCGGTGGTGCGCTACCTGCTGCCGGAGGGCGTGCGCCGCCTGCGCGCCCGCCTGGGACCGTCGTAGCATCCAAGCGATGGAGCACGCTCCCGTCCCGCTGGTCGTCCAGTACCTGTACATGCACGAGCAGGGAGAGCGGTTTCACTACCCGAGCGCGCGCGCTGACTCCTCCGCCGGGCACGTCGCGGCGCGCTACCTGGAGTGCGCGCTCACGCAGGCGGCCTCGCTGCAGCTCCAGCAGGCCCGCTGCGAGCTCGTGCTGGCGACCAACATCGACGATCGCGGCGTGCTCGGACGCGAGGCGGTCGGGCTGCTGGACAGCCTGGAATCCCTCGGCGTGCGGATCCTCCCCACCGAGTACCGCCACCGGCCGCGGGCGGGCACGGAGATCTACGTCTCTTCGCGCTACGTGCTCGACGCGATCCTGTCCTCCACCGAGGGCCAGCCACCGGAGCGCCAGATCTGGCTGACGGATCTCGACTGCGTGTGGCCGGACCCCGAGCTCGTGTTCGCGAGCGCGCCCGACGCGGGCGAGATCGGCTGCGTGTACATCCCCTACCCGCCGGACTGGGACACGGTGGGCTTCGAGATGCACGGCCGCACGCGCAAGGCGATCGGCGACATGGCGCGGGCGATGGGCGCCTCGGAGGAGGTGCCGCCGTGGGTGGGCGGCGAGCTGCTGACGGGCAGGCCGCAGGCGCTGCGCGAGATGGTGAGCGCCTGCGAGGAGCTCGACGCGGCGCTGGCGCGCGAAGACAAGACGCTGCCCAACGAGGAGCAGATCCTCTCGCTGGCGGGCGCGATCGGGCGCGTGCGCTTCCGTGACCTATCGCGCGTGGCCAGTCGCATGACCACGGGGACGCGCAGCCACGGCGGGCGGGCCGCCAACGCGCTGGAGCTCGGGCTGTGGCACCTGCCGGCGGAGAAGGGACTGAGCCTGCGCCGCGCGGCGCGTCAGGTCCGCAGCGGGCGCACGGGGCGCCTGCGCAGGGATCTCGCCGACCCGGCGCGCGCGGCGCGGCGCTTCAAAGTGCAGGGCACGGGCCTCCCGCGCCAGATCCGCGACGACGGCTGGCTCGTCGGGCAGCGCGTGTTAGGGGCAGTGCGCTCGGCGCTGCCGTCGCGCTAGGCGCTCAGGTGGTGCGGATGATCAGCACCGAGCAGGGCGCGTGATGGGAGACCTTGTTGGGCACCGATCCCAGCAGGAAGCGCTTGGCGCCGGTCATGCCCTTGTTGCCCACCACGATCAGGTCCGCTTCGCGCTCCTCGGCGATGTCGAGGATCGCGTCAGCGGGGTCGCCCTGACGCGGGTACACGTCGACCTCCACGCCGGCCTCGCGGCCGATCGCGGCGGCCGCCTCGAGCGTCGCGTCGACGTCCTCGCGGGGGTTGATCGCCCACTGCAGGTCCTCGGGCGCCTCCCGGCGTTCCTCGCTGAGGCGCTGCGCGGGCACCGGCTCGTATGCGCTGACGAGCTCCAGCTTCGCGCCGACGGCGCGAGCGAGGTCGACCGCCTGACGCACCGCCTGGTTGGCCGTGTCCGAGCCGTCGGTTCCAACCACGATCGATTTGAACATCACACTAGATTACTGCCGGTGGCGAGCGCGCGAGTGATCGATGATCTTGCCGAGGCGGAATCGCTCGCAGCCGAGTGGGACGCGCTCGCGGTCGCCCGCTCGCTGCCGCTGTGCGCGCCGGGCTGGATGCTGTCGTGGTGGCGGCACCTGGCGCCGCCGGCGAGCGAGCTGTGCGTGATCGCGGTGCGCGACGGAGGGCGGCTGGTGGCGCTCGCGCCGTGGTTCGTGCAGGTGGGGGCGGGCGGCAGGACCGACGTGCGCTTCCTGGGAGCGGAGCTGTCCGATCGCGTGGACGTCCTGTGCGAGAGCGGTCGCGAGCGCGAGGTCGCCGCGGCGCTGCGCGACGCGCTGGGACGCCTGCTGCCCCGCCCGGACGTGATCGCCTTCGAGGCGGTGCCGATCGCGTCGCAGTGGACGCGCCGGCTCGCCGGCGGCTGGCGGGGGCGGATGCGCTTCGCCCGCTACCGGAACTCGGCCTACCCCGCCCCCGCGGTGACGCTGCCGGCTGGCCCGCCGGGCGCGTGGCTGGCGGGACGCTCGAGCAACTTCCGCGGCCAGATGGGCCGCATGCGCCGGCGGCTCGAGCAGCGCGGCGGCGCGGTGCGCCAGATCACGGACCCACTCGAGCTCGAGGGCGCGGTGAGCGCGCTGCTGGAGCTGAACGCGGGGCGCTGGGAGGGCCGCGGCGTCTCGAACCTGGCTCGCGACGGCGTGGCCGAGCTGCTGCGCGAGGCGGCGCGCACGCTCGGGCCCGACCGCCTGCGGCTGTGGGCGGCGGAGATCGACGGCGAGCCGATCTCGGTGCAGCTGTTCCTCGCCGCGGGCGATGAGCTCAAGTACTGGAACGGGGGCTGGTCGGAGGCGTACGCCGAGCTGAAGCCGTCGATGCTGGCGATCCTCGCCGCGCTGGAGGACGCGATCGCGCGCGGGCAGAGCAGGCTCGACCTGGGCGTCGGCGAGCACCCGTACAAGCTGCGCTTCGCCGACACCGAGGACACGCTGACGTGGGGCGGCATGGTCGTGCGCAACCGCCGCTGGCCGCGAACGGCCGCCGAGCTGGCGCCTAAAGTGCTGCGCTACCGGGCCAAGCTGCTCGTGCAGCGGCTGCCGGAGCCGCTGGCCGAGCGCGCCGCCGGCGCCGTGAGGGCACGCCGATGATCGACCTGCACTGTCACGTGCTCCCGGGCATCGACGACGGCCCGGAGACGATCGAGGGCTCGCTCGAGCTCGCGCGCACGGCGGTCGCGGCGGGGATCGAAACGCTCGTTGCGACCCCGCACGTGAACTCGCGCACGCCCAACGACAGCGCGACGATCGCGCGCCTGGTGCAGGAGCTGAACGCGCGCCTGGCACGCGAGCAGGTGGCGCTCGAGATCCTCCCGGGCGCCGAGATCGCGATCAGCCAGATCCCCGAGATCGAGCCCGAGGAGCTCTCGCGCCTGCGCCTCGGCGGCGGGCCGTGGCTGCTCGTGGAGCCGCCGTTCACGACGATCGCGGTCGGCCTCGAGGGCATGCTGCTGGACCTGCTGCGCAAGGGCCACCGCGTGGTGCTGGCGCACCCGGAGCGCTGTCCTGCGCTGCAGCGCGACCGGCAGCTCGTGCCCGAGCTCGTCGACCTGGGCATCCTCATGTCGATCACCGCCGGCTCGCTCAGCGGCCGCTTCGGCGGCGAGGTACGCCGCTACGCGCTCGAGCTCGCGCACGCGGGGCTGATCCACAACGTGACCTCCGACGCCCACGACAGCGTCAACCGCCCCCCGGGCCTGGCCGCGGAGCTGGAGCAGGCGGGGCTCGCGGACCTATGCGAGTGGCTGACGCAGCTGGTGCCAGCGGCGATCCTCGGCGGCGGGGAGATCCCGCCGCGGCCGGCCGGCGCGCTTATGGAGGCCCGCCCGCGCCGGGGCTGGCGCAGTCGCTGGCGCGCATGACCCACACTTCGACGAGCTGGCGCGCCTGCACGCGGCAGTGCTCGCGCGCCCAGGCGACGGCGGCGCCGTCGCTGACTTCGCCCTGCAGCGAGGTGACGATCTCGGCGACGACCATCCATACGGTCCCGTGGCCGCTGCGCGCGAGCCGCTGGAACGCGGCGACGCTGGGGGGTCCGTCGGGCACCGTTCCCCAGCCGCCGGGGTCTTTGTAGCCGGCCACGCCGGCGGGCAGCGGACGGTCGTGCCACTCCTGGACGACGAGATCGCCGTCGGATGCGCGAAAGGCTGGGTCGTAGTAGCCGAGCGAGGGCAGCACGCTGGCGGTGTCGAGGATCGCGGGCTGATCGGCGGCGCGTTCGGCGCGCAGCCAGGCGGCGGCTGACCTCCAGTCCTCCTGGACGGCGGTGCGCTGGCGCGCGTCGGCGACGATGGCGGCGACGGCGACGACCGCCAGGCAGGCGCCCGCGACGAGCATGCCGCGGCGGCTGTGCCACAGCAGCTCGGCGGCCAGCGCGAGCGCGAGGCACAGCCCGGGCAGCGAGAGGATCGCGTAGCGCGGCCAGAACACCGGTTGGACGAAGGAGATGGCAAGCAGCACGGCGGCCGGCACGACGCCCCAGCAGACGGCCATCGCGAGCGTGCCGCCTGCGTCGCCCGCCGCGGCGCCGCGGCGGGCGATCCACACGACCGCGACGGCGAGGAGCGCGACGCCGCCTGCGAGCGTCGCCCAGCGCAGCGCCGAGACGCCGGACAGGCCGGCGGTTAGTTCCTGCAGCGCGAAGGTGACGAGCGCACGGTCGGTCTTGGGCGCCCAGTAGAGCGCGTTGCGGTGGCTGCGCGCGACCACGGCGCCGATGAGCAGCGGCACGCAGCACACGAGCACGGCGAGCAGCGACCACAGCCAGCGCCGCAGCCCGTCGCCGCCACGACGCCGGGCGATGAGCGCCTGCGCGGGCAGGATGAGCGGCAGCGCGAGGAGCTCGCAGTAGGCGAGCGCGACCGTCGCGACGACGTAGCCGACCCACGCGCGCCGCCCGCGGCCGCGATCGAGGGCGTGCGGGAGCGCGCCGAACGCGAGGCACACGGCGAGCAGCACGAACGCGTAGGAGCGGGCCTCCTGCCCGTACCAGACGGCCATCGGGCTGATCGCCAGCAGCCCGGCGGCGAGCAGCGCGGCCGCCGGGGCGGTGAACCGCCGCGCGGCCCACCACAGCGCGGGCACGCTCGCGGTCCCGCCGAGCACCGCCGGCAGCCGCAGCAGCGCCGGGCCGGTTCCGAAGACGCGGATCAGCGGCCACAGCAGTATCGAGTACGGCGTGCCGTTGGGCTCGTAGTTGAAGAACAGCCCGAACATGTGGCCGAAGCCACGCTGGGCGAGCGCGAGCGAGTAGGCCTCGTCGGTATACAGGCTGCGCGAGAGGCTCGTCACACGCAGCGCCAGCGCGAGCACGGTGAGCGCGATCAACACGCTCGCCTCGGTGCGCGAGACGCCCCGCGGCTGCGCCACCTCGTGGGCTGCGTCA
The DNA here is from genome assembly GCA_963735705.1 of uncultured Solirubrobacteraceae bacterium. Taxonomy (GTDB): domain Bacteria; phylum Actinomycetota; class Thermoleophilia; order Solirubrobacterales; family Solirubrobacteraceae; genus Palsa-744. The sequence goes on from CAVTLZ010000012.1 coordinate 369,142, forward strand.
GGCGCCGCGCCGGATTCCAAAGAGGCGGTCGACGAGATCAATCGGAACCTACGCAAGCTTCACGATCGCCACGACCATCCCGATTACGACAAATACGACGATTGCAATCTGCATCCAGATCCAGGTGGGCGACATCGCACGGGCAGCCTACTGACGCGCCGAGCGCGGCGGATACCGGCGGGCTCCGCTGCGCGCGCGACTATCGTGTTGTGGATGACAAGGCGCATCGTGCCCCGGGTGGCGCTGGGGCTGGCACTCGCCCTGTGCGCGCTGGCGTTCACCGCTGCGGCGGGCGAGGCGCGCCAGACGAAGAAGCCACACGCGAAGAGAACGCACCACACGCAGCAGACTTCCGCGCTGCTGGGCGGCGTGAACATACCCGGGATCTACTACGGCTCGGTGGCGTCGGAGGCGGACAACGTGATCGCGGACGCCCATGCGATGCACGCGAAGGTGGTGCGCACGGAGGTTCCGTGGGCGGTGTTCGAACCGGTTCAGGGACAGATCGAAGCGAGCTCGCAGGCGTTCGCGGACCGGCTGGTGAGCGACGCGGCGGCGGACGGCATCCGCGTGATCATGGTCGTCGACGACACGCCGTGCTGGGCGTCGTCGGCGCCGATCGCGGCGCTGGCCAGCTGCAACCCGTACGCGGGCGGCGAAGCCAACGCGTGGCCGCCGAGCGACCCGGCGACGTACGCGGCGTTCGTCGCGTACCTAGCGCGCCGCTACGGCGCGAACCTTGCGGCGATCGAAGTGTGGAACGAGCCGGACCAGTCGAACGAAGACTACTTCGCGGGCCCCGACAAAGCGGAACGCTACGCCGCGGTGCTGCGGGCGGCGTATCCGGCGATCAAGGCGGCGAATCCGAGCGTGGCGGTGCTGGGCGGCTCGTTCGTGGGCACGAACGGCGCGTTCCTGCGCCTGCTGTACGCGGACGGCATCAAGGGCTACTACGACGGCCTGGGGGTCCACTTCTACACGCTGACGCTCGCAGCGGTGCGCTACACCCACGAAGTGCAGCTGGCCAACGGCGACTCCAAGCCGCTGTGGCTGGACGAGTTCGGCTGGAGCAGCTGCTGGCCGCAGGAAAGCATCGAGCAGGAACAGGGCTGCGTGACGCCGCAGATCCAGGCGACGAACCTCCGCAACACGTTCCGCGCGCTGGCGCGCAGCCCGTACGTGGCGGCGGCGATTGCGTACAAGCTCCAGGACTCCACGGCGGAAGACTTCGGCGAGCTGAGCTCGAGCGGGGCGCACAAGCCGTCGTTCACGGCGGCCGCGAGCGCCCTGTCCTCCCCGCTGGGCGCGATCAGCCCGATCGCCCTGAGCCTGCACCGGGTGGCCGGCCACGTGGTCGCGAGCGGCTCGGCGCCGGTGGCCGACTACATGCGCCTGGAAGTGCTGAGTGGCAACACGCTGCGCTACTGGTCTGTGTTCACGCTGAACCGCTTCAACGACTACTCGATCGCGCTGCCGGCGGCTGTCAGCCGCCGCGGCCTGCGCGTGCGCGTGTACCAGTACTGGAGCGGCGTGGCGGGCGCCGTGGAGAAGAAGATCTCTTAATCGGGGGCCAGCTGGCGCAGCTCGATCGCCGCGCGCCGTTGGGCATCAGCGCGGTCCGCGCCGCAGGCGCGCCCGCTTGGAATCCGGTTGTCACTCGGCGTTGCGGAACAGCGCGACGAGCGTGAGCGCCAGGATCTTCAGGTCCAGGCCGAGCGACCAGTGGGCGATGTAGTAGTTGTCCCACTCGACGCGCTCGGCCAGCGAGGTCTGTCCGCGCAGGCCGTGCACCTGCGCCCAGCCGGTGATCCCCGACTTGACGCGGTGGCGGTCGCCGTAACGGATGATGTCCTGCCTGAACAGCTCCACGAACTCGGGCCGCTCGGGGCGCGGGCCGACGAGGCTCATGTCGCCGCGCAGCACGTTGAACAGCTGCGGCAGCTCGTCCAGCGAGGTGCTGCGCAGGAAGCGCCCGACGGCGGTGCGGCGATCCTCGCCCTCGACGCCTCCAGGCGCGGTGTCGCCGCCGAGCAGGAAGTCCAGCGCGCTCGCCTGCTGCACGCCGCCGTCGGCGGGTGCCTGCTCGACGCGCATCGAGCGGAACTTGTAGAAGTCGAACACCTTGCCGTCGCGACCCACCCGGCGCTGGCGGAAGAACGCAGGCCCGGGAGAGCTGAGGCGCACGGCGATCGCCGCGCACACGAGGATCGGTGAGAACAGGACGAGCATCACCAGCGCGAGCACGCGGTCGAACGCGTGCTTGACCGCGAACTGCAGTCCGTCGGGGTCGACGGCGGCGAACGTCAGCAGCGGCAGCCCGCCGACGGTGTCGTAGCCGACGCGGTCGTTGATCGTGTCGAACATGCGCGGCACCACCGAGACCTCCACCCCGAGCTCCTGGCAGCGCTGGATCAGACGGCTGACGCGCGCGTCGGCTACCGACGAGAACGCGACGATCAGGTGTTTGACGCCGGTGCGCGCGACGGTGTCGTCGAGGTCGTCGATCGTGCCCAGCACGGGGACGTCGCGCCCACCGACCTCGGCGACCGAGCGCGGGTCCTCGTCGAGGAAGCCGATCGGGACGAGCCCGTACTCGGGGTGGGACTCCAGCCGCCGCGCAACCTGCGCGCCGACGACGCCGGCGCCCATGATCACCACCGACTTGCCCACCAGGTGGCGCTTGCGCGCCCAGCGCTGGGCGAACGACAGGACGACGCGCCCGATGCCGACGCCGAGCAGCGCGTACAGCCAGCCGTGCAGCCAGTCGGTCTGGCTGGGCAGCTGCCCGTTCAGCATCATCCCGAGCGTCGCCACGGCCATCGCCGCCACGGACACGCCGCTCAGCACCGGCACGACCCCGTCGAGGACGAGCGCCCGCAGGCGCGTGTTGTAGAGCCCGCGCAGGAAGAAGATCAGCATCGCCAGCGCGGGCAGCGCCAGCAGCGGCGCACGCACCGAGGAGACGTGCAGGGTCGCGTTCACGCCGCCGAGCGCGACGACGACCGCGGCGCACAGCAGGATGAAATCCACGGCCGGACGCAGGATCCCCCAGCCCGTACCCTCGAGCGCCCACTGCAGCGGTCCCGTGAACGTGCCCCGCCACAGCGCCCGCGGAGCGGGCGCGTCGTGTGTCAGCTCGCCGCGGAGCGGGAGCGTGGTGGAGGTCTGTTGGGTGAGTCTCGTGCTATCCATCGAAGGGGGTCGGCTTGAATACGCCTTTGGTTACTACTCGGGTCATCTGCGGCATCGCTTGAGCCCGTGTCCCGGCCTAGCCGGGCACGCGCGTCAGTCTCCTGGTGAGGGCGCCCGTCATGGCAAGCGCCCCCAGGGCGAGGAGTATGTACAGAAGATCGGTTCCGGAGAGCCCCAGCGCCGGTCCACCGCCGGCGCTCCCCGACGCGGCCGCCGGCTGCGACCCGCCTGGAGCCGGCCGCGAGCCGCCGCTGGACGTCCTTCCCGCCGTCCCGCCGACCTGTTTCCCTCTCCCCGTGGATGTGGCGACTTCCCCTGTGGACGGGGTGGAATACCCCTGTTTCGTGGAGCCAGCGGCTTCGCTCACACGACCGCCACCAGCTTTTTCACCGGCGCGGCCCGCCGTCGCGCCATGCCCGCCGGAGCCGCCCCCGCGCGAGCCGCCGGAGGGCCCGCCGATCAGCGCCGAGCCGAGGATCGCCTGGTTGCCCTCGCCGGGACCGCCGTAGCCGCTGAGGAGCGGTCCCGCGCCCGCCGCCGTCGGCACGATGGCCGACATGGTCAGCACCAGCGACGTTGCGGTGATGATGAGGCGATGAGCCCTCATGCGTCCGTGCCCTTGAGTCCTTTCTGGCTCGAGCAAGATGCGCTCCGATCCGTGCCAACTTTCATCGTTGCCTTGACCCCCCTATCGCCAGATCCTTGAGCGTACAGGCTCGCCATCGACAAATCGATGATCGTTCGCGCACACGCTACCGAAGCAGCGCAGCGGTGTCGAGCGGGTTCTCCCGCATTCGCAATAATAAATTCAGCAGATCAGGCGAGCTGCTGAGCTTTGAGCAGGATCGAGCGGTTCAGTTCCTGGATGTCGACACGGCCGCCCGTGCGCACCAGCTCGAGCGCCTGCCGGGCGAGCGCTTCCCGCGGGCTCAGGCGCACGGCCCGCTCCAGCAGCGCGAGCGCGGCGGCGCGTTCGCCCCGGGACGAGGCGATCGCCCCCCGCTCGAGCGTCGCGTACGCGTCGCCGGGCGTTCGCGCGAGAGCGAGTGAGAACTCGCGATCGGCGCGGGTCAGTTCGCCGTAGCGCAGGGCGATGCTGCCGGCGACGAGGTCGGCTTCGTCGCTGAGCGGATTGAGGCTGGCGGCGTCGCGCAGGCGCGCGTACGCCGACTGCGGCGCTGTCGTCCAGATGTGCGCCGCGCTCTGCACCTCCAGCTGGCTCAGCCACGGCGCGCACAGCGACGCGGCGGCGGCGAGCGCCGCGACCGCGCCGGCCACCGCGATCCCCAGACGCCCACGGCGGATTGGGCGCCACCCGCGGCGGCTGGCTCGCGCGGCGGCGGCCGTCCCATCGGGGGCCAGGCCACGGTCAGCAGGCGGGACCCGGTCGCTGGCCACGACCTCGGCGGCCGATCGTTTGCGACCTGGCGCGAGCGCGCACGCGATGCCGAGCAGGGCGAACGCGGGCGCGCCGAGGCCGGCGAACTCCCAGAACCAGTCGAAAGAGCCGTGCACGGCCCAGTATCCGAATCCGGCGAGCGCAGCGCCGGCGACGGTGCGAACGAGCGGATCGGAGCTGCGCAGCGCGCGCGCGGCCGCGAGCAGCGCGGCGCCGAGACCGACGAGCGCGAGCAGCGCTCCGACCACGCCCGTCTGCGCGAGCGTGCGCAGCTCGACGCTGTGCGGGTAGTGCGGCGTCTCTTCGCTGCGCCCGTGCACGAGGTACTGCTGTTCGAAGTTGTCGGCGCCGATCCCGACGAGCGGGTGGCGCACGAATTCGTCGAGCGCGACGCGGTAGAAGTCGTAGCGGTTGCTGCCCAGGCCGCTGATCAGCCGGCTGCCGCCGCCGGTGTCCGACGCGTAGCCGCCCTTGAAGCTCTGCCAGCCTTTTTCGATGCGCGTGACCGGGTTGCCGGCCACGGCGAGCCCGCCGGCGAGCACCGCCACCAGCGTCGCCGCTGCCACCGCGCGCACGGCGTTCCGCGTCCGCCCGCGGGTGCGCTCGGACAGCGTCGGGCGGGACTCCAGCGCCGCGCCCAGCGCCACCACCAGCCCGACGACCACGGCGGCCACGAGCATCGCCTTCGTCGCGCTGTGCACCGCGCCGGTGCTGACGGCGCCGTCGCTCAGGCGATCGCCGACGTGGAGCACCGCGGGGGCGGCCGCGGCGATGCCCGCCGCCACGGGGACCAGCAGCGCGAACGTGCGCGTGCGCCCGGGCAGCAGCGCGAACACGAGCACGAGCATCACCGGCGTGGCGTACAGCGAGCCGCGGCTCTGGCTGAGCAGCGCCACCTCCGCCAGCAGCACGGCGCCGCCGGCGAGCAGGCCGCGCACGCCCCATGGCAGGCTCCTGGCGCGCGCGAGCAGCACCGCCGGCCAGAAGGCCATCAGCCACTGCGCCGCGTTGGCGTTGGCGTAGCCGCTCGGGTACTGCAGGCGCCCGCCCGGGAACATGCTCTGCAGCGCCGCCGCGCTCGCGGCGTCGACGTGCAGCACGGTGAACGCCGCGAGCGCAACCAGCGCGAGCGTCCAGGCGCCGAGCAGCAGCGCGGCGCCCGCCCCGCGCTGGCGCCAGCAGGCGAACAGCGCGAACACCGCCAGGTACAGCAGCGTCCGGTTCGCGCCTTCCCACGCCTCGCCGGGCACGGCCGCCCACAGGATCGACAGGAAGCTGAGCGCGGTGTACGCGGCCAGCGCGCCGAGCGCGATCCGCACCGACAGCGGCACGTCGGCCACGCGCAGCCGCACGAGCGCGAGCGCGATGCCGAGCAGCGCCAGCACGATCAGCCCCCCGGGCGCCCAGTGGGTGAGCGGGTAGCCCGCCTGGCTGCTCGCCCACACGACGAACAGCGCGAGCGCCGCCAGCGCCGGCACGGTCGCGGGCGCGTCGCGCAGCGACGCGGTGAGCGTGCGCATCAGCGCCCGGCCGCGTCGCGCAGCACGCGCCGCAGCCCCGCGGTGAACAGCTCCGCGTTGAGGTGCTCCTCGGCCCACGCGCGACCGGCGCGCCCCATCTGCGCCAGCCGCTCGCGATCGGCCATCGCCGCGGTCAGGCGCTCGCTCCAGCCGCGGACGTCGCCGCGCTCCACCCACCAGCCGCAGCCGATCGCCTCGATGTCGAAGTCGAAGTACGGCGCCCGCGTGAGGATCATCGGCCGCGCGCACGCGAGCGCGTCGACGACCTCCGTGAGGCCCTGCAGCAGCTGCATGTTCGTCAGCGGAATCGCAACCAGCGCGGCCGAGCGCAGATCGGCGAGCACACCCTCGTCGTACCTCAGCGGCGCCGAGGAGGTGTCGTTGGCGGCCACAGGCAGCACGCTCACCGCCTCGGGGATCGGCGCGGTGAGGCTGAGGGCCTCCCGGTCGCCGTAGATGCGAGCGGGCAGCCCGGTCTCGCGCAGGGCCTCGAGCAGCGTGCGCAGATCGCGTCCGGTCTTGCCCGTCGCCACCACCGGCGCGTCCGCGGCCGCTCCTCCGCGCGGCGCGAAGCCGGGGAAGTCGAGGTCCGCGCCCCAGCCGAGCACGGCGATGCGCTCCGCCGGCATGCCGCCGGCGACGAGGCCGCGCTCGGCGTGCCGCGAGAGGGCGATCGCGCGATCGAAGCCGCGCAGGGCGGGCCCGCGCGAGAAGCCGCTCGACGGCGCGGAGTGGAACACGCCGACGATCGGCGTCCAGAACAGCCGCGCGGCGCGCAGCGCCGCGAGCGAGCGCAGGTTGTGCGCCGCCGCGCCGTACACGAGCGATCCCCGGCGCCCCTGCTTGACGGCGGCGAGCTGCTGGCCGAGGTTGCCGAATTTGCCGCGTGTGAGATACGTGGCGAGCGCGAGCGGGCCGTCCGTTGCGAGCGGCAGGTCGACGACGTCGAACTCCTCGCCCAGCCCCGCGGTGCCGTACAGGTGATGGCCGGGATACGTGCCCGCGCGCCAGCCGGCGCGCGCTCGCGCCATGTCGTAGTTGTTCGCGAACAGCACCGGCGTCGTTCGCGAGCTCGATCCCGGGGAGGCTTCTCGCGGCGGCGCTTGGCTCGGGAGCATCGCGCCAACGATAATCCCCGGCGTGGAGGACTCCGCCGCCCTCGTGCGCTTCTACGACGCCGCCTACACCCAGGAGCCGGCCGCGGCCGCCGCGTATGCGCGCTGGCGGGCGCTGGGGGCGCGCGGCAAGGCCGACCACGTGCTCGCGCTGTGTGCGCGCGCGGGCGTGGCGGCGGCGAGCACGCTGGAGGTCGGCTGCGGCGACGGCGCGCTGCTGTGCGAGCTGCGCCGCCGCGGCTTCGGCGGAGCGCTGTCGGGCGTGGAGATCACCGAGGCGGCCGTCGCGATCGCGCGCTCGCGGCCGGAGATCGACTCGGTCGAGCTCTACGACGGGCTGCACCTTCCAGCCGCGGACGGCGCGTACGAGCTCGGCGTGCTCTCACACGTGCTCGAGCACGTCCCCGACCCCGCGGCGCTCCTGCGCGAGGTCGCCCGCGCCTGCCGCGCGGTGCTCGTGGAGGTGCCGCTGGAGGCCAACTGGTCGGCGCGCCGCGCGGGCAAGCGCGAGCACGCGGCCGAGGTCGGCCACCTGCAGCGGCTGGACCGGCGCGCGATGCGCGCGATCGTCGCGCGCGCGGGCCTGTCGATCGCGGCGGAGCTCGAGGACCCGCTGCCGCTGGAGGTCCACCGCTTCTTCGCCGACGGGCCGCGCCGGCGCGCGGCCGCGAGCGCCAAGTGGGCGGTGCGCGCGGGCGCTCACCGGCTCGCGCCGGGCCTCGCGCGGCGGATCTTCACCGTGCATTACGCGTGTCTGTGCGTGCCCCCGCGCGGGTAGTCGCGACCCGGCCGCCGGCCACGACCGGTCGGGCGCGTCACCTCGCCGGGCGGGTGGCGGCCGAGAACAGCAGCGAGAGCACCGTCCCCATCAGCTCGTCGGGGACGGCGTCCGGGTCGGCGAGCTTCTGACGGGCGATGCCGTCGGCGAGCGCGTCGATCGCCACCGCCAGCTGCTCCGCCGGGATCGCCAGCTCGAGGTCGAACTCGCGCACGCCGTCGGCGATCAGCCGCGTCAGCACCCGGCGCATCTGCGCGAAGCGCTCGGCCACCTTCGGGCGCACGTCCGGGTCGCGCACGCCGTACGCCCAGAACTCCATGAACAGCAGCAGCAGCTCGGGCTCGCGATCGATCATCGTCATCCACTGGCGCGCGCCGCCCGTGGCGCGCTCGGCGATCGACGCCCGCGCGCCCACCGCCTCGGCGATCTCCCGCGCGTGCTCGTCGATCTCGCGCTCCATCAGCACCAGGAACAGGTCCTCCTTGCCGTCGAAGTTCGAGTACAGCGCGCCCGTCGAGAACCCCGCCTCCGAGGCGATCTCCTCGACGGAGGCGCCATGGAAGCCGCTGCGCGCGAACACGCTGCGCGCCGCCGTCAGCAGCCGGTCGCGGGTGTTCGCGCGGCGCTGCTCGCGCGTCATGCGACTCGGCGCCGGCGCCGCCGCGGCCGCCGCCTCGCCGCGCCGCTCCAGCTCGTCTCCTCCGATGTCCATGCCTCCCCATCCTACTTGACAGAGTAAGTACTATTCCGATAACGTCCGTTATCCGATTCTGACCATTGGAGCGAGAGGAGCGACACGATGGCGACCGTGACGAGCTCGACCGCGGCTGACGCCGCCAACGTGGCGAGCCTGCCCGCCGACGCGATCTCCTACGAGGACCTGTACGCGCGCTGGGAGCGCGGCAACTGGTCGGCGACGGAGCTCGACTTCACCGAGGACGCGCGCCAGTGGCGCGAGGACTTCACCGAGTTCGAGCGCACCGCCGCGCTGTGGAACTACTGCCTGTTCTTCTGGGGCGAGGACGCCGTCGCCGACAACCTCTCGCCGTACATCGACGCCGCCCCGCGCGAGGAGCAGAAGTACTTCCTCACCACCCAGCAGGTCGACGAGGCGCGTCACGCGGTCTTCTTCAAGCGCTTCATGCAGGAGGTCTGCGGCATCGGCGACGGCTCGATGGCGAGCGGCCTGAACGCGATCAAGCCGCAGCTGACACCCGGCTTCCGCAAGATCTTCGATCGCCTGGACCGCATGGCCGACGAGCTGCGCGCCGACCGCTCGCCCGCCCAGCTCGCCGCCGCAGTGACGCTGTACCACATCGTGATCGAGGCAGCGCTCGCGCAGCCGGGCCAGCACTTCATCTGCAGCTACCTCGAGCGGCGCGACCAGCTGCCGGCCTTCCGCGCGGGGATGGCGAACATCGCCGCCGACGAGCAGCGCCACATCGGCTTCGGCGTGAAGCTCCTGTCCGATCTCAACCGCGAAGATCCGGTTCGCGTTCCAAAGGCCGTCGCGAGGATCCTGCGCGACGTAACCCGCTACACCGCCCAGGTGCTGATGCCGCCCGGCTGGGACGAACGCTACATAACCGTCTTCGGCGCGACGTACGACGAGGTCGGCGTCGAGGGGCTGACCTCGATGACCACCAAGCTGCGCTCCGCCGGCCTCCCGATCGACACGCTGCCCGGCCCGTCGCTGCTGCCCCAGGGGCTCTCGCCGCTGGAGATCTCCCAGCGCGGGCGCGCGCTCGCCAAAGCTGGCGTGCTCGGCGTGCGCGAGGAGCCCACCAGGCGCGACCAGGAGACCGTGGCACTGCTGTTCGACACGATCCGCAGGCAGGTCAACCCCGACCACGGGCTGCGACGCCCGACGACGTTCCAGTGGGAGTTCACCGACCCCGACGTGCCGACCTGGCACCTGACCGTCGACAACGGATCCAGCACGGTCGAGCAGGGCGCCGCGCCCGATCCCGACCTGCGCCTGCGCCTCTCCTACCAGGACTGGGTGGACGTCGTCGGCGAGCGCGCGGACCCGCTGCGCCTGCTCGCGACCGGCAGGCTGCGCCCGCGCGGCAACCCGCTCGCGTTCAGGAGCCTCAGCAAGGTCTTCCCACGGGGCTGAGGCCCGCGGGGCCGAGCCCCGCGCCGCTCCCCGCGCGAAATTCGCCCAATCGGCGGGCGAATGGCGTACGCTCGCTGATTGGAGAACGCGGGGCGAACGTGACCGGAGAGCGCAACAGATCAGCCAGGTCGGCCTGGCCGCACGTGGTGATCGTCGACCCGTTCACGGCCGGGCTCGCGGCGGCGCGGCGCATGACGCGCGCCGGCGCGCGCGTCACGATGCTCGTCGACCCGGGCGACCTGTACGTCGACCGCACGCGCGGCGCGCGCAGCATCGTCGAGCCGTTCGGAGATGGCTCGCCGTGGCTGGCGCTGCTGCAGGAGATCGCCGCCTCGGGCGAGGAGATCGTCGCGCTGCCGACGACCGACCGCAGCTGCGAGCTGCTGCTGGCGAGCGCCGAGCAGCTGCCGGCCAACGTGCTCATGTTCGAGCGAGCCGGCATCGGCCACCGCGCGTTGATGGACAAGGAATCGGCCGACGCCATCGCCCGCGCCGCCGGCGTGCCCGTGCCGTGGACCGCGATGATCAACGACACCGCCGAGCTCGAGCGGGCGCTCGGCGAGGCGCCGTGGCCGTGTGTCGTCAAGCCGGCCCTCTCGCACGAGTGGCGCGAGCGCTACGGAAACGAGCGCGTGTTCCTCGTCGCCGACGCCGAGCAGGCGCGGGCGCGACTGCGCCGCCCGCTGCAGGACGGGCTGGCGATGCTGCTCTGCCAGTACATCCCCGGCGGCGACGATCACGTCGAGGAGGCGATCGTCGTGCGCCTCGCCGACGGCAGCTACCCCGTGCGCTTCGGCTGCCACAAGCTGCGCCAGGACCCGCCCGGGTTCGGCGCGACGACCGTCGGCAGGGCGTCGAGCCTGCCCGAGACCACAGCGCTCGCCAGGCGCGTGCTCGACGAGGCCGGCTTCGTGGGCGTCGCCGGCGTGGAGACCAAGCGCCACGCCGAGACCGGGGAGCGCTGGTTCCTGGAGGTGAACGTGCGCATGCCCGGCCAGTGGGGTCTCGGCGACACCTGCGGCGTGCAGGCGACCAGCAGGCTCGTGCGCGCACTGCGCGGCGAGCAGCTGGAGCCCCATCCGCCGCTGCGCGAGGGCGTTCGCATCCTGCTGCCCCACCTCGACGCGCACGTGATCGGGCCCGCGCTCCGGCAGGCGCCGGCGCTGCGCCGCCCCGCCGTCGCGTTCGGGCTCGCGCGCGCCTACGCGGGCACGCGCAACTTCGGGCTGCTCGACGTGCGCGACCCCGGCCCCGGGCTCGCGTGGATCGGCCTGCTCGCGGGGCGACGGCTCGATGGCCTGAAGGCGCGCGTACGCGGCGAGTAGGCCGGCCCGGCGCCCGCCGCTATCCGGGCGAGAACTCGCGCTCAGCCGCCGTCGAGTCGCCGCCCGCGGAGCCCGCGGTCGTCTGAGCGCCGGCGGCGGCCGAGGCTTCACCGGCGCCCGACCCGCCTGCGGAGGACCCGAAGTCCGCACCCGGCGAATGTGAGGACGCCGAGCGTGCGCTCACCGCACGATGACCACCGCCGGAGGCGGGTTCGGCGGCGCCGGAGGTGAGCGCCTGCTCGGGACCGAACTCCCGCCTGGCCCTCGCCGACGGGGCCAGCGACGACGACGCGCCGACTCCCCCCGCGCCCGTGGACAGCGACGGATCGACGGCAGCCGCCAGATCGCCCAGCTGGTAGGCGCCGGACGTGCGCGCGATCGCCCCCGAGCTCGCATGCGACGCGCGGTGGTGACCATCGTGCGCACGCGCCGGATGCTCGCCGAGCGCGATGCAACCGGCGCCGACGCCGAGCGCGAGCAGGCATCCGACGGCGAGCTTCGCGCCGAGCGGGCCCGCTCCGAACAGCCAGCCGCCGCCCGCCGCGCCGCCCGCGCCGGCTGCCCCCGACGCCGTCATGGCGCCCCCGAGCCCTCGCCCCGCCTGCACGCCCGCGCCGCCACCCATCCCGCCGCCGGACATGCCGCCGCCGGCGCCCGCGCCGTTGCCGGCCGCTCCGGCCGTGCCCGCCGCAGCCGCGTGGGCGCCTTCGCCTGCGCGCGCGAGAACCGCTGTGCCGAGCCCGCCGGGCAGCAGCACCGGCGGCAGCGTCGCCGCCAGGCCGCGCAGCGAGACGACGTACGCGCGGCACGCGGAGCACTCGCTGCGATGCAGCAGCGCCAGCCGGTAGCGCTCGCCGTCGGGGTCGAGGATGCCGTACGCCAGCGCTCGCATCAGCGAGCCCTGCTGCTCGCACCAGCCGCCGTCGCGGATCGTCTCCACGAGCGCGCCGACCTTGCCGGCAACCCCTGGATATCCAGGGCCGCGACCCTCCATCAGCTTGCGCATCCGGTTATCGCTGATGCCCATCCGCGAGGCCGCCTCCGAGCGCGACAGGCCCTGCAGGTAGCACAGTGCGGCCGCCTCGCGCTCGCGCCCATCCAGACGCCCGCGCAGTCCCTCGAACAGCTGACGCAGACGCACGCGGTCGTCGAGTTCGGCGGCGAGGTCGGGGGCTGTGCGGCTCGCCGCCCGGGCCTCCGTGTCGGCAGTCGTGCGATCGGCGCTCGCGGCGTCCAGCGAGCGGCCAGCGTCGAGGTGCGCACGAGCACGGTGCTCGTCGATCGCGCGCCGGTGCGTCACCAGCACCAGCCAGCCGGCGGGGCTGGCGATCTCCTGCCCCTCCAGCATCGCCGCGTACAGGCCCTGCCACGCCATCGCATAACACGCCTCCAGATCGCCCTCGTCGAGGCTCGCGCCGCTCGCTCGCAGGCGACCGCGGACGCTCGCGAGCACCCGCCCCCGCAATCCCTCGAACTCCTGGCGCAGCAGGCGCTCGGCGCGTTGGCGGCGGAGGATCAGCGGGCTCACGCCCGGAAGATTATGTAATCCTGCCGGTCAGGCGAATTCCACCATCTGGCGGCGGCGGATCGCTCGCTACACCGACAGGCTCGCGTGCCTGCCGATCTGCGACAGGCTCACGCCGCGCATGTCCTCACCGGCACGATGGGCGCGGTGCCATTCGACGACCAGCTCGAGCGCATCATCCAGTCGCCACGCCGGACGCCACCCCAGAAGCCGTTCGGCGGCGCCGGAGTCGAGCGACAGGAAGCTCGCCTCGGGAGGGTTGGGCGCCTCGTCGAGCCGCCACGCGAGCTCGCCTCCCCACAGCTCCGCCAGACGCCCCACGACCCAGCTCACGGGCCGCGCGTCCTCCACCGGCGGGCCGAAGTTCCACGCGCGCGCCGCATCCTGCTCCTGCGCGAGCGCCTCCGCGAGACGCAGGTAGCCGCTGAGCGGGCTCAGCACGTGCTGCCACGGGCGCACCGCGCCCGGGTTGCGCACGTGCAGCGGCTCGCCCGCCTCGACCGCGCGGACGCTGTCCGGGACGAGCCGGTCTTCGCCCCAATCGCCGCCGCCGATGACGTTGCCCGCGCGCGCGGTCCCCAGCCGCGCCGAGCCCTCCCCCGAGAAGAACGACTTGCGGTAGGCCGCGGCGAGCAGCTCCACGCACGCCTTCGAGCTCGAGTACGGGTCCGCGCCCCCGAGCGGATCCCCCTCGACGAACGGCCGTGGGCTCCCGCCGGGGTTCTCGTAGCACTTGTCCGAGGTGACGATCACCACCGCCAGCACGTCCGCGGCGGCCTCGCGCACCGCGTCGAGGACGTTGATCGTGCCCATCACGTTCACCTCGTACGTCATCGCCGGATCGCGCAGCGAGCGCCTGACCATCGGCTGCGCGGCCAGGTGCAGGACCACCTCCGGGCGCGCCTCGCGCAGCGCCTCGCGCATGGCCGCCGCGTCGCGCACGTCGACCGCCAGCTCGCGCATGTGCGCGCCGACGTCCGCCAGCTCGTACAGCGACGGCCGCGTCGGCACGCCGGGGGCCACGCCGATCACCTCCGCGCCCAGCGCCTGCAGCCACAGCGACAGCCACGCGCCCTTGAAGCCCGTGTGGCCGGTCACCAGCACCCGTCGGCGCATCCAGAAGTCCGGGTCGATCTCCATGAGGACGGGTATCTTCACGAAATCTCATCGCCGCCTGCCCCCTCCCCGTCGAACGACGGCGTCCCAGCTCCGCCGGCGACCGCGGAGATCCTCGGCATCCCGCTCGCCATCTCCGACTACGACGAGGTGATCGACTGGATGCTGGCGATGATCGCCGCCGGCGCGCGCGGCTACGTCACCGCGGCGGCGGTCAACCTCGTGATGTCAGCGCGCGAGGACCCGCAGACGCGCGCGGCGGTGCTCGCCGCGACGCTCGCCGTGCCCGACGGCCAGCCGCTGGTGTGGGCGCTGCGCGCGCTCGGCCACGCACGCGCGACGCGCGTGTACGGCCCCGACCTGATGGCGCGCTTCTGCGCGCGCGCCGCCCGCGCCGGCACGCCGATCTACCTGTACGGGGGGCGCACGCCCGAGGCGCTGGAGCTGCTCGAACGGCGGCTGCGCGAGCGCTTCCCCGGCCTGCGCATCGCCGGCGGATACTCGCCGCCCTTTCGTCCCCTGAGCGCCGCGGAGGAGGACGGCGTGATCGCCGCGATCGACGCCTCTGGCGCGCAGGTCGTGTGGGTCGGAACCGGGCAGCCCAAGCAGGAGAAGTGGATGCTCGCGATGCGACCTCGCCTGCAGGCGCCGCTGCTCGTCGGGGTCGGCGCCGCGTTCGACTTCCACGCCGGGCTCGTCTCGCAGGCGCCCGGCTGGATGCAGCGCGCCGGGCTCGAGTGGGCCTACCGGCTCTCGCGCGAGCCGCGCCGCCTGTGGCGTCGCTACGCCCGCTACAACCCCCTGTTCGTCGCCTGCTTCGCCCGCCAGTACCTCGACCACCGCAAGCGCGAGCGCCTCGCCCGGCGCGAGCGAGCGTGAGCGCTCGCGCCTGACGACGACTCCGGCGCCGGGCGGACCTGGGCGCTCAGCGGCGCAAGCGCTTGAGCACGCCGCGCGTCTGCGCGAGCCGCTCCGGCGTCAGCGCGCGACCCGCGACGTCGCGCGCGTGGGCGCGCAGCAGGTCGGGAAGCGCTCGCGCGTAGGCCGCCGGCAGCCCGGCGGCCGGCGGCATCACGAGCGTCCACGCCACCGGCTCGTTGCCGTTGGCCAGGCGCAGCTTGTTCGAGGAGTCGCCGCTCCCGAGCGACACCCGCCGCGCCCCCTGCTCGAACGCGCTGCGGAGGACTCGCATGCAGGCCAGCTTCGCGGGCGAGAGGCTGGCGTAGCGCTCGTCCCAACCCGCGTTCATGGGGACCAGCTCGTCGCCCGCGCTGATCTGGAAGTCCGCGCAGATCGGCGCTCCGTCGATCTCCAGCAGGCACATGCGAAAGCGGCCCTGCGCGATCAGCGGGCGTCCGAGATCCTCCAGCCAGTCGGCCAGGCCCGCGCCCATGTCTGCCAGGCGCGACCAGCCGCGGCCCTCCCAGCGCTCGCGGTGCAGCCGCGAGAATGCCTCCGCGTCGGCGCGCAGGGTCTCGGCCGTGGCCCAACGCGTGCTCCCGCCCGCCTCCTCGAACAGCCGCTCGCAGCGCCTGAGGTCGCGTCTCAGTTTGGGGCTCAGCGAGCCGAGCCACTCCTCGTAGGAGCCGTCGTCGAGCACGATCACGTGCGCGGAGGAGATGCGCAGGCGTCGCACCAGCGCGCTCATCGGGCCTTCCCAGCCGGCGCTCATGGCCGCCGGCCAGGGCGAGGCGATCGCCATCGGGCCGAACGCCAGCACGTCCGGCCGCGGGTCGGCGGCGGCAAGCGCGTGCGCGATCTCGGCGGCCATGTCCCACTCGCGACCGGGAAGCGCGAGCGGTTCCATGCTCGCGCCGAAGTCGCAGGCCATCAGGCGGTACTCGACGACGCCGCGCGTGCGGGGCAGGGCGTGGAAGGGCGCGACCGCGACGAGCCTGCCGCCGTCGCGCACCGCCACCACGCGCGGGCTGATGCCGGCGGGAGCGACGTGGCGCCACCACGCGAGCACCCAGGCCGGCGCCGCGAACGGCTTGGAGGCCGCCACCGCGAGCGCGTCCCACTCCGGCGCCAGCGACTCGGCCTCGGCGAGCTCCACGATCAGCTGCGTCTCGCGCGTGCCGCCGCGGGCCCGGTCGCCTGTCGGCGCCGGCGGCGCCGGCGTGGACGCCCGCCGCTCGCTCTCCGTCGCGGCCCTCGGACCCCCCTCGGCCCCGCCCTCGACCGGGTCCGAAATGTTCATCTGATTCCTAAACTCCATTTAGGTCGCATTTAACCATGCGGTATGCGCGAATCTGCAAGACGCGCACCGCTAACCTCATGCCTCGATGAGCACGGGACAAAGCACCGCCGATGTGGCCGTCGTCGGCCTCGGCCGCGTGGGATTGCCGCTGGCGCTTTCGTTCGCCGACCGCGGCCTGACGGTCGTGGGCGTCGACAACGACCCGGCCCGGCTGGGCGCCGTGCGCGACGGCGTGATGCCCTTCCAGGAGACCGGCGGGCAGGCGCTGCTCGAGCGCGTGCACGCCAGCGGCCGGCTATCTCTTTCCGAGCGCGTCGCCGACGCGGCGCGCGCGCGCCAGATCGTGCTGACGCTGGGGACGCCGTCGTTCTCGCACATCGAGATCGACATGCGCGACATCCGCTCTGCGCTCGACGACCTGCTGGGCGTGCTCGCGCCCGGGCACTCGCTGATCCTGCGCTCGACCGTCGCTCCGGGAACGACGGAGTTCGTCGCCGGCTACCTCGCCAAGCACCGCGGCTTTCGGATCGGCGAGGACGTGTTCGTCGCGCACGCCCCCGAGCGGATCGCCGCGGGCCGATTCCTGGAGGAGATCGACACCCTGCCGTGCATCATCGGCGGCGTCGGCGCACGCTCGGGAGAGGTCGTGGGCGAGCTGTTCGGCGCGTTCGAGGCGCCGATCGTGCAGACGACGCCCGTGCAGGCGGAGCTGGCGAAGATCTGGGCGAACATCCTGCGCTATGCGAACTTCGCCCTGCCGAACCTGCTGATGATGGACTGCGAGCGCTACTCCGCGAACGTGTTCGAGGTGATCGACCTGATCAACCGCGATTACCCGCGCGGCGGCATCGCCCAGCCCGGCTTCACCGCGGGCACGTGCCTGCGCAAGGACTTCGCCTTCTCCGAGGAGCGCTCGGCGGCGCCGGGGATGCTGCTGGCGGTCTCGCGCGTGAACGAGTCGGTGCCGCTGTTCCTGCTCGAGGGCGCCAGACGACGCCTGGGATCGCTTGCCAACCGCAAGGTCGCCGTGCTCGGGCTGGCGTTCAAGGCGGACACCGACGACGAGCGCGACTCGCTGGCGCACAAGCTGATCCGGCTGCTGGAGCGCGAGCTCGCCGACGTCGCGGTGCACGACCCGCACGTGGCCACGCCGACCGTGCCCTTCGAGGAGGCCGTCGACGGCGCCGAGGTCGTGTTCGTCGCGACCAACCACTCGGAGTTCCGCGACCCGCGCGCGCTCGCCGCGATCGCCGAGCGCGCCGGCGGCGACTGCCTGGTCGTCGACCCGTGGAACTGCTGGGACGCGGCGCAGGTGTTCGCCTACGCCTCCGAGCTCGTCGCCCTCAGACCGACCCACCCCGCGCGCGGATGAGCCGCGTGCTCGTCACCGGCGGCGCCGGCACGATCGGGGCGGCCGTCGTGCGCAGGCTGCTGGCCGACCCCGACTACGAGGTGCGCGTGTCCGACCAGCGGCTGGCGCCGCGGTGGATGCGCGAGGGCTGCGAGGTGCACACGGGCGATCTGCGCGTGCTCAGAGAGGCGCGCATGGCGACGAAGGGCTGCACGCATGTGATCCACCTGGCGGCGATCGTCGGCGGGATCGCGAACTTCCACAAGCTGCCGCACACGCTCACGGAGGTCAACAACGCGCTGTACAACGCCGTTGTGCGCGCCGCGCTCGACCTCGACGTCGAGCGCTTCGTGTACGTGTCCTCCTCGATGGTCTTCGAGCAGGCGGAGCTGTACCCGACGCCCGAGGACTACCTGCCGCGCTGCCCCACCCCGATCTCCGCGTACGGCTTCTCCAAGCTCACCGGCGAGGTCTACTGCCGCGCGGCGCACGACGAGCACGGCCTGCCGTACACGATCTGCCGCCCGTTCAACGCGTACGGCCCCGGCGAGGTGCCCGACGCGGAGCCAGGGATCGCGCACGCGGTGCCCGACCTGATCGAGAAGGTGCTCTCGGGGCAGCGGCCGCTGCAGATCTTCGGCTCCGGCGAGCAGACCAGGACGCTGACCCACGTCGACGACATCGCCGACGGCATCGTCGCCGCGATGAGCTCGCCGGCGGGCCTGAACGAGGACTTCAACATCTCCGCGGCGCGCGAGCTGACCGTCGCGGAGATCGCGCGGATCATCTGGGAGGCGTGCGGCGAGGATCCCGACGCTTTCGAGCTGGAGCACCTGCCGACGTTCACCGTCGACGTGCAGCGGCGCTGGCCGTCGGTCGAGAAGGCCCGCGAGCTGCTCGGCTGGGAGGCGCGCATCGAGGTCGAGGACGGCATCGCGGCCACCGTGCGCTGGCTGCGCGAGCGCAAGGCGAGCGCCGCGCCGCCTGTCGTGGAGCCGGCTTCGCCGGCCTCGGCATGAGCACCCACCGGCCCATCGCCGGCGGTAGATAGGCTTCCGGCAATGCCAGAGAAACGCTCAGCGCTGATCACCGGCGTCACCGGCCAGGACGGCTCCTACCTCGCCGAGCTGCTGCTCGACAAGGGCTACGACGTCCACGGCATGGTGCGCCGCGCCTCGACCGAGAAGTTCGACCGCATCGAGCACATCCGCGACCGCATCACCCTGCACCAGGGCGACCTGCTCGACCAGCGCTCGCTCGTGGACGCGATGCGCGCCGCAAAACCCGCGGAGATCTACAACCTCGCCGCGATGTCGTTCGTCGCCGTCTCCTGGATCCAGCCGACGCTCACCGCCGAGTTCACCGGCACCGGCGTCACGCGCATGCTCGAGGCGATGCGCGAAGTCTGCCCCGAGGCGCGCTTCTATCAAGCCTCCTCCAGCGAGATGTTCGGCAAGGTGCTCGAGGTGCCGCAGACGGAGACCACGCCGTTCTACCCGCGGTCGCCGTATGGGGTCGCGAAGGCTTACGGGCACTTCATCACGGTGAACTACCGCGAGTCGTATGACCTGCATGCGACGAGCGGAATACTTTTTAATCATGAGTGTCTCTCGGAGACAACCCCCCTGATCGTCAGGCAGCTTGGGGTCATCTCGATCAAGACGCCAGCCGACCTCGTCCCGCTGCGACGCAAGGGGCAGAGCACTCAGAGCTTCACGCCGAGCAACGTGGTCGAGGTGTGGGACGGCGAAGACTGGACGTACGTGCGGGCGATCACAGCGACACGGCGGCGGCGGACGGATCCGGACCACGAGCTGCTCAGCGTCCAGGCTCGCGGCGGGGTGGTGGACGTGACCGCGCACCACACGATGCTCGATGACGACCGGGCACCCCTGCGAGCCGACGAGGTCGAGGAGGGTGGCGACCTCGCGATCGCGGATTGGATGCCGAACGCCCCGGGCTGGACCGCGGTCGCCCCCGAGATGGCGGAGCTTCTCGGCCTGCTCACGGCCGACGGCCACGTCTCCGAGGACGGCGGCCATGTGCGGTTCACGAACAACGACTTCCTGATCCGCTGCAGAGCGATGGAGCTCTGGTCACGCGTCTTCCTGGGCCTCTCGCGTGAGTCGCTCGGCACATCGGGCTTCGACCCCGATGGCTCCGTGAACGTCGTCACCTTCTCGGGCGCGCCCAGCATCGGTCCCTGGCTGCGAGAGCAGCTGTACACGTCGAGCGCGTTCAAGCAGGTTCCGCCGGTCGTGCTCAACGCCGACTGCGATACCCAACGGGCCTTCCTCACCGGCTACTACGCGGGGGATGGCCTGAAGAAGGGGAACGGCGAGTCGATCAAGACCAACAGCGCCGTGCTCGCACAGGGCCTCTGCCTCCTGTACTTCAACCAACGACAGCCTGCCTCGGTCTACGTCGAGCAGCGCGAGGGACGCACCTACTACCAGCTGAATCTACGCTCGGCGGCACGGGTGGGCGCCAAGGGCCAGCACCTGCTGCGCAGCCCGACCGAAGTACGGCGCGTGGCGCCCGCGGCCGTCCCCAGCGACGAATGGGTGTTCGACCTGGAGACCGAGAGCGGAGTCTTCTGCGCGGGAGTGGGACGGCTGGTGGTGCACAACTCCCCCCGCCGCGGCCTGGAGTTCGTCACCCGCAAGATCACGTGGCACGCGGCCGCGATCAAGCACGGCCTGGCGAAGGAGCTGCGCCTGGGCAACCTCGACGCCGAACGCGACTGGGGCTACGCGAAGGACTACGTGGAAGCGATGTGGCTGATGCTCCAGCGCGACATCCCGGAGGACTACGTGATCGCGACCGGCAAGGCGAACTCGGTGCGCGAGTGCTGCGAGGTGGCGTTCGACGAGGCGGGCCTGGGCGACTTCTCGCAGTACGTGACGATCGACCCGGCGTTCGTGAGGCCGGCGGAGGTCGACCACCTGATCGGCGACCCGAGCAAGGCCGAGCGCGACCTGGGCTGGAAGCCGCAGACGAGCTTCGAGGAGCTGATCCGCCTGATGACGCGGTCGGACCTCGAGCTGCTGGCGCCGCGCTGAGCGCGATGGGCGTTCCGCTGTTCGACACCTCGACGCCGGTGCGAGGTCTGCGCGAGGAGCTGCGCGCGGCGGTCGAGCGGGTGCTCGACTCCGAGCGCTACATCCTCGGCCCGGAGGTGAGCGCGTTCGAGCAGGAGTTCGCCGCGTACTGCGGCGCCGGGCAGGCGGTGGGCGTGGCCAACGGCACGGAGGCGATCACGATCGCGCTGCGGGCGATGGACGTCGGCCCGGGCGATGAGGTGGTGGTGCCGTCGTTCACCTTCTACGCCTCCGCCGAGGCGATCCCGCCGACGGGCGCCACGCCGGTCTTCTGCGACATCGACCCCGACACGTACTGCGTCACGGCCGAGACGGTTCGCGCGGCCCTGACCCCGCGCACGAAGGCCGTCATAGCGGTGCACCTGTTCGGCAACGTGGCCCCGATCGCTGAGATCGAGGCGCTCGGCGTGCCCGTGCTCGAGGATGCGGCCCAGGCGGCCGGCTCGACCATGGGCGAGCAGCGACCGGGGGCGCTCGGCACGGCGGCGACGTTCTCGTTCTTCCCGTCGAAGAACCTCGGCTGCTTCGGCGACGGCGGCATGATCACGACCTCGGACGAGCAGATCGCCGAGCGGGCGCGGATCCTGCGCTTCCACGGCTCGCGCGACAAGGTCGACTACGAGCGCATCGGCTACAACAGCCGCCTGGACGAGCTGCAGGCGGCGATCCTGCGCGTGCAACTGCCGCACCTTGATGCGTGGGCGGACGGCCGCCGGCGCGCCGGACGCCACTACGAGGAAGCCGGCCTGGGCGAGCTGGTCGCGCTGCCTCAGCCGACTACGGGAGCCGCGCCCGCGTGGCACCTGTACGTCGTCGGCAGCCCCGACGTCGAGCGCCTGGAAGACGCGCTGGAGGCGGCTGGCGTCGGCTGCAAGCCCTACTACCGCACGCCCGTCCATCGCCAGGCGCCGATGCTCGAGTGGGCCGGCGGTGTGGAGCTGCCGGCGACCGAGCACGCCGCGCGCACGCACCTGGCGATCCCGATGAGCCCGGTGCTCACGCGCGAGCAGGCGGATCAGGTGGTCGCGGCAGCACAGACAGCGCGCACTTAGCGAGCGACGGCCACCGCGTAATCTGCGCGATCGCACATAACTTGGTGGCCCGGAATGTGCAAGGACATAATCTGCGCGATCTCGCAGATTACTGTCATAAGGTGCCGATGCGGCTAGAATATGCGTGATCACGCATATGTCTGGGATCGAATCCACATCGCAGCGCATCGGACAACGTGTCCGCGACGAGCGTCGCCGCCAGGGCATGGATCAACGAACCCTGGCGATGGTGGCGAACGTCGGCGTGCGCTCCATCCATCGCGTCGAGCACGGCGAGACGACCGTGCGGCTGGACGTGCTCATGCGCGTTCTTGCCGCGCTGGGGCTGCGACTGGACGTGCAAGGACGCGGCGAGACATGAGCCTTGGCGTGTACTGGGATGGCGAGGAGGTCGGCCGGCTCGAGCGCGTCGACGAGCGCTCGAGGGAGTACTCCTTCCGCTACACGGACGCTTCGCGGCCGATCTCCCTTTCGCTGCCATTGGGCGCGGAGCCCTTCAGCCCGGCCGAGAGCCGGCCGTTCTTCGATGCCCTGCTGCCCGAGGGAGCAGTTCGCGAACAGGTGGCAAGTCAGCTCAAACTCGCTGCCAGCGACTCGTATGGGCTGCTCGCCGAGCTCGGCCGCGACTGCGCCGGAGCGCTGCAGATCGTCGACGCCGAGCGGATCTCAGCGCCACCGTCGGTCCGATGGCTCGACGACGGCGAGCTGGCCGCGCTCGTCGGGGATCTCCCCCGTCATCCCTTCGGCGTGCGCGCCGGAGACGAGCATCTGCGCCTGAGCCTCGCAGGAGTGCAGCACAAGGCAGTGCTCGTCCGTGACGGCAGCGGGCGTTTTGGCGAGCCGCTCGACGGCATGGCGAGCAGCCACATCCTCAAGCCCGAGCTGCCCGAGAGTGGATACCCCGGGCTCGCGCGGAACGAGTGCTTCTGCATGCGCCTGGCTGCTCGATGCGGTCTGCGAAGCGCCAACGTCGAGCTCATCGCGCCAGGCGGTCATACCTGCCTCGCCGTCGAGCGGTTCGATCGGGAGATCCTGACCTGGCCGCATCGCCGCGTGCACCAAGAGGACCTGTGTCAGGCGCTCGGCCTCACGCCTGACTTCAAGTACCAGAAGCCCGGATGGCAGCTGCCCTCCGATCGTGCGCTCGCGGATCTGCTGGACCGGCACTCGCTCTCGCCCGGCCTCGACCGGCTCGCCGGCGCACAGGCGGCGGTCTTTCACTTCCTGGTCGGCAACGCGGACGCACATGCGAAGAACATCTCGCTACTGCACGCGCGCGAAGGCGTGCGGTTGGCGCCACTGTATGACGTCGTGTCAACGGCCGTCTACCCCGAGCTCAGCACCGAGCTCGCGCTCAGCATCGGCGACGAGTTCGATCCCGACGCGATCACGCTGGTCCACTGGTCCGACCTCGCCGGCGACTTCGGCCTGAACGCAGGAGCGTTCCAACGCGTGCGCGAGGAGCTCTCCGAGAGGGTCGCAGCCGAGGCGCCGAGGCTGCGAGACGAGTCGCTTGCCCAGGGATGGCACCACGCCTGTATCGACACCATCCTCGACGTCATCGCAGTCCGCAGGCCGCGCGTGGCGTAACCACGTCTAGCGCCAGCGCTCCAGCAGATCCTCCTCGCCGACTTCCCGAACCACGCGCGCCGGCACACCCATGACGACCGCCCGCGCGGGGACGTCGTTCGTCACCACCGCGCCGGCCGCGACGAACGCCTCCTCGCCGATCTCCACGCCGGGCGTCAGCACCGCCCCGCCCCCCACCCGGCACGCCCGCCGCAACGTCGCGCCGCGAACAGGCGTCTCATCCCCATGCCGCGCCATCGTGTCGTCGTTCGTCGTGAGCGCGCCCGGACCGACGAACACGTCGTCCTCGACGACCGTGAACGCGGTCAGGTAGACGTTGGTCTGCACGCGCACGCGCGCGCCGATGACGACGTCGTTGTCGACGACGCTGCCGCGCCCGATCACCGAGCCTCGGCCGATCGACGAGCGCTCGCGCACGTAGGACTGGTCGCCCACGATCACCTCGTCTGCGACCGTCGCGCCGGCGAACAGCACCGCGCCGGCGCCGACGCTCACCCCCGCCCCCAGCCGCAGCCCGCCGACGGCGCCGCGAGCGCCCGAGTGCCGCGCCAGGCGCGGGTGCTTGCCGAGCACCACGTGGTCCTCGATCGCGCATCCGGGCCCGATGACAGTGTTGTCGTGCACGACCACGTGCGCGCCGAACATCACCTCCGCCCCGACCTCCACGCCCTCGCCGAGCAGCAGTCCGCGGGCGCTCCACGCGGCCCTCGCGCCCTCCGGCTTCAAAGGCGCACGACGTTGGCGCCGGCGGCCGTGCGCGTGACGCCGCGCAGATCGAGCACCAGGCGCGCGCGACGAGCGATCAGCTCGTGGTCGACGCCCGGGTGGGCGGTGACGATCAGCGCAAGATCGGCGTCCCCGACGGCGTCCTCGAGCGGCGTGCTCCTCAGCGCGAACTCCGCGAGCACGGGCACGTGCGGGTCGTGGTAGAGGACCTCAGCGCCCAGCTCGCGCAGCAGCGCGATGATCTTCAGCGCCGGCGACTCGCGCACGTCGCCGACCCCCGGCTTGTAGCTGACGCCGATGACCGCGATGCGCGCGCCTTTGACCGACATGCCGCGGTCGTTGAGCGCGCGCTGTGCCTTGGCGACGCAGTGGTAGGGCATCTGCTGGTTGACCTTGCCCGCCAGCTCGATGAACTCGGTCGTCATGTCGAACTCGCGCGCGCGCCAGCTCAGATAGAAGGGGTCGACCGGCAGGCAGTGGCCGCCCATCCCCGGCCCCGGCTCGAAGCGCATGAACCCGTACGGCTTGCTCGCCGCCGCGTCGACCACCTCCCAGATGTCGATGCCCATGCGGTCGGTCAGCATCGCCAGCTCGTTCACCAGCGCGATGTTCACCGAGCGGAAGATGTTCTCCAGCAGCTTGGTCAGCTCGGCCGCCTCCGGGCTCGACACGCGCACGACCTCGTCGCACACCAGCCCGTACAGCTGCTGCGCCCGCTCCGCGCACGCGTCGGTCAGTCCCCCCAGCACCTTCGGCGTGTTGCGGAGCGTGTAGTCGGTGCGACCCGGGTCGACCCGCTCGGGCGAGAACGCCAGGTGGAAGTCCCTGCCCGCGGCGAGCCCCGACTCCTCCAGCAGCGGCGCCACGCGCTCGCGCGTCGTGCCCGGGTACGTGGTCGACTCGAGCACCACCAGCTGGTCGGCCTGCAGCACCTCCGCCAGCGCGCGCGTGGAGTCGATCAGCGGGCCGAGATCGGGCTCGCGGTTGGGCGTCAGCGGCGTCGGCACGCACACGAGCACCGCGTCCGCCTTCGCCAGCCGCGCGTAGCGCGTCGTCGCGTGGATCCGATCGGACACCTCTTGCAGAGCCTCCGCGGAGACGTCCTCGATGTAGGACTCCCCCGCCTCGATCGCCTCCACCTTGCGCGAGTCCACGTCGACCGCGATCACGTCGCAGCCCTCCTGCGCGAACGCCACCGCCAGGGGCAAGCCGACGTAGCCCAGCCCGATCACACCGACTGTCGTCATCGGCCGCCAGTGTAGGGCCTCAGCTGGACACGGCGGCGGCGCGCAGCGCGTGCACGTCGGCGAGCACCATCCGCTCGACGAGCGCCTCGAAGTCCACCCGCGGCTCCCAGCCGAGCCGCGCGCGTGCCTTCGTCGGGTCGCCCACGCTCGGCGTGCCCTCCGCGGGGCGCACCAGCGAGTCGTCCGAGCGCAGGTAGCGCTCGGCGTCCAGGCCGACGCACGCGAACGCGGCGCTCGCCAGCTCGGCCACCGTGTGCGGGACGCCGCTGGCGAGGATGTAGTCGTCCGGCCGCTCCTGCTGGAGCATCAGCCACGCGCCGTACATGATGTCCCCGGCGAACGACCAGTCGCGCACGGCGTCCAGCGAGCCCAGCGTCAGCTCCTGCTGCAGCCCGAGGCTGATGGCGGCCGCGGCGCGCGAGATCCTGCGCGTCACGAACTGCTCCGGCCTGCGCTCGGACTCGTGGTTGAACGTGATGCCAGAGCTCGCGTGCAGGCCGTCGCGCGCCCGCAGCAGGCCAAGCAGCTGGTGCGCAGCGAGCTTGGCGATCGCGTACGGGCTCGTCGGCCGGCACGGCGTGTCCTCGCGCTGCGGCGACTCCGGCGCTTCGCCGAACATCCCGCCCGACGCAGCGACGAACACGCGCGTGTCGCCGTCCATGTCGCGCACCGCTTCGAGGATCGCCGCGCACGAGCCGGCGATCGCCCGCAAGGTCTCGCCGGGGCGCTGCCACGACGCCGGCACGAACGACGGCGCCGCGAGGTGGTAGATCTCGAAGACGCCGCCGGAGCCCGAGCCGCCGACCTCGGCGTCGCGCACCTGCTCGACGGCCGCGCGCAGCGTGTCCGGCTCGAGCAAATCGCCGCGCACCAGGCGCAGCCGTCCGCGCAGGTGCTCGCTGCAGCCGAGCGAGTCCTCGGGCGCGCCCCTGATCATGCCGGTGACGCTGTAGCCCTTCTCGAGCAGCAGGTCCGCCAGGTAGGACCCGTCCTGGCCGGTGATGCCCGTGATCAGAGCGCTGCGGGCGGGTTCCACGGCTCTGGAGGTTACGTGCTCGCGGCGTGAGGCTCGCCGCCGTCCGCGTGAGGCTCGCCGCCACCGGCGCGGCCGTCGTACACGTCCGCCAGCCCGCGCGCGACCGCGCGCGGGGCGCACAGCGCGCGAATCCGCTCGCGCCCCCGCTCGCCCGCCGCGCGATCGCCGGCCAGGCGCGCGATCGCGCCCGCCAGCTCGCGGGCGTCGCCGGGCGCCACCAGCGCGTCCGGCTCGACGAGCTCGGGCAGCGCCCCCACGCGGCTGGCGATGACGGGCAGCCCGGCGGCCATCGCCTCGGCGACCGCCAGGCCGAACGTCTCGGCCGAGCGCGACGGCGCGAGCGCGACCGCGGCGCCGGCGCGCAGCTCGGCCAGCTCCCCCTCCGCGACGTGGCCGACGAAGCGGACGTCCCCGTCGCCGGCGCGCCGCGTCAACGCCGCGCGCTCGGGCCCGTCGCCGGCCACCACCAGCGCCATCCCCGCCTCCCGGCACGCGTCGATCGCGACGTCCACGCCCTTCTCCGGCGCGAGGCGCGCAACGACGAGCGCGTACGAGCCCACGGCCGGAGTCGCTCCAGCCGGCGATCCCGATCTCATAAGAACATCCGAACCAACCGTGGCGATCGGCGCGCGCAGCGGCGGAGCGAGCACGTGCACCCGCTCCCACGGCAGCGGCGCGCCGAGCTCTCGCAGCCGCTCGCGGGCAAAGCGGCTGGGGACGATCAGCGCGTCCGCCTGCTCGACCAGGCGTCGCTGCCACAGCGCCAGCGACGCGCCGTAGGCGAGCGCCTCGGGCACGCTGCCGCGACAGTTCAGGCGCACCCCCGGGAGCGTGTCGCGCCCGTGACAGCGCGTGCACTCGGCGCCGCGCGTGAAGCACACGCCGATCGCGCACACGAGGCGGTACTGATGCAGGTGCAGCACAACCCGCGCCCCCGCGCCGCGCGCGGCGGCCAGCGCGCGCCAGCCGAGCGCCGGCTGCACGTTGTGCGCGTGCACGACGCGCGCGCCGCTCAGCCGCACCGCCCGCGCGACTTCCTCGGGCGCGAGCCCTCCGCGCAGCAGCCCCACGGCGGCGCGCGTGCGCCCGAGGCTCGCCGAGTCGCGACTCAGCAGCTCCGCCGGCTCGCCCAGCTGCTCGCGCACGAGCCACAGCAGGTCCTCGACCGCGCGCTCCTCGCCGCCGCTCGTGCGGTAGCGGTTGTGCAGGAAGAGGACCATCGACGCGTCAAACCTAGACTCTCTGCCAGTCATGGCCCCGTCAGCCTCGATCGTGATACCCACGCGTGCGCGCCTGCCCTACCTGGAGGTGGCGCTGTCGTCGATCGCGCCGCAGGCCGCGCGGCTCGGCGCGGAGGTGCTGGTGATCGACGACGCCGGCCCCTCGCGCGCGGCGCGCGAGCTGAGCGAGCGCCTCGGCGCCCGCTACGAGCCCCACCCCGGTCCGCTGGGGCTGAACGTCGCGCGCAACACCGGCGTCAAGCGCTCGCACGGGGAGCTGGTGGTGTTCGTCGATGACGACGTCCGCGTCGGCGACGGTTGGCTCGCGGCGCTGCTCGACGCCGCCCGCGAGCACCCGCAGGTGGACGTGTTCACGGGGCCGATCAGGGCCCGGCTGGAAGGTCGCGGTGGGTGGGGCTCTCATTCCTGCGGGCGCGAGCGCCCGCCGATCACCACGCTGGAGCTCGGCGAGCACGACACCGACGCCCGCTTCGCGTGGGGCGCGAACATGGCGATCCGCCGCGGCGCGCTGGAGCGCGTGGGGCCGTTCGACGCCTCGCTCGAGCACGGCGGCGACGAGCAGGAGTGGCAGGAACGGTTGCGTGCGGACACGCCTGGCGCGCAAGTTCTCTATGTGGGGCGGGCGGGGGTCGAGCACCGGCGCGTGGGCGCGGACGCAGGCCTGCGCTCGCTCTCGCGCGCCGGCTACACGCGCGGTCGCGCCGCCAGGCGCTTCGACGCGCGCCAGGGGCGGGCGCCATCGCTGGGGAAGGAGCTGCTGACGCTCGGTGGCTGCCTCGGGCACGTCGTGCGCAGGGGCTGTCCCGCCGGCCTGACGATGGTCGCGCACAGCTGCGGCCGGCTGCGCGAGGGGGCGCGCGAACGCACACAGGGCTATGCGGGCGGGCGCCCCACCGTCGACGGGTCGGCTGGCGTCACCAGCATGAACGGTCGGCGTCCGGCCGAGGACGACTTCCTGTCGGGCACGAGCGGTACGGTCGGCGGCCTCGACGCGGCGCGGCGCGAGGCGCTCGACACGGCGCTCGACGCGTGGGAGCTGCTCAGCGCCAAACGCCTGCGGCTGGGGCTCGCCGCGCGCCACTCCCCGCCGCTGCGGCGCGTGCTCGCGCTCGGCGTCGAGCGCCCGGAGCGACGTGAGCTGGCGGGCGCGATCCAGGCGGAGCTGACGCGCTCGCGCCACGACGTCGAGCTGCACACGTGCGAGGTGGACGGGCGGGGCAAGTTCGAGAACCTCAACCTGCTGCTCGCCGCGCATGGGCGGGCACTCGATGCCTACGACTGGCTGCTGGTGTTCGACGACGACGTGGAGCTCCCGCGCGGCTTCCTCGACCGCTTCCTGTTCCTGTGCGAGCGCTTCTCGCTGACGCTCGCGCAGCCGGCCCATCGCCTGAGCTCGCACGCGGCCTGGCAGGTCACGCGCCGGCGCGCGCGCAGCGTCGTGCGCGAGACCGCGTTCGTGGAGATCGGACCGGTGACCGCGTTCGCCAGCCCCGCGTTCGGAGTCCTGCTCCCGTTCCCCGAGCTGCGCATGGGCTGGGGGCTGGACGTGCACTGGGCGGCGCTCGCGCGCGAGCACGGCTGGCGCTGCGGCATCGTCGACGCCGTCGCGATCCGCCACCGCGCCGCTCCCGCGGCCGCCGCGTACGCGCGCGTGGACGCGGTCGCCGAGGCGCGCTCGTTCCTGGCCGAGCGCCCGTACCTGAGCGCGCGCGAGGCCGACCGCACGCTCACGACCCACCACAGCTGGTGAGCGGCTCCCCCCGCACGGGACCGCGCGTGGCGGTCGTCGCAGAGTTCTATCCGAGCCAGCGCGACCCCGTGCTGGGCGTGTGGGCGCACCGCCAGGCGCTCGCCGCGCGCGACGCGGGCGCCGAGCTGCGCGTGCTGGTCCTGCACCGCCTCGTCCCGCCGCGCGCCTCGCTCGCCGCGGGTCCGGCCGGCGCCAGCAGGGCGCTGGCGGAGCTCGTGCGCGAGCCGCGCAGGCAGACGCGCGACGGGCTGGAGATCGTCTACGTCCCGTTCGTCTCGCCCCAGCGCGAGCGCTCGTACGCGAGGTGGGGAGCGTGGGCGGCGCCGCCGCTGGCGCTCGCGCTGCGCCGGCTCGCTCGCTCGTTCCCGTTCGAGCTCGTCCACGCGCACAACGCCGTGCCCGCCGCCGACGCGGTCGTGCGAGCGCGCGTGAAGGTTCCGCTCGTCGTGTCGGTGCACGGCGGCGACGTGCTGTACACGGCCGGGCGCAGCGAGGACGGCGCGGAGGCGGTGGCGCGCGGCCTCGGCGCCGCCGCGCTGGTGCTCGCCAACAGCCAGGGGATCGCCGAGCTCGCCCGCGCCCACGGCGCCGGCGAGACGCGCGTCGTGCACCTCGGCACCGAGCTGCCCTCCGCGCAGCGCCCCGCCGGCGGCGGGCGCGAGGCGGCGCCGACGCTGGTGACGGTCGCGCACCTGGTCGCGCGCAAGCGCCACGCGGACGTCCTGCGCGCGCTGGCGGTGCTCGGCGCGCGCCACCCGACGCTGCGCTACGCGGTGATCGGCGAAGGCCCCGAGCGGATCGCGCTCGAAGGCCTGGCGACCCGCCTGGGAGTCGCCGAGCGCGTCGACTTCATGGGACAGCTGGCGCCGCAGGAGGCGATCGAGCGGGCGCGCCGCTGCACGCTGTTCGTGATGCCCTCCACGGAGGAGGCCTTCGGCGTGGCCTACGTCGAGGCGATGGCCGCCGGCGTGCCCGCGATCGGGTGCCGCGGCGAGCCCGGCCCAGAGGAGATCGCGGCCGCCGGCGACGGCTTCCTGCTCGTCCCGCCCGGCGACATCGAGCGGCTGAGCCAGCGCATCGACGAGCTGCTCTCCGATCCCCGCCGGCTGCGCGAGGCGGGGCAGCGCGCGCGGGCGACGGTGGCCGCGAACTTCACGTGGGAGCGCTGCGGCGAAGAGACGCTGGCGGCCTACCGGCACGTCCTGGCCGCGAACGAGCGCTCGTGGGCGTGAAGCCGGGGTCCTTGTGGGCATGAAGCCGGTCCTGTTCGTCACCGGGCACGCTCCCGCCTACCGGGTGGGCGCGCTCGCGCGGCTGCACGAGCGCGAGGGGATCGAGCTGGCGCTATTCGGCGGGCGCCTGCAGCACGGGGGAGCCGCCTTCCAGGAGGAGCTGCCGTTCCCGCACCGCCGCGTGCGTCCGCGCGAGCTGTACGCGCTCGCCTCCAGCGGTCGCTACCGCGCGGTCGTGTGCCCGACCGGCGGGCGCCTGGCGCCGCTGGCCACGTGGGCGGGCGCGCGTCGCGGCGGTGTCCCGCTGATCCTGTGGGCGTCGCTGTGGGCGCACCCCCGCAGCGCCGCGCACGCGCTCAGCTACCTGCCGCTGCGCCGGCTGTACCGCTCGGCCGACGCGGTCGTGACCTATGGCCCCCACGTCAGCGCGTACGTCGCCGCGCGCGGCGCGCGCAACGTCCACGTCGCGCCGCAGTCCGTCGACAACGACTTCTGGCGCTCCGCCGAGGTCTCGCCGCCGAGCGATCCTCGCTGGCCGGCGCGGGCCGAGGTCAGGTTCCTGTTCGTGGGCCGCCCCGCCGCCGGCAAGGGCCTGCCGGTGCTGGTGTCGGCGTGGCGCGCCGCGAGGCTGGGCTCGCAGCAGGCCGCGCTGGTGCTCGCGGGCGTCGGCTCGGACCTCGGCGCTGGCATCGACTTCAGCGCCGGGTCCCAATCCGGGCGGACCGACGGCTCGCAGGAGGCGGGCGATTCGCCGATCGTGCCCCTCGGGCCGCTCGATCCGGAGCGCCTGCGCGACGTGTACGCGGCGTGTCACGCGCTGGTCGTGCCGTCCGTCCCGACGCGCACCTTTCGCGAGCCGTGGGGGTTGGTTGTCAACGAGGCCATGAACCGCGGGCTTGCAGTGATCGCAACCGATGCCGTGGGAGCCGCCGCCGGCGGGCTCGTCCGCGACGGGGAGAACGGCCTGATCGTGCCGGCGGGCGACGAGCGAGCACTCGCCGCGGCCATGGCCAAGCTCGCGGGTGACCAGCAGTTGCGCACGCGGATGGGCGACGCCGGCCGCGGCGATGTGCTCGCGTTCAGCCACGACGCGTGGGCGGATGGCTTCTCCCGCGCGCTGTCGAGCCTCGGCGTCTCCCGCGGGCGTTGGTAGCGTTGCGCGGTCAGACTATGAGAATCGCCCGTCTCGAGAGCCGACCGATCGGGGTTCGCTCGGCCATCCTGACCGCGCTGCTCGCGGTCGCGCTGCTCGCGGTCGCCCAACCCGCGCGCGCGAACGTCGGCGAACAGATCATCCTGCGCTGCGCGCACGTCGAATCGCTCAGCGGGTTCAGCCAGAGCGCCTACGACCAGGCCCTGAAAGAGCTCGAAGCCGATGCCGAAGAGTACAGCCCGTGCGCGGCTCAGATCCATGCGGCGCAGCGCGCGGCCGCGGCCGCGGCGGGCGCTGCGGGCGCTCAGGGAGCAGCCGGCGCGCAGAGCGCCAACCAGGTCGCGATCGCCCCTACGCCGTCGCAGCGACGGGCGATCACCCACGCGGAGCATGCCGGCTCCGAACCGGTCAAGCTGGACGGCCGCGTGATCCACCCGGGCGTCGTGCACGTCGACGTCGCCTCCGCGCTCAGCTCGCTGCCGACCCCGCTGCTCGTGATCGTTGCCTTCCTCCTCGCCTGCGCGTTGGCGCTCGCCGGCGGCAAACTGGCCAAGCGTGTCCGTGACGGCCACTCCGACTGAGCTCGCGCCGACGCAGGGCGTGCAGCGACCGGCGGCGCCTGTAGGCGACGGATGGCAGCGCCGATCGTCGGCGGCGCGGCTGGCAGTCAACGGGCGGGGACTGTGGTGGCCGACGCTGCTGATCGCGGCGAGCTTCTGCTGGATCACGTTCCACGCCAAGGGCGGCCTGAACCTCGAATCGATGACCTCGACGGAGATGGCACTGACGCTCGTGGCGGGCCTGCTGGTCGCCGCGAGCGTGCTCCTGGCCCCGCCGGGCAGGCGCGCGTACGGGGCGTGGCCCGTCGGGCTCCTGCTCGCGTTCACGGTGCTGAGCGCGCTCTCGATCGTGTGGTCGGTGCAACCAGACGTCAGCTGGCAGGAATCCGGACGCTTGCTCGCGTACAGCGCAGTTTTCGCCACCGGGGTGGCGCTTGTGCGGGTGGTGCCCGCGCGCTGGCCCGCGGTCCTCGGCGGGCTGACGCTGGCGGCGGTCGTCGTGTGCGGCTATGCGCTGCTGACGAAGGTGTTCCCCGGCCTGGCGCCGCTGGCCTTCTACGCGCGCCTGAAGGAACCGTACGGCTACTGGAACGCCGTCGGTCTGACCGCGGCGATGGGCGTGATCTGCTGCATGTGGCTGGGCGCACGCCGCGACGGCCACGCGCTGCTGCGCGCGCTCTCCTATCCGGCGATGGGGCTGCTGCTGCTGACGCTCGTGCTCGCGTACTCGCGGGGCGCCCTGGCGGCGCTCGCGCTCGGCCTGCTGCTGTGGTTCTGCCTGGTGCCGCTGCGCCTGCGCGGCGCCGCGCTGTTGATCGTCGGGGCGCTCGGGGCGGTGGCGGTGGCCGCGTGGGACTTCTCCAGGCACGCGCTCAGCTCCGAAGGCGTGCCGCTGGCAGAACGCGCCGCCGCCGGACACCAGCTGGGCGCGCTGGTGGTGGCGATGCTCGCGGCGCTGACGATCGCGGGGGTCGCGATCGGCTTTCACACCGCCCGGCGCGCGCCGTCGGAGCTCGCACGCCGGCGCGCCGGCGGAGCGCTGCTGGTGGGGATCGTGCTCGTGGTGATCGCGTTCGCGGGAGCGCTCGCGCACAGCCAGCGCGGCTTCACGGGGAGCATCTCGCACGCCTTCGACGACCTGACAAACCCGAACGCGAAAGCGCCACCGAACACGCCGGGCCGCCTCACGGCGGTGGCGAGCGTACGGGCGCGCTACTGGAAGGAGGCCTTCCAGATCTTCGATGCCCACCCCGTGCTGGGCTCGGGCGCGGGCGGCTACGCAACGGCGCACCTGCGCTACGAAACGCAGACGCTCGAAGTCAAACACGCCCATGGCTTCATAGTGCAGACGCTCGCCGACCTCGGCCTCGTGGGCCTGATCCCCGCCCTGGCGCTGCTGCTCGCGTGGATGGCCGCCGCCGGGCGCCCCACGCATCCGTTCAACCGCCGCTGGAGCGGCTGGCGCGCGTGGCTGGAGATCCGCTCGGGCGAGCCGCCCGGCTGGCGGGGCCTGCGCGAGCGCGAGCTCACCGCCTACACACCCGAGCGCGTCGGCATGCTGAGCATGCTGTGCCTGGTGGTCGTGTTCGGCGCGCACTCGCTGATCGACTGGACCTGGTACGTGCCGGGCGACGCGTGCGTGGCGCTGCTGTGCGCGGGCTGGCTTGCGGGGCGCGGGGAGCTGGTCCCTTCATCCGGCGCGGGCGCTTCGAGCGCAGCACCGCCGACGGCGATCTCCGCGACGCGGATCGCGATCGCCGGCGCCGTGGTCGTCGCCGCGCTGCTGGCGATGTGGTCGCAATGGCAGCCGCAGCGCTCCGAAGAAGCGGCCCAGCAGGCCGATGCGCTGCTGGGGGCGCACGATCCCCGCGCGGCGAGCGCCACCGCCGACACCGCCATCTCGCGCGACCCGCTGTCGGTCGAAGCGCTGCTCACGCTCGCGAACGTCCAGCAGGCATCCGGCCAGCCTGCGCTCGCCAGGGCGACGCTCGAGCGGGCAGTGCGTCTGCAGCCGTCCAACCCGCAGACGTGGCTTGCGCTGGGGCAATACGATGTGACAAGCGACCCGGCGGCGGCCGTGACCGAGCTGCGGGCGGCGATCTTCCTCAACCCCGAGTCGATCGCCCCCGAAGCGATCGCCGAGGGGCGCCCCGAACCGATCGCGCTCCAGAACGACTACATCCGCGCACTGCAAGCATCCGAACAGCAGGCATCGGCACGGCAGGAAGCGCTACGTCGAGCAGCCGCGCGACGGGCCGCGACGCTCAGAAGCGCGACCGGATCGCATGCGCGAGCAAAAGCCGGCGCGCTCCGGGCGGGCCCCCGGCGCTCCCCACTCGAATCTCTTGCAGGCCGAGCTCACCGAGCACGCGGGTGAGCGTCTCGCGGCTGTAGAAGCGCAGGTGATCGCCGCGCGGGTCGAAGCGCTCCGCGAACGCGCGCCGCGAGAGCGCCGCGCGCATCAGCGCAAGCCGTCCCAGCGCGGGCGTGCTCACCAGCAGGCTCCCTCCCGAGCGCAGCACGCGGCGTACCTCCGACAGCCATGCGGCGGTATCGGCGACGTGCTCGATCACCTCCCCCGCCCACACCACGTCGAAGCTCGCATCCGCCAGGTCCCACGGACCCTCGCCGTCCACCCGCCGCAGATCGAGCTCGGGGTGGCGCGCCCGCGCGCGGCGCAGCGGCTCCTCGGCGACGTCGACCCCCACCACCTGCGCGCCGGCGCGCGCGAGCTCGGCGGCGAAGCGCCCCTCGCCGCAGCCGACGTCCAGCACGCGCTCGCCCGCCTGCACGCGATCGAGCAGGAAGCGCAGGCGCAGCGAGAAGTCCGACGGCTCGAGTCCCTCGGGCAGCTGGCGCCACAGATCTTCGTGGTAATCGCGTGCGGGCATGCAGCAAGGCTCTCATGTCTATCCAACCGTCCGCAAAGCGATTAGTGTTGGCGCCGATGCCGACTCGGGGAATCGCGCGCAGGCGAGCTGCTTAGGGTGAGGGTCGCGTTCGACAGCCGCCCCGTTTCCGATCCGGACGGCGTCGGACGCTATTCGCGGTGCCTGCTGGCAGCCCTGCGCGAGACCGCGGCGGCGAGCGACCAGCTCGTCGAGACGCACCGCCCGTCGGCGCTCGCGCGCTCGCGCAGCGCCGACGTGTTCCACTCGCCGTGGATGGACGGGGCGATGCTGCACAGCTCGTGCCCGACGGTCGTCACGATCCACGACCTCTCCGCGCTGAAGCGCCGCAGCGAGCATCTGCGCGGCGGCCTGCGCCTGCGCCTGCGCCACCTCGCCGTCCAGCGCGCGGCGCGGGTGATCGTCCCGACCGAGGCGGTGGCGCGCGACGCGGTGGCGCACCTGCGGCTGGCGCGCGAGCAGGTGGTGGTCATTCCCGAGGCGGCCGACGCGACGATGTACACGC
Organism: uncultured Solirubrobacteraceae bacterium; assembly: GCA_963735705.1. Lineage (GTDB taxonomy): Bacteria > Actinomycetota > Thermoleophilia > Solirubrobacterales > Solirubrobacteraceae > Palsa-744. Next base: position 404,884 of record CAVTLZ010000012.1, read on the forward strand.
GCACGCCGCAGGACATCGCCGCGGTGAGAGCGCGCTTCGGGCTGCCCGAGCGCTTCCTCGTGTGGGTGGGCGGCCTGCGCCACCCTGACCCGGGCAAGCACATCGTCAAGCTCGCGGCCGCACCGCGCGAGCTGCCGCTGGTGCTCGTCGGCTCGACGCGGCCGTGGGCGCACGAGCTCCCCGACGTGATCCTCACCGGCCAGGTCTCAGACGAGCACCTGGCGGCGATCTACAGCGGCGCGCATGCGCTCGTGCTGTCCTCCACCGACGAGGGCTTCGGCCTGCCCGCGGTCGAGGCGCTGGCCTGCGGCACGCCGGTGGCGGCGTGCGAAGCGCCGGCGCTGCGCGAGGTCCTCGGCGAGCGGGCGACGTTCGTCGCGCCCGGCGACATGGCGGGCCTGATCGCGGCAGCGCAGGCGGCACGGCGCCCGGCGCCGGCGCCGCCCGCGTGGAGCTGGGAGGACGCGGCGCGCGCCACCTGGAGCGTGTACGCGAGCGCCGCGACCGCCGGCAGCGTCAGTAAGCGCCCCGCCCGCCTGGGCGGGGCACGGACGGCCTCCCGACTAGACCTTCAGTAAGCCCCGCGCCTCGTCAGCACGGCGGGGATTGTCTTCAGCAGGATCGTGAGATCGAGCGCGAGCGACCAGTTCTCGAGGTAGATGAAGTCGAGGTGCACGAGGTCGTCGAAGTCGAGCTCGGAGCGCCCTGACACCTGCCACAGACCGGTCAGGCCGGGCAGCACCAGATAGCGCTTGCGGTGCCAGTCCTCGAGCATCGCGTAGTCGCGTTCGGGCAGCGGGCGCGGCCCCACGAGCGACATCTCGCCGCGCAGCACGTTCACCAGCTGCGGCAGCTCGTCCAGCGAGAAGCGCCGCAGCAGGTGCCCGATGGGCGTCAGACGAGGATCCTCGCGGATCTTGAACAGCGCGCCGGAAGCCTCGTTGAGCTCTTCCAGCTCGGCCTGGGACTCTTCGGCGTCGGTGTGCATCGTGCGGAACTTCAGGCACGCGAACGGGCGTTGGCCGATGCCGCGGCGCATCGAGTGGAACAGGATCGGCCCGCGCGAGCTCAGGCGCACGGCGAGCGTGATCGCGAGCAGCAGTGGGCTGAGCAGCACGAGCAGCACGGTGGCGCCGACGATGTCGAAGGTGCGCTTGAGCGCGAAGTCGATGCCCTCGAACACCGGCGGCCCCAGTTCGAACAGCGGCACCGACTGTCCCGGGACGAACTCCGCGCGGTGGATCAGGATCTCCATGGTGGACGGCGCCAGGCGCACGCGCACGCCGCGGCGATGGCACTGGTCGACGAGCTCCACCGCGTCGTCCTGGGGGAAGTCCGGGTCGGCGATGATCACCTCGTCGATGCGCCCCTCGCCGAGCACGGTCGCGAGGTCCGCGAGCGAGCCGAGCGGGCGCAGCCCGTTGGCCGGCAGCGGGTTGGGAGAGAGGAAGCCCACGACCTCGATCGGAGAGTGCTGGCCGATCCCCGAGCGATCCTCGGCGAGCGCGTGCGCGACGTCGGTCAGGTGCGTGCCGCTGCCGACGAGCACCGTGCGGCGCTGGTAGCCGGCGGCCCGCAGCACGAACGCCGTGAAGCGCTCGTATGCCGCGCGCGCCGAGCCGATGTAGAAGATCGCCAACGCCAGGGTGCTCCAGAAGAGGTAGTAGCTGGAGAAGTGTTCGCCGCTGACGACGGCGAAGATCAGCGCGACGAAAGCCACCTGGAACAGCGACCCGACGATCCGCGAGAGGCCGGGACGCAGCGCGCGCTGCGCGTACAGCCCCGAGCGCGCGAACAGCAGCGCGGTCAGCAGGTAGGCGAACGGCAGGAAGTGTTCGGTGCTTTCACGGGAGTGCACCGCCTGCACATGGCCGTGGACGGCTTCCTTGAGCACGAGCGCGGTGAAGATCGCGAGCGCCACGCCGGCGAAGTCGAGCGCCAGCAGCGAGACCACCCGCGCCATACGCCACAGCGTGGACATGCGCAGCAGGAACGACAGCGCCGGCGGGCGCTTGCGGCGGATGTCGCGGTCGGAGCGCTCGGTGCGCTGTGTCGTCACGGACAGCGTCGATCGTATACGCGCCCGAGGAGCTGGCGGGGCTGACGGAGCTGACGTGTCCGACAGGCGTGGTCCCATCTCGCTGCTCACAACACCGCAGCCTCGCAGATGGAGCGGTTGCGAGGCCCGACGACGGGGCCGTTGCAACGGCGTTTTCGCTCAGCTGGCGCTGCCACCGACCAGCAGCTCGACGCCTGACTGCTCGATCGTGCGCCGCAATCCCTCGCGCAGCGGCACCTCCGGCGACCATCCGAGCAGCTCGCCTGCGAGCGTGATGTTGGGCTTGCGCTGCTTGGGGTCGTCCTCGGGCAGCGCCTCGTAGATGATCTCGGCCGTCGAGCCGGTCAGCTCCTTGATGATCCCAGCGAGCTCCAGCAGCGTGAACTCGTCGGGGTTGCCGATGTTGACCGGGTGATGGTGGCCGGACTCGGCGAGCGCGATCATGCCGCGGATCAGGTCTGAGACGTAGCAGAAGGAACGCGTCTGGCTGCCGTCGCCGAACACGGTGATCGGGCGGTTGCCGAGCGCCTGGCGCAGGAACGTGGGGATCGCACGGCCGTCGTGCGGCCTCATTCGGGCACCGTACGTATTAAAAATCCGAATGATCGAAGTGTCAACCCCCTGCTGGCGGTGGTAGGCCATCGTCAGCGCCTCGGCATAGCGCTTGGCCTCGTCGTAGACGCCGCGCGGGCCGATCGGGTTGACGTGGCCCCAGTAGCTCTCCGACTGCGGGTGTTCGAGCGGGTCGCCGTAGACCTCGCTGGTGGAGGCGATCAGGAAGCGGGCGCGCTTGGCCTTGGCGAGGCCGAGCGTGTGGTGGGTGCCGTAGGAGCCGACCTTGAGCGTGTGCAGCGGCAGCCGCAGGTAGTCGATCGGCGAGGCCGGCGAGGCGAGGTGGTAGACGAAGTCGATCGGCTCGTCGATGAAGTACGGCTCGATGATGTCGATGCCGACGTGCAGGAAGCGGTCGGGGTCGCGGATGTGGGCGATGTTCGCGAGCGAGCCGGTCTCGAGGTTGTCCACGCAGATCACGCGGTTGCCGCGCGCAAGCAGCTCGTCGCACAGGTGCGACCCGAGGAACCCGGCGCCGCCGGTGACCAGGCAGGTGGACATGCGGGGAGGATACCCGTGTCGAAAGCGGCCGGTCCGCGCCCTGCCGCGCGCTGGCCGAGAGTTCCATCGTCGCGCGGTCCTTATCATCTGCCGTATGGCATCGACAGAGGAGCACCTGACAGTCGCGCCGATCGTCGGCCCGGACGATCCGCGCCGCTTCACCGACTCCGGCATCGAGATCTCCGAGCTGTACACCGAGGCGGACCTGCCGGAGGACCTCGACCTGGGCGAGCCGGGCGAGTTCCCGTACACGCGCGGCGTGCACCGCGAGATGTACCGCAAGCAGCCGTGGACGATGCGCCAGTACGCGGGCTACGCCTCCGCGCGGGAGTCCAACGAGCGCTATCGCTACCTGCTGTCGAAGGGCTCCACGGGGCTGTCGATGGCATTCGACCTGCCGACCCAGCTGGGCCTGGACTCCGACAACCCGCGCTGCCTGGGCGAGGTGGGCCGCACGGGCGTGGCGATCGACACGATCGACGACATGCGCACGGCGTTCGACGGCATCCCGCTCGACCAGGTGTCCACGTCGATGACGATCAACGCCCCCGCGGCGTGCCTGCTGCTGCTGTACGAGCTCGTCGGCGAGGAGCAGGGCGTGCCCAGCGAGAAGCTGCGCGGCACGACGCAGAACGACGTGCTCAAGGAGTACATCGCGCGCGGCAACTACATCTACCCACCCGAGCCGACGATGCGCCTGACGACCGACCTGTTCGAGTACTGCCACCAGCACGTCCCGCGCTGGAACACGATCTCGATCTCCGGCTATCACTTCCGCGAGAAGGGCTGCTCGGCCGTGCAGGAGGTCGCGTTCACGCTGTCCTCGGGGATCGCGTACGTGCAGGCGGCGATCGACAAGGGCCTGTCGGTGGACGACTTCGCGCCGCGCCTGGCGTTCTTCTTCAACGGCCACAACAACGTCTTCCAGGAGGTCGCGAAGTTCCGCGCGGCCAGGCGCATGTGGGCGCACATCATGAAAGAGCGCTTCGGCGCCACCAACCCGAAGGCGACGACGCTGCGCTTCCACACGCAGACCGGCGGCGTCACGCTGACGGCGCAGCAGCCGGAGAACAACATCGTGCGCGTCGCCCTGCAGGGCTTCGCCGCCGTCTGCGGCGGCACCCAGTCGCTGCACACGAACGGCTTCGACGAGGCGCTCGCGCTGCCGACCGAGCGCGCCGCCAAAATCGCGCTGCGCACCCAGCAGATCCTCTCGCACGAGTCCGGCGCGACCGACACGGTCGACCCCTTCGCCGGCTCCTACTTCGTCGAGGCGCTGACCGACGAGATCGAAGCGCGCGCGAACGAGCTGATCGCGAAGGTCGACGCGCTGGGCGGCTCGGTCCACGCGATCGAGTTCATCACCGGCGAGATCGACGAGTCCGCGTGGGGCTACCAGGAGCGCTACCGCATCGGCCAGGACATCGTCGTCGGCGTCAACGCCTACAAGGAGGACGACATCGAGGTCCCCGACCTGCTGCGCGTCGACCCCGAGTCCGAGCACGAACAGGTGCGGCGGCTGAAGGACTTCAAGTCGGGCCGCGACGGCGCGCTGGTGCAGCAGCGCCTGGGCGAGCTGCGCGACGTCGCGCGCGGCAGCGGGAACCTGCTGCCGGCGATCCGCCAGGCGCTCAAGGACCGCTGCTCGCTGGGCGAGGTGTGCGGCGCGATGCAGGACGTGTTCGGCAAGTACGCGCCGACGTTCTGAGTCTCAGAAGCCCGAAGATAGAATGATAGAATCTTTCTATCATGCCTCTCGTCTACCGCACACCTGAACTGGAACCCGTCGACGTCGCGGTCCTCGACATGATCGACGGTCTTCGTGACCGGCTCCGAAAATATGTCGATCCCGAGCCCCGTCGATGGACCGGCACGCTGCGCCGAATGGCGTTTGCACGCGCCGTCCAGGCATCCAACAGCATCGAGGGCTACGACGCCAGCCTCGATGACGTAGTCGCCAGGGTCGACGACGAGCCCACGCTTCGGGCTGACGAGCAAACGCGCTTGGCGCTGTCGGGATACCGCGACGCGCTGACCTACATCCTCCAGGTCGCACAGGATCGGACGGCCACGGTGGACGAGGGCCTTATCAAGTCCCTGCATTTCATGATGCTCAAGCATCGGCTCGACAAGGATCCCGGACGATGGCGGCCGGGAGAGATCTTCGTCGTCCGGGAGTCCACCGGCGAGCGGGTCTACGAAGGGCCGCCAGCCGACGAGGTTCCAGGGTTGATCGCGGCCACGATCGAGGAGCTGGAAGAGAGCCCTGCACCGGTGCTCCTCCGTGCGGCGATGGCCCATCTCAATTTCGTCATGGTGCATCCGTTCAGGGACGGCAACGGCCGCATGGCGCGAGCCCTGCAAACGCTCGTCCTCGCTCGGGAGCAGATCATGACCCCCGTGTTCTCGAGCATCGAGGAGTATCTCGGTCAGAACACGCAGAGCTACTATGACGTATTGGCCGAGGTAGGCCAAGCTAGCTGGAGCCCGCACCACGACGCCCGCCCTTGGCTTCGCTTCTGCCTGACGGCGCATTATCACCAAGCGAGGACGCAGCTTCGCCGTATCGAGGAGACCGAGCGACTCTACGCTGCGTGCGCCGAGATCGCTGACGGCCTAGGGCTTCCTGAGCGCACCACCGGAGCGCTCGTCGAGGCCGCCTACGGTTTTCGCCTTACCCATGCCTCGTACAAGAAGATCGTGGAGCTGACTGCGGGCGAAACAATTGCAAGCCTGACGGCTAGCCGCGATCTCCGTACCCTGGTGGACGCGAAGTTGCTGCAGCCGATAGGCCAGACAAGAGGCCGCCACTACGTCGGCGAGCCGATCGTGCTCGCCCAGCAAGGGCGTGTCTCCTCGACGCGAGAGCCGAGGGAGATGAGCGACCCGTTCGAGCTGGCGTCTCGTCAGTTGCGCCCCGCGCTCAACTGACACCAACCAACGCGAGGGAGTCCGATCGAAGACGTCCGCGGCGTGAGCGATTAGGGTGCAGCGCATGCCCACCTACCCCGCTGCATCCCTATATGAAGTTGTCCTCGCGGTCCACATCATGGCCGTGGTCGTCGCGTTCGGCGTGACGTTCGCCTACCCGATCATGTTCGCCGTGGGCGCGCGCCACGACCCGCGTGGCCTGCCGCTGCTGCACCGCATCGAGTACACGATCGAGCGCATGCTGATCAACCCCGGCCTCGCGCTGGTGCTGCTCGCCGGCATCTACCTCGCCAGCAAGGGCCACTTCTGGAGCGACTTCTTCGTCCAGTGGGGGCTCGCCGCGGTCGTCGTGATCGGCGCGCTCATCGGGTCGGTGATGATCCCGACCGCCAAACGCGCCGAGCAGATCGCCACGCGCGATGTCGCCGCGGCCACGGCCGGGGCCGCCGGGGGCGGCGCGGAGGTCGAGATGAGCGATGAGTACCGCGCGCTCGTGCGCCGCCTGTCGAGCGTCGGCACGCTGCTGAGCCTGATCGTGCTCGTCACGATCCTGTTCATGGCGCTGCACGTCGGCGCCTGAGCCGGCCTGCCTGCGGGCGCGCGACCGACCTGGGGCGTCAGGCCGAGAGGCGAAAGCCGCGCTGCGCCAGCGCGTCGGCCGCTGGGTCGGCGTGCTCGCGGCGGCGGGCCATGAAGCGGTCGGCGAGCGCCGGCGATAGCACCGCCACGCCCGCCTTCGCCCGCGTCGCCGGGTCGAAGCCCTTGCCGAGCACCAGCTGCAGCGATCGCCGCCGCGCATCGCGCGAGCGCGTCTCGATGGCGTAGCGCGCCTGCTCGCGCGCGAGCCATCTCTGGCGCATCGCCAGCAGCGACTCGGCGACGGCGCGCTCGTCGGGCTGCAGCGGCGATTGCGCCAGCGCCTTCGCCGTCAGGTCCACGCCGTCCTGGATGCGCGCGACGCTGTCGTGCGAGGAGCGGCTGCCGGCGCTCAGGCGCCAGCGATACAGCGGCTCGTGCACGAACGCCGTCACCGCGCCCGCCAGCACCAGGCGCGTGAAGCACTCCCAGTCCTCGACCGCTTTGAAGCTCTCGTCGTAGCCGCCCGCCGCGAGCAGCAGCGAGCGGCGGATCGCCGGCCACAGGAACGTCGGCGTGTGCAGGATCGCCGTGCGCTGGTCGCCCCGCGGAAACGGCGTCACCGCCTCGAACGTCGTCACCGGCGTGCCCTCCAGCTCGAAGATCGCGTCGGTGGCGACGATGTCCACGTCCGGGCGTGCCGCGAGCGTCGCCGCCATCGCCTCGATCCGCCGCGGCATGCACGCGTCGTCCTGGTCCAGCTGCACCACGTACTCGCCCTCCGCCGCGCGCACCGCCGCGTTCAGCGCCGAGCCGGTGCCGCCGTTCTCCTTGCGCACGATCCTCACCTCGTCGACCAGCGGGCCCAGCGCCGCCCGCAGATCGTCAGGCGAGCCGTCGTCGCAGATCACGATCTCGTGCGGGCGCACCGTCTGCTCGAGCACCGACTCGACCGCGCCGCGGATCACCTTCTCGCCGCGGTAGTACGTGATCAGGACGCTCAGCGTCGGCGCGTCATGAGGGACGACGGGCTCCGCCGGCGGCGGAACTGTGACATTCCATCCTGGCACCTGCGGCTGCAAGCGATCCACATTAGCGCGGAGGCCCGATACCCTGACGAGCATGGAGAACGGGTACCGAGTCGCGGTCGTCGGCGCCACCGGCCAGGTGGGCACGCTGATGCTCGAGCTGCTGCGCGAGCGGGGCTTCCCCGCGCGCGAGATCGTCCCGTTCGCCTCCGCGCGCTCCGTCGGGCGTGAGCTCGACGGCGGGCTCGTCGTGCGCGGGCTCGACGACGAGTCGATCCAGGGCTTCGACCTGGCGCTGTTCTCCGCCGGCGGATCCACCTCCGGCGAGTGGGCGCCCAAGTTCGCTCAGGCGGGCGCGATCGTCGTCGACAACTCCTCGCGCTGGCGCATGCAGGACGACGTTCCCCTGGTCGTCAGCGAGGTCAATCCCGACGCGCTGGAGACAAACCACGGGATCATCGCCAACCCCAACTGCTCGACCATGCAGATGGTCGTCGCGCTCAAGCCGATCCATGACGCCGCCGGCATCGAGCGACTGGTGATCAGCACCTACCAGGCGGTGTCCGGCACAGGCAAGCGCGCCGTCGACGAGCTGCTCGACCAGTCCCACGCGCTGCTGCACGAGCGCGAGATCGAGCAGCCGAGCGCATACGCCCACCAGATCGCGTTCAACGCGCTGCCGCACGCCGGCTCGTTCGCCGCCGGCGACGACCACACCGACGAGGAGCGCAAGCTGATCAACGAGACGCGCAAGATCCTCGGCGATCCCGACATCCGCATCTCCGCCACGTGCGTGCGCGTGCCCGTCGTCAACGGCCACTCCGAGGCCGTCAACGTGCAGACGCGCGACGAGCTCTCCCCCGAGCGTGCCCGCGAGCTGCTCGCCGCCGCGCCCGGCGTCACCGTGCTCGACGATCCCGACGCCGCGCTCTACCCGCTCGCAATCGACGCCACCGGCAAGGACGACGTGTTCGTCGGGCGCATCCGGCGCGACCCCGGCCACGAGCGCGCGCTCGACATGTGGATCGTCGCCGACAACCTGCGCAAGGGCGCCGCCACCAACGCCGTGCAGCTCGCCGAGCTGCTGCACGAGCGCGGGCTGCTGCGGCGGGTGCAGGAGCCCTCCGCCGCATAGAGCCTGCTTGAAACAGGTTCATAGCGCCTTGCCTCTGAAGGACTCGCGCGCGTCCGCGCGAATCCTTCAGCGATGATCTCCTCGGAGGTGCAGCGCACGCTGGTCAAGTCGCCGCCGGAGCTGTGGGCCGAGCTCAGCGACCCCGCCGCGCTCGCCCGCCATCTCGGCGAGCTCGGCGAGATCCGCATCGTCCGCACCGAGCCCGAGCGCACCGTCGAGTGGGCCGCCGAGAACACAACCGGCACCGTCTCGCTCAAGGCGTCCGGCTGGGGGACCAAGGTCACGCTCAGCGTTACGCGGGAGCTTGTCGTGGCAGCACCGGCGGTCGAGGCCACGACGGACGATCTGGACGCGGCCGCACCGGATGAGCTGGACGCCGCCACAACGGACGTGCTGGACGCCGAGATGACGGACGAGCTGGACACCTCCGCGACGGCCGAGACAGCAGCCGAGGCGGCGGAGCCGCAGGTCGCGGTCGAGGCAGCGGAGCCGCAGACCGTGGTCGAGCCCGAGACCACCGCCGAGGCAGATGCGATGCCTGACCCGTCGCCCGAGGTCATCCCCGAGCCCGGAATCGCCTCGAACCTGGAGACCCTGGCCGCGGAGCCGGTGCAGACGGCCGAGACCGAGCCGCGTCGCGGCTTCTTCGCGCGTTTGTTCGGGCGTCGCCGCCGCGAGACACTGACCAGCCCCGCCATGGAGACAGTCGCCGTGGCGCCCGCAGACCCGCCCACCGTCGAAGAGTCGGCGCCTGCCACACCCGACACCCCCGCCACGCCGGACACGTCCACTCTTGACGCTCCTGCCGGGCCCGACGCGTTTGCCGCTGTGAGCCAGGCGCTCGAGCCGCGGACGTTCGCGGCTGAGCATCCCTTCGCCGCCGTTCCCGAGGTAAAGCAACCGGGCCGCGGGCCGGCTGCGACCGAGCAAGCGCCGGGCGCCGACCCGCAGCAGACCGGCGACATCGCCGCAGAGCTCCTGGCAGCCGAGGAAGCTGGCGCCGAGGAAGTCACCGCGGTGCTCACGGCGGTGCTCGACCGGCTCGGCGCCGCGCACCACCGGCCGTTCTCACGCAGCTAGATTAGCTGTATCACGCGTGATACCATCGGCTCATGGCTAGCGTCAGCATCAGGGATCTGCGCAACCACGGTGGCGATGTGATCGACCGTGCAGCCCGCGGCGAGCAGATCACGATCACGCGTTCGGGCAAAGCGGTCGCCGAGCTGCGGGCCGTCTCCCGTACGCCGCTCTCGGCGGAGGCTCTGCTCAGCAGCTGGCGAGCGCTGCCCGCAGTTGACCCGAGCGCACTGCGCGCCGACGTCGACGCTGTGCTGGACGCCGGCGTGTGAGCGAGGAGCCCCAAGCGACCGAGGCGCCGCCGCCGGTCCGCGGGATCCTCGACACCTCGACGGTCATCCTCCTGCCGCGCCTCGAAGATACGGCGACGCTGCCTGGCGAGCCGCTCATCACCGCCGTCACGCTCGCCGAGCTCTCGGTGGGACCCCTCGCGACTGACGACCAGAAGGTGCGGGAGGCGCGCCAGGCCCAGCTGCAGCAGGCCGAGGCAGACTTCGACCCGCTGCCCTTCGACGCCAGCGCCGCCCGCGCCTTCGGACGCGTTGCCGCATCGCTGCGACGGTCCGGGTGCAAGTCGAGCGCGCGTGACTACGACGCGATGATCGCCGCCATCGCCGTTGCCAACGACCTGCCTGTCTACACGTGCAGTCCGGCCGACTTTCGAGGGATCGACGGGCTCGAGGTCGTGGCCGTGCCCATACCCGAGCCAGACGGAGGCACGGCGTAGCCGAGCCTGCTTTATCCGCGCGCGGATAACATCCTGCGCCCGATGGCAAGCCCACACGATCGACAGACCGACGCGGCCCTGCTGGCGGCCTCGCGCAGCGGCCACCGCAAGCCGCCGCGCAAGAAGGCGCCGGAGACCTACGAGGAGAAGCTCGCGCAGCTGCAGGAACTGCGCGAGCTGGCGCTGCACTCGGCGCCGGAGGCGGAGGAGAAGCAGCATTCGCGCGGCAAGTACACGGCGCGCGAGCGTGTCGAGAAGCTGCTCGACCCGGGCTCCTTCCGGGAGCTGGACACGTTCGTCACCCACCGCACTTACGACTTCGACATGCAGAAGAACCGGCCGTGGGGCGACGCGGTGGTGACCGGCCACGGCACGATCGACGGCCGCACCGTGTGCGTGTTCAGCCAGGACTTCACGGTGTTCGGCGGCTCGCTGGGTGAGGTGATGGGCGAGAAGATGTGCAAGATCATGGACCTGGCGGCGAAGATCGGCTGCCCGGTGATCGGCATCAACGACTCCGGCGGCGCGCGCATCCAGGAGGGCGTCGTCTCGCTCGGCTCCTACGGCGACGTGTTCCTGCGCAACGTGCGCTGCTCGGGCGTGATCCCGCAGATCAGCCTCGTCATGGGCCCATGCGCCGGAGGCGCCGTCTACTCCCCCGCCATCACCGACTTCATCTTCATGGTCAAGGAGACCTCGCACATGTTCATCACCGGCCCCGACGTGATCAAGACGGTCACCGGCGAGGAAGTCGGCTTCGAGGAGCTCGGCGGCGCGATGACGCACAACAGCAAGTCCGGCGTCGCGCAGTTCGCCTCCGACGACGAGGACGCGTGCCTGGAGGACTGCCGCTACCTGCTCAGCTTCCTGCCGCAGAACAACCTGCAGAGCACGCCGCGCGTGCAGCCGACGGACGACCCCGAGCGCATGGACCCAGAGCTAGATCACGTGGTCCCCGACAATCCCAACAAGCCCTACGACATGCGCGAGGTCGTCAGGCTGATCGTCGACGACGGCGAGTTCTTCGAGGTGCACGAGCACTACGCCAAGAACATCATCTGCGGCTTCTCCCGTCTGGACGGCTACACGATCGGCATCGTCGGCAACCAGCCGGCGCAGCTGGCCGGCGTGCTCGACATCGACGCCTCCGAGAAGGCCGCGCGCTTCGTGCGCACGTGCGACGCCTTCAACATCCCGCTGCTGACGTTCTGCGACGTGCCGGGCTTCCTCCCGGGCACCGCGCAGGAGTGGGGCGGCATCATCCGCCACGGCGCCAAGCTGCTGTACGCGTTCGCCGAGGCGACCGTGCCGAAGGTCACGATCATCACGCGCAAGGCCTACGGCGGCGCCTACGACGTCATGTCCTCCAAGCACCTCGGCGCCGACTTCAACTTCGCGTGGCCGACGTCCGAGGTCGCGGTCATGGGCCCGGAGGGCGCCGTCAACATCATCTACCGCCGCGACATCGCCGCCAGCCCCACGCCCGAGGAGCGGCGCAAGAAGCTGATGGACGACTACAAGGCGCGCTTCGCCAACCCGTACACCGCCGCCGAGCGCGGCTACATCGACGACGTCATCGTCCCGCACGAGACGCGGCCAAGGCTGATCGTCGCGCTGCGCACGCTGCAGGGCAAGCGCGAGCCCGGGCCCAAGCGCAAGCACGGGAACATCCCGCTCTAGCGCCTGCGCCCGGCCCGTTCTCCCAGCCACAGCCACCACGGGTACGTCGCGAACAGCAGCGCCGAGACCGCGTGCGTGCGCCAGCCGGCGCGCCTGGGATCGAAGCGAAAGACACCCGAGTTGAGCATCCAGTCGCGCCCGTCCTCGGCGCGGCAGCGCTCCCAGATCGGTCGCGTCCACGGACGGTTGAGATACAGCGAGATGCTTGTGAGCAGGAACGCTCCCGCGGTTGCGGTGTGCACGGTGCGCGCCACGGGCGTGCGCTCGGGCATCAGGCGACCGTAGGCGCGGCCTGTCGCATACAGCCACGGCGGGTCGATCAGGAAGGACATGCGGACTCCTCTGGGTCGGGGTTGTCAATCGCCGTCGATGGCGGCTGGCTCAGCGGGCGATCCATCCGGCACGGCGCGCCCGAGCAGCTGGAAGGCCAGGCGCGTCGCGAGCGCCATGATCGTCAGCTGCGGGTTGACACCGAGCGCGCTCGGCACGACGGAGCCGTCGGCGACGTACACGCCGGGTGCGCCGTGGACGGCGAGCTGGCCGTCGGTGACCCCGTGCGTGACGCGCGCGTCGGCGCGCGCGGTGCCGAGCGGGTGAAAAGCCATCAGCCTGAGGTCGCGTGCGCGAGCGCGCTCGGGTGCGACGCCGGCGGGCAGCGGCAGGTACACCTCGCGCGCGCCCGCCGCGAGGAACAGCTCCTGCAGGCGCGCGAGGCCGGCGCGGAACTTCGCTACGTCGGCCGGACAGAGGTCGTAGCGGATCACCGGCGCTCCGGCGAGGGCGCCCACGCTGCCACGTGACTCGTCGCTGACCATCAACCCGAATTGCGCCAGCCGCCGGTAGTCGGCCATCGCCCGGGCATGCCGGGCGCCGGTGAGCGGCAGCGACATCGCCGCATACGCAGGCGGGCCGGCGACGCCCTCGAACATGATGCCCTGCGCGGCGAACTCGTCGACGTAGAAGCTCTGCGGCACGCCGCGCGCCATGTCCACCACCTCGTCCATCAGCGCGAAGCCGGCCGTCGCGGGATGCAGCGCGAGGTTGCGCCCGCGCTGAGCGGAGGCGTCGTGGAGCCCGCTGCGCTGCATCAGCAGCGGAGTGTGGATCGTGCCGCAGGCGAGCACGACGGTCGGCGCGAGCACCTCCAGCTCGCCGCCGCGGGCGAGCCGTGCGCGCACGCCGCGAGCGCGGCCGCGCTCGATCAGCACCTCGCGCACGTCAGCGCCGGTCACGAGCTTCGCCCCCGCGGCCGTGGCCCGGGGAACATAGGTGATGCCGGTGTGCTGCTTGGCCGAGGTGGGGCAGCCGAACACGCACACCCCGGAGCCGACGCAGCCCCGCGCGTTGCGCCGCAGGTAGCCGTGCGACCAGCCGAGCCGCTCCGCTCCGCGCCGTGCCACCGCGGCGTTGGCGCCCGCCAGCTCTGGGTTGACCTCCGCCACCGACAGCGCCCTTTCGACGCGTTCGAAGCACGGTCGCAGCGTCGCCTCGTCGAGCTCCAGCCCGAACTCGCGCGCCCAACGCTCGAGCACATGCGGCGGGGTGCGAAAGCAGGTGCCCGAGTTCACCAGCGTGGTTCCGCCCACCCCGCGTCCCAGCGGCAGCAGGATCGGCGGCGCTCCCAGCGTCGCCGTCTGCCCGCCGTCGCGGTAGAGGCGGGCGAGCATCTCCGGCGGGCGCGCGGTGAAGCCGTCGGGGTCGTGCGGCGGCCCCTGCTCGAGCACCACCACGCGCGCGCCACCCTCGGCAAGCTCCGCCGCCGCCACCGCTCCACCCGCGCCGGCGCCCACCACGCACACGTCGCAGTCGAGCTTCACGGCCGCCCCTCCGCGCGCCGCAACGCGCGTCCGCGGGCGACGACCGCACGCGCGTCCCAGCCTAGGTCGCCGGCGAGCACCGGGTCGTCGTAGCGTCCCAATGCGAGGATCGCATGCGCGGTCTGCTCGGCCATCGGCATGCGCGCCAGCAGCGCGGCGCCGCGCGGGCGTCGCTGCAGCGCGACCAGGAGACGCAGCCCCGCTCGCTGCGGCCACGGCGCAGCGGCGAGAAAGGCATCGATGCCGGCCCTCTCGCTCACCCGAGCATCCACGCTCCCTGCACGGCCGCCAGCGCATCGATCGCCGCCGCCGCCGCCTCTCCGTCGCCGGCGCCCACGGCTGCCGCCGCCCGCGCGTACAGCGGGACCAGCTCGGCTCTTTGCGAGACCAGCGCGGCGAAAGCGTCCGCATGCGGCAGATACAGCTCGCGCACCGAGTTCATGATCAGCTGGAAGACGAGATTGCCCGCCGCCTCGACGAGCGCTGCCATGAACGCCCAGTCGGCGAGCAGCGCCGCGCCGTCGTCCCCGGCGAGCGCGACAGCCTCGGCCAGCTCTAGCAGCGACGCCGCCTGCTCGTCCGTTCGCCGCGCCGCCGCCAGCCGGGCAGCCTCGCCGAGCAGCAGGCGGCGCGCCTCGAACAGGTCGCCGGCGATCGACCCTCCGACGCCGCCGTCCAGCACGAGCGCCTCGAGCCCGCCCGAGCGCCGCCAGTCGAGCACGCGGGTCGCGTCGCCGTGGCGGACCTCCACCAGGCGCAGCTGCTCGAGCCGTGCCAGCGCCGCGCGCACCGATGCCATGTTCACGCCGAGATCGGCCGCCAGCGCCCGCTGCGGAGGCAGCCGCTCGCCCGGGCGGTAGTGCCCGGCGAGGATCCCCTCCCGCAAGCGGGCGAAGACGTGGTCGGGGACCGACACCCGCGGGATCGGCGGTTGCGAGCCAGGCGATCGCATCGAGCCACGAGTGTACCGGTGTTCCGAACACTCGCCTCAACGCACCTCTCCGGCCTCAACGCGCCTCTCCGGCCCCAACGCGCCTCTCCGGCCTCAACGCGCCTCCCGGCCTCAAAGCACACCCACCTCAAAGCACCACCCACCTCGACGCGCCACCCGTCACAATGTGGCAATGCCAGATCGCCATCCGCGCCTGCGGCTGATCGCCCCGAGCGCCTCCCCCGAGGAGGCTGCCGCGATTGTGGCGGCGCTCGAGCGCTTCATGCGCGACACGGCTCCGGCGCCGTCCGCGTCAAACCAGGCATCCCAGGACGCCTGGCACTCGACGGCGATCCTCGAAGGCGTCTCGCGGGACCCGTGGGCGGCCGCGGGCGACGCCTGGCTCGGCGCGCCCTGACACACCCCTGGATAAATACCTAAAAGCCGCTAGGCTTTAGCGCAATAGCTGTCCACCGACCGTCGTCGTCGACGCAGCCCGGCCACGCAACCGGGTCAGGAGGTCTCGCAACATGGAGCCAGGCTCAATCTCTGCCCAGCGCGGCACGCTCGAGGACCCGGAGGTCCTGCAGAACGTACCCGGGCACGTGATCCCGATCCTCGAGCAGGAGTTCGACGACTTCAAGACCGAGGCGGGCAGGTTCCTGGCGGGCGACACGCCTGAACCCGAGTTCATCAAGTTCCGGCTCAAGCAGGGCGTTTACGGCCAGCGCCAGCCGGACGTGCAGATGATCCGCGTGAAGCTGCCGTTCGGCGGCATCACGCCCGAGCAGATGGAGTCCTTCGCGGACGTGATCGAGAAGTACGTGCCGCTGAACAAGGGCCACATCACGACGCGCCAGAACGTGCAGATGCACCACATCCCGCTGCCGGAAGTCGAGAAGGCGATCCGCGAGCTGGCCGAGTCCGGCCTGTCCAGCCGCGAGGGCTGCGGCAACACGGTCAGAAACGTCACGGGCGATCCTTGGGCGGGCGTCGCCGCCGACGAGCTGTTCGACATGACCCCCTACGTGGGCGCTTATGTCCGCTACTTCGTGCGCCATCCGACGACGCAGGCGATGCCGCGCAAGATCAAGACGGCATTCGACGGCTCCGAGCAGGGCCGCGCGATCAGCGAGATCCACGACATCGCCTACCGTGCGCGCGTGAAGCAAATCGAGGGTCGCGGAGAGGTGCGCGGGGCGCAGATGCTGGTCGGCGGCGGCACGTCGATCATGCCGCGCGTGGCTCCCGCGCTGTACGAGTTCGTCGAGCTCGACAACGGCGACTACCTGAAGATCGCCGAGGCCGTGTTCCGGATCTTCGACCGCCAGGAGTGGCTGCGCGTCAACCGCGCCCGCGCGCGCATCAAGGTGTTCGTGGACAAGTACGGCATCGAGGAGCTGCGCCGGCAGGTCGAGGAGGAGCTGCGCGGAGACTGGGTCAAAGAGCGCGACTTCTCGGTCGAGCACCGCCTGTTCGTGGACGACGAGCGCGAGTCGGCGCCGGCGCCGCCGCAGAGCTACGGCACGCCCAACGGCGACCTCTCCGAGTTCGAGCGCTTCCGCCAGGCCAACGTGCAGGCGCAGAAGCAGGAGGGCTTCGTGACGGTCGAGGTGAAGGTCACCCGCGGCGACCTCACGCCCGAGCAGTTCCGGGGCCTGGCGGAGATCGTGCGCTCATACGCGGGCGGCTACGCGCGCACGACCGTGCAGCAGAACCTGCTGCTGCGCTGGGTGCGCCACGAGAGCGTGTACGACGTGTGGCGCGCGCTGGGCGAGCTCGGACTGGCGGACGCGGGCACGCGCGAGATCACCGACGTGGTCTCCTGCCCGGGCACCGATTCGTGCAAGCTCGGGATCACGAGCTCGATGGGCCTCAACCAGGCGGTCCAGGAGCGGGTCCAGGCGATGGACATCAGCGACCCGCTGACGCGCGACATCCACATCAAGATGAGCGGCTGCCCGAACGGCTGCGCGCAGCACCACGTCGCCGACATCGGCTTCTACGGCGCGTCGATCAAAGTCGGCGGGCACACGATCCCCGCGTACATCCCGCACGTGGGCGGCGTCTACGAAGGCGCGCCCGTCGCGTTCGGGCAGCGGCTGAAGCTGCGCCTGCCCGCCAAGCGGGTGCCCGAGGCGATCGAGCGCTGGATCCGCCACTACGAGGCCAACCGCGAGGACGGCGAGGCGTGGGGAGCCTTCGCCCAGCGCGTCGGCACGGGCGAGCTCGAGGGCATCGTCAAGGACCTGTCGATGCCGGTCGACTTCGGCCTGGAGACGATGAACACGTTCATCGACTGGAACAGGAGCGTCCCGTTCGAAGTCCAGCGGGGCGAGGGCGAGTGCGCGGTATAGGGCAAGGACGCGGTACAGACTTCAAGAACACCATGAAACGAGACGACCACATCAGATGCCCCCTCTAGACACCCACATTGAGCCGGTGACCGCCAAACCCGACCCGACATTCAGCCTCACGCACACGCTGCGCGAGGCGGCGCGCCACGGCGAGCGCGCGGTGCTGCTGTGCTCCTTCCAGAAGGAGGAGTCGGTGCTGATCGACGAGCTGCTGCGGCTCAATGAAGAAATGACACCAGCCTCCCCCGGCAGGGCGGTGCGGATCGTGACGATCGACACCGGCGTGCTGTTCCCGGAGACGCTGGAGACGTGGCGGGCGTTCGAGGAGCGCTTCGGCGTGACGATCGAGGTGCAGGACGCGAGCAATCCGGAGAATCCGTGGAGCGGTCCCGAGCACTGCTGCTCGGTCGCCAAGGTGGCGGCACTGGAGAGCTCCCTGCGGGGCGCCGAGGGCTGGATCACGGGCATCCGCCGCGAGCAGGGCCCCACGCGCGCGAGCACGGAGCTGATCGAGCGCGACGACAAGCGCGGCCTGTGGAAGTACAACCCGCTGGCACACTGGACCGACAAGGACCTGTGGCGTCGCATCCACGAGCGCGGCCTGCCCTACAACGCGCTGCACGACCGCGGCTACGAGTCGATCGGCTGCGCCCCGTGCACGCAGCCCGGCAGCGGCCGCGAGGGCCGCTGGGCTGGCACGGATAAGACCGAGTGCGGCCTGCACGTGGAGACGGTGGAACCGTGATCGCTCACAGAAGCGACGTCCTGCCACAAGGCGAAGACCGGGCGTGCGACATCGCGCAGCGACGCGGAGCCTCCGGCACGAGCGCTCCTCGCGCGTCAGCGCCTGGAGCGATCGGGACGGAGGCGCAGCGGTGAGCGTCGCCACCCGCCCGCAGCTGAGCCACCTGCGCGCGCTGGAGTCCGAGGCGATCCACGTGATGCGCGAGGTGGCCGCTGAATTCGAGCGCCCGGTGCTGCTGTTCAGCGGCGGCAAGGACTCGATCGTGCTGCTGCGCCTGGCGGAGAAGGCGTTTCGCCCGGCGCCGTTCCCGTTCCCGCTGATGCACGTCGACACCGAGCACAACTTCCCGGAGGTGATCGAGTTCCGCGACCGCCGCGTGGCGGAGCTCGGCGAGCGGCTGATCGTGGCGAGCGTGCAGGACTCGATCGACAGCGGCCGCGCGGTCGAGGAGACGGGGCCGCGGGCGTCGCGCAACAAGCTGCAGACGGTGACGCTGCTCGACGCGATCGCCGAGCACGGCTTCGACGCGGCGTTCGGCGGCGCGCGTCGCGACGAGGAGCGCGCACGGGCGAAGGAGCGGGTGTTCTCCTTCCGCGACGACTTCGGCCAGTGGGACCCCAAGAACCAGCGCCCGGAGCTGTGGAACCTCTACAACGGGCGCATCAAGAAGGGCGAGAACGTGCGCGTGTTCCCGCTGTCGAACTGGACCGAGCTGGACGTGTGGGAGTACATCGACCAGGAGCAGCTGGAGGTCCCTTCGATCTACTTCGCGCACGAGCGCAAGGTGTTCGAGCGTGACGACATGCTGTACGCCTGGCGCGAGGGCACCGAGCTGATCGACGGCGAGGAGGTGTTCACCGAGACGGTGCGCTACCGCACGGTCGGCGACATGAGCTGCACCGGCGGCGTGCGCTCGCGGGCGGCGACGCTCGAGGAAGTGGTGCTGGAGATCGCCGCGACGCGCATCACCGAGCGCGGTGAGACACGCGCGGACGATCGCGTCTCGGAGGCCGCCATGGAGGACCGCAAGAAGGCCGGTTACTTCTAGTGCGAGGGAACGCCTTTTATGGGGGCGCGCTCCGCGCGCCTGCGGGCGTTCGCAGTTCCCAGAGGAGCGCGCGATGACCCTCGACCTGCTCCGCTTCACCACCGCTGGCTCCGTCGACGACGGCAAGAGCACGCTGATCGGGCGACTGCTGTACGACTCCAAGCAGGTGTTCGAGGATCAGCTCGCGCACGTCGCGCAGGCGTCCGAGCGCCGCGGCGGCGAGGGCACGCTGGACCTGGCGCTGCTGACCGACGGCCTGCGCGCGGAGCGCGAGCAGGGGATCACGATCGACGTCGCCTACCGCTACTTCGCGACCGCGAAACGGCGCTTCATCATCGCCGACTGCCCGGGACACCGCCAGTACACGCGCAACATGGTCACCGGCGCCTCCACGGCGGACGTGGCGGTGGTGCTGATCGACGCGCGCAGGGGCGTGCTCGAGCAGTCCAAGCGCCACGCGTTCATCAGCGCGCTGCTGGGCATCCCGCAGATGGTCGTGGCGATCAACAAGATGGACCTCGTCGATTACTCCCAGGCGCGCTACGAGGAGCTGGTGGAGGAGTTCGAGGCGTTCGCGCGCAAGCTGCGCGGCGGCAAGAACCCGCGGCGCACGGAGACGTCGTACATCCCGATGTCGGCGCTGAACGGCGACAACGTCGTCGAGCGCTCGCGGCTGATGCCGTGGTACGACGGGCCGGTGCTGCTGGACCTGCTGGAGCAGGTCGAGGTCGCGTACGACCACCCCGACGACAAGCCCGCGCGCTTCCCCGTGCAGTGGGTGATCCGCCCGGCGAACGGCGAGGGCGATTACCGCGGCTACTCGGGCCAGCTGGCGAGCGGCGCGCTGCGGCTGGGAGACGAGGTGGCGGTGCTGCCGTCGGGCGCGCGCACGCGGATCGCGGGCATCGACACCTACGACGGCGAGCTCGAGGAGGCGATGGCGCCGATGTCGCTGACGCTGCGCCTGGAGGACGAGCTGGACGTCTCCCGCGGCGAGCTGATCTGCCACCCGGACGAGGCGCCGGTGGTCGCGCGCGAGCTGCAGGCGGACATCTGCTGGATGACCGACGAGCTGCTGCGGCCGGGCTCGCGCTACGTGATCAAGCAGACCTCGCACAGCGCCACGGCGGTGATCGACGCGATCGACGACATGGTCGACGTGCACACGCTCGAGCGCATGGCCGCGCCGCAGGAGCTCGGCCTCAACGACATCGGCCGCGTGCGCCTGCGCACGAGCGCGCCGCTGGTGTTCGACCCGTACACGAGCAACCGCCGCACCGGCAGCTTCATCCTGATCGACGAGTCCAGCAACGGCACCGTCGGCGCCGGCATGATCGCCTCCACCTCGTGAGCTCGCAAAGCGCCGGCAGAGCCAGCCCGCGACCCCGCGGGGCGGCCCTCGAGGCCGCCTGATAAATAAGCTGTCCAGCGAATGTTCTCGAAGGTCCTCGTAGCCAACCGCGGCGAGATCGCGGTCCGCATCATCCGCGCGCTCGACGAGCTCGGCGTGGCGAGCGTCGCCGTGTACTCCGAGCTCGACCGCGACGCGCCGCACGTCAAGCGCGCCGGCGAGTCCTACAACCTCGGCGACGGCCCCGCCGCCCACAACTACCTGAGCGTCGAGAAGATCCTCGACGTCGCCGCGCGCGCGGGCGCCGAGGCGATCCACCCGGGCTACGGCTTCCTCGCCGAGAACGCTCCGTTCGCGCAGGCGTGCGAGGACGCGGGCGTCGTGTTCATCGGGCCGCCCGCAAGCGCAATCGAGGCGATGGGCTCGAAGACGCGCGCCCGCGAGCTGATGCAGGCGGCCGGCGTGCCGATCGTGCCTGGGACCACCCAGCCCGTCGCGACCGTCGCGGACGCGCTGCGCATTGCCAAGGATGAGGTCGGCTTCCCGGTGGCCGTCAAGGCGGCCGGCGGCGGCGGCGGCAAGGGCTTTCGCGTGGCGCTGTCCGAGGATGAGCTCGAGGGCGCATTCGAGGGCTCCAGCCGCGAAGGCGAGAAGTTCTTCTCCGACCCGACCGTGTATCTCGAGCGCTACCTGCACGACCCGCGCCACGTCGAGGTGCAGGTGCTCGCCGACCGCTTCGGCAACGTCATCCACCTGGGCGAGCGCGACTGCTCGATCCAGCGCCGCCACCAGAAGGTCATCGAGGAGTCCCCAGCGCCCGAATGGGTCGTCGACGACCAGATGCGCGAGCGCATCGGGCAGATCGGCGTCAACGCCGCCAAGGCCGTCGACTACGTCGGCGCGGGCACGATCGAGGGCCTGTTCACCACCGGCGAGGGGACCAAGGACGAGCCGGAGTACTTCTTCCTGGAGATGAACACGCGCGTGCAGGTCGAGCACTGCGTCACCGAGATGACCACCGGCATCGACATCGTCAAGGAGGGCATCAAAGCGGCCGCCGGCGAGGAACTGTCCTACGCGCAGACAGACGTCGAGCTGCGCGGGCACGCGATCGAGTGCCGCATCAACGCCGAGGACGCCTCCAAGAACTTCGCTCCGGCGCCCGGCAAGATCGGCGTCTACCGCGAGCCGACAGGCCCTGGCGTGCGTGTCGACTCGGGCGTCGAGGAAGGCGGCGAGGTCTCGCCGATGTACGACCCGATGGTCGCCAAGCTGATCGTCTGGGATGCCGACCGCGAGCAGGCGACCCGGCGCATGCTGCGCGCGCTGGGCGAATTCGAGATCGAGGGCCTCAAGACTCTCATCCCGTTCCACCAGGCGCTGCTCGCGACCGAGCAGTGGGCCAAGGGCGAGACGTGCAAGGACCTGCTCGAGGACAGGAAGTGGCTGAAGACGCTCGCGTTCCCGGCGCCGACGCCCCCGGCGGGCGACGACGAGGAGCCTGAGAAGGTCGAGCAGACCTACGCGGTCGAGGTGTCGGGCAGGCGCTTCGACGTGCGCGTCGTCGGACCCCCGTTCGCGGGCGGGGGCGGTGGCGCAGGCGGCGCCGCGGCATTGAATGGCAGCGGCGCCGGCGCGGCGCGCAAGGCGCCCAGGCGCGGCGAGCGCAAGTCCTCCAGCGGCGGCGGGCCGGACACTCTCCCCTCCCCCCTGCAGGGGAATATGTGGAAGGTGCTGGTCAAGCAGGGCGATGAGGTGCAGGAGGGGCAGCTGCTGTGCATCATCGAGGCGATGAAGATGGAGAACGAGATCACCGCGCACAAGGCGGGCACGATCGTCGAGCTGCCGATCACGGAGGGCGCGCCGATCCAGGCCGGCGCGCCGATCGCGACGATCAGGAGCGCCGAGGCCGGTTAGAACCGTCGCACCCGCGGCCGGGGCCACCCGCTCGCCGACCTCGACTCACGCGCCGGAGGCGAGCGAGATGTCGCTGATGCGCATGACGGCCGTGTTTGTCGTACTTTCGCTTGGCGACTTGGCGAGCGGATAGAGAGAAAGGCGGTTCAAGCCGCGCTTCAGCCGCACCGGCAGCTCGACCGTTTCGCCGCTCGTGGGCACCGGCTGAATCGAGCCTGCGGCGCCCGGCCCTTCGATCCCCAATTCGTACCTGGTCCCTGGCAGCAGTTCGACCTTCGCCGTCAGGGTGGCCGTGCGCGCGCCCGGCGAGACGATCGTGAGCGGTCCGGCCTGGCCCACACCCAGGACGTATTCGCTGGCGCCGGCGCTCTCGCTCACGAAGTTGGCCGCGAGCAGCGGATGACCCGCGGCGGCGGCGATCGCCGTCGACAGCGGCGCGCCGATGTCTTCCAGCGTCCGCCACGTGTTCGGGTGTCGCACCGCGAGGAGGTCTCCGTAGCCGAAGAAGCTGGTGGCAAAGCCGACGGCGCAGCCCCACGCGACGAGCAGGCCGCCGCCGACGCGCAGCAGCAGGCGTCCGCGACTCTGCGGCCCCTTCGCCAGCGCCAGCCACGCCGTCAGCCCAGCGAGAACGAACAGCGTGGCGAAGTCGACCTCGTAGCGCTGGGTCGATACGAAGTACTCATATGCGGCCACCAGCATCATCGCCGCGCCCGCGCCCACGAGCACCATCAGCGGCGCGGCCAGCGGTCCCAGCCGGGCCGGGCGTCGGCGCCAAAGCCAGGGCAGCGCCAGCACGAATACCACGATCGGCGCCGTCGGCAGCAGCCCACCGGTGATTTCCGGCGGTGCGATCGCGGTCGGGTAGGAGGTCTTCGGCGGGCTGAGACCGATGAACGGGAACACGATCATCGGCTGCGGGGGCGTGAACACATACAGCGACGCCCCCGGAAGCGCGTAGCTGAGACGTCCGAGCGGGGCATTGCGCGCGTCGTAGCCGGCCAGCTGGTAGCGCGAGCCGATTTCGAGCGGATCGTGAAAGCGCGCCTGGTTGTATGCGAGCAGGAGCGCACAGCAGACTGCGACCGGCACGCCCAGGGCAAGCGCGAGCGATCGACGCGAACGACTGGGGCGCAACCGCAGGTACACGGGGATCAGCACGAGCGCGCCCAGTCCGAGGGCGGGCCGTGAGCCGGCCGCCAGCCCGAAGCAGAGGCTCATGAGCGCCAGGCGTGTCACCGACGCGTCACGGTTGACCAGCGCCGTCATGGCCAGCCAGATCCCAGCCATCGTGAAGCAGTACCCGCCCGCGAGTATGTCCTCGCTGGGGCCCGGCGTGCGCAGGATGAACGGGATCACCGAGGACAGCGCGAGCGCCAGGCCGGCGATGACGCACATCCACAGCGGAACGCCGCCGAGCTGTCTGGCCAGCACGCGCAGGGTGGCGAGGGCGAAGCCGAGCCCGACGATCGAGTAGACGGTGACGGTCACGCTGGCCGCCGGTTCGAAGCCGAGCAGATGCAGCGGCACCAGCAGCACGAGCGCGGGCGCCGGGCCCCAGAGGAAGTACAGCCGCCCGTGGTAGAGCACGTCGTCGTGGATGCTGCTGATGATCGTGCGGTTGAGCTCGGGCTTGTATGGATCGGAGAGCCGCAGCAGTGCCGCCGGAGCCCGCCCGACGGCCAGGTGAAGATGTATGAAGGCGTTGGCGAGCAGGTTGTACCTGTCCTGCGATCCGTCGTGCATGCTCAGCGGCACGGACGTGCCCGCGGTCCACACGTAGAAGACGGCCGAGAGCACGAACACCGCCCCGAGGGCCAGGTCGATCGGCGCAGCGCGGCGAGCGAACGCAGAGCGAAGACGCCCACCCGGTGCCTCGCATGCGTGGAACTCGCCAGTTATATGGAACCGGCTCGACACGGCGGGACGGTAGCGCGGATCGGCGCCGGTGAATTGCGCTGACCGCACAGCCCTGCGAGCGCGCGACGGCGGCGGACCCGACGATTGACGCTTTGTCTCTCTTTACGTTGGCCCTTGCGCAAGCAATGACGCGCGCCTGCGGCACCCGCCGCGATCGACAGTGTGACGCCGTGGATTCCACATGCCCGGATCGCTAGAGTCGTCGACCACCTCCATGCCGTTGCGTAACCTGACAAGTGGCTCCAAATCTGTGAGCTGGCCCAAGCCGGTCGCGCAGCTCACCGGCGAGCAGCAACGCATTCAGAACGACTGGCTGCGCCACTACCACGAGCGGCTGCCGGACGAGCATCGACGGGTGGTGAGCTTCAACCACCGCTATACGGCGCGCTCGGCGCGGGCGGGCCGCACGATCGAGATCGGCGCGGGACTGGGCGAGCACCTGCGCTACGAGGATCTCACCAAGCAGGAGTACCACGCGGTGGAGCTGCGCGAGAACATGGCCGCGGCGATCAGACGCGCCTTCCCGCTTGCCGTCACGCTCGTGGCCGACTGCCAGAAACGCCTGCCCTACGCGGATGCCAGCTTCGATCGAGCGATCGCCATTCACGTGCTCGAGCACCTGCCGAACCTCCCGGCTGCGCTCGAGGAGGTCGTGCGGCTGCTGAGGCCTGGAGGAGCGTTCGCCGTGGTCATCCCCTGCGAGGGCGGGTTGGGCTACAGCGTCGGTCGCCGCTTCACCAGCAGGCGCGACTTCGAACGTCGCTACAGGACGAGCTACCGATGGCTGATCGACAGCGAACACGTCAATCAGGCGCACGAGATCCTTCGCGAGCTGCGCCGCCGCTTCGAGCTCGCCGACGTTGCCTATTTCCCCTGCTGCGTGCCGCTTATCGACCTGAACCTTCTGATCGGTCTCACCTGCGTCAAGCCGGAGTGACGGTGTGAGACGTGACGTCGCCACCGCGGAATCGGGAAGTGCGCGTCACCGTAATCGGTCTGGGACTGATCGGGCGACAGCGCGCCGAGGCGCTGAACCGGATCGAGGGCGCAACGCTCGCCGCGACCGTCGATCCGATGCGTCCGGATGCCGGGACGGGCGCTACCGTGCCGCACTACGGCGCGCTCACCGAGCTCTCGGACGACGCGTACGACGCGGCTGTCGTCGCGGTCCCACACGACATAGCGTGCCCGATCGCGGCGAGCGTCCTCAGCAGCGGAAAACCGGTGTTGATCGAGAAGCCGCTCGGCGTGCGCGGCGCCGACGCGCGCGAGCTGGAGAAGCTCGCGGCGAGACTACCGGCACCAAGCTTCGTCGGCTACAACTACCGCTACCTGCCGGCGATCGGAGAGCTCCTGCGGCGCGCGAGAAGCGGCGAGCTCGGCGAGCTGCGCAGCATCGCCATGCTCGTCGGGCATGGCGGGCACCCGGGCTCCGCAGCCGGCTGGAAGCTCGACCCCGCGCGCGCGGGGGGCGGAGTGCTGCTGGATCCCGGCGTGCACCTGCTCGACCTCCTGCTGCGGCTGGTCCCGTCGGCTGACTGCGCCGCGATCGAGGCGACCCGCGGCTTCTGGCCGACCGGGATCGAGGAGGACGTCATCGCGGTGTTTCGTGACGAGCGCGTGATCGCGACCGTCCGGGTCTCCCACATCCGCTGGGTGAACACGCTGCGGGTGGAGGCGTTTGGCGAGCGCGGCTACGCCCTCGCGGAGGGCCGTGGCGGCAACTACGGGCCGATGACCCTGCGCGTGGGCCGCCGCTGGGCGTGGACGGACGCCAGCGCCCCCAGCCAGCGCGAGAGCGAGCTCGTACGCGACTACGGCCTGCGCAACGACAGTCTCCGAGACGAGCTCGCGGATGTCGTGGCGCGCTGGCGCGGCGAGGACGCAACCGCCGGCGAGCCGCACCCGGCGACGATGAGCGAGGGACGTCGAATCACCGAGCTGTGCGAGCGCCTGTACGCGCGCATCGGGTAGCGGGTGCGGGCGACTCTGACGCTGTCACCCCCGCGGTGGGGCGATCAACCTGTACCACGCCACCAGGTCGGCGCCCCGCAGGTCCCGCTCCCAGGTCCTGGTCTGCTCGGCCCCGACGAACCCGCCCAGCAGATGCGAGGTCGTAGCGACGTGCACCGGTCGGAACCCCGCGGCGGCGGCCGCGGCGGTCAGGGACTCGGGGGAGAAGAAGGCCAGGTGCTCACGTTTGAGCGAGTGGTAGTGAGGGCCGAACACTTCCGCCTCCGGGCAGTCGAGATTGGGCGTCTTGACACCGAGCACGCCACCTGGTCGCAGGATGAAGGCGACCTGCCGCAGGAGGCGCGCAGGATCGGCGAGATGCTCAATCAGGTCGAATAGCGTCACCGCGTCATAGCGCGACTCCCACTGCTGCCATTGCTCCTCGAGCGTCCCGCCATATGTCGCCAGGCCGTAGGTGCGCTGGGCGACTTGGCGGGCGAAGCGCGACAGCTCGAGGCCGTCGTGCGCGTAGCCCTCCTCGCCGAGCGCCACCCGGTAGTAGCCGTATCCCGATCCGATGTCGAGAACTCGACCCGTGCTCAGACCGGTGCGCTCGCGCATCTCTCGGACCTGACGAGCCGACTTCTCCAAACGCCAGCCGGCCTGTGCCGTGTAGTCGCCATAGCCGCCAGCCTGCAGCCTCTCGCCCTCGAAGTACTCCTCCTCGTAGCTGGGCGGCTCCGTCTCGCGCACGAAGCGCTCACCGTCCCATCTCACCAGCCACCCGTGGCGTGCCGCATCGGCGACGGCGACGCCGTGCGACGGCGTCTCCGCGATCGCCGCGTGCCACAGACGGCCGTGCAGCCCCGATGGGCCGTGGCCAACCGGTCCGGATGCCGGCGGCGGTGGCGGTGGGCGCAGCTGCCTCCACCCGTCGCGCAGACGCTCGAGCAAACTCGGCATCCGGCTCGAACCGGCCAGCTCGAGCCATCTCTCGAACTCATCTCCGCTGAGGCTCATCAGGCGCAGCAGACCGTTCTCGAAGTGATCCGCCGTGTCGCTGTAGCGCACCTCGCCGATCGGTGAGACCAGTGACACGTTCACGGGGAGCGCCTCATCCGGCTGCGCTGCCCCAGCATGTGCAGCAACAGCGTGAAGCCGAATGTCTGAAAGCCGAGAATCATCAACAGCAGCCCGAACACCGATGAGTATCCGATCGAGCGCAGGTGAAAGTCGGCGCTCAGCCAATGCGCGAGCAGCACCAGGTTGGGCGCAATCCCGGCGACCGTCAGCAGGCCGCTGATCGCGACGCCGCGGTTGTAGGTGAGGGTCGCGAGCAGTCGATCGGTCAGTCGTCGGTCGAAGTCGAAGAGCACGCGGCTGAGCAGGGCCAACTGCACCGCGCTGTAGCCGACGGTCGCCGCGACGATTCCCAGCAGCATCCAGTGCAGGTCGAAGCCGATACCGAGTACCGTGACGGGACCGGCCGCGAGCACGCTGCCGATGACCACGCCAAAGGTCAG
This sequence comes from uncultured Solirubrobacteraceae bacterium, assembly GCA_963735705.1. GTDB lineage: Bacteria > Actinomycetota > Thermoleophilia > Solirubrobacterales > Solirubrobacteraceae > Palsa-744. Next base: position 432,772 of record CAVTLZ010000012.1, read on the forward strand.
CAGTGCGATCCCGGGACGCAGCAGGAAGAAGTCCGGTGCGTAGAGGAACATCACGCGCAGGCTGTTCCAGCCGGCGATCCAGGGAGTCCGCCAACCGCCACGCCTGAGATGGCTTTCACGTCCCTCGCGATCCTTCCAGAAGCGCACCGGCACCTCCGTCGTGCGCATTCGCAGCTTCCGCGCCTTGAGGATCATCTCCGATGCGTACTCCCAGCCGCGCGACTCCAGATCCATTCGCTCCAGGGCCTCCCGCGTGATCGCCCGCATGCCACAGTGGATGTCGCTGAAGCGCGTGCCGTAGATGACGTTGAACATGAACGTGGTCAGCGGCGAGCCGAAATAGCGATGCAGCGCCGGCATCGCGCCGGGCTCTGATTCGCCCTTCGTGCGCGTTCCCATCACGAAGTCATATCCGCGCTCGATGGCCGCGACGAAGCCGTCGATGACGCGAAAGTCATACGTGAGGTCGCAGTCCCCCATGATCGCCATGCGACCCCGTACGTGCGGGATGGCGTCGATGTACGCTTGGCCGAGCCCTCGGCGCGGGACGGTGATCACGCGCGCGCCGTGTTCGGCGGCGATGATCGGCGAGCGATCGCTGGAGGAGTCGACGATCAGCACCTCGCCGCTGACGCCCGCCGCCGCGAGCCCCTCGGAGCACCAGTCGACGAACTCGCCGACCGTCAGCTCCTCGTTCAGGCAGGGGACGACGATCGAGACCTCGACCGACCCTCCCTCGACCTCAAGGTCGACTGGCTGCAGTGCCGATGCGCTCACCGTGCGCCTTAGGCGTGGCCTCTGCGATGTTCGCGTCGATCGAGTCGCGCAGCGCCTCGATCGAGCTGTGGCAACACCGCCAGCCCAGCGACGCGAGCTTGTCGCTGCGGAAGCGCACCACCGGCACATCGCCCTTCCATCCGCGCGGTCCGCCTGCGTACTCGTAGCGCACGCCAGTGAGCCCCATCCGCTCGACGACGAGATCCGCGATCTCGCGCACGGTCACGTAATCGCCGGTGCCGACGTTGAAGACCTCGAATCCGTCCCAACCGCCGTCCACGACGGTGAGGATCGCGGAGATCACATCGCTGACGTGAATGTATGACTTGCTCTGGCTACCGTCGCCGAGGATGTGAAGCACGGTGGGGTCCTCGAGCAGGTGACGCACGAAGTCATATGTGACCCCGTGCGTCTGCATGGGACCGACCACGTTCGCGAAGCGAAAGACGGTTGCGCGAATGTCGAACATGTGAACGTAGGCTGCGAGCATGGCCTCGCACGCGAGCTTGCTCGCGCCGTAGGTGGACACCGGCACGAGCGGTCCGAACAGCTCGTCGACCTCGCACCCGCCGCGATCTCCGTAGACGCCTGAGCCCGACGCGTAGGTGAGGCTGGGAACGCCGTTGACGCGGGCCGCCTCGATCACGTTGTGAGCGAGGTACGTGCCGCGCCAGAAGTCGATCCCCGGATCCTCGACAGCGGCGGCGATGTCGGGATTGGCGGCGAGAAGGTAGACGTGGTCGACGCCGCGCATCGCTTCGACGACGGTGTCGAGGTCTCGGAGGTCGGCCTCGACGAGCCGCAGCCGCGGGTCTTCGAGCACGCCGTCGAGGCGCGAGGCGCTGCCGGAGAGGAAGTTGTCGAACACGACCACCTCGTGATCCGGGCTTTGCAGCAGCTCACGGACCAAGTGGCCGCCGATGAACCCGGCGCCGCCCGCTACGAATGATCGAGTCGGCATGTTGGAAGCGTACAGTGGTTCTGAAAACCCACTGACGGGCCCTACAACGGTTCCGCGCGCGATATGGCGAGCGAGCGGCGGTGGCGATGCACCGATCCTCCTGAAATCGTGGGCGCCAGACGCTCGTCGCCCCGCACGACGGCGGACGGACCCGGCCCGCCGACGACGGGCCAGGTTGTTTCTATCGACGGACGCGGATGCGTCCATCCGTTCAAACGGAGCCGCTGAGCAGGCGTGCTGCGTTCTTGCTCGGCCGCGCGAGGCGCGCAGCCGCTCGACGGTGCTCCCAGCGCAGCCGAGCGCCGCCCGTGGGAAGGCGAGGCGCCCGAGCAGGTGATCCCAGTCGCCGTGCATCGCCAGCAGCCTGCTGGGGGCGGCGAAGCGCGCCCGACACTAGGGCGGCTCACCAACACGAGACCCTGCGGCACGCCTCGCCGCTTCGAGCTCGACGCACAGGGTGTGGGGAATCGACACTCCCCACACCCTCCGGCTTGCATCGATTACGCCTGCTGCCGGTGCGCTATCCGAGCTTGGCCGGTTCTTCGAAGGTGACTTCCTGCGTTCCTTCCACGCCAGCAGCTGAACGTGATTTCAATGCTGATGGACATCGATAAGTCAAAGGATAATAAGGTTATTTTGAAATTTAATCGAGATCGCGCCTTCCGCGGATCCAGAGGTGTTGCATTTATTGGAGCCGACACCGCAACCAGTGAGGGTCAGCGTTTCTTCGCCTGCCACCTTCGAGGTTATTTTGCCCGTGGAGGTGGACGCTGCGCAGGCGAGCTTGGTGCCGCCGACCGTTTCGAGGGTGACTTTGCCGCCTTTTTCCACAAAGTTGTTTTTGACCAACGCTTCACCGTTGCTGTTTACGATTTCTGTCGACGCAAACGCAGTCGCACGCTAGAAACATATCTTCGCAAGCACGACTACAGAGCGGCGACGTTCTTGTAATGCAGCCTCCGCTGGATCGCGCCGCGCCGTCCCGGGGGTAGCTCCGCGGCTGCCCCTTTCTTGGCAAGCGCCAGCAGATAGGCGAGATCCTCCTCCAGCACAGAGAGCGCCCGGTCACCGCCGAGCGCCGGTCCGTGGCCCGGAACAACGTGCTCGGACTCCCCCAGCAGCGCCCGCAGGCGCTCCAGCGTCGCCAGGTAGGCGTCCACGGTGTCTCCCGCGTTCAGCGTCGGGATCTCGACCGGCGAGAGATAATCGCCGGCCACCAGCACCCCCGCCCAGAGGATCAGCACAGCCATGCCGTCCGGCGTGTGACCGCAAGTTTTGTGCAGCTCCAGCTCGCGATCGCCGATCTCGCAGCGCCCCGGCACCGGCAGCGCCTGCACGGAGCCGAGCGCGAGCGGGCGCGATCGTTCGATCAGCAGCTCTTCGTCGAACGCGCGCAACTCGCGTTGCGCCTCGCCCGGCGAGGCACGCAGCCGCTCGGCGGTGCTCTCGGCGCAGCCGAGCGCCGCGTCCGGGAAGGCGAGGCGCCCGAGCAGGTGATCCCAGTCGCCATGCGTCGCCAGCAGGCCGCTGGGTGCAGGGAACCGCGCCTGCTGGAGCAGCGTCGGGAGCGCGTCGAGCTCGTCGGGCAGCACCGGCGAGTCGATCACGAACGTCTCGTCCACCGCGCCCGGCCCCACGGCACGCTCTGTCTCGGCGGCCGGCTCAGCACCCTGCGCGCCGCCCGCGCCTCCCTCCTCCCCACCGCCCCCGCGCACGATCACGCAGTTGACGTGCAGCACCGCGCTGGTGACGACGAGCACGTCGCGGTGCAGCGAGACGGCTCGCACGCGCGGGCCGTCCGTCTAGGAGACGCCGAGCAGCTTGGCGGCCTCTTTGAGGTTGGTGACCTCGGCCGTGGGCTTCTTCTGCGAGGAGTCGAGCGTCTCCTTGTTGCGGTTGACCCAGATGACGGGCACGCGCGCTTTGACGCAGGGGACGACGTCGTGGTAGTGGCTGGCGGCGACGTGGACCCAGCCGCGCTTGCCGCCCATGCGCCTGGCGCACTCGGTGAAGTGCGGCGGTTCGGGCTTGTAGGAGCGCACCTGCTGCGCGGTGACGACGAGGTCGAAGTCGATCGGGATGTGGCGCCGGGTCTGCCCGAGCAGCTTGTCGTCGATGTTCGACAGCAGGCCGAGCTTGTATTTCTTGGCGAGCTTGCCGAGTTGCACGCTGGTCTCCTTGAACGGCATCCAGCGCTGGACGGAGTCGGGCAGGAAGCCGGAGCGCGAGGGCTCGAGCGGCCACTCGAGGCGTTTGGCGATCTCGATGGCGGTGCGCCTGAGGACCTCCGCGTAGAGCTCGTAGGAGCCCCCCTCGATTTCGCGGGAGATCTCGTGGAACATGGGGATCAGCACGCCGCGATCGATCTCGACGCCGTCGCGGGCGGCCTCCTTGGCGAACGCGTCGTAGATCCCGGTCTCCCAGTCGATCAGCGTGCCGTAGACGTCGAATGTGACGAAAGAGATGTTCTTTGGGATGGGCACCGCGCGGCATTATGCCCTGACAGGGGCCTCCGGCGCGCTGCGACGCCGCTTGCCGGGCGCTGTTGCACGCGATGGCCCAGGCGTTGCGGCACGCGATCGCCCAGCTTGCGTTAGAGTCCCGCGCCGCATGGACCTGCTGGAGTACCAAGGCAAGCAGCTGTTCGCCCGCCACGGATTGAGGGTTTCCTCGGGTCAGGCGGTGACGAGCGTCGAGGACGCCGTGAAGGCGGCGGGCGAGGTCGGCTATCCGGTCGTCGTCAAGGCTCAGGTGCTGATCGGCGGGCGCGGCAAGGCCGGCGGCGTGAAGCTGGCGGCCGACGAGGGCGAGGTGCGCGAGCACGCGGGCAACATCCTCGGGATGGACATCAAGGGGCACATCGTGCGCACGCTGTGGATCGAGCACGCCTCGGACATCGCGTCGGAGTACTACGCGTCGGTGCTGCTCGACCGCTCGGCCAAGCGGCCGCTGGTGATGTTCAGCGTGGAGGGCGGCGTGGACATCGAAGAGGTCGCGGAGAAGACGCCGGAGAAGCTGATCCGCCAGCACGTGGACGCGCTCGCTGGTCTATCGCGCGAGGAGGCGCTCGAGATCGCGACGCAGGGCGGCGCGGACGCGGACGTGGTCGCGGGCGTGGCCGACGCGCTGGTGGCCCTGTATGAGGTCTGGATCGAGGAGGATGCGACGCTCGCAGAGATAAACCCGCTGATCGTGACCCCCGAGCGAGAGGTGAAGGCGCTCGACTCGAAGGTGTCGCTGGATGGCAACGCGCTGTATCGCCACCCGGAGAACCAGGGGCTGTCGGACAGCGAGAACGAAGACCCGATCGAGCGCCGCGCCAAGGAAGAGGGCGTCCAGTACGTGAAGCTCGACGGCGACATCGGCATCCTCGGCAACGGCGCGGGTCTGGTGATGTCGACGCTGGACGTGGTCGCGCAGGCGGGTGGCTCGCCGGCGAACTTCCTGGATGCGGGCGGCGGCTCTGACGCGGAGAAGATCAAGCAGGCGGTCGACCTGCTGCTCGCCAACGACGCGGTCAAGGCGGTCCTGTTCAACATCTTCGGCGGCATCACGCGCTGCGACGAGGTCGCGCGCGGGCTGATCGCGGCGTTCGAGGACATCAAACCTTCCGTTCCGTTCGTGGTGCGCCTGGACGGGACGAACGACGTGGAGGGCCGCCGACTGCTGCAGGAGGCGGCGCTGCCGAACGTGCACGCGGCGAAGACGATGAACGAGGCGGCGGAGAAGGTCGTCGCGCTGGCGGTCGGGGCATGAACGCGCATGGCTGCGCCGAACCGTCGTTGAAAGGAAGGCATCATGAGTGTCCTAGTTGACGAGTCGACGCGCCTGTGTGTGGCCGGTATCACCGGCCGCGAGGGCACGTTCCACACGCTCAACAACCGCAGCTACGGCACGAACGTGGTCGGCGGGGTGACGCCGGGCAAGGGCGGCCAGGACGTCGAGGGCATCCCGGTGTTCGACACGTGGGAGCAGGCGATGTCCGAGGCGCAGCCGAACACGGCGATGATCTTCGTGCCGCCGCGGTTCGCCGCGGACTCGATCCTGGAAGCGGCGGTGGCTGGCGTCGAGCTGGTGATCGCGATCACCGAGGGCATCCCCGCGCACGACGAGCTGCGCGTTTACAACCTGCTGAAGCGCGACTACCCGGGCACGCGCCTGATCGGCCCCAACTGCCCTGGGATCCTCTCGCCGGGCAAGGCGAACGTGGGGATCATCCCGGCGTCGTTCTTCAAGGCGGGCAGCGTCGGCGTGGTCTCGCGCTCGGGCACGCTGACCTACCAGATCGGCAACGAGATCGCCCAGGCGGGCGTCGGCTGCAGCACGATCGTTGGCATCGGCGGCGACCCGGTGCCGGGCTCGTCGTTCGTGGACGTGCTCGAGCTGTTCGAGGCGGACCCCGAGACGGAGCTGGTGGTGCTCTCGGGCGAGATCGGCGGCTCGGCGGAGGAGGAGGCGGCGGAGTACATCGACGGGCACATGAGCAAGCCGGTGGTGGCGTACATCGCCGGCTTCACCGCGCCGGCGGGCAAGCAGATGGGCCACGCGGGCGCGATCGTGTCGGGCAGCGCGGGCACCGCCGCCGCGAAGGCGCAGGCGCTGGAAGCGAAGGGCGTGCGCGTCGGGCGCACCCCGACGGAAACTGCGAGCATCGCCGTCGAGGTTCTGGGCGGCGCGCTCACGGCCAAGTAGATCGTGCGGGCGTTGCGGTGGATGCGACGACGCCGCTACTAGCCTTCGAGAACGTAAGCAAGCGGTACTCCGAGGGAGACCGCGAGACGCTCGCGCTGGATCGGGTCTCGTTCGAGATCCACGCCGGCGCGTTCGTCGCGGTCTACGGCGCGCGGCAGTCGGGCAAGTCGACGCTGCTGCGCCTGATGGCGGGTATCGAGGCGCCGAGCGCGGGGGTCGTGCGCTTCGAAGGGCGCGACATGGCCTCGATCTCGGCCGCCGACCGTAGCCGCATCCTGCGCAGCCATGCGGCGTACGTGGCGCCGCAGGACTGGTCGTCGGGCCCGGGCGAGAGGGTCGTGGACCACGTGATCCTGGCGGCGGCGAGCAAAGGGCTGAGGCTGCGCGAGGCGCGACGCCGCGCGCAGCTGATGCTCGCCGAGGTCGACCTGGCCGGCCGCGCCGAAGAACCCTCGAAGCTGCTCTCGCCCACCGATCGCATGCGCGTGATGCTCGCCCAGGCGTTCGTCCGCAAGCCGTCCCTGCTGCTCCTGGACGAGCCGGCCGTGTTCCCCAGCCCGAGCGACAAAGACGTGTTCCTCGGATGGCTGCGGGGGCTCGTGCAGGATCGCCAGATGACGCTCGTGATCGGCTCCGTCGACATGCACGCGCTGCAGGGCGCCACGGAGCTGATGTCGATCGCGGACGGCGAGCTGATCTCGACGGCGCCCCAGGGGACGATCGTCCCGTTTCCGAGGCGAGGCGCCGGCGAGCGGCCGGTACGCTAAGCCTCCATGGACCGCGACCTAGCGCAAACGCTCGGCGAGCTCGAGCGCAAGCTGCTCGAGCTGGAGCGCACGCTGAACGCGATGAACGGCGAGCGGGAACCGGCCCCCGCCCCCCCCGGCGCCGAGTCCGAGACGATCGGCCACGCCTCCCCCCCGCCACCGCCACCGCCACCGGCACCGGCACCGGCACCGGCACCAGCACCAGCACCGGCACCGGCAGCCTCACCGAGCTCCGGCTGGAGCCGGATCGTGGACGAGACGGTCGAGCCGGCGCAGCCGGGCGCGCGGGCGCCGCTGCAGCCGCCGTTCACCCCGCTTCAGCCACCATCCACCCCGCCGGCGCCGCCCGGCGCGGCGCTGTCCCCGCCAGCCGCGCCGCCGGCGCCCAGCGCACCCCCACCCCCGAGCCCGCCGGCGGCCCGTGCGCCGTGGCCCCCGCGGGCCACACAGCCGCCACAGCCCCCGCTCCCACCGCAGCCGCCGAGCGCGGCGGAGCTGCTGCGCTTCCGCGATCGGCTGGAGCGCGCGGCGCGCGATCTGACTCATGACTACGACGAGCTGCTCGGACGCCTAAGCTACGCCGCTGTGCCAACGACGACCGGCCCAACGATCTCCTTCGCGCGCGGCGCGCCGTCGCTCGACATCGTCGACGTGGACGGCCTGCGCGACGCGGCGGTGCGCGCGTTCGAGAGCGACCCGGCGGGCACGACGGCGTACGGCACGGCGGTCGGCTACCCGCGGCTGCGCAGCTGGATCGCGGACCGCCACGGCGTGGAGCCGGAGCGCGTGCTGGTGACGAACGGGTCGATGCAGGCGGACGCGTTCCTGTTCGAGCAGCTGGTGCGCGCGGGCGACGAGGTGATCGTGGAGCGCCCGACGTACGACCGCACGCTGCTGTCGCTGCGCGGGCGCGGGGCGCAGATCCACGCGGTCGAGCTGGAGCCGGACGGCATCGACACGGACGCGCTCGCGCACCTGCTCACGAGCCCGACGCCGGTGCGGCCGACGCTCGCGCACATCATCCCCAACTTCCAGAACCCGGCCGGGTACACGCTGTCGTTTGAGAAGCGCAGGCAGCTGCTGCAACTGGCGGCGGACCACGGCTTCATGGTGTTCGAGGACGACCCGTACGTGGAGCTGCGCTTCAGCGGCGAGACGCTGCCGACGATGCTGTCGATGGACCCGGAGCGTGTGGTGTACGCGTCGTCGTTCTCGAAGACGGTGTGCCCGGGCATCCGCGTCGGCTACCTGGTCGGCCCGCCGGACCTGATCGCGGCGATCGGGAAGCTGGCGACGAACACGTACATCTCGCCGAACATGGTCGCGCAGTCGATCGTGTACGAGTTCTGCGCGTCGGGCGCGATCGAGCGCTCGATCGAGACCGTCAAGGCGGCGCTTTCGGAACGCGTGCAGGCGCTGGCTAACGCGCTGCGCAGCGAGCTCGCGGAGGCGGAGTTCGTGGTGCCGCAGGGCGGCTACTTCATGTGGGTGACGCTGCCGGAGGGCACCGACGTGGCGGCGCTGTACGACGCGGCGGCCGAGCGCGGCGTGTCGTTCGTGAAGGGCACCGACTTCCTGCTGGAGGGCGGCGAGAACACGCTGCGCCTGGCCTACTCGGGCGTGACGCCGGAGCAGATCGACGCAGGCGTGGCGCGGCTGGCCGAGGCCTACCGCTCCCTCTCCTGACGCACGAATGCCGGCGCCTGGCGGCGTCCTCGCTCGCTCATGTGCAGAGCACACTTCGCTCACTGCGTCCTTGCCAGGCTTGACCTTCGTGCGTCAGGGGCAGTTATCTCCCGTAGCGCTGCCCCAGAACCAGCTGCTCCGGCAGCGCGGTCCGCGGCGGCGGCGAGGGGTCGGCGATGACGGAGACGGTCTCGGCGACGCTGGAGGTGACGCCGATGCGCCGCCCGTCGGCGGTGTTGAGCTCGACGTGCTCTGCCCCGCGCTCGGCGACGACGGCCTCCAGCCCGGGCTCGATACCGGAGGCCTTGAGGTAGTGCAGCAGGTCCTCGGCCTCGTTCTCGAAGCGCAGCACGCGCACCTTGGCGCCGATCTCCACATCGGCGAGCGGGACGCCGGCCAGCCGCGCGCCGGCGACGATGGGGTGCCCGTGCGGGCAGGTCTTGGCGTCGCCGATGGCGACGAGCATGCGCTCCTCGAGCACGGGCGACATGGCGTGCTCGAGGCGCTCGGCCTCCTCGTGGACCTCGTCCCAGGGCACGCCGAGGACGTCCGTGAGGAAGCGCTCGATGAGGCGGTGCCTGCGCACGATGCCCTCGGCGTGCTGGGCGCCGCTGTCGGTGAACGCGATCGCGCGGTCGGAGCCGCGCGTGATGTAGCCGTCGCGCTCGAGGCGGCCGATCATCTCGTGGACGGTGGGCGGCGAGAGCTGCATGGCGCGGGCGACGTTGGCGCCGGTCATCGGCAGGCCTGCCTCCTCCAGCCAGAAGAGGATCTGCAGGTACTCCTCCTCGGCGACAGTCGCTGTCTCGGCGGTCATCTCAGCTGATCATAGGTGCACTCGCGCGGGGGCTTGTCATCGCGCCAGCGGCGCAGCTTGGCGCCGTGGCGGATGCGTCCGGCGGAGACGTGGTCGAAGTCGATCTCGACGACGAGCTCGGGGCGCAGCGCGATCCACTCGAGGTCCTTGCCGGCGCTCCAGCGGCTGGGGTCGGCGGAGCCGCGCTCGCCGGTCTCGTACGGCGCGAGGAAGCCGACCAGCCGCTTCTTCTCGGCGGCGGAGAGCCCGGAGCAGTGCCCGACGACGCGCAGCTCGGGGCCGTCGTAGAGGCCGAGGATGAGCGCGCCGACGGTGTCGGGCTCCTTGCCGGGGCGCCAGCCGACGAGCACGGCGTCGATCGTGCGCACGCGCTTGACCTTGACCATGCCCTTGCGCTCGCCGGGACGGTAGGGGGCGGAGCGCTCCTTGGCGATGGCGCCCTCGGCGTGCTGCAGCCACCGCTGCGCCTCCTCGGCGCTCGAGACGGTGGGCATCAGCTCGACGGGCGCGCGCGCGAACGCCTCGCCGGCGAGCAGCTGCTCGAGCGCGGCGCGGCGCTCGGCGAACGGCAGCTCGAGCAGCGAGTCGTGTTCGTGCGCGAGCAGGTCGAAGGCGACGTACACCGCGGGCGTCTCGGCGGCGAGCCGCTGGATGCGCGAGGCGGCGGGATGGATGCGCTGGCCGAGCGCGTCGAAGTCCTCGCGCCCGTGTGAGTCGCGCACGACGATCTCGCCGTCGAGCACGTAGCGCCCGGCGGGGAACGTCAGCTCGGGGAAGTAGCGCCCGAGCGGCTTGCCGTTTCGCGACTGCAGGAAGACGTCGGCGCCGCCATGTGCCCCGGACGGGGTATCGACGAAGGCGATACAGCGAAAGCCGTCGAGCTTGACCTCGTACACCCACCCCTCGCCCGTGGGCAGCTCCTTGCGCGAGAGCGCCAGTTGTGGCTTGAGTGTGGGCTGCAGCGGCAGGGTCACTCTGCCTCCGGCTGGCTGGAGCGCGCACGGCTGGGCTGCACCCGCGGCGGCTCGCCTTTCTGCTTGCGGAAGTGCGGCGGCCAGGGCGCGTCGCCGAGGCCCTCGCGCTCGTCTCGGGCGGCCAGCTCGAGCAGCCCGTCGAGGCGCCCGGGGTGCTCGTCGATGCTGGCGGACGGGTCGCCGCGCTCGCGCAGACGCGCGGGGACGGTCTGGAGGGTGAGATCGGCGGGCTCGACGTCGGGGACCTCGTCCCACTCCAGCGGACACGACACGCGCGCGTCGGGAACGGCCCTGACGGAGTAGGCGGAGGCGACGGTGCGGTCGCGGGCGTTCTGGTTGTAGTCGATGAAGACGCCCTCGCGTTCCTCCTTCCACCAGCGGCTGGTGGCGCGTCCGGGCATCCGCCGCTCGACCTCGCGCGCGAGCGCGAGCGCGGCGCGGCGGACTTCTTCGAAGCTCTCGCGCGGCTCGATGCGCACGTACACGTGCATGCCGCGCGAGCCGGATGTCTTGGGGTAGCCGCGCAGCCCGTACTGCTCGAGCACCTGGCGCGCGCCGAGCGCGACATCGCGCACCTCGGAGAAGGGCACGCCGGGGCCGGGGTCGAGGTCGACGCGCAGCTCGTCGGGGTGGTCGAGGTCGGCGCGGCGCACGGGCCAGGGGTTCCAGTCGATGACGCCGAGGTTGACGCCCCAGACGAGGTGCGCGGCGTCGTTTGCGACGAGCTCGCGCGCGTGTCGCCCGCTGGGGAACGTGACGGTGGCGGTCTGCAGCCAGTCGGGGGCGCTGTCGGGCACGCGCTTCTGGAAGAACGGCTCGCCGCCGACGCCGTCGACCCAGCGCTTGAGCGTCGTGGGGCGCTCGCGCAGGTGGCGCACGACGGCGGTCTCGCACTCGACGTAGTAGTTGACGAGGTCGATCTTCGTGAGACCGACGTCGGGGAAGAACGGCTTGTCGGGATTGCTGACGCGCACCTCGCGCCCGCACACCTCCAGGACGACGGGCTGGCTTTTCGCGGCGGCCATTGCTGGAAGGATGCACGATGGTGAGCGATCGCAGCAGCACCCATTCGCAAGCAGGCGCCGCGCGACGCGACGCGGCACGATGAGCTGGCGCGCGCTGATCCCCACGACGCCGCTGCTGGTGACGGACGCTTTCGGCGACGGCCTGTCCGCGGCGGACGTGGGGGCGGCTATCGCGCGCGGGCTGCGGGCGGGTGGGCTGCCCGCGCCGGACGTGTGCCCGATCGACCCCGCGCACGAGCGCGGGGCGGACGCGCGCGCGTTCCTCGACGCCCACGACTTCGACGCGCGGATGCGTCGCTCGCGGGCGGTGATCGTGGCGGCGCAGCGGCTGCGGGAGCGGACGCTGGCGGGCAGCATGACGTTCGAGGTTGCCACCAGGGCCCGCCAGTCGGGGGTGCCGATCTACGCGATCGCCGGCGAGAACCGGCTCGACCCGTTCGACGCGCGCATCCTTGACCTGCAGCTGATCGTCGAGGCGAGCGGCGCTCGCGCGCTGGCGGGCGCGGGCAGGAAGCTCGCGCCGTTGCTGCTGCCTTAGAGCCCGTCGGCGAGCGCCCGCGCGAGCCCGTGCACCAGCCGTGTGGCGTCGGCGACGGTGGCGTAGTCGAGGTTGGCGGGTATGTCGCTGGGGAGGTGGTAGTTGGCGGGGCTGCGCCAGTCGGTCACGGACACGAGCGTCGCGATCGGGTAGCCGGCGCGGCTGGGTATGACGCTGTCGGTGGACGCGCGCGCGCGAAAGCCGCGCTCCAACTCGATGTCCAGGAGCTGCGCCTGCGCGGCGAGGAGGTCGCGCAGCCACGGGCCGGCGTAGTCCTCCATCCACACGGGCCCCTCGCCCTCGAGCATGACCAGATGCGGCGAGCCGACGGTGTCGAGGTTGACGAACCAGGTGCGCTCCGGGTCGAGCTCGTGGCGATGGCTGGCGAGGAACGCGCGCACGCCGTCCTGCAGCGTCTCCTCGGCGCCGCAGGAGACCAGCAGCACGCGCATGCCGGGAATCGGGCGCTCGCGCAGCAGCTCGGCGAGCGCGACGAGCGCGGCCACGCCGGAGAGGTTGTCGTTGGCGCCGGGGACCGTCTGGCTGCGCCACACGTCGGCGACCAGCGCGGCGCCGAGCGCGCCGAGCGCGAGACCCGCGCCGGCGAGTCGGCGCCGGCGGCGGCTGACGAGCGCGCCGCCGATCGTGCACAGCGGGCCGGCCAGGCCGATCCACCACTGCGGCGGCGGCTTCTTGGCGCGCTCGAGCAGCTGCGGCGCCAGCTCGTGCAGCCGACGCTGCAGCGTCTGGTCGAACAGCATGCCGGTCTGCGGCGCGTCGTGGTGGGCGAGCACCACGAGGGTGCCGCACGCCTCCGTCTGAGCGCCGGCCCGTCCCTCCCGCTCGCCCCCGTCGACGCTCGCAACCTTCTCGCCGGCTCGCGCGATCACGTTGACGGTGGTGCGGCGGCGGCGCACGACGCGCCGCAGGATCCGCGGTCCGTTCTGCGCCTCGTCGACGATGCCGGCGAGCGTCGCCGCGGCGAGCAGCGCGCCGCTGGCGCGCCGGCCGCCGAGCACGAGCGCGGCCCCGAGCGCGCCGAGCAGGCCGAGCCCGGTGGCGGTCGGCGGGAAGATCCCCCACGACGGCTCGTCCTCGAGCTCCACCTGCACGCCATCGACCGCGCGCAGCCGCTCGGCCAGCCACTCGGCGGCCTGTCGCTCGCCCGGCGAGCAGGGGGTGCGGTCGAGCGGAGCGAGCGTCTCGACGACCTCGTGCAGGACGTCCTGCAGCGATCCGCGGTCAAGCTCGTTCGCGTCGCTGATCACGCGAGGCACAATGCTCACACGAGGCATTCTCGCTCACGGCGATCCTCATAGGAAGCACTGTCCCTCACCGCGGTAGGTCGGCGCCTCGTCGACGATGCGCTCGCCTTCGAGCAGGTGCAGGCTGGCGAAGCGCTCGCACAGCTCGCCCGCCTTGGCGTGGCGCATGTAGACGCGATCGCCGATCGCGAGCGCATCGGCGGCGGCGCCCAGCAGCGGCGTCTGCACCTCGCCGGCGCCCTCGAGGCGCTCGAGCCGCAGCCCGCCCGGGAGGTGCGGCCGGGGCAGCCGCGCGGCGTCGGCCGGGCCCGACGCGAGGTAGCCGCCGCCGAGCGCGGTCACCACGCCGCGGCCGGGCCGCCGTACGACCGGCAGCGCGAACATCGCCGCCGGACGCGGCGTGAACGCGCGGTAGTCGTCGAACAGCGCCGGCCCGTACAGGCCCGAGCCCGCGGTGACCTCCGTGACGGCGGGCTCGGCGGCGGTGCGCTCGAGGCTGCCGGTGCCGCCGCCGTTGACGAGCTCCAGGGCGCCGCCGGTCGACGCGAGGACGTTCTCGACCGCGGCCACGATCCCGGCGCGGCGCTCAGCGAGCTCGCGCGCGGAGCGCGCCTGCATGGCGCGGATGGCGAGACCGCGCAGCGGGGGACCAATGCCCCGCCCACCCGGCGAGTCGCCCAGGCCGGCGATCTGCGCCTCGTAGGCCATGATCCCGACCAGCCTCAGGCCGTCGCGCGCGAGGATCGCGCGTGCGAGCGCGGCGGCCTGCTCGGAGGTGCGCACGGGCGAGCGCTTGGCGCCCACGCGCAGCCGTCCGCCGAGGAGCGGCCAGGCGGTGTCGATGTCGATGCAGACCCGCACCGGCGCCTCACGGGTGGCGCGCGTGGCGCGCTCGATCAGCTCGAGCTGCTCGACGCAATCGACCATCACCGTCACCCGCTCTCGTGGTGCCCCGCCGACCCCGCCTCCGCTGCCAACCCCGCCTCCGCCGCCAACCCCGCCGGCGCCGACCAGCGCCTGCAGCGCGTCGCTGTCGGCCGTCGGATATGCGACGAGCAGGTCCTCTCCCCCGCGATCGGCGAGCCACAGCGCCTCCGGCAGCGTGAACGCGAGCGTGCCCCGGAAGCCGTCGCGGGCAAGCACGCGCTCCTGTAGCGCGCGGCAGCGCACCGACTTGCTGGCGAGCCGGATCGGCTTGGAGCCGGCTCGCCGTCGGAGGTCGGCGGCGTTGGCCTCCAGCGCGTCGAGGTCGACGAGCGCGAACGGCGCTTGCAGCCCCGCCGTGGCGCGCTCCAAGCGCGCGTATGCGGCGTCAGCCATCGCGGCCTCGGCCGTTGCCATCCCGGCTGTCGCCGTGTCAGCCATCGTGGCCCTCAGCCATCGCCGGCCCGAGCACCCGGTCGGTCCACGCGTTGGCGAAGCGCCCGTTGGGATCGAGCTTGGCGCGTACGGCCTGGAAGCGATCCCAGTCGGGGTAGAGCGGGCGCAGCGTCTCGGCGCTCTGGAAGTGGCGCTTGCCCCAGTGCGGCCGGCCGTCGAGCTCGTCCATGATCGCCTCGACCGCGTGGAAGTACGGCTGCCAGGCCATCCCCGTGTACATGTGCACCGCGACGAAGCCGCTGTCGCGTCCGCCGGCGGTGCTGAGGAAGGCGTCGTCGGGCGCGACGGCCCGAACCTCGATCGGAAACGGCACGGCGAAGCCGCGCTGCTCGATTGCGTCAAGCACGCGCCTGACGGCCTCGGGTGTGCGCTCGCGCGGGAGCGCGTACTCCATCTCGGTGAAGCGCACGAGGCGCTGGCTGGTGAAGATGTCGGCGGAGCGGCCCACGCGCTCGGAGTGGCCGACGAGCCGCGTGGCGAGCCGGTTGAGCTGGGGGATGCGGCTCGGGGAGCGGCGGCCGGCGCGACAGAAGAGATCGAACACGCGGTTGGTGAGCAGCACGTCGTTGGCGTACGCGGATACTCGTCCGCGGGGACGCGGCGGCCGGTCGGTGCGGTTGTTGGCGCGGGTGAGCGCGGTGCTGGCGTGAGGGAAGACGTAGAGCTCGAAGTGGTCGTTGCCGAGCGCCAGCTCGCCGAAGCGCTCGAGCGTCTCCTCCAGCGGCGCGGGCGCGTCGACTCCATGCAGCGTGAACGCGGGCACGCAGCGGAGTGTCACCTCTGCGATCACCCCGAGCGCGCCGAGCCCGACGCGAGCCGCGCGGAAGATCTCGGGGTCGCGCTCGCGCGAGCACTCGAGCGTGGCGCCGTCGGCGAGCACCAGTGTCAACGCCTCCACCTGGGCGGAGAGGTTGCGCAGGCGGGCGCCGGTCCCGTGGGTGGCGGTCGAGATCGCGCCGGCGATCGTCTGGGCGTCGACGTCGCCGAGGTTCTCGAGCGCGAGGCCGTGCGCGTCGAGTCGGCGGTTGAGCTCGCGGATCGTGATGCCGGCCTGCACGCGCACGAGACCTGAAGCGCGGTCGACGTCGAGGACGCTCGCGAGGCGGTCCAGCTTCAGCGCCAGCCCGTCGGTGCAGGCGATGTCGCTGAAGGAGTGTCCGCTCCCTGTGACGCGCACGCGAAGGCTCTCGCACCCGGCGCGCTCTACCGCCTCGCGGATCTCCTCGATCGACCCCGGCCGAGCGGCCGCGGCGGGTGCGCAGCGCTCGTCGCCGGTCCAGTTGCGCCATGCGGTGGCGCGCTCGTGCGGATCGCTAGGCTCGCTCATCAGATGACCGAGCCCGAGCCTACTCCGAGCCCGGGCGCTCGCGCCTCGCGTGCGCTCTCGCTGACCGCGCCGGGCGCGAGGCGGGCGACGGTGATCGGCGCGGGCTCGTTCGGGACCGCGCTGGCGGTGCTGCTGGCGCGCGGAGGGCTGCGCACGACGCTGCAGACGCGCACGGCGGAGCAGGCGGCGCTGATCGACGAGCAGCGCGAGAACCGCCGGTACCTGCCGGGCGTGGAGCTGCCGCCCCAGCTGCGCATCGAGCCTGCCTCGGCGGGCGTCGCGCGTGCTGACTATGTGTTTCTGGCTGTGCCGTCGAGCGGCCTGGGCGAGGTGATCGAGCGGCTCGGCGCGACCGGCCTGGGCCGGCGCACAGCTGTCGTGTCGGTCGCCAAGGGCCTCGTCCCGCCGGAGGGGCTGCCTCCGACGCGCGTGCTCAGCGCGCACTTCGGCGCTGAGCGGGTCGCGTGCGTGGGCGGTCCCGCGCACGCGCAGGAGATGGTGCACGCCGGCGCCGGGCTCGTGGCTGCGTGCGCGGAGGAGGAGCTCGCTCGCGCGCTCGCGCAGGTGTTCACGCGCGCGGGCGTGGTGTGCGAGCTGTCCGACGACCCGGTCGGCGTGGAGCTCGCCGGCGCTGCCAAGAACGCGGCCGCGCTTGCCGCCGGCGCCACCGAGGCCCAGGGCCTGAACGCCGCGGGCGCGGCCGCCGGGCACATCTTCGCGGAGGTGTGGCGCTACGCCGAGACGCTCGGCGCGCGGCCGGAGTCGATGATCGGACTCGCGGGCGCCGGCGACCTCGTGGCGACCGCGCTCGCCCGCGAGAGCCGCAACCGCCGCGCGGGCGAGCTGCTCGCGGCAGGCGTGCCCGCGGCGGAGATCCCCGCGCAGATCGGCCAAGCGGTCGAGGCGCTGGAGTCGGTGCCGCTCTTGGCGCGCGCGCTTGAGACGGCGGGCGTCGGCGCGCCGGTCACGAGCGCGCTCGGGCGGCTCATTTCCGGCGAGCTTCCGCTCGACGACTGGGTGGCGCTGGTGCGCGCCACCGTGCCGCCGCCCGCGCTCTGGCGCCGGCGCCCCACGCCCGGCTTCTGGCGGCGCATGTGGCGGCGGCTGTCGGGGGGGTAGAGCGACCCTCGCTGGCGGCGCTGCGCAACCTAGGAGGCCATCAGCGTGCTGACGACAGCCTCGTAGACGCCCGCGCCGTGGCCGGCCTCGCAGACGTGCACGTTCGCGTACGCCGCGAGCTCCTCGCGCATCGACGGGTCGCGCTCGAGCGCGTTGGCGACGAGCCAGAAGGCGTCCACCTCGGCGGCGCACGCGAGGTCCTCGCGCGAGTCGCCCACCGCGAACGTCTGAGCGCGCTCGTAGCCGCGCGCGCGGCGGTGGAACGCAACGGCCGCGACCTTCGAGGCGCCGGCGGGCACCAGGTGATAGCCGCGCACGTGCGGCAGCGCCGCGAGCGCGTCCGAGCGGCGGCTGACGACCCCGTTGTCCACCAGGCGCAGGTTCTCGTGGCCGTGCTCGACGAGCACGCGGTCGACCTCCAAGGCGTCCACGAGGCCGCGAAACAGGTGCGAGACCTCGCGCTGCACGTGCCACGGCTCGTGGTACTCCAGGCGTCCGGCGTAGCGCTCGAGCAGCAGCGCCGGCGCACCCGAGCGCTCGATCTGCTCGGCGATCGTCAGCTCGCCCGGCAGCAGCTCCCCCGTCAGCCAGTGCTCCTCGCCGTCCAGCACCACGCACGCGCCCGCCTCGTAGATGTACGAGGACTGGCCCAGCAGCCGCGCGTCCTCCATCACCTGCGCGGGGCGCCGGCCCGACATCAGCACGACCTCCACGTCCGCCCGCAGGCACGCCTGCACGGCGCGCACGCCGTCGATCGTCACCCGCCCCTCGCCGTCGTGCAGCATCGACGCGCCGCGGCCCAGCAGCGTGCTGTCCAGGTCGAGGTACAGGCAGCGCGCGCTCACGCGACCGTCACGCTCGCAAGCGGCGGGCGCTCGACCGGCGCCGACGCGAGACCCGCCGACCCGCTGTAGCCCCCCGCCTCGGCCGCTCCGCTGACGCCCGCGTCACGGCCGTCCACGTCGATGAGCCGCCCCTCCCGCTCCAGGCGCCGGACGATCGTCGCGAGCACCGTCTGCGCCATCGGCTCGAGCGCCGACAGCGGCTGGTGGCGGTTGCGGTGCTCGTCGAGGTCCACCTGCGCGATGCCGTCCAGCCCCAGCTCGCGCCACACGTCGATCAGCATCGCGATCTCCACGCCGTAGCCGGTCGCGAACGGCAACCCTTCCAGCAGCTCGCGCCGCGCGGCCACCTCGCCGGCCAGCGGCTGGCGCACGCCGGCGAGCTCCGGGTAGAACAGCGCGAGCGCCGGCCGCGCGGTCAGGCGGTTGACGCGCCCGCCGCCGTCCGAGTCGGCGACTCCGTCCTGGCGCAGCGGGCGGCGGTAGAAGGCCTTGACGAACGACACCCCCGGCTCGCACACCAGCGGTCCCAGCAGCCCCGTGGCGAAGCGCGCGGAGAAGCCCTCCGTGTCGGCGTCCACGAAGCACACCAGCTCGCCGTCGAGCGCCGACAGCGCGCGCCACATCGCGTCGCCCTTGCCGAGCACCGGCCCGTATGCGGGCATCAGCTCCGCCTCCTGCCACACGGTCGCGCCGGCGCGCGCGGCCACCGCGGCTGTGCCGTCCGTGGAGGCGGCGTCGACGACCGCCACCTCGTCGATCGCGCCCGCCTCGCGCAGCGCCACCAGCGCCGCGACGATCGCCCCGACCGTCTGCGCGCACTCGCGCGCGGGCAGGCACACGGACACGCTCTGCGTGCGCTCGGACGCGATCCGCTGCGCGGAATACGGGGAATGGTGGAAGGTGCGGGCTTTCGCCCAGCGCTCGGCGGCGCTCGCTGACATCGCCTCTACTATCTCAAGTCCTTGCCCCTCGACCGCACAATCGAGCCGTGGAGCGCGCTGCTGGACGCGGGGCGCGAGGACGGGCGGCTGGTCCGCGAAGCGCACGAAGGACCCGGTCGCGCGCGGCTCGTCGAGCTGCCGCCGGAGCTGCACCCCGAGGTGCTCGGCGCGCTGCGCGGGATGGGCATCGAGCAGCTGTACTCCCACCAGGCGCAGGCGCTGCGAGCGGCCACCGACGGCCCCACGATCGTCACCACCGGGACCGCGTCGGGCAAGTCGATGTGCTTCAACCTGCCCACGCTGCACATCCTCTGCGAGCAGACGCGCGCGCGGGCGCTGTACCTGTACCCGACGAAGGCGCTCGCCCAGGACCAGGCGCGGGCGCTGAGCGCGTTCGGGCTGACCAAGCGCGTGCGCCCGGCGATCTACGACGGCGACACGCCCCGCGAGGCGCGCCGGCAGATCCGCAAGAGCGCCAACGTCGTGCTCACCAACCCCGACATGCTGCATGTCGGGATCCTCCCCAACCACGCCGCGTGGGCGGAGCTGTTCGCCAACCTGGCGGTCGTCGTGATCGACGAGGCGCATGTCTACCGCGGCGTGTTCGGCTCGCACGTCGCCAACGTCCTGCGCCGGCTGCGGCGGATCGCAGCGGCGTACGGCACCGACCCGATCTTCCTGCTGACCTCCGCCACGATCGCCAACCCGGTCGAGCTCGCCGAGCGCCTCACCGGGCTGCAGGACGTGCAGCTGATCGACGCCGACGGCTCGCCCGCGCCGCGGCGGCGGATCGCCATGTGGAACCCGCCGCTGACCGACGAGGCGCTCGGCACGCGCCGCTCGGCGCTCGGCGAGGCCGCCGAGCTGCTCGCTCGTCTCGCGCGCGACGGCGCGCGCACGATCTGCTTCATGAAGTCGCGCAAGGGCGTCGAGGTGCTCAGCCGGCTCGTCAAGGACGACCTCCAGAGCAGCCACCCGGAGCTGGCGGAGCAGGTGGAGCCCTACCGCGCCGGCTACACGCCCCAGCAGCGGCGCGAGCTCGAGCAGCGGCTCGTGCGCGGCGAGCTGCGCACGGTCATCACCACCGACGCGCTCGAGCTGGGCATCGACATCGGCGAGCTGGACGCCGCCGTCGTCGTCACGTTCCCCGGCACCGTCGCCTCGCTGCGCCAGATGTGGGGCCGCGCCGGGCGGCGCGGGCGGGGCCTGGCGGTGTACGTCGCCGGCGAGGACGCGCTCGACCAGTTCTTCTGCCGCAACCCCGAGGACTTCCTCGACCGGCGCGTCGAGGCGGCGATCCTCGACCACGAGAGCCCGCTGATCCACCGCGCGCACCTGCTGTGCGCCGCCCACGAGGGCCCGCTGTCGCGCGGCGACGCCGAGTTCCTCGGCCCGCGCTGGGAGGCTCACGCGGAGGTCCTGCAGAGCGAAGGCGCGCTGCGTCGGCGCACGGCGACGATCGCGGGCGACACGTACGCTCCCGGCGACGCGGGCTCCTACCCCGCCGCGGAGGTGTCGCTGCGCTCGGCCTCGCCCGCCGGCTTCGCGATCGTCGACGTCTCATCCGGCGAGCTGCTCGGCTCCACCGAGGCCGCGCGTGCGCACTCGACCGTCCACGAGGGCGCCATCTACCTGCACCAGGGCCGCTCCTACGAGGTTCGCGAGCTCGACCTGGAGCGCCGGCGCGCGCTCGTGTCGCCGTTCGCCGGCGACTGGTACACGCAGCCGAAGTCCGAGACCGACACCGAGATCGTGCGCCTGCTCGACCGCCGCGAGGCGCTCGGCGTGACGCTGTCCTTCGGCGAGGTCAGCGTCACCGACACGGTGCTCGCCTACCAGCGCCGGCGCCTGTCCGACCACGGGGCCGCCTCCGGCGCGGGCGGGCATCAGGTCATCGACATCGTCGCGCTCGATCTGCCGCCCACGAGCTTCCCCACGCAGGCGCTGTGGTTCGAGCTGCCCGGAGCCAGCCCGCTGGCCGCCCGCGCGGAGGACGATCCGAGCTCGCTTGCCGACACGCTGCCGGCGGAGATCCTGCTGGGGGCGCTGCACGCGACCGAGCACGCGCAGATCGCGGTGCTGCCGCTGATCGCCATGTGCGACCGCTGGGACATCGGCGGCCTGTCCACCAACTTCCACCCGCAGACGGGCGTGCCCACGATCTTCCTCTACGACGGGCACCCCGGCGGCATCGGCATCGCGCGCACGGCGTACGCGCGCTTCGAGGAGCTGTGCGAGGACGCGCGGCGGCTGATCGCCGGCTGCCCGTGCGCGAGCGGGTGCCCTTCGTGCGTGCAGTCGCCCAAGTGCGGCAATCTCAACGAACCGCTGCACAAGGCCGGCGCGCTCGCGCTACTCGAGCGGCTGCTGGCGGCCACCGCCGAGCCGGCGATCGCCGCGCCGCTCTGAACGCGCCCCGCGGCTGTTGTGAAGGAGGACAACCACCGGACAACCGGCGCAGCCGCCACAATGGTCGGCTCGTGCCCGCCCCCCCGAAGCTCTTGCCCAGCGCCCTCAAACCACCGATACTCGCGATCGTCCTCGCCTGCGCGGCGCTGGCTGCGACCGTCGGCTCCGCCGCGGCGCCGCCGCTGCAGGCGGTCGTCTTCGAAGGACCCGGCGGGCGCACGCCGCTGACGACGTGGACGCTGCGCAAGGATGCGACCAACCAGGGCCTGGCGCTCGGCTGGCGGCGAGGCGGCTTCGCTGGCAGCACGGTCAGCCTGCCGAACGTCGTCAGCCCGGCGCCGTACACGGGCCACGCGGGCGGACGCAACTACGAAGGCTCGATCGCCTGGTATCGCACGAGCTTCACCGCGCCGCGCGCGGGCACGTACGCGCTCAGCTTCCAGTCGGCGAACTACCTCGCGAGCGTGTGGGTCGACGGACGCGCGCTCGGCTCGCACAGGGGCTCCTACCTGCCGTTCGAGATGCGCACGCGGCTGGCGGCGGGCACGCACGCGGTGGTCGTGCGCGTCGACTGGCAGGACCCCGCGCAGCAGTCGCGCGAAGGCTTTCACCGCACGTGGTTCAACTGGGGCGGGCTCGACGGCGAGGTGGACGTGCGCGCGATCGGCGAAAGCGAGATCTCGGAACCGGGCATCCAGACGACGCTAACACCGGACACACCGCAGGCGACCGAGGCGAGCGTCAAGGTCAGGGTCGAGGTCCACAACTACGGCCCCAGCCGCACGCTCGTGCCGGAAGGCTCACTCGCGCATGGAGCCCAGACGATCGCGCTCAGCTTCCCCGCGGTGACGCTCGAACACGACCAGGCCGCCAGCGTGACCGCGACGGCGCAGGTCTCCCAGCCGGCGCTGTGGTCGCCGAGCAGCCCAAACCTCTACCAGCTGACGCTGGCGATCGGCGGGGAGAGCGGCTACTCGGCCAACGTCGGCCTGCGCCAGCTGACCTGGCGCGGCGGCCACGTGTACCTCAACGGAACGCAGCTGCAGCTGCACGGCGCCTCGATCCAGGAGGACGCGCGCGGGCACGGCGACGCGCTGACGCCGGACGACGAGAACACGATCGTCCGCGAGCTCGAGCAGATCGGCGCCAACGCGGTGCGCTCGCAGCACCCGCTCGACCCGGCGCTGCTGGAACGCCTCGACGAAGCAGGCATCCTCGTGTGGCAGGGCATCGGCCCGGTGGAAGGCGCCGGCAACTGGTACTCGACGACGCCGCGGCTCCTCGCGGACGCCGAGCAGCAGGCGCGGACGGCGGTGCTGGCCGAGCAGCTGCACCCGTCGATCTTCGCGTGGAACCTCGTCGATGAGGTCGCGGAGAACGGGCGCGACAGCCAGGAGGTCTCCTACGTGCGCACGATCGCCCACTGGTTGCACCAGCACGACCCCACGCGGATGGTGGCGGTCGACGTGTGGGGCGATCACCCCCCCGAACGCGCCGGCGCGCTGTACTCGGAGGTGGACGCGGTCGCCGAGACCGACTACTCCGGCTGGTACGACTACCCCCACGACTCGCCCGCGCAGCTCGAGGCGAAGATGCGCGAACGCCTGGAAGCGATGCAGCAGACGTTCGCCGGCAAGGTGCTCGTGGTCAGCGAGTTCGGCGCCGAATCCAACGGCCTGAACCCGCCCGGGAGCCCCGGCAGCTACGCCTATCAGGCGAAGCTGCTGGCCGAGCACGTCGCCGTGTACGAGGCCGACCCCCATCTGACCGCGATGCTGATCTGGGTGCTGCGCGACTACCCGCTGAGCCCGACGTTCGACGGAGGGTCGATCCACGGCGTGCTGCCACAGCTGAGACTGATCGAAGGCCTCAACCAGAAGGGGTTGTTCACCTACGCCGGGCAGCCGAAGCCGGGCGTGGTGAGCACGGTCGCGCGGCTGTTCGGCGCGCTGCCGCGGGAATGACGGGCGTCGTCACCGCCAGCTCGGCGGCAGCCCGCGGGCGACCTCGATCTCGCCGGGGAACTCGACCGGGTCGCGCGCGCCGTGCTCCCTGACCCAGGCGACCATCCTGCGAATCCCCGTATCCAGGTCGACCGGCGGCGGCGGATCGAACACCTCTCGCAGCTTCGTGTGGTCCGAGTAGGCGTGCACGACCTCGTTGCGTGACGGCTCGTGCTCGATCCGGCACTCCACCTCGAAGGCGTCCGCCACGTTGCCGGCGAGCTCGAGCACCGAGTGCGGCTGATCCGCGCCGATGTTGAAGGTCTCGTTGCGCGAGCGCTCGACAAGCGGAGATCGGCTGATGATGGGCGCGACGTCGGCGATGTGCGAGAAGGCTCGGGTCTGGCGACCGTCGCCGAAGATCCGCATCGGCTCGCCGCGGAGCACCGCGTTCATGAAGATGCCGATCACGTTCCTGTACTTGTCGGCGATGTTCTGGCGCTCGCCGTAGACGTTGTGCGGGCGGAAGATCGTGTACTGCAGGCCGAACATGTTGGCGGCCGCGGCCAGGTCGAGCTCGGTGGCGTACTTGGAGATGCCGTACGGGTCCTCCGGCATCGGGATCATGCTCTCCGTCATCGGCAGCTGCCCGTGGCCGTAGACGGCGATCGACGAGGTGAACACGAATCGGCGGGCATCGTGCAGGATCGCCTGGTTGATCAGGTTGATGCTGGCCTCGAGATTCGTGCGGTAGTTGAAAGCGCGCACGAAGTGCGACAGGCCCTCAGCCGCGTACGCGCCGAGGTGGTACACGTGGTCGAAGGCGCGGCCATCCCAGAGGCTTGCCACGAAGCCGGCGTCTCGCAGGTCGCCGACGAGGAGCTCCGCCTTCTGGGAGACGTTCTCGACGTAGCCGCCTGAGAGGTCGTCTGTCGCGACGACGTCCATGCCGAGCTCCAGGCACCCGTCGACGACATGGGAGCCGATGAAGCCCGCGGCGCCCGTGACCAGTGCTCTTTCACCTGTGCCGGCCGGCATCGCGCTCACCGAGGCTCGCTCTCACACCCCGGCTACGGATTCGCCGAGCGCCTCTCGCCGCGACGAGCGCGGCGGCCGGGGATCGGCGCGGTCGCCCCATGCCAGGCCCGCGAGCACCTGCCGGCGCCGCATGTCGCCCCGCTCGTAGAAGCTCGTACGGTTGTCGCGCAGGAGCAGCCGCGCCTGCTGACCCTGCCAGAACGTGCCGCTGCGATGCCACTCCTCGGGCTCGTAGGCGGCGCCGTCGCTGTCGACCACGAGCGCGCGCAACCCCATGCGCTCGGCCTGGCTGGTGAGGTTCAGCGCCCCGCTCTCCAGCACGTACGTGTCCATCTTGGTGCGCACGACGAACAGGCGCATGGCTCTGAGCACGTCGTGGCCGAGCATGAAGGCCGACGTGCGCACGTGCGGTATCGGAAACGGCGGGAACGCGAGCAGTTCCTCGGGCAGCTGCGAGAGCAGCTTCAACCGCGCTCGCAGCGAGTCGAGCTTGGACCGCCGCTCGATGCCCAGCTGTTCGAAGTCGACCTCGAGCAGGAGCCTGCGCGCCTCGCGTACGGGCGGCAGCACGCCGCGATAGGCGCTGGGCAGGCCCATCGAGTAGGTCACCCAGGAGTGAAAGCTCGCCCACGAGCCGCTGGGACCGACGATGCCGACATCGGGCAGGTCGAGCGCGGAGTCGAGCTTCGCCAGCCAGCCGTCGGCGTTCGGGCGGTTGTGAGAGCTCAGGAAGCAGTAGCGCCCGCCGCGAAGTCGCGCGGCGGCTTCGAAGTACAGGCCGAGATCGATTCCCGGCTCGGGGAAGTATGCGACCTCGCACTCGAGGTCCCCGACCGCCGCGATGTACGGCGCGGCTTCGCGTTCTGATCCGAACCCCTTCATCGCGAGGATCAGCCGGTGCTCGATGCCCGCTGGATGCGCACGCATCGCCGCGGCGAGCTCGCGCGGCGCATCCAGGCCGTGGGCGGTGCGCACGATGTAGACGACACACGGTGGGCCGGGATCCTCCGCGGACGCCTCGGGCAGCGTCAGCGGCCTGCGACGCCAATCCCAGGGAGGGCGTATCTCAGCCTTCCAGGCCCTCCGCCCGGGCGTATCGACCGCCGACATACCCTCAGAACCTTCTCGACATGTTGACTGCGGGCATGAGGCAGGTGAAGCTAACAGGCCCGTTCTGCGTGGTCGAGCGGGTCGACACCGACGCCGCTATTCGCCGCGAACATGGTGTGCAGGGTGTTTCCGTCTTGCTGCGAGCCCTGTGCGCCAGCACCCTCCCGCCACCACTGCACGGACGCGGCGAGACCGTCGGCGAGCGCCCAGCGGGGCCGGAAGCCGACCTCGTCGCGCAGCCGCGAGATGTCGGCTAGCAACAGCGGCGGCTCGCCCGGACGATCCGCCAGCGCGCCGCGACCGACTAGCTCGGGGCGTCCGATCGACTGCGCAATCCGGTCGACCACCTCACCCACCGTCACGCCAACGCCGGAACCGATGTTGACCGCTCCGACGACAGAGCTGTCGAGCAGCGCCACGACAGCTTCGGCCACGTCCTCCACATGCATGAAGTCGCGGATCTGCTCGCCGCCGCTGGTTGCCACGGACCGGCCCTCCAGCAGCGAGCGGATGACCGCGGGCACGACGCGCTCGGGAGCCTCACGGGGGCCGTAGAGGAAGAACAGCCGGCCCCACGCGAGCTCGACGCCCTCTTGCTCGGCGTAGACGCTCGCCACTCGCCGCAACGCGTCCTTGGCGGCGCCGTAGAGCGTCGCTGGGGCAACGGGAGAGCCAACCTCCACCAGCGGCCCGGTGGCGCTCGACCAGTCGTACTCGGCGCAGCTTCCGAGCATCACCAGCCGTCGCCCCCCGCAGCGGACGAAGGCGCGCAGGAGGCGCAGGCTGCGCTCGACCCAGGCGACGTTCTCTGGCGCACTCCAGAAACGGCCGTGATCTGTGCACCAGGCGAGGTGGACGAGCCGCTCGGGGACGACCTCTCGCATCAGCTGCTCAACGGCGGCGCAGTCGCATAGGTCAAGCAGATGCCAGTGCACCCCGGGAGGCTCCGTATGGCCTGAGCGCGTGCTGAGCGCATGCACCTCGTTGCCCTGAGCCACGAGGCGCTCGAGGACCGGCAGACCGATGAAGCCCCCGGCACCCGTCACCAGCAGGCCGCTCATCCGGCTGACCGGCCCGGTCGCGGATCGGCGTGGGCAGCTGGGGTCTCAGTGCTCGCGGTCGGCACCGGATGGTAGATCTCCTCCACGTATCCTGGCCGCACCCACGACTGCTCCCGAGCGAGCCGACGAAAGCCCCCAACCTCCCTGATGGCGTCCGCCACGCGTCCCTGCGCATACTCCAGGAAAGGGGCCCCAGCCTCGTGGTTGTTGCTGTAGATGAACCCTCGACAGCCCGATCGTGCCCAGCGCAGATACTCCACCATCGTGTCGTAGGGCATCTCCGGCATGCTGTCCTTGTTGAGGAGTACGTCGTAGGGGCTCTCGACCTGCGCGAGCGCATGATTGGGCAGAATCGCGACCGTCGCCCGCGGCTCGCCGAAGAAGGAGACGGCATCCGGCCCGAGAGCCTGCGCCAGGAAGTACCCCTGCAGTACGTTGACGGTCGGCAGATCGACGATCGTGTAGCGCATGGCATCCCGGCCACGCTTGAGCACCCAGTAGCAAGCGCCGCCGTATCCACCGCCGATCTCGACTATGTGCAATCGCCCTGCGGTCGGCTCGCGCAGGTGCACACCGATCGCTTCGCGGAGACGTACGGCCGTGTAGAGCTGGTCCGGCGTCTCCGCAGTTATCAGGCGGCCTTCGACGGCCAGGCCATACGGCGCCCCGATCTCCGGGAATGACAGCGAGATTCCGATGATGCGCTCGAGCTCCGCCACGAGCCCGGGGATCGCCCCCTCGTGCCGAGGATCGAAGCCTTCCACATATCCCTGTTCTGGATTCTCGACCGTCACGACGCCCAGCGCCTCGCCCAGGGAAACGAGCGAGTCCAGCAGCTTGAGCATCAGGACGCGCGACCCCAGTCGTGATTCGCTGTGATCGGGCATCCCGCCCGGCGCCATTCCCCCCAGTCCCCAGATGAGCTCTTGACGGAACATCGAGGCGAGCAGCACCGCTAGCTCGCGGGGGTCGCGGCGCTGAAGCGAGGCCACCAGCTGATGTTGGTGGGTGTCCATGACCCAGGCCCACGGCCCGGTGGTGCTCATCGGGCCCGCGCTGCTCGCGGCCGCCTCGAAGGCGGAGATCAAACGTTCACAAAGCGCGATGTCTGCACTTGTCGCCGTCGCAGGCGTTCCCCACTTCAACGCGACCCCCGGTACCCGCCCGATCGAGCGACGGAGCATCCGCGGTCGGCGCGTGGTCTTTAGCGCCAGCCAGTTGGTCTCGGTCAGGCCGACGCGCAGAGCCGATCGCCCCGCGGCACGCCGCAACGCGGTCAGGGCATGCCGGCTGTCCTGCGTCATGGCTGCCCCGGTTCGAAGTCCGGGTAGCCGCGGTCTCGCTCGGAGATCGTGCGCGTGCCTGCCGGCGCCGGCCATTCGATCGTGAACGCGGGATCGTCCCAGCGTACGCCGCGGGAGGCCTCGGGGACATGGCGAGCACCGAACTGGTAGAGCGCCTCACAGCCATCGTCGAGCGTCTGGAAGCCGTGCGCCAGGCCCGCCGGCACGTGCAGCGCGCGGCGGTTCTCGGCGCTTAGCTCCACGCCATACCAGCGGCAGAACGTCGGCGAATCGGGGCGCAAGTCGACTGCGACGTCGAAGATGGCGCCGCGCACGCAGCGCACCAGCTTTGGCTCCCCATGAGGCTCAGCCTGGTAGTGCAGACCCCGGATCGTGTCCCGGCGCAGGTTGAACGAGGCGCCGCATTGCACGACCTTGGGATCGATGCCGCGCGCGCCGAACTCCTCTGCGTCGAACGTGCGTGCGAACCAGCCGCGCTCGTCCTCCACTGGATCGATCTCGATGATCCACACCCCCGGCAGTGGTGTCCGCTCGAACGTCATCCGCGCGCCATTCCCGTCACGTGAGAAGCGCAAGCTCCGGAGTACGCGCGGCGAACCGACCTCCCCACTCGTCGATGAAGCCGAGCTGCTCGACGATCTCCTCCCTGAGGTTCCACGGCAGGATCACGACCACGTCGGGGCGATCGTCGCGAATCGCCTGCGGGGGGCGAATCGGGATGTGGCTGCCGGGCAGGAAGCGGCCCTGCTTGTGCGGATTCAGATCGACGGTGTAGTCGAGGAAGTCGCGACGCACGCCGCAGTAGTTGAGCAGCGTGTTGCCCTTCGCCGGCGCGCCATATCCGACGATGCGTCGGCCCTCGTTCTTGAGGCCGATCAGGAACTGCAGGATCCGCCGCTTGTCGGCCTCCACGCGGGCGCCGAAGCGCGTGTATGTCTCCAGTCGCTCATAACCGGCCTCGCGCTCGCGCTCGCGCATCGCGATCGCGCGGGCGGTGTCGGGCTTGCCGGCGTCGTCGCAATGGGCGCCGTAGATGCGCAGCGAGCCGCCGTGCGTCGGCAGCTCCTCGACGTCGAACAGGCGCAGCCCGTGCGCGGCGAACACGCGGCTCACGGTCAGGAAGGAGAAATAGGAGAAGTGCTCGTGGTAGATGGTGTCCCACTGCCCGTCCTCGATCAGCCGCATCAGGTGCGGGAACTCCATCGTGATCGTGCCGCCGGGCGCGAGCAGGATCTTCATGCCCGTCACGAAGTCGTTGAGATCTGGGACGTGCGCCAGCACGTTGTTGCCGAGCAGCAGATCGGCGCGCAGCTCCGCCGCCAGCGACCGCGCGACATGCCGTCCGAAGAACGCGACGTGCGTCGGGATGCCCCTGCGCAGCGCCTCCGCTGCGACGTTGGCCGCGGGCTCGACCCCGAGCACGGGGATGCGGTGCTCCTGGAAGTACTGCAGCAGGTAGCCGTCGTTGGACGCGAGCTCCACCACGCGGCTGTGCTCCCCGAGCCCGAGCATCTCGGTCATCTGCTCGGTGTAGCGCCGGCAGTGCGCGAGCCAGCTGACCGAGTAGGAGGAGAAGTACGCGTAGTCGGAGAAGATCCGCTCAGGCGTCTCGAACTGCTCCAGCTGCACCAGGAAGCAGTGGCCGCAGACGAGCGCGCGCAAAGGGTAGAAGGGCTCCATCGAACCCACGAGCTCGGGCGGTAGGTAGGAGTTCGCCAGCGGCGAGGACCCCAGGTCCGCGAACACGTGCTCGAGCGGGGTGCCGCAGAACCTGCACGACGTGCAGGCCTCCACTGCGGCCGGCGCGGTGACCGCCTCGACCTCGAAGCACGTGCCGGCCACCGCGCTCATACCAGCGCGACCGCATGCTCGTAGGCTTCGATCTGCCCGGCGGTGACGGCGGACATGTCCTCGTCGGCGCGCAGCGCCCGGTACCAGGCGACGGTCGCATCCAAGCCCTCCCCGAGCCCCCATCGCGGCTGCCAGCCGAGGAGCGAGCGCGCGCGCGAGGAGTCGAGCTTCAGATACCGGGCCTCGTGGAAGCGGGACAGACGAGGCCCGGCATCCTCGACCCACAGCAGCCGCGGCCAGGACGCGGCCATCCGCTGCACGATCCAGCGCACCGGGCGGGCGTCCTCCTCGGCTGGGCCGAAGTTCCACCCTCCGGCGAACCGGTCGGAGGACCACAGCGCCTCGGCCAGGACCAGATATCCGGCCAGCGGATTCAGCACGTGCTGCCACGGCCGGATCGAGTGCGGGCTGCGCACCAGCGCCGGGCGACCGTCGAGGACCGCGCGCATGAGATCGGGAATCAGGCGATCCTCCGCCCAATCGCCGCCGCCGATCACGTTGCCCGCGCGCGCGGAGGCGATGCGCGTGGCGCCCTCCGCGCCGAAGAACGAACGGCGGAACGCGTCGGTGACCAGCTCGGCGCACCCCTTCGAGCTCGAGTACGGATCGTGACCTCCCATCGGCTCGTGCTCGCGGTATGCCCACTCCCACTCGCGGTTCTCGTAGCACTTGTCCGAGGTGACGTTGACGAGGACACGCACGTTCCCGTCGCGGCGCACGGCGTCGAGCAGGTTGACGGTGCCCATCACGTTGACCTCGTAGGTCTCGCGCGGCTCGGAGAACGACGGGCGCACGAGCGACTGGGCGGCCATGTGAATCACGACCTCGGGGCGCGCGGCGGCGATCGCAGCGGCGAGCTCGCGGAAGTCGCGGACATCGCCCTCGATCGACTCCATACCCTCGCCGATGCGCGCGAGCTCGTACAGCGAGGGATGAGTGGGCACTCCCGAGGAGAAGCCGGTCACTCGCGCCCCGAGCGTCTGCAGCCACAGCGACAGCCAGGCGCCCTTGAAGCCGGTGTGTCCCGTCAGCAGGACCCTGCGACCCCGCCAGAAGGCGGGGTCCACTGACCCGTCGGTCCGCGCGGGGTCCAGCGCGACCCCCGGGGGCCGCTCACGAGCGCTCAGGATGGTCGATCTCATTCCCATACCCGCCACGGCGCGCGGCCGGAGTCCCATAGCTGCTCGAGCTGGTTGCGGTCGCGCAGCGTGTCCATCGCCTGCCAGAAGCCCTCGTGGCGGTACGACGCGAGCTGCCCTTCGCGGGTCAGCGTGCGCAGCGGCCCGTCCTCCCACGCCGTTTGATCGCCGTCGAGGTAGCGGGCGACGTCGGGGGACAGCACGAAGTAGCCCCCGTTCAACCACGCCCCGTCCCCGCGCGGCTTCTCCTCGAAGCTCCGCACGCGCGTGCCGTTGAGCTCGACCGCGCCGAAGCGGCCAGGCGGCTGCACGGCGGTGACGGTGGCAAGGGCTCCCTGCTCGCGGTGGTAGGCGATCAGGGCGGTGATGTCGACGTCGGCCAGCCCGTCGCCGTAGGTGAAGCAGAACTCCTCGTCGCCGAGGTACGGCAGCACCCGCCGCAGGCGTCCGCCCGTCATCGTCTGCTCTCCGGTGTCCACGAGCGTCACCTTCCACGGCTCGGTGCTCGAACGGTGAACGTGGACGTCGCCCTGGCCGAGATCGAACGAGAGATCGCACGTGTGCAGGTGGTAGTTGGCGAAGAACTCCTTGATGACGTAGCCCTTGTAGCCGAGGCAGATCACGAACTCCTCGACGCCGTGAGCGGCATAGGTCTTCATGATGTGCCAGAGGATCGGCTTGCCGCCGATCTCCACCATCGGCTTGGGACGGACCGTCGTCTCCTCGCTGAGACGCGAGCCCAAGCCGCCGGCAAGGATTACCGCCTTCATCGCCCCAAGATCACTGCCTTCGGGGTGTTACGAAAAGCAGAGCTTGCAGGAGCCCCGGACAAATGCATCAGGCGATCCAAGCTAACAGGCTATGTCTGCATGGGCGAACGTTCGAACGCTGGGTCTCCAGCCGCACCGGGGAGACGGGGCGGTGTCACAAAAACTCCGAAATCGGAACTTCAGCGTGAGCAGGCGTTATCTCGAGAGGGGCACGTGACGCGATAAGAGAGACAATCCGGCACGACTATCCGCGCAGCGGAGCGGCGCCGCGCTCAGCGAGGGCAGCGTGGCGCAGCGTGGCGCAGCGCTGGCCAGGCCCGGTGGCCTCACGCCGCCACCTGCCGCCTACCCGTTACCGCGCGCGATCTTGCGCAGGTCGATCGTCTCGTCGTACAGCTTCGCGTCCACGCCCTGCTCGAGCGCGACCTCGCGCAGCGGGCGTCCGGACTCGGTCGCCTTCTTGACGATCGCGGCGCCCTTGTCGTAGCCGATGGCGCTGTTGAGCGCGGTGGCGACGGCGAGCGTCCCGCCCGCGGAGGCGGCGGTTCCCGCCTTGTTGACCTCGATGCCGTCGACGCACTTCTCGGCAAACGCGCGGGTGGCGGAGGACAGCAGATGCAGCGACTGCAGCAGGTTGCGGGCGATCAGCGGGATGCGGACGTTGAGCTCGAACTGCCCCTGCATGCCGCCGATCGTCACCGCGGTGTCGTTGCCGATCACCTGCGCTGAGACCTGCAGCACGACCTCGGGCATCACGGGGTTGACCTTGCCGGGCATGATCGAGGAGCCCTTCTGGAGCTCCGGCAGGAAGATCTCGCCGATGCCCGTGCGCGGGCCGGAGCCCATCAGCGCGAGATCGTTGGCGATCTTGGTGAGCGAGACGGCGATGACCTTCAGCGCGCCGGAGAGCTCGACCAGCGCGTCGCGGTTGGCCTGCGCCTCGAACGGGTCCAGCGGGGCGGCGATCTGCCTGAGGCCCGATTCCCTCTTCAGCCGCGCGCGGACCTTCTCGGCGAAGCGCGCATGCGTGTTCAGGCCGGTGCCTGTGGCGGTGCCGCCGAGCGGGATCTGCCCGACGTGGACGAGCGCGGACTGCACGCGCTCCTGGCCGAGGGTCATCTGCGCGGCGTAGCCGGCGAACTCCTGGCCGAGCGTGACGGGCACGGCGTCCATCAGGTGCGTGCGCCCTGCCTTGACGACGTTCTGGAAGCTTTTGGCCTTCCTCGCGAACGAGCGCTCGAGCTGCTTGAGCGCGGGCAGCAGCTCGTTCTGTGCGACGTCCAGCGCGGCGAGGTGCACGGCGGAGGGGAACACGTCGTTGGAGGACTGGCCCATGTTGACGTGGTCGTTCTGGTGCACGCCATCGCCGGCCAGCTTCGCGATGACCTCGTTGGCGTTCATGTTCGTGGACGTTCCTGAGCCGGTCTGGAACACGTCGATCGGAAACTGGCGATCGTGCTTGCCGGCGGCGATCTCCGCGGCGGCCTTCTCGATGCGCGAGGCGCTGCGCTTGGAGAGCAGGCCGAGCTCGCCGTTGACGGCGGCGGCGGCGCCCTTGATGCGCGCCAGCCAGTGGATCACCGACACGGGCACGGTCTCGCCGGAGATCGGGAAGTTCTCGACGGCCTTGGCGGTCTCTCCGCCCCACAGCTGCTGATCGGTCGGCATTCGTTCTCCTCGTCAGACGGATTGGCGTACGCGAAACGTGCTCCAGGCGCGCTGGAGGCCTGCGGCGAACCCTATCCGCAGAACGCGGCGAGCTCCCGTGCGAGGCCGACGGGGTCGTCGTAGGCCATCAGGAAGCCGACGCTCTCGAGCACGCGCAGCTGCCCGTTGGGCAGCAGCGCGAGCGCCTCCTCGGCGGCGGCGAGCGGATGCAGAGGGTCCCGGTCGGCCCACAGCAACAGCACCGGCATGTCCAGCCTCGGGTAGCCCTCGAGCAGCTGCGTCTGCGCCCCGCGCGGCCAGTTGCGCGCGCACCTGGCCCACGAGCGGGCGAGGCTCGGGTTGCCGGGAACGTCGGCGAAGGCGTGGCGCACGAGGTCGGCGGCGGCGGGATTGCCGCGCGCGGACAGGCGCAGCCCGCGCTCGGGCGTGAACACCGCGCGGGCGCCGCGGGCGAGCACCCGATCCAGCCCGGGGACGGCGGCCAGCTGCGCCGTCAGCTGCCAGGCCGCGCGCGTGCGGGCGCGCAGCGGCGGCGCGTGCAGGCGGTTGGACATCAGCACCAGCCGCGACGGCCTGATGCGCTCGGTGAGCACCGCCCGCATCGCGATCTCCGCGCCGGCGGCGTGTCCCGCGAGCAGCGGGCGCGGGCCGAGCACCTCGGCGGCGAATCCGCCCAGCACCTCGGCGAACCAGTCGAGCGTGTACGGATGACGCGGGCGGTCCTCGGAGTCGCCGTGAAGCGGAAGGTCGGGAAGCACCACGCGAAAGCGGTCGGCGAGCCCCTCGACGGCGGGCTCCCACTCCTTGTGCGAGAGCAGCCCCGAGTGCAGCAGCGCGAGCGCGGGGCCGGCGCCGACCTCGCGATAGGCGATGCGCGCGCCGTCGCGATGGTGATAGAGGCGCAGCCTCATGGTCGGATGGTCGCCGATCGCCATCCACGCATCGTAGGTCCACGGCGACGGCGGCTTTACGAGGGCAGCGACCTCTGCAGGCCGGGGATCTGGTCCAGCAGCTCCCTCGGCACCGCCCGCAGGACGAGCAGGGCGGCTCCGTAGACGGCCAGCGCCAGCGCCGGCCGGGCGACCTCGGGGAGGCTCGCCGGCACCAGCGCGAGCGCGGCGAGCAGCGCGGCGAGCAGCGCGCGGGACACGCGGGCGATCGAGACCTGCGGGCGGACTCCGGCGCTGAGCACGGCTGCCGCCAGCATCGCCGTGTAGAGCACCTCGACCGCGGCCGTCGCACTCGCCGCCCCGACGGCGCCGTAGTTGGACGCCAGCAGGCCCGTGAGCGCGCCGCTGAGCACCAGGGCGGTCAGGTTGATGAGCAGGACCGCGCGATAGCGGCCGAGGCTCAGCAGCGCGTATCCGAGCGCGGCTCCCATGAAGGTCGCGATCAGGGCGAGGCCCTGGATGCGCAGCACGGCGGTCGCGGGGTGGAACCTGGCGCCTGCGACCACGTCGATGACGAAGGTCGCGCCGGTGAGCAGCGCCAGCCCCACCGCCAGCCCGAGCAGCAGGCAGACGTCGAACGTGCGGCCGAGCGCGTAGTCGAGGCGCTCGCGGTCGTCCCGAGCCGCCCTGGAGAAGATCGGCAGCGCGGACCCCACGATCAGCTGCGGCACGACGAACAGAACTTCGATGATGCGAAACGACGCTCCGTAGTATCCGGTCTGCTGACTGCTGGCCACGTGCGACATGA
Source organism: uncultured Solirubrobacteraceae bacterium (assembly GCA_963735705.1). Classification (GTDB taxonomy): domain Bacteria; phylum Actinomycetota; class Thermoleophilia; order Solirubrobacterales; family Solirubrobacteraceae; genus Palsa-744. Next base: position 467,877 of record CAVTLZ010000012.1, read on the forward strand.
TCAGGATCGCCAGGCGAAAGTAGACGACCCCGACAGCGGCGGCCGCCGAATAGGGAAGCGTGCGGCGCAGCAGCGCGCCCCAGACCGCGCGATCGAACGCCGGTCGCAGGGGCATCGAGCGGCGGATCAGCAGCGCCGCCAGGGCGGTGGCGAGGATGCCGGCGGGAATCGTCGTCGCCCAGAACGGCAGCAGCGGCGCGCCGACGAGGACCAGCGCGACGATCGCCAGCGTGGTCCCGATCTGCCGCAGGACTTCCACGGCCGTCACCCATTCCAGCCGCAGCCGAGCCACCAGCGGCAACGAGTACGTGCCCTGCGTGGTCGCCAGCACGAGCCCGCCGCCCGCGAGCAGCGTTCCGAGCACCAGCGTGGAGGAGTATCCGCTGAGCGCCGCGAAGGCGACCGCGAACAGGACGCCGGCGAACATGCACGCCAGCCGCAGGCCCGCCAGGCTTCGGAAGAAGCTCTGCGCAGGCCCCTGCGCGAGCGTGCTCAATTCACGCACGCCGACGGCCGCCAGGCCCGCTTCGGTCACGCCGCCGGCGAGCGTGACCAGCGACAGCACGGTCACGTACTCGCCGACGGCGCCCACGCCGAGATGGCGCAGGAGCAGCGCGGAGGAGATGACGCTCACCGCCACACCGACCGCGTATCCGCCTATCCGCAGCGCGCCGCCGCGAATCGTGGCGACGCCCGCGTCGGGCGTGTCGAGCAGGTCCGGCGGATCGCTGGCCGACGTCGCCGCCACCCCGCCGGGAGCAGCCATCTCCACGCCCCGGGCGCCGCACCGGGGGAACGTACCAGCGGTATGCGGGCGCGCCTCGCAGCGGTCGAGCGACGGCATCCGCGCCGCCCGCTTCGGCGCGACGCTCGGCCGCTTCGTTTCCGACTCACCTAAAACGTTTGAGTCAGACACATGGCTGCCGCCGGCATCCCCGTTCTGTCGCGCTCGATCGGCGGCCGTGCGGCGGTTTCTGAGCTCGCGCCGTCCCACGCCTACCCTTACCGGGTGTCCAGCTCGATCGACGTTGTGATCGTCGCGTACAACCGGTTCGACCTGACCGAGAGCTGCCTGCGCCACCTGCTGGAGCAGACGCTCGACCACAACGTCATCGTCGTGGACAACGGCTCGACCGACGACACCCGAGCGCGCCTGCGCGCGGAGTGGCCGAAGGTGCAGCTGGAGCGGTTCGAGGACAATCGCGGCTTCTCGGTGGCCTGCAACCGGGGCGTGGCGTCGGGCTCCGCCGAGCACGTGGTGCTGCTAAACAACGACGTGGACTGCCGCCCCGATTTCCTGGAGCGGCTGGTCGCGCCGCTGCGCGATCCCGAGGTGGGATCGGTCGCGTCGCTGATGCTGCAGCCAGGCGGCGAGCGCATCGACTCGGTGGGCCTCGCGGCCGACAGCGTCCTCGGCGGATTCCCTCGGCTGCAGGGACTCCCGGTCGCGCGCGCGCACGACCTCGCGCCGGTCCTCGCGGGCCCCGCGGGAACGGCGGCGGCCTACCGACGCACCGCCTGGGAGCAGGTCGGCGGCCTCGACGAGACGATCGTCGCGTACATGGAGGACTTCGACCTGGCGCTGCGCCTGCGGATGGCAGGCTGGCGTGCTGTGAGCGAACCTGAGGCGGTGGGCGTGCACCTCGGCTCGGCCACCCATGGGCACCGCTCCGCGTGGCAGCGACGTCAGGGAGGCTTTGGGCGAGGCTACCTGCTGCGGCGATACGGGCTGCTGCGCGGGCGGACCGCACCGCGGGCGCTCCTCACCGAGACCGTCGTCGTGCTCGGGGACCTGGTCATCTCGCGCGATATAGCCGCCCTGCAGGGCCGGCTGGCCGGGTGGCGCGCGGGGCGCTCGCGCCCGCGCCTGCGCCTCCCGCCCGCGGAGAGCATCGACCGCACCATCGGCTTTCGCGACTCGCTCGCGATGCGCCGCGGGGTCTACGAGCGGCGCGCGGCCTGAGCGCCGGCCAGGAACGCCTCGGTCTCCCTCAGGGCGCCCGGCGTGCCGATCTCGTAGAAGCGCTCGGTCGCCGGATGCCCGCACAGCTCTCCTCTCTGCGCCAGAGCCGCGTACAGGTCCGCGAGGTCGCTCTCGGAGTCGGGGACGCGCTCGAGCGCGCCCGCCGTGAGCCCCCCGAGGCCGTAGTCGATCCAGACCATGTCCGGTGTCGGCGAGTGCTTGTCGTAGGCGAGCACGCGGCCGTGCTCGTAGCGCACGTTCGATGTGTCCCAGCGCCGCTCGTTGCGCAACACGACCATCAGCGCGGGCAGTCCGCTCTCGCGCCAGGCCCGGTGCGCCGCCCCGTAGTCGACGCGCAGGTAGGTGTCTCCGTAGAGCACCAGGAAGCGCTCTCCCAGCAGCGCCTGCGCGCGCCGGATCGCGCCGAGCGTGCCGTCCAGCCCGGGACTGTCGTGGCTGTAGGCGATGCGCACACCGAAGCGGCTGGCGCCGATCCGCGACTCGATCATCTCCCCGCGATAGCCCGCGCAGATGACCGCCTCCCGCACTCCGCCCGCCGCCAGCAGGCGCAGCTGGTGGATCAGGAAGGGCTCGCCGGCGACCTCCAACAGCGGCTTGGGCACCTCGCGCGCGAGCTCGCCCAGGCGCGTGCCGCGGCCGCCCGCGAGGATGCACACGGGAGGCGGGGTCGACGCCGGCATCTCAGACCTCCCCCCAGTCCAGGCCGCGATCGCGCGGCACGATCCGCCGCAGCGTGTAGATATCGGAGTCGAGGTCCCCGCGCCGCTCGGGCAGCTCCCGCCACGGGTCCCAGACGGCGCTCAGCAACTTGCCGGTGATGCCGTCGCTGGCGGGCGAGCCGAGGAACACGGCGAGCTTGGCCGCCTGCTCGGGCGGCATCCCGCCGCTGCGCTGCTGCTCGAGCGCGCGCTCGTAGATCCGCTCCCCCAGCAGATCCGGCCCGGCGTCGAGCAGCTCGTCGAGCATGCGCGTGTTGAGCGCGCCGGGCGCGATCGCGTTGACGTCGACGCGGTGCTCGCGCAGCTCCTCGGCGAGCGTCTCGGCGAAGCGCACGACGGCGGCCTTGGAGGCGGCGTATGCGCTGAGCCGCGGCAGCGGGGCGGTGGCCCCTCCGCCGGAGAGCTGCACGATCTTGCCGCGGCCGCGCCGGACGAAGTGGCCGACCAGCTCGCGGACGAGCAGCACCGGGCCGAACAGGTTGATCTCCACCGCCCGTCGCCACTCCCACCAGTCCGTCTCCGCGACGGCGCCCTTCGGTCCGTACACGCCCGCGTTGCAGACGAGGATCGCGATCTCGCCGAGGCCCGCGAGCGCATGATCCACCAGCCTGGCGACCTCCTCGGGACTGGAGACGTCGGCGGCCATGCCCAGCACCTTCTGGCCCGGCGCCGCCCGCTCGCCCAGCTCGTCGAGCGCGCTCTGCAGCGAGACCTCCTCGCGTCCGCAGATGCAGATCCCGGCCGCGCCCTCGTGGAGATACGCGCGCGCGATCTCGAGCCCCAGTCCTCGGGTGGCGCCGGTGATCAGCGCCGTGCGTCCAGCCAGGGCGCCGCTCACCGGTGCGCCTCCACGGCGGGCTCGGAATACGGGCTGATCGCGTAGGCGGCCTGCACCTGCTGCCAGGCGTCGCGGGCGCAGCGCAGGTCGCCGAGCAGCGGGCGCCCGTCCGCGGCGACGATCGCCTCGGCGAAGTGCTCCCATTCGGCCTGCCACGAGCCGTCCTCGGGCGGGTAGTGCATCTCCTCCAGCGCCGGCGGCCCGAGGTCGGCGCCCATGCTGTAGATGCGCAGGCGCTGCGGCCCGTAGGACCCCGACAGCCCATCCACCTGGAGCTTCGCGGTGAGGCAGTAGATCTCCAGCGAGAACAGGTTCTTCCACTCGGTCCAGCTCACGTGCAGCATCGCCCACGGTCCGGTGCGCGTGTCCGCGTCGCCGAGCAGCAGCGCCGCGTTGTCCTCGACGGCGGCATCCCAGAACTGGGTGCGCAGCAGCGCCGAGTGCAGCGGCAGCGGGCCCGCCAGCCAGTTGCTGAGGTCGAGCAGGTGCATGCCCTGGTCGACCAGCTCGCCGCCGCCGGAGCGCGCCCGCTCGACGCGCCACTCGCGGTCGTAGCCTGGGCGCCCGCCGTGTCCGTAGCGCGCGCGCAGTTGCATCAGCTCGCCGTGGCGCCCGGAGTGGACCTCCTCGGCGGCCCGCGCGATCCCCGGGTGGAAGCGATGGTTGAAGCCCACCTTGACGAGGCGCCCGGCGGCGTGCTGGCACTCGATCAGGCGCTCGATCTGCGCCGTGCAGACACCGGCGGGCTTCTCCACCAACACGTGCGAGCCAGCCGCGAGCGCCTGCTCGGCGAGTGCCGCGAGCTGGTCGTGCACGGTGGCCACGACCACGACGTCCGGCTCGAGCGCGAACAGCTCATCCGCGGTGGCGCATACCTCGCAGCCGTGACGCCGCGCAAGCTCCGCGGCAGCGGTCGCGTCGAGATCGCAGCAGGCCAGCAGGACGTCCTGCGAGGCGAGCGCGCTGGCTCGCCTGGCGCCGATGCGTCCGCAGCCCACCACCCCCACGCTCAGTCCCGGCCTGCCCGGCCGGCTCATGCGTACTCGCTCGCGTACGCGCCGCTGAACTCGAAGTCGAACGGGAGCTCCGGCGCGTCCATCGCGGCCATCGCCCGCCGGGTGTCCTCGGGCCGGCTGGTGTACACGAGCAGGAAGCCGCCGCCGCCGGCGCCCAGCAGCTTGCCGCCGATGACGCCGTTGCGGCGGGCGAGCGCGTAGAGGCCGTCGATGCGCTCGTCGGTCATCCCCGGCGAGCGGCGGCGCTTGTGTTCCCAGTGCTCGTGCATCAGCTCCGCGAACTCCTCGAGCTGGCCTCCCATGAGCAGCTCGCGGCTGCGCAGCCCTAGCTCCTTGGTGCGGTGCAGGTTCGCGAGCATCTGCTCGTCTCCGGCCTTCGAGCGCGTGTCCTGATCGGCGAGCATGTGCGATGCCGCGCGCGCCTCGCCGGTGTAGAAGAGCAGCAGCTGGTCGCGCATCCGTCGCAGAGCCGTGGGCGTGAGCTCGAGCGATTCCACGTCGACGCTTCCGTCCGGGTGGAACGTGTAGGCGCAGATCCCGCCGTGCGCGGCCACGTAGGGGTCCTGCTTGCCGACCGGCTCGCCCAGCACGTCGATCTCGATCTCGCACGCTAACTCGGCGAGCTCCCCCGGGGTGATCGCCGTGCGCCGGGCCCGGGCGAGGCCCTTGAGCAGGCAGACGGTGTACGCGCCGGAGGAGCCCATGCCGGTTCCCGCCGGCACGTCGGCCACCGAGGCGATCTCCAGGGGGCTGCCGCACCAGTGGCGCAGCAGGCTCTCGCGCAGGATCGGGTGGCGGATCTGGCTCACCTCCTCGACCTCCTCGAGCTCCGCGTACTTCATGCGGTAGCGGCGCTGGAAGGTCGTGTGCGTGAGCATGTAGGCGTACTTGTCGATCGCCCCGGAGACGAGAAAGCCGCCGTGCTCGCGGTAGTAGGAGGGAAGGTCGGTGCCGCCTCCGCCGAGCGAGATCCGCAGCGGCGCGCGGCTGAAGATCACGCTCATCGATTCCGCCCCCGGCTCATGAGAGCGCGCTCTGCGTGACCTCGTCGCGCCACGCGTGCTCGTTGGCGTCGAACCACTCCAGCGTGCGCGCCAGCGCCTGCTCGATCGTGAGCCGCGGTCGCCAGCCGAGATCGCGGATGCGCGTCGTGTCCAAACGGATGAGCGGGCTGTCGCCGACCCAGCCGCGCCGCCCGCCCGTGTACTCGATCCTCGGCGCCAGCGACAGGTGCTCGACGATGATCGCGACCGACTCGTCGACGAGCAGCGTTTCGTCGGTGCCGAGGTTGTAGACGTGGGCGGCGCGATCGCCCTGATGGCGATCGGCTGCCGTCAGCAGCGCGCTGACGCAGTCCTGGACGTACATGTAGGACTTCCGCTGGCGTCCGTCGCCCAGCACCAGCAGGCGCGACGGGTCGCGCTTGAGGGCACGGTAGAAGTCGAACACGTGTCCATGCGTGTAGCGCTCTCCGAGAACCGACACGAAGCGACAGATCACTCCGGTGAAGCCGAACCCGGCCGCGTAGGCGGCGATCATCGCCTCGCCGGCGAGCTTGGACGCCCCGTACAGCGACGTCTGGATCGGGAAGGGAGCGTCCTCGGGCGTGGGGAAGACGACGGGCTCGCCGTACACCGAGCCGGTGGAGGCGAACACGATCTGGCTCACGCCGCGCGCGCGCATCGCCTCGAGCACGTTGGCGGTCGCGATCGTGTTCTGCTCGAGGTCGCGCCGCGGATCGTCGAGCCCCCGGCGCACGTCGGCGTTCGCCTGCAGGTGGAAGACCCAGTCGCAGCCGTCGAACGCCTCCTCGAGCGTCGCGCTGTCGAGCACGTCCCCCTCCATCAGCGTCACGCCGGCGGCGCCCGCGGCGTCGGCGATGAACTCGCGCCGCCCCGTGCTGAAGTCGTCGACGACCACGACCTCCACACCGCGAGCGGCCAACCGGTCGGCGAGGTTGCTGCCGATGAATCCGGCCCCGCCCGTGACGCACGCTCGCTTCACAGGGTGAAGCCGGCGGCCAGCGCGTCGTCGTGGAACATGCGGACGGTCTCGAGCGAGTACTGCTCGAGGCTCTTGCCGAGACCGTCGAGCTTGGCGAGCATGTCGTGGGTGATGGTGATGATGTCGCAGCCGACCTCGTTGGCCTGGAGGAGGTTGAGGATCTCCCGTGGCGAGGCCCAGATCAGCTCCGCGCGAGGAGCGCACGCGATGATCTCCACCGAGCGCGCGATGATCGGGATCGGGTCGACCCCGGCATCGGCGATGCGCCCGGCGAACACCGAGATGTAGGACGGCGCGCCGTCGGCGACGGCGGCTGCGATCAGCTCGACCTGGGCGGTGGTGAACAGTGCTGTGACATTCACCTTCACCCCCTCCTCGGACAGCTCGCGCGCGAGCTGCGCCATCGACTCGCCGGTGGTGGAGGTGACCGGGATCTTCACGTACACGTTCTCGCCCCACGACGCGATCGCACGAGCCTGCCGGCGCATCTCCTCGGCCTCGTCTGCGAAGACCTCGAAGGAGATCGGGTGCTCGGTGACGTGCTCGAGCAGGCTCTTTGCGAAGCGGGCGTAGTCGGTGAGACCGACCTTGCGCATCAACGTGGGATTGGTCGTGAACCCTGCGATTCGCGGGTCGGCCGCCAACGCGAGGATGCCGGCGAGGTCGGCGCCATCGGCGAATATCCGTGTAGAGATCTGATCGAGCATGTGACCTCCTCCCGCTGAGGGGTCAAGATAACGACGCTCGTTCACAGCGATTGTTTCTGATTGCTGGAACTTGTATCCATGCCGTCCTCGACGGGCCGACCGGCTGACGCGCACGGGCGAACGCCGTCCGCAAACGCCTGCAAACGCGCGCGAACGAGGCCCCACCCGCCGATCCGGCGAGCCCCGCGAGCCGCGGCTCATCACGCGAGCACATCCGCGCCGGTGTCTCCGACCGGGGTCGCGGTCACCTCCCTGTCGGCGACCTTGCCGGGGTGGAACACACGGCCCCGGAAGAGGGCGAAGTTGACCCCCGCGACGGTGAGCATGGTCAGCAGGTAGACGACCTCGACGGGGAGGCCGAGCAGCCCCGGCAGCTCGGAGGTGGAGAGCGCGGTGATCCCGTACTGGGCGCCACACACGCATAGGTAGCGAGCCGCCTGATGATGGACCGCAAGCGCGAATCGCTGGCGGTGCCGCCAGACGAACTGGCGCTGAAGCGTGAAGTGCAGCGCGACCCCGACGACGAAGCCGACGGCAAGGGCGATCTGAAACGGCACGGCGAAGCCGTCGTGCAGGAGCGTCGTGACCGACACGTACACCGCCGCGACGAGGCTGCCGGACAGCGCGAAGCGGACCCCCTGCCCGGCGAGCCCCCACTCGGGCGAGCGGATGTCGCGCAGGAACGCCTGTAGGAGGCGCAGTCGGCTGCTCGCGGCGGTCGCGCTCACCGCCTCGTGTCCCACCCGTGGCGAGACTCGACGATGTACTTGGGCCGGTTGCGCGATTCGTCGTAGATCCGTCCGACGTACTCGCCGATGACGCCCAGCGATAGAAGCTGGATGCCGCTGAACAGCGACACGACGATGACGATCGTCGGGTTGCCGACCGGGAACGGGACGCCGCCGAGCTTCAGACCCAGGTAGACGATCGCGAGGGTGAACGCCAGCCCCGAGAGCGCCAAGCCGACGAGTGAGATTAGGTGCAGCGGATAGCGCGAGAAGCCGACGATCCCGTTCAGGCCGATCACCAGCGATCCCAGGAAGCGGTTGTACTTGCTCTTGCCCGCGACCCGCGGATCGCGGTCGTAGGGAACGCTCGTCTGGCGGAACCCGACGAGGCCGACGAGGCCACGCAGAAAGCCGTGCCCCTCCTTCAGGGAGACGACGTTGTCGACCACACGGCGGCTCATGAGGCGGAAGTCGCCGGTGTTGGGGGGAATGTCGACGTCGGCGATGCGCTTGATCACGCGGTAGCCGATGGCGGCGACGATGCGCTTGGGGACGGTCTCACCGGCACGGCTGCGCCGCTGGGCGTACACGACGTCGTAACCCTCCAGCCAGCGCTCGACGAGCTCGGGGATCAGCTCCGGCGGGTCCTGCAGGTCGCAGTCGACCACCACCACCGCATCGCCGCCGGCCGCCTCCAGCCCGGCGATCGTCGCCATCGGCTGCCCGAACCTCCGCGAGAAGCGCAGCATCTTCACCCGCGCGTCCTCGACGCAGAGCTCGAGGATCAGCTCCTCGGTGCGGTCGGTGCACGGGTCGACGCTGAAGATCAGCTCCCACTCCAGCGGGAGATCGTCGAGAACGCCGACCAGGCGCTCGTGGATGCGGCGGACGTTGTCCTGCTCGTTGTATGCGGGGACGACGATGCTGAGCATGCGCTTGGCCGGCCTGCCGGGCGCACGCGACGCGCGCTCGCCGGCGTCGGCAGCGGGCGTGGCCACATCCTCGCGGCCGCCAAGCGCTCGCGACTGCTGCGCGAGCGTGCCGGAGCGACGACCGATCAGGTCGACCGTGCGTCCGGCCGCGCTCATCGTGCGCCTCGCATCGAAGCGACGATACAGGCGCCGGTCAATATGAACGCTCCTGATTTGTGGAACGCTCCGTTGGCGTGCGAGGCGGCCCGGCTGGACACATGCGCCGGGGACGAATCGCCTGCAAACGCGCCCAAGAACGCGCCCGTGCGAGCGGGCTGCGCGAGTTCCGCGCACGGCTCGCGCGCCGCCAGATCGCCACGAATGTCTCCGATGCCGGACCTCGCCGCCGTCAGCCGGCTTCGAGCCACAGGCTTTCGACATACAGCAGCTGTGCGGAGATCGGAATCGTCGGGCCGCCACCGGCTTGGATGGGAAGCGGGGTGATCGTGACGCGGTTCACCCCAGGACTGAGATGCACGGGGATGCGGAGGACTTCGCCGCCCGGGCGTATGCGGCGGATCGAGCTCGCGCTCCCTGGACCGCGAATGCGCACCGACGCGGCATGGCTCAGGCCGATCAGTTCCGCGCCGTGTTTCGCCGCCGGCACCCAGTCGGCGCGCAGGGCAGCCGTGCGCGCGTCGGGTGAGACGATGACGAGTTCCTTGTGCTTGCCGGCAAAGATCTCCGGCGTTTCGACGCCAGTCACTTCGGCCAGCACGGGGTGCCCTTCGACGCTCGCGATCGCCCTTGATACGGGCGCGCCGACGTCCTGCAGCGTCTTCCAGGTCCCTCGGTGGGTGGTGGCGAGCAGGTTGTAGTAGCCGGTGAAGCTGATGGCGAGGCCGGCGACGCAACCCCAGGAGGCGAGCAGCCCGCCGCCGATCCGAGCCAGCCGGCGCCGCCATCGACGAGCGTCGCCCGACAGGACGAGCCAGGCGGCCAGGGCGCCGAGCAGCAGGGGCGTCGTGAAGTCGACCTCGTAGCGCTCGGTCGCGGAGTAGAACGTGTATGCGAGGAACAGCGCTGCGGCGATGCCCGCACCAGCGAGCAGGAGCAGCGGGGAGGCGAGCCGCCCGAGCGACGCCGAGCGACTGCGCCATATCCAGGGAAGGGCGGCGAGGAAGACCACGATCGGCGCCATCGTCAGCAGCCCGCCCGTCGGCTCGACCGTCCGGTAGAGCCCGGGCAGGCTCGCCGGGTATGAGGTCGGCGGCGGTGTGAGCACGATGAAGGGAAACAGCGCCGTGATCCGCGGGGCGTTCACACCGTAGAACCAGAGCCCCGGCGCGAGGTAGCTGAGATCGTCGAGATGCGTGACGTTCGGCGGAACGCCGTTCAGCTGGTAGTTCGCGCCGACTTCCAGCGGGCTCCCGAAGCGAGCCTGGTTGTACGCGAGCAGCAGCAGGACGCATGCGGCAAAGGGGATGGTCAGAGTCGCCAGCAACTCGCGGCGCGGGCGAAGCGCCCGCAACGACAGATACACGGGAACGAGCACCACCGCCGTCAGCGCGAGCGTCGGCCTCGAGCCCGCCGCGAGACCGACGCACAGGCTCATGAGCGCCAACCGCGTCGTCGACGCGCGCTGATCGGCCAGGGCGCGCATGGCGAGCCAGACGCCCGCCATCGCGAAGCAGTAGCCGCCTGAGATCGCCTCCTCGTAGACGGCCGGCCGGCGCAATATGAACGGCAGCGCCGAGGCCAGCGCGAGGGTGGACGCCGAGAGCACGCACATCCACAGCGGGACGTCCCCGACCTGACCCAGGATCACGCGCAGCGCAGCCAGCGCGAACCCGAGCCCGACGATCGCAAAGAGTGAAACGGTGACGCTCGCCGTCGGTTCCAGTCCAAGCAGGTGCAACGGCACCAGCAGCACGATCACGGGGGCGGGACCCCAGGTGAGGTACAGGTTTCCGTGGTAGAGCGCGAAGTCGTGGATGCCGCCGCGGAAGCCTTCGACGGCGGCGTACTGCGCCGGGTTGTATGGCGCGGCGAGCGCTCGCAGCGCGGCGGGCGCCGGACCGACCGCGAGGTGAAGGTGAAGGAACGCGTCGGCCAGCTGATTGTAGGGGTCGGCGTGAGCGCCGGTGAGCGCGAGCGCGTATGTGGTGCCGGCGGTCCACACGTAGAAGGCCGCCGCCAGCACGAACACGGCGGCGAGCGCGAGGCTCGCCCGATCGACCGCGAGCACACGCTGTACCGCGGGCGTACGCCCGCGGTATGAGGGTCGGACGCCATCGCTGACGGACACCCGCCGAAGCTAGCCGAAAGGGAGTCCAGTTGCGAGCGTAGTTCCATTGATCGAGACGAACTGTCTCCGACTGCCCGCACGGCGGCTTGAGTCGATGCCCGATCGCGCTCGGGGCGAGCGCCACCGCTGCCTAGAATGGGCCGCCCCGTGACGACTCCCGCTCGACATCCGCTGATTCCCCACCGTGAGGTCGACCCGCGCCGGGAGCTCCCGTCGCTGGAGCTCGAGGTGCTGGAGCGCTGGCGCGAGCGCGACGTGTTCGCCGAGTCGCTGCGCCGTCGCGAGGGCGCGCCGCAGTGGGTCTTCTACGAGGGCCCGCCGACGGCGAACGGCCCGCCGGGCTCCCACCACGTGCTCTCGCGCGTGTTCAAGGACATCTACCCGCGCTTTCAGACGATGCGCGGCTACCGCGTGGAGCGCAAGGGCGGCTGGGACTGCCACGGGCTGCCGGTGGAGATCGCGGTGGAACAGCAGCTGGGCATCCAGCACAAGTCGGAGATCGAGGAGTACGGGATCGCGCGCTTCAACGCGAAGTGCCGCGAGTCGGTGTTCACGTACCTGGAGGAGTGGAACCGGCTGACCGAGCGGATCGGCTTCTGGATCGACCTCGAGCACGCCTACCGGACGCTGGACGAGAGCTACATCGAGTCGGTGTGGTGGGCGCTGGCGCAGATCGACGAGCGCGGGCTGCTGTACGAGGGCAACAAGGTCGTGCCGTACTGCCCGCGCTGTGAGACGACGCTGTCCTCCCACGAGGTCGCGCTCGGGTACCAGGACGTGGTCGACGAGAGCGTCTTCCTGAAGCTGCCGGCATCAGGAGCCCACCCACCCGGCGCGGAGCCGGCGAGCGCGGGCGGCTCGGGCCCGACCGGCACGCCGGACCGGCTGCTGGTGTGGACGACGACGCCGTGGACGCTGCCGGGCAACGTGGCGGTGGCGGTGTCGCCGACGGCGACGTACGCGCGGGCGCGAGTCGGGGACGAGGTGTTCGTGCTCGCGGACGCGCGCGTGCAGCCGGTGCTCGGCGAGCGCGCGGAGGTGCTGGAGCGCTTTACCGGCTCCGAGCTGGTCGAGCGCTACGGCTCCTACCAGGGACCGATCTTCGCGGCCACCGACCGTGAGCCGGGCCCGCTGCCGATCGTGGCGGACGCGTTCGTGACGACGGAGGACGGCACGGGCCTCGTGCACCTGGCGCCGGCGTTCGGCGAGGACGACTACCGCGTGGCGGCGGCCTCGCCGCTGGTGCCGTTCGACCCGACGAAGGCGGGCACGCTGTACAACCCCGTGCGACCGGACGGCTCCTACGACGGGCGCGTGCGCAACCGCGACGGGGAGTCATACGCGGGCCGTTTCGTCAAGGACCCGGAGCTGACGCGAGAGCTGATCGAGGATCTGCGAGAGCGAGGCCTGCTGCTGCGGGTGCAGGAGTACGAGCACTCCTACCCGCACTGCTGGCGCTGCGGCACGCCGCTGCTGTACTACGCGAAACCGTCGTGGTACATCGCGACGTCGCAGCTGCGCGAGCAGCTGCTGGCGGCGAACGAGACGGTCAACTGGTTCCCGCCGCATGTCAAGCACGGTCGCTTCGGCGACTGGCTGAAGAACAACGTCGACTGGGCGCTGTCGCGCGAGCGCTACTGGGGCACGCCGCTGCCGGTGTGGCGCTGCGCGCGCGGACACATGCGCGTGGTGGGCTCGTTTACGGAGCTGGCGGAGCGCTCGGGCACGACGCTCGAGGACCACCACCGCCCGTACGTGGACGAGATCGAGCTCCCGTGCTCGCATGACGGGTGCGGCGAGCCGATGCGCCGCGTGCCGGAGGTGATCGACGTGTGGTTCGACTCGGGCGCGATGCCGTTCGCACAGCACCACTTCCCGTTCGAGCACGAGCAGCGATTCGAGGAGGGCTTCCCGGCGGACTTCATCTGCGAGGCGCAGGACCAGACGCGCGGCTGGTTCTACTCGCTGCTGGCCGTCGCGAAGCTGCTGGGGAAGGACGCTCCGTACCGCAACGTGGTGTGCCTGGGGCTGATCCTCGACGAGGAGGGGCAGAAGATGTCGAAGTCGAGGGGCAACACGGTCGAGCCGTGGCAGGTGCTGGACGCGTACGGCGCGGACGCGTTCCGCTGGTACTTCTTCACGTCCAAGCAGCCGTGGGACGGCTACCGCTTCTCGGCGGAGACGATCGGCGAGGGCGTGCGCCTGTTCCTCAAGCAGCTGTGGTCGACGTATTACTTCTACGCGCTGTACGCGCACGCGAGCGCGGCAGAGCTGCGCGAGCCCAGCACGGACGTCGAGCCGGCGTCCGGCCCCGACGCGGACCTCGATCGCTGGGCGCTGTCGCGCACGGCGGCGACGGCGGAGCTGGTGACGGAGCGCCTGGACGCGTACGACACGACGACGGCGGGCAGGGCGATCGCGAGCCTGGTGGACGAGCTGTCGAACTGGTACGTGCGCCGCTCGCGCAGGCGCTTCTGGGACGGCGACGCTTCGGCGTTCCAGACGCTGCGCACGTGCCTGCTGACGGTGGCAAGGCTGCTGGCGCCGTTCTGCCCGTTCGTGGCGGACGAGATGTACGACAACCTGGACGGCGAGCTGGCGAGCGTGCACCTGTGCGACTTCCCGTCCGCCGAGGAGCTCCCGCCGCGCGACGAGGAGCTCGAGCAGGCGATGGCGCTGGCGCGGGAGACGGTGCGCCTGGGCCTGGGCGCGCGCGGGCAGGCGAAGATCAAGGTGCGCCAGCCGCTGGGCGAGGCGGTGGTGGTGGCGGATGGGCGCGAGCGCGAGGCGATCGAACGCCTGGCGGACGTGGTGCGCGAGGAGCTGAACGTGCGTGCGGTGCGCTTCGTGGCGGCGGCGGACGAGCTGGGCACGTACGAGGTGAAGGCCAACTACCGCACGCTCGGCCCGCTGTTCGGCCGCGAGATGCCGCTGGCGGCGGCGGCGATCGCGGCGCTCGACCCGGCGCACATCGCGGCGGCGCTGCGCGACGGCGGCGAGATCGGGATCGCGGTCGACGGCCGCGAGCACACGCTGGCGGCGGAGGACCTGCTGCTGAGCATGCGCGCCCCCGACGGCTACAGCGTCGAGCGCGAGGGCGCGCACGCGGTCGCGCTCGACCTGGCGATCGACGAGGACCTGCGGCGCGAGGGGCGCTCGCGAGAGATCGTCCACGCGGTCCAGAACGCGCGCAAGACGGCGGGCCTGCAGGTCGAGGACCGCATCGAGCTATCCCTCGACGGCGACAACGCGCTGATCGACGCCGCGCAGGCTCACCGCGAGTACCTGGTCGGCGAGACGCTTACGGTGGAGCTGCAGCTCGCAGCCGCCCCCGCCGACTACTCCGAGCAGACAGAGATCGACGGCCTGCCCCTGACGATCTCCCTGAGCCGCTCCATTCACAACGCTCCCTGAGGGTCGAGAGTCAAGCGAGGCAAGGACGCAGCGAGCGTGGTGTGCTTTTCAGCACACGAGCGAGCGAGGACGCCGCCTCGCGCCGGCTATCGGTCCTCAGGCTAAGCCGCGGGGGTTAGAGCTGGCTCCAGCTCTGCCTCGAGCTTCTTCTTGGGGTAGGCGCCGATGACGGTCTTGACCGGCTGGCCGGCCTTGAAGAGGATCATCGTCGGGATCGACAGCACCTGGAAGCGCGCGGCGGTTTGCGGGTTCTCGTCGATGTCGAGCTTGACGATCCGCAGCTCGGGACGCTCGGATGCGATCTCCTCCAGGACCGGCGCGACGACGCGGCAGGGGCCGCACCAGGGCGCCCAGAAGTCGACGAGCACGGGGCCCTCGGCTTCGAGCACCTCGGCGTCGAAGTTCGTGTCTGTGATCTGGGTGAGGGTGCCTGCCATCGTGGTCTCCTTGGTCGCTTACGCAACACTATACAAAATGAAGGGGAGGCCTCCGGAGAGCCCAGAGCACGAGTGCGAGGTGATCCTCGAGCGCGCCGGAGGCATCGGCTGCGGCCCCGGAGGCGCGCCGTTCAGTAGTACGCCGGATGGCGAGACGGGCAGTAGAACATCCTCCTGCCCGTTGCCGGGTGGGCGCGGACGACGAACACCCCGGTGCCGTCGCTGAGCGTCGCGCACGGGGGCGGGCCGTGCGCGGAGAGCGGCCTGTGGACGAGCGTGGCGACTTCGCTCGATTGGCTGTACTGAAGGCCGCGGGTGACGAACGGCGTCAGACCCGCGATCAGCGCCAGCGGGTGCAGCCCTTCGAAAGAGAAGTCGGGACCCCTGCTCTCTTCCACGCTCCACTCGATCGTCGTCACGCCGTTGCGCCTGAGCGCTTCGAGCAGCCCGGGCACGTCGCCGTCGCGCTTGGGCCCGGAGACGAGGAACCCGTGACTCGAGTAGAGCACGATCGACGTCGGCAGCGCGTACGTCGAGGCGAGCCCACGCGCCACCGCAATGTCCACTTCTCCGCCGGCGCCGAACGTCGTGCCGGCGGTGTTGAGAGCGACGCCGAGCACGAGCACGCCGACGGCGGCCCGGCGCGCAAGCACCGGAAGCTCCACGATCCAGCCGGTCGCGATGACCGCCATGTACGGCAGCAGCGGCATCCCGTAGCGGATGTCGTGATGCGGCGTCAGCGTGATCGCGAGCCACGCGACGACTCCGCCGGCGAGGAATTCGAAGCGCTCGCCCAGCCGCTCGCCGCGTCGCCGGGCCAGCGCGACGGCCGTCCACAGAAAGCCCCCGGCGAGCAGCGCGAACAGCGGCAGCAGCAGCTGGAAGTCGAGGATGCTCCACAGGTACCAGGTGAGATTGTGGAGCGACACCGTCGTCGGCAGGTTTTCGGCGGTCGCGCCGGATTCCGCGCCAGCGAGCTTTGCGATCGTTTTGAGCTCCGAGAGGTGGTCTACGTACCACGGCGCCCCGAGGGCCACGGCGACGACCACGAACGCCAGCAGGCCGCGCCGGTTGCGCCAGCCGCCGAGCAGCAGGGCGCTCAGCACGATGCCGGCGACGAAGAACGGGAATTGCACCTTCACCAGCAGCCCCGCGGCGACCGCCAGCCCCGCCAGGCCGGAGATCCCCACGCGGCTGAATTTGCGGCTCGCCAGCAGCAACCACGTCGACACCGCCACCACGGCGGTCTCCGGCGCGTCGAGCATGAACACGTGGAACTGCGCGATCAGCAGCGGCGAGCCGAGCGCGAAGAGCGCCGCCAGCAGGCCTGCCGTCGGCCCGTGCAGCAGCTTGCCCGTCTGGTAGCAGCCCAGCGTCAGCAGCGAGACGAACACGAGGTTCTCGCCGACGATCGGAGAGGCTACGTCGACGCCGCCGACGAACGCGGAGAAAGCGCCGACGAGCTCCCCCAGCGGCGGATACTGCCAGTTGTATTCGAACGGCCCGAGCAGATCGCCCGAGCGCAGCAGTTCGTGGAAGTGAAGCGCCGTCCACAGATGGTCGCCGGCGTCGTAGATCGGGATGCTGCGGTCCTGCGTCAGCCACCAGCAGGTCAGCGCGATGAACCCCGCCGCGAGGCCGATCGCGCCCCACGCGGGCGCGCACCAGCCAGACACGCCCAGACGCGCCGCGGCAACCCAGCCCCCGATGAGGTCCAGCGCCCGGCCATGGTCGCGAGCGCCGCGTGCTCGGCCGGCGCCCGGGACCGTCCCGGCCGCACTCCGCGTATCGCCCTCGGCCGACACGTCCGCAAGCTAGCGCGGCGCTGATCCAAATGCCAGTCTTTTTCCATTTACCGGGCTCGGTGTCTCCAGCTCGGCAGAGACGCTCGGAGCGGATCCGAATGAACTCGTGCAGCCCTCGCAACCGGCACGGAGGCCGAGCGATCTATCGTGTGCCCGATGCTCCCGCTCGCCTCCTCAACCGGACCCGCGTTCATCGGCGTCGTGGTGATCGGCGCGGCACTGCTGCTGTGGTGGCTGCTGCGCGGGGAGACGCGCGACGAAGAGGCGGCGCAGGCCGAGCAGGAGGCCGCGCGCAGGGGCGCGCACGAGACCGCGCGGCCGGTCGCGAGCACGGCCGACGAGGACCGCCTCAGCGCACCGTGACGATCCAGCCTTCGGAGCTGCGCACGATCGGCGGATGGATGTGCGTGAGCGCGGTGAACAGGTGCGGGGAGACGTACACCTCGACGAACGCGGAGACGACGAGCACGGGGATGGCCAGCGCGACGGTCACGAGCGTGGCGGCGAGCAGCTGATCCCACTCGCCCCTGCGGCTGGCGATGATCCACGCGGCGAGCGGCAGGAACAGGGCAACCAGCTCTGGAACCGCGTGGGGCAGCACGCCCAGCAGCAGCAGCGCGGGCGAGACGCGCAGGAAGTGCGACACGCCGGCGAGCGTGTGCCCGATCACGTACGCCTGCGCGCTCAGCGAGAAGCTGGTCGCGGCGATGACGAACGCGATCGCCAGGCGCCCGCCGTGCTCGTGCACCCAGCGCGAGACGCCGCGATGGTGCTGCGCCTGCAGCGGCAGCGAGCTGCCGGCGATGAACCCCGCGACACATGCCATCGCGTGCAGCGCGAGCACGAGCAGGTTGCTGCCCAGGACGCGCAGGACTTCGGCCCCACCGCCAACCGCGAACGGCGGCTGCAGCGTGATGACCTGCTGGTAGCCGTGATCGAGCGAGGCGACGAGCAGCACCGCCGCAAGAAGCCCCGTTGCCGCCAGCGCCGAGCCGGCGACCCAACGCCCGACGACGGCAAACGGCGTGCGCTGCCACGCGCGCAGCGTCGCGCCCGTCTGGCGCACCCCGTGGGCGAACGCGTACGCCGAGGCATCCATCCCCCACCCATCGACGGGTCAGGGGTCGAGCTGAAGCGGGGGCGCCGCCCACCTGAAGCGCGGGAGCGCAACCCGAGCCGCTGGGCGCCGCCTACCTGAAGCGCAGCAGCGGCACCAGCCACATCGCCTCTGCGGCGATCCGCCAGGACATCTTGCTCGTGCCGTGCTGGCGGTCGCGGAACACGATCGGCACCTCCACCACCTTGAAGCCCGCCTGCACGGCGCGATACGTGAGCTCGACCTGGAACGCGTAGCCCTGCGAGCGCACGCCGTCGAAGTGAATCGCCTCGAGCACCTCGCGGCGGAAGCACTTGAAGCCGCCCGTCAGGTCGCGCACGCGCAGGCCGAGCACGATGCGCGCGTACGTCGAGCCGCCCTCGCTGATGAAGCGCCGGAGCAGTCCCCATTCGCGCACGCCGCCGCCGGGCACGTAGCGCGAGCCGAGCGCCAGATCGGCGCCGTCGTACACCGCCTGCAGCAGCCGCGCGAGGTCGGCAGGGTCGTGTGAGAAGTCGGAGTCCATCTCCATCACGTAGCCGGCGCCGTGGTCGAGCGCGTGGCGGAAGCCCGCCAGATACGCCGGCCCGATGCCGTTCTTCTCCGTGCGGTGCAGCACTTGCAGCCACTCGTGCTCGGCGGCCATCCCGTCGGCGAGCTCACCCGTGCCGTCGGGCGAGCCGTCGTCGACGATCAGCACGCGAAAGCCGTCCGGCGCCGCCGTCGCGAGCACCTGCGCGGCGGCGGCGACGATCGCCTCTACGTTCTCGGCCTCGTTGTAAGTGGGCAGCACCAGCCACGGCTCACCGGACATTGGCCGGGTACCCTAGAGCGTGCCGCCGCGCGGTGTCCCCAGCCGGCACGCGAGCGGCGCGTGCGTGCCCGTACGCTGGTGCGATGGTCCAGCCCGACCCGTCCAACGCCGCGATCGCCGACGCGCTGGAAGAACTCGGCGACCTGTACGAGCTCGACGGCGCGATCGCCTATCGCGTGCTCGCCTACCGCACGGCGGCGAAGGCGGTGCGCGAGGCGTCCGTGTCCGTTGCGGCGCTCGCGCGCGAAAGCCGGGCGACGGAGCTGGCGGGGATCGGCGGCACGCTGCAGGAAAAGATCCTCGCGCTGGTCAGCACCGGCACGATCCCGGCGGCGGAGAAGCTGCGCGCGAAGTTCCCGCCGGGCCTGATCGCGATCACGCGCCTGCCCGGCCTCGGCCCCAAGCGCGCGCGGCTGCTGCACTCAGAGCTCGGCGTCGACTCGCCGCGGGCGCTGCGCGAGGCGGCGCTCGCCCAGCGCATCCGCACCGTGCGCGGGCTCGGGCCGAAGCTCGAGGAAAGCATCCTCGCCTCGCTCGCGCAGCTGGACGCCAACCCCGACATCGCCGCCGCGCCGCGCATCGTGCTGCCGCGGGCGCTGGAGATCGGCGAAGCGCTCGTCGACGGCCTGCTCGCCATCGGCGGGCCGGGAACGCACGTGCAGCTCGCCGGCTCCGCCCGCAGGCAGGCCGACAGCGTCAAGGACATCGACCTGATCGCCACGACCACGCGCCCGACGATCCTCGCCAAGAGCCTCGCCAAGCTCGAGCAGATCGAGCGCGTCAGCTCCGCCGGGAAGGCCGGCGCGAAGGCCCGCACGCACGCCGGCATCGGCGTCGACCTGCGGATCGCGCGCCCCGCGCAGCTGGGCAACCTGCTGCAGCACTTCACCGGCTCCGGCGCGCACAACGCCGCGCTGCGCGAAGGCGCGGTGCGCAGCGGACTGCACGTATCCGAGTACGGCATCCTCGACGCGTCGTCATCGAAGGTGGACGCCACCGGCTCCTGCGCAACATGTCCCACCGAGCAACAGGTCTACGCGCGCTTGGGCCTCCTCTATATAGAGCCAGAGCTACGGGAGAATCGTGGCGAGCTGGAGGCGGCGCGCGCGGGGGAGCTGCCGCGCCTGGTCGAGCTCGGCGACATCCGCGGCGACCTGCACAGCCACACCGTCGCCTCAGACGGGCACGACACGATCGATGAGATGGCGCTGGCGGCGCGCGAGCGCGGCTACGAGTACCTCGCGATCACCGACCACTCCGCCAGCCACGGCTTCGGCAACGACGTCTCGCCCGAGCAGCTGCGCCGCCAGATCGAGCTCGTGCGCGAGGCCAACGCGCGCGTCGACGGGATCCAGCTGCTGGCGGGCAGCGAGGTCAACATCCTGCCCGACGGCTCGCTCGACTACGACGACGAGCTGCTCGGCGAGCTCGACTGGGTGATCGCCAGCGTGCACACGTCCTTCGGCATGGGAGAGCAGAAGATGACCGAGCGAATGATCGCCGCCATCGAACATCCTCATGTGGACGCGATCGGCCATCCGACCGGCCGCCTGATCGAGCGCCGCCAGCCGTACGCGGTCGACCTCGATGCCGTGTTCGCCGCCGCCGCGCGCACCGGCACGATGCTCGAGATCAACGCCAACCCCGATCGGCGCGACCTCTCGGATGTGAACGCGCGGGCCGCCGCGCGCGCGGGCGTGCAGATCGTGATCGACTCCGACGCGCACCGCACGGCCACGCTCGCGAACATGCGCTGGGGCGTCGCGACTGCGCGGCGGGCCTGGCTGACGAAGGAGGATGTCGCGAACACACGGCCGTGGGCGGAGCTGAACCGGGGCCGCAGGCGGTGAGCGCTGGGCCCAGGCCGGCGCCGGCGCCGGGCAGTCGCGTCAGCTGACGACACCGAGGTCGTAGTAGCCGCGACCGCCCGTCGGGCAGTAGAGGCCGAACTTGCCGGCAGCGGCGTCGAAGCGCACGACCCATACACCTGAGTAGTCGCTCAGCATCGTGCACGGCGCCGCCGTGGATCCGCTCACCGGTTCGTGGACCAGCGTGGCGACGCTCGCGGATTCGGTGTATTGCAGTTTCCTTGTGAGCGCCGATGACATGCCCGCTATGCGGGCCAGTGGCGCGAGCCCCGCCGAGGAGAAGTCCGGCAGCCTGCTCTGCGCGACGCTCCACGTGACCGTGCGCACGCCTTCGCGCCCCAGCGCCTCGAGCAGGCCCGGCACGTCGCCGTCGCTGCTCGGAGCCGAGGCGAGGAACCCGTTCGTCGAGAACAGGACGATCTCGTCGGGGAACTGCTCGCCGGCGGGCAGCGGGTCGGCCAGCGCGAGTTTCACTTCCCCCCCGCCCACGCCGGCGCCGAAGTCGATGCCGAGCGTGTTCGCCGCCACGCCGAGCACCAGCAGGGCGATCGCGGCCACGCGTGCGGCGCGCGGCATGCTCGCGATCCAGCCGGTGGCGATCACCGCCACGTAGGCGAGCAGCGGCAGGCCGTAGCGGATGTCGTGGTGCGAGGTGACGAACGTGATCGCAAACCACGCCAGGAAGCCCCCTGCCAGCAGCTCCATCCGCGCGCCCGAGCCGCCCCGGTCGCGCACCACGTCGACGAGCGTCCACAGCGTGCCCACCGCCGCGAGCACGAACAGCGGCCCCAGCAGCTGGGAGTTCAGGACGTTCCAGAAGTACCACAGGAGGTTGTCCGTCGAGACCGTCGGCGGGATGTTGCCCACCGGCGTGCCTCCGCCGCCGCTCGCGAGTTCCAGCATGCTTCCCAGTTCGGAGAAGTGCACGAGATACCACGGAGCGCCGACCAGCAGCGCGACCGCGGCGAAGGCCGCGAAGCCCCGGCGGTTGCGCCAGCCGCCGTGCACGAGGACGACGAGCACGAGGCCGGCGAGGAACAGCACGAACTGCGCCTTCACGTTCATCCCCAGCCCGACCGCGAGGCCGGCCAGCGCGGAGGTGCCCGTGCGGCTGAAGTCCTCGCTCGCGAGCACCAGCCAGACCGAGACGGCCACCGCCGCCGCGAGCGGAGCGTCCAGCAGGAACACGTGGAACATCGAGATGAGCAGCGGCGAGCCGAGCACGAACAGGACCGCGAGCATCCCCGCCAGGGGCCCGAACAGGAGGCGCCCCGTCTGGTAGCAGCCGAGCGCGAGCAGCGGCACGAACACGACGTTCTCGCCGACGATCGGCGCGGCGACGTTCACGCCGCCGACGAATGCCGCCAGCGCGCCGACCAGATGCCCGAGGATCGGGTACACGGACGGGCTCGTGAACGGTCCCAGCAGGTTCCCCGCCGCGAGCATGTCGTGATATCTGAGCGCCGTGCTCAGGTGTTCGCCGGCGTCGTAGATGGGGATGCTGCGATCCTGCGTCAGCCACCAGCACGTGACCGCCACGAACGCCGCCGTGGCGCCGACCGCGCCCCATGCGCAGGCGCTGGCGCGCCGCAGCCCGACACGCGCCCGAACACCGGCTCGAGCGCTGGCGTCAGCGGTTCGCGCGATGTCGAGCGGGCGTGTCGACACCGGTCGAACATAACCCACCGACATTCCGTATGCCAGGAAAATCAGGACAGTTGGTCACGGTGTCTCCGTCTCATCAGGCACGTCGCCGAGCAGGCGCGGCAAGAGCGTGCCCGCCGTCAGCCGGTCGAGCGCGTCGCGGCGGAACGGGGCGAGAGCGACGCTCGCGCGCGCCGCGTAGTCGGGCGCGGGGTCCTCAAGCGCGGCGCGCAGCGCGCCCTCGAGATCCTCGCCGACGAGTCGCGCGTCGAGCTCGCGCGCGATCGGCAGCGCCGCATACGGACCGGGCGCGGGCGTGGTCACGAGCATGCAGCCGTCCGCGAGCGCCTCCAGCTGCGCGATCCCGTAGTCCTCGCGACGCGGCGCGCACACGAACACGCGCGCGCGCCGCACGAGCGCGCGGTACTCGTCCTGAGGCAGCGCGCCGACGACTCGCACACCGCTCTCGGCGCCGATCGGCAACCCCGCCAGCTCCAGCTCCGCCTGGGACGCGCCCGCCACCACCAGCTCCACTCCGTCCGCGGCCGCACCGTCGCCCTCGCAGGCGTTCGTTCTCACGTCGCCGCGCACCCGCCGCCACGCCGCGAGCACCCGGTCGAGGCCCTTCTTGGCGGGGTTGGCGGCGTACGTGATCGCTGCGATGTCGCGCTGCGGCGCGGGCGGTCCCGACGGCTCGACCGCCACCGGCACCACAAGCGCCCGGCCGTTACCGCGGGCGACAGCCGGCGCCTCGCCCAGCCCACCCTCGCTCCACGGCAGCAGCAGCGGCGCCTGCCCCAGCCTCCGGCGCTCCAGCGGACGCTGCCACAGCCCGTGACGTCCCGGCCGGTTGCCAGCCGAAGGGGCGTCGAAGCGGATCGCGCCGGGCCGCGGCCACAGCAGCGCGGCGGTCGTGCTCGAGTACACGATCGCGCGCGGCGGCGGACGCTGCTCGGCCAGAGCCATGCTCGCCGCCGCGCGCGCGGCGCGCGCCCACGCGAGGTCGGTGAGCATCAGCGTACGTTTCGCCGCCGGCGCCATCGCCCGCGCGACCTCCACCCGCACGCCCGCCCTGACGAGCGAGTCGCGCAGCTCCTCGTCGGCTCTGCGCAGCCCCTCGGTCGAGCCGAGCGAGACGATCAGCACGTCGAGCGGGCCCGTCGCGGGCGCCACCGGCCCGGCCGTCCCCATCTCAGGAGATCGCGCCGTCGAAGCGCTCCGGGCGAGCCGTCTTGAAGCCGGGCGTGCGCACCAGCTCCATCGGGCGCACCGGCGAGGTGCGCCGCACGTAGAAGCTGGCTCCGTCGCGCTCCTCTATCGCCTCCACCGCCGCGTCCTGGTGGCGCCACGCGAGCGCCCAGATGATCGCGAAGCCGGCGGCGATGCCGGGGATCTGCGGCGCCAGGAACGCGAGGCCGCCGGACAGCAGCGTGAACAGCGCCAGCGGCCACAGCCGGTTGAGCAGGATCGCGCTCGGATGGTGCTCCGGCAGCGAGCTGCTCGCCCGCGCGCCCGACAGCAGGCGCGCGATCGGCGGGTTCGTCTGCGCGTGCCTGCCCATCCGCAGGCCGGTGCCCGCCGCCACCAGCCACCAGCCGACCGCGATCGCAGCCAGCTGCGTGTCCGAGCGCGCGCTGGCGGCGATCACCGTCACCGCCGCGAGCGCCGTCGCGGCGCCGGCGCTCAGCAGCACGGTCGTCCTGAGGAAGTCCACGAACCGCACGGCGCTACAGCAGCGCCTCGAGCAGCTCGCGCACGCCGCCGGGACCGTCGACCGTCAGGTCGGCCTCCGCCGCGAGGCCCGGGGGCGCTTCGTCGGAGCTGACGGCCACGCAAACCGCGCACGCGAGGCTCCCGTCGTCGACCAGCGAGCGCAGACCGCGAAACGCGTCCAGGTCGGTCGTGTCGTCGCCGACGTACATCGCCGCCGCGAGCTCTTTGCCGCGCAGCAGCGTCGCGATCCCCAGCCCCTTGTCGAGCACCACCGGCGGGCGCACCTCCAGCACCTTGCGCCCCCAGTGCACCGCGAAGCCCTGCTCCTCCGCGCGGCGCGCGATCTCGTGCACCGCCTGCGCCGCCGCCTCCTCGTCCGGCGCCCCGCGCCAGTGGAACGCCGCGATCGTGTCCTTGTCCTCGCTGCGCACGCGCAGACGCTGGTGCTCCGGCGTGAACACGCTCGCCGCGAACTCCCGCACGCGCGCCGTCCACGCCGCCAGCTCGGGGTCCACCTCAGGGCGCGTCGCCCCCGGGCGCAGCAGCTCGCCGCCGTGGTTGCCGACGTACGCGATCGTCCCGATCGCCACGATCTGGCGCGCCGTGCTCGCGCGCCTGCCGCTCACGCAGCCGACCACTCGATAGCGCCGCGCGATCTCGATCAGCAGCCCGCGCGTGGCCTCCGGCACGTGCGCGTCGGCCGCGTGGCGCACGATCGGCGCCAGCGTCCCGTCGATGTCGAGCAGCACTGCTGAGCGGGCGGGATCGGAGCGGATCGGCTCGAGCGCCTCCACTAGCGTTGCTGCTGGGGACACGGGGTCTAGTATGGCGCGCGGTGTCAACGTCTGGGCTGCCGGGCCGTCCGCTCGGGCAAGCGGCCGCGGGGCCGTCGCTGCAGCGCTCGCTGAGGCTGATGGCGATCGGCACGCTCGCCGGGCTGTTCAGCGGCCTGTTCGGCGTCGGCGGCGGCAGCGTGATCGTGCCGCTGCTCGTGCTGTGGCTCGGCTACGGCGAGCGCGCCGCGACCGCCACCTCGCTGGCCGCGATCGTGTTCATCGCCGGCTTCGCCGCCGCCGCGCAGGGGCTGTACGGCAACGTGCGCCTGCTCGACGCGGCGCTCGTCGGCGTGCCCGCCGTCGGCGGCGTGCTGATCGGCACGCGTCTGCAGCAGCGCCTGCCTCCCCGCGCGATCGCCCTGCTGTTCGCCGCGGTGCTCGTCGCGAGCGCCGTCGAGCTGGTCCTCAGATGATCGGGGGCACGCGTTGATCGGAGCGATCGCGATCGGTCTGGCAGCCGGGGTGGTCGCCGGGTTGCTCGGCGTTGGCGGCGGCGTGCTGTTCGTGCCGGGGCTCGTGCTGTTCCTCGGGCTCGATCAGCATCACGCGGAGGCGACCTCGCTGCTCGCGATCGTCCCGGTGGCGATCGTCGGCACCTACAGGCAGGACCGCTACGGCAACGTCGTGCGCCGCGACGCGCTGCTGCTCGGGCTGCTGTCGCTCGCCGGCGCCGCCGCCGGCGTGGCGCTCGCGAACGCCCTCACAGGCGCCGTCCTGCGCGACGCGTTCGCCGCGCTGATGCTGCTCGTCGCCGCGCAGCTGGTACAGCGGGCCGGGGTTGACCGGAACCGCTCGAAAAAGGCGTAGACTGAATCGCATGGGACTCGACAATCCACTCCACATCGCCTTCCTGCTCATCGTGCTGCTGCTCGTGTTCGGCGCCAAGCGCCTGCCGGAGATCGGCCGCTCGGTCGGCAGTGGCATGCGCGAGTTCAAGGACTCGATCAGCGGCGACACGCCCAGGCTGACCCAGACCACGCAGCAGCCGCAGGCGCCGGCGCAGCCCGTCGCCACGCAGGTGCCGGTGGCCGAGCCGGTGCAGGCTCCGGCGGCCGCGCCGCCGGTGCAGGCCCCGGTCGAGTAGCCGAAGCGACCTGAGCGGTCCGGGCGCTCGGCGTCCGCGCTGTTGCGAGCCGTGTGGCCGGTCGGCGCCCGCACTCAGCCGTGCAGGATCGGGCCGCTTTCGACGGCTTCGAATTCCGCGCCGGGGACCCGCTTGATCTCTTCCAGGTTTTCGTCGTTCCAGCCCGGGTTGGGCGCGCCGGTGATGAACCACGGCGAGCCGTTGTCGGCGACGATCAGGCCGTAGCGCTCGAGCGCTACGAGGATCACGAGCGACTCGCCGTTGAAGCCCGCGAGGCTGTAGCTGGCCTTCAGACGCAGCCGCAGGCCCATCGGCGGCAGGCTCGGGTTGGAGCTGCTCGAGGCGTAGTGGGTCGCGGGATGGATGTAGCCGTCCTGCGTCTCCGGCACGGTGACGCGCAGCGCGTGGTCGATCTGCCCCGAGGCGACCTCCGGGTAGCGCGCGAGCAGCGGGAAGATCGGCAGGCCGGCGGCGTCCGCTGAGGTCCAGCCTTCCGGGCGCAGCGCGTCGCTGCGCAGGTTGAACACCGCGCCGTTGAACGCCGTCCAGCCGGCGCCCTTGCGATGGGCTTTGTACATCTCGTAGAGCATGCAGCTGCCTTCCTGCACGACGAGCACGTGTTTGTCGCCGCGCCCGTTCTTGCCCCCGCCCTCGATCGGCGCGTTCGCCGGCACCGGGTATGGCCCCGGGTTCGATTCGGCGCCGTATTTCGTGAGCTTGACCGGCACCTTCGGCTGTTCGGGGCCGACCACCGTGTACGGGATGCCGTAGCTGGGCTCGGTGCCGAAGTCAGGGTGCAGGTGCGCGCTCAGCCCGATGCTCGCGACGTAGTTGGCCGAGTTTGGGCTCGCTGGCGCGTTCGCGATTTCCTGGTTCAGGGGGTCTTCCGCCGGCAGGATCGGGCAGCCGTATTCGAGGGGCGCGCCCGCGCGGCGCACGCGCGGGGCCCTCGCGGTTGAGGAGCTCGCAACAGCGAGGGTGAGCGCTGCGCTCAGCGCGAGAGCCGCCATCGCGACGGTGATGCTCCGTCTCATTCCTGTCACGCTACCCGACCGGCAGCCACGAGACGATCGCCTGGACGACCGTTGCCGGTGCTCGAGCCGCGTATTCGCGCTGGACGCATGAGTTGCGCCCCACGACAGTAAACTATGGTCAACCATAGTTTAATCGACTATAGTTTCCTCTGATGGCTTTCGTAGGACGACAACATGAGCTCGAGATCCTCTCTGGGGAGCTTCGATCCGTGCGAGAAGGCGAGGGGCGGTTCGCGTGGATACGCGGACGTCGCAGGGTTGGGAAGTCGCGCCTTGTCGAGGAGTTTCTGCGCCGGAGCGGCATCCGTGCCGCCTACTATCAGGCGCCAAGACGGACGACTGACATCGCGCTGAAGCGGTTCGTCGAGACGATCGCGGAATCGAACCTCCCTGCCGCCGGCCTGTTTGGGTCGGGGGTTTCATTTGACTCCTGGCCATCCGCGCTCCGCGCCGCCACCGACGGCGCGACGGAGAGCCAGCCCATCGCTCTGGTCATCGATGAGCTTCCGTATCTCGTGGAGAAGGACGACGGCTTCCCAGCGGATCTGCAACTTGCCTGGGACCGGTACCTGAAAAATCGGCCGGTTCTCCTGGTCGCGATCGGTTCCGACGTGCGGATGATGCAGGCGCTGACGCAGCGTCCGGCCGAGCTCCACGATCGCCCCACGCGCGAAATCGTCGTGCCACCGCTATCTCCTGCGGAGGTGGCGGAGCTCACCGGCGTCGCCCCGGCGGAGGCGTTGGACGTCTACCTGATCGTCGGCGGCTTCCCGCAGCTTGCGTCCTCCTGGCCGCGCGGCGCCAGTCGCGGGCACTTCCTGCGACACGCGCTGGCCGACTCTGCGACTCGGTTCGTGGTCGACGGGATGCGCATACTCGAGGCCGAGCTCAACACACAGACCTCGGCACGCAAGGTTCTGGCGAGTATCGGCCATGGCGAGCGCACCTTCGGCCAAATCCGCGCCGCAAGCGGCATCTCCAACGAGGCGACCCTGAGCTCCGCGTTGGAGCTTCTCGTAGACATGAAGCAGATGGTCGAACAAAGCCTTCCGTATGCCGCGCCCCCCGGCAAGAAGAACAAGCGCTACACGATCGCCGACCCCTACCTGCGCTTCTGGCTTCGTTTCATCGGGCCGAACATCGAGGAGATCGATAGGGGCAGGAGCGATCTTACGGTCGCACGCATCGAACGAGATTGGGAGACGTTCCGGGGCAACGCGATCGAGCCACTCGCACGACGCTCGGTCGAGCGCCTACTGGTCGATCCAGATCTTGCCAGCAAGCTCGACAGTGCCCGCCACGTTGGGAGCTACTGGACTCGCGACAACCAGATCGAGGTGGATCTCGTGGGTGCCGACGCCGAGACTCCCAAGCACGTTGCGTTTATCGGATCGATCAAGTGGCGAGCGCGATCGCCGTTCGGACGTCGGGACGCGCGGCATCTCGCCGAGCAGCGCGCGAACGTGCCCGGGGCGGGCGCCGCTAAGCTGCTGGGCGTCTCGAGGGCGGGATTCGCTGACGATCTTGACCTTGATGTTCAGCTGGATCCCAGCGCGCTGCTTGACGCCTGGCGATGATTACAGCGAAGAGGACGGCTTTGGCCTGGAGCTCGCCCGCCGGCTGGTCTCCGTGCTCAGCCCGCCGCCGGCGAATCGCTCTGCAGCACCGACGGCCGCGCCTCGGCGAGCAGCGGCGCGCCGCAGTGCCAGCAGAATGCCGCGCCGCGGCTGTGCACGGCGCCGCACGAGCGGCACTGTCCGTGGACGCCCGCCTCGGCGGTCGCGAGCAGACGCTGCACCTCTCCCAGCTGGGCGTCGACCTCCTGGAGTTCCGACGCTTTACGCGCGAGCACGTCCAGGCGGTAGTGGTCGCGGATCGCCATCTCGTACGCGAGACCGCCGAGGTCCCACGTCAACGAGGCCACCCGCTCGGCCAGCTCCAGGCGCCGGCGGCGCAACTCTGACATCGAGCCGCTCGGCGTCGGCAGCCCGCCGGCGGGCAGGACGATGCCACCAGCGCTCTGCTCCGTGCTCGCGGCGCCGGAGCCAACGCCCGCGCCGGAGCCAACGCCCGAGCCGGGGCCGGCCGCGGGCGCCGGGGGCCGCGCTGGCACGGGCGGCCTGGTGCCGTTTCCGCCGTATGCGCTCATTTGACTTCGATCGGCGCGGTGCTGATTTCGTTGAGTTCCTTCTCGTGCGCCTTGCCATGGGTTTCCCCAAGTTTGTTGATCGTGTTGCTGCTGACTTTCTTGGCTTCGGGCGCCTTCGCGGGCGTTTTTTCTTCGGCCTTTTCTTCCGCCTTGGCTTCGGCTTCTTCCTTTGCTTCTTCGCTCTTGGCGGACGTGCCGGATTTGGCGCTCGTCGCCGGCGTGGTGCTCGTCGCGGGCGTCGTGCCGGTCCCGGCAGCCAGGGCCGCGCCGCCGAGGCCTTCCACTTTGATCACCTGCGGGGCCGACGGCGCCTTGCTCTGCGTAACCCAGTGGCCGACGAGCAGGCCGACGATCATCGCCAGCAGCAGCACCGACAGGACGGCGAACAGCGGCGCGTAGCGGCGCAGCCACGCGGGCCCGGCCGCGGGTTCGATGTAGGGCGTGAAGGCGACGGGCGCGTTGCTGACGGCGCCCGCGCCGAGCTGCGGCTGGCGCTCGGTCTCGAGCACGTCCAGGAACGCGAGTCGCACGGGCGAGCACGGCTGCCCGCACGAGAGGCAGTAGCGCTGGTCGGCGACGAGCGGCGCCGAGCAGTTGGCGCACGTGGAGCTTTCGGAGGGCACCGGGGCGAGGTTCGTCATGGCGCGGCCGTCCCCTTGCGCGTGGTCCCCTGCTTGGCGCCGTGGGCGTGGCCATGCGCGCGAGCGCCGGCATGCTTGCTGGCGACGGGCTTGGCCGCGGCCCGCGCCGCGGCTTCGCTTTCGCGGCCGATCTTGGCGCTTTCCTGCTCGGTGCTCTCGCACGCGGCGAGGCCCACAGCGAGCATGCCGCAACCGGCGAGCGCGAGCGCGCGCCGGATCCGCATCGCCCCCGACCTCGGTCGCGGCGACCGGCCCAGCCGTCCCGGCTGGGCTCCCCCGACCGGCGGCGTGCTCATCCAAACGCTCCGCGGACGTATTCGCGCGTGCGCTCGGCGCGCGGGTCGTCGAACAGATCCTGCGTCGTCCCGTACTCGACCAGGTCGCCCAGGTACATGAACGCGACCTTGTCGGCCACCCGGTGCGCCTGTGCGAGGTTGTGCGTGACGATCACGACCGCCAGGTCGCGCCGCAGTTCGCCGATCAGCTCCTCGATCACGCCTGTGGAGATCGGGTCCAGGGCGCTGCACGGCTCGTCCATCAGCAGCACCTCGGGCCGGGGGGCGATCGCGCGCGCGATGCACAGGCGCTGCTGCTGACCGCCGGACAGGCGCAGCGCCGGCCGGTCGAGGTCGTCGCGGACCTCGTCGTAGAGCCCCGCCCTGCGCAGCGCGTCGATCACCAGCGGCTCGAGCTCGCGCCGCCCGGGGCGCTTGCGCCCCTGCTCGCGCAGCGCGAACGCGACGTTGTCGAAGATCGACATCGGAAACGGGTTGGGCTGCTGGAAGACCATCGCCACGCGCGAGCGCAGCGTCGTGTCGACGAGGTCGTGGATGTCCTCGCCGTCGAGCAGGATCTCGCCCGAGCGCGACGCGCTCGCGGTCAGCTCGGTCAGGCGGTTGAGCGTGCGCAGCAGCGTCGTCTTGCCACAGCCGGAGGGGCCGATCAGAGCGAGCACCTCGCCCTGGTGGACCGACAGCGACACCGACTTGACGGCCGGCTTGCCCGCGTAGGAGATGCTCACCTCGCGCAGGCTCAGGCGCTCGGGCCCCGCCGCCGAGGACGGCCTGCGGACGGCCTCGCGCTCGGGCACCGGACGCGCCGGCGTGGGCGGGCGGTCGAGCACGATCGTGCGCACCGGCGGCACCGTGCCGTCGCCGAACGGCGACTGTGCCGGCTGCGGCTCGCTCGCCGGCGGCTCGCTCGCGAGCGGCTGCTCACGGCCATCGGTCGCAAAGCTCCAAGGATCGAGAAGCATCTCGTCAGGACTCATCGAGCACAATCTCCATTGCCTTGACTTTCGCCATCAGAACGATGAGGTTAGCGGCTTTTCGGCGATTTGTAAAAGGTCCGTCGAGCATCGCTAGACCACCGCCCCGATCGGCGTGAGACCCGTCGCGCTTGCCTGTGCTCGGCCGATCCTGTCCACGAGCAGGTTGAGAGCGAGCACGAAGATCAGCAGCAGGAACGCGGCCGCGTAGGCTTTCTGCGGCGCGCCGCTTTCGCCGGCCGGCGAGTTGTCGTAGATGTAGGTGGTCAGCGACGCGCCGGTGCCGCGCAGCAGGTTGACCACCGGGACCGATCCCTGCGTTTCTATGGTCAGCGTCTCGCCGAGCAGGATCAGCACGATCGCGGTCGAGCCGATGATGCGGCTGATGCCGAGCGTGACGCCGGTGGCGATGTTCGAGCGCACGCTGGGGATCAGCACCCGCCGGATCGTCGTGATGCGCGTCTTGCCCAGCGCGAAGGCCGCCTCGCGCATGTGCCCCGGCACCGCCTGCAGCCCGTCCCGCGTGGCCGCGTACACGGGCGGCAGCGCGAGCAGCGACATCATCGCGCCCGCCGCCAGGAACGAGCGCCCGTATACGCCGCCGCCTTCGGCGGTGAACGAGAACGGCGCGAGCAGGGAGAGCTGGAATAGCGCGAGCCCGAAGATCGCGATCACGATGTCGGGTGTGCCTGCGACGATCTCGATGCTCGACTCGACCACCCGCGCGAGCCAGCTCGGACGACCGTACTCGGCGATCCACACGGCGCTGGCTAGCGCCAGGGGCAGCGCGAGCACGATGCCGATGACGGTCAGCACGATCGTCCCGATCAGCGGATCCAGGAAGCCACCCGAGGCGGCGCCGCTTTCGCTGACTTTGGGATGGGTGAAGAGCAGACCCGGACGCAGGTACTGGATGCCGCGGTAGCCCATGTACAGCACGATCGCGGCGGCGATCACGCACAGCGAGATTCCCGCCGTCCACGCGGCCGCGAGCGCAATCCGATCGCCCCAGCGCCAGCTCATCGGCGAGGAGCGCCGGCCGCGTCCGCTCGAGCCGCGCCCCGCGGGAGCGCCCGGCCCCGCCTGCTGCACCCCTGGCGAGAACGTGCTCATCCGCGCGTCTGGTACTTGCGTAGCGGGAGCTTGACCAGGTAGCCGGTCACCGACAGCACGAACGCCGAGAACAGCAGCAGCAGCGCGAACGCATACACGGCGGCGCCCAGCGCCGGCGAGCCGACGCCGTCGCGGTAGTCGACGATCGCCGAGGCGAGCGTGCGCAACGGCTCGAAGAAGAAGATGACCCCGTCGACCGGCTTGGGCGAGAAGAACTTGCCGCCCGAGACCATCTGGATCATGACGGCCTCGCCTAGCGCGCGTGCGGTCGCGAGCACCGCGGCCGCCACGATCGCCGGGCGGATCGCCCGCAGCGTCACCGCGCGAACCGCGCGCAGCGGGTTCAGCCCCAGCGCCACCGCGCCCTCACGCCAGGAGGGAGGCACGGAGGCGAGCGCCTCGCAGATCAGCGCGATCATGATCGGGGTAATCATCACCGTGAGGATCACGACGGTGGCGGCCAGCCCGGCACCCGTCAGCTGGACTACGTTCTGCACCGATTCTTTCTCGTGGGTGCTGATGATGTGATTGCCGACGAACGGCACGAGCACGAGGATCCCGATCAGCCCGTAGATGACCGACGGGACCGACGCCAGCAGGCGGATCATCGGAATCACCACCCGGCGCAGGCGCGCCGGTGCGAGCTCGACGATGAAGACCGAGGAGAGCACCGCGATCGTCATGCCGAACACGAGCGCGAACGCGGTCGTCAGCAGCGTGCCGTAGATCAGCGGCCACGCGCGCAGATGGAAGACCGCCGCCGGCGGGTTGGTCGTCGCGGCGGTCATCCTGTTGATCTCGCTTTCGAGATCGCCGCCGCCCAGGAGCCAGCCGAGCCCGTTGTGCTGGAAGATCGGCCACGCCTTCGTCGCGACGAACACGGCCATCGCGACGACGACGACCAAGATCAGCAGAGAAACCGCGCCGAGCAGACGCTCGGCGCGGTTATCTGGCCAGGGCTTGCGAAGACGTTCGATCACGGCCGTCTCGGGCTCGCGGGCATTGGCCTGCTCAACCTCTCGGACATGACCTTTCGCAGCCGCTCCATCATGGCTTTCTCAGCCGCTCCATCAACCTGTGACTAGCCGATCGGAACCCACTGGCTGGCGATGATTTTCTTCGCCGCCCCGGACTTGTCGATCCAGTTGATGAACGCAGCGGCACCACCCTTGGCGGGACCTTTGGTGACCTCGAAGAAGACCGCCACGCCACCGTACTGCCCGGATGCCGCCGTCGTCTGGTTGCACGCCACGCCGTTGAACTCGACTGGGTTCAGGCCACCTTTGTTTGCCTGGTAGTTCGAGAGGAAGCCAATGCCGCTCGGAGCGTTTTCGACCGCCTGGCGCATCTCGCCCTCGGTCGCCTCTTCGGTGGCGCTGGACTCGACGCTTTTGCCTTCGAGCAGCAGCGACTTGAAGCTCGTCAGCACCCCGGCGACGGACGTGCGCGTGAAGACTTCGATCGGACCGCTGGCCGTGGCGCCGCCCAGCGCGCTGCTCCACGTCTTCGTCTTGCCGGTGAAGATCGAGGTGACCTGCGCTTGGGTGAGGTTGGTCACGGGGTTCGACTTGTTCGTGACCACGCAGATCGCGTACTTGGCGATCGGGTAGAAGTCCAGGCCGGCGTCGCTGCTGTTCGGTTCCTGCGCGACGTCGGCGATCGTGTCGCTGCCGTTTTTGACGTTGTTCAGGCCGACGGTCGTGCCGCCCTGCGTGATCTTGAACCTGATCTTGTGCGGGTGCAGCTTGACGTACTTGTTCGCGAGCAGCTGCACGAGCGGGTACGAGGACGTGGCGCCACTGATGGTGACCAGTGCGGTGGCGCTTGCGGCCGCAGGCGCCGCAACCCCGACCACGCCAGCCACCGTGAGGGCGACGGAGAGACGGCGGATTCGATGCATTGAAGAGGTGCTCCGTTTCGAGATCGATTTACGAACAGTTGACAACGACGAGGGGCGAACATAGCATATCCCCACTGATCTGATCGAGATTAGCTATTTTATGGATAAGGTCCGGAACCGGCCGGGTGATCCGTTCGGTCGATACCCCGGACCGTCCCATTCACGATTATTTCGCTCCACTCGATGAACAACACACCCGACAGCCCAAAGTCGCCCTTCCGCGCCCCCTCGGCCCGCGTGACCGCCGCGCTCGCCGCTGCGATGCTGGGGATCGGCGTGGCCGTGGGCGCCGCGATCGGCCCCGCTCCGGCCCCCTCCCAGGCCAGCCCGAGCCTGCCGCTGCTGATCGCCTCGCTGGCTCGCGGCGCGGCGGAGCGGGCGGCGCAGGCCACGGCGGCAGCCGTCCAGCCACCGGCGATCACCGCCGAAGCGACACCCAGGAGGAAACGGCGCAAACACAAAGCCGCGAGTGCCGAAGAAGCGTCGAGCGCCGCGAGCACCGGCTCGACGACGAAGACGGAAACGACGACGCCGACCTCGACGAAGCCGAAGAGCACCAAGAAAGCCAGCGCGCCGCCGCCGATCACGCACGTGTGGCTGATCGAGCTCGCGGGCACGTCGTTCGCCGCCGCCGCCGCCCAGCCCACCGCCGCCCCCTACATCGACACGCAGGCGGTCCCCGCGGGCACGCTGCTCGGTGGCTGGTCGGCCCTCGACGGCGGCGCGTTCGCGAACGAGACGGCGCTGCTGGCGAGCGAACCGCCGCAGCTGCTCGACACGATCGTCCAGCCCGCGTGCCCCGAAGGCGCCGCCGGCGCATCGTGCGCGACGGAAGCCGGCGCGTTGAGCGCCGCCGACGAATTCCTGAAGGCGACGGTGCCGACGATCACCTCCGCCGCGGACTTTCGCGAAAGCGGGCTGATCGTGGTCACGTTCGCCTCGATCGGCAACGCGACCGCGACCGGCCTGCCCGCCGGCGCGGCCACCGCGACGCTCACCACGCAGCCACCCGCGGGCGTCCTGCTCATATCGCCGTTCGCGTCGGTCGGCGCCAAGCCCACGACGACCTTCAACCCAACTTCACCGAAGCAGAGCCTCGAAAAGCTCCTGCGGCGATGACGGATCCATCAACCAACGAACGGAGACCCCCGTTGCACCTCATCGAACCAGCACACCGCAAAGCGACATGGTGGCTCGCCGCGATCGTGGGCTTTGTGGCCCTGCTGCTCGCGATCCCGGCCGTCGGCCATGCCGAAGAACCCAACCCCAACAACTACAACTGCATCGGCAAGATCGCCGCCGGCGAGCCGGAAGCGGGCAATGAAGAACAGCAGGTGCAGTATGCGTTCTACTGCAACGGCGCGATCACCGGCTATCAGCTGCAGGCGCAGATTCCCGTGACGGGGATCGAGGGCCAGCCGGTCGTGACCTCCAACGTGACGTCCAAGCCGCTGTCCCAGACGTTCTCCTGCTCCGGGGAAGTCCCCGGCTTCGCGCTCAACTGCGTCGGCCTGGCCAAAGAAGGCTACGAGACGATCACCGGGCAGTTCTCGATCGGCACGAAGCTCTGCAAGGAGCCGCGCGTCGATCCGCTGCTGACGGTCACGTATGCGTACCTCGAAAAGGGCGTCGTCACGCAGGGGATCTCCGGGCCGTTCGACCTGGGCCGTCCTTCCGGCTGCCCGCCGGACGCGTACTCGGGCTACAACCGCTTCAACCCCAAGCCGACGGTCAGCCCCAAGAAGAAGGGGAGCAAGGGCAAGGGGAAGGGCAAGTCGAAGGGCAAGAAGTCCAGCAGGAAGAAGTGACGCGCCCAGCCTGGCGGACTTCGCCAGAACACTGAGCCTTGCCGATCCGGGCGGTCGTGCGCCATCTGCGCGCGGCCGCCCCGGCGGCTCTACGATCGGCAGCGCATGAGCCGTTCGCGCCGCTTCCGCCCCCGCCGCACAAGGTCCGGCCGGCAGCTTGCGGCGTGCGCGAGCGCGCTCCTGGCGGTCAGCCTGGCGGCGTGCGGCTCGTCGAGCACCACCGGGCGCGCCGCCGCTGTGAGCACTGCCGCCACGGGAGCCGCGACCAGCTCGAGCATGGCCTCGACGCCAACCGCCCCCGCGTCGACATGCGCGTCGACGATCGCGAGCACGCTCGGCGGGATCGCCGAACGCATCTACCACGTGGCGGCGACGGGCGGCGACGTCGCCGAGGCGGTCCACCGCGTGCAGAGCTCCACCCTGCTCGCGGGCGCGATCGCCGCGGGCAACGCTCGCGCCGCCGACACCCACCTTCACGGCCTGCTGCTCGACCAGATCGCCGGCGTCGAGATCATCCGCGACGGCCGCGTGTTCGCGAGCGCCGGCTCGGGAGCGGCGCTCGCGCCGGTCCGCGGCCCGATCCCGGGCACCGGCGCGAGCTTCGTCCTGTCGGTGCAGTCCGACCACGACTTCGTGCAGGTCGCACACCAGGTGACCGGCGCGCAGATCCAGGTGAGCGACTCCACGAACCGCTGGCTGGCGGGCACGATCTACACACCGCCGCCCACAGCGGTGCCGGACAGCGGGCCGCTGAGCCACGGCGGGCTGAGCTACCAGGTGGCGTCGCTCGCCGGCACGGCATACCCGTCGGGCGCGGTGCGGATCGCGCTGCTGGTGCCCGCGCGCGACATCTCGTGCCCGGGCTCGATCGCGCAGGCGCGCGTGGAAACGCTGGGGCACGCCGGCGAACGGATCTACCAGGAGGAGCGCAGCAGCCCTGACGTCGCGGCGACGCTGCGCAAGCTCGAACGCGCGCTGTTCTTCCGCCGCGCGGTCGCCGAACGCAGCGTGCCCGCCACGCGCGCCGCGATCGAAGACTTCTTCGCGGCGCACATCCACGTGGTGCGCGTGCGCGTCAGCGTCGGCGGGCGCCTGCTGGTGGACGTCGGCGGACCGTACGCGCTGGCGCCCGTGCAGGGAACACTGCGACTGAACGGGCGGGTGGTGGGCCAGTTCGAGATGGCGATCCAGGACGACGCCGGCTACCTCAAGCTCGCGCACCTGTTCACCGGGGCGGAGGTGCTGATGCGCGTGGGGAGCCGGCAGGCGATGGGTACGCTCAGCCCGGGGCCGGCGAGCGTGCCCGAACGCGGCGCCGTCAGCTACGGCGGGCGCGGCTACGAGGCTTACTCGTTCACGGCCGAGGCGTTCCCTTCGGGGCCGCTGCGGATCTCGCTGTTGATTCCGGGGTGAGGGGACACGCCGCGCGCCCGAGCGCGTCGTCTCTCTGAGGCGACGAGAGCACGTCGGCTACTCGGTGGAGAGCAACCCTGCCGCACGCGCGCGGATCGCGTTGGCGAACGCCATGAAGCTCAGGTCAGGAGCCGGCTCATGGATTGGGGAGACCGGGTCCGCGCTGGCCGTAACCAGGCATGCCGCGTCGTATAGGCGCTCACGAATGAGGCGGCGGCAGAGAATCTCGTAGCGCTTCTTGTAGGAGGCGTCGAGATAGGCAGGATCGACCTCGAAGAACGGCTGCTTGACTCGCACCGGCTTGATCGAGCCGGGGGCCTCCTCGAGGAGGAAGAGATATCCCAGCCAGGGGCGCACGGTCCCGAAGCGCCCCTCGCGGTATGCGGTCCAGATGTCTACGGCGTTGCCGATCGCCTCCTCGCTGCGGTTGTTGTAATTGTTGCCGAACGACGGGCCGACTTGACTCTTGAACTCGATCGCCGCTGCCAGTGAATCGCCATGGACGACAATAAGGTCCCACTTCTTCTCGGGGCGGAAGTAGCCGGGGAGCTCGACGGCTGAGCCACGACTGATGCTTGAGGGCGCGAAACCGGCGTCGATGAAGATCGACTCGATCAGCTCGGCCAACGCGTCCATGTGAGCGCCGCCCGTAACGGCGCCTCGCAGACCGGCGTCGGAGCGTCCGGACTCACGCTGTTTGCGCGCCTGGCCGTCGCGAACGATCCAGTACTGCCGAACGGCCGCTTCAAATGCTCGCTGATCCATACTTCGGGGTAGGTTCGCGATGCTGACGCCGCCTCCTACCTTGGGAGCTCTTGCAGCCCGTACGCATCAACTGCCGCCGCGGTCGCGCGCTGGACATCGCGAGCAGCAAACGCCCGCTGCAGCTCGCGTGCGGTGCGGCTGGGGAGCAGGTCGAGCCGCGGTACACGAATTCGACGCAGGTATTGAGCCTGAAAGCGCAGGTAACCGCCGCGCATTTTCACCGCGTAGCACTCGATGAACATCTGGGCCACACCAGACAGGAGGAGCCCCCCCAGGACCTCTGGATCCCAACAGTCACTCGCGACCCAATAGAGATTGTGATGCGGGTAGAGCCCTCCCGGATCGAGCACAGGGTGCATCTCGGCCTTGATGTCAGGAATGAGAAGCTTATGCTTGCCCGTGAGGGAGTGGCTGACGCGATCGATCGTGCGATACCACTGCTGCGGTCGACGGCCGGCGACGTTGCGCTTACATAGCGCCTCCGCGTTGGACTCCAAATACTCGCCCAGTCTTGGATAGTCATCGAGCGAGACGAGCGTTCCAGTGTCGCCATCCCAGGGATCTACGAGGAAGTGGCCTGACCAGTGCAACTGCCCGCTGAGAGTGTCGCGCCCCATGGCGAGCGGCAATAGACGGTCCTCCTCAACTATCGCCGGATCCTTGATCACGAATACGCGATCCGCTCCCGTCGCCACGCCAATCCCGACCCGAGTGGCTGTCTTCCCGTCCTCTAGGAGCGGCAAATCTCGCTCCAATCGAGCTACGAGCGCGAGCCGCTCTGGCGAGCCCGTCGGCCATGACGAGGTGCCGTCGAACCACCCCGGTAGACGCGCCGCCTCGAAAGCGGGATCGCTCATCCTGAGGTCGTTCTTGCGACTGGCCCACAGGTGAACCCGACGCGCGGCCGTCTCGTCGAAGCTGCCCTGCGCGGTCGCGACAATCGCTGGCCCTTGTGGCTCCCGACGAAGAATCGTCACGGATGGATAGGCGCTCACCTCCTCGTCGAAGGCATCGACGTCGTGCATCTCGATTACTGCCTCGACGGAGAACCGTGTGGCGACCATGCTACGCAGGCGCTGCCCATACTGGTTGCGCATCCAGCGATCTGCGCAGATGAAGCCGAGAGTTCCGCCCGAGCGCAGAGCATTCAGACCGACCTCGAAGAACCCGACATAAACGTCGGAACGCCCACCCATCGTCGAGCAGGCGCGACGGTACGCCTCACTGCGAAAGGGCGGGACAGCCTCCAGCCGTATGTACGGAGGGTTGCCGATTACGAAGTCGGCTGTACCGGGCTCGCCCTGGCCCAGCAGGAAGTCGTCGTGCGTGACCCAGCACTCGGCAAGAGTCCGTGCCTGCTCGGCCGGGAAGCCGCCGGCAACCAGGCGCTCCTGCGCCACACGGCGGCTCTGAGCGACGTTTCGCGGCTGCAAATCGCACGCCCTGATTGCGTCGCTGGCCTCGGCGATCTCCCGGCCGTGCAGACGGCAGGAACTCGCCAGCCGCTCGACCATCGGACCCAGGAAGGCGCCCATGCCGCATGCGGGCTCAATAGCCCGATGGGCGGCTAGGTCGCGCTCGCTCGTGTAGCCGGCCAGATCGAGGATCAGCTCAACGACCCAGCGTCGCGTGAAGACCGCGCCGTACTCGTGGCCCTCCTCCACGGCAGATGCGGCGAGCGACGCGGCGTGTGCTTCATCGCCGAGAAGCTGCTGTTGGGCGTAGGCCATGCATCGAGCCTACCTGCGACGTGGGATGGTTCTCGCGATCACACAGCCAAACCGCGCCGCGGCGACCGGGCGATCCTGTCGTGGCGTGTCTCGCGATCGAGGAGGCCCTGCCTAAAGCAAACTACTGGTCATCCGCTCCACCTCGGCAATCGAGGTGACCCCTTCCCTCACCTTCTGCAGCCCGTCGTCGCGCAGCCTCAGCATGCCTTCGCCGAGCGCAACGGCGACCATCTCATCGACGGAGGCACGCTCGAGGATCAACGCGCGAATCGGCTCTGAGACGCTCATGACCTCATACAGCGCGAGCCGCCCGCGATAGCCGGAGGCGCCGCAGCGTGAGCAGCCGACGGCCTCGTAGGGCTGGGCGCCGGCGAGGCCGTGCTCGGCGAGCACGTGCTCGGAGACGGTCTGCGGGCGCTTGCAGTGGTTGCAGAGCATGCGCACGAGGCGCTGGGCGACGATGCAGTCGACGGCGGAGGAGACGAGGAACGGCTCGATGCCCATGTCGATCAGCCGCCCGAGCGCGCTGGGCGCGTCGCGGGTGTGCAGCGTGGAGAGCACGAGGTGGCCGGTGAGCGCGGCCTCGACGGCGATGTGGGCGGTCTCGCGGTCGCGGATCTCGCCGACCATGATCACGTCGGGGTCGGCGCGCAGCATCGAGCGCAGCCCGACGTCGAAGGTGACGCCGGCCTTGGGCGCGATCTGCATCTGCTTGATGCCGGGGATGCGTTTCTCGACGGGATCCTCGATCGTGAGGATGCTGCGCTCGCCGTCGTTGAGCGCGTGCAGGGCGCAGTACAGGGTGGTGGACTTGCCGGAGCCGGTGGGCCCGGTGACGAGCACGGCGCCGTTGGGCCGGTGGATGGCGGTGGAGAAGCGCTCGAGCTCGGCGCCCTGCATCCCGAGCGACTCCAGGCCGCTGACGTCGTTGCCGGCGCCCTGGTCGAGGATGCGCATGACGACGCCCTCGCCGTTGACGAGCGGCAGCGTGACGACGCGGATGTCCACGCGCCGCCCTTCGACGGTCAGCGCGAAGCGGCCGTCCTGGGGCAGGCGACGCTCGGAGATGTCGAGGTCGGCCATGATCTTGATGCGCGAGACGACGCCCATGGCCATCTTGCGCTTGACGGTGGCGGCGGGGGCGAGCACGCCGTCGACGCGGAACAGCACGCGCGTGTCGCCCTCCTCGGGGTTGACGTGGATGTCTGAGGCGCCCTGCTGGACGGCCTGCGCGACGATCGAGTGCACGAGCTTGATGACGGGCGCGTCGCCGTCGGCCTCGTCGACGGAGATGTCGCGCTCGCCCTGCTGCTCCTCGACGTCCTCGTCGACGATGTCCTCGATCGAGTCGTCCATCCGCGCGAGGCGCGCGAGCAGCAGGTTGAGGTCCTCGACGGAGGCGGCGGCAGGCTTGATCCGCCGGCCGGTCATCATCCCGACGTCGTCGATGGTGAGCACGTTGGTGGGGTTGGCCATCGCGAGGATCAGCGCGCCGTCGTCGGTGAAGCCGACGGGCACCGCCTGGTAGCGCTTGGCGGCCTGGATGCCGATCAGGTTGACGGCGCCCATGTCGAGGTCGAACACGGTCAAATCGACGAAGTCCAGGCCGAAGCGCTCGGCGACGACCCGCGCGAGCTGGTCGTGGCGCAGGATGCCGCGCTCGACGAGCACGACGCCGGTGGGCCGGCCCTGCGCGCGGGCGGTCGAGACGCCCTCCTCGACGGTCTCGCGGTCGGCGAGTCCGAGGTCGACGACGACCTCGCCGATCATCCGCTGCGAGCGTCCTGGGTGGCGCGGCGGATACAGGCCCTTCTGCTCCTGGCCGCTCGGCCGCGGGCCGTTCTCCCTACGGTCGTCGGGATCCCGCTCGGACCCGGGCTCGGCAGGTGCATCGACGGTTGGCGTGGCGAAATCGCCCATCACAGGCATCTATCGGCATCGCTACCAGCCCGCTTGACCGTGCTCGAGCGCGCCCTTGACCTGGGCGTCGAGCGCGTTGAGCCGGTACAGCGCGAGCGCCTCCGCGGACGCGAAGCGCTGGCCGGTGGCGGTGTCGGGCCCGTGGTGGAGGATCACGCAGTGCTCGAGCGCGAGCCTGCGATCGCCGTCGAGGCTCGCGGGGGCATGCTCGGCGATCACGCGCAGCCCCAGCTCGACGTGTCCCAAGAGCGTTCCCTCGCGGCTGCGCGCGATCTCGGCGCCGTAGGTGAACTCGCGGGTCTTGCCGAGGTCGTGGACGATGGCGGCGCTCAGCAGCAGGTCGCGGTCGAGGCGCGGGTGCAGCGTGCACAGCTCGAGCGCGAGGGTGGCGACGGCGACGGTGTGCTCGAGCAGGCCGCCTAGGTAGGCGTGATGGCTGGACTGAGATCGACCGCCGCGCACGCCCCCGCCGGCGCCCGTGGAGCTCCCGCCGGCCCCGCCAGCCCCGGCCCCACCGCCCTGCGAGGCGGGCAGCGAGCACGGCGCGAGGCGGATCTGCTCGCGCAGGGCCGCGTCCCCGAGCAGCCTCTCCAGCAGCGCCTTCAGCCCGGGGT
The DNA here is from genome assembly GCA_963735705.1 of uncultured Solirubrobacteraceae bacterium. Taxonomy (GTDB): domain Bacteria; phylum Actinomycetota; class Thermoleophilia; order Solirubrobacterales; family Solirubrobacteraceae; genus Palsa-744. Next base: position 510,157 of record CAVTLZ010000012.1, read on the forward strand.
CGTAGACCTCGCGGGCGAGGTGCTCGAGGAAGCCTTCGAGCTCGTCGCGGTCGCGGTAGGCGGTGGGCAGGAAGCGCGCGGGATCGGCGTCGCCGCCGTCGGCGGGATCGATCGCGCGCAGCTCGATCTGGAGCTCGTCGCGGAAGCGCTGCACGCGCCCGCGTACGCGCACGAGCTGGCCGCGCTCGAAGCGCCCGGCGAGCACGTCGGCGTCGCGGAAGGCGCGAGCGCGGATGGAGCCGCTGCTGTCGCGCAGCTCGAGCGTCAGGTACGGGGTGCCCATGCGAGAGATCTGGCGCTCCTTGCGCGTACACGCGAACACGGCGTCGACCTCGTCGCCGTCGCGCAGCGTGGCGACGCTGTGGACGTGCTCGGAGGATGGGCCGGGTGAGGAACGCGTGGCGGCAGCCATCGTCCCATGATGTACGGTGGTTCGGATGCAGCCCCTGATCTGGGACCGCCGACCGGACGGCCTGAGGGCCCCGGCGATGGTGTGCGCGTTCCAGGGATGGAACGACGCGGGGGACGCGGCGTCGAGCGCGGTGGCGTTCCTGGCGTCGGCGCTGGACGCGCGCCGCTTCGCGCGGATCGACTCGGAGGAGTTCTACGACTTCCAGGCGAACCGCCCGGCGATTCGCCTGACCGAGGAGAGCCGGTCGCGGGACGGAGAGGACGGCGAGGGCGATGGCGCCAGCGCTGGCGCTGCTCGCGAGATCGAGTGGCCGACGGTGGAGATCTTCGAGGCGACGGCGCCGCGCGCGCCGCGCGACCTGGTGCTGGTGCAGGGCGTGGAGCCGTCGATGCGCTGGCGCGCGTTCAGCTCGCACATGGTCGACTTGGCGGAGGCGCTGGGAGTGCAGGTGGTGGTTTCGCTGGGCGCGCTGCTGGGCGACGTCCCGCACACGCGCCCGGTGGCGATGACGGGCCACGCCTCGGACGCGGCGCTGCTCGAGCGGGTCGGCATCCAAGCGTCGAGCTACGAGGGTCCGACGGGGATCGTGGGCGTGCTGCATACGGCGTGCGCGCAGGCGGGGCTGCCGTCGGCGAGCCTGTGGGCGGCGGTGCCGCACTACGTGGCGGCTGCGGCCAACCCGAAGGCGGCGCTGGCGCTGCTGCGCCGGGTGGAAGTGCTGATCGGCGTGTCGGTGGACGTGACCGAGCTTGAATCCTCGGCGGAGGACTACGAACGCCAGGTGGGGCTGGCTGTGCGCAGCGACCCGGACATCCAGGCGTTCGTGGAACGCCTGGAGCAGGCGGCGGACAGCGAGGAGCAGAGCACGCCGGAGGAGCTGCCGTCGGGGGACATCATCGCGAGCGAATTCCAGCGGTTCCTGCGGCAGCGGGGAGCGGACGGGAAGTAGGCGCCGCGGAGGTCGCGACCAGATGGTCGGAGCCTGCGCTGAAGATTCAGCTGATGGTGCCTCTGCCTCGCAGCAGATATTCGATGGCTTCTTCGAACGGTCGGGGGTTGGTCAGCGTGCCCGGTCGGAACCTCGTCAGCGTGCCTCCGCTCGTGCCGATCAGGAAGGTCGGCGTACCGCTGAAGTGCGCGCGTGTGGCGGCCAGCCCCTCCGCGAGAACCTGCGCCGAGAGCTGCGGGTCGTGGCGGTCTTCGCTCCACAGCGGGACGTTCAACCCCGATATCTGGCCGGCGATGCCGCGCAGGTACCGTTCGGTGACGTAACCCGAGTCCTCTTCTCCCTGCTCGCGGTAGAAGGTCTCGATGAAGTTCCACATCTTGTCCTGCGTGCCGGCGGCCAGCGCAGCGACCTGCTGGGCCTGGAAGACCTTTGGTCCGCGCGTGGCCGTCTCCATCGACAGGTATTCGATCTTCAGCTGACCGCCGCTCACCCACCGGCGGACGATCGACGGCAGCGCACCGAGCGTGAATTCCTTGCAGAAGGGACACTCGAGGTCGCCGTACCACCTGAGCGTGACCGGCGCTGTCGGCTGACCGAGCGTGTTACCCCGTTGCGGGATGCCGGCGAGCAGTGCGCTGACCGCGTGCGCCGTGGTGGTCGCCTGGGGGCTGCCCGGCTTGGGAGGCGAGCTGCTGCCGCCGGCTGTGACGACGACCACGGCGAGTGCTATCAGCACGATGGCCACGACCGTCGCGAGTCGCGTAAGACGCTTTCGCCGCACCCGCTGACACTACCTCCTCCTCCGTCGCTCCCGGACCGGTGCCGAGAATCGGAAACAGGCGCATGCGGTTCCTTGACCGAGACGCCCGGCGGCAGTATGAACTTCGAAACTGCGGAATCTGTCGATGAACCGGATCTCGACAGGCCAACTCACCGGAAACCAGATGATCACGGCCATCGATAGCGGGCGCAAGCGCGAGTGATGCGAAGCGCGCGGGCCGCACTGGCAGCCGGACTCGCGCTGACGGCGATCGCGGCCGCGATCGTGCTGTCCCAGTCCCCGGAGGTGGTGGCGGGTACGAACGCGATCGAACCGGGCTTGAACCGCCTGGCGTCGGTGCCGGGAAGCGGGCGCGCGTGCCAGACGGGCGAAACGCTGCCGGCGGGCTCCTCCGCGATCCGCCTGTCGCTGGCCGCGTCCGCGGGTCCGCGCATCCACGTGACGGTCCTCTCCGGCAATGGTGTCGTCGCGCACGGCGAGAGCGCGCCGGGGTGGATCGGCGATGTGGTCACGGTCCCCTTGACGCCCGTGAGTCGCACGGTCCGACGTGCCACCGTGTGTGTTGCGTTCACGGGCGCGGACGAACTCGTGTCGTTCCTGGGCGCGCAGACCCCCGCTCGCACCGCCGCGACGAACGGCACGAGCGTGCTTCCGGGTCGGATCGCGATCGAATATCTGCGACGTGGATCTCCGTCGTGGTGGTCGCTGGCGAGCGGCGTGGCCCGACACATGGGCCTCGGCCGGGCGTGGGCGGGCACGTGGATCGTGCTGCTGGTGGCTGCGCTGATGGCGGCGAGCGTCGCGATCGCGTCATGGCTGGCGGTCCGGGATCCACGATGAGCGAGCGCACCCGCCCGCGGCGCGTGGCAGCACGCTGGGAGCAACCCGTCCGGTGGAGTCGCGCAAGGTCGATAGGGGCACAGGCCACGCCGATGCTCCGACGCGTACCGACGGCGGCGTGGCTGTGTGCGCTTGTCGCGTGCCTGAACGCGATCAGCTGGTCGTTCGTCAGCCCCGCCTTCCAGGTGCCCGACGAGCAGGCTCACTTCGCGTACGTCGAGCACCTCGCGAGAACCGGCCGGCTGCCATCGTCGAATACCCAGGAATATGCGCCGGACGAGGTGCTGGCGCTGGAAGACCTCGACGTCGGCCGGGTGAGCCTGCAGCCGGAGCATCGAACGATCGCGTCAAGGGCTCAGCAGGCGAAGCTCGACCGGGACCTCGCGCGCGCGGCAGCGAGCTCGCCGCCGGGCGGCGGCGCGGCCGGCGTCGCGGCCACGGAGCCGCCCCTGTACTACGCGCTGGAGGCGATCCCGTACGACATCGGCGCGGGCGGCGGCGTCCTCGACCAGCTCGCGCTGATGCGGCTGCTGAGCGCGCTGATGGCGGGCGTCACCGCGCTGTTCGCCTTCCTGTTCGTTCGCGAGGCGCTGCCCTCGACGCCGAAAGCGTGGACGGTGGCGGGCCTGTGCGTGGCGTTCACGCCGGCGCTCGGGTTCATATCGGCGGCGGTGAATCCGGAATCGATGATGTGCGCGGTGTCGGCCATCGGCTTCTACTGCCTCGCGCGGGCGTTCCGGAGAGGCCTGACGTCGCGGTTGGCGATCGCGATCGGCGCGGTCGCGGCGGTGGGGCTTCTGACCAAGCTCAACTTCCTCGGGCTCCTCCCGGGAATCGTCCTGGGCGTGGCGCTGCTGGCGAAGCGCGCGTCGAGAACCCTTGGAGGACGCGCCGCCGCCCGCATGTCGGCGTGGGCGCTCGCGATCGCGGCAGTCCCGGTGTGCGTGTACCTGCTCGCGAATGTGCTCACCCACCATCACACGCTGGGACTGGTGTCGAGCGCGGTCGCCACCACCGTCGCCCACCGCTCACTGGGCGGCGAGCTGAGTTACATCTGGCAGCTGTATCTGCCTCGTCTGCCGGGCATGCACGTCGACTTCGCGGACATCTCACCGATCCGGGATCTGTGGTTCGACGGCCTGGTGGGGCAGTATGGCTTTGAGGACACCGTGTTTCCGCGGTGGGTGGACAACGTCGCGCTCGTCCCGGTGGTCGCGATCGTCGGGCTGTGCGCGCGGGAGGCATTCGCCCATGCACACGCGGTCCGGCGCCGTGCCACCGAGCTGGGCGTCTATCTGGTGATGGCCGTGGGGCTGTTGGCGCTCGTCGGAGCGAGCTCCTACCTGTCGACGTTCCCGGCGGAAGCGGCGGGATTTCCCGAGCCTCGCTACCTGCTGCCGCTGACCCCTCTGTTCGGCGCGGTGCTCGCGCTAGCCGCGCGGGGGGGCGGACGGCGATGGTCGCCGGCGGTCGGCTCGCTGCTCGTGACCCTGTTCATCGCCCACGATCTGTTCAGCCAGCTCCAGGTGATCGCGCGGTTCTATGGTTAGACCGCCTGCTGCCCCCTACCCCTCCGCCGCCGGGCAAACGATCCGGTAGTCGCAAATCGAGCAGGCGGCCCGCGAGGGCGTGGGCTCGAACTCCTGCGCAAGGATCCCCTCCCCCACCTCGAGCACGATCCCCTTGACGGCCTCGGCGTCCCGCTCACCCCGAGCGACGGGCACGATGAGGTCGTCGAGCACGTAGTAGTAGGCCTGCCGAGAGGACTCGAGTCCCCAGTCCTCACGCGCGGCGAGCGCGTACAGCGACAGCTGGATGTCGTCGCGCAGCTGCTCGGCGGTCTTGGGCCGCGAGGTCTTGTAGTCGATCAGCTCGTACTCGCCGTCCGCGGCCGCACCGCCGGCGTTCTCAACGCCCCCGGCGCCCTCCGCACCGCCCGCGCCCCCGGCGCCCTCCAAGCCCCCCGCCCCCGCAACCCCGAGCCGATCCACCCGATCGACCCGCCCGCGCAGATGATGCGGCCCGAGCCGAAAGTCGAACTGCCGCTCGAACCAAACAGGCTCTGTCTCGTGACTGCCAAGCCGCGCGTGATACCGCGTGAGCGCGTCGTGCGCCTTCGCGAACAGCTCGCGATCGCGCTCGCTCTCACCGAAGCCCGGCCCGTCGCCAGCCGGCGTCGAGCAGCGCGAGCATCTGCGCGACCGTGTCGCTGCCGTCGGAGTGGTAGCGCTCGAGCACCTGGTGGACGACGATGCCGAAGCGCTGGTGGACGGTCTGCTCGGTGGGGATGCGCAGGACGCGGGCGAACTTGTAGCGCAGCGGGCAGCTGCGGTAGGTGTGGATGTCGGAGGCGGACAGCGCGAGGCCGATGCCACGGCGCGGCAGGAACGGCCCGAGCGAGTGCTGCTCGCGCGGCGCGACGGCCTTGGCGCGAGCGCGCTCGCCGACACCGGCGTCCTCACCGTCCTCCTCCTCCCCGCCATAACCGCCGGTGAGCGTGTCGTCGAGCGTGGAGGTGAGGAAGATCTCGCGCTGCAGCGGCGTGGCGGCGGCGAGCAGCCGCGCGTTGACGTCGTCGAGCGCGTCGGCGAGGCTCTGCCCGTCGGGGCGCTGCAGCAGCGCGGCGAGCTTGAGCAGCTCGAGGTAGCGCACGACGCCGTGGGAGATGTCGAGCTCGGTGTCCAGGCGCAGCTCACCGAGGCGCCCGCCGATGCGCGCGACGCCGTCGAGCACCTCCTCGCGCAGCAGCTGGAACGTGGCCTCGATCTCGCCGCCGGCCTCGAGATCTTTATTTAGTTGGGAGTTCGCACGGTCACCCTCGCCCGCGGGGTCGCCTCCCGGCGTTTGCTCCCCGTGGCGGGCTGGCGATGGGTCGACGGCGGGAGCGTCGGCGTGCGCGTCGGGAACGACGGTGGCGAGGTGCCGCGCGAGGTCGCGGGTGCTGGCGTGCGGCTGGGCGCGCACGTAGTCGACGGCGAGCGCGCGCAGCCGCTCGAGGCCGGCGCGCTGCTCGGCGGCGTCGTCAGGCGCGAGCAGCGCGCGTCCGCGCATGCCCAGCCGCTCGATGAGACGCCCGATGAAGACGTCGGGTGCGACGGTGGCGAGCTCGGCGGCGGCGCTGCGGTGCAGCTCGACGAAGCGCTGGATGCGTTCGCGCGCCTCGGGCGGCACCTGTGGGGACTCGGTGGCGGCGGCGAGCCCGACGACGAGGTCGAGCTTGCGCCGCCGCGCGACCTGGATGACGCGCGCGAGCTCGACCTGGCGCAGCTCGATGGGCGGCCTGGAGAGCGCGCGCACGACGGCGGCGGCGTCCTGCGGGTCGACGAGCAGGCGCATCCACGCGAGCACGTCGCGCACCTCGGCGCGCTTGAGGAACGAGCCTGCCTGCTCCCCGCCCGGCAAGGCCCCTGACTCCGCGCCTGGTGACATGGCCTGCTCCCCGCCCGGCGCGGCGTCCGACCGGCCCTGCGAGCCGTCGGGCGGCGCGGGCGCGATTCTGGAGCCAGACACTCTCCGAAGAATACGCGGGAGGGCTCGCGGGCCTGGCTACGCTCATGGTGTGGACGTGATCGATTGGGGCACAGCCCAGCGGGTCGGAGAGCTGGTGGCCGGCTCGCCGCCGTTCGGGGGCGTGCGCTCCGCTTCGGTCGAGCCGCTGGTGCAGGAGTTCGCGGGCAGGGTGGGCACGTACAGCGGCCTGAGCTCCTCCACGGAGCTGCCGCGGCTGGAGCTGGTCGACCGCCCGGGCTGGATCGCGGCGAACCTGAAGACGATGCGCCCGCTGCTGGCGCCGATCACCGAGCCGATGGACGCCGGCGGGGGCCTGTTCGCGGGGCCGCTGCGCTCGGTGTCGGGGCTGCTGCTGGGCGTGCAGGTGGGGGCGCTGACGGGCATGCTCAGCCAGCGCGTGCTCGGGCAGTACGACCTGGCGCTGTTGGACGCGTCGGTGTCGCCGCGGCTGCTGCTGCTGGCGCCGAACCTGGCGCAGGCGGCGCGGACGCTGGGCGTCGACCGCGACGAGCTGGTGCTGTGGGTGAGCATCCACGAGATCACGCACGCGGTGCAGTTCTCCGGCGCGCCGTGGCTGCGGGACTACCTGGGCGGGATCCTGCGGGAGCTGATCGACGGCCTGCAGGTGACGATCTCGGGCGGATCGTCGAAGGAGGGCGATGGCGCCGGCACTGCAGACGCGAACGGCCGTCGCGGTGGCTGGGTGCCGTCTATGCCGAAACTGCCGGACGCGGCCGAGCTGCGCGACATGGTCGAGCGCGCGCGCCGCGGCGAGCTGCTGCGCCTGACGCTCGGCGAGGACCGCTGGCAGTTGGTCGAGCGGATGCAGGCGGCGATGTCGCTGATCGAGGGGCACGCGGAGCACACGATGGACGCGATCGGGGCAGAGGTGCTGCCGTCGCTGCCGCGCCTGCGCGCGGCGATGAATCACCGCCGCGAGAGCCGCGGCTTGCCGTGGCGCGTGCTGGAGCGACTGTTGGGCCTGGAGCTGAAGCTGCGCCAGTACGAGATGGGCCGCCGCTTCTGCGACGCGGTCGTCGACGCGGGCGGCCCCGAGGCGCTGGCGCTCGCGTGGAGCGGCCCCGACGCGCTGCCGACCCCGGCGGAGCTGGAGCAGCCGTCGCTGTGGATCGCCCGCGTGCCTATATCTGCTCGCTGAATCCCGGCCAAGTCGGGTCGATACCCTCGCTGCGGAGCAGCTCGGCGTCTACGGCAAGAATGTCCTCGACCCGCTGGTCTAGTCTGCCTCGCTGGATCGACTATGGACTTCGACAGGCGCTGGATTCAAGCGCTGCCGGCAACAGACTTGCGGGTCTTGGTTCGGAGGGGCGGGAGGCCGATACAGCACTATGCGGTGATCTTGGAGCGCCGCCGCTCGGGCGTTCGCCCACGCTGGAAGGCGATCTGCGTGATCGACAACCACCTAGACACTTGCCATATGCATCGATACAATGGCGACACAAAGCTAGATCCCGAACCCTTCGCCGCAGGGACTGGCCTGACCACGAACGAGCAACTCGCAAACGCCATCCGACACATGGTCGAGCATCATCAGGCGTTGTTTGACGGGTGGCATCGACGAAGCTAGCGATGATGGACTTGGCCGGTACGACCGACGCTCTGGTTGCCGAGGCGCTCTCGGAAAACCCACGTTACCCAAACGGCACCGTCTTCCTAAGCGCTGATGTCGAGGCTTTGCCCTCGGTGCTTGATGCGATCCGCGAAGAGCGAGCTTTTGTGATCGTCCTTCCTGACCGGACTGAGGTGGCATGCGAGCCGAGAATGGACCTGGTCGCGCGTATCCGCCGACGGTTGTGGTGGCCGCTGTTTCGGTGGCACGCTAAGACAAGGCCAAGTTTCGTCATCGACAAGGACGGCGACGGCTACGACATCTCTCCACCAGACGGCTTCACGCTGCGCCTTCGCCACCCAATGGCATCGCCCATTAACTGCCCGTAGTAGCCAGCGGGTCGGCTAGCCTGAGCTTGTAGCCCGAAGAGCCGAAACAGACCACGCCAGCAGGCCACCGTATCCCCGTGCCGACCCGAGGGGAGTTCGACGAGATGGTCAGGAAGGTCGCGCCGCCGCCAGCAGGTCGTGGACGCCCCAACGTTTCTAGGCCCCTTCTGCAGTCGCTTGATACTCGCCTACTGCCTGGCCGAACGCATGTTCCTCCTGTTACAAGCTAGGTCGAGCGCATCGCCGTTGGTTACAGGCTTTTCACGGTCTGCTACGATCGCGCTGTAACGATCTTTTCCAAACGGGGTACAAACAGGTGTTCGCAGACCCCCCGCTCCTCGCAACCGGCGAGGAAGAGACAGGAGACCACTCCAAGATGCCCACCACAACTTCCCCCAGCGGCACCAAAGCCCGCCCGAAAGCCGCCAGGAAACCGGCGGCCGCCAAAGCTTCCTCGGCTCGCCGCACGACTCCCCGCGCGAGCGCACAGCCGCGCGCCACGCGCACGGCTCGTCAGACCCCGGCGGCCCCGGCGGCGTTCGGCGACTACGCCGAGCGCGCGGTGCTGATCCCGGTCGGCGCGGCGCTGATCGCACGCGATCGCGTCGTTTCGACCGTCAGCGACACGATCTCCATCTACTCCTCGACGACCAAGGCGCAGGCGCAGCTGAAACGCTTCGAGCGCCGCGGCGTCACGGCCCGCAACCGGCTCGAGCGCGAGGTGCGCAAAGCGCGCGTCCGCGTCGAGCGCGACCTGCGCCAGCGCAGGCGCAGGATCGAGAGCACGGTGAGCGATCTGGAGGGTCGTCGCGACGCGCTCGCGAAGAGCGGCAGCGACCTCGCCAACCGGGTGCCGGACATCGCCAACCGTGTCCCGGACCTCGCGACCCGCGTCCCCGAGCTGGCCAACCGCGTCCAGGAGCGCGTCCTGAGCCTGGTCTGAGCCCCACGAGCTTCCCCCGCCCGGTCGAGAGAGGACCCGGGGTCGGGAAAGTCTGCCGGCCTCATATCCCGCCGGCAGTAGTAGCACCCTCTCCTCCCTCGACCCGCGGGCGGCCCCCACCGTCCGCGGGTCTTTTTAACGGGACTCGAAGGGAGTCGGGAACAAAGTTCCATTTCGCTCGCATGTCCCAATAAATCGAACTAGTCTGCCCATGTGCTTCGTGGCGTGGGTAATGGCGAGACACGTTTTGACCACGGATTGCACCCGCGCGCGCACGGCTCGTGGACTCCGCTGGCGCGCACGCTGGCGGCGACGGGCGACCGTTGGACGCTGATGATCGCGCTCGCGCTGGCTCCCGGGAGGATGCGCCTCACCCACCTGCACGCGCGCCTGCCGGGCGTCAGCACGGGCGTGCTCGACCGCTACGTGCAGCAGATGGTGGCGCTCGGCCTGGTGAGCCGCAGGCGCTTCAAAGAGATGCCTCCGCGCGTGGAACTGGAGCTGACCCCGGCGGGCAGCGAGCTGCTGCCGATCGCGCACGCGCTCGCGCGCTGGGGGATGCGCCACCTGTGGTCGGCGCCGCAGGAGCACGAGCGGGTGGATGTCGACTCCCTGCTGCGCCTGCTGCCGGTCCTACTCGAGGAGATCAGCGGCCTGCCGGAGGGGTCCGTCGAGGCGATCGTGGCGGACGTGGACCCGCCGGTCCGGCATGTCTACCGTCTGGAGGGGGGCTGCCTGCGCACGGTCGAGCCCCCGGGAGCCGCTGAGGACGGCGGGCTGGATGGGGATGACGATCCGGAGCCGACACGGCCAGCTCCACCGGGCGCGGCGCTGGCACGACTGCAGGGCGACGGCGACGCGTGGGTCGCGGCGCTCGGACCGTCGGGCGACTACGAGCGGCTGCGCATCACCGGCGACGAGCGGCTCGCCAGGCGGATCCTCGACGCGCTCCCGCGGCCCGCACGGCGCTAGCGGCGGGCCCCGCCGCGGCCCGACCGCGAGCGACTGCGCGGGCACGGCGCATGGCGCCTGCGCGGGGCGCCGGGCCCGGCGCCCCGGTTTGTCACAATGGGCTCGGTGGCAAACGACGAAGAGATCCGCACGGCGCTGGAGGTCGTGATCGACCCCGAGCTGCGCCGCTCGATCGTCGAGCTGGACATGGTGCGCTCGATCGACGTCAGCGCCAACGGCGTGGTCGACGTGACCGTGTCGCTGACGACGCCCGGCTGCCCGATCAAGGACCACTTCCAGAGCGCCGTGGCACAGGCTGTCCTGGCGCTGGAGGGCGTGACGCACGTGAACGTCTACTTCGACGTCCTCAGCGACTCGCAGAAGGCGGCGCTGCAGCAGAAGCTCGGGCGCGGCAGTCTGCCGGCGGGCGCGCTGGCGCAGGTCTCGAACGTCCTGTGCATCGGCTCGGGCAAGGGCGGGGTCGGCAAGTCGACGCTGACCGCCAACCTCGCGTCGGCGCTCACCGCCGAGGGCAAGCGCGTGGGCGTGCTCGACGCGGACGTGTGGGGCTACTCGATCCCGCGCATGTACGGGCTCGGCGCGACGCGCCCGCCGGTGTCGGCGCAGCGCAAGATCGTCCCTCTGGAGGCGCACGGCGTGAAGGTCATGTCGATCGGCTTCTTCGTCGAGGAGGACGCGGCCGTGGTCTGGCGCGGGCCGATGCTGCACAAGGCGCTCACGCAGTTCCTGCAGGACGTCGACTGGGGCGTCCTGGACTACCTGCTCGTGGACCTGCCGCCGGGCACGGGCGACGTCTCGATGACGCTCGCGCAGCTGCTGCCGCAGGCGCAGTTCGTGATCGTCACGACGCCGCAGGCGACCGCGCAGAAGGTCGCGCGCCGCTCCGCGCACATGGCCCACAAGGTCGACCTGGAGATCGGCGGCGTGATCGAGAACATGTCCGGCTTCACGACCCCGTCGGGCGAGCGCTTCGCGATCTTCGGCGAGGGCGGCGGCCAGGAGCTCGCGGACGAGCTCGACGTGCCGCTGCTAGGCAGGGTGCCGCTGACGATGCCGCTGCGCGAGCACGCCGACAGCGGCGTGCCGCTCGTCGTCGAGGACCCCGACGACCCAGCCTCCCAGGCGATCCGCCAGGTCGCCCGCGGGCTGATCGCGATGGCGCCGTTCGAGCTGCCCGTGCTGCCGCTCGTCGAGGTGGCGCCCGCCGCGCCGGCGCAGGCCGAGAGCCCGAAGCCGGTCGGCATGTCGCTGCCGATGGCCTGAACGGCGCCGCGGCGCCGACGTCCGAGGCGCTCGGCGGAGTGCGAGACATTCCGCGCAATCGCTCGCAATCGGCGCGTTCCAAGACGTAGAGTCGTCCCGATCGCTCGTCCGCCCTCTGTGAAGGAGGCCCGCAGTCGGCATGACCTACAGACCTCGCTTGCTCCTCCTCCTCCTCCTCGTTCTCGCGGCTGCCGGCGCGTCCGTGGCCGGCTGCGGCGGCAGCGGCGGGCAGTCCGCCGCGCAGCTCGTCGCCAGGGCGGACCCGATCTGCGAAGGCACCAACGCCAAGCGCGAAGCGGCCAACGCGACCCTGGGCCACGCGACCTCGCTGAAGAGTCCGTCGGTGCTGGCGGGCCTGGCGAAGACCGCGCCGGGCCTCGCCGCATACGACAGCGCGGCCGTCGCACAGCTGCGCAAGCTGCAGGCGCCATCGTCGCTGGCGAGCGACTGGAGGTCGATGCTCGCCGATCTGCAGCAGCTCGCCGAAGACACCGCGCGCCTCGGCAGGTACGCAGGCGAAAAGAACGTCAAGGGCGCGGAAAGCCTCCTCGGCTCCAGCCGCGCCACCCGCACGCAGCTGGTCGCGATCGCCACGCGCGACCGCCTCACGCCGTGCGCGCGCGCCAACTGACGCTCGCACGAGCGCCGGGCGCATGTATCGTCTTCGGCATGGCAACCCAGGATCAGCAGGTGCAGCCCGCTGCGCCCGACGAGCGCGTCGAATTCGACGAGCGCCGCGCGAAGATGGAGCGGCTGCGCGCCGAAGGGATCGACCCGTACCCGCCGGTCACGCTGTGGAACACGCGCACCCGCATCGCCGACGTCCTCGCCGCGCACGACGCGAGCGAGCTCGAGGCGGGCGAGCACCAGGAGCTGACGTACGAGATCGCCGGGCGCCTGATCTCCCGCCGCGGCCACGGCAAGACGGCGTTCCTGGACATACGCGACCTGTCGGGCACGATCCAGGCGGTCGTGCGGGTGGACGCGCTCGGGCAGGAGACCTACGACCGCATCCTGGGGTTGGATATTGGAGACATCGTCGCGATCGACGGCTGCGTGTACGTGACCCAGCGCGGCCAGCTGGCGCTGGCGGTGCGGGAGTGCACGCTGCTGACGAAGACGCTGCGCCCGCCGCCGGACAAGCACCACGGCCTGGCGGACACGGGCACGCGCTATCGCTACCGCGAGCTGGACCTGCTCGCGAACGAGGAGACGCGCGACCTGTTCGTCAAACGCCACAACATCGTGTTCGAGATCCGCAAGTGGCTGAACGCGCGCAACTTCATCGAGGTGGAAACGCCGGCGCTGCAGTCGCTGGCGGGCGGCGCCGGCTCGCGCCCGTTCACCACGCACCACAACGCGCTCGACCGCGACCTGTACCTGCGCATCTCCGTCGAGCTGTTCCTCAACCGCTGCATCGTCGGCGGCATGGAGAACGTGTACGACATGGGCAAGGTCTTCCGCAACGAGGGCATCTCCCCCAAGCACAGCCCGGAGTTCACGATCATCGAGTTCATGTGCGCGTACTCGGACTACAACGACGTTGCGACGGTCACCGAAGAGATGTTCCGCGACGTCGCCCAGGCGGCGCTGGGGCGCACCGTCATCAAACGAAATGGGGAGGAGATCGACCTGGCCAAGCCGTGGCGGCGGATCACGATGCGCGAGCTGATCCTCGAGCGCTTCGGCGTCGACTTCATGGAGTCCACGCGCGATCAGCTCGCCGAGCTGCTCGACGGGCCGGTGGACCCTGCGGCCACGTGGGCGGACGTGGTGGCGGACATCTACTCGGAGAAGATCGAGAGCACGATCGTCCAGCCGACGCACGTGTTCGACTTCCCGCTGGAGCCGTTCCCGATCACCAAGCGCCACTCGGTGCACCCGGAGCTGGCGGAGCACTTCGACGCGGTCATCGGCGGCATCGAGCTCGTCAGCGGCGACACGGAGCTGAACGACCCGGTGGACGAGTGGCAGCGCTTCGTCGACCAGCGCAAGCGCCGCGCGGTGGACGACGGCGACGTGCCGCACCCCAACGACGAGGAATACACGCGCGCGCTGGAGTACGGCTACTCGCCGACCGCGGGCGGCGGCATGGGCGTCGACCGCCTGGTGATGATCCTGACCGAACGCGACACGCTGCGCGAGGTGATCCCCTTCCCGATCGTCAAGGACCTCAAATGAGCGCCGGCAAGCTCGACCTCGACCCAGGCGTGGTGGCCGCCTGCCGCGAGGCGGCCAAGCAGATCGCCGACGGCGTCGCGGAGCGGATCTCGGGGCGCACGACGGTGTCGGTCGAGCGCAGCGTCACGCGCCTCCTGGGCGTCGACGGCGCCAACGACCTCGAAGCGCCGCTGCCGAACGTGCTCGTCGACCACGTCCACGACGGTGGCGGCCTTGGCCGCGGGGTGGCGTACTGGCTCGGCAACGCGATGCTCCAGACGGGGCGCACGCCCCAGCAGATTTCCGAGGGCGTCAACGCTGGTGAGCTCGACCTCCTCGGGCTGGAGCGCGCCGAGGAGGGCGCCGTCCGCGAGCGCGTCACGGCGGAGTGCGCCGCGCGGCTGGGCGAGATCCGTGGGCGCTTCGACGAGCGCCGTGCGATGCGCGAGCGTCTGGGCGATGCGCCCGCCCCGCTGCGCTACGTGCTGACGGCGACCGGCGACGTGTACGAGGACGTCGTCCACGCGAAGGCCGTCGCGGAGGCCGGCGGGGACATCGTCGCCGTGATCAGATCGACAGCGCAGAGCCTGCTCGACTACGTCCCCTACGGCCCCACCACGGAGGGCTACGGCGGCACGTTCGCCACACAGGCGAACTTCCGCATCATGCGCGAGGCGATGGACGAGTGGTCCGAGTCCCATGGCCGCTATATCCGCCTGTCGAGCTTCTGCTCGGGTCTGTGCATGTCGGAGATCGCGGCGATGGGCGCGTGGGAGGGCTTCGACAACATGGTCAACGACGCCCTCTACGGGATCCTCTACCGCGACATCAACATCGTCCGCGGCCTGATCGACCAGCGCGTCTCGCGCATGATCAACGGCTACTTCGGCGTCGTCATCAACACCGGCGAGGACAACTACCTGCGCACGGCCGACGCGATCGAGGCGGCGCACACGGTGACCGCGTCGCAGTTCATCAACCACCAGCTGGCGCTCGACTCGGGCGTTTCCGACGCGCAGATCGCGCTCGGCGACGCGTTCGAGATCGACGTCCCGGTCAAGAACGGGCTGCTGTACGAGTGGGCGCAGGCGCAGCTGACGCGCGAGCTGTTCCCCGACTGCCCCGTCAAGTACATGCCCCCCACCAGGCACATGGACGGCAACCTGTTCCGCACGCACGCCGCCGACGCGATGTTCAACCTCGTCACGATCGCCACCGGCCAGGGCATCCAGACGATCGGCGTGCCCACCGAGGGCATCTTCACGCCGCACATCCACGACCGCGTGCTCGGCCTGCAGAACGTCGACTACGTGTTCAACGCCGCGCACGACCTCGGCGATGAGATCGAGTTCAAGCGCGGCGGCATCATCCAGACGCGGGCGCAGCAGGTGCTCGCGGGCGCGCACGAGCTGCTCGAGCGGATCGCGCGGATCGGCCTCTTCCAGGCGATCGACGAAGCGACCTTCGGCGACGTCAGCCGCAAGATCGACGAGGGCCGCGGCATCGACGGGATCGTCGAGACGGAGGAGGGCTACTTCAACCCCGTCGTCGCGCTGATGCGTACCCTGAGGGGCACAGGCGGCACGCACCCCACCCCGCGCGGCGAGGCCAGCTATGCGTGACCGCCCCCGGCGCGTGCGGGAGGCCGGCCATGCATGAGGTCGACCTGGCGGCGGTACGCCCGTACGCGGACCACCTCGACGACGGGCTGGTGCAGATGAGCTTCACGCTTCCCGTCCCGTACTCGCTGGCCGCGCGCAGGGCGGCGCTGGAGCTGGCCGCGACGATGGGCTTCGAGCAGCCGGAGGTCGTCCACTACGAGCAGCTGACGGAGGGCTACACGTACTTCGTCATGTACGGGCGCTGCACCCGGAGCGTCGACTTCGCGACGCTGCAGGGCGAGGGCTTCGACATCGAGTACATGAGCGAGGACGAGATCGAAGGCTTCGCGCGCGAGCATCTCGGGCGCCCGATCGTGGTCGTCGGCGCGAGCACCGGCTCGGACACGCACAGCGTGGGCATCGACGCGATGCTCAACCTCAAGGGCTACCACGGCCACCACGGCCTGGAGGGCTACCGCTGCTTTCAGACGTACAACCTCGGCAGCCAGGTCCCCAACAGCGTGCTCGTCGCCAAGGCGATCGAGGTCGGCGCCGACGCGATCCTCGTCTCCCAGACGGTCACCCAGCAGAACCTGCACATCCACAATCTCACCGAGCTCGTCGAGATGGTCGAGGCGGAGGGCATGCGCGGGCGCATGATCCTCGCGTGCGGCGGCCCGCGCGTTACGGGTGAGCTGGCCAAGGAGCTCGGCTACGACGCGGGCTTCTCCAAAGGCACCGAACCGCAGCACCTGGCGACGTTCATCGTGCGCGAGCTGGCAGCGCGGGCCGCGCATGCGTCGCCGGCCGCCCAATCCGCGCCGGCCTGACCCCGCGATGCTCAGCGATCTGACGGCATCGACCAAGCGCCTGGCGCTGGTCGGTCTGGCCAAGAACACCGGCAAGACGGAGGCGCTGGCGGCGCTGCTGCGCGAGCTCCAGGCTGCCGGCAGGCGCGTCGGCGTGACCTCCGTGGGGCGCGACGGCGAGGAGCGCGACGTGATCGACGCGCGCATCGAGAAGCCCCGCGTCGTGCTGCCCGGGGGCAGCCTCGTGGCCACGACCGACGGGCTGCTGCGCGCGAGCGGGCTGCCGTACGGCCTGCTCGAGGACCCCGGCGTGCGCACGCCGCTCGGCAGGGTGCTGATCGTGCGCCTGCGCGGCGCGGGCGCGATCGAGGTCGCCGGCCCGAGCGCCGCCGCGGACGTGCGCGCGGTCAGCGACGCGATGCTCGCGCACGGCGCCGAGCAGGTGCTGATCGACGGCGCGATCGACCGCCGCGCGGCCTCCTCCCCGGACGTCGCCGACGGGCTGATCGTCGCAACCGGCGCGGTGCTCGACCGCGACATCGGGGAAGTCGTCTTACAGACCGCCGACGCCGTCGATCTCGTGCGCCTGCCGAGCGTCGACGAGGACGCCGACACCGGCCGACGACTGCGGGAGCTCGCGGGAGCCGCCGGCGAGGGGGCGAGCCTGCTCGTGAGCGAGGACTTCGCGCCGGTCGCGCTGCCGCCGCGCTTCGTGCTCACGGGCGAGGCGGAGCAGATCGCGCAGCTGCTCGACGAGAACCCGAGCGCGCGCTGGCTGATCGTGTCGGGCGCGCTGCCCGACCGATTCCTCCGCAGCCTCGTGCATCCGGTGCACCACCGTCGGCGCGAGCTCGTGCTGGTCGTGACCGATCCAACGCGGGTGTTCCTGTGGAAACGCGGCCCGGAGTGGTATCGCCGCCAGGGCATCCTTCTAAATACGTTCAACCGCATCGAGCTGGAGGCGATCACCGTCAACCCGCTCGCCCCCGAGTCCCACCGGTTCGACTCCGTCCAGCTGCGCGAGCTACTCGAAGCGGCGATCCCCGACGTGCCCGTGTTCGATGTGCTGCACCCGGACTACGCGCCTTTCGTCTCCAGCTCCGGCCGCCCGCTCTCCGGCGATTCTCCGGGCGCGGAGCATCGCCCCTTGCAGGCAGATCCGCGCCGCTGAGCGGATCGGCGCGCGCATGCGCCGGGAGCGCCGCCCGCCCCGTCCTTGCGGTGGCGCGCCGCGTCGAAGATAGTTGCTCCTCGCCGTTCCACTATCCAGAAGTTCGCCCTCACGCAGGCGCATGCTGCCGCGTTCGAGATCGCGGGGTTTCCCATGAGCACCACCACCGAGAGGCTTGAAGCCGTCGACGAGCAGAACAGCTCCCGCCGGCTGCTGTCGGTCGTCATCCCCTGCCTGAACGAGGCGGAGAACATCGAGCAGTGCGTGACCGCGGCGCTGGGCGCGATGGCCGGCGCGGGGATCGACGGAGAGGTGATCGTCGCGGACAACGGCTCGGAGGACGGCAGCGCCGATCTCGCCGAGCTGGCGGGGGCCCACGTCGTGCGCGAGCCGCGGCGCGGCTACGGCAGCGCGTACATCGCCGGGTTCGCGGCCGCCCGCGGCGAGTACATCGTGATGGCGGACGCCGACCTGACGTACGACTTCGAGGAGATCCCCAGCTTCCTCGCGGCGCTGCGCGACGGCGCCGACATGGTCGTCGGCGACCGCATGGAGCACATCCACCCGGGCGCGATGCCGTGGCTTCACCGCTACATCGGCAACCCGCTGCTCTCGCGCCTCTTGAACGTGCTCTTCCACACGGGGGTGCGCGACGCGCACTGCGGCATGCGCGCGTTCCGGCGCAGCCGCCTGGAGGTCCTGCAGCTGCGCACGACCGGCATGGAGTTCGCCTCGGAGATGATCGTCCGCGCGTCCAAGGAGAAGCTCGACATCCGCGAGATCCCGATCGAGTACCACCCGCGCGGCGGCGAATCGAAGCTGTCGAGCTTCCGCGACGGCTGGCGCCACCTGCGCTTCCTGCTGCTGCACTCGCCCAACCACCTGTTCATCCTGCCCGGGGCGCTGATGGCCGCGTTCGGCGGCCTCATCTCGCTGACGGTGCTCGCGCACATCGACGTGCTCGCGCGCCAGTGGGACCTGCACGCGCTGATCGGCGGCTCGCTGCTGCTCATCATCGGGGTCCAGCTGGTCGGCCTCGGGCTGTGCGCGCACGCGTACGCGACCTACTTCATGGGCGAGCGCGATGCCTGGTTCGACCGTGCGCGCGAGCGCCTGCGACTCGAGCACGGGCTGATGCTCGGCGGCGCGATCGCGCTGGTCGGGACGGCGACGATCCTCGTGCTGGTGCTCGACTGGATCCACCGCGGCCTCGGCAGCCTCGCCCAGGAACGCGCCGCGATCTTCGCCGCGTCGCTGCTGGTGATCGGCATCCAGATCGTGTTCACGTCGTTCCTGCTCAGCATGCTCGGCCTGCGCCGCGACTGATGCGCAGCGTGCGCGTCGCGCTCGCGCTGGGCGGGACGCTGCTGGCGCTCGCGCTCGCCCTGACGCTGGCCGGCTCGCCCGCGACCCTGGCGGGGACGAACGGCATCGGCGAAGGGGCCGAAGTCGCGCGGACGAACCGCGCCACGAGCGCGTGCCAGGTCGGGGAAACCCTGCCCGCCGGGACCTCCGCCGTGCGCCTGACGCTCGCCGCCGAGATCGGCCCGGCCGTGGCCGTCACGGCGAGCTACGGTGGGCGCACGATCACCCGCGGCGCCCGCGGCGGCGGCTGGACCGGGGCATCGGTGACGGTTCCCGTCAGGCCCGTGTCGCGGGCGGCATCTGAGGCAAAGCTGTGCTTCTCCCTCGGGCGCCCGCTCGAAGACGTCGCGATCTTCGGCGAAAAGGAGCCGGGCGCAACCGCGCTCACCGGCCCGCGCGGGGAACGGCTGCCGGGTCGCATCGGGGTCGAATACCTGCGACCGGGTCGCGCCTCGTGGCTGTCGCAGCTGCCCGCGATCGCCCGGCGCATGGGCTTCGGCCACGCGTGGGGCGGCGCGTGGATCGCCTTCGCGCTGCTGATCGCGATGGCGGCGGCGGCCGGCCTGCTGGCGTGGCTGGCGCTCGGGGAATTGCGCTCCGGGGAGCCTCGATGAGCACCCGCGGCGCACGGCGGGCGCCGCCGCGAGCGCCGGCCGAGCCACCGCCGGCGGTCGGCGCCCGCGGCTTCGCCAGGCGCGCGCGGCGCCAGGCGGCACGCGCGCGGGCGGGCGCGGACCGGCAGGCCGCGAACGCGCCGCTGTCCGGCGCGCTGGCGATCCTGCGGCGGGTTCCCCGCGGCGGCTGGGCATGCATGCTCGTCGCGTTTCTGAGCGCGGCATGTTGGTCGTTCATCACGCCCCCGTTCCAGGTCCCCGACGAGCCCGCTCACTTCGCCTACGTGCAGCAGCTCGCGGAGACGGGGAGGCTCCCAAGCTCGAGCGCGGAAACGTACTCGCCCGAGGAGACGGCGGCCCTGCAGGGCCTGCGCTGGGAAGAAGTCAAGCAGTCGCCGCAGACCCTCGGCATCTCCTCGCCGGCGCAGCAGCGTGCCCTGCTGCGCGCGATCGCCGCGCCGCTCGCCCGCACGGGCCCGGGTGACGCCGGCGTGGCCGCCTCCGAGCCGCCGCTGTACTACGCGCTGGAGACGATCCCCTATGCCCTCGGCGGGGGCGGCACGCTGCTTGACCGCCTCGAGTTGATGCGACTGCTGTCGGCGCTGATGGCAGGGGTGACGGCCCTGTTCGCGTTCCTGTTCGTGCGCGAGGCGCTCCCGGGCGAGCGCTGGGCGTGGATCGTGGGTGGGCTCGGCGTCGCGCTCGTGCCGCTGTTCGGCTTCACCTCCGGCGGCGTGACCCCGGACGCGATGCTGTTCGCGGTCTCGGCGGCGCTCTTCTACTGCCTCGCGCGCGCCTTCCGCCGCGGCCTCACGCGGCGCTCGGCGTGCGCGATCGGCGCCGTGATCGCGATCGGCCTGCTGACGAAGCTGAACTTCGTCGGGATCCTCCCCGGCGCGGTCCTCGGGCTCGTGCTGCTGGCGCGCGCCGCCTCGCGGACCTCGGGGCGCGAGGCCTACCGGTGGCTGGCGCTGGGCCTGGCGGTGGCCGCCATTCCCGCGCTCGCTTTCGCGCTCGTCAACGCGATCTCCGGCCATCGGACGCTCGGCCTGGTCTCGGCCGCCGTCGGGGACAGCCAGCGCCACTCGATCCTCGGCCAGGTCTCCTACATCTGGCAGTTCTACCTGCCGCGCCTGCCTGGCATGGCGCGCGACTTCCCTGGCTTCTCGACCACGCGCGGCATCTGGTTCGACGGCTACGTCGGGCTGTACGGGTGGCTCGACACCGCGTTCCCCGGCTGGGTCTACGACGCGGCGCTCCTACCGGCCGGCGTGATCGCGGCGCTCTGCGCCCGCGCGCTCGTCGCGGGCCGGGCCGCGCTGCGCGGCCGGCTCGGCGAGGCGCTCGTGTACGCGACGATCGGCCTCGGCGTGCTGCTGCTCGTCGGCGCCGACTCCTACCTCGACTTCCCGGCGTACGCCGCGGAATACGGGCAGGCGCGCTACCTGCTGCCGATGCTGCCGCTGCTGGGCGTCGTGCTGGCGCTGGCGGCGCGCGGCGCCGGCAGGCGCTGGGGCCCCGCCGCGGGAGCGCTGATCCTCGTGCTGTTCCTCGCCCACGACCTCTTCAGCCAGCTGCAGACGATCGCCCGCTACCACGGCTGACGGCGCGAGCAGCCCAGCCCGGCCCGGCGCCCATGGTGCCGGGCGCCCTACTTGCCGTTGGCGAAGTAGTCGGCGTTGATCTGCGTGTACTTCTGCCACTCCTCGGGGAGCTGGTCCTCCGCAAAGCACGCGTCCACGGGGCAGGCCTCGACGCACGCGTCGCAGTCGATGCACTCCTCGGGGTCGATGTAGAGCATTTCGGCCGCGTCGTATCCGGGCTCGTCGGGCGTCGGGTGGATGCAGTCCACGGGACATACCTCGACACAGGAGTTGTCCTTGGTGCCAATGCACGGCTCGGCGATTACGTAGGCCATTCGTTCCCTTCGTGAGTCGAGTTGGGCGTTGCGGGTGGAGCGCCGAATACTATCGGCGCCTCCCTGCATTGCTAACCCGCGGGTGTGCGTCAGCCGTAGGAATGGGGCTTGGGCAGCGGGCAGTAGTCGGTGGCCCCCCGCGCGGTCGGGTCGCCGATCCGCACCCACACGCCGGTGCCGTCGTCGAGGCGCACGCATGGCGGCGGCAGGCTCGGCGTGATCGCCCCGTGGGCGAGGACGGCGTCCTGGCTGGTCAGCTGCTTGGAGGAGACGCCTTCGGGCACCTCCTGCATCCCGGCGATCTGCACGAGCGCGAAGACTCCCCCCTGGGAGAAGTCGGGTTCGAGCGCCGATTCGTAGGGCCAGACGACCTCCTTTACGCCCTCGCGTCGCAGCGCCTGCAATACCCCGAGGAGGTCGCCGTCGCGGCGCGGCCCGGAGACGAGGAAGCCCTGGCTGTCGTAGACGGCGGCCGGGCCCGGATACGCCAGCGCCGTCGCAAGGAACCGCGGCGGGGTCAGTGTCACCGCGCCCCCCACGCCGAAGCTGATGGCGAGCGTGTTGGCGACGGCCACCAGCCCGAGCGCCGTCGCGGCGGCGATCCGCCCCCGTCGCGGCAGCCGCACGATCCAGCCGGCCCCGAACACCGCGAGGTAGACGAGCAGCGGCATGCTGTAGCGGGTGTCGTGGACGAACGTCTCGGTGAGGATCGCCCAGGCGAGGAACGCGCCGACCGCCAGCTCGAGCGCCAGGCGGCTGACCGGGCGCCGGCGCGCGAACCCGACCATCGTCCACACCCAGCCGACCGCCGCGAACAGGAACAGCGGCAGGTAGAGCTGCGTGTCGACGAAGTCCGACAGGTACCACACGAGGTTCGCGCGGGAGAAGCGCGGCGGCGCGACGGGGGCGTCGTAGGAGGAGTACGTGGAGGCCGAGGCGGTCGCCTCGGTGCCGAGCGCTTTGACGTTCTTGAGCTCGTGGATGTACCAGGGCAGCGCGATCGCGAGCGCAACCACGGCGAACACCGCCAGGCCGCGCCAAGCTGCCCGCCCGCCGCGCACGGCCGTCACGCCCACGATCCCCACGACGAAGATCGCGAAGGGCTCCTTCGTGAGCATGCCGAGGCCGACGGCGAGGCCGGCGAGCGCGCAGATCCCCAGGCGCGAGAAGCCCTCGGTGGCGATCAGCAGCCACACCGACACCGCGACCATCGCCGTCTCCGGGGCGTCGATCATGAAGACGTGGAACTGCGCCGTGATCAGCGGCGATCCGAGCGCGAAGACGACCGCGAGCAGGCCGGCGAGCGGGCCGAACGCCAGCCGCCCGACCTGGTAGCAGCCGAGCGCCAGCAGCGGCATGAACACCAGGTTCTGGGCGAGGACCAGCGGCGCGATCCCGATCCCGCCGACGAGGATCCCCAGAGAGCCGATCAGGTACGCGAACGGCGGATAGGGGAGCGTCAGCGTCAGCGCCTTCAGCAGATGCCCGGAGGCGAGTTCGTGGTGGACTTCGATCGCGAGGCTCAGATGGAGCCCCGCGTCGAAGATGGGGATGCTGCGGTCCTGTGTCAGCCACCAGCACGTGATCGCGAGGAACAGCGAGGTGACCCCGATCGCGCCCCACGCGGGCGCCGACCACTCGGGCCTGGCGATCCGCACCGCCGCGGGCATGCGTGCCGCGGGCTTGCGAACGCCGACGTGCGTGGCCATCGGTTGAAGGTAGCCCTCGATATCAGCTGCCGCAACTGTTCAGACTGCTTTGTTTCTGTCGGGAGCAGCCCCTGCGCGAGCGCTTTCTCGGGTACGGTCTTGCGATGCTGCTGCTCACCGGCGCGACCGGTCTCGTGGGCTCCGCGGTGCTCGGGCGCCTGCTCGCGGAAGGCGCCGACGTCCGCTGCCTGGTGCGCGATCCCCGCCGCCTGGGCGCGCGGCGCGTGCGCGTGCAGATCGCGCTGGGGGACCTCACCGACCCGCCGTCGTTCCGCAACGCGCTGCGCGGCGTGCACACGGTCGTGCACCTGGCGGCGTCGATCCGCGACCAGCCGCGCGGCTCGATCGAGGAGCTGAACGGCATCGCCACCTGGCGCATGGTCGAGGCGGCCGAGCGCCAGGGCGTGGAGCGCTTCGTGTTCTTCTCCGCGCTGGGCGCCTCCACCCACCACCGCACGCGCTGCCTGCGCGCGAAGGCGCTGGCCGAGCAGGCGGTGCGCGAGGCGGACGTGCGCTCGATCGTGTTTGCGCCGTCGATCGTGTACGCCCCCGGCGACCCGTGGCTGACGCTGCTGGAGCGCCTGGCGCTGCTGCCGGTCATGCCCGTCTCCGGGAGCGGCCGCGCCGCCTTCCAGCCGATCTGGGCGGACGACGTCGCCGGCTGCGTCCTCGCCGCGCTGCGCGCGGAAGGCGAGGAGGGCTCGCCGGACGGAGCCCGACACAGGCGCTACGAGCTGGCGGGACCGGAGACGCTCAGCCACGACGAGATCGTCCGCACCCTCCTGCGCTCGCTGAGCCGCAGGCGCCCGCTGCTGCACGTGCCCACGCCGATCGTCTCGCGCGTCCTGCGCGCGCTCGAGCGCGTGGGCGGCTCGCGCGCGTTCGCGACCTGGGACGAGGCCGAGCTGATGGAGACCGCGATGACCTCCCCGCGCGGCGCCGCCGACGCGGAAGCGCTGGGGGTCAGGCCGCAGCGAATGGCCGCGGTGCTGGGGAGCGCCTGATTCAGTCGCTCGCCATCCGACGGTTGCTGCAGTTCCTCAGCATTTCGCAGCTGCTCTCCCTTTGCCTTGCAGGATGAACACAAATGTCGATGACCACGGTGTGCCGGCTATGCTGCCGCTGGCTGGCAATTCCAGTCTTCCTTGGTACGCCACGGGGAACGCCGGTTTGAAGCGCACTTTGATTTCGCACATACTGTTCGCTCCAAACGGGTTGGTGCTGCATCCATCGGCAGTCCTCGCAAATATCCCAGCTTCCCCATTGATGTTGGCCGTTCCGTAAGTTAGAGCGAGCCGGTTTCGGAACGGGATCATGCGACTGGCTTCGTTGTTTACCACGACTTCGCCAAAATTGGTGGTCTCCGGACCCACAACCTGCTTCACGATGAGCGCTTCGTTTACTTCGAGCTTGCCTTCCAATTCTTTGCCTTCTAGTTTACATCCGCTTTCCTTCGTCTTTAGATCCGCGAGATCGCTTTTCTCGATTTCGAATTCTTCGCTCGCTATCGATTTGACTTTCAGTCCTTCGAGACCTTCGTTTTCGCCTTTGGTCGTCGCCCCGATTTCGAGCTTGCATTCTCCGCGCGTTATGATCATCACGCACTGTGTTTTTGCTTCGCTGGTACGCAGACTCGTGACTATCTTCCCTTCTTTTTCTTCGTGAAGTTCAAACTCGCACCCTGTAGCGTTGATCGTCGCTTCTTCGGTGATCCCGGATATCGTCTCTTTGCATCGTTCGAATGCGACCCCAAGCGCAAGCAGGTTTGAGCCTTCCGTGGGATCCGACGGGGGTTCATCTTCGCTCGTTTTTTCGCCCGTTTTGCCGGCGTCCTGAACCACATATCCGAGCCCACCAGCTGCGCCGCACTCTATTTCGGCTTCCGTTTTCCCACCTTTGGCTTGCGATACCGTTAGACTCACAGCTCCCGCTTCGTTCTCGAAGAATGCCGCATTGCCGTTAGACGCACTGAATTCTGCAAAGGCTGCGGATGTCGATCCCAGCGCGGCAACGAGGACCACGATCAATCCGAGCACGACCTTTCCGGGTCCCATTTTATGCCTCCCTGTTCCATGCGATCATGTCTTGGCTACGCTACGCTCGGCGGCCGTGCAGATTAGTCGCCGCGAACTCGACCAGCGCTCAGGGAATATGACCGATCAGCTGATCGTACGTGGCGTGGCTTCCATCTCCAAAAGTCACCAAGATTTCTCCCGGATAGACGCCGTTGCCCATTGCCGTGAGTTCGAGTTTGAATGCTGTGCACGTCTGCCCATCCATGGTGTACGCGATCTCGCAGTGATTTTCGGTTATCACGTAGCTGGAAAACGGCGCCATCATCAGATTACGAATGCTTTCGGGCGCCCCGGCCGTCAGAGTGATCGTTATGGTTCCAACCCTCCGCGTTGAACTGAACACAGGAGAAAGGAAATGGAACACCGCGCCCTTGCAGAGGACTTCTATTACCTGTTCGTCTTCTTCTTCTTCGACGAGCGGAGAGACGTGCGTCTTGGGCGACACGGACTTTTTCGTGGTAGCCACCGCGACGAAATACGCAGGCATTTCCCCGAGCGGTTCAGCGTATAGCCCAAGCGTGTCAGCGTAGTCTATCTCGGCCGACGTCGATCCGCCGACTGGATCCACTGTCCCCGACGCAAGCGCTGACGCCGCGCTTGTCGCAAGTACGAGCGCCGCCGCTACCAGACCAAGCCTGCCCGCCTGTCGCCCTGCCCATCGGACTCGCAATGCTCCCTTCATCACACGTCCATTCCTTTGTCAATTCCCCGCGTGTCTGTCGGTCTTCGGTCGACCACTTCTACGGTAACGGGCTCCAATTTTTTTCTTCGCTTTCGAATTTGCTGTTGGCGAGTAATACTAACGCCGTGCCGGTCTGCACGGACGGATCCGAGAATGCTTCGAGCGTTTCGAGTGTTTTTTCGGTGGCGACGCCTTCTTTGACTAAGATAATTTTTTTGATCGGCGTTTCCGGGAATCTGAAGTCCCACGAGGTTGCCTCTTTTGGCGCCTGTCCCGCTTCGACGCATTCTTCAGACAACGTGTCGGTCGTGTCTTCGGCGGCCACGTCACCGTCCACCACCGTTTCTTTCACTTTGCATTCGCTGCCTTCGAAACGCAGGGTCATAAACGCGAGGCCTTTCGCGGGAAAGAACTCCGTGAGCAGAATTTTCGGAGATTCAGCTCTCTCCACGACCTCCGATTTGAGCGAGTTCGTTGTGAGGCTGGTTGCTGTGAGTTTGCAGTTCGGGTGGCCGTTGCCTTCCAGCACGGCGCATTCTTCGAACACGATGACCTCGTTGTTCGTCCCTGGGTTGTTTTCGTTCGACCCTAACAGCACCGCTTCTTTGAGTTTCAGCTTCTTGCATTCGATCTTGGATCCCACCGCAGCGGTCGCCAGGACGAACGGCGCCGCGGCCCGCCCGCTAATGTTGTGCGTCTGACCCGCTGCGAGTCTCGTGCCGTTGATGGACCAGAACGGGGCGCTCGTCGCCTGCGCCGCCGGCGTCACGGTGGCAACCACGGCGCACAGCGCCAGCAGTGCGGTGCATGTCAGTCCGGGTCGTGTCATTGCCTCCACCCGCGCTCCTATCGTCATGGAGCAGCCAAACACCGTCGCGCTTAGCATATGACGGCCCTGCGCTCCTTTCTTCGAAAGCCCTCTTTACCACTTCGCCGACCGTGACACAACCGCTTTCCGATGCGCGGACAGACCTGGAGATAATCCAATAGAGGAAAAACCGTGAGGCGGCTCCCGGCGGCCTCGGCGTGCGGAAATAGACAGAGACATGCGTGCCAGCTTCTGGGCCTGTCGTCCCGTATTGCGCGCTCGCGCTCCCCTACAGCAGCAGTTCGATTTCTTCTTCGAACGCCCCCGGTTCGCTCAGCGATGTGTATTCGAACGGCTTCATCGCTCCCCCGGTCTTGCCGAAGAGGAACGACGGGGTGCCGTGGAAGCCGGCCGTCCTGGCAGCGCGCACATCGGCGGCGACTTCGCCCGCCAGCGCTGGGTCGTGGCGGTCTTCGGCCCACAGTTCCACGTTCAGCCCCGGGATCTGGCTGGCGAGGCCGTGCAGGTAGCTTTCGGTCACGTAGCCCGAGTCCTCTTCCCCCTGCTCGTGGTAGAAGAGCTCGACGAAATACCACAGCCTGTTCTGCATGCCCGCCGCGAGCGCGGCGAGCTGCTGTTTTCTGAACACTTCCCTTTGCCGCGTGGCCGTCTTCATCGAGCGGTATTCGATCCTCAGCCTGCCGCTGCGCACCCACTTCTGGATGATCGGGGTCAGCGCCCCGAGGGCAAACTGCCTGCAGTACGGGCACTCCAGGTCGCCGAACCACGTGAGCGTCACCGGCGCCGTCGGCTGACCCAGGGCGTTGCCTTGCTCTGGGATGCCGGTGAGGAGCCGGTCGATTGTCAGCTTTGTCGCGATCGCCCGCGCGCTGCCCAGTCGCGGCGGCGCATCGCTGCCGGCCCCCGTCGCGACGACGATCACCGCGATCGCCACGGCGGCGACCGCCGAAACTGCCGCGAGCCGCGTGAGCCGCTCGCGCGCCGGGTTCTCCTCGCTGTGCTCGGACATGGCTACCCCCAAGGCCTCTGGGCGACATGGCTCGCAGCCGCCGCTCACGCTACTCCGGTCGCGTGCGATGTCGGTGGGCGGCGGCGCGGTCGGAGCAGCTATCTCGCGCACTGGAGCGGCGTTCACGGCCAGGGATGGGCGAGCCGCACCGCTCAGCTGTTTCTGATTACTGGAACTACGTGACTGCGGGCGAGCGGCGGGCCGCCGCCGAACGGCCCTATGCGGCGGCCCCTCGCGCGATCTCCGGCCGGCGCGCCGCCCACGGCGCGGCCGCCTCGAGCTGCGCCGCGAGCGCCAGCAGCGCGCCCTCTCCGGCCGGGCGCCCGACGAGCTGCACCGCCAGCGGCAGACCGTCCTCGCCCTCGAACAGCGGCAGCGAGATCCCCGGCTGACCGGTGGCGTTGAACACGGGCGTGAACGGCGTGAACAGGCCCGAGCGGGTGAACGTGGCCATCGGTTCGGGGGCGGCCGTGTCGAGCGTGCCGAGCGGCAGCGGACGCTCTGCCAGCGCGGGCGTCAGCAGCGCGTCGTAGGGCTCGAGGAAGGTCACGAGCCGTCGCGCGAAGCCCTGTAGGCGCACCGCCGCACCCATGCCTTCGGTGGCGCTCATCTTGCCGATCATCGAGTAGATCGCCCAGCTCATCGGCTCCATGTCCTCGGCGGTCGGCTCGCGCCCGGCGACCATGCCCGAGTAGGCGATCGACAGCGCGATGTGGTTGGAGAAGACCGCGCCGAACAGCTCCGACAGGCCGTCGACCCGCCACGGCGGCTCGACCTCGTCCACCTCGTGCCCGAGCGAGCGCAGCAGCTCGGCCGCGTCGGCTACGGCGCGCTCGCACATCGGGTCGACGACGGCGTCCGGGACCGGCGGCAGCGTCGCCGCGGCGATCCGCAGGCGGCCCACCTCGCGTCCCGCGAGCTGCGCGAACGGCTCGGCCGGCGGCGGCGCCCACGTGGCGTCGCCCGGCTCGTAGCCGGCGAGCACGTCGAGGATCGCCGCCGTGTCGGCGACCGTGCGCGTGAGCATGCCGTCGATCCCCAGCGAGGAGTCGCCCAGCTCGGGGGCCGCCGAGATCCGCCCGCGGCTCGGCTTCAGCCCCACCAGGCCGCAGCACGCCGCCGGGATGCGGATCGAGCCGCCGCCGTCGTTGCCGTGCGCGACGGGCAGCATCCCGCTGGCGACCGCGGCCGCCGCCCCGCCGGAGGAGCCGCCTGGCGTGCGTTCCAGGTCCCACGGATTGCGCGTGGGCCCGAAGATGCGCGCCTCGCTCACCGGCAGGATGCCGTACTCGGGCAGCGTCGTCGTGCCCACGATCACGAAGCCCGCGTCCTTGAGGCGGCGCGTGACGTTGTGGTCGTACTCGCACTGGTTGCGCTCCATCAGCGCACAGCCGTAGGTCAGGCGCAGCCCCTGCGCCGGACGGTTGTTCTTGATCGCCGTCGGCACCCCCGCGAACGGGCGCTCGTCGCCGGGGCGCACGGCGTCGGCCGTCGCGAGCGCCCGCTCGGCGTCGACGTCGACGAACGCGTTCAGCGCGGGATTCAGTTCCTCGATCCGCTCCAGCGAGCTCTGCACGAGCTCGCGCGCGGAGATCTCCCCCGAGCGCACCATCGCCGCGAGCTCGGTCGCGGGCCGAAACATCAGATCGCTGTCGGACATGGCTCCTCCTCGGGGACGACTGCTCGGGCCTCGAGCGCGCACGGGCGCGCCCCCCCTGAGCCTACCCGCGCGAGCACTCCTGCGAAGATGTGTCTCTGCCCACAAGGCAGCTCCCCCCGTCAAGCATCAAGCCCAGAAAGCGAGTGCCATGAGCGCGGTTCAGTCAGCCCCTGAGGTCCAGTCGGGCCTCGAAGGCGTCGTCGCCTTCGCCACCGAGATCGCCGAGCCCGACAAAGAGGGTGGCGCGCTGCGCTACCGCGGCGTCGACATCGAAGACCTGGTCGGCTCCGTCCCCTACGAGCAGGTGTGGGGCCTGCTGGTCGACGGCAAACTCAAACCCGGCCTGCCACCCGCCGAACCGCACGCGCTGACCGTGCGCTCGGGCGACCACCGCGTCGACGTGCAGTCGGCGCTGGCGATGCTCGCGCCCGAGTGGGGCTTCGGGCAGCTGATCGACATCACCGACGAGGAGGCGCGCGACAACGTCGCCCGCGCCTCGGTCATGGCTCTGTCGTTCGTCGCGCAGTCGGCGCGCGAAGCCGGCCAGCCGCCCGTCCCTCAGTCGGAGATCGACGAGGGCAGGACAATCCCCGAGCGCTTCTTGATCCGCTGGCGCGGCGAGGCCAACCCCGATCACGTCAAGGCGATCGACGCCTACTGGGTCTCCGCCGCCGAGCACGGCATGAACGCCTCCACGTTCACCGCCCGCGTCGTCGCCTCGACCGGCGCGGACGTCGCGGCGGCGCTGTCGGCCGCCGTCGGCGCGCTGTCCGGCCCTCTGCACGGCGGCGCCCCCTCGCGCGTGCTGAAGATGCTCGACGAAGTGGAACAGAGCGGCGACGCCGAGAAGTGGGTGTCCGACGCGCTGGACCGCGGCGAGCGCCTGATGGGCTTCGGCCACCGGATCTACCGCGCCGAAGACCCGCGCGCGCGCGTGCTGCGCCGGACCTGCAGCGAACTGGGCTCGCCCCGCTTCGAGGCCGCCGAGGCGCTCGAGAAGGCGGCGCTGGCGGAGCTGCACGCGCGCCGGCCCGACCGCGTGCTCGCCACGAACGTCGAGTTCTGGTCGGCCGTCGTCCTCGACCTCGCCGAAGTCCCACCGGACCTGTTCACGCCGATGTTCACCTGCGCGCGCGTGGCCGGCTGGTCGGCGCACATCCTCGAGCAGAAGCGCGAGGCGAAGCTGATCAGGCCGACGGCCAAGTACGTCGGGTATGGGCCGCGCTCGGTGGCGGAGGTCGAATAGCTCGGAATCCGATAATCGGCCTCGATCCGGCAACCGGTCGCGGATCCATAGCTGGAAACAGTTCCAAGAATCGCTTTGCATCGAGTGGTTCGAGAAGTAGCGTTGCGTCGTCCTGAAACAGGCGAGTGCCTGCAGACTCGAAGGAGGAGCGGCGATGCGACGGCTACCGAAAGCGATCTCGAAAGCGTCCTGGATCTCGAGCGCCCTACTGCTGATTGCGATCGTGTTGGCGGGCTGCGGCGGCTCGAGCTCGGGCGGTTCGAGCTCGGGCGGTTCGAGCTCGAACGCTTCGGGCCTCAACGGGTCCGGCGGGTCCATCAAGAGATCGTCCGTGAAAATTCCCAAAGGGGTCGTCATCCCCCTCACGAGCAGCGCGATCGAACACGGTGAGCTCCCTGCCCGATACACGTGCGATGGGGCGGACATCGCGCCCCCCCTCAAGTGGGGCACCGTGCCGCCCACCAGCACCGAAGTCGTGCTCGTCGCGCTCGGCGCGCCATCGGCGCACTCGAGCACGGCATCGAGCTCCGTTGAATGGGTGATGGCGGGCCTCAAGGCCGAATCGCACGGCGTCGGCGCCGGCGAACTCCCGTCGGGAGCCTTTCTCGTGGAAGGCAGCAATGGAAAGCGGAAGTACTCGATCTGTCCGCCGAAGGGTCAGACCGGGCACTACCAGTTCGCCATTTACGCGATGCCCCCGTTGATATCGGTCGGCAAGACCATCAACGGCGTCAAGCTCCTCCAGAATCTCGCCCACGGGTCCAGCGAAGATCTCGCGCCCGGAATAGGACAGCTCTCCTTCACCTATACGCGCGGGTAGACCGGCGGCCTACCCGAGCGGCGTGCGCAACGCAAAGAGGGGGCCGGGCAAAGCTGCCCGACCCCCTCGCTGTGAGTCCTTCCGTCGCCTCTCGGCTCGGAGTCCTGCTTACATCATCCCGCTCATGTCCGGCATGCCTCCGCCGGGACCGGCGCCTTCCTTCTCGGGCACCTCGGCGACGATCGCCTCGGTGGTGAGGATGTTCTTGGCGATCGACGCCGCGTTCTGCAGCGCCGAGCGGGTGACCATCGCCGGGTCGATCACGCCGGCGGCGACGAGATCGACGATCTCGTTCGTCGCGGCGTTCAGCCCGTGGCCCTTCTTGGCCTTGCGCACGTCGTTGACCACCACGGAGCCCTCAAGGCCCGCGTTCTCGGCCAGCTGACGCAGCGGCTCCTCGAGCGCCCGCAGCACGATCCGCGCACCAGTGCGCTCGTCGTCTGAGCCGTCGGCCGAAGCGCCGTTCTCGCTGACGCTGATGGCCGCCGAGGCCTGCAGCAGCGCGACGCCGCCGCCCGGGACGATGCCCTCCTCGAGGGCGGCCCTTGTCGCCTGCAGCGCGTCCTCGACGCGGTGCTTCTTCTCCTTCATCTCCGTCTCGGTGGCCGCGCCGACCTTCACCACGGCGACGCCGCCGGAGAGCTTGGCCAGGCGCTCCTGGAGCTTCTCGCGGTCGAAGTCCGAGTCGGTGTTCTCGATTTCGGCTTTGATCTGGTTGATGCGGCCCTTGATCGCCTCCGCGTCGCCGGCGCCGTCGACGATCGTCGTGTTGTCCTTCGCGACGACCACGCGACGGGCGCGCCCGAGCTGGGAAAGCTGGGTGTTCTCCAGCTTCAGGCCCATCTCCTCGGTGATCACCTCGCCGTTGGTCAGGATCGCGATGTCCTCGAGCATCCGCTTGCGACGGTCGCCGAACCCAGGGGCCTTGACGGCCACGCCGGTGAACGTCCCGCGGAGCTTGTTGACGACCAGCGTCGCCAGCGACTCGCCCTCGACGTCCTCGGCGATGATCAGGATCGGCTTGCCCGACTGGATCACGGCCTCGAGCACCGGCAGCACGTCTCTGACCGAGCCGATCTTCTGGTTGGCGATCAGGATGTACGGGTCCTCCAGGGTCGCCTCCATGCGGTCCTGGTCGGTGACCATGTACGGCGAGATGTAGCCCTTGTCGAACTGCATGCCCTCGGTGAACTCGAGATCCATGCCGAACGT
Source organism: uncultured Solirubrobacteraceae bacterium (assembly GCA_963735705.1). Lineage (GTDB taxonomy): Bacteria > Actinomycetota > Thermoleophilia > Solirubrobacterales > Solirubrobacteraceae > Palsa-744. The sequence continues at coordinate 542,666 of CAVTLZ010000012.1, forward strand.
CTGGCCCTCCTCGACGTTGACCACGCCGTCCTTGCCGACCTTCTCGATCGCGTCCGCGATCACGTCGCCGATCTCCTCGTCGCCGGCCGAGATCGTCGCCACGCGGGCGATCTGGTCCTTGCCGGAGACCTCCTTGGACTGCGAGGCGATGTTCTTGACGACCTCGTCGACCGCCTTCTCGATGCCGCGCTTCAGCGCCAGCGGGTTCGCGCCCGCCGCCACGTTCTTCAGGCCCTGCTTGACGATCGCCTGCGCGAGCACGGTCGCCGTCGTCGTGCCGTCGCCGGCGACGTCGTTGGTCGCGGTCGCGACCTCGCGCACGAGCTGCGCGCCCTGGTTCTCGAACACGTCCTCGACCTCGATCTCACGAGCGATCGTGACACCGTCGTTGGTGATCGTCGGCGCGCCGAACTTCTTGTCGAGCACCACATAGCGGCCCTTGGGGCCGAGCGTGACCTTGACCGCATCCGCGACCGCGTCGACGCCCGCCTCGAGCGATTTGCGCGCCTCCGAGCCGTACTTCAGTTGCTTGTGAGCCATATCTCTCAGATCTCCTTGTTTAAAAAGCGAGGGGCCCGGCTCGCCGGCCTGACGGCCGGCTGCGCCACCCTCTAGGCAACCTTGGCGAGGACGTCCGACTCGCGCAGCACGAGCAGGTCCTCCCCGTCGACCTTGATCTCGGTCCCGCCGTACTTGCTGTAGAGGACCTCGTCGCCCTCCTTGACGTCCAGCGGGATCCGCTTGCCGTTGTCATCCACCTTGCCGTCGCCGACGGCAAGGACCTCGCCCTTCTGCGGCTTCTCCTTCGCGGTGTCGGGCAGGACGAGGCCACTAGCAGTGGTCAGCTCCTCCTCGATCGCCCGCACGATCAGACGATCGCCCAGGGGCTTGAGCTTCATGTTGAAAACCTCCGTCTTTGAGAATGCAACCGGCGATCCGCGACCCTCTATTGCTGGGCGGACCGCCTCGTATTGGCACTCTCGGGTGGAGAGTGCCAAGGACTCCCCCAATATATAGGAAATCCGGCGTAGTTCAAGGGGTTCTCGGCAAAGGAGGGCCGTGACTGCCAAGACGCACGCGAAGTCTGCGTCTTGGCAGTCACGGCCCGACCCTAGTTTTGAGCGCCGCCGAACCCCTTGATGGCCTCGGTCATCCCCGTAGGGTTCTCGAGGATCTGAGAAAAGCGCACGACGGTGACGGTGTCGTCCATCGAGACGCTGCGCCCGTAGATCTGCTCGAGGAACTTGATCAGCTCCTCGTGGCGGCGGAACTCGGGGTTGTCGTGCTTGATGTCGCGCGGGGAGAGGTCCCCGAGCTTCATCACCTCGACCTGGTCGATGACCGCTTCGAAGATGCGTTCGCGCGGCGAGTACTGGTAGCCGATCGTGACGAGCACCGCCTGGTTCTTGCGGTACTTGCCCGACTTGTCGCCGAGGCGGATCGTCGCCGTCTTGCGCCCGCGCTTGAGCTCGTCGGCGAAGATCGTGGAGTAGAAGTTGAGGACCTGCATCGCGCCCGGCAGGCTATCGGTCTTTGTCCAGATGGGCCAGCGCGAGCTCGACTATCTCGCGCTCAGCCGCGTGGGTCAGCGCCGTGTGAGCCTGCTCGAGGCCGATCCAGCGCACCTCCTCGACCTCGTCGTCGTGGTCCGCGGTGTCGCCCTCGACGTAGTTGCAGAGGAAGAAGGCGACGGACTTGCCGATAGTGCGCCCGTCGCGCCTGTACCAGTAGCGCGACTCGCCCAGCTCGCACACCGGCTCGGCGACGATCCCCGTCTCCTCGCGCACCTCGCGGACGGCCGCCTCGATCGGCGTCTCGCCCGGATCGACGTGGCCCTTCGGCAGCGCGAGCACGCGCGAGCCGTCGGCGGCGCGGCGGGTGGGGACGATCACCACGACCTCGCCGTCACGCACGACGACGCCGCCGGCGGAGAACTCGCGCGCCTGCGCGCCGCCGTCCCCGGTCGCGCGTCTCGCGCGCTTGGCGCCGTTGGCCCGTTTCGCGGACCGTTTGCGGCGGGGCTCAGAAGACATACTGCTCGAGCGCTTTCGGGTCGTGGACGGTCAGGCGGCCGCGCCCCTGGGAGATGACCCCCGCGCGCTCGAGCACGGCGAGGAAGCGGCTCGCGGACTCACGCGAGGAGCCGGCCAGCTGCGCGAGGTCCGCCTGCGTGGCCGTTACGAGCACGTCGGCTGGGTCCTTGCCGGCGGCGATCTCCTGCTCGACGAGCTCCGAGAGGACGACGGCAACGCGGCTCTGCACGGTCTGGAAGGACTGGCGCGAAAGGCGCTCGTTGGTCTCGCGCAGGCGCCGGCCGAGCGCGATCACCAGGCGCGCGGCGATCTGCGGGTGCTCGTTCATCAGCCTGCGCATGTCCGGGCCGAGCACGCCGACGACGCTCGTCGGCTCGATCGCCTCGACGGTCGCCGAGCGGCGCTCGTCCTCGAACATCGCCAGCTCGCCGAAGATGTCTCCCGGTCCGAACGTCGCGAGCGTGATCGTGCGCCCGTCGCCGTGGCTGCGCACCGCCCGCGCGTGCCCTTCGCGCACGACGTAGCACGTGTCGCTGGAGTCGCCCTCGCGGAACACCGCCTGCCCAGGCTCGAAGCGCCGCGGCACGGCCATCTGCGCGATCTGCTCGAGGTCTGAGGGCTCCAGCGTGGAGAAAACGGGCACGCGTCCCAGCAGCTCGACCACGTCCGCTGATCGTGTCGCCCCCATCGCTCCACGGAATACCACAACGGCGCCGCGAAACCCTTGCCGGCGCCCGCCGGGCACAGCCGGCGCTATCGTCAACGCATGGCCTCTCGCAAGCGGTTTCTCGCAATCCCGGTCGCGCTAGGGGCGCTCGTCCTGACAGCGGCGCTCCCCACGTCGGCGTCCGCGAAGGCGAGCACCGGGTCGGGGGCGCACCCTGCGAGTGCGAAGGTGAGCAAACCGAGCGCGCTCGAACGCGTGCTGCTGCACTCGCACGAACTGTGGGCGACGATCGACGTGTGCAACCCCGCCGACCAGCCCAGCACGATCGGCATCCGCGGCTCGATGCCCGGCGACGGCCACGCACACGACTCCATGTACATGAGCTTCCGCCTGCAGTTCATGAACGCGAGCAGGCACTGGGTGAACCTCTCCAGCGGCGCCAGCTCGGGCTTCGTGGCGGTCGGCACCGGCGCCTCCACGCGCCAGGGCGGCACGAGCTTCGAACTGAAGCCGGTGGCGGGCAGGCCGGCGGTGACGCTGCGCGGCGTCGTGGACTTCCAGTGGCGCCGCGGCAAGACGGTGATCGTCGCGGGCGCCGTGCCGACGGCCGTCGGGCACAAGAGCCTCGCGGGCGCCGACCCCGAAAATTACTCCGCCGCCACCTGCATCATCGGCTGACGGCGTCCGGCTCGAACAGCCGCGGGTCGTTGGTGATGATGCCGTCGACGCCCATGGCGCTCAGGCGCCGGATCATGCGCGCGTCGTCGACCGTCCAGACGTACAGCTCGCCGCCGCCTTCCGCGACCGCGCGCACGAGCCCCCTGGTGACGACGCGCCAGTGCGCCATGATCGCGTCGAAGCGGCCCTCCAGCAGGGCTGTGCGGGCGCGTCGGGGGAGCGCGGCGCGGTAGCCGGTGAGCATCGCGAGCGCGGGGATCGCGGTGAGCATGTCGGTCGTGTAGTCGCGGCGCACGCGCGGCACCGACCAGCCCAGCCGCAGCGCCGGCTCGGCTGCGCGGATCTGGGCGAGGCCCGAGGGGAACATGCCGCTGACGAGCGTGCGCTCCACCAACCCGTGCTCGCGCAGCCCTTCGAGCACGCGCAGCTCGTAGCCGGAGAGCTTCACGTCGACGTCCAATTCCATGCCCGCGAACCGCGGGCCCGCGAGGTGCTCGAGCGCCTGCTCGAACGTGACGGGGTCGCGCCCGCGCGCGTCCTCGTGGTCGTGGGCGACGAGCAGCCGGCCGCCGCCGTCGGCGCGCTCGCTCAGCACGTCGAGCTCGATCATGTCGACGCCGTGGCGCAGCGCCGCGTCGAAGCTCGCCAGCGTGTTGCCAGGCTCGATGTGCGCGGCGCCCTTGTGGCCGACGCGGCGCGGGCGGGGCCGATGCGGCGAGGAGTCGATCATGCCCGCCACGATCGCAGAAGTCTCGGCGCCGACGTGCCCGAGCACGCCCGGCCCGCGGCGGCGCGACCGGCGCTCAGAGCGAGCGCAGCGGCTTGCGCGCGGCGTGGATCGCCTCGACGGCGGCCTTCGGCCCGACGTACGGGGCGAGCACGGTGAACGTGAGGTGGTCGACCAGGCACGGCAGCCGCGACAGGCGCCCGGCGGCGACGTAGCCGGAGATGATCGCCCACAGGGCTCCGGTGACCGCTTCGTGGGCGACCTCCGGCCCGCGCCGCGCCGGCGGGCCCTGCTCGGTGAGGTATCTGGTGAACTCCTCGACGGACTTGGTCATGCGCCCGACCATGCCGGGCCCGACCTCCCACAGGTCGATGAACGCGATCCGCAGCAGCGCCTCGTGCTGGACGAGGTATTCGACGAACGCGACCATCGCCCGGTAGACGCCTTCCTGCCAGTCCGCCGCGTCCTCGAAGGGGGCCCTGACGGAGTCGAGCGCTTCGCGGACGAATTCGTCGAGCACGGCGAGGAAGCACTCTTCCTTGTTGGCGAACTGCTTGTGGAAGGCCTCCGTGGACATGCCGGCGAACTGCGCGATCTGCGGGTCGGTCAGCCGCGAGTAGCCTTCGTCGAGGGTGAGGTGGACGACCGAGCCGAGGACACGGGCGCGCTTGTCGTCGCGCGCGAGGAACGCGGCGGGCGTCGGTGGCTGGTGCGCCGGCGCGGTCGGCACGGGCACGCCCAAGCGCGCGGCGGCGGGGACGCGGTAGGACTCGATCCAGTCGAGCACTTCGTCGGTCAGCGCGTACAGCTCGCGCTCGCGGTGCTCGAGCATGCGCTTGAAAACGACCTGGCGCACGCCGCCGACGATCCCGCGCGATGTCAGCCGCGGGAAGCCGACGCCGTCGGGCGCCATCTGGAAGGCGCCGGCGACGAGCCGCTCGAACGTGAAGCCGGCGAGCTGCATGCGCTCCCTGGCCTTCGGGCCGATCCCGAGCGCGTCGACGAGCACCAGGTGCGGCCCCTTGGGCTGCTCGGCGAGGTCGTCGAGCAGCGCCTTGCAGCCCGCGTGCAGCCTGTTGGCCCAGCCGCGCTCCGCTCCCCACGCGTCGAGCACGCGCTTGCGGCTGCGCGCCACGACGATGTCGTAGGTCGCCAGGAAGCACTGCTCCTTGTTCGAGAAGAGCTCGTAGAACGCCCGGCGCGACACCCCAGCCAGACCGATGACGTGCGCCACGGTCGTCGCCTGGTAGCCGCGCTGGGAGATCGACTCGATCATCCCGCCGTAGAGGCGCGCCCGCTGGTTGCGGGCCACCTCCTCACGCTCCATACCGCTCGGTCCGTGAGGCAACCGGCGATATAGCGGCGCGACTTGGCTCCCTGTTCGACTCATCCCCACTGTTCTGAAAGGTAGACCATAACCCCTCCCTGTGCAAGTTCTCTCGACTTTTAATAACAAGACTTCTCAAACGATTCCACCCGTGTCTCCATCCCGCTCAAGCGTCCGACAGACAATCGGATTCGCACCACCGGCCAAATACCCGCGGACATTGGGGATTCGGCCTGCCGGGAGTGCTCGGACAGGACCTCGGGACGGGCCGTCGCGGCTGGACGTTCGGCCGATAGCCGCGGTCAGGCAGTGAGCGTCAGGCGGCGCGGACCGGCGCTCGGCCACTCGATGATCGAGCAGGAGTGCGCGCTGGTGACCCATGGCGCGGAGGGCGTCGGCCGAGGCACCTGGTCCTCCGGCGCGCCGTCTGCCGCACGCGACCCGGCCGCGGGACCTCCAGCCGGCTCGGCGGAGATGTCAGATGGACAGGGACCTTGGCGTCGACCGCGGTCGAGAGTAAGCCCGAGCTCGGCTCCCTTGCATATCACTATTTCTGTGATACGGTATCACGCAATGCGTGATATTACCAAGCGCGTAGGCAGCGCGGTGCTGTTCCCCACCGATCATCCCATCTCCGCGGAGGAGATGATCGGGCGTGAGGACGACGTCGACACGGTGGCGATGGCTCTGTTGGGTGGCGGCAACGTCGTGCTGGCGGGACCACGACGCACGGGCAAGACGACCGTGGCAGATGCGGCGATCGGCATCTGCGCTCGCGAGGGAGCGTACGTTGCCGCGGTCGACCTGTTCGAGGCGCCCGATGCGGCCGCGCTGGCATATCGGCTCAGCCTCGACCTGCTCGCGAATCGGCCGCCGTTGAAGCGCGCTATCGGCGAGGCGAGGAGAGCCGGGCGCAGCGTTCTCGGCGCGTTGCGCACGGCGGCCACATATCGCGCGCGAGAGGATCTCGGCACGGACGTCGAGATCACGCTCGAGCTTGCCCTCGCCGAACAGGACCCCATTCAAGCGCTTGCCGCAGCGCTCGCGCTCCCGCAGCGCCTCGCCGACGCCGACGACCGCCAGGTGGTGGTGTTCTTCGACGAGTTTCAGGACATCGCCAGCAGGCGATTCGGCGACCCGGACATGCTCACCCGCCAGCTCCGGTCCGTGCTCCAACGCTCACCGCGCGTAAGCGTCCTCTTCGCCGGGTCGATCGAGCACCTGATGCGAGACCTGTTCGCGCCCTCAGACCGCGCGCTCAGCCAGTTCGGCAGCTTCCACGAGCTCGCCGCGATCACCCCCGCACAATGGACCGACGGGCTACGCCGTCGACTGGCGCTCGATCACACCACCATTGCCGACGACGCTCTCGCGCACCTGATCGAGCTCGGCGAGGGACATCCCCGCGCCACGATGCTGCTCGCGCAGCAGGCGCACCTGGCGAGCATCGAGGAACTGCGCCACACGATCGACAACGCCATGGTCGTGCAGGCGCTCGACCGTGCCCTCGCCGCCGAGCGCCTGCGTCACGAGCAGCAGATCGAGCGCATCAGGGCCACTGGACGCCACGGCGAGCGCATGGCCGTGCGTGTCGCCGCAGGCGCCGCGCTCTACGCCGGGATGCGGCCCCAACAGGCAGCTCGCACGCTTGCGGCATTGCGTGACCGCGGCATCATCGACAATGGGGCTCGATCGCGCCAGTGGCTCGTCGTCGACCCACTCCTGCGCCGCTACCTCGCCACCCGTCGCATCGAAGCGCTGACCTGAGCCGACGCGCCGCCGTGGACGGCACCAAAGCTGGCGCCGATAGCCACGGTCAGGCGGTGAGCGTCAGGCGGCGCGGGCCGGTGTGGAAGCCGAGCTCGACGAGCGTTTCGGCGAGGCTCGAGGCGATCGCCGGCTCGCCGTCGATGCGCTCCAGGGACAGCTTCCCGACCCTACCCGCGCGGACGGCGTCGGCGAGCGCGGCGAGCGCCTCGCGCAGCGGGTCGGGCTGGCCGGGGAGGCGCACGGGAGCGGCGGGGGGGCCGGCGGCGGAATGGCCAGCGCCGGGCGTCGTCGGCATCTGACGGTCGCAGAGGGTGAGCAGGCCGCGACCGCCGCGCTCGACGTACAGGACCGGCTCGTCGGCCACGAGCACCACGTATGCGCCGGCGACGCGCGCCGGGCGGCGATCCTGGCCCTCGCGCTTGGGCCACGGCAGCGCGGCGCCGTAGGGCTGGGCGGGGTCGGCGGCGGCGAGCACGAGCGTGGGGGCCCGGCCCCCTGCGGCCGAGGCGGCCCCGCTTCCGCCAGCGCCAGCGCCGAGGCGGGCGGGCGTCGATCGCAGCCGCTCGACGGCGCCCGGCAGCGCGAACTGGGCGCCGCCCATGCCCTCTATGAAGTAGCCGCGGCGGCAGACTCCCAGCGTCTCCAGGTTGGCGAACGTGTCGTACAGCATCGCGAAGCCGCCCTTGATGCCCTCCGCGAGCACCTGCTCGCGCGTGACGATGCCGTAGCGCTCGAGCAGCAGCTCCGCCAGCGTGCGCCGGCGCTCGGCGGCGCCGGCAGGTCCCTCGGCGGGTCCGCCGCGGAAGACGGGCGCGGTCAGCGACCAGCGACCCTGGACCTGGTCTCCGCCCGCGCGCGCCCCGCCGCGACGGCGCCCGGCGAAGCGCGAGCGCCCGACGCTCGGGCGGCCGGAGCGGGCTCCCTGCGCAGTGGCGAGGCCGCCCCCGTCCAGGCCGTCCATGGCGCCGCCTGACCTGTCCCCGCGCGCCAGCGCCAGCCGTGGCGCGCGCAGGGGCGCCCACGCATCGTTCGTGGCCTCGCCCGCCCACACGAGGTCCCACAGCGCCTCGCGCAGCGCCTCCGCGGGCGCGTCCACCTTCGATGACGACGCCAGCTCGGCGAGCAGGTCCGTGAAGAACGCCGGGCCGGCGGCGAGGCGCGCGCGCAGGAGCTCGTGCTCGGGATCGCTCGGCGCCGATGCCGCGCCGCGGCCGCTCGCAGCGCTACCGGCGGCCCCAGGGACTCCGGCGGCCCCCGCACCGCCTGGCGGGCCGATGGCGGCAGCGTCCTCGCGGAAGTACAGCGCGACGCGCCCGGAGCGGCCGCTGGCGCCGGCTCCCACCCACACGACCTCGCCGCTCGCGCAGAGGCTGTCCAGCCACGACTGCGAGTACGCGCCGGTGCGCCGCGGCAGCACGTCGCGCTCCCACGTCTCCACCGGCAGCGCAAGACCCTGCAGAGGCACGAGAACCTCGCGCAGACGGTCGATGCCGGCTCCCGCGCCCGAATGGTGGTCCACGCCCTGCCAGGACGGCAGGAAGGCCGCCAAGCGCCTCTGATCGGTCGGCTCGATCTCCTTGCGCAGCGCGGCGAGCGACGCGCGGCGCAGGCGGCGCAGCACCTCGACGTCGCACCACTCGCGCTCGGTGCCCTCAGGGCGTATTTCGCCGCGGACGAGGTCGCCGGCGCGCTCGAGCTCGCGCAGCACTGCGCCGGTGTCGACGCCGTAGCGCGCGTGCAGCTCGTCGCTCGTGAACGGGCCGTGCGTGCGCGCGTAGCGGGCGACGAGCTCGCTCAGCGCGTCGGGGACGTCGGCAATGAACGCCTCGGGCAGACCGCCCGGGGGAACCGTCCCGAGCGCGTCGCGGTACAGGCCGGCCTCGTCGGCTGCGATGTAGCGCTCCTCCCCTCCGATCCGGGCGCGGACGACGCGCCGTTCGCGCTCCAGCTCCCGCAGCAGCGACCCGGCCTCGACACCCTCGAAGACGCGTTCGTCGATCTCCGCAAGGTTGAGGTCGCCCACGCGCCGGAGCACGTCGTGCAGCCCGTCGCGCCCGGTCGCGCGCGTCATCTCCGAGCGGTGCTGCAGGTCGTCTTCCACGCGCGCCAGGGCGGCCGGGTCGATCAGCTCGCGCAGCTCCTCCTGGCCCAGCAGCTCGCGCAGCAGGTCGCGGTCCAGCGACAGCGCGGCGGCCCGACGCTCGGCCGAGGGCGTGTCCCCCTCGTACATGTACGTCGCGACGTAGTCGAACAGCAGCGAGGACGCGAACGGGGAGGCGGTCTGCGTCTCGACCTCCACGAGCGAGATCTCGCGCGTGGACAGGCCGCGCAGCAGCTCCTGCAGTCCGGGCAGGTCGAGCACGTCGCGCAGGCACTCGCGGTAGGTCTCCAGCACGATCGGGAAGTCCTCGTAGCGGCGCGCGACCTCCAGCAGGTTCTGGGCCTTCAGGCGCTGCTGCCACAGCGGCGTGCGCCGGCCGGGGTACGCGCGGGGAATGAGCAGCGCGCGGGCGGCGTTCTCGCGAAAGCGCGCGCCGAACAGCGCCGAGCCGCCGAGCTCGGCGGTGACCGCCTGCTCGACCTCGTCCGGCTCGATCAGCACGAGCTCCGCCGCCGACGGCAGCGACTCTGCTTCGTCGGCGTCGAGGTCGGGGAGGTGCAGGACGATGCCGTCGTCGGACCACAGCGTGTCCGCCTCCAGGCCGAAGCGCTCGCGGATACGCGCGGAGATCGCAAGACCCCACGCCGCGTGCACGCGCCCGCCGTACGGGGAGAGGACACACAGGCGCCAGTCGCCGATCTCATCGCGAAAGCGCTCCAGCACGATCGTGCGCTCCGACGGGAGCACGCGCGTGGCCGCCTGCTGCTCGCGCAGGTACGCGAGCAGGTTGCGCGCGGCGCGCTCGTCGAGGTCGTGCTCGCGCTGCAGCGTCTCCGGCTCCTGCTCGATCGCCCAGCGCGAGAACGCGCCGATCGCGCGGCCGAGCTCTACCGGGCGCCCGACCGTGTCGCCCTTCCAGAAGGGCACCGCGCCGGGGGCGCCGGGGGCGGGGGTGACGATCACGCGGTCACGACCGATCTCCTCGATCCGCCATGTGGACGCGCCGAGCAGGAACGCCTGCCCGGGGCGGGCCTCGTAGACCATCTCCTCGTCGAGCTCGCCGACGCGGCGGCCGTCGGGGAGCGTGACCGCGTAGAGGCCGCGGTCGGGGATCGTGCCCGCGTTCGCGATCGCCAGTTGGCGCGAGCCCTTGCGCGCGCGGATCGTGCCATTGACACGGTCCCAGACGATGCGGGCGCGCAGCTCGCCGAACTCCTTCGACGGGTAACGGCCGTCGAGCATGTCGAGCACGTTCTCCAGCAGCTCGCGTGAGAGGGTCGAGTAGGAGTGCGTGCTGGTCACCAGGGCATGCAGGGCGTCAACCGAGACGCCGTGGTCCTCGGGCGCGCCGTCTGCCGCACGCGAACCGGCCGCGGCAACCCCGGCCGGTTCCGCGGAGACGGCGATCGCGACGATCTGCTGCGCGAGGACGTCCAGCGCGTTGCGGGGGACGACGGTCGGCTCGATCAGGCCTTCGTGCATGCGCCTCGCGACGACCGCGCACTCCAACAGGTCGCCACGGAACTTCGGGAAGATCCGCCCAACGCTGACCTGGTCCACGCCATGGCCGGCGCGGCCGATGCGCTGCAGACCACGCGCGACGGACTTCGGCGACTCGATCTGCAGGACGAGGTCGACGGCGCCCATGTCGATGCCGAGCTCCAGCGAGCTCGTCGCGACCAGGCACGGCAGCTCGCCGGCCTTCAGCATCTCCTCGACCTTCGTGCGCTCCTCACGGGCTAGGGAGCCGTGGTGGGCACGAGCGATGTCCGCGTCAGCCAGCTCGTTCAGGCGCAGGGCCACGCGCTCGGCAGAGCGGCGGTTGTTGACGAACACGATCGTCGAGGTATGCGCCTGGACAAGCTCCAGCAGCTTCGGGTATATCGCCGGCCAGATCGAGCCCCGTGTCGACTCGCCACCTGCAAGCGGCTCCACCTTCGGTGACGACGCCAGCGGGTCGGAATGCTCGCCGGCGGGAAGCACGTCGGGTTCGGCCATCGACTCGACCGGGACCTCGATCCGCAGGTCCAGGTCCTTCCTCGCGCCTGCGTCGACGATCGTCACCTGGCGGTGCGGGCCGACCAGGAAACGGCCGATCTCCTCCAACGGGCTCTGGGTCGCGCTCAGGCCGATGCGCTGAACCTCGGGCGGCGCGCCGTCGTCAGGCCCGGCGGGTCGGTGAGCGCGCACGTGCGCCTCCAGGCGCTCCAGCGTCAACGCCAGGTGCGCGCCACGCTTGGAGTGCGCGACGGCGTGGATCTCGTCCACGATCACGGCCTCCACCCCATCCAGCATCGAGCGCGCCTGCGACGTCAGGATCAGGTACAGCGACTCGGGCGTCGTCACGAGGATGTCCGGCGGGTTGCGGCGCATCGCCGCGCGCTCACGCTGCGGCGTGTCGCCCGTGCGGATCCCCACGCGCACGTCCTCCGCGCCGATCCCGCGCAGAGGGGCGCGCAGGTTGCGCTCGATGTCGTACGCCAGCGCCTTCAACGGGCTGACATACACCACCCGCGCGCCCCGGCCAGCGCCGGTCGCCGCGGCACCGGCGGGTCGCGCCCCGTTCTCAGCGCTCAGGCGATCCAGCGCCCACAGGAACGCCGCAAGCGTCTTCCCCGACCCCGTCGGCGCCGAAACAAGCACGTGCTCCCCACGAGCGATCGCCGGCCACGCCAGCATCTGCGCCGACGTTGGCGCAGAGAAAGCACGCCCAAACCACTCACGGACACGAGGGCTGAAACTCGACAAAGGCATATAGCCCAGACTAGCGGGGGTCTCAATGCCAAGCCAAGAGTGAGCCAGGCCGGGTTTGACGGGGGCTCTGATCCGTGGTTTCGTCCGCGGGGAAGGAGAGTCTTCCGGGATGCCAAGAGCGAGGAAGTATCCAGTGGAGTTGATCGAGCGGGGTGTGCGGCTGACGGTTGAGAGTGGTCGTCCGATCGCGCACGTCGCGCGTGATCTTGGGATCGAGTCTGAGACGTTGCGCAGGGCGGTCAGGCAGGCCGAGGCCGATAGCGGCAAGCGGGGTGATCTGCTGAGCAGCCAGGAGCGGGAGGAGATCAAGAAGCTGCGGCGTGAGAACTTCGAGCTGCGCCGCGCGAACGAGATCCTCAAGTCAGCGAGCGTGTTTTTTGCCAAGGAGCTCGACCCAGACCGGACGAAGTGAGCCGCTACGTGGATGAGCATCGTGGCCGCTTCGGGGTCGAGCCCGTCTGCAGCACCCTGGGCGTGTCGGCGTCCGCCTACTACCAGCGAAAGACCGGCGGGCGCTCGGCGCGCAGCCTCGAGGACGAGCGGCTGCTCGAGCGCATCCGCGAGGTGCACGAGGCGAACTACTGCGCCTACGGCTACCGTCGGACGTGGAAGGCGCTCCGACGGGCCGGCGAGCAGGTGCCGCGCTGCCGGGTGCAGCGGCTGATGCGCGCACACGGGATCCAGGGCGCCAAGCGCCGAGGCAAGCCGTGGCGCACGACCACGCCGGATCCGGATGCTCGCCGGCGGCCCGACCTCGTCAAACGGGACTTCACGGCGTCCGGGCCGAACGAGCTGTGGGTCGCGGACTTCTCCTATCTGCGCTGCTGGGAGGGCGTCGTGTTCTTCAGCTTTGTGATCGACGTCTTCAGCCGCAAGGTCGTCGGCTGGCAGTTCGCGGCACACATGCGCACGACACTTGTCCTTGACGCGCTGCGGATGGCGCTCTCCACACGCGAGCGCGTGCAGGAGGTCCGGCTCATTCACCATTCGGACAGGGGATCGCAATACCTGTCCGGGGACTACACCCAGACCCTGGCCGATCAGGATGTGCTCGCCTCGGTCGGGAGCACGGCGACGCCTACGACAACGCGCTCGCCGAGAGCTTCGTCGACAGCTTCAAGACGGAGCTCATCAACGACCGCGTCTGGCGCACCCGATCACAGCTGGAGCTCGCGATCGTCGAGTACATCAGCTGGTTCAACGACAGCCGCCTGCACGAAAACCTCGACGACCGGACACCATGCGAGATCGAGGAACTCTACGCTGTGAAAAGCAGGGCAACGATCACCACATCATGAAAGAGAAGAGCTACTAACCCAGCCTCCGCCGATCCCGGTCCGGCTCAGAGGGAGCCGCCGCGCTCGCGAGGGCGGCGGCTCAGGTTTGCTCGGGCGATTATGCGGCCCGCGCGGCCTGGGTGGTTATGGTAGTGGGCTCCAAAGCACTTCTTCCGTTTTTCCTTCGGCGTTCGCGAGTAAGATTAACGCCGTCCCCACTAGTGTCCTGAAGGTTTAATCGGTTGGCAGTTAGGGTATGTGGTGGGCATGCCTATTCCTACTGCTGTTTTGATCGAGTTGACGGGCGATGAGCGGTCGGTGTTGGAGAGCTGGACGCGTCGGCATACGAGTGCTCAGGCGCTGGCGCTGAGGGCACGGATCGTGCTGATGGCTTCGGAGGGGTTGTGGTCTAACGGCGAGATCGCCGAGGCGTTGGGGGTCTCGCGTCCGACGGTCACGAAGTGGCGCAACCGGTTCGCTGAGCGACGCCTTGAGGGGTTGGTGGATGAGCCGCGGCCGGGGAAACCGCGGACGATCAGCGATGAGCAGGTCGAGCGGGTGGTGATCAAGACCCTGGAGAGCACGCCGAAGGACGCGACGCACTGGTCGACCCGGTCGATGGCCAGGGAGGTCGGGATGACGCCGGATGCGGTGATGCGGATCTGGCACGCGTTCGGGCTGCAGCCGCACCGTCAGCAGACCTGGAAGCTCTCCAAAGACCCGTTGTTCATCGAGAAGGTCCACGACATCTGTGGCCTGTATCTGAACCCGCCTGAGCGCGCGGTGGTGCTGTGCGTGGATGAGAAGGTGCGCCACGAGGCGCTGTCGGATCGAGCGGGGTGAGAGACCCCGCCGCTGGGCTGCCGCAGCGGCCTGGTGGTAGCTGAGGGCAGCCTGATCCCGGAGCTGCGGGGGAGGGCGGAAAGCGGCCCTGACAAAGCCGTGACGCGGAGGGACTACCGGACTTCGCGGGTGCGGCAAGCGAGACGGAGCGGCGAAACGAAAGTGAACCAGTGATTGAACCCCCTCAAGCGACGCGGTCGGCTCTAATCCGGTGGATCTGGGCTGATTATGCGGTGCGTGGGAACCCCGAAATTCTCCGGGGGACCCGGTCCCTGACGACGGCGGTAACGCCGTGTCGGGGTCTCGTGGCGAGTGACTGCGCTTGTCGTCACGGCAGGCCCGCAGGGGAGAAGCTGGTCGTCTATCCCGTCGATCGAACGACAGTGAACGTGGGAACCCGCCGGTGGTCCCTCCACTCCGTGTTTGGGGTAGGGAAGGCTCGGCGTCGGCTGATGCCACCGGGCGGGGGCGGAGCCTCCGTAGTAGTCCGAGGCCGGGAAAGCCGGCCGCATGGCGAAGGGAGGCAGCAGGTTTTGGGTGTGCGGCTGGAATGCGAGGAGGTCGTCGTTGAATAGCGACGCGCCGTTGCTTGAGGCCAGTGTGGCTCAGGCGCGGGTACTCGAGATCCAGAGCAAGCTCAACAAGTGGGCTCAAGATGATCAGGACCGGAGGTTCATTGACCTCCATAACCTCGTTTATGATCCAGCCACGTTGCAGGTCGCGTGGCTACGGGTCAGAGCGAACCGTGGGTCACGCTCGGCTGGCGTGGACGGCGATACCGCCTACTACGTCGAGCACAGGTTGGGCGTGCAGCAGCTACTGGCCGGGCTTCGTGAGGAGCTTCGGTCCGGGAGCTACCGGCCACTGCCGGTCCGGGAGCGGATGATCCCCAAGCGCGGCGGGAAGCTCCGCCGGCTGGGGATCGCGACAATCCGCGATCGGGTCGTGCAAGCGGCGGTAAAGCTTGTGCTGGAGCCGATCTTCGAGGTCGATTTCAAGCCGTGCTCCTACGGGTTTCGGCCGGGACGCCGGGCGCAGGACGCGATCGCCGAGGTGCACTACCTCACGAGCCGCTCTTATGAGTGGATTGTGGAGGCCGACATCGAAGCGTGTTTCGACGAGCTTGACCACTCGGCCATTCTGGACCGGGTGCGACGGCGGGTCGCGGACAAGCGCGTGCTGGCGCTCATCAAGGCGTTCTTGAAGGCCGGGATCATGACCGAGCACGGTGGCCTCGAAGCGCAGCTGACGGGCACACCGCAGGGCGGGATTCTCTCGCCGCTGATGGCCAACATCGCGCTGAGCGCGCTCGACGAGCATTTCGTCAGGGCATGGCAGCAGATGGGCGATCAGAGGCAGCGCGCGGCGCGCAGACGCCACGGCAAGCCGAACTACCGGATGACCCGCTACGCCGATGATTTCGTCATCTGCGTCGCTGGTGAGCGGCGGCACGCCGAGGCGCTGATCGCCGATACTGTCGGCGCCGGTGAGAAACTGACCCCTCTTCGCCGGTTGAGATTTGACCCCCTTGGGCGGTGGCGGAGGCGTCCGGGGTGCTGGTGAGCCTGGCTCGATCGTGTTGTCGAGACCGGGAGAAGGAGTG
This sequence comes from uncultured Solirubrobacteraceae bacterium, assembly GCA_963735705.1. Lineage (GTDB taxonomy): Bacteria > Actinomycetota > Thermoleophilia > Solirubrobacterales > Solirubrobacteraceae > Palsa-744. The sequence goes on from CAVTLZ010000012.1 coordinate 558,446, forward strand.
TGCTGGACGTGGAGCGGTGGGCCGAGATGCGCAGGGAGCACTTCGTTCGTGGGGTCTCGATCAAGGAGTTGATGCGCCGCACGGGTTTGGCGCGCAACACGATCCGCTCGGCGCTGCGCGCGGAGGCGCCGCCGGGGTTTCGTTGTCCTGAGCGCCCGTCGAAGCTCGACCCGTTCAAGGATGAGATCCACGAGCTGCTGCGCGGCGACCCAGCGCTGCCCGGGGTTCGTGTTCGTGAGCTGATCGAGCCGCTTGGGTTCGACGGCGGCAAGTCAATCGTGGATGACTACCTGCGGGAGGTGCGCCCGCTGTTCAAGCGCACGCGCACGCATCAGCGGACTGTCTATCAGCCGGGGGAGATCTGCCAGTGGGATCTGTGGGAGACCTCCAAGCCCGTCCCCGTCGGTCACGGCCAGGCCCGGCGGGCGTGGGTCGTCGTGTGCTGCCTCGGGTATTCCCGGGCTGGCGCGGGGCGCTGATCTTCTCCAAGGAAGCACCTGACGTGCTGTGGGGCATGGGCCGCTGCTTGTGGCAGGTCGGCGGGCTGGCGCGGCTGATGGTGTGGGATCGCGAGGGGTGCCTGCACGCTGGCCGTGGACGCCCCACAGATCCGTATGCCGGCTTCTGTGGCCAGCTGAAGCTCGACTGGCATTTCTGTGCGCCGGCTGACCCGCAGGCGAAGGGCGCGGTCGAGCGTCTGCAGGGGTATATGGAGAGCAACTTCGAGCCCGGCCGGCACTTCGCGAACCCGCTGGACTTCCAGCTGCAGCTCGACGCGTGGTTCGAGAAAGCCAACGCGCGCACGCACAAGACGCTGCGGGCGCGGCCGGTCGACCGGCTCGTGCAGGAGCGGGAGGTGATGCGGGCGTTGCCTGAGCGCGAGCCCGACGTCGACCGGCGCTGGGTGACGCGGGTGCCACCCGATCCGCATCTGCGGTTCGACACGAACGACTACTCGCTCGACCCCCGCCTCGTCGGACGTCGCGTGGAAGTCCGTGCCTCTCAGCGACAGGTCACGGCGGTGGCGCTCGATACCGGCGAGCTCGCGTGCCGCACGAGCGCAGCTTCGCGAAGAACCTCACGATCACAGCGCTCGAGCACGCCCGGACGCTCAGGGAGCGCCACGACGATGGCGAGAACGAGAGCGAGCCGCTCGTCGAGCAGCGCCCCCTTGCCGTCTATGACCGGCTGATCGCGTGAGCGCCACGGCCGAGCTCACGCACCTGTTCCGCGCGATGAAGGCGCCAGCGGCCGCCCGCGCGATGCCGAAGCTCTGCCGAGCGCGCCCGGCAGAGGAGTGGAGCTATGAGCGGTTCACCGAAGCGCTGCTCTCGACCGAGATCGCCTCCCGGGACGCCTCCGGCGGCCAGCTGCGGATCAAAGCCGCCCGGTTTCCCGCGCGCAAGACGATCGAGGAGTTCGACTTCACCTTCCAGCGCTCGTCAAAAAGCAGGTGATCGAGCACCTCGGCCAGCTCGACTTCCTGCACGCCCGCGAGAACGTGATCCTGCTCGGCCCACCCGGACCGGCAAGACGCACTTGGCGATCGCGTTGGGGATCCGTGCGTGCCTGGCCGGCCAACGGGTGCTGTTCCGCACCGCGACCGAATGGGTCGCCATGCTCGCCGACGCGCAACGCCAAGGCCACCTCGAGGCCGAGCTGCGCCGCCTGGAGCGCATCCCGTTGCTGGTCTGCGACGAGGTTGGCTACATCCCGTTTGACCCCCACGCCGCGAACCTCATGTTCATGCTCGTCAGCCGCCGCTACGAACGAGCCTCGCTGATCGTCACCTCCAACAAGCCCTTCTCGGCCTGGGGCGAGATCTTCGGCGACGAGGCACCGCCACCGCCATGATCGACCGGCTCGTTCACCACGCCGAGATCCTCTCGCTCAAGGGCGACAGCTACCGCCTCAAAGACCGCGACCTCGCCCGGCCCGCCGCCGAAACCGCCGAAACCGCCTAACCAATCCCCTCGCCACCCTAGCCGAGGACCGCAAACGCGCCCACAGAGCCCGCCTGATCGGCTCGACCACAAAAGGGACCCCCCGGCGGCGAGCCCGCCCATCGCCGGCGCGCGTCAGGTAGCCGGGGCGGTTGCCCGTCCCGGCTCCCACAGAACCGTACGTACGCTGTTCGTATACGGCTCTTCGGGACGGCGGGTTGTTAACCCCGCTGCCGGCCGGTTATCGACCTCGATCATCCCCTCAGCGCCATGATTGGCGGGTCAGGGGCGGGAGGGCTGGGCGTGTGCGGTGATTCAGCTCGACCGCGAAGACGGGCCCGCGTTCCGCGAAGAACGCGTTGCGCAGGCCCTGATCGACGCGTGCGCGTGACTGAGCGCCCACCAGGACCTGCGGCGAAAACCGGTTCCACACTGCCTGCCGGTTCACGCCCAGCGCGACGAGACGATGAGCGATCGTTCGTCGACGTTTCCAGTGGCGCAGAAAGATCGCCCGAAACCGTCGACGGATATGGGCGTCGATCTTGCGCATCGTCTGCTGCTCCGTGGCCGAAACGACCCCGAAGAACCGTGCCATCCACCCAGCCACGCGTTGATCTGGGCGATGCATCGCTCTAGCGTGCCTCCCCAGTTTCGTGGCGTGAGCTGGCGGATCCGCTCCATCGCGTTGCGCTTGGTGCGCTCCGATAGGAGCACCTCCACGGACCGCGCCGGTCTGCGGAACGAATCGCAGCCAGAACCCCAGGAAGTGGCGATCCTCGGGTCGGGCCACGGCCGACTTGCCTTCGTTCACCTTCAGCCGCAAACGGCCCTCGATGAACCGGTCAGACTGGACATTACCCGCAGACCTGCCCGTTCGCTGCGGACGTATACGTTGGCGTCATCCGCGTAGCGAACGAACCGGTGACCACGCCGGGCAAGCTCAAGATCGAGCTCGTCCAGGACGATGTTCGAGAGCAGCGGCGACAGCGGCGAGCCCTGAGGTACGCCCTGATCGCCAGCGATAAACACCGTCCGGCAACACCACCTTGGCCTTCAGCATCCGTCCGATCCGCACAAGCAGCCGCTGATCGTCGACTCGCGCGCGAGCTGGCGGTCAATCGCTGGTGATTGACGCGATCGAAGAACTTCTCCAGATCGATGTCGACCACCCACTCGTACCCGTCGCGCACATGCTCCTTGGCCTCGGCGATCGCCGTGTGGCAACTTCGGCCAGGCCGGAACCCGTGGCTACTGGGATGAAACGAAGGCTCGAACAGCGGGTCCAAGACCTGCCGCACGGCCTCCATCGCCACCCGGTCAACCACGTTAGGGATCCCCAGCCCACGCTGCCCACCGCCCGCCTTGGGGATCATCACCCGGCGAACCCCGCCCGGACGATAAGCCCCCGACAGCAGATCAGCGCGCAACCTCGGGGCGATAGCCGGCCACTGCTCACGCAGCTGGCTGACCGTCATCCCATCCGGGCCTGGAGCGCCCTTGTTCGCGACCACCTTCTTCATCGCGGAATCAACTCGCGCGATCACCTCCTCCATCATCGCCAGGGTGCTCTTCCCCTCAGTGACGATCGCCTTCGGCACCCCCGCTCGGCCTACCCGGGACCGGTCCCAGGCCACCTCACGAGCGGACCCACACGGGTCTTCTGCTGTCGCGATCGGCAGTTGGAGCTGCACCACCGTTTGCTCGACCGGGACCGCCTTCCCTTGCCCGCCACCACCGGCGCCGGGCTGGACGGGCATTACCCCGCCGTCCGGTACTACGCGGTCCTCCGATCTTCCGCCGGGCCATCAGCCGTCGTTACCTCCGGCCTACCGACCTCGGAGCCCAGCTTATTCCCAGGGTAAGTCGTTGAGATTTCGCGGTGATCCCGTCGCCAATACGCCCCCGGCACCAACAGGAATCGGGCTTCGCTGCCACGAGCCAGCTCACCCCGCCAAAGGACGCCTTACGGCGCTTCACTCTCGTTCGCGACCACCACACACCTACGGCTTCCTCCAGACCCGCCCTCACGGAAGCCCACCAGCACCAAACAACAGCACCAGCAAGCTGCCCGGTCAATTCCGGACCGCGCCCTTGCCTCATCGATGTTGGGTTCCCCCTGTCAGGGCCCCAGGACAGGACTTCCACCTCCGATCTCAACAACATGCCTGGCACACCCGCTCGGCGCTACGCGCCTTCGCTCCACACGCCAGCGGCCAACCACAGGGGGGTCAATTCTCAACCGGCGAAGAAGGGTCAATTCTCAGCCGGCCTTGACAGATACCGAGCAGGCGATTCGTCCGGCTCGGGGGCTTGCGCTGTCAAAGGAGAAGACCGGGGTCGCTCATATTGACGAGGGCATCGACTTCCTCGGCTGGCGAATTCAACGCCACCAAGGGAGTGACGGTCGCCGGTACGTCTATACCTACCCGTCAAAGCGGTCGCTTGCGGCCGTGAAGGCGAAGGTCAAGGCGATTACCCAGACCGACCATCAGCAGACGCTCGACCAGCTGATCCACCGGCTAAACCCGGTGCTCAGAGGCTGGTGCGCCTACTTCCGAGCGGGGGTGTCCTCGCGGACGTTCAACTACCTGCGTGCCTATACCTGGCAGCGGGTCGTTAGATGGCTGCGTCGCAAGCACCCCAGGACGAACTGGCGCTGGCTGCGACGCCGCTACCTCCCGGGGTGGTGGCCAACAGACGGCAAGACGATGGTGTTAACCCCGGCAGCGTGAGCACAACACGCTACCGCTACCGAGGCAACCGCATCCCGACACCGTGGGAAGCCGGATACCTGCCACAAACAGACCCCGGCCTACCCCTCGACCGCCTGCAACGACGCCTGACCATCACATGAGCACCCCGGCATACCTGTGGAGAGCCGGATGCGCGGGAACGTGCACGTCCGGTTCGGTCGGCGGCCCGGGGAAACGGACCGGCCGAGAAGCTGACACCGCGCCTCGGGCCGACCCTACAGCCAGATCCAAGCGCTCGACAGGACCGCGCCGATCCTGCCGATGCTGCCCGGCACCCCCGAGCGCGCGACCCACGACTATGAGCGCCACGGCACCTCGAGCCTGTACGCCGCGCTGAACCTGCAAAGCGGCGAGGTGATCGGCTCGCTGCACCAACGCCACCGGGCGATCGAGTTCTTGAAGTTCCTCAAGAGGATCGATGAGAATGCGCCCGCCCACCTCGACGTGCACCTCGTGCTCGATAACGCCTCCAGCCACAAGACCCCCAAGGTCCGGCGCTGGCTCGCTGCGCACCCGCGGTTTCACCTGCACTTCACTCCCACCAGCAGCTCGTGGATCAACCTCGTCGAGCGCTGGTTCGGCGAGCTCACGACGAAGCTCCTGCGCCGCGGCGCGCACCGCTCCGTCCGCGCGCTAAACACCGACATCCGCCAATGGATCGACACCTGGAACGAAAACCCACGCCCCTACGTCTGGACCAAGACCGCCGAGCAGATCCTCAACGCCACCAGCCGCTACTGCCAACGAATCAACCAGACAGGACACTAGGGGTCCGCCGTGTGGCGGACCCCAGGTGTGTTTTGTTTGGTTGTGTGCCCTGTGTTGTGTTGGGGCGTTTGTGTGGTGGTGCTGGTGCTTATATTTCGCTTTCGAGTACGAGTTCTGAGTTGGCTTGTTCCTCGGTGCCGATGAGTTCCGCGGTGTTTCCGGTGCTTGCGGGTAGTCCGAGTTTGCTGTTGACGATCCCGTCGAGTAGCCCGAAGATGCCGCAGCCTGTGGCTTCCGGGGCGGAGAAGTTCGTGTCGACGAGCTTGGTGCCGCTGATCACGAGGATGCCGCCTTCTGCCCTGCTGCTGGTTGTGCCTAGTGTGCCTTTGAGTGAGCCGGAGGTGCCGGTCGTGAGGGCGAGGGTGATGGGGTGGCTGCTGGAGCCGATGTAGCATTCTTCGCCGAACAGCGTGTTTTCGAGTTTGACCTTGACTGGCAGTTCGAGCGCGGTGCCCTCTTCCAGCTCAAGTGCGATCTCGTTCAGGTTGACTTTCCCGGCGAGTTCGGTTGTGGCGTAGACGGCGGTGAGGCCGTGGTTGAAGATGTATTCACAGGATGCCCGTAGGCCTTTTTCGAACCATCCTTCGCCTTTGATTTCGGTGCATTTGATGCCGAGCAGGCCGCCTGGGACCTTCTGCGGGGTTTTCGAGAACGTCGGGCTGACGACTTCTTTCCCGATTAGGCGGAGGTTGATCAGCCCGGCTTGCAGTGTTTGGGTCACGGAGATCGGGACTTCTTGGTTACCGATCTTGATCGCGCCTTTTTCGGTACGTGCGACGAGGCACCCGCTGATTTCAGGGTTACTCAGCGGGCACTGGGAGAACACTGCGTATTCTCCTTTTGGAGCGGCGCTCGCGGAGGAGACGCCGGCTGCCGCGAGCGATAGCGCGAGTAGCGCGGTCGCGAGGAGCGTGTATCCGACACGACTTTTCATCATAGTATCCTACTTTCTCTTAGTGCCAGTAGATACTGCGTGAACAGAGATTGCTGCATAGGCAGCGTAATGTCTCTGCCGCAGGACGGGAAACCCCTGTTTTTGACCCGCGAACCCAGTGGGGCTATTTTTTGGTTTTCTTCTTTTTGCCGGAAGGTTTCGGCGGGGGTTTCGATATGGGGCAGCCGGTGACGGTGATCTTGGTGGTCTGTTTGACGGTGGCGCCGTTCTGCCCGACGAGCGTCGTGGGGCTCGTGAGGGTGATCGGGATCGTCTTTTTGACTTTGACCGTCACGTGGCGTGTGTGGCCGTGGACGCGGCGGGTGACATGCTCGGTAACGGTGACGGTTTCGGTCGGTTTGCAGAGGTTCGTGTTCGCCGCGAGCGCGGAGTGCGGACCCTCTGGGAACACCGCCTGGAAGCTACTGATCGGGTCATCCGGGACCGTTTCGAAGTCGCTGTAGGTGATGCCCTTTTTGATGTCGGTGTGGCCGTCCAGGATGATCGTGACGCCCTCGCCTTGGAGGACGAACTCCAGGTCGGGGAATTCGGTGCCGCGGGCGACGAGGTAGGCAGGGCCGGTGAGGGGTTCGCTTAGGATCGGCGTGACCGCAGTAGCGGTCCCGACGAGTGACCCTTCGGGGCAGCCTGCGGGGTTCGCGTTGAACTGCGCTTCAAGGCACGCTTTCTGCAGGGTCGTTAGCCTGGACGGGAGCGCGCGGGGGATCTGCACGTCGGTCTTGTGGATGTTCGCTTCCCCAGGGCCGGCTGTGATTTTCACGGTCAGGCTCGCGCCGCCCAGTTTGCTGGTCGTGCCCTGCGTTGACTCCGCGAATGTGGGATGGAAAGGGAGATTCTGGCATCCGGTTGCTTGATAGGGGCTCGAGACGTTCGCGGTCGCGCCCTGGGTCGCGGTGATCGTGGCCGTGATCTTCTGCGGTTCGCAGCTGGTCGCGTTGAAGAAGAACCCGGGCCGGTTGATAGTCACGTTCACGGTTCGTAGCCTGAATGGCACGCCATCCTTGGCTTGTGGCAGTGGGTCGCTAGCGACGGTCGCTTCCCCGGTGTGCGGGTTGACGGTGATCTTTGCGCGGACCACGACATTGCCGAGATGGAACGGCCCCGCGTTCGCGGGCACCACGATCGACAGCCCAAACGGCGCGCCACCGTAGCCCTTGGTGAGGTACACCTGCCCTTCGCGGACGAGCGGTTCGCTGCCGGCGCCCGCGACATCCGTCGTCGTCCCGATCTGCGAGATGGCGGGGCACTTGCCTTCCCCGGCCTGCGGTTCGCCGCACAACGGGACACTCGCGAGTAGCGCCGCGAGGCCAGCGGGCATCGTCTCGGTAATCCCCGCGAAATCCTGTTCGCCGGGTTGGCGGGAGAACGTCAGCGTGAACGCGCTGAACGCGTGCGCCGCAGCGTTAGCCGTGCCCGCCGTGAACGAGGGTGCGAATGGCATGCCCCCCGCGCCGCAGCCCGTGATGCTGAAAGGGCTCGAGGCGGCGGTGACGGACTGCCCCGCCCACGAGCTCAAAGTGGAGGCCGCCTGGAAGGAGCCGCACGTCTGTGGGTTGGCCAAAGGCGCTTTCGCACCGCCGCGGATGTGCAGCCGCACCAGACTGAACGGGAACTGAGGGTTTTCAAGCACGTGAGCGGTGAGCTGCCCGGTCTGGGTGTTCGCCGAGAGCGTCCCGTTGAGCTTGACGATCGACCCTGGGCCACGGGCTTCCTTGACTTCTATATAGAGGCCAAACAGTTCCCCGTTTTCAGCGGACACTTCGCGGCATTCGGGCTGACCTTCCTCGCCGCACTTCGGTTCAGCGACGAACACCCGGCCCTGAAGCGGCGCAGGGGATTCCCCAGCCCTGCACGGTTCCTGTTCTTTAGCGCCGCAGACAGTGGGTAGCAGCGGCGTGAACACTTCCGCGGTCCCGATCGCGGACGCAGTCGGGCAGTCTCCGGGGGCGGTGTGGTAGAAGCCGTCGTCATACGGGCTGCCATCCCCACCCGAGCCGGCGTGCCCCGCCCCGAGTTCCGTCGCGAACGGGTCACCTTCATCACGGCCACCCGGCCCGACCTTGCTGCTACCGATGTTGATCCCGTGCGGGCCTTCCCACGGGCACGCTTCCAAGCCTTCCCCAGCCGGCGGGTCGATCGTCACACCCGGCGCGAACACCACCGTCGCGTCGCGCAGACCCGGCGTCGCGAGTTCTGAAACCAGTTCGCTCTGCGCCAGTTCCAGTTCTGTCGTATACGCCGACGGAGTATCCGCCAGGGTCGAGCCTTCCTGCAGCGCGCCCGACCCCGCCGGGCTCGGCGCAAACGACAACTTCGGGTGAAACGCCAGCGCCCCGCAGTCGCTCAAGGACGGGTAGACCGTGGATTCCCCGGAAACAACATGCCCGGGCTGCCCCCACGCTTCCAGTTCGATACGGCTCGCATCCCCCCTTGCGGTCCCCGTGACCCCGCCCGAGAGGCCTTCCGCTTCGGCCGAACAGTCAGACGGGTTACTCAAGAACGCCGTTTCCGAGCCACTGCCATTCAACGCGCCCGGATCACCGAAGAACGTGATCGTCGACGCCAGCGTTTCCTCGCTCGCGGGCACCCCGGGCGCCGTGACACGCACCCGATACCCCGTCGCTGTGTGCACCAAGTTCGCATACAAAATCACCGGCACCGTTTTCGCGAACGTGAACCCGAACTCCGCCGGATAACCGGCCTGTGGCACCATGTTATACACAGGCGAAACCGTTTCGACCGAGCTTTCATCACCCGAAAACGTGAACTGGCCATCATTCGCCGCCTGCAGACCATTCAACACGCCGACGACCCCGACCTGGGTGCCCGGCGGGCATTTCTTATTCGCCCGAAACAACGCCTGCGGGCAACGTTCGGTCGCCAACGGGTCACCAATCATCCCTACCGGCAGTTCCACCGCGACATTCTTGATATTCCGCACCGGTGAGAACAACTGAAGACCCGCATGCCACGCGGCGGCGAGACGATCACCGGCACCCCAAAACTCGACGTCGTCTCCCACGGATGCCCACCCGCTTCAAGCAACGGCACACCCGCCAGCCCCGCTTCAAACGCGAAACCCCTCACTCCGAACACCGCCGATTCACCAATCGTCACCTGCTCATCCGCGGCCACCGCCGCCGCCGCGCCGCCACCTTCGACCGTGACTTCATTCGTCAACACCCCCGACATACCCGCCGTCGGCGCGGACACCACCACCACAATCGCCGGCGCATAATGCTCGGCCGCTACCGATTCGAATTCACCCGGGTTAGCCGATTCCGGCGACGTGCACGTCAACCGCGTAGCAGTTCCACACTTCGCAATTCCAGCCGATTTCCGTTTCGCGATTGAACACCCCGACATTGTCTTCCTTCACCGTCAACCCTGCAGGAAACTTATCCGACACCGTGATCTCCCCATGCGAACGTTCATCGCCAGCGTTCAAAATCAGCAGCTGATACCGGTCGCACTTCTTTCCGCTTCACACGCCGCCACATCAGCCGCAGAAAAACTCGACGGCTGCGACACATCACTCACGACCCAGCCAGCCGACCCAGCCAACGCCCCAGCAGCAAACACTCCAAAACCCAACAACATCAGCAAAACCACAGCTAGCAGCAAACCCGCCCGCACAAACCCACGCCGCCGCATCACTTACCCCCCCTACCCGACACGGACTTCCTAGCCTTCGCCGCGGCCCCGTACCGTTTTCGTGCATGCGCTTCGCAGGCTCTGCGCTTGCGCCTCGTGCCCACTCGACACGTCCGCAAGGCCCTCGCCAGCTCTGCGTCCTCGCCTCTGCCGCAGTCTCACGCCCACCCGGGCGCTTAGCCGACCCCGGTAGAAGACACGGCACAACACCAGCCGATCCCGCACCGATGCTCTCGCTCCCGGCACCCCGAACACCGGCTGCGCCACTCGCTAGCCCCGCACCCCGACGCACCCCGACGGCGGATCCGGCGCCGGGAAACCACCACCCACCCGCGCGTCATACACGTCAAATTGGGAATCCACATCCTGTGGCACCAGCGAATCCGCCGTGTTGAACAACAAATCCGCCCCACTCATCCAACCCCACCCATCCGCCGGCAATGTATTCAAGCCATCCGAGATCAGATACACATCCCCATCGCCAGCGTACCACCCGCTTCCCCCACATTGCTCTCATACACATAGACACTGTCCGCACCAACATCCGATGCAACCACCGCCTGCCCCGTCAACGCCGCCTTGCTTTCAAACAACACCACCCCACCATCAGCCGACACCGCAAGGCCGCTCTGGCCAGGCGATGTCTCACCACCATATCCGGCTGTGCCTATCTTCGGCGTTCGTTGCTTTTACTTCGCGCTTTCGTGCCATAGTCGTTCGCGCCCCGGGAAACCCACGTCAGTACTTCGCGTCTCCGCGTCATACTCGAACACCTGCGGATCCGCCTCCGGCGCAGTATCCTCCAGCGGTCAGATCCGCTGCGCTCTCGAACACCAAGAACTGCCCGATCCGGCGTCGCCTGAACCGGCCGGATATCGTGCGCCCCCAGTCGTCGGCTCGTTGCGTTTATTTTCTCTTTGTATTCTTCGTGTCGGTCTTCTATTCTCTCTTCTGACAGCGTCGCGATGAACGCCAGTCTCCCGGCGGGATATGCGGCATCACCCTCGAACACATACAGATTGTTCGCCCCCGCGGTCGGCGCGTGATTTTCGCCGTTCACCACTTTCAGTTCCACGCCGGTTCCCGAAGCGATCGCCGATGCCGACAGTTCCAGCGTTTCCCCGCGCACCGCGACGATCCGTGTGCCCGCCGGGACACCCGCGCCCGTCACCAGCTCACCCGGCGCGAACACGCCCGTTTTCGTCACCACTTCTTCAACAACCGGGGATTCGTTCATCAATGTAGCTGTCCCAGTAGCAGTCAGCACCCCCTTTGCCACGAAATACACATGCGAGCCATCCTCAGACACGCGCGCCACCCCCTGCACTTCAGACGGCCCCGGGCCCGCCGACACACGCATCACATGCGCATGCGCTTCCGCGGGCGTGTCGAAATCATACTCGTACAGCCCCAAGCCCCCACCGCCGGGCAGCAGTTCCTGTTCCGTCAAAAAGAAGACCTTCGAACCGTCCTTAGATGCTCCCACGAATTCCGCCGACGCCTTCGCCGCCGTATTACATACAGAGCAGCTCGCCTTCGACGGCTCAGACACATCCACCGTCTCAACTCCCCCTAGACGCGCATACACTTCACTCACATCAGGCGCCGGAAACGCGGCTTTACATTCACCCTCATTGTGGCCCAGTGCTGTGAAGAACACGGTTTCACCGCTCACTGAGACAGCGTTATACATATCGGATTCCGCACCCGAGCCTAGCTGAGTGCCACAATCGCTGATCAACTGCCCCGCCTGAACCGGAGCTACCACACCTTCCTTTTCATTCATCTCCCCCCGTCGCTCACGCCCACCAATTCTGGCCGTGTGTCGCCCGGTGAATACGCATACAATGAGTGCGCGCCGAGCGTAGTATCGCCCGGCCAACCCAATCCTGTCGCCGCAACGTTTCTCATGCCGAACAGAACATGAGACAGATCCGCAGATGCACCAAGATATTTCGTGAGATTCGCGCTCGAATACGGAAAGCTCTCGTCTTCACCCGCCGGCGGGCCCACCATAGCCGCCGGCGGCAACACTGGACCAAGCTTTACTATCGTCCCATCCGCTTCGCGCACATAGAAGGTTTCCGCAGAAACCGATTCTGACGGGCCCCGGGCCACCCACAATGTCTTCGTCAGGTCCACGCTCGCCGCAAGTAGTGTCTGCGCGGGGAACAAAGACGCTGGGGGTGAAATCGCCTGACACGGTCCATCCCCCAGGCGTTCGCACGAGCTCATACTCGCCACCATGCGTTTCCGTGTCGCTTTCCGATCCCGCGAACACGCCCAATGATGCCACCAGCATCCGCCGCCATCTTCGGCGACTTCGAAATTTCCCACTTCCAAGCCATCCTCAAAGGAGGGCGACACCAACTCGTACCCGCGACAATCGGATAGATACGCACGGAAGCCCGGTGACTCTTCATTCGGGCATTCCCCGGTTGAGGCATCACCAGCCGCAAATGCAGACGTCGACAATATCGTGCCACACAACAGCATGATCACGCCCAAGCCAAGCACTCTCGACATCAACGCACGCGCCCCAACCATCTCCCTCACTGGACCCCTCTCACGGATCGGCACGATATAGGACGTGTGGGGTTCGGACGAACCCGAACCCCACACACCGACACCTTCAAATTGTACTACACTGACCTGGCAGCTTTACGGTAACGGACTCCAGTTGACTTCTTCCTGTGGGCCGCCGTTGCCACTCGCAAGTGCGACTAACGCTTCTCCGGACCTCAACGGACGGGTCGGAGAACGCTAGCAGTTCGATTTCCTTTTCTTTCGCGGCTGTTCCTGCTTTTACTAAGATGATTTTCTTGATTGGCGTTGTTGGGAAGTTCAGGTTCCACGAGGTTGCCTGTATTGCGGTCTGCCCTAATTCTAACGTTCCGCCTGCAGGTGTCTTGACTTCCGCAGCCACTGCACCTTCTACTGCCGTTGACGTGGAGGTGCATTTGCTGCCTGTGAATTTCAACGTGATGAATGCGCCTTTGGCGGGGAAGAACTCCGTCAGGAGGATTTTTGGCGCCGCGACCCTCTCCACTAGCTCCGATTTCAGGGAGTTCGTCGTCAGGGTCGTTGATTCGAGTTTACATTCTGTAGGACCACCGTTACCGGCTTCCAGATTGCATTCTTCGAAAACGACGACCTCGTCATTGGTCCCGGGGTTAGTTTCGCTTGAGCCTAACAGCGATCCTTCTTTGAGTTTGAACTTTTTGCAGGTGATTACCACTCCATTTGCCGCGACGCTCAGACTCAGTGACGAAGAAACTGCTTTCGCAGTTATGAAGTGCGTTTTGCCTTCCGCAAGCCGTGTCCCATTGATCGACCAGAACGGCGCACTAGTTGCCGACGCCGATGCCGAGAAAATCGCACCCATCGCAAAGACAGCTACAAGTGCAACCCCAATCATTGTTAATCGTTTCATCTTCGCTACCTGCTCCTTTTGACACGGAGCATCAGGGCAACGAAAGACCCTCTCTCGATGTTATCGATCTTAACGACCCACTCCACCACCGCAACCGGTGTTTTTGACTCTCCAGCCGGTGCTCATCGCACGCGACCGACACCACGTCGACAGAGCTACAGGGAACCGGTCAGACCGAGATACCACCAATCAAGAGCCCTAGCTTCATCGCCCATCAACTCCTGCTTTGTAGGGAGCACCGGTCTACCAGACCACCGACCCGCGGTACAACGCCTTCCCAACGGATCAAGCCGGTGCGCGAAGTTCCGGAAATGGGCAAACGACCGTTAGCTGAGCGTTTCGAGAAGTCCATGTCCATTGTGAGACGGAGACAATTTCGGTCATAAGTGCCCTAGAGCGTGTCGGCGAGCGCCCAAGAGAGGCCGTAAGGATCTCGAACAGCCACCTTGAGGACGCTCCAGGGACCTCCGCGGGGCGTATCGGCGGCGAGCGGCGCCACGGCTGGGCCCGATGAGTCGACCGGCCGCCGAGCCCGCCATCGACGCCGCACGACCGCATTCCCACGGCGCAACCGGGCAGCCGACGCTTGGCAGCCAGCTGCCGGGCGATGTTTGGGTCTCGCCCGCGGGGGAAACGATGCCATCCGACTGGCTCTAAACTCCAGTGTTTATGATTGTCCTTGCCGAAATATCGAACTATGGTTGATACGTCAGCCAGTTGAACTTCCGACCTACTAGGTCTACACCGCACAACACAGGGACCAAGGTGCCAATGCCCAGAACGCGATCAGCAGCCTCCAAAGCCCCCGGCAACGGAAACGAGCCCGCCTGGTCGATTCCCAGCCTGCGCGAGCCCCGCTACAGCCAATCCCTGGAGCGCGGCCTGGCGATCCTCGGCTGCTTCACGCCCAAGCGCCCCGTCCTCGGGATCGCCGACATCGCCGACGAGCTCGGGATGAGCCGCTCGACCACGCACCGCTACGTGATCACGCTCGTCGCGCTCGGCTACCTCGAGCAGGGCGCCTCGCGCAAGTACCGCCTCGGGCTGCGCGTCACCGACCTCGGGATGTCCGCGCTGAACTCCACCGGCCTGCGCGAGCACGCGCACCCCTACCTCGAGGAGCTGCGCCAGCGCACCTCCTACACGACCAACCTCGGCGTCCTCGACGGCACAGACGTCCTCTACGTCGACCGCGTCCGCAGCTTCCGCCGCGGCCAGGGCAAAATCGACCTCGACCTCCACACCGGCTCGCGCCTGCCCGCGTACTGCACCGCGATGGGCAAGCTGCTGCTCGCGAACCTCCCCGAGTCCGAGCAGCGCGACCTGATCGCCGAGATGAAGCTGACCAAGCGCGGCCCCAACACGATCACGTCGAAGAAAGCACTGCGCGACGAGCTCGACGAGATCCTCGCCGCCGGCTTCGCCGTCGACGACCAGGAGCTCGCCGCCGACCTCTACGCGATCGCCGCGCCTGTGCGCAACGAGGCCCGCGACGTCGTCGCCGCCGTCAACCTCGCGGCCCACAGCTCGATGATCTCGCTCGAGGAGCTCGTCGACGCGCTCGGCCCGCACCTCGTCTCCACCGCCGACCGCATCTCCGCGCGCCTCGGCTACCGCCGCGACGACGAGAAGAACTGAAGCGCAGAGAACCAATACGCTTCGCGGCCATGCGCCGCCCGTTCGCCCTGCTCGGCCTGCCCCTGTCCGCGCTCGCGCTCGCCGCGTGCGGCACGACGGTCTCGACCTCCGCCTTCAAGGGTCCGGCACACGAAGTCGCGCAGACGATCTCCAACCTCCAGGCGGACGCCACCGCCGGCGAACAGGGCAAGGTCTGCGCGAACGACCTCGCCGCCGCGCTCGTGACCAAGCTCGGCGGCAAGAAGGGCTGCGAAGCCGCGATCAAAAGCCAGCTCGCCCAGGTCGACAGCCTCGAAACGAGCGTCGAGTCGGTCGAGGTCGCCGCGAGCGGCACGACCGCCACCGCCACCGTCAAGAGCATCCACGAAGGCAAGAGCCGCCCCAGCGGCGTCTCCCTCGTCAAGGAAACCGGCAAGTGGAAGATCTCGGCCGCCGGCTGAGCCCCGAGCGTCTTCCTTGAGCAGGCTGATCGCGCACCGGATGTAACTAACCTTGGATGTAACTGACGTCGGATGTCAGCTACACTGGCTTTGTGTTTGTGAATCGCTCGGCAGAGCTGAAGGAGCTGACGGAGTGGTGGGATGCTTCGCCGCTCGGACGGTTCGCTCTCGTTTGGGGGCGCAGGCGCGTGGGCAAGACCGCGCTTGTGAGCGCGTTTGCGCAAGACCGCCGCACGATCTTCTTCACCGGCGCCGGACGGCCAGGCGGCGACGAGCTACGGGTCCTGAGCATGGCTGCGGCGAACATCGTGGCCGACGGAGTTCGCGATCTCGGAGCTCGTCCGTTCGCGGACTGGGACGATGCGCTGGAGATGCTTGCCACCGCGGCGTCCGAGGAGCCGCTGCTGCTCGTGCTGGACGAGTTTCCGGAGCTGCTGGGTGTCTCGCCCGAGCTCCCGGGAGTGCTGCGTGCCTTCTGGGATCGCGCGCGCGATCGCACGCGGCTGCGGATCCTGCTGTGCGGCTCAGCGGTACGCACGATGCGCGCGATCGAGGAGGAGCGCGCACCGCTCTATGGGCGTATCGACCTGTCGCTTCCCGTCCACCCCTTCGCGCCACACGAGGCGGCGGCGATGCTGGCCGAGCTCGCACCGTCCGATCGCGCTCTCGTATGGGGCATCCTCGGTGGCATCCCGCTCTATCTGACCTGGTGGGATCAGCAGCTCAACGTGCGCGAGAACCTCACCCGCCTGGTCTGTCGTCCGGGCGGCCGACTCCTCGACGAGGGCCGACTCGTGCTCGCCACCGAGGGTGACACGGGGGATCTCGGTCAGCTCGTGCTGCGTGCGATTGCCGCAGGACGCACCAAGCATGGCGAGATCGAGCAGGCGGTGCGCGCCGAGCCCGCACGCACACTGGAGCGGCTGATCGAGCTACGTCTCATCGAGCGCGTGGTGCCTGTTACCGAGGCGGGCTCGCGCACGCGCAGGCGCAGCTATCGCATCGCGGACAACTTTCTCGCCTTCTGGCTGGGCATCGTCGATCCATACAGGGCGGAGATCGAACGGGGTCTCGGCCCGAGCATCCTCTCGCCGTTGATGCAGCGGCTCGACGACCACATGGGAGGTCGCTGGGAGGAGGCGTTCCGCTCCCATCTGCGCCGCCTCGCCATAGCCGGCACGCTCGCGCCAGACGTCGTGCGGATCGGGGCGTTCTGGTCCGAGCACCCAGCCGTCGAGATCGATGCGGTCGCACTGGCGGGACGACGCGAGGAGGCGGTGCTCCTCGGCGAGGCGAAGTGGGCACGCACCGCAGACGGCGGGCGCCTCGTGCGCGACCTCGAAAGCCGATCGAGCGCACTGCCACTGCTCGCCCCCGATGTCCGCTACGCCGCCTGCGCTCGCGATCGCCTCACCGGGGCTCCGCCTGGGACGTTGACAGTCACAGCAGCCGACATCTTCGGCGCGTGAAGGCACCCGGCCGCGCGGCCCGAATCTACCGATATCCGTAGCAGCGTTTCCGACCCGCACAATGATTCCAACCCCGGAGAACCGGCGTTTTCCGGGCACAAACGCGCGCCTGTGCGACTTGTCTGCAGGCACATCTGGCGTATCTATTGACAAATGATCGAGCCACTGCAAGGTTTCGCCGACAAGGACATCTCCCGACGTGAGGAGATCTCCGTTCCGCCATCGTCCAGCGAGGTGCATCTGTGGGGGCTGCGTCTGACATACGAACGCCGGGGCTGGCCGCCGCACGCCCTCGCCGCCCCGCCCGCGCCGCGCGAGCGCTGACGGAGCTCACGCGCGTCGGCTGGGCACCGCGAGCCGACATCGGCCTGGAGGAGTGGTCGGCCTTCGGCCGGCGCTTCGGCGAGATCGGACGTTGCAGCCAGTGGTGGCTCGGCGACTGGATCCACTACGGCAACGCGAAGTTCGGCGAGCGCTACTCGCGCGCGGCGAAGCTCACCGGCTACGACGTCCAGTCGCTGATGAACATGGTCTACGTCGCGTCGCGCTTCGAGATCTCCCGACGTCGGGAGAACCTCTCCTGGAGCCACCACGCGACTGTCGCCTCCTTCGACGTCGCCAGCCAGGAATACTGGCTCGGACGCGCCGTCCTCGACAAACTGTCGGTCGCCGATCTGCGCGTCGAGTCCCGCACCTGGCGGCGCGCGCTGGAGGCGCCCGCCGAGGACGACCCGCACCAGGCGCCCGCGCACGCCGACACGCTCGTGTGCCCCAGCTGCGGAGAGCTGGTCCCGCTGACGCCGTGAGCATCGACACCGATCTGCTCGTCGTCGGCGCCGGCGCCAAGGGCACGGCGATCGCGATGAAGGCGAGCGTGCTCAACAGCCTGGGCATCGGGCCCGTGCGGATGACGCTCGTCGAGGCGACCGGGCCGGCGGCCGCGTGGATGGACGGCAACGGCGTCACCTCCAGCCGCGAGGTGCTCGCGATCAGCCCCGCCAAGGACGTCGGCTTCCCCTACGAAAGCGCCTGCTCGTTCGGCGAGCTCGGCGGCGCGATCGACGCGGCCGCGTTGCGCTTCTCCTGGCAGCGCTACCTCGTCGAGAAAAGCGGCTACGGGCGCTGGATCGACGCCGGGGCGCCATCGGTGCAGCGCCGCGTCTGCGGCGCCTACCTGAGTTGGGTGCTCGAGCGCGCCACCGACGGCGTCGATCTCGTCCATGGCCGCGCCGCGCGCGTGTCGCTGAGCGCGCAGGGGGACCGCTGGATCGTCGACGTCGCCGGCGAGGCGGGCGCCGTGCGGTACAGCTGCGGCGCGTTCGTGCTCACCGGGCCGGGCGTGCACCGCACGATCGACCACGACCTCGACGCCGCGCCGCGCGTGCTCGACTGCGACAGCGGGCGCATGGAGATCGCGCGCGTGCCCGTCGAGCGGATCTCTGACATCGCGATCGTCGGCGGCGGCGAGAGCGCGCTCAGCTGCATGGAGTTCGTGCGCGCGGTCCGACCCGACGCGCAGCTCACCGTCTACACCCCCGGCCTGCCGATGAGCCGCGTCGAGAGCTTCGTCGAGAACCGCATCTTCTCCAACCCCGACACGATCGACTGGCCGTCGCTGAGCGCGCAGACGCGCCGCGACTTCATCGCCCGCTCCGACCGCGGCGTGTTCGGCCCCGAGCGCATCGCGGCGTTCGCCTACGACGAGCGCTGCCGCTTCGTCCCCGGCCGCGTCGTGCACGTCGCCTCCGCCCGCGGCGGCGAGGGCATCTCGGTCGAACACGCGGGCGAGCTCGGCGTCGGGCGTAACGAGCACGACTACCTGATCAACGGCACCGGCTTCGACCTGCTCGAGCAGCTGCGCATCCTCTGCGCGCCGGACACGCGCGCGGAGATCGAGCGCCGCGTGGGGCCCGTGTGGGACCGCCCGCCCGAGACGGAGCTCGCGTTCGGGCGCTTCCTGGAGCTCGAGGGCCTCGAGCCGCGGATGCAGCTGCCGGGCCTCGCGGCGCTCAGCCAGGGGCCGGGCTTCTCCAACCTCGGCTCGCTCGGCGTCCTTGCCGACCGCGTGCTCGCGCCGTTCGGCGCCGCCGCGGGCGCCCGCGCCTCTACCCGACGGGCAGCGGCGCAGCCGGCTGAGGCCCGCCGTTGAAGCTCCGCGTCTGACCGGACTTCGGCCGGCGCCGGATGACGACCGCGCGCGCTTCGCCGGGGGCGAACGCGACCGAGCTGCGCGTCGCGCGCTGCGGACTCGAGGCCTCGGGGGCAGGCCCGAGATCGACCTCGCGCAGCACCGTCTGGATCACGCGCCTCATCTCCATCTGCGCGAACTGCGCCGCAACGCAGCGGCGCACGCCGCTGCCGAACGGGATCCACGTGTAGTTGTCCGGCTGGCGCCCGAGGAAGCGCTCGGGCTCGAAGCGGAACGGCCGCGGATAGATGTCCTCGCGGTGGTGGACCAGGTAGATGCACGGGGCGACGATCGTGTCCGCGGGAATCGTGTACCCGCCGAGCTCCATCGGCTCCACGAGCTTGCGCATCACCAGCGGCACCGCCGGCGCCAGGCGCAGCGTCTCCTTGACGACCGCGTCGGTGTAGAGCTCCTCCTCGCCGTCCAGCACCTCCGCGCGCAGGCGCTCGAGCTTCTCGGGGTGGCGCAGCAGGCGCTCGAACGCCCACGCCAGCGACGTCGCGGTCGGCCCGTCGGAGAGCAGCGTGATCAGTTCGTCGCGCAGCTCCTGCTCGGTCATCGGCGTGCCGTTCTCGTCGTAGGCCTGCTCGAGCAGCGACAGGATGCCGTCGTCGGGCGGGCCGCCGAGCGCGTGGCGGCGGCGCACCTCGGCGAGCACGGCCGCTTCGACCGGCTCGATCACCGCGCGGAAGCCGGCGTTCTGAGTCAGCACGCGCGAGCCGAACACGCTCAGCAGCGTCAGGCGCCCGGAGTCGTTGAGCCAGTCGGTCAGGCGCTTGAGCAGCGTGCGAAGCTCGCGCATCCGCGGCGTGTCGGTGTCGGAGAAGACGGAGCGCATGACGACCTCGTTGCTGATCGCCTGCATCCGCGGCCACAGCGCGAACGGCTCCCCCACGGGCCAGCGCGCGATGTCATCGCGCGCCACCTCGACCATCATCTCCCCGTAGCCGCGCATGCGCTGGCCGTGGAAGGAGGGCAGGATGAAGCGGCGGTGGGTCATGTGCTCGGGCTCGTCCAGCAGCATCACCGAGCGCGGGCCCAGCAGCGGCCCGAGCAGCGGGTTGGCCTCGCCGGCGCCGGCGCGCACGAGCTCGGGCGTGATCGTCAGCACCTTGCCGACGTCCTGAGGGTCGCTCAGCAGCACCCACGGGCGCCCGCGGCGGACGCGCAGCGTGAACATGTCGCCGTAGCGCCGGCGGCAGCGCTGCATGAACGGCAGCGGCCGCAGCGCCCAGCCGACGGCCTGCAGCGCGCTCGGCATCCGCGGCCCGGGCGGCAGCGCCGAGTCGGACGCTCGCCCGGCGGGCGCCGTACGGGTAGGCGGAATCGAAAACGTGCGATTGCTCACAACGAGTCGTATGGTGCCTCGCTCAGGCTCGACTGCGCAAACCGCGCCGAAACGTCGGCGCGGATGTCGTGTCGGGTCCCTCGCACCAGTGCCCTAATCGGTTAAGGGAGCGGCCTTAAACGCCGTCGATCCGGGTTCGAGCCCCGGCTGGTGCATCGGCAGACAACCGACGTTCAGCCAACGATGCCCGCACCCACGAACATCTTCGACTACTTCGAGGAGCCCTCCGCTCAGGGCGGCGACGGTGGCCTGTGGGCGGCGCGCACGCCGCTGCGCCCGAGCGATAGCTTCGACCTGAAGCTGATGCCGCGCGCGCCCGGCTGGCGCGAGGACGCGGCGACGCTCCGCTCGCTGGAGCGCATCGAACGCGAGCCGTGGGTGGCGAGCGTCGCGCACACCGACCAGGGCCTGGAGCTCCGCCTCGACGACAGCTGGATCGAGAGCGCCGGCGCGGCGCTGCAGGAGGGCGACGGCGGCGAGGATCGGCTGCGCGACCTCGCCCGCGGCAAGCGCTTCTCGGTGCAGTTCTGGGACGCGAACGCGACGAAGGCGCTGCACGTCGGGCACCTGCGCAACCTGGCGATCGGCAACGCGCTGGCGGCGGCGCTCGCGCAGGGCGGCGGCAGGGTCGAGCGCCGCGCGCTCATCTCAGACGCGGGGCGCAGCATGGGCGAGGCGATGGCGGGCGTGATGAAGAGCGGGCGCCACGCGCAGGCGTGGCCGGACCGCAACGAGAAGAGCGACCACTTCGTCGGCTGCTGCTACGCGGAGTACGTGGCTGCTGGGCGCTCGTACAACGGCAACGGCGCGCAGGAGACGGAGGCGTCGCTGACGCGCGAGCTGACGGTGCGCGACGACGACGCGGACGAGCTGCTGCGGCGCGTGCTGTGCGGCGACCGCCAGGCGCTGGAGCTCTGGTACAAGACGCGCGCGTGGGTGATCGCGGGGCAGCGCAAGACGCTGGCGCGCCTGGGGATCTCCTTCGACCGCGTGTTCTTCGAGTCCGACTTCCTCTCGGAGGCCGCCGAGCTGACCGCGTGCGGCCTGCGCGACGGGCTGCTGCGCCGCCGCGCGGACGGCGTCGTCATCTACCCGACCGAACGCGAGGACTTCGACGAGTTCCCGCTCGTGCGCGGCGACGACCTGCCGACCCAGCACATGCGCGCGATGGCCTACTGGATGGCGGCGCCGGGCCTGGAGGGCATGACCTCGGTGCAGGTGTGCGGCTCGGAGTGGGTCGGCCACGTCACGTGCAGGCGCAAGCTGATGGGCGAGCTGATGGCCGACGGCGGCGCCGGCATGCACCCGACGAGCGACATCTTCCACGGGATGGTCGCGCGCCAGAAGCGGGCGATGTCCTCCAGCGACGAGGGCGCGCTGCTGATCGACGAGCTGACCGAGTGGCTCCAGGAGCAGATCGAGTCGGACCCGCGGAGCGCGGAGATCGCGGGCAGGCTCGGCTCGGCCGAGCGCGTCGCCGGCCAGGTGGCGCTGGGGTTCTTCGTGCCGCGCCCGCCCACCCCGAAAGTGGAGTTCCAGCCGGAGAAGCTGCTGGACCTGCGCGAGAGCCCGGGCTGGGAGCTCGTGCACGCGCGGGCCCGCCCCGGCCGCGGCGAGGTCCCCGCGGGCGACCTGGCGCAGGACCCCGACTACCGCTTCGCGGTCGTGCAGTCGGAGCTCCACCGCCGCCACCTGCGGATCGCGGTGCAGCGCATGGACCCGGGCCCGCTGGCGCGCTACGTGGTGCACCTCGGGCGCTGGTACCTGGAGGCCGAGCGCAGCGAGCCGGTGGCGCGCGTGACGCACACGCTGCTGGAGCGCGGCGCGCGCGGGCTGGGCCTGGAGGAGGCATAGGCGCGATGAGCACGCTGCTGGTCGACAACTACGACTCCTACACGTACAACGTCTACCAGCTGCTGGCGGCGGTCTCGGGCGAGGAGCCGATCGTGATCCAGAACGACACGGTCTCGTGGGGCGCGCTGTCGCGCTGGGACTTCGACGCGATCGTGATCTCCCCCGGCCCGGGGCGCCCGGAGCGCTGGCACGACTTCGGCGTGTGCGCGGACATCCTGCGCTGGAGCGAGATCCCGATCCTGGGCGTGTGCCTCGGCCACCAGGGGCTCGGGCAGCTGCTGGACGGGACGGTGGCGGCGGCGCCGATGCCGATGCACGGGCGCAAGAGCCTCGTGCGCCACGTCGGCCACGGCCTGTTCGAGGGCATCCCGCAGGACTTCTCGGTCGTGCGCTACCACTCGCTGGCCGTCACCGGCCCGATCGGCCCGGAAGGCCGCGTGACGGCGTGGACGGACGACGGCGTGGTGATGGGGATCGAGCACCGCAGCCGCCCGATGTGGGGCGTGCAGTTCCACCCCGAGTCGGTCTCCACCGAGCATGGGCGCAAGCTGATCGAGAACTTCTACGAGCTGGCGCGCGAGCACAAGCCGCCCCGCTCGTTCGGCTCCAGGAGGCTGGTGACCCCCTCGCAGCGCCCGCTCGCGCGCCCCGTGCGCGACTCCCACCTGCGGCTGCGCACGCGCACGATCGAGGGCGAGCCCTCGACGCAGGCGCTGTTCGAAGCGCTGTTCGCGGACGCGGAGTACGCGTTCTGGCTCGACAGCGCGGACGCGCCGACGCGACTGGCGCAGTGCTCGTACATGGGCACGACGACCGGCGCGGAGGAGTGCGTGCTGGAGTACGACGTGGAGGAGTCGGCGGTGAGCATCCGCCGCCGCGGGGAGACGCGAGTCGAGCACGGCTCGATCTTCGACGTGCTCGAGCGCGAGCTGGCGAGCAGCGCGGTCGAGCCGCCCGAGGGCCTTGCGCGCGGCCTCGTGGGCGGGTACGTGGGGTACCTCGGCTACGAGTGCAAGGCCGACTGCGGCTCGCGCAACGTCCATCGCTCGGACGTGCCGGACGCGGTGATGATGCTCGCCAATCGTGTCGTCGCGGTGGACCACGTCGGCAAGCGCACGCATGTACTCGCACTGTGTGGGAGCGAGGATGCGGACGCCGATCGTTGGTTGAGCGACGCCGAGGCCGCCGTTAGGGGGGCGCTGGCTGCCCCCGCGGCGGCGCCACCGGAGCGGGCTGGGACCGAAGGGGATGGCGGCGGCCCGCTCGCTCCGGTGAGATTTCGATGCGGGCGCGGGCGGCGCCAGTACCTCGCGGACATCGCGCGCTGCCAGGCGGCGCTGGCGGCGGGCGAGTCCTACGAGGTGTGCCTGACCGACCAGATCTCGACAGACGAGAGCCCGGACCCGTTCGCGCTGTACCGCGTGCTGCGCCACGCCAACCCGGCGCCGTTCGCGGCGTACCTGAAGCTCGGCGAGGTGGCGATCGTGAGCTCCTCGCCGGAGCGCTTCCTGTCGGTCGACCGCGACCGCGGCGTGCAGGCGCGCCCGATCAAGGGCACGGCCTCGCGCCACCCGGACCCGACCCGCGACGAGCAGCTGCGCGACGAGCTGCTGCAGGACGAAAAGACGTTCGCGGAGCACCTGATGATCGTCGACCTGCTGCGCAACGACCTCGGCCGCGT
Organism: uncultured Solirubrobacteraceae bacterium; assembly: GCA_963735705.1. GTDB lineage: Bacteria > Actinomycetota > Thermoleophilia > Solirubrobacterales > Solirubrobacteraceae > Palsa-744. The sequence goes on from CAVTLZ010000012.1 coordinate 582,570, forward strand.
GTGCGAGGTGGACAGCGTGCGCGTGTCGGAGTTCATGGCGGGCGAGCGCTACCGCACGGTGCACCAGCTGACCTCGACGATCACGGGCGTGCTGGGCGCCAACCGCTCGCCGGTGGACTGCGTGCGCGCGTGCTTCCCGGGCGGCTCGATGACGGGCGCGCCGAAGCTGCGCACGATGGAGATCATCGACGACGTCGAGCGCGTGGCGCGCGGCGTGTACTCGGGCGCGCTCGGCTACTTCGGCGTGGACGGCAGCGTCGATCTGAGCATCGTGATCCGCACGATCGTGATCCGTCCGGGCCGCACGACGATCGGCGCTGGCGGCGCGATCGTGATGCAGTCGGACCCGGCGGAGGAGTTCGACGAGCTGCTGCTGAAGGCGCGCGCGCCGATGGCGGCGATCGCGAAGGCGGTGACGGGCTCGGGCGCGCAGGAGGCGTGGACGGTGGAGCTGGAGCCGGCGTACGAGGTGGCGGGGGCGCCGTGAGCGGCGAGGGCACGACGAGCGAGGTGGCGCGTGCGTGCGTGGTGCGCCGCGCGGAGCGCACGGACGTGGAGGCGGTGACGGCGGCGGTGCGCGAGCTGCTGGCGGAGCTGGACGGCACGCCGTCGTCGGTGGCGGCGATGCAGGCGGCGGCGCGCACGCTGATCGACAGCCCGTGGGCGGGGGCGGTGCTGGTGGCGCAGGCGGAGGAGGAGCTGGTGGGCGTGCTGGCGGCGAGCTGGCAGATGGCGATCCACGTGCCGGGCAGCTACGCGCTGATCCAGGACCTGTGGGTGCGCCCTGACTGGCGCGACCGGGCGGTGGGGGCGAGCCTGCTGGAGGAGCTGTTCGAGCTGGCGCGCTCGCGGGGCCACACGCGCGTGGAGGTGGGGCTGCCGCGCGAGAGCTTCGCGCGCTTCGCGGCGACGGAGGGCTTCTACGTGGGCGCCGGCTTCACGCCGAACGGCCCGCGGATGCGGCGGTTGCTGTCGTGAGCGGGATGCTGATGGTCGAGCAGCGGCCGGGGCCGCCGGCGCTGCAGCCGTGGCTGCTGAGCCGCGCGGGGCTGCGCCTGGCGGGCCAGGACCACGACAGGCGCCTGTCGGAGCTGCGCGCGGGCCTGGCGCGCCACCCGGCGGTGCGCTCCGCCGGCGCGCAGGCGAGCGCGGGCGAGGTGGAGCTGACGCTGAGCGCGCTGCACGAGCCGGAGTACCTGCGCGCGCTGGCGGCGGTGGACTCGGATGAGCCGGTGCTGATGGAGCGCTTCGCGGCGCCGGGCATGACGGCGGACACGCCGGTGTGCGCGAGCGTGGCGCGGGCGGCGTACGAGGGCGTGCGCACGGCGATCGTGGCGGCGCAGGCGATCCTCGACGGCGAGCGCTTCTCCTACGCGCTGTGCCGCCCGCCGGGGCACCACGCGGGCCCGGGCTGGCTGGGCGGCTGCTGCTTCTTGAACAACGCGGCGGCGGCGGCGCACACGCTGCGGGAGGGCGGCGCGGGGCCGGTGGCGATCCTGGACGTGGACATCCACTACCCGAACGGCACGGCGGCGATCGCGGCGGAGATGCGCGACACGACGCTGTACTCGCTGCACTCGTGGCCGGTGGTGAACGTGCCGTCGCAGTCGGCGCACCCGTGCGGCGGAGACGAGCAGGTCGTCGAGTTCAGGCAGGCGCCGAGCGAGGAGCGCTACCTGGCCGCGGTGGCGGACTCGATCGACGCGCTGGCGGAATCGGCGTCGTCGCTGGTGCTGTCGCTGGGCTACGACACGGTGGCGGGCGACCCGCACGGCTGCTGGAGCTTCTCGCCGCACGTGTTCCACGAGATCGGCGGTCTGCTGGCGACGTCTGGCCTGCCGGTGTGCGTGGTGCAGGAGGGCGGCTACGCGCTGGAGTCGCTGGCGGAGTGCGGCTACGCGTTCGCGAGCGGCCTGCTCGACGGGGAGGAGCCGGCGTGACCGGCCTGGACCCGTTCCGCCGGCGCCTGGACTCGCTGGACGAGGAGATCGCGCGCCTGCTGGGCCAGCGCTTCGAGGTGTGCCGCGAGATCGCGCTGCACAAGCGCGCGCACGGGATCCCGATGATGCAGCCGGGCCGCGTGGCGGAGGTGCGCGCGCGCTACCGTGCGCGCGGCGCGGAATGCGACCTGCCGCCGGACTTCACGGACGCGCTGTTCGAGGTGCTGATCGCGGCGACGTGCAGGATGGAGGACGAGCTGATCGGCGGCGTGGCCCACGAGGAGCTGATCGAGCCGCCCCCGCCGGCGGTGATCCGCCCGCGCGGCGTCCCGAGCCCGACGGACGGCGATGCGGCATGACGCGGCCGGACGACGCGGCGGCGGGCCGCCCGACGTTCATCACGCTGGGCCCGTCGGGCACGTGCCACGAGGCGGCGCTGAGGCGCTACCTGGAGTTCCAGGGGATCGAGTCGGCGGAGATCGTGCTGATGGAAGACCTGCTGGCGGGGATCGACCTGGTGCGCGAGCGCGAGCGGACGTTCCTGGTGCAGTGCAGCGCGCACCTGCAGGTGCACCTGGTGACGGAGCGCCACCACGAGGAGGTGTTCGTGCTGGACACGTTCATCTACCCGACGAAGGAGCTGGCGCTGCTGGTGCGCGCGGACGTGGAGCGCCCGAGGAGCCTGGGCATCGTGAACGCGACCCGCGGCTACCTCGACCTGGCGCGCTTCGAGCGGATCGTGGACGAGCCGTCGAAGCCGGTGGTCGCGCGCCACCTGCTGGAGGGCCGCTACGAGGCGGGCCTGACGCACCTGCACCACGCCGACGAACACCCTGACCTCCTGCGCGTGGAGGAGGTGTACGGGGCGGTGGACACGACGTGGGTGGTGTACGGCAGGCGCAAGCGCTTCCGTGGAGAGGTCATCGGTCAGCGCGCCCCGTGGCTGTTCACGGGCGAGCCGGATCCGGCGCTCGAGTACGCGTAGTTGGAGCGCGAACCGCGCTCCCGTCCCTGCTGCCGCGTTCGCCCTGCCTCCGCCGTCCCCCGAGAGCTACCCGCCGGGCAGCCGGAAGGCGACGATTTCTGGCGTCTGGCCGCTTTCGACGGCGATGCCGGCGGGGGCGACGACGGTGCCGCCGGAGACGGACACGCCGGTGTTGATGCCGGCGGGCAGCCCGGCTTCCCAGGCGATGCTGCCGTTGCTGTCGTTGAACGCGAACAGCTTGCCGCTGAAGGAGGGCACGAGCACGATGTCGTTGACGGCGGTGGCGGCGCCGAAGGCGGCGGAGGGGAGCTTCTGATCCCACTTGACGACGCCGGTGGCGGCGTCGAGCGCGACGACTTCGCCTTCGAGCGGGCTCTGTTCTTCGGTTTGGGTCTGCGAGGTGATGGTGACGGAGTGGTTGACGACGGGCACGAAGACGGTGGAGCCGTTGGTGGCCATCGGCGCGATGACGCCGCCGAGCAGCCCGGGGTAGACGGTCTCGGGCGTCTTGAGCTTGGAGTATTCGCCTTTGAGCGCGTAGAGGTTGTCGTTGTCGTGGCCGTTGTGGGTGCCGACGGGGCGCTTCCACAGGAGCTTGCCGGTTTCGGCGTCGAGCGCGATCACGATGCCGCCCTTGCCGGCGGCGATGACGACCTGCTTGCCGCCGACGGTGGCGAGGATGGGCGGGTCCTGGAGGTCGTGGTCGTAGAGGTCGTGCGGCGTGAGCTGGTAGTACCACACGATCTGCCCGGTGGCGGCGTTGAGCTTGACGATGGAGTCGGTGTACAGGTCGGGGCCGGGCCTGCTCTTCCCCCACGGAAGCTGGCTGGTGCCGGGAAACGGCCCGGGGTTGCCGGTGCCGACGTACATGTACCCGCTCTGGTCGAAGGCGGGCGCGTACCAGAGGCCGCCGCCGGTGTTGATGTCGACGTTTTCGGAGGACCACAGGTTTTCGGGCACGGTGTCGAAGTGCCACAGCTTCCTGCCGGTCTTTGCTTCGAGCGCCCAGAGGACGCCGACGCCTTCGCCCTTGTAGAACTGGGTGGTGTTGCCGGGCACGGTGGAGACGTAGACGATCCCGTCGTGGTAGCCGGGCGCCATGTCGATGCCTTCGTGTTCGTTTCGCACGAGTGTGACCGACCACAGCTGTTCGCCGGTCTTCTCGTCGAGCGCGAAGGCGGCGTTGGTGGTGGCGCCGTACACGCGCCCGCCCTGCACGACGAGCCCGTTGGGGCCCTGGTCGGGCGATTCGTATTTCCTTGTCCAGATCACCTTGCCGGTCTTGAGGTTGATGGCCTGGACGTTTGACTCGAGGTCCTGGGAGAAGACGACGCCGTTGCTGATGATGGGCGCGGATGAGTAGCTGCCGTACTCGCTTTTGGTGGTGATGGGCAGCGTCCAGGCGGTGGCGAGCGTGGCGACGTTGGAGCTGTCGATGGGCCCGCCGACGTAGCGCGTGTTGGAGGTGTCGACGTTGGGATAGCCGGAGCCGGTGAGCAGCGCGCTTTCGTTGGAAGAGGACGAGCTGGTGGCGAGCAGCACGACGACGACCACGACGACGACCCCGATCACGGCGGCGGCGATCCGACCGGCTTTGGGAATCCCACCGAGGAAGCCCGAGCCCCCGCCGGCGCCGCTCTTCTCGGCCTTACGCGCTTGCGCGCGGCGGACTTGGCGTGAGCTGTCGGGTGGCATAGATCGTCGGGCGTCGGAGCTGAAGGCTGGCACGGCAAAGACCGCCGCAACCTGCAGCGGATCCGAGCGAGCAGACGCTAGTCGACAAGTTCGTGCGATGTCAACGGAACGGAAGGTTTGTTTCTGTCCGCGTTCGCGCTCCTTCGTCGCCGCCCGAGCGTTCCATCCCAAGCGCGCTGTTGGATGAGCGCCGTGACCGCCAACGCCAACGTCCGCGATACCCTTGAAACCGATGCGCACGCTAGTCCTGGATCCGCCTCCGCCCCAGCTGGAGGATCTGCTGGAGCGCCGTCGCCGCATGGGCGCCGACCGGCGTGACGAGGTCTGGGCAGGCGTCTACCACATGGTTCCGAGTCCAAACACGACGCACTCGTTGATCGGATCCCAGCTCGTCGTGCTCCTCGACGCTCCGGCACGCGCGGCCGGCCTTCGCGTCAGCCTGGAGTTCAACATGGGCGTGAAGGACGACTTCCGCATCCCTGATCTGGGCGTGCATCGAGGGACTCTGAGCCCCGTCTGGGTCCCGACTGCGGCGATCGCGGTGGAGATCCTTTCCCCCGAGGACGAGACATGGGACAAGCTCCCGTTCTACGCCGAGCACGAAGTGGACGAGCTGCTGATCGTCGACCCGAAGGCCCGCTCGGTCACGTGGCTTGCGCTGCGGGACGACGAGTACCGACCCGTCGACCGGAGCAAGATCGTCGATGTGAGCGCGTCAGAGCTCGCCGACGGCATCGAATGGCCCGACCCCGCCTGACACAACGCAGCCTGCCGTAGCCTCGAAGATGATCGCTGCGACTCCCCGGCCGGCGTGGTGCGTGATGTTGTCGACGCCAAACACGCGGGAGCCTTTGCTTCTGTCCGCGTTGCGCTCCTTCGTCGCCGGGCCGAGCGTCCCATCCCAAGCGCGCTGTTGGATGAGACGCCATGACCACCAACGCCAACGTCCGCGATACCCTTGAAATCGATGCGCACGCTAGTCCTGGATCCGCCTCCGCCCCAGCTGGAGGATCTGCTGGAGCGCCGTCGCCGCATGGGCGCCGACCGGCGTGACGAGGTTTGGGCGGGCGTCTACCACATGGTCCCGAGTCCAAACGGAGCGCACTCCTCGATCGCGCATCAGCTCGGTGTGCTGCTCGATGCCTCCGCACGCACCGCCGGTCTTCACATGACCGCGGAGTTCAACATGGGCGTCAAGGACGACTTCCGCATTCCCGACCTGGGCGTCCATCGCGAGCGTCGCTCCGAGACCTGGTTCCCGACCGCCGCAATCGCGGTGGAGATTCTCTCGCCTGAAGACGAGACATGGGAGAAGCTCCCGTTCTACGCCGAGCACGAAGTCGACGAGTTGCTGATCGTCGATCCGCGGGCCCGCTCCGTTGCGTGGCTCGCATTGCGAGAGGGCGAGTACCGACCTGTCGACCGGAGCGAGATCCTCGACATGAGCGCATCTCAGCTCGCCGACGGGATCGAATGGCCACCACCAAGCGACTCGTAACAGCCACCGCCTCAGCGGGCCGAGAGCCAAGCGAAGCAAGGACGTACCCCGTTCGGGGCACAGGCAGTGAGCGTGGCGTGCTTGGCACGCGAGCGAGCGAGGACGCAGCTACGCGCCGGCTGTCGGCCCGCTGAGCGAGCGGCCGTACTGGCGCTCGTAGTACGCGCGGTACTCGCCTGAGCGGATCGGCTCCCACCACCACACGTTCTCGCGGTACCACGCGACGGTCTGCTCTAGGCCCTCGCTGAAGCGCACGCGCGGCGACCAGCCGAGCGCGCGCACCTTCTCGGAGGAGAGCGAGTAGCGACGGTCGTGCCCGGGCCGATCGGTGACGTGCTCGATCTGCGACTCGTCCGCTCCGGTGAGCTCGACGATGCGCGTGACGACGGTCATGTTGGCCTCCTCGTCGGGGCCGCCGGCGTTGTAGACCTCGCCCTCGCGGCCGTGCTCGAGCACGTGCCCGATGGCGGCGGCGAAGTCGGTGGAGTGGATCCAGTTGCGCACCTGCATGCCGTCGCCGTAGACGGGCAGCGAATCCCCGTGCAGCGCGTTGAGGATCATCAGCGGGATCAGCTTCTCGGGGTACTGGTAGGGGCCGTAGTTGTTGGAGCCGCGGCAGATCAGCGCGGGCAGGCCGTAGGTGTGGAAGTAGCTCTGCACGAGCAGGTCGGCGCCGGCCTTGGTGGCCGAGTACGGCGAGGACGGCGCGAGCGGGCTCTCCTCGGTGAACGTGCCCTCCTCGATCGAGCCGTACACCTCGTCGGTGGACACCTGCACGTAGCGCAGGCCGTGCTCGCGGGCGGCCTCGAGCAGCACGTACGTGCCGAGCGCGTGCGTGGAGACGAACGCGTCGGGCTGTGCGATCGAGCGGTCGACGTGCGTCTCGGCGGCGAAGTTGACGATCGCCTCGGGCGCGCCGGCGTCGATCGCCGCGTCGACCGCCTCGCGATCCTCGATCGCGCCGCGCACGAAGCGAAAGCCGGCGTCTTCGACGAGGTCGTGAAAGTTCTCCTCGCGCCCGGCGTACGTGAGCTTGTCGAGCACGGTCACCGCGTCGCCGTGCTCGCGCAGTCGCTGGCGCGCGAACGTCGAGCCGATGAACCCGGCGCCGCCGCAGACAAGCAATCTCATGCGCGCATCATCCCAGCCCGCGCCGCGAGGTAGCCGGCGAGACCGTCCTGCCAGGGCGGCAGCGGCAGCACGTCCTCGCGCTCTGACTCGAGCACCGACCATGCCGGACGCGGCGCTGGGCGCGCCATCTGCTCGCTCGTCGCTTTCTCGACGCGGCAGCTGACCTCGGCCTGACGGAAGATCTCGGCGGTGAAGCCGTTCCACGAGATGTGCCCGGCGCCGGCCAGGTGCACGAGGCCGGCGACGTCGCGCTCGAGCAGCCCGAGCAGCGCGGGTGCGAGATGGCCGGTCCACGTCGGACAGCCGACCTGGTCGGTGACAACCTGCACGGCGTCGCGTTCGCCGGCGAGCTTGAGCATGGTGTCGGCGAAGTTGCGACCGCCGATGCCGAACAGCCATGCGCTGCGCACGACCGCGTGCCGCGGCGAGGCGGCGAGCACTTCGCGCTCGCCGGCGAGCTTCGTCTGGCCGTACACCGACCGCGGCCCCGTGGGATCGGACTCGACGTACGCGCGCGGCGCGCCGGCGGCGTCGAGGAACGCCTCGCCGCTGAAGACGTAGTCGGTGGACACTTGCAGCAGCGGCACGCGTTCCCATGCGGCGGCAAGCGCCAGGTTTCGCGGCCCGTCGGCGTTGACCGCGTGCGCCTGCTCGAGGTGGCTCTCGGCGCCGTCCACGTCGGTCCAGGCGGCGCAGTTGAGCACCGCCTCGGGGCGGATGCGCGCGAACGCGTCTTCGACCGCCTTGGGGTCGGTGATGTCCAGCTCTGGCAGGTCCACCCCCACGAGCTCATGCCCGGCGCGCTCGCCCGCGCGCAGCACGTCCAAACCGAGCATCCCGGCGGCGCCTGTGACGAGCAGCCTCACAGGATCGAGATGTCGGAGTTGTCGCCGACCATGAAGCGGTACGCGCGCGGCTGGCGGTCGCCGCGACGCACGGTCACGTTGCGCCCGAGCAGCGAGGACTCCATGCGCCCGTCGAGGTCGCACACGGTGCAGCCGGCGAGCAGGATCGAGTGCTCGACCTCCGAATTGGAGATCGTGCAGCGCTCGCCGATCGCGGTGTACGGGCCGACGTAGCAGTCGCTCAGGCGCGCGTCCGCGCCGATGATCGCGGGGCCGCGCACGGTCGTGCGCTCCAGCCGCGCGCCGGGCTCGATGACCACGCGCCCGTCGACCTGCGAGTCGATCAGCTCGCCCTCGACGCGCTCGCTCAGATTGTCCAGGATCAGGCGGTTGGCCTCGAGCATGTCCTCCAGGCGACCCGTGTCCTTCCACCAGCCCCGCACGATGTGCGGCTCCACGCGCATGCCCGCGTCGACGAGGTATTGGATCGCGTCGGTGATCTCCAGCTCGCCGCGAGGCGAGGGCGCGATCGCGCGGGCGGCGTCGTGAACGGCGGCGGTGAACATGTACACGCCCACGAGCGCCAGGTCGGTGGCGGGCTCGCGCGGCTTCTCGACTAGGCGCACCACCCGGCCCAGACCCGCCGGCTGTGCAGCCCCACCAATCCCGGCGCCGGGATCCTCAGGCGCGGGCGGGGCGAGCTCGGCCACCCCGTAGTTCTCGGGGTCGGGCACGGGCGTGAGCAGGATCAGCGCGTCGGGCGCGCTCTCGCGAAACGCGGCCACCAGCTCTGAGATCCCACCCTGGAGCAGGTTGTCGCCGAGGTACATCACGAACGGGCTCGCCCCCAGGAACGGCTCGGCGGTGAGCACCGCGTGCGCGAGGCCGAGCGGCTCGTCCTGGACGATGTAGGTGATGCGCACGCCGAAGCGCGACCCGTCGCCGGCGGCCGCTTCGATCTCCGGGCCGGTCTCGGGCGCGATGATGATGCCGACCTCTTCGATGCCCGCCTCGGCCATCGCCTCGATCCCGTAGAACAGCACCGGCTTGTTCGCGACCGGCACGAGCTGCTTGGCGCTCGTGTGCGTGATCGGGCGCAGGCGCGTGCCCTTGCCTCCGGAGAGGATCAGCCCCTTGAGCGGCTCCATCGCCGCAGGAGCCTACCGGGCGTCAGTAGACGCCGCCGAGCTTGCGGTGGTCCCAGGTGGCGCGGCGCAGCTCGACGAACTCGAGCGCGACGCGCTTTAGCGGCCTGCTTGTCGACCATCCGCCCACCTCCGCGGGCAGGCTCTCGGCGGGAGGCTGGCCGCGCGGGGCGGCGTAGCGGGCGAAGATCTCGTGCCCGAGGGCTTTGACGACGTCGAGCTCGCGCCGCACGAGCACCTCGCACTCGAGCATCACGCCGCGCAGCTGCTCGTATGACTCGCCCGCCTCGACCTGCGCGGTGGCCCGCGGGTCGCGTTCGAGGTTGACCACCTTCTGCGAGGCCGCGTACGTCCACGCCCACAGGCGCGGCCCGGGCGCGTCGACGTGGTCCGGGCGCTCCTCGACCGGGCGCAGCACGTACCACAGCGGCATCAGGTGCGGCCAGCCGCGCGGGCCCATCGTCGCGCACGTGACGATCCGTTCCTCGGCGAGGAACGCGGCCACCTCGGTATCCGTCATCCGAATCTGGTCGCGGCGACTCACGGATCAGAGCGTACTCCCGCGGAGCCCTCAGGCGCATGCACCTCCGAATCCCTCGGCTGTATCGAAGTTGTGGGTCTACGTACGATCAGGCCGGCGCCGGTGCCCCGTTGGCCTCGCGCAGGCGCGCCACGGCGACGCGGACGGCCTCGCGGGCGTCCTCGGGCTCGAGCACGGCCGCGTCGCCCGCTTCCTTGAGGATCTCGCGCACGAGCCAGTCGACGCCGGCGAAGCTCAGCTCGACGATCACCGCGCCGTCGCTCCACTCCTCGACCACCCGCCGCGCCTCGCGCGCCCAGCGCGCGCGCTCCGGCGAGACCCACACGCGCGCGGTCGCCGACGCGGGCACCTCGCCCGTGCGCAGCCAGCCGTCGACCTCCGCCGCCGGGTCGACCTCCGGGCGCGGCTCGAACTTCTCGCCGGTGACCGTCACCTGCTTGATCCGATCCAGGCGGAAGTGGCGCACGCCGTCGCGCTCGGGGTCGAACGACGCCACGTACCAGCCCTCGCGGCCGTTCGTCAGCGCGTACGGCTCGACCCGGCGCAGCGCGATCTCGTCCTCGTTCTCCTTGTAGTACTCGAGCTCGATCATCCTGCGCTGCGACGATCGCCTTGGAGACCTTGCGCGCGACGTCCGAATCGTCGCCGGCGGTCGCGCGCCACCTGCAGGCCCTGCTCCATCGGGTCCTCGCCGAGCGCCGCCACGATCTTCTCGCGCGCGGACGTCAGCGAGCCCTCGGGGATGTGCTCGCCGATCAGGTCGATCGCCGCCACCAGCGCCTTCGCCTCGACCGGCAGCAGGCGCGCCGGCCGGTCGAAGTTGTCGCTGTAGGGCTCCGGGTCGACCTCGATCTCCCCCTCCTCCTCCTTGAACTCCGCGTACAGCACGTAGGAGCCGCCGCCGAAGTTGACGACGTTGAGCACGTTCACGTCCTCGCGCAGCTCCTCCTCGCTGATCTGCAGGCGCTCGCAGATCTCCGCGATCGCCACCCGCTCGCCCGCGCGCCCGGCCCTGATCAGGATGCTCGCGAGCGTCACCAGGCGGGCGAAGCGCTCGGGGCGGATCGCCGCCTCCGGCCGGCCCTCGCCCTCCGCGCCGGCGGCATCCGCGCGGCGCGCCGCGCGCGAGCGCGAGGAACCCGTGATTCGCGTCCCCGCGGAGGCTCCCGCCGCCGCGGCGTCCGCGCCACGGCCGCTTGGCGCGGATGGCGGCGTCTCGCCGTGGCGCTCCTCCAGCAGCTCCAGGCGCCGCTGGAGCTCCGCGACGAGCTCCTCGGGGCCGAGCAGCCGCGCGTTCGCGCCCAGGCCCAGCACCCACGAGATGACGCTGCGCGGGTTGGAGTAGCCGGTCGCGAACACCGTCTCGCCGTCCTCCTCCAGGATCTCGCCGTAGCGGCCGAAGTGGCGTTCCACCTGCCACGCGATCCGCTCGCCCACGAGCACCCGCGCGACGCCCTGCTCCTCGCCCAGCTGCCAGTCGGCGCGGTTGGCGTACGCGCGCGGGTCGAAGTCCGCGGGGCGGTGGAAGTCGTGCTCGGCCTTCGTCGCGTAGGAGACCTTGCCGCGGATGCGCGACAGGCGGAACACGCGCACCGCCTTGCGCTCGTGCGCGTAGCCGAGCAGGTAGAACTGCCCGCCCTGGAACAGCAGGTGGTAGGGGTCGACGCGACGCGTGCTCACGTCGTCGCGCTCCATCGTGTAGTACTCGAACACGATCGTCTTGTTGCGGAAGATCGCCGTCTCCACCTTCGCCAGGCGCGCCGACAGCTCGTGCCCGCCGGCGGAGGCGGTGATGCCGAGCGCCACCGAGCGCTGCTCGGGCGCGCGCAGCGGGCTCGGGCGCCCCCACGTGATCTGCTGCAGCGCCAGGCGCAGCGGCTCCGCGTACGCGAATTCGCCGTCCAGCAGGCTGAGCGCCGTCTGCAGCGCCGCCAGCTCCTTGTCGGTGAACTCGATCGCCGGCAGATGGAAGTTCTCCGGGCGCAGCGAGTAGTTCTCCTGCTCGGCCGCGCCGTCCGCCGGGCGGTCGACCGTCAGCTGGATGCGCAGCGATTCCAGCTCCGAGCGGTCCGCGTAGAAGCGGCGCGCGAACGCGTCCTCGTTCATGCCGCTGTAGCCCTCCACGTCGCGCCGGATCTCAAGAGCCGTGACGGGCCGGCGCTCGGCCATCAGGTATGAGATCAGCGAGAGCTGGCGGATCAGCTTCTCGGTGTCCTTTGCCATCCGGCTATGAAAGATAGAAGCCGGCGGGGAGACGGATACCGCACGGCCGAACGGCCGCCCCGCTATTTGCGGCGTTTCAGGCGGCTTCGCGCGCCGGCGCCGGCTCGTCGGCTCGCGCCGGCTCCTCGCCGGCGGCCATCGCCGGGCGCTCGGCGAAGAACGCGCCGGCGCCGATCGCGCGGTCGAACTGCGACCAGCGCCTGCCGGGCGCCAGCTCCTTCTCGAGCCTGTCGAAGCTGCCCAGGCGCCCGCCGAGGTTGTCGATCATGTGCACGAGCGTCGCCTCGCGCGTGCACGGCACGACCGGGCTGCCGTGCTCCAGCGAGCCGTGGTGGGAGAGGATGATGTGCCCCACCGCCTGCGCCAGCTCCGCCGGGAAGCCGTCGATGTCCTCGATCAGGCGGCGGATGCGGTAGTAGCCGAGGGCGATCTCGCCGTGCAGCCTGCCCGCGTCCGTCAGGTCGATGTTGGCCGGATCGTCCGTGTACGCCTCCAGCTTGCCGATGTCGTGCAGCAGCGCGCCCGTCACCGCCACGTCGCGGTCGATGCCCGGAAACGTCGCGCTGATCGCGCTGACCGCCTGCGCGACGCCCAGGCAGTGCTCGAGCAGGCCGTGCGCGTAGGCCTGGTGGTAGTACTTCGCCGCCGGCGCCGTGCGGTAGCCCGCCCACAGCTCGCCGTCCTCGCCGAACACGCGCTCCAGCAGGATCCGCAGGTGCGGCTCCTGGATCGTGCCCAGCAGCTCGCGGATCTCGCGCTTCCATCTGCTCGACCCCGCGCGCCGGCCCGTCGAGCAGGTCCGCCGGGTCGAAGCTGCCCTGCTCCGCCGCCCGCAGGCCGCGCAGGTTGATCTGCGGGCCGAAGCGCGGATGCACCGTGTAGCGGCCGCTGACGTGCACCGGCGTGCCCGCGCGCGCCAGCTCCTGCGACGTCGCTCGAGCGCCTCCCACACCATGCACGCGACCGCGCCCGTGCGGTCGCCCAGCTGCACGCGCAGGTAGTCGCCGCCGTCGCGCCGCTGGCGGCGCTCGACCTCGCGCACCAGGAGCACCTGGTCGATCTCCATACCGTCGTTCAGCTCGTTCAAGAGCATGACCTGACGGTAAAGACGGGTGCGGACGGGACCGTGGTGACCGGCGCCAACCGGGTTGTTCGGATATGCGCGCGAACGCGTCTCCCGAAAAAGACGGCTCGACGACGGCGCCAGGCCTTCACGGACGCCGCTGCCGGTGAGGGCCGCGACGCCCGCGGAGACCTGGCGCCGGGGGACGCCTCGATCTCTCCCCGAGCATCGTCGGAGAGGTGGGACGATGCTCAAGCTCACGCCGTCCGCCGCTTGACCGCCGCGCTTTGGGTGCGCGCGGCCAGAGGAGACCGATCGCTCAATTGGAACTGTAGTTCCATATATGCGACGCTCGCCAGTCTTGTTTCTCACTTTCGCCAGTGTTGTCTCCGACTCTGTTCGGCCCGAGATCGGCCCGTGCCGGGCGGCGCGCGGCGCCCGCCGAAGCGTCCGTCGGCCGCGCTGCGCATAGACTTGAACGGCTCATGGGCAAACGAGCCTGGACGTGACCCCCACACCCCTTCCAAGCGCTCGAGGTCGAGACCGCCGCCGAGCTCGACGAGCTGACCGGGGTGCTGCCCGCGCAGCGCCTGCGCGACGCGATCGCGCGCGAGTGGATGGTCGCCGGCCCGTGGCGCATCCCCGGCGAGTCCGTCCAGCCCGCCAGCGTCGACCTGCGCCTCGGCGAGCACGCGTGGGCGCTGCGCTGCAGCTTCCTGCCCGACAGCGACTCCACCGTCGAGCAGAAGATCGAGGAGCTCGCGTTCGAACGCATCGACCTGCGCGACGGCGCCACGCTCGAGCGCGACCGCCCCTACCTCGTGCCGCTGATCGAGGAGCTGCGCCTGCCCGACGCCATCCGCGCCAAGGCCAACCCCAAGAGCTCCACCGGGCGCCTGGACGTGTTCACGCGCGTGCTCACCGACCGCAGCCACCGCTTCGACGAGATCGCCGCCGGCTACCACGGCAAGCTCTACCTGGAGGTCGTGCCGCGCACGTTCGCCATCCGCGTCGCCACCGGGCTCGCGCTCAACCAGGTGCGCCTGATGTCCGCCGACGCGCGCCTCAGCGACGAGGAGCTGTTCGCGCTGCACGCGCGCTCGCCGCTCCTGTATCTCGACTCCAGCCCGCTGCCCCAGTCCGAGCTGTCGCTCGGCGACGGCCTGTTCCTCAGCCTCGACGTATCCGGCTCCGCTGACGCGATCGTCGGCTACCGCGCCAAGAAGAACAGCCTGCCGATCGACCTCACCAAGGTCGGCGCGCTGCGCTGGCGCGACTACTGGGAGCCCGTGCACCCCGAGCGCGGCGGGCGGATCGTGCTCGAGCCCGAGATCTTCTACCTGCTGCTTTCAGCCGAGGGCGTCAGCATCCCGCCCTCCTACGCCGCCGAGATGCTCGCCTACGACCCCACCGCCGGCGAGCTGCGCACCCACTACGCCGGCTTCTTCGACCCCGGCTTCGGCTACTCCCCCGACCCCGCCGCGCGCGGCAGCCGCGCCGCGCTCGAGGTCAGGGCGCGTGACGTCTCGTTCATGGTCGAGCACCGCCAGCCCGTGTGCAAGCTCGCGTTCGAGCGCATGGTCGAGGAGCCCGACGTGCTCTACGGCGAGGACATCGGGTCGAACTACCAGGGGCAGGAGACGATGCTCAGCAAGCACTTCGTCGAGCAGCGGCGCGCGACATAGGCATATCGGTGCTGCACCGGGTGCTACACTCACTCGATGCCGACCCGCCATCCCCGACACTCGATCACTGAGACGCCTCCGGTTCGGGAGGCCCTGGATGCGCTTCGTAGCCGTGGCGAGCGCGTGCGGCTGGACGATCTCGTCATTCGCGGAGCCCGTGAGCGGCTTCGAGAGATGGAGGCCGTGCGCGCTAGCGAGGCTCACAATGTCGAGCTTCGACGCCAGCTGGTCGAGCAGCTGCGCACCGGCGAGGGACTGGACGCGGATGCCGCATACGAGGTCCGCGAGCGCGGCTGGACGCATTGAGCGGCTACGGCAGCGCGCTGCTGCTCGACAACTCGGTGTGGGCAAGACTGGTCGATGGTCGGCTCACGGGACCCGCCCGTGAGACCTTCGAGGCTGCCCTCACGGCCGGCGAGCTGTGGACGTGTCCGCCAACGCTGCTGGAGATGCGCTACAGCGCTCGTGACAGCGAGGGATTCGCGCTCACCGCGGCACGGCTCGACGCGCTCCTGCACGCCCCACTCGATGCCGAGGCTGCCGCGGCCGCTGTCACGGCCCAGGCCGAGCTTGCCGCCACCGCCGGGATCTCCCATCGTGTGAAGCCAGTGGACCTGCTGATCGCCTCGATAGCCGCGGCACACGATCTTGGCGTGCTGCACTACGACCACGACTACGACACAATCGAGCAGCACACCTCGCTGTCGTTCAGCAGCGTCTGGGCCGCGCCGCGCGGCAGTGCCGGCTAGCTCCCGGAGCGGAGATGGTTCCGACTTCGCGAACACCTCCGCGGGTGAAGCCCCGATAGTCGGAGACAGTGCACTTAACCGATTCGTGCTGTACCCACGGCCCCGCGGTGGCGATCCGATGTGAGCCCGACACCCAGCCGTGGACGCGCAACCATGCGTGACCGTGAGTCGTTGGCCGCACACGCAGGCGTTGAGAATCGGCGCGCCCGTGCTCCTGCTCGGCGCGCTCGCCTGGCCGCTGGTGTTCACCGATGCCACGTTCAACGAAGACTGGCTGAACCACCTCTGGTATGTCTGGCATCAGAGCGTCACCCTTCGAGCCAATCACCTGCCGAGCCTCTTCCTCGAGTACTCGCACGGGATCTTCTACCCGCTGTTCGCGTTCTACGGCGGCACCGTCTACGCCCTCACCGGCGCGGTCTCGCTCCTGCTCGGCGACGCTCCGTTGGATGCCTACGTACTGACATATCTGCTGGGCTTCGTCGCCGCGTACGCAGGGTGGTACTGGATGTCGCGCATGTTCGGCCTGGGGCGCTGGCTCGCGCACGCCCCCGGAGTCGTGTTCGTCACCTCCGCGTCGTATCTGATGATCGTGTACGGGCTCGGCGACTGGCCGGAGTTCCTCGCGGTCTCCGTCATGCCGCTGATGATCGCCTCCGGCCTCGCCGTCATCCGAGCGGACCGGTTGCACCTGCCTCCCGCCCTGGCCCTGGCCGCCAGCAGCGTGGTCTTCTTCGGCAGTCACCTGCTCACCGTGATCTGGGGGTCGACCGTGCTGGCGATCGTCGGCGTCGCGATGCTCGCGTTCGTGCCCGAGGCGCGTCGCGGCATCAGCCGGAGAAGCGTGTTGCGGCTGCTCGCCATAGTGCTCCCGGCGCTGCTGGTGAGCGCATGGTTCCTGCTGCCCACCGCGGCGTACGAGTCGAAAACCGTGATCGCGCAGTCCTATCCGATCTTCCGGCGACTGCTGCGCCAGAGCATGTACACGGTCGCCGACCGTCACCTGTTCACCCTTTCGCGCGCCAGAGCCTCCGGGTCGATCGTGACGACCGCGCTTCCGGTCCTGGCGATCGCGTGGGTACTGACGGGAATCGGGATCTCGCTGCGAGCGCGGCGAGGCGGCACGTGGATGCGATTGCTGCTGATCATCTCCGTGGCAACAGCGCTGGTGGCGATCGCGATGACGCACGCCGGGCTCATCCTCGCGCTGCCGCGCCTATATGCGACGCTGCAGTTCAGCTTCCGCCTGGAGAGCTACGTGCTGCTGGGGATAGCCGGCGCGGTGCTCGCCGTGCTCGTGCTGAATCGCGACGGCGGTCGTGAGAGGCTGGTGTTGACGTGGGGGCTCGTGCCCGTTCTCGCCGTTTCGATCGTCGGCGCCGCGCAGCAGACCGGCGCCCACCCGTCCGGCCGCAGTCGCAGCCTCGCGCTCAGCTCGTATCTCCAACCCACCTACGAGCAGGAAGGGCTGATGGACTACGTGGACGATTCGGTGAACGTGATCAAGACGCCCCTGCCGGCGGTGCGCTTCCCGCCGCAATCGGTGCGCCACGATCGCGCGTCGATAGTCGTCCACGAGGCGCCCGGACAGCGAGTGGACACGAACATCAGGAGCGCGCCCGAGCTCGTTCGCGTCAGCGGCGCGCGGATCGTCGGAGCGGACCTCGAAGCCAACGACGTGCTCGAAATCGGCGTGGGCAGCGGCGGCGGGTCCGCTCATCCCGGCGCGGGCCGTGGCCACGCGGCGGCCCGCGCCGAGCGGATCACCGTCAGCGCGGCCGCCAGCACGCCGGTCGTCGCCGGGCGCGTCCTCAGCGCGGTCGGGCTCGCGGCGCTCGCGCTCGAGCTGCTCTTCCTGGCGGCGCCCCGCGGGAAGGTCGGGCGCGTGCGCCGCGCGCTCCTCGCACCGGCGCGCGGGCGC
The DNA here is from genome assembly GCA_963735705.1 of uncultured Solirubrobacteraceae bacterium. Lineage (GTDB taxonomy): Bacteria > Actinomycetota > Thermoleophilia > Solirubrobacterales > Solirubrobacteraceae > Palsa-744. Next base: position 599,991 of record CAVTLZ010000012.1, read on the forward strand.
GACCGCGAGGGGGCGAGCCAGCGATGAGCGCAAGCGCGGGCTCACAACTCGACGACGTCGGCGACGGCCACAGCGCGCGCTACCTCGCGGCCGCCGCCCAGCTCGCCGGCGCCGTCGACCCGGTGCGGCTGGACGCGATGGCCGCCGGCCTCGCCCACGTCCGCGAACGCGGCGGGCGTCTGTTCGTCCTCGGCGTCGGCGGCGGCGCCGGCCACGCCTCGCACGCGGTCAACGACTTCCGCAAGCTGTGCGCGATCGAGTGCTACGCGCCGACCGACAACGTCTCCGAGCTCACCGCGCGCACCAACGACGACGGCTGGGAGACGTCGCTCAGCGCGTGGCTGGAGGTCTCGCGCCTGTCCGCCGCCGACGCGCTGCTCGTGTTCTCCGTCGGCGGCGGCTCCCGCGAGCGACGGGTCTCGGTCAACCTCGTGCGCGCGATGGAGGCGGGCAAGGCTCGCGGGGCGGCGATCTACGGCGTCGCCGGCGCTCCCGGGGGCACGCTCGCCGAGCTCGCCGACGTCGCCGTCCTGATCGAGCCTCCGCCCGAGTTGCGCACGCCGCTGGTCGAGTCCCTGCAGGCGCTCGTCTGGCATGCGCTCGTGTCGCACCCGTGGCTCGCCGTCAGGCAAGGCCACTGGGAGTCGCTCGCCGCGGACGCCGTGCCATGACACAGGGCTGGGCGCACACGCGTCGAAGCGGCCTGCTCGCGTTCGAGCCGGGCGAGCCGCCGGACGCGCGCGGTCTGCTCCCCGCCGTGTTCCTGGATCGAGACGGCGTGCTCAACGAGCTCGCGCCGGACCCCGTCTCCGGCGCTGGCGAGTCGCCGCTCGCCGTCGCCGACGTGCGGCTGATCGCCGGCGCGGGCGCCGCGGCGCGCGCGCTGGCCCAGGCCGGCTTCCTGCTCGTGTGCGCCTCCAACCAGCCCGCCGCCGCGAAGGGCGCCAGCACCGTCGCGCAGCTTCAGGGCGTCCACGAGCGCGTGCTCGAGCTGCTGGCGCGCGAGGGGGTGCGCATGGACACCTCCCGACTGTGCCTCCATCACCCTGACGGCGTGGCGCCCGGCCTGTCGGAGCGATGCTGCTGCCGCAAGCCTCGGCCGGGCATGCTGCTCGACGCGGCCGCCGGGCTCGGCGTCGACCTGCACGCCTCGTGGATGATCGGAGATACGGACGCCGACGTCGCGGCCGGACACGCCGCCGGCTGCAGGACGATCCTGCTCGAGCATCCGGGCAGCGCCCACAAGCGCAGCACCGGCGCGCAGCCCGAGCTGCTCGCCGCCGACCTCGCCGGCGCGGCGCCGCTGCTGCTCGGACTCACGCCGTCGATCGCAGGCGCGGCCTGAGACCCTGGACGCACGCCCACGCCACGACCGCCAGACACGCCAGACACCCGAGCGCGCTCAGCGCCCAGCCGAGCGCGAGCGTCGCGCTGGACGCCGTGCGCACAACCACGTGGACCGGGCCGCTGCCTTCCCGTTCTCGGCGCACGACGGCATAGCCTTCTGCGGTGCGCCCAAGCCACTTCAGACCGGAGAGGCGCACGAGGTAGCCGCCGCCGGCGATGTTCGTCTGGATCGGCGCCAGCCCGGGCGGAACGCGCACCCACGCGGCGAAGCGGTCGCCGTGCACCTGGCTCGGCTGGATGATCAGCAGGCGTCCCGACGGGACGGGCACGACCGGCGCCGAGCTGTCGTCATAGGAGCCGGGGTCATACCACGTGCGCGGAATCGCGTGGACGCTGGCAAGCGCTTCCCGGCGGTTGGCGTAGGACTCATGCGGGAACAGCGTGCTGGGCACCCACAGCTGCCACACGCACAGGCCGACGCTCACCGCACACGCGCCGACGAGGCCGAGCCGCAGCCGGCGCACCGCGCGAGCCGCGCCGCCGCCGTCCGCCGCACGCTGAAGCGCCAGCGCCCCCACGAGCACCAGGCCCCCGACCGCGTAGTAGACGTAGCTCCCCAGCCGATACGGGTACTGGATCTCGTCGAGCGGGAACGGCATCGCGCCCCAGAGCGGCGTGAGCATGATCATGCCCAGCAGCAGACAGGTCAGGGTCACGATCCCCACCCACGCGCGGCCGAGCCCCGCCGTGGGTCGGCCACGCCGCCACAGCAGCGCGCCCGCGGCCAGGCCCCACGCCAGGAACCACACGGGCGCCTGCACGAACAGCGCCGGCGTGGTCGACCCCGCGGGCACGGTGCGCAGCGGGTCCAACAGCACCCAGGGCGCGTCGAAGAAGCTGGCGCCGGCCACCGCCACCGCTTCGGAGTGCGCTTTCACGTCCGACGCGTAGGCGATGTCGGGAACCAGGTACCACGCGTTCACCAGCGCGCTCGCGACGCCGAGCCCCGCGACCATCGCGAGCCTGCGATACGCAAGCCGCGCCGGGTGCCCCAGCGCCAGCCACATCGTGGCGGCCGCGATCAGCGCGACGGCGCCGCCCCACAGCAGCGTGATGTTGTGACTGCCGGTGAAGACGATCGCCGACACCACGAACACGACCAGCGGCCACGCGCGCCACCTGGAGGCGCGCACGAGGTGCACGCCGCTCGCGAGCAGCGGCGCGATCGCAGCGGTGGCCATGAACTCCGGCCACGCGCCGCGACCGTAGAGGTTCGTTACGTAATAGGCGCTTGTCACCACGACCAGAGCCGGGGCGTGGACGGCCCAGCCCCGCAGGCCGAGCTCCCGGCACAGCCACAGCATGCCCGCGTAGGAGCCGGCGATCGCAAGCGCGGTGACGCCGACATACGCGAGGATCGGATGGACCCCCACGAGCTCTGAGAGCCCGCCGACGATCATGTACAGGCTGCCGCCGTAGAAAGCGAACCACGGGTAAAAGACGCCCTGCGGCACGTCGAAGAAGTAGCTCGGATGACCGACCTGGGCGAGCTCGTCGCCGGCGGCCCACGTCAGCCACAGATGATTGGTGAAGTCGAGCGAGAACCCCGAATCGGTGAACAGCATCGGCGCCGCCACCACGAGCACCGCCAGTGTCGTAACAAGCAGCTCGCGCCCCCAGCGCCTCTTCCACGATCGTGAGCCCACGGTGTCACGCGAGACGCGCCGCTGCCCCTCTCAACCCGCGGCGCGGGTCCCTGCCTGCCTGCGCACCGCGATCCGTAACGGCTGGCGCGCCGAGCACCGCGACGTGGCGCGCGCCGGTCGCAGCGCCTGCTCGACCGCCTCGCACACGCGTTCGATGTCCGGCTCGCCCATCCCGACCCACAACGGCAGGCGCGCCAGCGTGCTGCCCGCCCGCTCGGTCACCGGCAGCTCGCCGGCGACCCTGCCAAAGCGTTCGCCGGCCACCGAGGAGTGAAGCGGCACGTAGTGGAACAGCGCATGGATGTTCTGCGCGGCGAGCGACTCGATGAAGCGGTCGCGGCGACGTTCGTCCTCGAGCAGCAGGTAGTACATGTGCGCGTTGTGGCGGCAGTCCTGCGGAATCGTCGGGCGGCGCAGATGGCCCGCCTGCTCCAGCGCCTCCAGGCGCTCGTGATAGGCCTCCCAGATCGCCATGCGGCGCTCGAGGATCTCCTCGGCGTGCTCGATCTGCGCCCACAGAAAAGCGGCGTTGATGTCGCTCGTCAGAAACGACGACCCCAGGTCGACCCATGTGTACTTGTCGACCTGGCCGCGCAGGAACTTGCTGCGGTTGGTGCCCTTCTCCTGAATTATCTCCGCGCGCTCCACCCACTCGGCGCGACTGACCAGCAGCGCCCCGCCCTCGCCGCACGTGAGGTTCTTGGTCTCGTGAAAGCTGAGACAGCCGAGATCGCCGACGCTCCCGAGCGGCATGCCCCGATACGTGGCCGAAATCCCCTGCGCGGCGTCCTCGATCAGCGCGATGCCGTGGCGAGCGGCGATCGCCGACAGCTCATACAGGCGGCACCCGACGCCGGCATAGTGCACCGGCAGGATCGCCCGCGTGCGCGGGGTGATCGCCGCCTCGACCAGACGCTCGTCGAGATTCAGGGTGTCCTCGCGCACGTCCACGAACACGGGCACGGCCCCTCGCAACGCGACCACGCCGGCGGTCGTCGGAAAGGTGAACGACGGCACGATCACCTCGTCCCCCGGACCGATGCCCGCCACCAGCATCGCCATCTCGAGCGCGGACGTGCACGAGAACGTGAGCAGCGCCCGCTCGCAGCCGAGGCGCTCCTCCAGCCACAGCGCGCAGCGCTCGGTGAAGGGCCCGTTTCCCGAGAGATGCAGGTTGTTGATCGCGTCCTGGATGTAGCCGAACTCGGCGCCGGTGGCGTACGGCCGGTTGAACGGAATCTTGGGGGGCAGGATTCCCGGGCCGGTTCGCATCCTCGAAACAGTCCCATTGCTCCGTTGCGGCGTCAAGCGCGCTGCCCGGCACCGGATCGGATCTCGAGCGCGTCGGTAGGTCGATTCCCTTTGGCAGTACCGAAATCGGCGACACACGCGAGCCGAGGCGAGTCGGAGACAAATCTCGTGTCGCGAACATACGCCCGACCCTCTGCCGAGCGATCGCGATTCTCCGTATTCAGGCGACTTGTCCGCGCGTCCGGCCGCGCACGTGTGTCACCGCCCCGGAGCCGTCACGAGCGCGATCCCGACCCATGTAAGGTCATCGAGGATGCAGTCGGATAATCGGAATGCAGGTGGCAGGCTCGACCCTCTGCTCAGCGTCGTCGTGCCCGTATACGGCTGCCAGCCCTGCCTGCGGCATCTGCACGAGCGACTGCTCGCCACCCTCGGCGCGCTTGAGCTGCCGTATGAGATCGTCCTCGTCGACGATCGCGCCGAAGACGGATCGTGGCTGGAGATAGAGCGCCTGGTCGAGCTCGACAGCTCGGTGCGCGGCATCCTCCTGAGCCGCAACTTCGGCCAGCACGCGGCCATCACCGCCGGCCTGCAGCACGCGCGCGGCGCCTGGGTCGCCGTCATGGACTGCGACCTGCAGGACCCGCCCGAGGTGATTCCGCGCCTGTACGCAAAGGCGCTGGAGGGGCACGACATCGTCTTCGGGCGCCGCATCCGAAAGCCGACGGGTTTCGTGCGGGGACTGCTGGGACGCCTGTACTTCCGCGGCATCCGCGTGTTCTCAGACAGCCAGATCGACGGGCAGTACGGGAGCTTCAGCGTCATCTCCCGCAAGGTGGTCGACGCATTTCTGACACTCCACGACCAGGACCGCCACTACATGATGATCCTCAACTGGCTCAGATTCGATACCACGTCGGTCGACTACGAGCCCGCGCCGCGCTATCGCGGGCGCAGCTCCTACAGCCTGCCGCGCCTGCTCGCACACGCATTCGACGGGGTGTTCTTCCAGACGACCGTGCTGCTGCGCTGGATCGTCTACCTCGGCTTCTGCCTGGCCACGGCGGGCGGCGTGCTCGCCGCGTACTTCATAGGCGCCCGGATCTTCGGGAGCGTCTACCCGGGATGGACGAGCATCGTCACCGCCGTCGTCATCCTCGGCGGCTTCATCATCCTGAGCACCGGCATCACCGGGCTGTACATCGGCAAGGTCTTCGATCAGACGCGCGCGCGACCCGTGTTCGTGGTGGATCGGATCCTCGAGCACACGACCGCCGACCGCACGCCCGAGCGCGCCGAGCTCGCGCGATCCCCGCACCCGAGCGCGGAAGTCGCACACCAGACGTGATGGCGCAGCTCGCTCACCAGCAGGAGGCGATGACGTGGACGCGGCGCGGGCTGCTGATCTCGCCACCGACGGGGCAGCCGTGGGCGAGCTCGCACGCGGCGCTGCCCGCGGTCGCGGAGCGAGGCGACGGCGGAATCGACGTCTACCACTCGCCCCGCGACGAGCGCGGCCGTGCTCACATCGCGCTGGCGCACGTCGAGGTGGAGCGCCCGGGCCATCTGAAGGTGAGCGCGCATGAGCGCGAGCCCGTGCTGAGCCCCGGCGCGCTGGGGGCGTTCGACGACAGCGGCGTGACGATGTCGTGCGTGGCGGAGAGCGCCGCCGGCGCGCTTCTCTACTACACCGGCTGGACGCTCGGCGTCACCGTCCCCTTCTACTTCTACGCGGGCCTGGCGATCCGCCCGCCCGGAGCCGCCGCGTTCCAGCGCGCGTCGGCGTCGCCGCTGCTCGATCGCGGCTGCGGCGACGCATATCTCACCGCTTCGCCGTGGGTGCTGAACGACGACGGCCTGTGGCGCATGTGGTACGTCTCCTGCACGCGGTGGGAGATGGTGGACGGCGAGCCCCGCCACCACTACCACCTGCGTTACGCCGAGAGCTCCGACGGCATCGACTGGCGGCGCGACGGGCGGATCGCCGTCGACTTCGCCGACGACGGGGAGTACGCGATCAGCCGACCGTGCGTGATTCGCGACGGGGACCGCTACCGGATGTGGTTCGCGGCGCGCGGAAACGCCTACCGCCTGGGCTACGCCGAGTCCTCGGACGGCCTCAGCTGGGACCGCGACGACACTCGCGCGGGCCTGGAGCCGGCGTCGAGCGGCTGGGACTCGGAGATGATCGCCTACCCGGCGGTCTTCGACCGGGCCGGGGTCAGGTACCTCCTCTACAACGGCAACGGCTACGGCCGCAGCGGCATCGGCTATGCCACCGCGCCCCTCGGGGACGGCGACGGTCGTGGCCGATAAGCCCGTCGTGATCTTCGGCGCCGGCCAGTTCGGCGAAGTGGCGTCGGTGTATCTGACCCGTGACAGCCCGCGCGAGGTGCTCGCCTTCACCGTCGACGGCGAGTACGTCGACCGCGACACCGTCGGCGGCCTGCCGCTGATCGCCTTCGAGGAGCTGCTCGAGAGTCACCCGCCGGATCGCGTCGACCTGCTCGTGGCCCTCGGCTACCAGGGCGTCAATCGCGCCCGCAGGGAGATATACGAGCGCTGCAAGCAGCTCGGCTACGGGTTCGTCACCTACGTCAGCTCCAGGGCGATGACGATGACCGATCGACCGATCGGCGAGAACACGTTCGTGTTCGAGGCGAACGTCGTGCAGCCGTTCGTGGAGGTCGGTGACAACGTCGTTCTCTGGAGCGGCAACCACATCGGCCACCACAGTCGCATCGGCAGCCACTGCTTCATCGCCTCGCACGTTGTCGTATCCGGCAACGTCGCGATCGGCGAGAGCTGCTTCATCGGCGTCAACGCGACCTTTCGCGACGGCATCTCGGTCGGGGCGCGCTGCGTGGTGGGCGCGGGGGCGGTCGTCCTCGCTGACCAGGAGGAGGGCACGGTGCTCGGGGCGAGCGCGACGCCGGCGCACGTGAAGAAGAGCTGGGAACTACGACACATCTGAGGTCGGAAGAGGGATGCTCAGCGTAAGCGCCAAGACCGACTCGAACTGGCTGGAGCTGGTGAGCGAAGCGATCCGCCACGAGGGCTGCGCGGTCGTCACCGACGTGCTCGAGCCCGAGCTGATCGCGCGCACGCGCAAGGCCATGTACGCGGTGCAGGCGCGAATTCGCGAGGAGCTCGGCCCCGACCGCCTGGCGGCGGCCGGCGAGCTGGGCGTGCTGCGGCTGATGGCGCGCCACGACCCCTCCCTGCTCGAGCTGATCGCGCTCCCGCAGATGCTGGCGATCGTCGACGAGCTGCTGTCGCCGACCGCGATCCTGCACCTGCAGAACGGGTTCATCCTGCCCCCCAGCGACGAGTCGCACGCGGTGAGCTTCCAGCGCACGTTCCATCGCGACTTCCCGCGTCACCTCCACGGCTATCTCGCATCGCTCAACGTGATGCTGACGCTCGATCCGTTCTCCGCCGCCAACGGCGCGACGACCGTCGTGCCGGGAACGCATCAGCGCCCGCAGCGTCCGTCGCAGGGATACCTGGACGGCGCCGCCGTTGCGGTCGAGTGCCCCGCCGGGGCGATGATCGCGTTCGACTCGACGCTCTGGCACGCGGCCGGCGCCAACCTCTCCGCGAACGACCGCCTGGCGATCAACCACCAGTTCACACGCTCCTACATCAAGCAGCAGATCGACTACGTGCGTGCCCTGGGCGATGAGCTGGTGCTCTCCCAGCCCCCCAGGGTCCAGCAGCTGCTCGGCTGGTACACGCGGGTGGTGACGAGCCTCGACGAGTACTACCGCCCGGCCGAGGAGCGGCTGTACCGATCCGGGCAGGGCTGAGCGGTGCGGCCGACCGAGCTGCGATGAAGGGGGGACCGATCGCATGGCTGTGCGTCGCGCTCACGATCCTGCTGACCATCTACGGACAGCTGGTCGTCAAGTGGCAGGTGCTCAAACGCGGACGGCTGCCGGCGGACCTCCACGGGAAGGTGACGTTCTTCGTGAGCTTCTTCCTGAGCCCGTGGGTGCTCAGCGTGCTGCTCGCGACGGGCGTCGCGGCGGTGTCGTGGGTCGCCGCCCTCTCGCAACTGGAACTCAGCCGCGCATACCCGTTCACCGCTCTGTCGTTCGTGACGGTGCTGCTGCTCAGCGCCGCCTTCTTCGGCGAGAGCATCACCTTCGCGAAGCTGGCCGGCGTCGGGCTCGTGATCGCCGGCCTCGTCGTCGGGGCGCGCCTGTGAAGCGCTGCCTGAGCTGCGAGCGCCGCTTCGACGGCCCCACGTGGGAGTGCCCGGCGTGCGGCTACGACCCGCCGAGCGCAAACGAAATCCCCCGCTTCGCCGCGCCGCTCGACGACTACGGATTCGACCCCGACGCCTTCGACAGGCTCGTCGAGCTGGAGCACGGCTCCTTCTGGTTTCGCTCGCGCAACCGGCTGCTCGTGTGGGCGCTCGAGCGCTACTTCCCGACGGCGCGGAGCTTCCTCGAGGTCGGCTGCGGCACCGGCTACGTGCTCGAGGGCGTGCATCGCGAGCTGCCGCACCTGCGCGTGGTCGGAGGCGAGCTGCACTCGCGCGGGCTCGAGCACGCCTCCCGGCGGATACCGGGCGTGCAGCTGCTGCAGCTGGACGCGCGACGGATCCCCTTCGACGGCGAGTTCGACGTCGTCGGCGCGTTCGACGTGCTGGAGCACATCGAGGACGACGAAGGGGTCCTGGCCGGGCTTCGCGGCGCGACCAGGCCCGGGGGCGGCATCCTGCTGACCGTCCCGCAGCATCCGTGGCTGTGGAGCGCGTCCGACGACTACGGCGAGCACAAGCGTCGCTACCGGCGCTCCGAGCTGGTGGAGAAGGTGACGGCCGCGGGCTTCGAGGTTCGCCGCGTCACCTCCTTCGTGGCCCTGCTGCTGCCGGCGATGGCGATCGTGCGCCTGTGGGCGCGCGTGCGGCGCCCGGACCCCTTCGCCGAGCTGACCGCCACCAGGGCGGACCCCGCGCTGGAGCGGATACTCACCCTCGAGCGGTCCCTGATCGAGCATGGCAGGGATCTGCCGTTCGGCGGCTCGCTGCTGCTGGTGGCGACGCGCGCATGACGGCGGCGACCGGCAAGACGGCGGCGGCCGGCAAGACGGTGGCGATCGTGCAGTCCAACTACATCCCGTGGAAGGGCTACTTCGACCTGATGCGCTCGGTGGACGAGTTCATCCTCTACGACGACGTCCAGTACACGCGGCGCGACTGGCGCAACCGCAACCGGCTGAAGTCTCCGGACGGCCCGCGCTGGCTCACCATCCCCGTGCAGGTCAAGGGCCGCTACCTGCAGCGAATCGACGAGACGCTGACGAGCGATCCCGACTGGTCGCCGCGGCACTGGTCGACGCTCGTCGCGTGGTACGGCCGCGCCCCGTACTTCGAGCAGTACCGCCCCATGCTGGAACCGCTGTACCTGGACACGCGCGAGCGGCACCTGTCGAGGATCAACCGGCGGTTCCTGGAGACGCTCGCCCGGCTGCTCGGAATCTCAACGCCGTTGACGCTATCCAGCGACTACGAGACCGCGGGGCGCAAGACCGAGCGACTGCTCGACATCTGCCGAGCGGCGGGGGCGTGCCGCTACGTCTCGGGACCGGCCGCGCGCGCCTACCTGCAGGAGGAGCGCTTCCGCGCGGCCGGCATCGACGTGGCGTGGATCGACTACGAGGGCTACCCCGAGTACCCGCAGCTGTACCCGCCGTTCGAGCACCGCGTGAGCGTGCTGGACCTGCTCTTCAACGTCGGGGAGGCGGCGCCCCGCTACATGACCGCGAGAACGTCCGGAGCCGTCGAGGATGCGCGCGTCGAACGTGCTCGATGATCGGCGCGTCGCGCATGCGCTCGCGCGGCGCGAGCGAGCTCCGCTGCTCTCGCGCGGGCTTCGCCGACGCTGCCTGGCGAGCCTGATCGTCCTCGCGACGGTCGCCTGCACGTGGCTGCTCTCCGGCGTCTCCTTCGGCGAAGCGCTCGGGTTCGCCTGGTTCCAGGCGCTGTACGTGCTGCTTCCGGGGCTGCTCGCGTACGCCGTGCTGTCCGTCGAGCGCGGCGGCTGGCTGCGCGCGCTGGCGATCGGCGTGCCGCTCGGCTATGCGATCGACATCGGCGCGTTCGCGCTGACGGCAGCCGTGGGAGCGCGCCCGGCCTTCGCCCTGCTGCCGCTCGCCGCGCTCTCCGCGGGCGGACCGGCGCTGTGGTGGCGCGGCGGGCGAGCGCGTCCGCGGGAGCTCTACGGGCGCGTGCTGAGCTACCGGCGCGTGCCGAGTCGCGACGGCGCGCGCGGGGGGAGCGGGGAGCAGGACGGGCCGGCCGCAGGGGAACGCTCGAGCGAGGGGCTTGACGCGCTGCTCGTCGCGCTCGCGCTGTCCGCGGGGCTGGTGCTCCTGGCGTTCACCTTCTTCGCCTCAGCGCCACTGCCCGGCCACGCCCACAGCGTCGTTTACAGCGCGGACAACGTGTTCGACATCTCGCTCGCCGCCGAGGCGCGCAACCACTGGCCGATCACCGAACCGTGGGTCGCCGGCGAGCCGCTGCGCTACTACACGGGCGTCTTCATCCACGTCGCGGCGGTCAACCAGGTGGCCGGCGTGCCGCTGGCCACCACGATCCTGCGGCTGCTGCCCACGACGATGTTCCTCGTGGTGGCGCTGCAGCTGTGGTTCCTGGGCAGCTCGTTGCGGCGCTCCCGCTGGGTCGGGCCGCTGTCCGTCGCGCTGCTGCTCGTCGTCGAGGACGTGAACCTGAACCCGACGCGCTCCCAGGTCTTCCACATAAGCCCGTTCACGCAGTTTCCGCTGAGTCCCAGCTTCGCGTTCGGCGCGCCGTTCCTGCTCGGCATGCTCGCGCTGCTCGGGCCCAGGCTCGGCGCGCTCGTCACCGGCACCTGGACCGGGACCGTGCGCACGCTTGCGATCGTGGCGATCCTGGTGCTCGGCGCCGCATCGGCGAAGATGTTCGCCGCCGTCGACCTGCTCGGAGGCCTCGGGCTGTACTGGCTCTGGAGGGTGCTCACGGGGAAGCCCTCCCGCCTGGCACTCCAATGCGTGGTCGTCTCGACGGCCTGCGTGGCGATCGCGTACTTCGCGATGCTCGCTGGCGGCGGCGCCGCGTCCGTCAGGCTCGCCCCGCTGAACTTCGTGCAGGAAGGAAACTCGTTCGAGCGGGCGCGGACGCTGGCCGAAGGCGCCGTCGGACACTCCCTCTACTGGCTGCCGCTGCTCCTGGGCGGCGCGGTCCTGGCGGTGCTCCTGTTCGCGCCGCTGCTTGGGGGAGTGTGGCTGCTGCGCAGGCGCAGCGCCATCCCACCGGCCGGCGGGCTCGCGAGCGCGGTATTCGCGACAGGGCTGCTCGCATACGTGCTGCTCGGGGCCCCCGGCGGCGTCGAGGGGGTGTTCCTCGTGTACGGCTACATCGCCGTCGTGCCGCTGGCGGCGCTCGGCCTTGTGTGGCTGTGGGAGGAAACGCCGCGGGCCGCGCGGCGCGGGCTGCTGGGCGCATGCGCGGCGCTGCTCGCGATCGGCCTGGCGATCGCCGGCGTGACACCCGCACTCGCCCTGAAGGGTCACGCCGCCGACGCGTGGTACGCACTGGCCTACGGCCTAGTGGCGGGCGGGGTCGCCCTCACGGTGGTGCGGCTCCGCGGGCACTACGCGCTCACGATCCACTCCCGCGTGGGCCGCACCGTCGCCTGCGGCATACCGCTGCTGATCGCGCTGGGACTCGTGAAGCCCACGGCGCTGGCCGCGTCGGGAGCGTGGAAGACGATCGCCCGCCAGCGCACGGCGGTCGCGAGCTCCGCGAGCGACTACGGCCTGACGAGCGCGCTGTACGCCGGCCTGACGTGGGTGCGCGATCACACGAGCAGCTGCGACGTGCTCGCGGTCAGCAACCACTTCTCCCGTCCGAACCGGGCGGAACCGAACTACCTGTACTACTCGGCGTTCACCGAACGCCGCATCTTCCTGGAGAGCTGGTTCTACACGCCCGCCGGGACGCGCGGCGGCGAGCCGTATCCGGGCCGGCTCGCGCTCAACGAAGCGGCCGTGTCGGGGAATCCAGCGGCGCTGCGCGAGCTGGCGCTCGACGGGGTGAGCTACGTGCTGATCGACAAGCTCCACGGCGGCGGGGCGGCGGAGCCGGCAAGCGTCAGTCGACTCGTCTTCGACAACAGCGCGCTCGAGGTCTACCGTCTGCGGGCGCCGAGCGGCGCAGGCCACGAGCCGCTCCGGTGCGGGACGGTGAGGTAGCCGGTGGGCAGCCCGTCCGACACGCCCGCACCTCTCGCGCAAGCGCCGAGCGCCGCGTTGCCCCGCCAGGGGAGGCGTGCCGCACGGCGAGCCCGACCGGCGGTCCGGGCGGCCGCGCTCGTGTGCGCCCCGCTGCTCGTGATCGGCGTGCTCACCTGGCCGCTGCTGTTCACCGGCAGCGTCTTTCGCTTCGACTGGCTGACCCACCTCTGGTTCATATGGCAGCAGAGCCTTGCCATTCGCGCGAATCACATGCCGAGCTTCTTCATCAACGACGCCCGCGAGGTCTTCTATCCGACATACGCCTTCTACGGCGGCACCATCTACACCCTCGCCGGCTCGCTGTCGCTCGCGCTCGGCAACGCGCCGGTGGCGGCCTACGTCCTGACGTACCTACTGGCCTTCGCGGCCGCATACGGCGGCTGGTACTGGATCGCGCGCATGGCCGGCCTGGGGCGCTGGCTGGCCCAAGCTCCCGGCCTCGTCTTCGTCACGTCCGCGTACTACCTGCAGATCGTCTACTCCAGCGGCGACTGGCCCGCATTCGTCGCAGTGTCGACGATCCCGCTCCTGATCGCCTCTGCGCTCAGCGTGCTGCGCGCGGATCGGTTGCGAATATGGCCGGCGATCGCGCTGGCGGCGAGCGGGATCGTGTTCTTCGGCAGTCACAACATCACGATCCTGTGGGGCTCCACCTTCATGGCGCTGACCGCCCTGGCGCTGATCGCCTGCGTCCCGGAGCTGCGCCGGCGGATCACCCGGCCGGGAGTGACTCGCGTCGCCGGACTGCTCGTCCCCGCGCTGCTGGTGAACGCATGGTATCTGCTGCCGACGCTCGCCTACGCCTCGCACACCTGGCTGGGAATCGGCGAAGGCAAGGGGCAGCTGTACTGGGAAGACGACCTCCGGGAAACCATGTCGATCGTCTCGCCCGCTCACCTGTTCACCCTTTCGCGCGCAGCGAGCTATGCAGTCGCTCCAGGCTCCGCGGCCGCCCTCCCGATCCTGGCGATCGGCTGGGTGCTGGTGAGCATCGCGATCTTCCTGCGCACACGCCACGACCGGACCTGGATGCGAATCCTGCTGGTGGCCTGCGGCATGGCCGTCCTGATCGGGGTGGTGATGACGCACGCGGGCCTGATCCTGGCCCTGCCGCAGCCGTACACCAGGCTCCAGTACAGCGTCCGGCTCGAGAGCTTCCTGCTGATGGGCGTGAGCGGCGCGGTGCTCGCGAGCCTCGTCTTGGCCCGAGGCGCCGCCGGCAGGGCCAGACACTGGACCTGGGCGCTCGTCCCCGTGCTCGCCGTCTCAGCGGTCGCGGCGGCCGAGCAGGTCGCCGCCTTCCCTCCCTCGGAACCAGGGGTGTCCCGGGGCCAGCAGATGCAGGCGTACGAACGGCCGCAGAACGACTACGCCGACGGCCGGCTGCCGCGCATCGAACACACGGGCACATCCGTCACGCTCGCGATCCCGCCCAGCTCCGTGCACGGCGATCGCGCGACCGGGCTCGTACGTCTCGCCCCCGGCCAGCTGGTCGACTCGAACATCGGCGGCGGGCCCGAACTGGTGCACGTCACCGGCGCGAGGATCGTCGGCCTCGACTCGGAACTCAGAGATGTGCTCGAAATCGCCCCCAACTCGAAGGTCGCGTCGGGAGGCGGCGCGGGTCACACGTCATCCGCGGGCACCGAGACGATCTCGTTGAGCACCGCCGAAGGCCTACCGATCGTCGCCGGGCGGCTGCTCACGCTGGGCGCCGTCCTCGTTTTGATCGCGGAGCTTGCGCTGGTCGCGGCTCGCGACGTTCGCGCGTGGAGAGCATAGGATCTGAGATGGATGCGCGTCTCAAGTGAGCGTTTGTGAGGCTGTTGGGGTTGCTGGTCATGGTGGTTGGTGGTGGGGCCGCGCGGCGGGTATGAGGGCTACGATGAGCCAGGCCGGGTTTGACGGAGGCTCTGATCCGTGGTTTCGTCCGCGGGGAAGGAGAGTCTTCCGGGATGCCAAGAGCGAGGAAGTATCCAGTGGAGTTGATCGAGCGGGGCGTGAGGCTTGCGCTCGAGAGCGGTCGTCCGATCGCGCACGTCGCCCGTGATTTGGGCATCGAGTCCGAGACGTTGCGCAGGGCGGTACGGCAGGCCGAGGTCGATAGTGGCACGCGGGGCGATCTGCTCACGAGCCAGGAGCGGGAGGAGATCAAGAAGCTGCGGCGCGAGAACTTCGAGCTGCGCAGGGCGAACGAGATCCTCAAGTCAGCGAGGGTGATCTCAGGCCGTCAACGCAACGCGGCTTGAAGTGTATCTGCCGGGGTACTGAAGCCGAGCGTGTGCCTCGGGCGTGTATTCAGCTTGTGTGCGATCGCGTTGAACTCGGGCTGGGTGAACTGTGAGAGGTCTGTGCCTTTCGGTAGGTACTGACGTAGAAGCCCGTTGGTGTTCTCGTTCGATCCTCGCTGCCAGGGGCTCTGCGGGTCACAGAAGTAGACCTTCAGGTCGGTGGCGACGGTGAACTGTGCGTGTGCGGCCATCTCGGTCCCGCGATCCCACGTCAGCGAGGCCCGTAGCTGCTCGGGCAGGTGTCGCATCTGGCTGCTGAGTGCGCCGACGACGGACCGTGTGTCCTTGCCCTCGACCCGCACGAGCATCACGAAGCGCGAGTGGCGCTCCACGAGCGTCGCGAGGTGCGTGTTTGCTGCGCCGGCGATCAGATCTCCCTCCCAGTGGCCAGGGATCGCTCGATCCTCGACCTCGGCGGGGCGCTCGCGTATCGACGGCGCGCCGAGGATGAACGCCGCACGCTGGTTGCTGGGTTTGGCGCCTCTTGGCCGGCGCACCGCCCCGGCCCGACGGAGGTGGGCTACGAGCTCGTGCTTGAGCGCGCCGCGTGCCTGGATGAACAGGCTCAGATAGATCGTCTCGTGGGACACCCTCCTAGTTTGATCGTCTCCGAACTCGAGCTTCAGCCAGCCGGCGATCTGCTCGGGAGACCAATCCTCGCGCAGCTTCTCAGCGACCAGCTCGCTCAACGCAGGGTTACTCGCCAGCTTGCAGTCTTGTGGGCGCCGTGCGTTTCGCCAGGCGCGTCCGTCAGCGCTGGCGGCTCGATAGCGTCGCCTGCCGCCATGTCGGCTGATCTCCCGCGCGATCGTCGCTGGAGAGCGCTCCAAGCGGGCAGCGATTCCTCTGGCGGACTCTCCGGCCGCGATGCCGCGTGAGATCTCCTCTCTCTCGGGAAGGGTCAATGCCAAACGGCTACGCCGTCTTGGTGGCGGAGCGACACCACCGCGCTCAGTGAGTGTGCAGAAGATTGTGCCCGGCGCGCGATCCAATGCGCGGCCGATGTCGCTGATCGACTCGCCCCGCCTCCAGCGCTCCCATAGCTCGTTTCGCTCCACCGCCGAATATTTCCTCCGCTCCCTGGGTATCGCAACACCTCCATCTCGAAGATCAACCGTGCAGCGTCGCATTGACGAGTTGAGCGCACAAGCGTGTTTTTTGCCAAGGAGCTCGACCCAGACCGGACGAAGTGAGCCGCTACGTGGATGAGCATCGTGGCCGCTTCGGGGTCGAGCCCGTCTGCAGCACCCTGGGCGTGTCGGCGTCCGCCTACTACCAGCGAAAGACCGGCGGGCGCTCGGCGCGCAGCCTCGAGGACGAACGGCTGCTCAAGAAGATCCGCGAGGTGCACGAGGCCAACTACTGCGCCTACGGCTACCGACGGACCTGGAAGGCGCTCAGACGCGCCGGCGAGCAGGTGCCGCGCTGCCGGGTGCAGCGGCTGATGCGCGCCCACGGTATCCAGGGCGCCAAGCGCAGAGGCAAGCCGTGGCGGACGACCACACCGGACCCCGACGCGCGCCGGCGCCCTGACCTCGTCAACCGTGACTTCACCGCCTCGCGGCCGAACGAGCTGTGGGTCGCGGACTTCTCCTATCTGCGCTGCTGGGAGGGCGTCGTGTTCTTCAGCTTCGTGATCGACGTCTTCAGTCGCAAGGTCGTGGGCTGGCAGTTCGCGGCACACATGCGCACGACACTCGTCCTTGACGCGCTGCGGATGGCGCTCTCGACACGCGAGCGCGTACAGGAGGTCCGGCTCATTCACCACTCCGACAGGGGATCGCAATACCTGTCCGGGGACTACACCCAGACCCTGGCCGATCAGGATGTGCTCGCCTCGGTCGGGAGCACGGGCGACGCCTACGACAACGCGCTCGCCGAGAGCTTCGTCGACAGCTTCAAGACCGAGCTCATCAACGACCGCGTCTGGCGCACCCGATCACAGCTTGAGCTCGCGATCGTCGAGTACATCAGCTGGTTCAACGACAGCCGCCTGCACGAAAACCTCGACGACCGGACACCACGCGAGATCGAGGAACTCTACGCTGTGAAAGGCCGGGCAACGATCACCACATCATGAAAGAGAAAAGCTACTAACCCAGCCTCCGCCTATCCCGGTCCGGCTCAGTTGATCTGCCCCGACTTTGACGTAGACGGTATGTGAGACTCCTTCGGTGCGTCCTAGGAGGATCAATGCCCAAGCAGTACGCCGCAGAGTTTCGTCAGGGAGTGCTCGCGCTCCATCGCAGCGGTCGGAGCGTTGCTGCGCTCTCAGAGGAGTCTGGGGTCTCCCAGGCCGCTATCTACAAGTGGATCAAGCAAGACGCGGTTGATCGCGGCGAGAGCCAAGGCATCTCGAGCGTCGAAAGCTCCGAGCTGAAGGCAGCACGGCGGCGCATACGCCAGCTCGAGGAAGAGCTTGAGATCACTCGCAAGGCGTCGGAGATCTTCGAGCGTCAGAAGCTCGCCCCAAAAGCATCTACCCGGTGATCGAGTCCCTGGCCGGGCAGGGCATGAACGTCCGAGCCTGCACCATCCTGCTCGAGGTTTCCGAATCGGGCTACTATGACTGGAAGGATCGCCCCCTCTCCGCGCGAGCGCTGCGTCGGGTGTGGTTCGGCGGGCTGATCGCCGATGTTCACGACGCGTCGAGCGGCACCTATGGCGCGCGCCGCGTCACCGCCGAGCTGCGCCTCGCTCACGCCACGATCGTGGGTCACAACGCCGTGGCGAGCATCATGGGAGAGCTGGGGCTGCAGGGGCTGCCAACGCGCCGCAAACCGAAGAACCTCGGGGTCAATCTGGCCTCTGCGGCCGACCTGGTCAAACGCAAGTTCGAGCGCGATGAACCGAACCGCTTGTGGATGACCGACATCACCGAGCATCGCACACGCGAGGGCAAGGTCTACTGTTGCGTGGTGCTCGATGCCTTCAGCCGCAAGGTCATCGGCTGGTCGATCGACAGCACCCAGACCGCGTCACTCGTTACGAACGCTCTCGGGATGGCGATCACCGCACGCAAGCTCGCCGATGACGCCATCATCCATAGCGACAGGGGGGTTCAGGGCGGATTCAACCGGTGGACGCAACGCGATGTGTTTTGTGTGAGTTTAGGTGGTCGGTCAGCGTTTCGGCTGGTGTGCGCCATTGGAGTGTCTTGCGGGGGCGGCTGTTGAGCGTGGCGGCGACCGCGGCGAGATCCTCGGTCGTGTGTCTTGTTAGATCTGTGCCCTTTGGGAAGTACTGTCGGAGCAGCCCGTTGGTGTTCTCGTCGCTGCCTTTCTGCCAGGGACTGTGGGGGTCACAGAAATACACCTGCAGGCCTGTGTCGATTCGTAGCTGTGCGTGTTGCGCCATCTCGGCGCCCTGGTCCCAGGTGAGCGAGCGCCGCAGCTGCTCCGGGAGCGTCCCGATCGCTTGGGTGATTGCGTCACGCACGTGGCCGGACCCCGTTCATCGGTCCACCTGCTGTGAGAGCTGGTGGTTGTTGTTGGTGTGAAGGGTAGTGGTGCCGCCGTGTTGCGGAGGGAGCCCGTAGGGCGACCGGAGCAACGCGGCGGGCGCGGCATCGGCGGCCCCGGGGGCCGTTTCGGTGCGGTTTTCACCTTGCGCCGCTGAAACAGACCCGTTCTCGGGCGATCTGAGGGCCTTCGCGGGGCTGGTCAAGGGAATCACCTTGCCCTCCTCGGCCGCTTGGGCCCATGCCCTGGCAAAGCGGGTCGGCGCCATCATCGCAAGCGCGGAGTGCGGCCGGCGCTCGTTGTAGTCCTCGCGCCAATCGGCGACCATGACCTGCGCCTCGGCCAGGCAGCTGAACTGCTCGACAGCGAGCAGCTCGTCACGGACCCTGGAGTTGAACGACTCGACGTAGGCGTTCTGCCAGGGGGAGCCCGGGTCGATGTAGGCGCTGCCAGCACCGGAGAACCGGCACCAGTCCTTCAGGGCGTTAGCGGTCAGCTCGGGGCCGTTATCGCAGCGGATGTGCTCGGGTGCCGTGCCCCGCTCTCGGGTCAGGCGGTCGAGCACGGCGACGGTCTGATCGGCGTCGATGCGACGCTCGCAGCTCATCTCAAGCGCCTCGCGGGTGAACTCATCAACGATGTTCAGGAGCTTCAGGGTCCGCCCGTCCGCGGTCTGATCGAACTGGAAGTCAAGCGCCCACACGTGATCGGGGCGCTCCGCGGACAGGCGATCCGCCGGCACCGTCGACTCGCCGAGACGCCGGCGCTTGCGGCGGCGCTGGGGGACCCGCAGGCCCTCCTCGCGCCACAGGCGCTGCACACGCTTGCGGTTGATCACCCAGCCCTCCTCGATCAGCTGGGAGTGCGCTCGCCGGTAGCCCCAGCGCGGGCGATCCTTAGAGAGCTTGCGCAGCCTCCCGCGGAGCGCCGTGTCGTCTTGAGCGACACAGGGCTCCCTGCGCTGGGTCGAGCGGTGCTGGCCGACGATCTCACACGCCCGACGCTCGGAGAGCCCCTTGCGGTCCATCAGCATCAGGACCGCCTGGCGCCGCCGGGCCGGGCCTACCAGTTTCCCGACGCCACCTCTTTCAGCGCGTCGATCTCGAGCTCCTTGTCCGCCACGATCCGCTTCAGCCGCGTGTTCTCGCGCTCGAGCTCCTTCAGCCGCTTCACGTCGTCGGCCTTCATCCCGCCGTACTGCGCGCGCCAGCGGTGAAACGTGTTCTCGGACACCTCGAGCTCCTTGGCGACCTCCGGGATCGTCTTGCCTTCGCCGAGCATCCTTTCGGCCTCCCGCAGCTTGCGGACGACCTGCTCGGGCGTATGCCTGCGTCGCTTCATCTGAGTTCCTTCCTCGTCCATCATCGTGGACGGGTAGAACTCTCACAAGCACCGGACCGAATCTAAGGGGTCGGGCCACACGGCCTCAGCGCCGTGCCCGGCGAGCGGCGGGCTGTTCTTCACCCTTGGGCCGCCGTGACCCTCCATCGGCGGCAGGTGCAGCAGCATCGTGAACCTGCTGCTGCGCTCGACGAGCGTCCCGATCGCGGACTTGCCAAGGCCAAGGATCAGATCGCCCTCCCAATGCCCCGGGACGGCGCGGTCCTCCGCCTCCGCGGGGCGCTCGCTGATCAGGATGTCCTCGCTCACGAAATGCTTGCCGCGTCCGCGAGCGCGGGCTCTTGGAACCCTGAGCGCCCTGCCGCTGCGCAGGCAGGCCGTGAGCTCGCGGCGCAGCGCTCCACGGCCCTGCACATAGAGCGACTGGTAGATCGCCTCATGGGAGATCCGCATCGCCTGATCATCGGGGAAGTCCAGGCGGAGCCGGTTTGAGATCTGCTCAGGGCTCCACGCCTTCGCCCACCGCCGATCCTTGCGGGGGCCGTGCCTGCGAGCTTTCCAGCGGACATCCGGCCCCTCGACGCTGCTTCCATCCGGACGTTCGATCACGCCAGCGAGGCGCTCCTGCACATACCGCTTCAGCATCGGGTTGCCGGCGAGTTTCGCGGTCTTCGGGCGCTTCGCGCGATGGTCGGCGTGCCATTGCGCGGTCGTGGCCCGATACTCGAGTTTGCCGCCGCGCGTCGCGGCATTGCGGCGCAGCTCCCGGGAGATCGTCGATGGCGAGCGGCCGGTCAGCCGCGCTATCTCCCTCACGCCGCGCCCGCGCGCCCGCAGGATCGCGATCTCCTCACGCTCGACAAACAACAGGTAACGCCCCGATAGCGGGGCCTGGGTGAGTGTTGGCATCCCGCCACCCTCACGAAACCACCGGACACCCACCGGGATCGACACACCCGCCTCAAGCGCGGCATCTTCACTCGAGACACCACGAGCGATCGCCGCCCAAAACCGCTGACGGTGCTCCCTGAGCGCTACCGGTGGACACCCCGGCGAACGCATCGCCGGCCGCCCCGTCCGATCCGACGCCCAGCCCTTTGGCCTGCCCATCGCAACCCTCCTCGATCAAGCGTTGCGACGACCAATTGAATCCGCCCAGTTCACCTCTTGGGCGTTCAGCGAGAAGGTACGCAACGCCGGACTCGCTCCCTCGATGGGAGCCGTCGGCTCGCCCTACGACAATGCGATGATGGAGGCGTTCTGGGCGAGAATGCAAGTCGAGCTACTCAACAGGCATCGCTGGCGAACCAGGATCGAGCTCGCCAACGCGATCTTTGAGTACCTTGAGCTTTTCCACAACAAGAAGCGACGCCATAGCTCCCTCAACATGCTGACACCCGAGGCCTTCGAGGCTCAATACCGACAACGACGACAAGCCGCCTGACTCTCGCATCCCATCGACGCCAAAGCAGGGCCACATCACGGTTGGTCTGGAATCAGGCGGCGATCTCTGGTTGTTGGTTGTTGGTTCTCGTATTCGGTGCGGGTGAACATGTTCAGGGCGCCGTGGCGTCTGTGGGTGTTGTGCGATCGATGTAGTCGTGGATTGCGCTCGCGAGCTCCACGCGAGTCTTCCATCGTTTGCGGTTGAGCAACTCGACCTGCATGCGGGCCCACAACGCCTCGACCATCGCATTGTCGGACGGCGCGCCGACGGCACCGACGGATGGTGCGAGGCCGGCTTCGGTGACCTTCTGGCTGAAGATCCAGGATCCGAACTGAGCGGAGTGAATGGTCCCGCCTGCTCTCGGTGCTCTTCGATTCAATGCCATGCCGAGCGCGTTTGCGACCAGCAGCCCGGTCTGGCGGCTGTCGATCGACCAACCGTTGTGCGCTCAACTCGTCGATGCGACGCTGCACGATTGATCTTCGAGATGGAGGTGTTGCGACACCCAGGGAGCGGAGGATCTATTCGGGGTTGAACGAAACGCGCTCTGAGAGCGCTGGAGGCGGGGCGAGTCGATCAGCGACATCGGCCGCGCATTGGATCGCGCGCCGGGCACAATCTTCTGCACACTCACTGAGCGCGGTGGTGTCGCTCCGCCACCAAGACGGCGTAGCCGTTTGGCATTGACCCTTCCTGAGAGAGAGGAGATCTCACGCGGCATCGCGGCCGGAGAGTCCGCCAGAGGAATCGCTGCCCGCTTGGAGCGCTCTCCAGCGACGATCGCGCGGGAGATCAGCCGACATGGCGGCAGGCGACGCTATCGAGCCGCCAGCGCTGACGGACGCGCCTGGCGAAACGCACGGCGCCCACAAGACTGCAAGCTGGCGAGTAACCCTGCGTTGAGCGAGCTGGTCGCTGAGAAGCTGCGCGAGGATTGGTCTCCCGAGCAGATCGCCGGCTGGCTGAAGCTCGAGTTCGGAGACGATCAAACTAGGAGGGTGTCCCACGAGACGATCTATCTGAGCCTGTTCATCCAGGCACGCGGCGCGCTCAAGCACGAGCTCGTAGCCCACCTCCGTCGGGCCGGGGCGGTGCGCCGGCCAAGAGGCGCCAAACCCAGCAACCAGCGTGCGGCGTTCATCCTCGGCGCGCCGTCGATACGCGAGCGCCCCGCCGAGGTCGAGGATCGAGCGATCCCTGGCCACTGGGAGGGAGATCTGATCGCCGGCGCAGCAAACACGCACCTCGCGATGAATCAAACCAAACAGGACACTATTTTGCACGACACGATTGTCCTGCGAGGCCCAAACCTCGCCAAGCAGCGGGGCGCCAAGCGTTTACCGTTTGACTAATGCGCCTTGGAGAACCCCATTTGCGCCGTGCTGACCTCAGCCTCGGCGGGCGGTCGACGCATCGGCCCAGCCGCAGCGTCCCTCTTCACCGCAGCCACGCCGCGTGCGCCCCCGGCACGTCCTTCGGGCGGCTGTGGAGGGCCTTGCGGTGCCCTCGCGGCGCCGGCAGAAACGCTCCAGCGCGTGTATGGCCAGGATTGTCTCCGTCTCACACTGGCACGTACTTTTTCGAAACCCTCTGCTAACGATCATTTGCTCACTTTCGGAACTTTGCCCCCCGGTTCGGATCGTCGACTACGTATCGCACCGCGGGCCGCTGGTCTGGTAGACCGATGCTCCCTACAAAAAAAGGAGTTGATGGGCGGTGTAGCTAGGACTTTTGATCGGTGGTGCCTCGGTCTGACCCGTCCTGTTACCTCCGTCGACTTGGTGTTGGCCGCGTGCGATGAGCACCGGCTGGAAAGTCAAAAACACCGGTTGCGGCGGTGAAATGGGTTCGTTAGGATCGATAACATCGAGAGGGTCTTTCGTCGCTCGGATGCTCTGTGGCGAAAAGGAGCAGGTAGCGAAGATGAAACGATTAACTGTAATTGGGGTTGCGCTTGTAGCGGTGTTTGCGATGGGCGCGATCTTTGCAGCGTCGGCGTCGGCGACGAGCGCGCCGTATTGGTCGATCACCGGGACACGACTTGCAGCCGGAAAAACACACTTCATCAGTGCCAAACCGGTTACGGAATTCAGCTTGACCACGCCCGCGCTCGGGGTGGAAATCAAGTGCACCGGCTTCAAACTCAAAGAAGGTGTGCTGTTAGGCTCAAGCGAAACCAACCCTGGGACGAATGATGAGGTCGTCGTTTTCGAAGGCTGCGCACTGACGGCGGGCAATGGCTTCCCGGAATGTGAACTCACGTCGAAAACGCTCACAACGAATTCCCTGAAATCGGAGCTGGTGGAGAAAGCCGCGGCGCCAAAAATCCTGCTGACGGAGTTCTTCCCCGTGAAAGGCTCATTCATTACCTTGAAATTCGCAGGTGCTAAATGCACGCTCAAAGAAACCGCAGTGGAAGGCTCGACCGCTGCGGAAGACACGACGGACAACGCCGCTGAAGAAACGGTCGAATTAGGACAGGCCGCAAAACAGGCGACGTCGTGGAACTTGAGGTTCCCGAACCAAGAAACCTTAAAAGTCATCTTAGTGAAAGAAGGAGTTGCCTCAGAAGTAAAGACCGAACTGACGGCGTTGTCTTTCCCGTCGATTCAGCATGGTACGGCGTTAATATCACTGTCAAAAGCCAACGGCAGTGAACCGGAAGAAATCAACTGGAGTCCGTTACCGTAGTCAGCCAGTGTAGTTGTGGTTTGAAGGTTGTTGGTGTGTGGGGCTCGGGGTTCGTCCGGGCCCCACACAATTTGTGTTGTTGTTCACCTGCGAGAGGGGTCCGTGAGTTTTATGCTGGCTGGGATGCGTGCGTTGGTGTCGAGAGCGCTTGGCTTGGGTGTGGTTATGTTGTTGTGGGGCTTGGTGTTGCCGACGTGTCTGTTCGCGCTGGGTGATGCGACGACTGGGGAAGCTTGCCCGAATGAAGGGTCGCCTGGCTTTCGTACATATCTGCCGGTTTGTCGTGGGTATGAGTTGGTGTCGCCGCCCTTTGAGGATGGCTTGGAACTGGCTAATTTCGAAGTTGCTGAAGATGGTGACAGGATGCTGGTGAACTCGTTGGGTGTGTTCGCAAGATCGAAAAGCGATACGGAAACACATGGTGGCGAGTATGAACTCGTGCGAACGCCTGAGGGGTGGACTGTGGCGGCGGTTTCGCCGCCGGCGTCCTCGTTTCCCGCACAGGCGATGCTTGCGGCGAGCCCGGACTTGACGAAGACGTTGTGGCGGGCGCGTGGCCCATCGGAATCGGTGGCAGCAGAAAACTTCTATGTGCGTGAAGCGAACGGGCGGATGGTGAAGCTTGGGTCGGTGTTGCCGCCGTCGGTTGTGGCGGGCCCACCAGCCGGTAACGCTGAGACCTTTCAATATTTGGGTAGCACGAAATACCTTGACGCGTCTGCAAACTTGTCGCATGTGCTGTTCGGCATGTTGTTTCCCGCGAGATCCGGTTTGGGCTGGCCGGGTGATACTACGCTGGGCGAATCGTCGTTGTATGAGTATTCCCCGGGTGATGTGCGGCCGGAATTGGTCGGTGTGAGCGATGGCAGGCCGATGAATGAAAAGGAAGGCGTGTCGGCGCCGGTTCCGGCGGGGCAATTGATCAGCGATTGCGGCACGCGGCTAGGCGCCCCATCCGATTTGTATAACGCCGTCTCGGCGAGCGGTGAAACTGTGTTCTTCACTGCAGTGGGGCATAATGCCGGTGGATGTCACGCGTCGTTTGCGGCGCCGGCGGTTAGTGAAGTGTACGCGCGTCTTGGTGGGCTTGAAACGGTGGGTGTGTCTGAGCCATCGGCGTTGGAGTGTTCTGCGTGTGATACGGCGTCGAAGTTGCCGGCGGAATTTGCGGGGGCGTCTGAAGATGGTTCGAAGGTGTTCTTCTTGACGGAGCAGGAATTGTTGCCTGGTGGTGGGGGCGTGGGGTTGTATGAGTATGATTTCGATACGCCTAAAGAAGTGCATGTGATTCGTGTGTCGGCGGGTTCGGGGCCGTCGGAAGTGCAGGGGGTGGCGCGGGTGTCTGAGGATGGCTCGCATGTGTATTTCGTCGCGAAGGGCGTTTTGACGGCTACGGGGACGGGGACGTTGACCGAAGAATCCCCGGTCGTTGAAGAAGTGGCGACGAAAACGGGCGTGTTCGCGCCGGGTGAGCAGGTGACGGGTGCGGGTGTCCCGGCGGGCACACGGATCGTCGCAGTGCACGGGGAAACGCTGGAACTCTCAGCGGCGGCGACCGCCTCGGGGCCGGGCGTGGAACTAACGGTGGTGAACGGCGAAAATCACGTGCCGAGCGCAGGAGCGAACAACCTGTACGTGTCCGAGCGCGATGCCGCGTATCCCGCCGGGAGACTGGCGTTCATCGCGACGTTGTCGTCGGAGACGAAAGCGGAACTGGAAGCACAAGAAGCCGTGGCGTGCGCGACGCTTCCGGAACCAGAACGCGAAGAATGCCAAGAACGACTCGAACGTGAATACAACCACCGCAACGAAGCTGACCAAGGGGACTGGAGTCCGAACGATCAGCGGCCGGTGCAGGCGACCCCTGACGGGCAGTTCTTGGTGTTTCGGAGCGCTGCGGATTTGACGATGGGGGATCACGCGCCGGAAGCGGATCCGCAGCTGTTTGAGTATGACGCCGAACGCGAAGAACTGGCGTGGGTTTCCAGGGGCGCGAGCGACTATCAACCGCAGGGCAACGAAAGCGCGGAAGACCACGAAGCCAAGGTCCACAAACGGGCGTATGGGAATGGCGCGTCGCCTGGTCAGGGTGGCCTTGCGGTGTCCTCTGACGGTGGCATGGTGTTGTTCGAAAGCACGGCGGCGTTGACGGCGCGGGCGGTAACGGCATCGGATGCTGAAGTGGAAAGCGTGTATGTGTATGAAAGCAATGTTGGCGAAGCGGGTGGTTCGCTGGCGGACGGGGATGTGTATTTGATCTCTGATGGTGTGAGCGCATTGGGTTCGAGCACGGTGGGGTTGGACGAGTCGGGCCAGGACGCGTTGTTCAATACGGCTGACCCGCTGGTACCGCAGGATGTGGATACGCAGTTTGACGTGTATGACGCGCGGGTGGATGGTGGCTTCCCGGCACCTGATCCGCAACCGGAATGCGCGTCAGGATGCGGCGCTGGCGGGTTGGCGGCGCCGGTGTTCGGTGCGCCCGCGAGCCAGAGTACGGGCGAGGTCGCCCCTGCGCCGGGGTCTACGCCCGGGGCGGCCAAGGGGTCGGGTGGGCGTGAGACGGCTGCGCAGTTGCGGGCGGCCGGGTTGGCGCGGGCGCTGCGGGCGTGCCGTGCTGGCGGCAGGGGGCGGCGGCGGCGGGCGTGTGAAGCGCGTGCGCGAAAACGCTATGGCGTCGCGGTGCGGGCCAAGAAGTCTGCGAAGTCCGGGCGGGGGGGTAAGTGATGCTGCGGGCGGGCTTGTTGTGGCGTAGGGTGGTACGGGCGTTGTTGATTGTGGTGTTGTTGTTGTTGGTGTTTTGTGGTGTTGCTGTGGCTGGCTCGGTTGGGTGGGTGGTGCGTGATGTGCCGGAGCCGTCCAGCTTTTCGTCGGCGGATCGTGTGGCGTGCGAAGTCGAAGAAAAGTGCGATCACTATCAGCTGTTGATCTTGAATGCGGGTGATGAAGCGTCGCATGGCGAGATCACGGTGTCGGATAAGCTGCCCGCGGGGCTGAAGGTCATAGAAGAAGACGCGGGGAAATTCAACCGCCACACGGGCACGCAGTGGAACTGCGAAGTGACGGAAGGCCGTACGCGGGTGACGTGTACGGCGCCGGAATCCGAAGAACCGGTCGTGCCGGGTGAATTCGAAGCGGTGGGTGCGGGTCGTTATGCGCCGGCGATCGTGGTCGTGGTTTCTGCGCCGACGCCGGTTATGTCAGGGGTGTCGACGAACGAAGTGACGGTGGAAGGTGGTGGCGCTGCTGCGCCGGTGACCGCGGACGAGCAGGTGACGATCGGTGAACCGGCGGTGTTCGGTGTTCGAGGTTTCGTGTTTGAAGCGGGGATGCCGGGCGGCGCGCCGCTGCTCGAAGCCGGTGGGCACCCATGGGAGACGACATCGAGCTTCGGGGCGCCCGTGATCGACTCGCCGCCGCATGGCGCGGGAGGTGCTCAGTTGTTCTCGCCGGTGCAGAATATCGAGAATGTCGAGGTGGAACTGCCGGCCGGGATGATCGGTGACCCGCTGGCGACGGCGCGCTGCCCGCAGTCGGCGCTGCGCACGAGCAAAAAATGCCCGGCTGACACGCAGGTCGGTGTGGTTGGCGTGGTGAATGGTGTTGGTTCTGGGAATGATGGCCAGTTCACGTTCTCGGGTGATGAAAGTACGCCTGAATCGGTTTCGCCTCTGTATAACATGGTGCCGCAGGCGGGGTATCCGGCGGAGTTCGGGTTCGACTTCGACTACACTGTCCCGGTCCTGCTGTATGCAAATGTGGTGCATACGGCGACGGGGTATCGTGTGCGGGTGACGTCGCCCGGTGTGCCGGAGACCGTGGAAACGCTGGCGTCGACGATCACGTTCTTCGGTGAGCCGGGGGTGTTGAACGGGACGGGCTCGGAAAAGGCGTTCTTGAGTAACCCGTCTGATTGTTCGGCTGAGGAAGGCCTCTCGCGCGGGGTCACGGGGACCGCCAAGGGCGACGCGAGCCGGATCGAACTGGAAGCGTGGGGGGAACCAGGGCATGCGGTATCTGAAGAATCCGTGGTCTACCCGTCGTTGAGCAACTGCGCTAGGCTACGGTTCCATCCGGAACTGTCGTTCGTGCCGAGCCCTGCGGGGTCGGGCGCGCTGCAGGAAGGCTCCACGCAGCCGGATACTCCGTCGGCGTATACGACGGAACTCAAACTACCGGAACTCGAACTACCGCAGAGCGAACTGTACACGGAACCAGCGACACCGAATCTGCGTGACGCGACGGTGCAGTTCGCGTCGGGCGTGACGATAGACCCACCTGCGGGTGAAGGCCTGGAAGCGTGCCCGTGGGAAGGTCCCAAGGGCATCAACATCGGTAGCAAGCAGGTCGGGCCGGGTGGTCTTGATGAAGGGGACCCGGAGGCGACCGAACTCGGCGCAGGGGATGCTGGCGCGGGCGGGAACAACAGCCCGTATGACGATGGCTTCTACCACACCGCCCCGGGGAACTGCCCGACCGCGTCCGCGATCGGGACCGCGGAAGTCTTCACGCCGCTGCTACCAACGGTTTGCGGCGGCAAAGAACAGGAACCATGCAAGGCCGGGGAATCCCCCGCGCCGCTGCAGGGCAGGGTGTTCGTCGCCGAACCGAAGTGCGGCGAGGATGGCCAGCCCGAATGCACCAACGAAGACGCCGAAGACGGCGAACTGTTCGGGATCTACATCGAAGTCAAGGAAGCCCATGGCCCAGGGTCGATCGTCAAGCTCCAGGGGACGCTCTCGGCGAACACGCAGACCGGGCAGCTCACCGCTCGCGTGCTGGAAAACCCGCAGTTCCCGTTCAGCCTGGTGCGGCTGCACATCCATGGCGGCGCAAAAGCACCCTTGGCGAACCCGCAGACCTGCGGCTCGTTCGCGGCGTCTTCCACGTTGAGCTCGTGGGCGGGGCAGTCCGTCTCTGCCGCCAGCGAACCGTTCGCGATCTCCGGCTGCGGCTCGAGCATGCCGTTCGCGCCGTCGTTTAGCGCGGGCACGACGAGCGCTGGGGCGCACGCGTTCAGCTCGTTCACGTTGACGTTCTCTCGCCAGCCCGGCGAGCAGGACTTCGCGGGGATCACCGAGACGATGCCTCCCGGCCTCGCGGCGCTGCTCTCGAGCGTCCCGTTGTGCGGCGAACCGCAGGCCGGGGAAGGCGAGTGCCCCGCCACATCGCAGATCGGGACGACGACCGATGTCGCGGGCGCCGGCAGCGAACCGCTGGTCCGTGAAGGAGTGGTGTATCTCACCAAGGGGTATGGTGGCGCGCCGTTTGGCCTATCGATCGTGGTCCCCGCGAACGCGGGGCCGTTCCACCTCGGCAACGTCGTGGTGCGCGCGAAGATCACCGTCAACCCCCACACCGGTGCGGCGAGCGTGACCAGCGAACCGCTGCCGCAGGCCAAGGACGGCGTCCCGTTCCGGCTACGGACCGTGAACGTGAACATCAACCGGGCCGGGTTCATCTTCAACGCGACGAGCTGCGAACCGCAGAAGATCACGGCCACGATCACCGCGACCCAGGGCGCCAGCGCCAGCGTCTCGAGCCCCTACCAGGCAACAGGCTGCCAAAGCCTGCCGTTCCACCCCACGTTCTCGGAGTCCACGCAGGGCGTCACGAGCAAACTGGGCGGCGCCAGCCTGACCGTCAAGCTCACCGCCAGCCCGGGAGAAGCGAACATCCACAAGACCGACGTCCAGATCCCCCGCGCCCTCCCCTCCCGGCTGACGACGCTACAGAAAGCGTGCCTTGAAGCGCAGTTCAACGCGAACCCCGCGGGCTGCCCGGAAGGCTCGCTCGTCGGGACCGCGACCGCGGTCACGCCAGTCCTGAACGAACCCCTCACCGGCCCCGCCTACCTCGTCGCCCGCGGCACCGAATTCCCCGACCTCGAGTTCGTCCTCCAAGGGGAGGGTGTCACGATCATCCTCGACGGCCGCACCGACATCAAGAAGGGCATCACCTACAGCAACTTCGAAACGGTCCCGGATGACCCGATCAGCAGCTTCCAGGCGGTGTTCCCAGAGGGCCCGCACTCCGCGCTCGCGGCGAACACGAACCTCTGCAAACCCACCGAAACGATCACGGTCACCAAGCACGTCACCCGTCGCGTCCACGGGCACGTGCGGCACCTGACGGTCAAGGTCAAGAAGACGATCCCGATCACCCTCACCAGCCCTACCACCCTCGTCGGCCAAAACGGCGCGGTCATCAAGCAGACCACCAAAATCACCGTCACCGGCTGCCCAAAGCCTAAACCCACACACAAGAAGAAAAAGCACGCCAAGAAATAACGCTGTGGTGACCGGCGCCAGCAGGGCTGTACGGAGCACGCGCGAACGCGTCTCCCAAAAAATCCCTCCCCTGCCAGACGACTACGGCGTGAGCCGGTGAGGCCCGCGGTACAGGAACGTCACCTCGCGCACGTTCTCCTGACCGAGCATCTGCATCAAAAGGCGCGTCAGCCCGAAGCCGAAGCCGCCGTGTGGCGGCGCGCCGTAGCGGAAGAAGTCGAGGTAGTACTGGATCGGGCCCACGTCCACGCCCTTGTCCTCGGCCTGCGCCAGCAGCTGCTCGTAGCGATGCTCGCGCTGGGCGCCCGTCGTCAGCTCGATACCGCGCCACAGCAGGTCGAAGCTCTTCGTCAGCGTCTGGTCCTCGGGGTGGCGCATGTGGTAGAAGGGCCGCACGGTCGTCGGGTAGTCGGTCACGAACGCGAACTCGTGGCCGTGCAGCTCCTTCACGATCGCCGACAGCGCGCGCTCGCTCGGCGGGTCGAGGTCGTGCCCCGCGCCCGGCGCGTCGTGGCCGTGCTCGCGCAGCAGCTCCTTCGCGTGCTCCAGCGTCACGCGCGGGAAGGGCACCGTCGGGACGATCAGCTCCGTCTCGAACGTCGTTTCGATCTGCTCCCCGTGCGTCTCCTTCACCGCCGCCAGCACGTGCGCCAGCCAGCGCTCCTCGAACGCCATCACGTCCTCGTGCGAGTCGACCCACGCGATCTCCACGTCAACGCTTGTGAACTCCGTGTCGTGGCGCGAGGTGAACGACGGGTTCGCGCGGAACACCGGGCCGACCTCGAAGACCTTGCCGAAGCCCGCCGCCATCGCCATCTGCTTGTAGAACTGCGGCGACTGCGCCAGGTACGCCACGCGGTCGAAGTACTCGACCTTGAACAGCTCCGCGCCGGACTCGCTAGCCGAGCCCATCAGCTTCGGGCTGTGCAGCTCGATGAAGCCCTCTTTGCGCCAGTAGTCGCGCATCGCGTGCTCCGCCGTCGTCTGCACCTCGAAGATCAGCCGCCTGTCCGGGCGGCGCAGGTCCAGGTAGCGCCAGTCGATGCGCTTGTCCAGCGCCGAGTCCGGCGCGATCGGCACCTCCGGCTCCGCCAGCGAGTCCACCGCCAGTTCCTCGAGCTTCAGCTCCAGCCCGCCCAGTTTCACGCGCTCGTCCGCCGCCACCGTCCCCGCGATCGTCACCGCCGACTCCGCCGTCAGCGCCGACACCCGCTCGTTCAGCTCGCTCGGGGGGTCGGCCTTGGGGAGCACCACCTGCGCGAGACCGGTTTCGTCGCGCACGATCACGAACTGCACGCTCTTCTGGTCGCGGATCGCCTGCGCCCAGCCGCGGATCGTGACGCGCTGGTCGATGTGGTCGGGGAGGTCCGATATGAGGGTTCTCGTCACGGACAGGGACCCTATCCGAGGGAGGAGGCCGGCGTGGATGCCGTGCGCCGCCCGCGAGTTTCGTCGCAGTCGGCGCCTACGCTGCTAGACATGAGCCCGAGCTGCGTGACATCGACATCCTGGCCTCAGATTAACTGTGTGTATACTATGCGCATGGCGCGTGTCAACGTCTACCTGCCCGACGAGCTGGCGCGGGAAGCGCGAGCCGCTGGGTTGAACATCTCCGGGGTCGCACAGGCGGCGCTGAGCGGCGCCCTGGCGCACAGCGAGACCGAGCGATGGCTCGACCGCCTTGACGGGCTGCCGCGAGCGGACATCCCCCACACAAGCGTGATCGCGGCAATCGACGCAGCCCGCGCCGAGCTGGGCGACACCGATGAGCCCGTCTCCACCTGACGCCCTGGTGGTCGACGCCTCCGCGCTCGTGGAGGCGCTGTTGGGCACCGGCCTCGGCGTGAAGGTCCGCGCGCGAATGCGCGGTTGTCAACTACATGCGCCGGCGCATCTCGACGCGGAGGTGCTCTCCGCGCTCGGACGCCTACACCGCGCAGGCGAGCTCCAGGAAGCGACCGTCACCGAGTCGCTCGCGGAGCTCGCCGCGGCGCCGATCCGCCGGCACCCACTGGCGGGCTTGCTGTCGGGCGCGTGGAAGCGGCGCGAGAATCAGCGGCTCGTCGACGCCCTCTACGCCGAGCTCGCCGCCTCGCTCGACTCGATCCCGGTGCTCACGACAGACGCGCGCCTCGCCCGCACAGATCCCCGGGTCGAGCTGGTCGCAGACACGGGCTGATCCCGTCTGACCTCGGAGCATTCAGGGCGAGGCCCCGCCGAGCCCCCGCACGAGCGTGTCCGCGGCGATCTTGTGCGCGTCGCAGATCCTGCCGAGGTGCAGCAGCGAGTCGGTCTCGGCAGCGACCTCGCCGTCGCCGAGGCGCAGCACCAGCGGCACGCGCGGCGCGAGATCGCTCGCGGCGAGGCCGACCTCGACGTTGACCAGATCGTCGGAGGTGACCGCGGCGACGACCGCGCAGCGGCGGATGCCCAGACGTTCGAGCGTCTCGCGATCGTCGCCGCGTCCGATCGCCACGGGGATGCCCGCGCCTCGCGCGAGCCGCACACACGGAGCCTCGGCGTCGCGCTCGACGCCGAGGACGGCGACGCCCCGTCGACGCAGCTCCTGCGCGAGGCGGAAGCCGACCTGGCCGAAGCCCACGAGCAGCACGTGCCCTCGGGCGGGCGCCGCGCGCGGGCCGAACAGCGTCGTCAGGCGCCTGCGGCTGAGGCGGCGCACGAGCGCCGCGGTGAAGACCGCGACGAGCGCCAGCGCCGCCAGCGTGTCCAGCACGGAGACGACCTTGTACCAGGCCGGGGCCGCCGCCGCGCCCGGCGGCCCCGCCACCGTGGCCACCGACCGCGTGCTGAAGTACAGCGCGTCGACCAGGCTCTCGTGCAGCGCGATCGTCCCGATCACACCCTCGACCAGCAGCGCCAGCAGCAACCCCACGCCGGCGCGCACCAGCAGGCGCAGGGCGTCGTCGACGAGCCTGATGCCGCTGTGCCCGCCCGCCGCGTCGGGACCGGCCGCCGCGATGCACTGCTCGGCCAGGTCCGCCGCCACGAGCTCCGCCGGCGAGAGACCTGCACCGCCGGCGCCACTTGCAGCTCGCGGGTGATCGTGCGGTCGAACATCGTCACCCACAGCGGCACCTCGGGTCGCAGGTGCGCGCTCAGCAGCGTCAGGCGCAGCGCCAGCACGTCGTCGCGCGTCACCACCGCCACCGCGCCCCAGCGCCGCTCGGTGAGGATCGCCGGACCTCGCTGTCGCTGAGCGACATCCGCGCTCGACGAGCGTGCCGCCCTGCTCGAGCCGGCGCGCGAGCGCCTCGCCGAGCCCGCCGGATTCACCGAGGACCAGCACCGATCGTCCGTCCGCGCCGCCCCCTTCGCCCACCGCCCTGCTCCCTTCGCCGCGCTCCCCTTAGTCCACGGGCTCCTTCGACTCCGCGGGCTCCTCCGCCAGCACCACCTCGACCGCGAACTCGCCGTCCTCGACCGGCTCGAGCAGCTCGATCGACCCCGCCTGCAGCAGGTCGCCCTCGCCCAGCGCCAGCGCCGCCAGACGCTCTGCCGTGTCGCGAACCACAACCCGGCTGACCGGCGCCCGCATCGGCCGCCTGGCCTGCGACTTGGCCTTGCGCACCTCGCGCAGCACGTCCGCCGTCACCTCCAGCGCGACGTCCTCGCGCGCGTGGCCGTTCTCGGCGACGCTCGGCGCCGCGGAGCCGGCGCCGGCCGCCGCCGCGAGCTCGTCGGCGGCCGGCCAGGCCGCGCGGTGCACCGAGCCCTCCTGCCACCACGACCACACCTCCTCGCACACGAACGGCAGGAACGGCGCGAACAGCCGCTGGAAGACCGACAGCGAGAGGCGCAGCGCGAGGCTCACCGACGCGCTCACCGCCGGGTCGGCGTCGTAGCGGCGACCCTTGACGAGCTCCAGGTAGTAGTCGCAGTACCACCAGAAGAAGCTCTCGGCGCGCTCCAGCGCGCGCGCGTAGTCGTACTCGTCGAAGCTGCTCGTCGCCTCCGCGACCACCGCCGCCAGCCGCGCGATCAGCGCGCGGTCCAGCGGGTGGGTCAGCGCGGGACCGGGCTCCGGCAGGTCGGCGAGCGCGAACTTGGACGCGTTCAGCAGCTTCACCGCCAGGCGCCTGCCGACCTTCATCTGCTGCGGATCGAACGCCGTGTCCGTGCCCGGGCGCCCGCTGGCCGCCCAGTAGCGCGCCGCGTCCGCGCCGTGCTCTTCCAGCAGGTGCATCGGCGTGACCACGTTGCCCTTGGACTTCGACATCTTCTTGCGGTCCGGGTCGAGCACCCAGCCGGAGATCGCCGCGTTCGCCCACGGCAGCTCGTCCTCGTCCAGCTGCGAGCGCAGGACCGTCGAGAACAGCCACGTCCTGATGATGTCGTGAGCCTGCGGGCGCACGTCCATCGGGAACACCCGCCTGAACAGCTCCTCCGCGTCCGTCTCGCCATCGCCCTCGCCGGCCTGACCGTCCCCGCCACCCGCGGAGTGCCCCGCGATCTGCGGCGTCAGCGAGGAGGTCGCCCACGTGTCCATCACGTCCGGGTCGCCGGCGAAGCCGCCCGGCTGCCCGCGCTGGGAGGCGTCGTAGCCGTCGGGCGCGTCCGTCGAGGGGTCAACCGGCAATCGTTCCACGTCAGCGGCGATCGGCTGGTCGTACAGCACCGCCCCGCCGGCGTCGATCGGGTACCAAACGGGGAACGGCACGCCGAAGAAGCGCTGGCGGCTGACGCACCAATCCCCGGTCAGGCCGTTGACCCAGTCCTCGAAGCGCGCGCGCATGTACGGCGGGTGCCACTCGAGCTGGCGCCCGCGCGCGAGCAGCTCCTCGCGGTGCTCGATCGTGCGGATGAACCACTGGCGGCTGGTGATGATCTCCACCGGGCGCTCGCCCTTCTCGAAGAACTTCACCGCCCGCGTCACCTGCTGGGGCTCGCCGATCAGGTCGCCCTCCTGCTCGAGCAGCTCCACGATCCGTTTGCGCGCCTGGTTGATCGTGCGGCCCTGCAGCTCCGCGTAGTCGGCGCGCGCGCGCTCTAGGTCCTCGGACTCCCAGCCGGGGCTGCCCCACGGAACCTCCGCGAGGCGCCCGTCGGGACCCAGCACCGAGCGCACCGGCAGACCCAGCTCGCGCCACCACAGCACGTCCGTGAGGTCGCCGAACGTGCACACCATCACCAGGCCCGTGCCCTTGTCGCGCTCGACCGCCGCGTGCGTCAACACCGGCACGCGCGTCCCGAACAGCGGCGTCAGCACATCCCTGCCCACGAGCTCGCGGTGGCGCTCGTCATCGGGATGCGCAAGCAGCGCCACGCATGCCGGGATCAGCTCCGGGCGCGTCGTCTCGATCAGCGCGTCCGCGTCGGGGCGGGCGGGGCTCCCATCGATCGCGAAGCGCACGCGGTGCATGGCCCCCGGGCGCTCGCGATCCTCGAGCTCGGCCTGCGCGACCGCCGTCTGGAAGTCCACGTCCCACAGCGTCGGCGCGTCCAGCTGGTAGGCCTCGCCGCGCGCGAGCAGCCCCAGGAACGAGCGCTGCGAGAGGCGCTGGGCGAGCTTGCCGATCGTCGTGTACGTCATCGACCAGTCCACCGACAGCCCCAGCGTGCGCCACAGCGCCTCGAACACCTGCTCGTCGCTCTCGGTCAGTCGGAGACACAGCTCGACGAAATTCGGCCTCGAAACCGACATCGGCTCCTTCGGATCCTCCGGCGCGCCGCCCTCGGACCCGGCATGCAGGCGCTCCAGGAAGTCCGGGTCGTAGGGCACCGACGGATCGCAGCGCACGCCGTAGTGGTTCTGCACGCGCCTCTCCGTCGGCAGGCCGTTGTCGTCCCAGCCCATCGGGTAGAAGACCTCACGTCCGCGCATGCGCTGGTAGCGGGCGACCGTGTCCGTGTGCGTGTACGAGAACACGTGCCCGACGTGCAGCGAGCCGCTGACGGTCGGAGGCGGCGTGTCGATCGAGTAAACGAGCTCGCGCGGGGCCGAGCGGTCGAAGCGATAGGTGCCCTCCCGCTCCCACACACCGCCCCACTTCGCCTCGAGGCCCTCCAGCGTGGGGCGCTCGGGGACGCGCGCGGGCGCAGCCGGCGCCGAGCCCGCCGACGGGCTCGGGCTGCTCTCGCTCTCGGGTGGCGGCGACGGCGACAAGCTGTTGATCGTAACCGCCCGCGCAGGACTCGCGGCAACAGGGCCGGAGCCAGAGCCGGAGCCCGGACCGGAGCCCGGGACGCGCGAACCAGATCCTGGGCGACGGCGACTCCGACAGTTGACCTAACTTTCATTAGATTTCTCTCATAAAGCTGTACGGCCGTCCGGCCCGGGACTAGAGTGGCCAGCGTCTGAGCCAAGCAACGTGAGCGCTTGAGGAGGCGCGGTGAACGTTTGGAGAGGCCAAAGGCTTTCGGGGAGCCGCATACGCGGCGAGGGGGTCTCTTGAGCTTGTTCGCGAAGAAGCTGCTGGGCGTGAGCCTCGCCCTGGCGATGCTCGGGGTGCTGATCGGCCTGTACGTGGCGGCGTGGGCGACCAGCTCGCCGCCGACGATCGCCGCCACGACCGCGCCAGCGTCCAGCGGCGGCGACAGGCTGACCCTGATGACGGTCGCCGCGATCGGCCCCAAGTACAGCCCTTCGCACCCCGACTGGGTTTCCTACCTCGTCCGCCAGCACGGCAAGTGGATACACAGCACCAGCTTCTCGGTGCCCGCCAACTCGGTGATCCACGTCACGATCTACCAGTACGACGGCGACACCGGGCTGCGCAACCCGTTCCTCTCGCAGGTCCAGGGCACGATCGGCGGAACCGAGACGATCGACGGCAAGGCGGTCAACGCGATCGAACCCGAAGAAGCGTCGCACACGTGGGTCGTGCCGCAGCTGGGGCTGTTCATCCCGCTGCCCGGCGTCCCCGAAGAAGCCAAGAACCAGTGCGAATTCGCTCCCTGCGAAGGCACGGCCCACCGCACGGTCGAATTCAGCTTCTACTCGGGCAAGAAGGGGCGCTACCGCTGGCAGTGCTTCGTCCCCTGCGCGGCCGGCTTCCTCAACGGCCTGGGCGGACCGATGCAGACGGTGGGCTACATGGACGGGTTCCTGAATGTCGTCTGAACCGGCGGCGGCGCGCGACGGGGCGGGCGAACCGAACCACGCGGTCCGCTTCACGGTCGTCTGGGCGATCGGCACGCTGATCGCGCTGCCGCTCGTGATCTGGGTGATCGGCCCACTGATCGGACCGGGCAACGGCAGCGAACAGGCGAGCGACCAGGGCACGGACTTCACGGTCCTGGCCGCGCTCGCGACTCCCGTGCTGACGCTCGTGTTGCTCTACCTCGGATATGCCGTGATCTACTTCCGCCAGCCGAAGGGCGGCGTGCTCGAAGGCCCGGCGGTGCGCGGTCACGCGCGCGTGCAGACGGCCTGGATCGTCATCACCTCGACGATGGTCCTCGCGGTCGCCGTCTTCGGGACGGTGCGACTCGAGTCCGGCTACGGCGCTGGCTCCGGCAGCGGCCCGAACCCCCTGACCGTGCCGAAGGGGCCGAAGCTGCCCGTGCAGGTGATCGCCCAGCAGTGGCTGTTCACCTACCGCTACCCCACCTACGGCGGCGTGGAGACCACGGAACTCGTCCTGCCGAAGGACGAAATGGTCGAATTCCATGTGACCTCGCTCGACGTCATCCACGACTTCTGGGCTTACAAGCTGGGAGTCAAGGCCGACGCCAACCCCGACGTGGACAACGTCGCGTTCGTCAAGCCCACCAAGCTCGAGAGCTTCACCGTGCGCTGCGCCGAGCTGTGCGGCGTCTGGCACGGCTACATGTCCAATGCGGGCAGGGTCGTCACACCGGCGGCGTTCCAAACGTGGATCCATGAACAGCAGAAGCGGCTCGCCCCGGCGACGAAGGTGCTCCCGAAGTACAGCAAGACCTACCTACCCGAACCGACGAGGCGTGGAGAATGAGCACGACGAGCGAAGCCGCAGCCGCCCCCCAGCCGACCCGCCGCCCGCTGTGGCGTCGCCTACTCGGCTTCAACCTGCTCACCGCCGTGATCCTCGGCGTCGGCGGCTACTACCTCGGCTGGTGGATCGGCCACCTGATCAACGGCCCGAGCTTCGAATACGAGGCGAAAACCGACGAGAACGACGTCGCGCTGCTGCTCGGCTACTTCTTCGGCGTCGCCGGCTTCCTGATCGGCCTCGGCTTCGCCAACTACCCCATCTCGCGCCTGCTCGGGCGCCCGGCGTCGCTGCGCGAGAAGGAGAGCGAGGGGATCGGGCGCTACTTCGGCCTGTGCACCGACCACAAGGTCGTCGGGCTGCAGTACCTGGTGGGAATCGGCGTCTTCTTCTTCGTCGGCGGGCTCAACGCGATGCTGATCCGCGCCGAGCTGCTGAAACCGGTCCCGACGCTCGTCGGCCCCAACCAGTACCTGTCGCTGGTCGGCATGCACGGCACGATGATGATGGGAATGATGACCTCGGGCATCCTCGGCCCGTTCGCCAACTACTTCGTGCCGCTGATGATCGGGGCCAGGCGCATGGCCTTCCCGCGCATCGAGTCGCTGACGTTCTGGCTGCTGATGGCAGCCGGCTTCATCCTCGTCTCGACGATCTTCTTCGGCGGCTTTCCCACCGGCTGGACGGGCTATGAGCCGCTCAACGACCAGGCCGTGATGGGCATGGACTCCTACATCTGCTTCTTCGCGCTCGTCGGCATCTCGATGGCGCTGCTCGGCCTGAACATGATGGCCACGATCATCACGATGCGCGCGCCCGGGCTGACGTGGGGGCGGCTGCCGATCTTCGTGTGGTCGGTGTTCGCGACCGCGGTGCTGATGGTGCTCGCCGCGCCGATGCTGATCGCGACGCTGCTGATGGCCGCGCTCGACCGCACGATCGACACCTCGTTCTTCATAGCCGGCGGCGGCGGCAGCTCCTACCTGTTCGAGAACCTGTTCTGGTTCTTCGGGCACCCGGAGGTGTACATCCTCGCGCTGCCCGGCTTCGGCATCATCCTGGAGCTCATCCCCGTGTTCACGCGCAAGCCGCTGTGGGGTTACAAGCTGGCGGTGTCCGGCATGCTCGGCGTCGCGCTGCTGAGCTTCTTCGTGTGGCAGCACCACCTGTTCGTCAGCGGCATCAACGCCGACCTGCGCCCGTTCTACATGCTCTCCACGGAGATCATCTCCGTCCCCACCGGGTTCATCTTCCTGTGCTTCATCGGCACGTTGTGGCGAGGGCGGATCTCGTTCACAGTCCCGATGCTGTTCTGCCTGGCGTGGGCGTTCAACTTCCTGTTCGGCGGGCTCTCCGGCGTGGTGCTGTCGGACGTCCCCACCGACACGGGCCTGCACGGCAGCTTCTTCGTGATGGCGCACTTCCACTACACGATCATGGGCGGGCTGATCTTCAGCTTCTTCGCCGCGATCTACTACTGGGTGCCGAAGATGACCGGCCTGCGCTTCAACGAGATGCTCGCCAAGTGGCACTTCTGGCTGATGTTCATCTTCTTCAACTCGACCTTCCTGCCGCTGTTCGTGCTCGGCCTGAAGGGGATGCCCAGGCGCGTCAGCACGTATGAACCGAGCCTGCAGAACCTCAACGACTGGGTGTCGATCTCCGCGTTCGTGCTCGGCTTCTCGATGCTGATCTTCCTGTTCAACGTCGTCTACTCGCTGATCTTCGTGCGCAAGCCGGCAGAGGCCAACCCGTGGCGCTCGAAGTCGCTCGAGTGGCAGCTGCCGACGCCGGTGCCCGTCTACAACTTCGCGCAGATCCCCGTGATCGACTCCGACCCGTACGACTACGGCACGCCGCCTGCCATCGGTGCCGGGGCGGGCGAGCCGCAGGCGGCGGGAGCGGGGGCCTAGCGGTGTCGGGCGCGAGCGGAGAGTCCGCACGGGCAGCGATCGTGCCGGCGATGGCGGGCGGCGTGGAGATACCGCCCGAGCCGCCCGAGCTCGGCGGGCGCGCGCTGACGGTCGCGTCGCGGCTGCTGTGCGGAGCTACGACGTTCTTCTTCCTGGCGTTCCTGTTCGCGTACTTCTACCTCCGCTCGATCGACGCCGACGGCATGTGGCATCCGGCGCACGTCAAGCCCAACCAGGGGCTCGGCGTGGCGTTCATCGTGTGCATCGTGCTCAGCGCCGCCTCGGGCATCGTCGCCGGGCGCCGCATGAAGGTGAAATCGCGGACGTGGCTGGGACCGGGGATCGCCGCCGTCGTGCTCGGGCTGGTCGCGGTCGCGCTGCAGTGCGTCGAGTACACCGCGCAGCACTTCGGACCCACCAACGGCGCCTACGCGAGCGTGTTCTGCGCGTGGACGGGCTTCTACCTGATCGCGGTGCTGTTCACGATGTACTGGCTGGAGACGCAGGTGGCGACCGAGATCCGCGCGCGGCGCGCGCCGGCCGGCAGCGAGGGAGACATCTCCGATCCCGACCGCCTGATCGCGCCGGCACTCGACGCAGGGGTGTTCTTCTGGAGCTTCCTGGCCGCGATCGGGGTCGTGACCTACGTGACGCTGTACCTCCTGTAGTGCTCGGCACGACGGCAGCGACGCCGGGCTTCTGGGACTGGGCCTTCGACCCGCCCCTCGTTCTCGTGATCGACCTGGCGATCCTCTACTGGCTGGGGGCGCGGCGGACGGTCACCCCCGCGCGCAAGCGCGGCGCGCAGCGCCTGCGCGACGCCTGCTTCTACGCGTCGCTGTTCGTGCTCGCCGTCGCGCTGGCCTCGCCGATCGAGCGGTTGAGCGCGGACCTGTTCTGGGTGCACATGATCCAGCACGTGCTGCTGATCGTCGTGGCGGCGCCGCTGTTCGTCATCGCCGCCCCGTGGATTCGCCTGTGGCGCTGCCTGCCGCTGGACACGCGCCGCTGGCTCGCGCGCGGGCTCAGCCACGGGGAGCGCACCGCGCCGCTGCGCGCGATCGGCCGGGCGCTGGGCAGGCCGGTGGCGAGCTTCGTCGCGTTCTCGGTCGTGCTGCTGGGCTGGCACGTGCCGGCGCTGTTCGACGCGACGCTGGAATCGAGCACGCTGCATGCGTTCGAGCACACGCTGTTCTTCTGTACCGCGGTCCTGTTCTGGAAGCAGGTGATCCCGTCTGCCCCGCTGCGCATCCGCCTGGTGGCGCCGCAGCGCGTCGTGTTCCTGATCGGGGGGATGATCGTCAGCTGGGCGCTCGCCGTGGTGCTCGCGCTCGCCCCGCATCCGCTGTACGGCTACTACGCCCACCTCGCGAGCCGCCCCGGCGGCATCTCCGCGATGGCCGACCAGCAGCTCGCCGCCGGCATCATGTGGGTGCCCGGCTCGGTCACGTTCCTGATCGTCCTGTTCGTATACGTCCACCGCTGGCTGCTGCCGCCGAGCCCGGATAGCCCCCGGCCTCAGCGGCTGATCAGCCAGCACTAGGAGGCCTCATGCCGAAGATCGCCATCCCGATCGCAGCGCACTTCCTCACCGGCTCGATCCTCTCGCTCGTGCTGCCGCTGGGCGTGCTGATCG
This sequence comes from uncultured Solirubrobacteraceae bacterium, assembly GCA_963735705.1. GTDB lineage: Bacteria > Actinomycetota > Thermoleophilia > Solirubrobacterales > Solirubrobacteraceae > Palsa-744. The sequence continues at coordinate 641,582 of CAVTLZ010000012.1, forward strand.
TCGTCGCCGTCTGGTACGTGGTGCTCTGGCGCCGCGGCACCGGCGAGCGCTGAGCTACTGGGACGCCAGCGGCCGCCTGGGCGAGCGCTGAGCTACTGAGCCGCCAGCTTCGGCACGTCGTGGGCGATCTCGCTCGGTTCGAACGTCGCCGGGTAGATCGTCGTCAACCTGCCGCTGGCGCTGATGCCGTAGACGAGCGCCGGGTGCGCGACCAGGTCCGGCTGGCCGACCTCGCGCGAGGATCCGACGTGCCAGGCCGCCCATGTGGGGGCGAGCTCGGCGGCGGAGCCGATCAGGTACTGCATCCTGCCGACCATGCCGTGCTCGCGCACGAACCGGGCGACGTTGGCCGGCGTGTCGCCGCGCGGGTCGACGGACACGGCGATCACCTGCACCTGCGAGGCGCGCCGGCCGAGCATGTTCAGGGCGACGCGCAGGTTCGAGGCGATCAGCGGGCAGACGGTCGGGCAGTTGGCGTACAGGAACGTCACGAGCACGGCCTTGCCGCGATACTCGCTCAGCGTGACCGGCTGGCCGAGGTAGTTGCGCAGATGGATCGGCGGCGCCTGCTGGGCGGGCAGCGCGAGCGTCCCGAGGTAGCCCCTCCCCGCGGGGTACTGCTGGGCGCTGCCCGGCAATGCCGGCTTGCCCGGGCCCTTGATCAGCACGAAGCTGACGGCCGCGGCGATGCCAAGCAGCAGCGCCAGCAACGGCAGCGTCTTCAGCCACGTCCGCTGGGAAGCCCTGCCGCCGTGGGTGCCGCTCTGCTCGTTCATCTCTCCGCCGCTGCGAGTGTATCGCCGCGTCGCGGCTCAAGCGTGGGCGGAAAGGCCCTCCACGCCGGAGCCCCCACAACGAGCCTACCGCCGCCGGACATGGGAACATATGTTCTATAGCGGCCGCACCCAAGGGGCGGGCTCGTGCTCGTCTACCGACTCGCATAGATTCCCGCACAGGAGCGTCGCTTCAGGACGGACATAGAAAATGGATACGCCGTACGACATCTACTTCAGCGCCGATATCGAGACCGATGGGCCGATCCCCGGGCCTTACTCGATGCTGTCCTTCGGGATCACCGTCGCAGGCACTTTCGATGGCGAGCGGTTCCTGCGAGCGGACCCTACCGAGCGGACTTTCTACCGGGAGCTCAAGCCCATATCAGACACCTACGACGCCGAGACGGCCGCGGTGAGCGGGCTGGACCGTCAGCGATTGCTCGTTGAGGGAACAGACCCAGGTATGGCGATGGACCATGCTGCCGACTGGATCCACGATTGCGCGGATGGCGGCTCGCCGGTCCTGATTGCATTCCCACTGAGCTTTGACTGGTCATGGCTGTGGTGGTACTTCAACGCATTTGGTGAGAAAGGGTCGCCGTTTGGGTTCTCCAACTGCTACGACATCAAGACCGCATACGCGGTGCGCGCCGGACGTCCGATCACGCTGTCTGGCAGATCGAAGCTACCTGACCGCCTACGCAGCTCTCGCCCGCACGAGCACCATGCACTGGCGGACGCGATCGAGCAGGCCGATATCTTCGCGAATCTAATGGAATGGGACGACTCCGAGTGAGCGGCCAAGCCGTAGACATACCGCAGCCGCTATCGGCCCGGCGAGACGCGTCGGCGAACAGACTCGAGACGGCGCGCGGCTCGTCCGACGCCTTCGACCTACCCAATCGTTACCCCTCGGTAGCTGTTTACGTGACCGGGTCGATCGGGCGAGGTGAGGGTGGCGATCACAGCGACCTCGATATCTTCTGCGTCGACGTTCAGCCAAACGTCGACGCCCGGATCGGCAAGCTTGACAGCATACGCCTTTTTAGCAATCTGATTGATGTCAACGAGTCAGGTGAATTCCCGCCCTTCTCCGGTGACGGTCGCTACCTCGTGGTGCATCATATTGAGGATGTCCTGCGTTTCCTTGGCACCAGCGATGACGATCATCGCAACCTCTTCACAGCTCGCATGCTTCTTCTCCTCGAGAGCAAGGTACTTGTTGGACACGCCGCCTACGACGAGTGCGTCAAACAGGTGGTCGACCTATATTGGCGCGACGCGGGCAGCACCACAGACTTCAGGCCTACATTCCTGATAAACGACCTCATCCGATACTGGAAGACCCTCTGTCTCGCGCACGAGGCCGAACGAGATCACAGTGCCGTTCACAAGAAGAAGCGGCGCGTGGCGGTGCTGAAGCTACAGTTCAATCGGCTTTGGATGGTGTTCAATGGGCTCGCATTTCTACTGTACGGCTTCGACGGAGCCGGCGTTCCGCGTTCGCACGTCGAGCACCTCGTCGAGCTCACGCCCCTAGATCGAGTGCTCGAGATAGCCGAGAATGCACCCAGGACCAGATCTTGCATCCAAGGACTACTGGACGAGTACTCATGGTTCTTGGAGACGACCGATCGGGACAAGTCGGAGACCGAAGAGTTCTTCGCGAATGACGACAGCTATAAAGAGGGGCGCCGACGAGGCGAGCTATTTGGCTCTCACATGGCCCAGCTCATCGATGCTGTGGCTGATGGATCCCCGCTCAAACGCTACCTACTCATCTGACGACGAAGGGAGTGACGTGCAAGATCCGACCATTGATGCCCCGGAGCGAGCCATCGCTACAAAGCTGCGCGAATTGGAGACCTTCGCCCGCGAGGCAGCGAATAGCAATCGTGATGACCACGCTCGCTCGGGCGCTTTGAATTTGATCGCGGTGCTCCTTCGCCAACCACTTGAGGTGGTAGACAACCTGCTAGTAGGCGAGGGCTAGCCCATGTTGACGTATCCCGTCGCTTCGGTGGGGCTGCGCACGTTGGCGGCGACCTTGTTTTCGTAGTTGCCCTCGATCGTCTGGATCTGGCCGTCGGGCAGCACGTCCCTGACGATCCCCACGTGTTCGTCGCCGAACACGATCAGGTCGCCCGGCTGGGGCACCACGCCGGGCCCGTTGGGTATCGCGCGGCCGGTGCTCTGCGCCCACGACCACACCTCCGAGACGGCGCCCGCGCCCTGTCCCCCCGCCCCGATCGGCTCGCCCGCCTGCTGGGCGACCCACGAGGCGAAGTACGCGCACCACGGCGCCCCGGGAACCGCCCCCGCCGTGGCACTGCGGTACTGGGCGATCGCGGGGGATTCGTTGGACCCCGGCGGCTGCTCGGCCTGGCCGAGCTGGCTTTCGGCGATCGCCACGATGCGGCCGCCCGGCGAGCCCTCGTCGGCCGCGTACGTCGGCGACGGGCCGGAGGTACCGGCGATGCCGTCGACGCTCTGCAGCGGGTAGGCGGAGCTGAGGCCGGCCGTGCTGGTGAGGCCCGCGGCGCTCGTCAGGCCTGGGGCGCCGGGCAGACCCGGGGTGCCCGAGCCGTCCAGCAGGGCCGCCGTCGCGGAGGAGGGCGTCGGCGCGGAAGAGCCCTCGGGGGCGGCGCTTTCATAGCTGCCGCTGGCCTGCTCCAGCGCGCTCGCGAACGACGCTCCGCCGGGCGCGGAGCTCGTTCCCGGCGCTTGCGTGCCGCCCGTCACACCACCGCTCGAGCCGAGCAGCGCCGCGGGGTCGGCGAGCGCCTGCCTGATCGCGGAGACGCGCTCCAGCGTGGCCTCGAGGGTCATCAACGGGGTAATCGGCCGCGAGGCGCCGCGGTTGAGAGCGATTAAAAAGGGCGGGCGGCCGTCGCCGCCCGCCCACCACCGTTCCCTCGATGAAGCGGCGGTATATGGCTTCTGTCGGCCTTTCCCGGACCGCCTGAAGCGTTATGACCCGACTGCCCGCATTGGGCCGATGCAAAGCACCGGCCGGCGGTCAGCTGGGCTTCACTGCAGCGGTGGCGTCCTCTGGGCGCCACCGCTGAGGAAGGTGTGAGCTGCTACCTGATTTATTCGATCAGGTGCAGAGCTGCGTCAGGCAGCTGGTTGGCCTGCGCGAGAATCGCGACGCCAGCCTGCTGGAGCACCTGGTCCTTCGTGAAGTTGGTCATTTCGGTGGCCATGTTCACGTCGACCAGCGCGCTCACCGCGGAGGTCAGGTTCTGCGAGTACACTTCCAGGTTGGACTGGGTGTACTGGATACGGTCCTGCACCGCGCCGAATTCACCGGCAAGCCCAGACACGGTCGCGATCGCTTCGTCGAGTTCTTTCAGACCCGTCGGCGGGTGTTCCGTGTTGAGTTTGGTGATGCCTTCGTTGAGTTTGGTGATTTCTGCTTTGGCTTCGGTCTCTTCTTTTTTGAACGCCGTGACTTCGGCTTCCGTGAGACCGCCTTTGGCGAGTTCTTTCTTGACTTCGGTGATTTTTTCTTCTTGTTCTTTGACTTCGCCCTGAATCGTTTTTACTTCTTCCTTTTCGGTTTCGCCCAGCCCGCTGCTGAGACGTTCACCGAGCGTCTTCGGTTCGAGGTCTTCTTCGATCGCCGAGTACAGCTTGATCGTGCTGACGCCGATCGATTCGCCGTCGTTGGCGCCGACCTGGAATTTGATTTCTTCCGCGGCGTTGAGCAGGCTCTTGCCGTTGAAGCTGGTCGTTTCGCCGACGCGCTTGATCTCGTCGGTCAGCTGCGTGACCTCGGAGATGATCGCTTTCTGGTCTTCTTCGGAGGTCGTGCCGTTCGCGTACTCGACGCTCAGCTCGCGAACTCGCTGGAGCATCCCGTTGACGTCGTTCAGCGCACCCTGCGCCGTCTGCGCCAGGGCGACGGCGTCCTGGATGTTTTCGCCCGCCTGGTTGAGGCCGTTGACCTGGCTCTGCAGGCTCTGGCTGATCGCGTAGCCGGCGACGTCGTCGGCGGCCGAGTTGATCTTCAGGCCCGAGGACAGGCGCTGCATCGCCTGCGAGAGCATGCCCTCGGTGTTGTTCAGGTTCCTGCTGGCGTTCAACGCCTCCAGGTTGTTGTTGATCGTGAGGCCCATGCGTTCATCTCCTTGATGACGTTTGTTTGGTTAGGTCCCTGGACCGACTCCGTGTCGACCCACGCCGATTATCGTCAGCGCGACGGGAAACTTGAGGTTGGATTCCTCTTGCCGACGGTTTTCCCCTTCACAGCACCGATTCCTGCACGCGAACGCCCGCGTTCACGCGCGCACGTCGATGTGCGGGCGCCCGTCGTCCTCGCCTTGTTCGGGTGCCCGCCCCGCCGGCGGCGGCTCGCGACGTCTGCGCTGCTGGCCGTCCTTGGACGGACGGTCGCGCTCGCGCGTGATCCGCTCCAGCGGCTCCACGGGCAGCCGCGCGGCGGGCGAGATCCGCGGCGGGCCCGGCGCGATCGGATGTATCGGGTCCACGGCAGGCTCTCAATCCTGTCCTAGGAGGCCGCTCTCGCGCCCTGGCGCTCGGCGGGCGCGGATAGCTCGCGCCGCGCGCGGGCGGCTTGCGCGGCCTGGACGGCCGCGGCCAGCTGCTGCTCGCGGCTCTTGATCTCGAGCATCACCAGCCGGCGCCACAGGAAGACCGCGCCGGCCCACACGGCGACGTAGCAGACGACGCCGGCGATCAGCGCGCGCAGGCCGGCGCCGGCGAGCGTGTTCGTGGGCAGCGACAGATATCCGCCGAGCACGAAGCCGGCGAGCCCGCCCCAGCTCTTGGCGCGCGCGACCGCGCGCGTGGCCCGCGGGTGCGCGGCGATGCTGGGGCCGTCCCCGTCCGGCTCGGCCTCCTTTGCGCCCTTCTTGCCCTTGCCCTTGGCGGCCTTGTCGTCCTTGCCGCCCTTCTTGGCGTCCTTGGCCTTGGCGTCGCCCTTGGCGCCCTTCTTCGGCGCGCGCGGCTCGGGCGACGCCGCCACCGGAGCGGCGGCCTCGGGCGGCGCTGCGGTGGCGGCCTCAGCGGCCATTCCGGTCCTCGGTCGCGAGGCCGCGCTGGCGTTCGGAGCGCTGGCACTCGAACAGGAAGCGGATCAGGCGGCGGCGGTCGAGCTCGCTGATCGACTCGAACGCGATCGCGCGATGTCCCATGTTGTCGACCCGCACGACCCTGCCGGTGCCGCCGATCACGAGCTCCCCGGGGGTGAGGTCGAGCTGGAAGCGCACCTCGTCGCCGATCTTCAGCGACGCCGGCCCGGCGAGCAGGAAGCCGCCGCCGCTGAGGTCGATTGTGAAGCTCTCGACCGGCATCGGGTCGCGCCTGCTGGTGATGACCGCCGGGCGCGAGGTTTTGACGCGCACGTACTCGCGCTCCTGCAGCACCTCGATCGAGCGCGGCTGATCGATGCGCAGCACGTCCGGGTCCGAGGGATCCTCCTGCGTGGCGGTGCCGCTCAGGCGCACGCGTCCCTGGGTGCCGACGAACTCGAGCACGAGGCCCTCCAGCTGGCGTTGGCTGAGCGGCTGTGTGGGCACCATGATCGCCACCAGCAGCGTGTCCTGCCCTCGTTCGAGCACGCGCGCGGGCAGGCCCTTGCCGCCGGCGGGGACGAGCGTGACCGTCTGCGCGCGCTCGGGCAGCGTCACGGGCTTGGGCTTGGAGGCTCCACCGCGCCCGAGCTTCATGGCAGGAGCCTCTCCGCCAGCGCGCTCGGCGCGATCTGGCGCAGCCGCCAGCCGCCGGTGCGCGCGCTCTCGAGCAGGTACTCGGGCGCGAGGCCGAACCTGCAGGCGGCTTCGACGGCGACGCCGATCTGGTCGGTCTCGTCGGCGTGCGTGACCGCGAGGGCGTTGGCGCCGAGCGGCTTCAGCGCCTGCAGCAGCTGCGCGGCGGCGGTGGCGCCGAGCGTCGCCGGCAGCGCCACGACGACGCGCTCGGGCTTCAGTTCGGTGAGCAGGCGGGCGAGCTCGCGGATGCCCGAGCGATCGGAAGGCGACAGGCTGGGCGTGTCGAGGATCGCGACGCCGTCGCCGCGCGCCCTGCGCAGCGCCCGCAGCGCCCGCGGCGCACGCGCGGGCGAGGGCTTCATGATGTACGGGCTGAGGATCATGCGCAGCTCGCCGCTTGGGGCCGATGCGGGATCGCGGGTGATCGTCGCGAAGCTCGCGGGCAGCGAGCTGCCCTTGCGATAGGCGCCGAGCAGCGCCGCGCAGCACGTCGTCTTGCCGGCGCCGCCCGCCCCCACGACGACGATCGCGGCGCCCTTGGTGGGCAGCGGCGGCGCGACCGGTATGCGCTGGGCGAGCGTCGCGCGCACCGCCTGGGCGAGGCCCGCGCGGGGCGCGAGCGCGAGCGCGTGCGCGCTGGCGCTGTCGATCAGCTCGCGGGTGAGCTCCTCGCCGATCCCCAGGCGCTGCAGGCTACGCGCGACCCCTGCGCGCGCGCGGCCCTGCGAGCCGGGCGCCACCTCGCGGCGCTCGCTCGCCGCCCACGGCGGCGCGGACGCGCGCTCGGCCGCGGTCGCGAACGACTCGGGCGCGCCACCGGACGGCAGTTCGTCACCTGCCCCCGCATGGGGGAAGTCGAGCGCCCGCTGCGGCGCGACGCTGCGGCGCTCGGAGATCGACGGACGCGGCGGGACCTGCGCGCGGTCGGCGCGCGCGAGCGCGGCCAGATGCGCGGTCACGTACGCGCTGCCGGCCCCCGGGCCGGGCGCGGCCGGCTCGCGCGGGGCGAACGGCGAGGGCGCCGGCGGGCGCTCAGGCGCCGGCGGCCTCGGCGCGTACCCCAGCATCGGGCGCTGCAGGCCCGCCGCGGGGAGCGGCGCGGGCGGGGGCGGCGCGGAGGGCGGCGCGGGCGGAGGCGGCGCGAACTGCTGGGGCGCGGACGGCGCGAACTGCTGCGGCGCGGGCGTCGCCTGCAGGTCTGGGGAAGGCGCCGGCCGGTACTCCAGCGCCGGCGCGCGCTCGGCGGCTGGCGGGGTCGGCGGCGCGGCGGCGGTCGACGGGGCCCCGAACGCGGCGGCATCCACAGGCGCGTTGACGGCTGCGGCCGCTGCTGAAGACGCCTGCGCGTCCCCCGGCTCGCCGGCGACATCTTCGTCGTACACGTCGACGCCGGGTCCGCCGGGCATCGCTTCGATCTCGACGAACGCGCGCTGGAAGAAGCCCATCACGCCACCCGTCAGCCCCTCGCGCCGGCGCACGATGATCGCGTCGGCGCCGAGCTCGCGCTGGATCTGCGGCACGAGCTCCTCGACGGAGCGTCCGCGGTAGACGCGCGTGGACGAGCCGCCGCCGTTGCCAAAACGGGAGCGCGCCTCGCGCCCGAGCGCCTCCAACAGCTCGCCTGGCGTGCTCACCGCTCACTCTCCCCGATCCTGGACCCGTGCGTATTCATGCGTGGATCACTCCGATGGTTTCGACGTCGATCCCCGGCGCGATCTCGTTGTAGGAGCAGACGGCGAGGTGCGGCTGCGCCTGGGCGATCAGCCGGCGCAGGTGGCGGCGGATGCGCGCTGAGCACAGCAGCACCGGCCGCGCGCCGAGCGCGGTGGCGTGCTCGACCTGGGCGCGCAGGGCGTTGACGATCGCCTGCGCACGCGGCGGGTCCATGGCGAGGAACTCCCCGTCGGTGGTCTGGGTGATCGACGTGGAGACCTCCTGCTCGATTGCGGGGTCCAGGGTTATCGCTTGCAGTCGCAACTGCTCGTCCAGGTGTGGAGCCGTGATCGCCCGGCCCAGCGCCTGGCGAGCGTACTCCGATAGGAGGCTTGTGTCACGTGTTGTTCGCGCCTTGTCGCCGATTGCCTCCACGATCGTGCCGAGATCGCGGATCGGCACGCCCTCGGCGAGCAGCGATTGCAGCACGCGCTGGATCTCGCCGAGCGACAGCGCCTCGGGCACGACCTCTTCGACGACGGCGGCGTTGGTCTCCTTGAGCTTGTCGAGCAGCGCGCGCACGTCCTGGCGGGTGAGCAGCTCGGCGGCGTGGGCGCGGATCGTCTCGGTCAGGTGGGTGACGATCATCGACTCGGGGTCGACGACGGTGTAGCCGAGCGCCTCGGCCTCGCCGCGGGCGGACTCCTGGATCCACACGGCCTCCAGCCCGAACGCGGGCTCGCGGGTGGGCACACCCTGCAGCTTGCCGCTGGCGTCGCCGGGGTCCATCGCGAGCAGGTGCCCGGGCATGATCCGCCCACGCGCGACCTCCGAGCCGCGCACCTTGAACACGTACTCGTGCGACTCCATGCCGAGCTCGTCGTGGATGCGCACGGGCGGGATCACGAGGCCGAGATCGGAGGCGATCTGGCGGCGGATCATGCTCACGCGCCGCAGCAGCGAGCTTGGGGCGCCGGAGCCGGAACCGGAACCGGAACCAGATCCACCGTCAACAAGCGGCACCAGCCCGAAGCCGATGGCCAGCTCGAGCGCGTCGACGCCGACCTCGGACATCGGCTCGTCGCCCGGTTTGGGCAGCGCGGCCTGCGCGGCGGCGGCTTTGCGCTTGGCGTCGTCGTCGGCGGCGTCGGGCATGCCGTTGCGCACGGCCCACGCGATCGCGCCGAAGATCCCGGCGATCAGCAGGAACGGCAGCTTCGGCAGGCCGGGGATCAGCGCGAACAGCCCGATCGCGCCGGCGGCGACGAGCGGCGCCTTGCGCTGGCGCAGCACCTGGTTGGCGATGTCCGAGCCGAGGTCGCGGTCGGAGGCGGCGCGCGTGACGATGATGCCGGTGGCGACGGAGATGAGCAGCGCGGGGATCTGCGCGGAGAGGCCGTCGCCGACGGTCAGCAGCGAGTACTGGTGGGTGGCTTCGGTGAAGCCGAGATGGCGCTGGAGCATGCCGACGATGATCCCGCCGACGAGGTTGATGGCGGTGATGATCACCGCCGCCATGGCGTCGCCTTTGACGAACTTGGAGGCGCCGTCCATGGCGCCGTAGAAGTCGGCCTCCTGGGCGATCTCCGCGCGGCGCGCGCGCGCCTGGTCGTCGCTGATGAGGCCGGCGTTGAGGTCGGCGTCGATCGCCATCTGCTTGCCGGGCATCGCGTCGAGCGTGAAGCGCGCGCCGACCTCGGCGACGCGCCCGGCGCCGTTGGTGACGACCACGAACTGGATGACGACGAGGATCAGGAAGATGACGAGGCCGACGACGACGTTGCCGCCGACGACGAATTCGCCGAACGACTTGACGACGCTGCCGGCGTCGCCCGAGGTGAGGATCAGCCGCGTGACCGACACGTTGATCGCCAGGCGGAACATCGTGGTCAGCAGCAGCAGGCTGGGGAACGCGGCGAAGTCGAGCGCCTTGCCCAGGTACATGGTGGCGACGACGACCATCAGCGCGCCGGCGATGTTGAGCGTGATCAGCAGGCTGAGCAGCGCCGAGGGCAGCGGCACGACGAGCATCGTCACGACGAGCACGACGGAGACGGCGGCGAGCAGGTCTGTGTGGCGCAGCATCCTGCGCAGGCCGGGAGCGTTCACGACGCGAGCCTCCTACGCGGTGGGGACGATTGCGCGCCCGCCCGGCCCGACCCGACCGGCCCGCCGGCCATGCGCGCGCGTCCGGCGAGCCGGTAGACGAACGCGAGCACGCGCGCGACGGCGGCGTACAGCTCCTCGGGGATGATCTGCCCGATCTCGACGGAGGAGTGCAGGGCGCGCGCGAGCGGCGGGTCGGCGATCACGGGCACGCCGTGCTCTTCGGCGACGCGCTTGATCTGCGCGGCGATCAGGTCCTTGCCCTTGGCGACGACCTCGGGCGCGGTGCGCGTGCCGTCGTAGACGAGCGCGACGGCGTAGTGGGTGGGGTTGGTGACGACTACGTCGGCGTCGGGGACGGCGGCCATCATGCGCGCCCGCGCGGCCTGCATGGCGCGGCGGCGCAGCGCGGCCCTGACCTCGGCGGAGACGCCGTACTGGCGCGCCTCGTCCTTGACTTCCTGCTTGGTCATCATCAGCTGCTGCTCGTGGCGGTGGCGCTTCCATGCGTAGTCGATGACGCCGACGAGTATGTAGGCGAAGGCCGCGTGCTGGGCGACGGCGAGCGCGCTGCCCCCGGCGAGCGCGCCGAGCGCCGCGGGGGAGATGCCGACGTGGGAGGCGAGCCCGGTGAGCCCGGGCAGCAGCGCCATCGCGGCGACGGCGCCGACGACGGCGACCTTGGCGATCGTCTTGAGCGCTTCGAACAGGGCGTTCGGCCCGACCAGGTTCTTCAGCCCGGAGGCGGGGTTGATGCGGCGGAAGTCGGGTTTGAGCGCCTTGGGCGTGGGCCGGAAGCCGACCTGCGCGACGCCCGCGACGAGGCCGGCGGCCCAGCAGGCGCCGGCGATCGGCGCGACCGCCAGCAGGATCACCGACAGCGTCGAGTGCATCAGGCTGTTCAGCCCGGCGCCGCTGGTGGCGTGCCCGGACTGCGAGATCTCGGCGAACATCGCGCGGAACGTGGAAGCGCCCGCGTCGACGACCTGCGGGCCGACGAGGCTGATCATGAGCAGCCCGGTGACGACGACGATCGAGCCGCCGAGGTCGGCGCTGCGCGCGACCTGGCCCTTCTCGCGCGCGCGTTTGCGGTGCTTCGGGGTCGCCTTCTCGGTGCGGTCGTCGCGGGCCATGGTCGATCAGGCGACGTGCAGCGCGCCGAGGGCGTCGCCGACGCTCACGGAGAGCTGGTTGGAGATCCAGTTGGCGGTGAACGGCAGCGACGCGCCGACGACGAGCAGCGCGACCGCCACCTTGGTGGGGAAGCCGACGGCGAAGATGTTCAGCTGGGGGACCACGCGCGAGACGATCCCGAAGGCGACGTCGGTGATCAGCAGCGCGACGAGCACCGGCGCGGCGACCTCCAGGGCGGCGGCGAAGACCGTGCTGAACACCTGCTCGGCGCCGCCCCACAGCGAGGAGATCCGCGGCCCGCTGGTCAGCGGCACGAGCTGGAAGGTGCGCGCGAGGCCGCGCAGCGTCCACGCGTCGCCGTTGATGACGAGGAAGATGAGCGTGCCGACGATCGAGTAGAAGCGGTTGACGACCGCCGTCTGCTGGCCGTCCATGGGGTTGATCAGGGCGCCGTAGGAGAAGCCGGAGAGCACGTCGATCACCGACCCAGCCGATTCGACGGCCGCCATCAGCACGGCGAGCGTGAAGGCGAAGCCGAAGCCGACGAGCATGCCCTCGATCACGAGCGCGAGCAGCGTCACCGGGTCGGTGGGGATGTGCTGGCCGTGCAGCGCGATCGGCGCGAGGCCGACGGAGATGCCCACTGCGATCAGGCCGCGCACGTGCGGCGGGATGATCTGCGAGGAGAACAGCGGCGCGATCACGAACAGCGGCGTCACGCGCGCGAGCACGAGGATGAAGCCGGCGAGGTCGTTGCCGGCGAGCTCGCTGAGGAGCTTGGTCATGAGCCCACCATCGTGGGGATGGCGGTGTACAGGGCGGTCGTGTAGGCGACGAGCTGGCCGAGCATCCACGGCCCGAGCAGCACGATCACGACGGCGACGCCGGCGATCTTGGGGATCAGCGACAGGCTCTGCTCCTGGATCTGCGTGACGGCCTGGAAGATGCTGACGACGAGGCCGATGACGAGCGCGACGAGCAGCAGCGGCCCGGCGATCTTCAGCGCCAGGCTCATGGCCTGCGAGGCGAGGTTGACGACGGTGTCCTGGTTCATCTAGTGGAAGCTCTGGACGAGGGCTTTGATGACGAGGTCCCAGCCGTCGACGAGGACGAACAGCAGGATCTTGAACGGCAGCGAGATGAACGTGGGCGGCAGCATGATCATGCCCATGCTCATGAGCACGGAGGAGACGATCAGGTCGATGATCAGGAACGGCAGGAAGATCAGGAAGCCGATCTGAAACGCGGTCTTGAGCTCGGAGACGATGAACGCGGGGATCAGCACCTCGGTGGGCACCTCGGCGCGCGTGTGCGGCTCCTTGGCGTGCGCGAGGGTGACGAACAGCGAGATGTCCTCCACGCGCGTCTGGCGGAACATGAATTCGCGCAGCGGCTGCTCGGCGCGCACGAGCGCGGTGGTGGTGCTGATCTTGTTGGCCTCGAGCGGTTCGACGGAGTCCTTCTTGATCGCGCCGACGACCGGCGCCATGACGAAGATCGTGAGGAACAGCGCGATGCCGACGAGCACCTGGTTGGGGGGCGCGGTGTTGGTGCCGACGGCGGTGCGGATGAAGCCGAGCACGATCAGGATGCGGCTGAAGCCGGTGACGGTGAAGAGGATCGCGGGCACGAGCGCGAGGCCGCCGACGAGCAGCAGGATCTGCACGGCGTTGCTGGAGGTGACGGGCAGCGACGCGCCGGCGGGCAGCGCCGAGCCCAGGGGCAGCGTCGCGGCGATGCTCATCGGCGCACCGTCAGCTCGCGCAGGCGCTCGATCAGCCCGGAGGAGGGCGAGGGCATGCGCATGGGGTCGGGCCGCCGGCCGAGCGCGGGGCTGTGCGCGGAGGAGTCGAAGGGGCCGTAGGTGCCGTCGCCGAACGACGACTCGCCGGGGGCGGGAAGCTCGCGCTTGCCTACCAGCCCGGCGTGGACGGCGGCGCGGCCGGTGCCGGCGACGATCTGGCCGGCGGTGCTGAGCAGGCGCGAGCGCGGTGCGGGCTGCTCGACGAGCGCGGCGCCGTCGGCGGGCAGCAGGCCGGCCTCGCGCGCCTGCTCCTCGGTGTAGCGGTGGATCGGCGCGACGCCGTGCTCGGTGCTGCCGAGCAGCACGTAGTCGTTGCCGGCGCGCACGAGGTGCACGGAGCGCCCGGTGCCGAGCGTGAGCGCGGCGACGGACGCGAGGCCGGCGCTCGACTGATGAGAGTCCCGCCCGCCCTCGCGTCCGGCCTTGACCTGGCGCAGGATCCACGCGAGGCCCCAGATGACGGCGATGACGATCGCGAGGCCGACGATCGTGCGCACGATGCTCGCGCCGCCGCTGCTGGTGGCGGAGGATGTGGTGCTGGGCGCCTTGAGGTTGAGCGGCAGGCTTTCGCTGCCCGTCGTGGAGGCGGGCGAGAACGCCGACGCGGGGCTCGCGAACGCACCCTGCAGGGTGCACGCGAGCACGCAGGCGCCAAGCGCCGCGGTCGCCGTCGCGACCGCACGGGAAAGCGATATGCAATTGGTCATCGAGGGACGACTCCGAGGAAGAGTCGTCCTCGTTATCGGCCCTGCCGCCCCGGTCTTGAGCCTCGAGCGCGGCTCGAGGTCTCGAGCTCCAGCCCGGTGGCTACTGCAGCAGCCGCGCCAGCTGCACGCCCCAGGCGCCGTCGGCGGTGACGACGAGGCTGCCGTTGGCGAAGCAGAGGCCGTTGGCGAACAGCTCGACGGGCGCGTCGGCGCGCTGGTCGAGCTCGACGACGGCGCCCTGCGCGAGCTCGAGCGCGTGCCCGAGCGGCAGGTGCGTGCGGCCGAGCTCGGCCCACACGCGCACGAAGATGCTGCGCAGGATGGCGCGGTCCTCGGGGGTCTCGCGCGTCTGCTCGAGGTGCGCGCGCGCGCGTTCGAGCTCGGCGCGGCCGAGCTTGGCGTAGGTGTCGGCGCGGACGGGCGGCTCGCCGGTGGATGCGAGCTTGACGGCGCGCCTGGAGCCGCTGCGCCCGGGGTGCCCGCGGCCTAGCGAGACCCCCTCGGCGAACAGCAGCACGCCGTCCTCGGCCCTGTCTTCCAGCTGTAGCAGCGCGCCGGGGGTCAGCTCGAGCATGTGCTCGATGGGCATCTGCACGGAGCCGACCTCCGCGCGCAGCAGCACCTGCGCGCCGGAGACGCCGCGACGCAGCGCGTCGGCACCGCGCGGGTCGGCGCTGATGGGCTCGCTGCCGACGCCGCGGATGCGCTCGGTGATCGGCTCGATGGCGCCCCACGGGATCAGCAGCGCGAGCGTCGAGATGAGCCCGTCGATCTTGACCTCCAGCGTGACCGACAGCGTGGGTTCGCCGATCGGCGTGAGCACGCCGGCGTCGCCCTCCGTGTCGACCTCGCCGCGCGAGAGCTCGGGCCCGCCGAGCTCGTCCCACGCGACCGACAGCTGGTGGACGACCGCGTCGAGCATGCCGCGCGTGAGCACCCAGTCGATCTCGGTGAGGTGGCGCTCGACGGAGGCCTGGGCGGCCTCGCCGCCGAGCAGGCATTCGAGCGCCTGCAGCACCAGCGGGCGCTCGACGCTCATCAGCATGTGCCGGTCGATCGCCTCGGCCTGGACGGCGACGGCGATCGAGTCGGCGGGCAGCTGCGCCTTGGCGGCCGCCCACGTGTGCTGGGAGATGTCGGTGATGGCGAGCTCGATCTCGGCTTTGAGCTCGCCGACCATCCAGCCGGTGAGCCCCTCGCAGAAGAGGTCGAGCGCGCGCGCGATGCGGCGCCTGAGCTCGGTCGTGAACTTGGTCGGCTGGGAGAAGTCGAGCGTGCGGATCGGCTCGATCGCCTCGATCGCGGCCTCCTCCGCGTCCGTCCGCTCGGGCTCCTGAGCCTCGGCGACGGCGCCCTGCGTGTCGTCCTCGCCGGCGCTCATGCGCGGGTCAGTCCGCCTCGGTGGCCGAGGAGTCCGCGGGCGCGTCCGGGGCGGCGACGGTCGCCGCCTCGCCCGCGCCGTTCGCGGCGGCGCCGGCGGGCACGTGCACGAGCTCGGAGTCGGGTGGGCCGTCGAGGATCTCGGTGATGCGCAGACCGTATTGCTCGTCGATGACGACGACCTCGCCGCGGGCGATGGCGCTGCCGTTGACGAGCAGATCGGCGGTCTCGCCGGCGAGGCGCTCGAGCGTGACGACGGAGCCGACGCGCAGGTCGAGCGTCTCGCCGACGGTCATGTGCGTGCGCCCGATCTCGACGCTGAGCTCCATGGGGATGTCGGCGAGGCGGCTGAGGTCGACCTCGCCGCCGGCGCCTGGGCCAGCGGCGGATGCGCCTCCGCCGGCGCCTTGCTCGAACTGCTCGTACTCGATCGCCTCGGTCACACGCTCTCTCCTATTGCACGGTGAGGTCTGGGAACAGCACGGCTTCGACCTTGACGTCGGTCTGCTTGTCGATGTCCTGGAGGATCTGGTGCTTGACGGCGTTGCGGCCCTGGTTGGTGACGAGCGTTTCGCCGTTCTGGTTGGTGACGACGTTGGTGACGATTTCGCGCACGATCGGTTCCTCGGGCAGCGTGCCGACGGCGTTTTCGCCGCTGGCGGCGGCGGCTGTGGCGGATGCCCCGTCGCTCTGGCCGGGCGCGAGCTCGAGCCCGACGGTGATCCGCGCGTAGCGGCCGTCGGTGAGGTTGAGCAGGAAGGGCGCTGGCATCACGTAGATGGTTCCCTTGATCTTGTCCTTGTTGACGGGCTTGGGCCGGGTCATCTTGTAGCCGACTCCCAACAGGAGAATCGGCAGGGCCACCGCAAGCATTAGCTTTTTGTTCTTGAGCATGGTCAGAGAAGTTCTCGGCTAGGGTTCGGTTTCGCTTGAGCCGCCGGCCCCGTAGATCCGCCTGAGGACGATCTCCACGCGCCGGTTGCGGGCGCGCCCGGCGGCGGTCGTGTTGGTGTCGACAGGGCGCTGTTCGGCGTTGCCGGTGGCGGTCAGCCTGTTGGGGCCGACGCCGTGCCCGATGAGGAAGCGCACGACTGTGGAGGCGCGCGCGGTCGACAGCTCCCAGTTGCTGGGGAACTGGGAGCTGTGGATGGGCACGTCGTCGGTGTTGCCTTCGACGGAGATCGGGTGCGTCTGGTCGACGTTGAGCAGCGCGCCGATCTCTCCGAGCAGCCCCGTGGCGCGAGGGTCGAGCGAGGCCTGGCCGGAGGCGAACAGCAGATCGTCGGTGAGGACCCTGATCACGAGGCCGCGCGCTTCGATCGACGTCTGCACGCTCTTGGCGAAGCCGTGCGCCTTGGCGTACGCGGTGAGCTCCTGTTTGATGTGCGCGAACTCGGCCGCTTCCTTCTGGGCCTGGGCCGCCTGCGCGGCGCTGGCGGCGGCGCTGGCGGAGCTCGAGGTGCTGTGCGCGCTGCCGTTCTCGGCGCTGCTGGCGCCCTGCGTGGCGACGGGCTCGATCGCCTGCAGTTCGACGCTCGAGGGAACCTGCGCGGAGTTGTTGGTCGCTCCCTGTTTGGCGATCGCTTTGCCGCCCGGCAGGATGTTCCCGGAGAACGCCGCCTTCAGCGACTTCTGCAGCGTTTCGTACTTGGAGATGTTGACGGAGGAGATCGAGAACAGCACCATGAACAGCGCCATCAGCAGCGTGATCATGTCGGCGTAGGTCAGCAGCCAGCGCTCGTTGCTGCCCTCCTCGGCGCCCCCGTGCCGGCGCCGTCCACCGTGCCCGCGCGCCATCGTCAGGCCGCCCTGGCCTCGACGTCGATGCGCGCGACGTTGTCCTCGTCGTCGGCGGGACGCTCGGCGGGCGGCAGGTAGGACATCAGCTTTTCCGCGACCAGCCGCGGGTTGTCGCCCGCCTGGATCGAGAGGATCCCCTCGGTCGTCATCATGCGCAGCTCCATCTCTTCGGAGGAGATCGCTTTGAGCCTGTTGGCGACCGGCAGGAAGATCACGTTGGCGGAGCCGACGCCCATCAGCGTGGCGATGAACGCGGCGGAGATGGACGGCCCGAGCGCGGCGGGCGCGGCGAGGTTCTGGAGCACGTGCACGAGGCCGAGCACGGTGCCGATGATGCCCATCGTGGGCGCGAAGCCGCCGGCCTTCTCGAACGGCGCCGCGGAGGCCTCGTGGCGGGCGGCCATCCCGTCGACCTCCGCCTCGAGGATCGCGTGGACCATCTCCGGGTCGGTGCCGTCGACGACCAGCTGCAGGGCGCTGCGCGTGAAGGGGTCCTCGATCTCGCCGAGCATCGCGTCGAGGGCGAGCAGCCCCTCGCGGCGGGCCTTGTCGGCGAGCGACACCAGCTGGTCGAGTTGGCCGCGCATGTCCGGTGGTTCGGCCGAGAAGACGAGCTTGTAAAGGCTCGGCACGCGCTTCATCGACGGCATGCCGACGCTCGCGAGCGTCACGCCGGCGGTCCCGCCGATGATGATCATCAGCGCGGGGATGTTGATGAAGGACGCGGGACTGGTCCCGTCCATCATCGAGCTCAGCAGCAGGGAGCCGAACGCCAACCCGATTCCAATCGCCGTCGCAGCCTTCATTGCTTCCCTACATCGGCGGCCGCCAGAAATCCTTCAATCCTGGGAGGCGGGCCTGCACGAACGGTCGA
This sequence comes from uncultured Solirubrobacteraceae bacterium, assembly GCA_963735705.1. GTDB lineage: Bacteria > Actinomycetota > Thermoleophilia > Solirubrobacterales > Solirubrobacteraceae > Palsa-744. The sequence continues at coordinate 659,551 of CAVTLZ010000012.1, forward strand.
ATCGGGCTACATGACCTGCCCGTTTGGTGCCACTCGGGTTCTCTACGCGGGATCGTCCTCGACCGCGGACAGGCGCGGCGGCTCGCGCGGGGAGTCGCGGTGGATCGGCGCCGGCGGCGGTGGAGGCGGCTGTCCGCCGGCCCTGCCGCGACGCCTGAACGCCTCCGCGAGCACCTCCGCGCGGTAGGCGTGAACGGCGGCCGCGACCTCCGCGGGCGTCTCCGCGACCACGACCTTCGCGCCGGTCGCAAGCCCGATGACCGTGTCCGGCGTGGACTCCACCGTCACGATCATGTCCGGATTCAAGTGAAACGGCTCGTCGCTGTGGCCAAGCCTGTTTAGCGTGATCATCGCTGCACCCCCTCGAAACACACATTAGCCGCAGGGTGGGACGGCATGCCGTCGCCGGCCGCCCCACCCCGGGCTCCTCGGAGTTGTCCTAAGCTCTCGCCACCGTCCTTTCATCCGCGAGCATCTGCTACTGGACCATCGACACGAGCGTCCCGAGCATTTCGTCCGCGGTGGTGATCGTGCGCGAGTTGGCCTGGTAGCCGCGCTCGGCGGTGATCATGTTTGTCATCTCGGTCGCCAGGTCGACGTTCGACATCTCGAGCTCGCCGCCGATCGTCGAGCCGAAGCCGGGCGTGTCGGGCGTGCCGACGATCGGCGCGCCGGAGTTGGCGGTGCGCGCCCACAGCGAGCCGCCCAGGCGTTCGAGGCCGCTTTCGTTGGGGAACGTCGCCAGCGAGAGGTAGCCGGCGGTCACCCGCTCCAGGTACGTTTTCGATTCTTTGTTCTCGTCGGTGTAGCTGACCGAGCCGTCCTGGCCGATGGAGACGTTGCTGGAGCCGGGCGGGATCCTGAGGTAGGAGTCTTCTTTGCCCGGCGCGTACGTGTCGCCGGTTTCCGATTCGGTGACCACTTCGGCGTTGCGCCCGACCACGTATTCGCCGCCCTGCGTGGTGAGGAAGCCGGCGGCGTCGGTCGTCAGGTCGCCCGCGCGCGTGTACGACACGTTCGCCGGCAGGTTTTTGGTGAGTTCTTCTTCTTTCGGCGCGCCCGGCCCGACCCGCAGGAAGCCGTTGCCCTCGATCGCGACGTCGAGCGGGTTGTTGGTGGACTGGAAGGAGCCCTCGGTCATTTCGTTGATCGTCGCGTCGACCTGCACGCCCAGCCCGATCTGCTCGGGGTTGGTGCCGCCGTTGCTGCTCGTCGGCCCGGACGCTCCCCGCATCACCTGCGTCAGCGAGTCCGCGAACGTCACGCTCGCGGCCTTGTAGCCGACTGTGTTCACATTCGCCAGGTCGTTGGCCGTCTCGTTGAGCATCGCCTGGTTCGCGTCGAGGCCGCTGATCGCGGCATACATTCCAGCCATCATCCTGACTGCCCTTCCTTTCGCGGCCTCCTCGAAGAGGTCCAGCCGTTGTAGTTGGCCGCTCGCGTCATGCGATTACGGCGCTGTCGATGTTGGTGAACACGTTGTCCTTCATGTGTTCGGATCCCACGGCCGTGATGACCGTGCGGTTGCTGACGGACACCACGAAGGCGTTGCCGTCGACAAGTACGAGGGAGTCGCGCGAGCCCTTGCTCGCGGCGCGCTGCACCCCCTGCGAAAGCCTCGAGAGCGTGCCCTGGTCCAGCTCGATCCCGCGGCGCTCCACGCGCGCGAGCGCGTGCTTGGAGAACTGCAGCTGCTGGCCGGCCTGCGTGAGCGTGTCCGCGAACGACGGGCCCGCGGGCGCCGCGCCGCGCTCGGTGTTCGTGGCGCCTTTGCCCTTCGCCGGGCCGGCCGGCGGGGCCGGCTGCGCCGGGCCGACGCCGGGCGGGATCAGCGCGGGGTTCGAGATCTGGCTCATTCGACTTCCGTGATCGCCGACAGGGTTATGCCGGAGACGCCTTCGATCGTGACCGTCGTGCCGGAGGAGTCCGACTGCACGCTCTGCACTGTGCCCGTGCCGCCGACGCCCGAGGGGCTGTTGTAGGACACCTTGTGCCCGATCAGGCCGACCGCGCTGGACAGCTCGTTGGCGTTCGCCAGGTTCGTCGTCTGCTCGACCTGCGTTAGCTGCGCGAGCTCGTTGATGTATTCGTTGCTGTTGCCCGGTTCGAGCGGGTTCTGCGCCTGCAGCTGCGCGACCATCAGTTTCAGGAAGTCGTTCTGCCCGAGGATGCTGCTCGGGTTTTCCGATGGCTTGGCGCCGCCGGGGGAGGAGGCGCCGGGCGCCGCGGCGGCGGGCGCGACTGTGAGTGGGTTGGCGGTCATGGTCGTTCGTCCTTTCTCGGGGGTCAGGCGAGCACGTCGACGAGCTCGCCGCCTGAAATGGTCGCGGGCGCGGCGGCGCCTTCCGGCGCGCCGACAGGCTCGGAGCCGTCCCCTTCTTCAGAGGCGCCCGACGCGCTGGCACGGCTCGAGCCGCCGGGCTCACCGGCGAAGCGGCCGTCCTGTTCGCCGGCCTGCGACTGGCCGAACGAGTTGATGTCCAGCCGCAGCAGCGACACGCCGAGCGAGCTCAGCGACTGGTGCAGCTCCGCGCGCCCAGCCTGCATCGCCTGCGCCGCCGCCGGCGTTTCAGCGCTCACGCGCGCGAGCAGGCCCGCGCTCGTCTGGCTGAGGCGGATGCTGATGTGGCCGAGATCTTCCGGCTGCAGCGCGATCCGCGCCTGCGTCATGCCCTGGCGCGCGGCGATCTCGATCGTCGCGCGGATCGAGTCGATCATGTCCTGCATCGCCACGCCGCTCGCCAGCGTCGGCGCCGCGCCCGTCGCCGCCGATGCGGACGTGGAGCCGGCCTGCGCGCCGGCGGCCGCGCCCGGCAGCGGGTTCGTTTCAGAGCCTGCCGCGGTCGAGCTCGTCTGCGACAGCGCGCCCTCCAGCGCGCCCGTCTGGCTCCCCGCGATGTCGTCCGCGATCTGCGCGGCGCTCCCCGCGCGAGCCTCGCGCGTCCCAGACGCCGAGCCGCGCTGGTCGCCGCCCGTGCTGGTCTGCGCGCCCGCCTGCGCGTCGCCCGCGCCCGGCGCGGAGATCGAGCCGGAGAGCCCACCCGCGGCGCTCCCTTGCGCTGTGGCCTGCGCGCGCCCCTGCTGAGACGGCGCCGGCTGGTTGGCGGCCGCGCCGGGCGCCGAACCGGCCGTCGCGGTGGGCGCTTCGGGCGTGGCGGGCGTGGTGGGCGCTTCGGGCGTGGTGGGCGCTTCGGCCGCGGTGGGCGCTTCGGGCGTGGTGGGCGCCTGTGCCGCGGCGGTCGCTGCGCCGGAGGTCGCCGACGAGCCGGAGCCGCCGGGGACCGCTGACGCGCCGGCGCTCGCCGAGGCCGGCTGCGAAGCGCCCGCGGTTGGCACCTGGGCGGCGCTCTGCGGGTTGCCCGCTGCCGTGCCCGGCGTAGTCGTGGCGGCGGTGGGCGAGGATGGCGCGCCGGGGGCTTGCGCGCCAACTGTGCCCGGGACGGACGACTGCCCGGAGCCGGGCTGCGCCGCGGCGTCTGATTCGGTGCTCGACGCCGCGCCGGATGCCGCGCTTGGCGCTCCCGGGGCGCCTGGGGCTGCGGCGGCCGTTGACGCTGCGCCTGCACCCGCGCCAGCGCTCGCGTCCCTGCCCGGCGAGTCGACGCTCCCAGGCTCGGCGGCGGCCAGCCCGGCCGTGCCGGCGGTCTGTGCGGTCGCGGCGCTCGCGGTCTGCTGCGCTGTGCTCGAGGCATGCGACGGAGAACCGCCCTGCGCGGATTCGCTCGCCACGGCGGCCGTCGTCGCTGCGCCCGGCTGGGTGGTGCTCGCTGCGGTGGTGCCCGTGGCTGCGGTGCCCGTCGCGGTCGTGCCGGCCGCCTGTGCGTTGGCGGCCGCCCCGGGCGACGAGGATCCGCCGCTCGCGGCTCTGGCGCCGGTCCCAACAGCGCCGGTTTCAGCCGCGGCGCCGGCAGGCGTGGAGGACGTCGCGGCCGTCGCAGCAGCACCGGCATCTGCACCCGAGCCAGGCTGCGCGCCTTCGGCGCCAGTCCGTTCGCGGTGGCGGGCGATCGACCTTTCTCGTTGGCTCGCTTCGGAGCCTGTCTGCCTTTGGCCTTCCGCGGGTGCGGTCCGGGCCCAGTGTTCGGCGAGCGCGCTGTCGAAGGGCGGCGCGCCCGGTGGAGCGGGCGACCCGGGTGGCGCGCCGGAGGTCGGCGGCGACGAGGACGGCGGTGGCATGAGCGCCGCTATGAAGCTCATGCGAGCGCTCCCGTGAGCGGCGCGGGGTGTGCCTGGCGGTAGGTTTCGGCGTAGCCGAGGACCTTGGAGACGTAGCTCTGGGTTTCCGCGTACGGCGGGATGCCCCCGTACTGCCGCACGGCGCCGGGCCCGGCGTTGTACGCGGCGAGGGCGTCTTCTGTGTTGCCGCCGAACTGCGTCATCAGCTGGCCCAGGTAGCGCGCGCCGCCTTCGATCGATTCCGCCGGGTTGAGCGGGTTGGAGACCCCCATCGAGGACGCCGTCCCGGGCATCAGCTGCGTCAGGCCGGACGCCCCGGCGCTGCTCGTGGCGCTCGGGTCGAATCCGGACTCCTGCTGGATCAGGCCGTGCAGGACGGCGGGATCGAGGCCGTTGCGCGAGGCCGCCTGGTCGATCAGCGCTTCGTATTCGCCGCCGGATTCGCCGCCCATGGCGGCGCCCTGGACGGCCGGCTGGTAGCCGGCGCCGACGACGCCGGAGGAGCTCGCGGTGTCCGCGGTGCTGGCCGCCTGCAGCGCGGAGGCGAAGTCGGTGCTCGAGCCCGCGGCGCCGGCGGGGCTCGCGACGGTGTTCGTGCTCGCCAGGCCGCCGGCGGCGACCTTGCCGGCCGTTTCGATCAGAGCCTGCAGCTGCTGTACCCGCTGCGCCACCGCAAGCTCGCCGGCGGCGATGCCCGCGGGGACGGCGCCCAGCGCCTGCGCGCTCATGCGCTGCCCCTGCGAAAGCGCGTCACGGCGATCTCGTCGAGCGTGTTGCGCTCGCGGCGCGCCTGCTCGCGGTCGTGCTCGCCGCGGTGGCGCTCCCTGAGGCGGTTGAGCATCTCGTGCTCGCTGGCGGCCGTCGCGAGCTCGGCGTCGCGCTCCGCGACCTCCGCCTCGCGCTGCTGAAGCTCGCTGGCGCGCAGCCGGCGCTGCGCCTCGACGCGCTCGAGGAACGCCTGGCGCGCGAGCAGGTCGGTGGCGCTGACGGGCATCGCTGCGGTGGCGACCGTGCGCTGTTCGGCGCGCGCGTGCTCGAGGTGCGCGTCCGCCGTGCGCAGCTCGTCGACGGTGCTCGAGCGGCGCACAAGCGCGTCCGCCAGCTCGCGCTGCGCAAGCTTCTCCTTGCGCTCGCGCACCGCGCGCACGCGCTCGAGGCGGAAGCGGAACGAGGTACCGGTCACGGCCTGGTTATCGGACGGGAGGGCTGGTTCTTGAGCATGCGCGCACAGCTCAGATGCTCAGCCCGAGGGCGGGGATCGCGGGCGCGGCGGATCCGTCGCCCGCGACGCCCGCGACGGCGGCGACGTCGGGCTCGGGGGTGAGCACTTCGGCGTCGGGAATCTCGCCGCTGCGCTGCTCGAGCTCGCGCGCGAGCGAGTCGCCGAGCGCGAGCAGCGTCGTGTCGGTCTGCTGCGGGTCGCTGCGTTCGCGGACGGGCTGGCGCAGGAAGCGCTCGATCTGGGGGCGGTGCGAGAGCGCGGTGTCGAGCGCGGGATCGCTGCCCGGCTGGTAGGCGCCGATCGCGACCAGGTCTTCCTTCTCGCGCAGCACCGCGAGCGCCGCGCGCAGCCGCTGCCCCGCCTGCTCGACCTCCGGCGAGACGATCTCGCCGATCAGGCGCGAGACGCTGTGCAGGACGTCGATCGCCGGGTAGTGCCCGGCGTGGGCGAGCGAGCGCGTGAGCACGATGTGCCCGTCGAGGATCGAGCGCACGGCGTCGGCGATCGGCTCGTTCATGTCGTCGCCGTCGACCAGCACGGTGTAGAGGGCGGTGATCGAGCCGCTGGTGCTCGTGCCCGCGCGCTCGAGCAGCCGCGGCAGCAGCGCGAACACGCTCGGCGTGTAGCCGCGCGTGGCGGGCGGCTCGCCGATCGCCAGGCCCACCTCGCGCTGGGCCATCGCAAAGCGCGTGACCGAGTCCATCATCAGCATCACGTCGTGGCCCTGGTCGCGGAAGTACTCGGCGATCGTGGTCGCCGTGAACGCCGCCTTGATCCGCACGAGCGCCGGCTGATCGGAGGTGGCGACGACGACGACGGAGCGCTCGAGCGCGTCGCCGAGGTCGCGCTCGATGAACTCGCGCACCTCGCGCCCGCGCTCGCCGACGAGGGCGATCACGTTGATCGACGCGCTGGTCGAGCGCGCGATCATGCCCATCAGCGAGGACTTGCCGACGCCCGAGCCGGCGAAGATGCCGAGCCGCTGGCCGCGTCCGCACGGAACCAGGCCGTCCAGCGCGCGCACGCCGAGGCCGACGCGCTCGCGGATGCGCGGCCTGGAGAGCGCGCTCGGCGGGGCGGCGATCGTCGAGCGCGCGATCACCCGTCCCGCGCCATCGCCACCGGGGAGAGTGGGATCGGACCCCGCGGATCCCCCAGATGCGAGCGCGTCCTCGGGGATCCCCAGCCCGTCGACGATCCGGCCCAGCAGGTTCTCGCCGACGGCGATCCGGAACGGCGCGCCGCTGGCGAGCACGCGCGTGCCCGGGCCGATGCCGTGCAGCTCTCCCAGCGGCATCAGCAGCGTGCGACCTTCGCGGAAGCCGACGACCTCCGCGGAGACCGCCTCGCGGTTGCGGTCGGTGCCCACGAGGCACACCTCGCCGACCTCCGCCTGCAGGCCGGTGGCCTCGATGATCAGCCCGATCAGGTTGGTGACGAAGCCGTGGCGCCTGGCGAGGTCGGCCTCGCGGATCGCCTCGGCGGCCTGCGTCAGCAGCGTTCCGGGTGGGCGCGCCTCACGCACGCGGGGCTCGCTCGCGCGGCTCGCCGACGAAGATTCCGCTCACGCCGCGCGCTCGCCGGTCTCGAGCGTCGTGGTCGCGACCTCGCGCGCGCGCTCCAGCTGCGTGTGCACGCTCGCGTCCACCTCGCCCTCGCTCGTGCGCACGATCGCGCTGCCGACGCCGACGCGCGGATCGGACTGCAGGTCGCACAGCTCGACGCCGCTGCCCTGCGCGGTCAGCTCGCCGATCGCCGCCCTCACCACCTCGAGGTCGGCGGGGTTGACCAGCACGGTGATCTGGCGGCGGTCGCTGATGCGCCGCAGCGCTCCCTGGACGATCTCGACGACCAGCTCCGGTCGCGCCTGGAAGGCGCCCGCGAGGATCTTGCCGGCGAGCGTCAGCGCCAGCTCGATCGCGTCGGACTCGACGGCCTCGGCCACCTCCGTGCGCAGCCCCTCGATGCCATGGACGGCCTGGCCGAGCGCGGAGGCGGCGGCGGCGATCTCGGCGGCGCCCTGCTCGTGGCCGGCGGCGCGGCCCTGCTCGTAGCCCTCGGCGCGCGCGAGCTCGCGGATGCTCTCGGCTTCGATGCTCGCCTGCGCGAGCATCCGCGCGCCGGCGTCGCGCGGCGGCGGCTCGGAGGGCTCGAGCTGCTCGAAGTCGTAGCTGACGACGGCGTCAGACAACCGCTTCGCTCTCCTCTTCCTCGGTGCCGGCGATCACGATCGCGCCGGCCTCCTCGAGCCTGCGCACGACCGCCACGATGCGGCTCTGCGCGGCGTCGATGTCGCGCTTGCGCTGCGGCGGCTGGAGCTCCATCTCTTCCTTGATCATCTCCGCGCCGCGTTCGGACATGTTCGTCAGCACGATCTCCTTGACGTTCTCGGGCGCGCCGCGCAGCGCCAGCACGAGGTCCTTCTGGTCGGCCTCGCGCAGGACCTGCTGGACCGCGCGCTCTTCGAGCTTGACGATGTCCTCGAACACGAACAGCATGCCGCGCACCTCCTCGGCCAGCTCCTGGTCGGCCTCGGCGAGCTGCTCGAGCACCGCGCGCTCGGTCGTGCGGTCGGAGTGGTTGAGGATCTCCGCCAGCGTTTTCGTGCCGCCCGCCGCGGAGTACTCGCGCTCGGCGACGGCGGTCAGCTTGTGGCGGATGACCTCCTCCACCTGCTGGACGACCTGCGCGCTGGTCTCGCCCATGCGCGCGATCCGCACCGCGATGTCCGGCTGCTGGCGCTCGGGCAGGCGCGCGAGCACCTGCGCGGCGAGCGTCGTCTGCAGGCTGGCGAGGATCAGCGCGACCGTCTGCGGCGACTCGCTGCGCAGCAGCGCGGCGGTGCGCTCGGGCGGGACCCGCTGCAGGAAGTCGAACGGCGGGCGCTCGGTGCGGGCCGACAGGCGCCCGAGCACCTCGGCCGCGCGCTCGGGCCCGAGCGCGCGTTCGATCACGCCGCGGGCGAAGTCCATCCCGCCGGCGACGCCCGCATCCTGGCTGGCGAGCACGGCGAGCTCGGTGAAGATCGAGTCGGTGGTCTCGGCGGGCACCGAGTTGAGGCTGGCCATTTCCATCGACAGGTGCTCGATCTCCTCTTCGCCGAGCCGTTGCAGCACGTTGGCGGCGCGCTCGGAGCCGAGCGCCGCCATCAGCACCGCCGCCTTGCGCGTGCCGGAGAGGTCGTCGATCGTCGCCGGCAGCTGCTCGCCGGGCGCCGCGGGCAGCGCCGGGAGCGTCTCCGCGGACTCGCCCGCCATCCCCGCCTAGCCCTCCTGGATCCAGCTGCGCAGCTGCTGGGCGACGCGATCGGGGTTGCTGTCGACGAGCTGCTCCACCTGCTTGCGGGCGTTCTCGCCGTTGATCGGCGGCTCGCCGCCATTGGCGCCGCCGTTGCCGTTGCCCGACGCAACCCCGGCCATCGTCGCGGCCGGGCGCACGGCGGTCTCGCGTTCGAGCTCCGACAGCCGCATCGGCGCGTCGAGCTCGCGCAGCCACACGGGCTCGTCGATCGTCTCGCGTTCGCGCTTGCGCAGCGTGCGCGTGGTGAAGAACAGGAAGATGATCGCGCCGAGACCGAGCAGCACGTACTTGGCGTCGGCGAGCGGGGAGGCCGCCGGCGCGGTCGTGCTCGTCTTGGCGAACGCGACCTGCCCGATCGAGATGGTGTCGCCGCGCTTGGTCTGGACGCCGGCGGCGTTGGTGATCGCTTCGCGGATCGCCGGCAGCGACGCGGCGGGCACCGATTTGTCGAGCAGCACGGAGACGTGCTGGCTTTCGACCGTGCCGGGGGCGATCGTCGAGTGGGTGACGGTCTTGGAGACGCCCAGCGAGGAGGCGGTCGTTTCGTGCTTGAAGTTGGACTTGCCGCCCGCCCCCGTCGCGGCGGTCGTCAGGTTCGCCGTGCCCGTCACGCCTCCGGCTCCGCTGCCGCTGCCGGTGAGCGTTTCGACGCTTTTGCTCTGCTGCGTGGGCGTGCCGGTCTTGGCGTATTCGAGCGCTTCCTTGGTCGTCTGGTTGACGTTCATGTTGGCGTACACGAGCACCTGCGCCTTGCCCGTCCCGAGCGTCTGCGCGAGCATCGCGTCGAGGCTCGCCTCCATGCTCTGGTCGTAGCGCTGCTCGGCTTCCTGGACTTCCCCGCCGGAGCCGCCGGCGCCGGAGCCGCCCGCCGCCGGCCACAGCAGCTGGCCGGAGGCGTCGGTGATCGTCACCTTGTTCAGCTGCAGGCCGGGCACGCTGGAGGTGACCAGCTGCGCGATCCCGCGCACGGAGGCCTGGTCGAGCGTGCTCGTCCCCGACAGCAGCACCGCGGCGGAGGACACGTTCTGGCTTTCGCCGAAGATCTGGTTCTGGGAGCTCGGCAGCACGAGCTCGACCTGCGCGCCGGAGACCCCCTGGACGCTGTCGATCGTTTCGGCGAGCTGCCCCTGCAGCGCGCGCTGATAGGTCACCTGCTGCTGGAAGTTGCTTTCGCCGAGGTTCTGTTTTTCGAACAGCGAGAAGCCCGGCTGTGTGTTGCCGAGCAGGTTCGCGCCGGCGAGCGCGACGCGCGCCTTGGAGCTCTGGTTGGCCTGCACGGCGATCGCGGTGCCGTTGTTCTGCAGCTCGTAGCCGATGCCCTGCGCCGCGAGCGTGCTCGTCATCTTCCCCGTCTGGGACGGATCGACGCCGCTGACGAGCGTCGTGTAGCTCGGCGCGGAGACCATGTGCAGGAACAGGTAGACGAACAGGATCGCGCCGACCGCCGCGCCGCCGGCGATCAGCCATCCGCGAGGGGTCAGCCTGGAGGCGAGCTGGGCTGCTGGGGGCATCGATCAGACCTGTGTTTGGAAGATGTTCTGGGCCGCTTCGGTGGCCTTGGTGCGGATCTGCGAGGCCATTTCCATCGCCAGCTGCGCGTCCTCGACCGTCACCACGGCGCTCTCGGGGTCGCTGGCGGTCCCGGTGGCCAGCGCCTGCGAGGCGCCGGCGGCGCTGTCCTGCGTCTTCTCCAGCGAGGAGATGGCTTCGGTGAGCTCGCCGCCGAAGCCCGACGCTTCGCCGCCCGCGACCGCCCCGCCGGCGCCCGACTGGCCGCCGTGCGCGAGGCCTTGCGCGCCGCCGACGGACAGTTCGACGCCGAGTCCGCCGACCGGTGGGATGATCATTTGAGCACCGCGAGCGTCGCGGTGAACATCGACTTGGAGGTCTGCATCGCGGTCACGTCCGACTGGTATGACTGCGACTCGGAGATCAGGTCGGTCATTTCGGTGACCGTGCTGACGTTCGGCAGCTTGACGTAGCCCTGAGCGTCGGCTTCGGGGTTGCCGGGGTCGTAGACCTGCTGGTCGGGCGTGGCGTCGGCGACGATGCCCGTCACCTGCACGCCGCCCGGCGCCGCGGCGCTGGCGGTCCGCGCGAGCGCGCCGGTGAGCGCGCCGCCGAAGTCGCTGGCGCCGACCTGCGCGAGCTCGACCTCCTGGCGTTGGTAGGGCTGTCCGCCCGCCGCTTTGGTGGTGTCCGCGTTGGCGAGGTTCTCGGCGGTCACATCCATGCGGATGCGCTCGGCCGAGAGGCCGCTGCCGGCGATCCCGATGGCGTCGAACATGCCCATCAGGCGACGATGCCCATCGCCGAGCGCATGATGTTGTCGCGCGCGCTGACGACCTGCGTGAGCGCCTGGTAGTCGAGGCCGTTTTCGGCGAGCTTCGCGGATTCCTGATCGACGCTCACCCCGGTCCCGTTCGGCCCCGCTTCCGTTGGCTGCGCGATCGTCGCGAACTGCACTTCGGGCAGCGACTGCGCGCCGTTGATCGCGCCCTGCAGCGCCGACTCGAAGTTGACTTCCTGCGGCTCGTAGCCGGGGGTGTCGGCGTTGGCGATGTTGTTCGTCAACGCAGTCTCGCGCTGCCAGGAGCCGCGCATGGCAGCCTCCAGCAGCTGCTGGGTCGAATCGACGAGAGCCATATAAGGGATGTCCTTTTTTCCGCCCTCCCTGGGCTGAAACCGACGCTCTCCCTGAGGTCGCTGACGTCCTGGCCATCGAGGGGCCGCCCACTTGATCGGCCGATGCGCGCGGATCTTTAGGAGTCGGCTCGATACCCGGCACAGGGGCCGAAACTGCTCTGTGCGCAAACCCTGCGCTGATGGCGTCGGCGCCCGTGAAGATCGCCTGACCCGCGACTCCGGGCTCCCAGAAAAGCCCTGAGCGCAACGGGGGCCGGAGCTCCGCTCGACCTGGCTCGGCTAAGCCCTGAGCCATGCCTTGAAGGCCCAAGCATCGGGATACGTGCGTAGGCTCCTGATCGAGGATCACGATGGCAAGAACTCCAGACGCACTGATCAAGCCGGACCTGCTCATTTGGGCGCGCCAGTCGGCGGGCTATCGCCTTGACGCGGCCGCCGCCAAGCTGCGGGTTGCCGAGGAGCGCCTGCGCTCATGGGAGTCAGGCGAGACTCGTCCTACCATCGCTCAACTTCGCGCGGCGGCCAGGATCTACAAACGCCCTCTGGCGATCTTCTATCTGCCGGAGCCGCCGCGCGATTTTCAGCCGCTACGGGATTATCGACGGCTGCCGGACGCCCAGCTTGGACAGCTATCGCCCGCACTGCTGGCGTCCATCCGTCGTGCTCACGCTCTGCGCGAAGCTGCCCTCGAACTGCGTGAGCTTGCGGGCGAACCCGTGAGCCCCGCACCAAAGCTCGACGGACCGACCGCCGACCCCGAGCGCTACGGGAGCGCCGCCCGCGCTCTCCTCGGTGTGTCCTTGACACAGCAGGCGGCTTGGCGCGATCCCGGACGTGCCCTCAACGCCTGGCTGGACGCGGTTTCGCGGCTCGACATTCTCGTCCTGCAAGCTCAGTCCATACCGATTCAAGCGATGCGGGGATTCTCGATCTCGATGGATCGTCTGCCGGTGGTCGTGCTCAACGGCGGGGACTTCCCACGCGGTCGCATCTTCACGCTGCTTCACGAGTTTGCGCACGTGCTGCTTCATGCCGACGGGGTGTGCGATGCCTTGCCGCGACGGCAAGCTCGTGGGCCAACGGACGAGATGGAGATCTTCTGCAACCAAGTTGCAGCGGCCGCACTGATGCCTCTGGCTGCTTTCCGTGCCGAGCCTACGCTCCAAGACCCGCCTGCCGACCGGCGCTGGAGCGAGAGAACTATTCGGGGCCTGTCCGAGAAGTATTCGGTGAGCCAGGAAGCGGTCGTGCGCCGCCTCTACTCCGTTGGCCTCACAGACTGGAGCTTTCTGCGGGACAAGGAGGCTGAGTACCGAGCGGGCTATGAGACGTACCGCGAGGAACAGAAGCGTAAGCGCAAGGAGGATCAGCGTTCTGGAGGGCCCAGCTACTACAGGATGAAGGTTCGCGATCTTGGCCGGGGGTTCATAGAGTCGGCACTCGATGCCTACTACAGGCGCGCCATCACGGGATCGGACCTGTCTGAGTATCTCGAGATCAAGCTCAACGGACTCCCGAAGCTTGAAGCCGAGCTTGCGGCCACGGGGGGTGCCCGCGACTAATGGCCTACTGCTTCGATACGAGCGCCCTCATCGAGTGCTGGTCCCGCTCGTACCCACCCGATGTCTTCCCCGGCCTGTGGCTCAAGCTGGACGAGCAAATAGCCCAACAGAAGCTGCTCTGCGCCGACGAGGTGCGCGTCGAGCTGGAGCGACAGGAGGATGATCTCGCTCAGTGGATCAAAGTGCGACCCCAGTTGTTCGTCCCACTTGACAACGCTATTCAGCGCGCCACGAGCGAAGTTCTTGCGCGGCACCCGCTTCTCATGAAGGCCACGAAGAACCGCAATGGAGCCGACCCATTCGTCATCGCCACAGCGCAGGCCAGAGGCCTGACCGTCGTCACCGAGGAGAAAGGGGGAACCGACACCAAGCCAAAAATTCCCTCGGTATGCGCGGCCTTGCGAGTGCCTTGCATCAACGTACTCAGCTTTATCCGAACCCAGGGCTGGAGCTTTACTTAGACTGATGCGCTTGCCGTCGCCGGAAATCTGCTATTCCGAGCTACCTTCTTCGCAGAGCTTCAAGCCGCGTTCGATCATGGGGCCGATATCTACTCGTAGTTCGGATCCGTCGTGCCGCCAGATTGGATTGATTTCGGGTAGCCCTTGGTCGAGCGCGGTGCCGTTGAGTCCGTAGAGCTTCCCTTCCGTGTTGAACGTGACCTCGCCGGGATACGGGGGCTTCGTGCATCCAAGGATGCCCCGGTCTACCGTGAGCGGCCATGTGCCGTCGTGCCAAGAAGCCTCGGTGACTTCAACGCTCTTGCCGTTTGTGCCGCTCAGGTTGGTGCTGCTTTCGCTGCTGCCGCATCCGGCGGGCACCACGCACAGGCACACTGCTATGAGAGCGCAACCGCTGATCCGCAGGCTCATTTATCGGCCTCGCCGCCGTGATCGGAGCACGCTCCAGAGAGCCCGCCCGCGTGACTGTAGGTTCCGTCAGAGCATTCGACCACAGTGCCCTCCTCGCCTGTGAAGTTCCCGATGCATTCGTGTTCTTCGCAGAATTTCTGATCGCCTGCGTGGCTTGGCGATCCAACTTCATCTTCTTCTGAAGAACTACCGGACGACGGTTCTTCGCCCGGACGGGAGCTGCTGCTTTCGGACGGCGTCGTCGTTTCGCTGGTTTCGAGTGGGAACGCCACCGATGCTGTGTCCGTCACACATTCGACAGTTATGCGCTGATCAATCAGAACGCAGCGCAGCTTGTAGTGCATATGCGTCACCGGGCTATACGCAGTGACCGTGGCAGGAGGAGCTCCGGCCGATTCCTTGAGGGCCTGGAATGCCGAGTTCACATTTTCAGCGAACTGGCAGCTCGTATGGGAGCCAGCCCTGATGAGGCGAGCACACGCATTCATCCCCGACGATCCGACCGGCAGACTCCGGCTTTCGGACGGAGCTTCTTCCGGCTTCGACGACGCAGGGTGAGGCTCGGTCGCCTCTGATGACACCGCCGAGCTAGACGCAGTTGATGGACTGCTCGACCCGCCCGAACTGTTGCCACCCGCGATCGCGCCGATAATCGCGGCGAGCACGAATAGCCCCACGATCGTCGTCAGACACCCCCTCACAGCCGACAACCCTACAAGAGTCCAATAGTCGGGCGCCTGGCCTTGACCGCGTACGCCCGCGGATGCCGCTCATCACATGGCCTGTCGCGCGGCCAGCGCTCGCTCACACGTCCAGCCATCCTGACTGCAGCTCACGCGCGGCCGGCGCCGGACCGACACCGCAGCGAGAGATCGTCAACGAGTAATCGGCAGGGGCCAGAGAATGTCAAGCTCGAACACCGCAGACCGCCACCACCCCATCCGCGCCACACGTGCCTGTGCCGCGCTGCTGGGCGCCGCCGCGCTGGCGCTCACGGCGAGCCCGGCCGCGTCCGCGTCGCTGTCGCGCTCGGCCTACCGCGCGCAGAACCTGTGCAGCGTGCCGCCGCCGGGCTCCGCGGGCTGCCTGGGCGTGAGGCTGATCTCGAGCTCGCTCACGAACGCGGACCTCAGGAGCGCCGCCGTCAAACAGGCCGCCGAAGCGGCCCACGGCGCGCGCCCGGCAGTGACGAACAAGACGCCGAACCCCTCGGGCCTGACGCCCGAACAGCTGCACGCCGCCTACTCGCTGCCGACGGCGACGTTCCCCTCCTCCACGCAGACGGTCGCGGTCGTCGACGCGTACAACGATCCGACCGCCGAAGCGGACCTGGCCGTGTACGACAAGCAGTACGGCCTGCCCGAATGCACGACCGCCGACGGCTGCTTCCGCAAGCTCGACCAGGAAGGCCGCACGAGCCCGCTGCCGGCGACCGAAGGCGGCTGGGCGACGGAGATATCGCTCGACGTGCAGATGGCCCACGCGATCTGCCAGGGCTGCCACGTGATGCTCGTGGAGGCCGACAACACCTCCTTCGCCGCCCTGGGAGCGGCGGTCGACGCCGCTGTGAGCGCTGGAGCCACCGAGGTCAGCAACTCCTATGGCGGCGCCGAGATCTCCGGCTACTCGGCGTACAACGCTCCGTACAACCACCCGGGCGTCGTGATCACGGCTTCGGCCGGCGACTGCGGCTACTTCAACGAGGGCTGCGGCGGCGTGGAAGCCGCCAACTTCCCGGCGACCTCCCCGGACGTGGTCGCCGTCGGCGGCACCAGCCTGTACGACAGCGAAGGCTCGTGGAGCAGCACGGTGTGGGAAGGCAGCGGCAGCGGCTGCAGCGTGGCCTTCACGGCGCCGCTGTGGCAGAGCGAAGTCGCGAGCTTCTCCAGGACGGCATGCGACAGCGGCCGCTCGGTCTCGGACGTGGGCGCGGTGGCCAACCCGTACACGGGCGTGAACGTCTACGACAGCACGCCCTCGCCGAACGGCGACCCGACCGGCTGGGGCGTGTGGGGGGGAACCTCGCTCGCCTCGCCTGTGGTCGCCGCCGAGTTCGGCCTCGCGGGAGGCGCGCACGGCGTCTCCTACCCCGCGCAGACGCTGTACTCCTACATCGGCGACAGCCGCGCCCTGTACGACGTGACGTCGGGGCGCAACGGCTCCTGCACGGGCGCCACCTCCTGCCAGGCGGCCGCCGGCTACGACGGCCCCACCGGCGTCGGCAGCCCTGTCGGGCTGAGCGCGTTCGCCACCCCGACGAGCCCGGCAATCGAGACCTCACCGAGCATCTCCGGCACCGCCGAGCAGGGCCAGACGCTGACGCTGACCCGCGGCGAATGGAGCAACAGCCCGAGCTCCTACAAGGACCAGTGGCTGACGTGCAACGCGTCCGGCGCCGCCTGCGCGGCGATCGCCGGCGCGACCGGCTCCACGTACACGATCGCCTCGAGCGCGGTGGGCAAGACGATCCGCGTCCAGGAGATCGCCACCAACGCCTCGGGAAGCAGCTCTCCTTCCGTCTCGACGCAGACCGCCACCGTCATCTCGAACGTGCCCACGATCACCGGCTTCACGCCGACGTCGGGGATCACGGGCAGCTCGGTGACGATCACCGGCACCGCCTTCACCGGCGCGAGCGCGGTCAAGTTCGACGGCCTCGCTGCGACGTTCAAAGTGAGCTCCTCGACACAGATCGAAGCGACCGTCCCCAACGGCGCGCGCGCCGGCGCGATCGCCGTCACGACCCCGGTCAAGACTGGCACGAGCAAGGCGGACTTCACGCCGACTCTTTCGATCGGCTCGTTCTCGCCCGCGAAGGCTGCTCCGGCGCAGACCGTGACGATCACGGGCGTCGGCTTCAACAGCGGCTCGTCGGTGAGCTTCGGCTCGATCAAAGCGACCAGCGTCACCCACGTGTCCGCGACCAAGCTGCAGGCGGTCGTCCCCGCCGAAGCGAGCACCGCGGCGATCAAGGTGACCAACACCTCGGCGCCGGTCGGCACGGTCACCAGCGCCAGCAGCTTCACCGTCTCTTAGACGGGCCGGCTACGCGCTGCGATCCAGCCGCGGGCGCCGGCGCAGCTGCCCGGCGTAGCCGTCGGACGCGCGCCTTGCGCGCGTGGCGGCGGACGTCTCCGACAACAGCGCATCCCGCAGGCGGACCAGCTCGATGCGCGTGCGCTCGTGGATCAGTCGTGCGCGCTCGAGCAGCTCAGCCGCGGCGGCGGGCGGGCGCGCGGGCAGGCCCGCGATCAGCTCCTCCCAGTGCGCGCCCAGCGCGAGGAGGGGCTCGATCTCGCCCCTGCCCGCCAGCTCGAGCTCGAGCTCCGCGTGCTCGTAGATCGCCTGATAGCGACTCAGGGGCGGGTCGAGCTCGGCGTCCGGCGCCGAGCCGCTCACCCGTACTCCACGCCGGAGGCGACCTGCGCGGAACCGTCGACCTCGGCCGCAACCTGGCTCCAGGCCTCGCGCAGCTCGCCCAGCAGCTCGCTGACGTGTTCGATCTTGCCCGGATCCTGTCCGATGCGCGCGGCGTTGAGCTGAGACAGGCAGAAGACGTAGATCGAGTGCAGGCGCTGCGGCAGATCGCCCTGGTCGTAGTCGAGCGTGCCATCGAGATGGCTGATGATCCGTTCGCCGTAGCGCAGCGTTGTGTGCGCGCGCTCGACCTCGCCGGCGTTCATCGCACCGACGGCCTGGCGCAGGAAGCGCCGGGCGCCGTCGTAGAGCATCACGACCAGCTGGGCGGGTGTCGCGGCCAGCACCTCGCCCCGGCGGTAGGCGGCGTGCGATGCGGTGACGTTGTTCATCTCACTTCCTTGATCGACCGCCGTCGATCAAAGTTGAGCCGTAGGGCGAGCTGCGCAAGCTATCCGCCGGACTTTGCCAGCGCTTCGGTCTGCTGACTCAGCCAGCTGCTCTGCGAGGTGTTCCTGGAGATCACCGCTTCGAGCTCGGCGTACGTTGCCTGCAGCGCTTTTTCACGCTGGGCCAGCAGTTCGTTCAGGTTGTTGATCTGAGTGGTCAGCTGCGTGACCTGCGCGGCGTCTCCGTTGGCGCGAGTTTCGATCGCGCCACCGGGCTGAGCCGCCTCGTTGAGCAGGCCCTGGAGCTTCTGCGACCACTGCCCGAGCATCTGCTCGACGCCTTCCGGGTTGCTCTTGATGACTTCCGCGAGCTTCGTCGGGTCGAGCGTGAGCTGCCCTTCGATCGATGACTGCGAGGCTTGCCCGCCGGTCGGGGCACCGGTGCTGACACCGATGTCATACGGGCTCGACATCCCGTCGGGCAGCCCGGCGACCGGTTCGTACATCGTGGCCCGCATGCTGTTGAGCAAGCCCGTCAGTTCCTGGTCCTGGAACAGGGTTCCCGTGGCGAATTCGCCCGCCGTGTGCGGCCTCACCGGGGACTTGGTGCTCAACTGCGCCTGGATCGCCCCCACCGTCGAGTTGTAGAGCTTCACGAACGACTGCATCTGAGCTTCCACCGCGCTCGCGCTGACGCCGGGAGGCCGGACGTCGATCGTCACCGGGCCCTGCGGCGTGAGACCGGTGAGCGTCAGCGTGACGCCGGCGATCGCGTTGCTGACGGTGTTGGAGCTCGACGTTTCTTTGACACCGTCGATCGTGTATTCGGCGTCCACCCCTTCTTTGGCGGTTCCGGCTTTTTCGCTCAACGCAGCACCTTTGACTTCGATGAACGCACCACCGGTGCTGCCGGTCGCGCGGTTGGAAAGGACGATGGTTTCGCCTTCGAGCACCGCCGCGTAGACCGTCGCGCTGCCGCTGGCGTTGATCGCGCTCGCCAGGGCTTTCGCGCTCTCGCCGGATTGAAGCTTGAATTCCTGACCGTCGATCGTGATCGCTTCTTCGCTCGACGGGCTCGCGAACGTGAAGGTGCGCTGGGCGGAGTTGGCGAGCTGCGTGACTTCGACCTCGTAGCCGCCGACGGGGGCGCCGCCGTTCACCGAGGCTTCGACCCGCGTCGGTTCGCTCGAGGTGACGCTCTGCGAGCTTTCATACAGGGACGGCAGGATGAATTCGGCCGCCGCGAACGACAGCTGCTGCAGACTGCCCTGAAAGCTCATGAGCTGCGTCTGCTCGGCCGACAGCTTCGCCTGCTCGTCGGTCAGGTGCACGACCGGCTCGCGTTCGACCCCCATCAGCGCGGCGATGATCGAGCTCGTGTTCAGGCCGGAGGCCAAGCCCGAGATGGTGATCGGAGCACCGGCTGTGGAGCTGACCTGAAGTCCTGACGTGGACATCGCGGAGATCTACCCCAATCGCCTTCCGGCGGCCATCTCGAACGCCTCGATGGCGGACAGCGTTCTCACGGCGTTGCCCTCGCCGTCGCAGAGCTCGATGCGCGTGCGCGCGCCCGGCGCGGCGGCTGAGAAACGCAGCTGGTGTCCGTTTTCACGCAACCACTCGTGGATCCTGTCGGCGGCGGCGATCTGATCGAACACGTGCGGCGGCGGGGCGCCTCTGCTGGCGACTGGCGCGAGCATCGCTTCGCTTGCGGCCAGCTCTGACACGAACGCGCTGATGTCGGCCGCATCGCCGCCGGCGGACGCGGTCGCTGTGGGCAGGTCTGGAGCGCCCTGGATGGGCAGGATCGGCGAGCTCATATGGCGTTTTCTCCCTGAAAACATGTGACGCGGTCCAGTCCATGGGCCGCCCCGCTCTTTATGTGCACCTTCGTAATCGACGCCCTTCGTGGAAACTTGAAGTTTCTCCTGCAACTGCGACATGCCTTGCGCGCGTGGCACGCGACCCCTGAGAACCGGCCCGCTACGCCGCCGCGGCCTGCACGAGCAGGCTCGCCGCGGCCTCGTTGTCGGGATCGCGGGCGAGCGCGGCCGCGGCGAACTCGCCGGCCTCGCGAGGCATGCCTCCCGCCGTGGCGACGCGCGCGAGCCCCAGCAGCGCCTCCGCGTCGGGCCGCTGGCGGCAGACGGCCATCCACTCTTCGCCCGCCGCGGCCACGAACCCGCGCCGCAGGTACATCTCGCCCAGCAGCTCGCGCCGCTCGCGCTCGTCGATGGGGCAGCGCTCGAGCAGTCCGAGCAGCGCTTCGAAGCTCTCGAAGTCGTGCACGCGCAGCAGCGCCTCGAGCATCACCGTCAGCGGCGCCACGGCCTCGCGCGAGAGCGCGATCGTCGTACGCCCGCGCGTGGCGAGCTCGGCCCAGGCGCGGAACAGGTCGAGCTCCTCGGGGGACATGCCCGCGTCGCGTGCACGCTCGAGCACCCCCGCCATGTCGGCGGTGTCGGCGCCGGCGATGCGCGCGAACAGCTCCGTGCGGCAGGCGGCGGGCGCGAGCGGGTCCTCGCTCGGCAGCTGGGCCGCCTCGACGGCCGCCTCGCCGTAGCGCCGCTGCGCCAGCAGCGCCTCGCCGAGCGCCACGCGCGCCCTTCCCGAGTGCGGCTGGCGCCTCAGCACGATCCTGAACTGCGTCTCGGCGAGGCTCGTCGCGCCCGCCTCGTACAGGGCGGTGCCCAGCATGAAGCGGGCCGCCGGAGACGGGTCTCCCAGCAGCAGCGCGAGCTCGCGGACGACCGCGTCGGGCTCCATGCCGTCGGCCAGCAACGCGCTCGCGTAGGGCAGCACCGCGCCGGCGAACTCGGGGGCCTCGCGCAGGCAGATCTCGAGCAGGTCGATCGCCTGCTCGAGCTCCCCCCGGGAGCGTCTGAGGCTGGCCAGGTGCACGCGCGGGAGGTAGGAGCCGCAGCCGACCCTGGCGGTGTAGCGGCGCGGCGGGTCGCCCATCTCGATGCAGCGCTCGTAGAGCGCTATCGCGCGCTCCTCCTGGCCGAGCGCGACGGCGGCGAACGCCTGCTCGAGCACCAGCTCGGTGAAGTCGGGGAAGCGCTCGAGCCCGTCCACGGCGCGCGCGAGCGCGTCCTGCGGGCGGCCGCACGCCCGCAGCGCTTTGACCAGGCGGCTGAGCAACGCCGGCGTGAACTGGAAGCTGTCGCGGTCCTCGTGGCTCTGCAGCAGCGCCCAGGAGCGCTCGAGCTCGCGGAGCGCCGCCGTCGCATCGCCGGCCGCGGCGTACTCGGAGCCGAGGTTGAAGTGCAGGAACGGCGACGGCGCGCTTTCGGCGCGCTGCAGCTCGAGCAGCTCGATGTTGCGCCGCGACTTCTCGCGCCCGTCCCTGACGACCCCCAGGAAGCCGTAGTGCTCGATCCGCACGTCGGTCGCCTCGAAGCGCTCGGGCAGGTACGTGGGCAGGCTCTCGGCGATCTGCTCGTGCAGGCGCCCCTTGAAGCGGTACTCGGGCCGGTTGCGGAACACGCGCAGGGCGTTCTGCACGAGGGCCGTCCCCTCGTCGGCATCGCCCGTGTAGTGCGTCTCCGACAGGTGGAACGCCTCGCGCCAGGTGCGCCCGGTCAACGCGCGCAGCAGCTGGACGTCCTCGCGCACGAGCAGCTCGTCGGCGTCGAGGTACATCAGCCAGTCGCCGCCGGCGGCCTCGAACGAGGCGTTGCGCGCGTCGGCGAACGAGCCCGTCCACTCGCGCTCGATCACACGCGCCCCGAACGACCGGGCGATCTCGATCGTCGCGTCGCCGGAGCCCGTGTCGACGACCACGATCTCATCGACCGCCCCGGCGACGGCGGCCAGGCAGCGCGGCAGCATCTGCTCCTCGTCGCGGACGATCATGCACAGGCTCAGCGTCAGACCCTCCGCCGGCCGCGCGTGCTCGGCGACGGCGAGTGCCCGGCGGGCGAGCTCGGGCAGCGCGGCGCGCAGCGGCGCGCGGGCTCCGGAGTCGCGCATCAGCCGTCGTCGCGCGTCGAGCTCCCGCAGGTTGCGATCGACTTCCTCGAGCAGCGGGTCAAGGCGCCTGGCGGCCTGGAGCAGCGCTTCTGCCGCGTCCACGCTCCACAGCTCGTGCAGCACGACACCGGCGTGTTGCAGCAGCCGCGGCTCGCACGGCTGGCGCTCCAACAGCTCCAGGGCGCAGGACGCGAGCGTCACGTTCAACGCGGGCAGGCGCGCCGCGGGCGTGCTCGCGCCGACCCTCAGCCCAGCCTCGATCAGGCGCATCGCCGTCCAGTGGCGGCGCTGCGGGTCCTCGATCGACTGGGCCCAGCCGAACAGGTCGCGATAGCCGACGAGGTCGTCGACGGCCAGCAGCCGCCGGGCGTGCGCCGGCAGCTCGGTCGCCGCGATCGTCTCGCTGCGAGGAGCCGGGTCTGAGAAGCAGACGGTCATTTTCTGGCCCGGTGATCGACCGCAGTCGACGATCCGTGAGCCGATCGCGGCGATTCGCGAGCGCACGTGCACGCGCCGCGACGCTCGCGCGATGCGCGCGTGCGTCGACCGCGCGTGCCTGACGTTATGACCGGAGCAGGGAATAACGTGCCGGCCGCGAATCTACTGCCGGTTAGAACGCCGCGACGATCGACGCTCGGACGCGAGCAAAGTGCCACAGCGGCGAGCCATGCCCCTGTCAGTTCCCTCGATATCAGAGCAGGAGAATGGAAATAATCGGAAAGCGCGCAGCCAGGGCGCCGGCAGCAGAGGTGCTGGCGATCTGGCACGAATACCACCGCAGCGGCGATCGCGAGCTCCGCGACCGGCTGATCTTCATGTTCATGCCGATGGTCCGCTACATCGTCTACCGCAAGGTCCGCGAGGTGCCGGCGCAGTGCGACGTTGAGGACTTCCTGTCGTGCGGCCTGGAGGCGCTGATCCGGTCGATCGAGCGCTATGACCCGGACAAGGGCGCCTCGCTCGAGCAGTACGCGTGGACCCGGGTTCACGGCGCGGTGCTCGACGAGCTGCGCCGCCACGACTGGGCGCCGCGCTCGCTGCGCCGCGACGAGCGCGCGATCAACGGCGCCCGCGAACGCTTCCTCTCGCTGCACGAACGCCAGCCCAGCCGCGAGGAGCTCGCGGCGGAGGTCGGGATGGCGCCGCGCGAGCTGAGCGACCGCCTCGACCAGGTGGCGCTCGCCGAGGTCGGCTCGCTGAACCGGATCGTGCGCTCGGACGAGAGCGCGACGATCGAGCGCATCGACACGCTCGAGAGCTCCGACAGCGACTGCGACCCGATCGCGAGCGCCGAGCGCGGAGAAGCCAAGCGGCGCTTCCGTCGCGCGTTCGCGCGGCTGAACAAGCAGGAGCGCGAGGTGGCGGTCCTGCTGTACGTGGAGGACTGGACGCTGCGCGACATCGGCACGCGCCTCGGCGTGTCCGAGAGCCGCGTCTCGCAGATCCACACGCAGCTGCGGCGGCGCCTCTACGAACAGCTCTCCGGCGAGCTGCCGCTGTTCACCGCCGTGCGCTGAGATCAAGAATCTCCCGCTGCGGCCGAACACCCGGTCGAGAATGGATCTCGGCCTCGACATCGCCGCTTCGGGAATGGTCGCCGAGCAGGTCCGCCAGGACCAGCTCGCGAACGACCTGTCCAACGCGTCGACCCCCGGCTTCAAGCCCGACGAATCGCCGCAGCACAGCTTCGGCGCGGTGCTGATGGCGAACACGGAGGGTGGGACGCCGATCGGCTCGGTCAACGAGGGCGTGGCGCTCGGCAAGACGTTCACCAACCTGACGCCCGGGTCGATGCAGGAAACGGGCGAACCGCTCGACTTCGCGGTCGTGGGCGACGGCTTCTTCGCGGTCAAGACGCCGCAGGGCGTGCGCTACACCCGCGACGGCCAGTTCACGACCTCCGCCCAGGGCGTGCTCACCGACACGAGCGGCAATCCGGTGCTCGACGCGAAAGGCGCGCAGATCAAGGTCGGCGCCACCGGCACGGTGCCGGCAAGCGCGGTCGGCGTCTTCGAAGTGCCGGGCGCGGTCAAGCAGGGCGAAAACCTGTACACCGGCACGGCCGCGGGCAAGCCGAGCGGCACGGTGCGCCAGGGCTCGCTCGAGGGCTCGGGCGTCGACGCCGCCAAGGTGATGGTCGAGATGATCACCTCGCTGCGCAGCTTCCAGTCCGGCCAGCAGGCGATCCAGGCGATCGGCCAGACCCTGCAGGAGGCCGCCTCGCAGGTCGGCTCGCTGAACCCCAACGGCTGACACCGTCAGCCGCTCAAGTCCACCCGCCGGCGGCCGATCACCTGGGGCGAAAAGCTCCGAGCTCGGCTGGACCGCCATGCGGAAAGCCCGGCTCGCCGACGACCACGAACACAGGACGGGCTGATGCTCGAAGGTCTCTATTCCGCAGCAGCAGGCATGGCAGCGCAGCAGGAACAGCTCAACGCGATCAGCAACGATCTCGCGAACCTGTCGACGAGCGGCTACAAGTCCGAGCGGGTCGCGTTCAGCGACCTGCTGTACAACCCGATCAAGGTCGCCGGCACGGAAACCACGGCGGGCGCGGGCGCGAAGGCGCAGGTGATCGGGCGCAGCGAGGCGCAGGGGTCGATCCAGGAAACCGGCGACCCGCTCGACCTGGCGATCGAAGGCGAAGGCTATTTCCAGGTCACGCGCGCCAACGGGCAGCAGGCGCTGACCCGCGACGGCACGTTCGGGATCGACGCGACCGGCGCGATCGTCAACGCCGAAGGCAACCAGCTCTCGCCGCCGATCAAGCTGCCCGCGGGCGTCGCCGCCAGCGAAGTGAGCATCGGGCCGGACGGGACGGTGAGCGCGGGCACGCGCAAGCTCGGCCAGATCAAGCTCGTGACGGTGACCTCGCCGGAACACATGCTCGCGGACGGTGGCGGCGAGTTCACGCCGACGGCCGCCAGCGGCGCCCCGCATCCGGCGACGGGGAAAATCCACCAGGGAGCGCTGGAGGCCTCCAACGTGAACATCGCCGGCGCGATGGCGCTGATGGTGAGCACCCAGCGCAACTACCAGCTGACGAGCACAGCGATCCAGACGGAGAGCCAGATGATGTCGATCGCCAACCAGTTGCGCACGTGATGAGCATCCAGGCCGCCCCCAACGCCGCCACCGGCATGCCGCCCGTCAACCAGGCGCTGGAGCCGGAGTGGGTGCGCCACGGCTCGGCCGCGACGCAGAAGGCCTACCAGAGCGCGCTGGCGTTCGAACAGACGCTCGTCGAACAGCTCTCGAAGTCGCTCACGACAGCGACCGGCCTCTCCGGCGAATCCGCGGAAGGCGAATCGGGCTCCGAAGCAGGCGGTTCCTCGACGAGCGGCGCCGGCGACTCGCAGCTCTCCTCGATGCTGCCGCAGTCGCTGACCGCCAGCGTGATGAACGCCGGCGGGTTGGGCATGGCGGCGCAGATGACGCGCCAGCTGGAGGGTGTGCAGGGCGCCGCGCAGACGCACGCGAGCGGTGGCAGCGCGCCACCGGCGCCCGCGGGCGCCGCGACGGCCGACACCGCCACCGGCGCCGGCGCCGCCACCGGAGGCGCCAGCGCGTGAGCCCGGCCGCGCTGATCCCGCACGAGGCATCCCAGCGCGATCGCGCGCTTGCCGGCGATGTGCTGGCGCACCTGGACGCCCAGATCGCGTCGGCGCGAAGCCTGCTGGAGGTCGTGCTCGAGCAGGGCGCGGCGATCCGCGTGCGCGACGTGCAGACGGTCGTGCGCCTGGCGGGGATCCTGCGCGGGGAGATGGGCCGCAGGCAGCTGCTCGAGGAGGAGCGCTCGCGCCTGCTGGCGCGCAGCGGCGAGCGCCTGGGCGTGCCCGCCGAGGCGGTCACGCTGGCGCTGCTGAGCACGCTGATGGACATCGCCACCGCCGAGCGCGCGAGCGCGCTCAGCGCCGAGCTGCGGGGTCTGCTGCACGAGCTCCAGCGCGAGCACTCGTGCAACCGCGCGATGATGCAGATCGAGCTGGGCTTCCTGGACCACCTGATGGGCATGCTGTCGCTCGACGGGGTCAACGGCTACGACACCCACGGCTCCTCCACGCCCATCACGCGGTCACGCCCGCACGGCGGCCTGCACGTCCTCGATCTGCACGCCTGAGCCATGTCGATCCCGACCCTGCAAGGACTGCAGACCGCGCTCAGCGGCCTGATCGCGGAGCAGACCGCGCTCGACACGACCGGCAACAACATCGCCAACGCGAACACCGAAGGCTATTCGCGCGAGACGGCCCTGCTGGAACCGAACACGCCGCTGCCGATCCCGGCGATCTCCGGCCACACGGGCGAGGGCGCGCAGCTCGGCACGGGCGTCACCGTCGCGACGATCACGCGTATCCGCAACGAATACCTGGACGCCCAGTACCGCACGCAGAACAGCGCCCTGGGAGCCGCCAACACCCAGGCGGAAGTGCTGAAGGAGGCGCAGACGGCGTTCAACGAACCGTCGACGGCGGGGATCGCGACGGCCCTGTCCAACTTCTGGAACGCGTGGAGCAGCCTCGCCAACTCGCCGACAAGCGAAGCGGCCAAAGAGGGCGTGGCGGCGGCGGGCGAACAGCTTGCGTTGACGTTCAACCAGCTCAGCGCGCAGCTGAGCACGATCTCCAACCAGGCGACCGAACGCTACAACGCGCTCACCGGACCGTCGGGGGAAGTCGAAGACTACGCCAACCAGATCGCCCAGCTCAACGGACAGATCAAGCTCGCCGAAGAAGCCGGCCAGAAGCCCAACGACATGCTCGACCGCCGCGACCTGCTGCTCGACAAGCTCTCGGCGCTGGCGAACGTGACGGTCAGCGAACAGCCCGACCACACCGACACGGTGAGCTTCGGCGAAGCGGCCAAACCTTTGGTCGAAGGGACGACCGTCAACTGGCCCCAGGCGCTGACGGAAAGCGCCGGCGGCCAGCTCGGCGCGCTGCTGAACCTGACCGGCCCCAAAGGCGCGCTGACGTCGCTGCGCACGAGCCTCGACGAAGTCGCGGCCACGTTGGCGAGCACCGTGAACGAACATCTCGTGAAACCGTTCTTCTCGGGCGAAACGGCCGCGACTCTGGCGGTGGCGGTCAAACCCTCCGAAGTCCAGGCCTCCGGGAGCAAAGCGGCGGGCGGCAACGAAGTGGCCCTGGCGATCGCGGCGCTGCGCGGCGGCACGGCCGAACAGGGCTACTCGACGCTCGTCGAGAGGCTGGGCAGCAACGTGCGCAGCGCCAAGGACGACCAGACCACGCTGCAGGGGACGGTGACGTCGATCAACGACCAGCGCCAGAGCGTCTCGGGAGTCTCGCTCGATGAAGAAATGACCAACCTGATCAGCTTCCAGCGCGGCTACCAGGCGTCGGCCCGCACGCTGACGGCGATGGACTCCATGCTCGAAACGTTGATCGAGCACACCGGAACGGTGGGGCTGTAGCGATGAGCGAGCGGATCACCCCGGCGATGGTCACGAGCTCGACGCTGAGCGACCTCACCTCGTCGCTGGCGGCGCTGGAACGGACGACCGACGAACTCTCCAGCGGCAAGACGATCCTCGAACCGTCGGACAACCCGTACGGCGCGAGCCGCGTGATCGACCTGCAGAGCCAGCTCGAAGGGCTGAGCTCCTACGAAAGCAACTCCCAGGACGGCATCTCATGGGAGAACACCGCCAGCAGCGCGATGTCGAACATGAACGAAATCGCCCAGCGCGTGCGCGAACTGGTGGTCCAGGCGGCCAACGGGACCAACAACCAGACCGACCTCAACACGATCGCGCTCGAGGTCGAACAGCTGACCGAAAGCGTCAAGCAGGACGCCAACACCCAGTACGCGGGCCAGTACATATTCGCGGGCACGGCGACCACCACCGCGCCCTACGAACAGGGCGCGAACGACGAATACAAAGGCAACGCCGAAACCGTCAGCCGCGCGGTCGGGCCCGGAGCGTCGGTGACGGTCAGCACCAACATCTCGACGCTGCTCGGCAACGGCGAAGCCACGAAAGACGGCAAGCTGCTGGACACGCTGCGCACGATCGCCCAGCACCTGCGGGGGGGCACTGTCGAAGACCGCAAAGCGCTCGGCACGACCGACCTGACGGCCCTGGACACGAACCTCGAAACGCTGAGCCAGCTGCAGGCGGTGTCCGGCAGCGCGACCGACCAGCTGCGCGTGGCGCTCTCGCGCAACGAAGGCCTGCAGACGTCGATCACCGAGAGCCTGTCCAACACCGAGGACACGAACGTCGCCGCGACGTCGATCGCATACGCCAACGAGCAGGCCGCCTACGAGGCGGCGCTGCGCGCGGGCGCGACGATCGTCCAGGAATCGCTGCTCAACTTCCTGCAGTAGCCGAACATCAAGGAGACCGCATCATGTCCGTGACATTCGAGAGCATCCGCTTCGGAACCGTCGAGATCGCCGCGGAGGACGTGATCGAGTTCCCGTTCGGCCTGATCGGCCTCGGCGGCCTGCGCTACACGTTGCTCGACCGCAACCCCGGCACGGGCTTCCTGTGGCTGCACGCGGTCGACGAGCCCGCGCTGGCGCTGCCGGTGGTCAGCCCGCACCAGTTCTTCTCCGAGTTCGCGCTCGAGATCGCGCCGGAGGATCGCGAGCGCACCGGCATCGAGGACGCGACGGGGGCGACGCTGTACGTGACCGTCCGCGCGACGCCGAACCCGCTGGACATCACCGCCAACCTGCGCGCCCCGCTGCTGATCCTGGAGGGCCGCGGCTATCAGGTGCTCAACATGAGCGAGGACGCGGAGCTGCAGGCGCCGCTGTTCACGCTCGCCGCAGAGTCCAAGATTGCTTCATAATCAGCGTCGATGCTGATCCTGACGCGTCGTCCCGGAGAGCGCGTCGTCATCGGCGACGAGATCCTCGTGACCGTCATGGGCGTCAGCGGGCACACGGTCCGTCTGGGGATCGCGGCGCCGGCCGGCGTGCCGATCTACCGCGAGGAGATATGGCTGGCGGTCAAGGAGGAGAACCGCGCCGCGGCCGCGGCCGCGGCGGACGCGCTCCCGGCGTCACCGCCGCACGCGCCAGAGCAGGCGCCCCCCGAGCAGGCGCCCCCCGAGGAGGCATCCTCGCAGCAGCCCGAAGAGCCGTCGTCGCAGGCGCCCGAGGACGCGTCCGCGGGCGATCAAGCCACGTAGGGTTGACAACTGGCGGGCGCAGGCCCGATGATGGTCAAGTCGAATTCGAGTCGTCTCACGGAGGAGGGAGGTGCGTCGATGAACGACGGGGACTTGATGACGCGGCGCACGCTGTTGCACAGGGCGGTCGGGCTCGGCGTCGCGGCGTCCACCCTGAGCGCGCTGGATCTGCTGGCGCTCGCGCCGGCGCGGGCTGCCGCGAAGACGAAGTCCGCGCTGCCGGAAATCCAGTTTCAGATCGAAAAGTTCATTGCGCCCGCGTTCAAGGTCGAAGGCGTGCGCGTGCGTCTTGCGCCCGTGTACACGACGTTCGCGACCTTCGGCCTGACGCGCGCGCCCACCCTGGCCGACCAGGCCGCGCTCGCGCGCGCGCTCGCGACCGTCGAGGCGAGCTACGAGTTCAGCCCGAGCGGCGTGTTCGCGACCGTCGCCTACGGCGTCCCCTACTTCGAACGACTCCCGGGCGGGATGGCCGGCGCGCTCGTGAGCAAGCACATGCCCAAGCTGCTCTCCGAACCGCAGGCGTACGCGCTGGAGGAGGCGGTGCCGGGGCCGACCGACGTCTCCCCTGAGAACCCGGAAGTGGACAAGCTGCGCTTCGACATCCCGGTCCAGATCGAGTCCAACGACATGCTCGTGACGCTGCGCAGCGACTCGACCGCGATCATCGACGACGTGCTCGCGTGGCTGGCGGGCGAAAGCTCGACGCTGGCCGGCGTGAACGTGGGCGACTCGGGGCTGGGGGAACTGCTGACGGTCACCTCGCGCCGGCTGATGTTCACCCAGATCGGGCTGCCGCGCACGCTCGCGGAGGAACAGGGCCTGCCGTACGCGGAGATGATCAACCCCGAGTCTCCGATGTGGATGGGCTTCATCTCCCAGCAGGTCGGAAGCAGCGGCGTGCCGGCGATAACCACGTTCCTCGGCAACGGGTCGGCCAAGCTCACGACGGCGCGGGCCGGCGACTACTTCGACCACGGCTCGATCGTGCACCTCTCGCACGTGATCCAGGACCTCGAGCAGTTCTATGCAAGGCCCGCGGAAACATACGTACGGCGCGAGGCGGCGATGTTCAGCGCCGATCCGGTGCCGCGGCCCGGCAACGCCGACCAGTTCACCAACGGCGGCGGGCCGACCTCCATCCCCAACATCTTCACCAGCCCCGAGAAGGCCGCCGGCGAAGCGGAAGGGGCGACCACGTTCGACGGTCAGCCGCATCTCGCCCACACGACGGCGCTCCAGCGCTCGAGCAGGGCGCCCGACCGCAAGCCGATGCACATCCGCGCCGACGGTCCGGGCTTCGACTCGCTCGACGTTCCCGACGGCTCCTCCCAGCCGAAGCTGCACTTCAGCATCTTCGTCCCGACCGCCGCGTTCTTCGCGACGATGCGCCGCAACCAGGCCTCGCCGGACCTCGCGCAGAAGTACGCGGTGCCGGCGGCCAACCTCGGCATCGAGCGCTTCCTCACGGCCACGCGCAGGCAGAACTTCCTCGTGCCGCCGCGGCGCAACCGCGCGTTTCCGCTCGTCGAGCTCGCCTGAGCCGCAGCCGACGCCGGCGGCTCAGGCGACGCCGGCGACGCCGCGAGCGGCCCGCGCTGCCCGCCCGAGTCGGCTGGCTGGCCAGCTTGACCTCTGCACACGCCGCGAGTAGACTGGCCGGGTCCCGGAGGTCAAGCCGGGTGTGGCAGTGCGCCTCGCTGGCGAGGCGGTATCGGGTGCCCGCATGGAGGATGCCGGTGGATGGGCCCGATCACCTCACCTAGGATCGCATTCTGCCAATCAAGGACTAGGGAGGGAGACTGTCGAGAATGCATTCGATTCGAAGTGCTTTCAGGAGCGCGCTGGCGCTGCCGCGGATCGCCGGCGTCGTGGCGCTCGCGGCGCTGGCATTCGGCGCGGTCGCTGGCATCGCCAGCGCCAAGGAAGTCGAGATCGTCAGCCAGGGCGAACCGCCGGCGACGGTTCCCAAGCACGTGCACTACTTCAAAACCATCCAGGCCGCGGTCGATGCGACCAAACGCGGCGACTGGGTGCTGATCGAGCCGGGTGTGTACGACGAAGAAGTCAAGGTCGAAAAGCCGCACGCGGACATCTTCATCCGCGGCATGAACCGCAACGAAGTGATCGTCGACGGCCAGCACAAAGTCGTGCCTGGCGGGGCCAACGGCATCGAAGTCGTCAAGACCGACAACGTGTGGATCGAAAACCTCACGGTGCGCAACTTCGACCGCGAAAGCCTCAACGGCTCCGGCGGCAACGAGATCTGGTGGAACGGCGGCTCGGAGTCGGGGAAGGTCGGCGCGCACGGATGGTACGGGCGCTACCTGACCGCGTATGACACCGGCCTCAACGGCGGCTACGGCATCTTCACCGACAACGAGACCGAAGGCGAATGGGAAAACATCTACGCCTCCGGCTTCAACGACTCCGGGATCTACCTCGGGGCGTGCGCCGAATGCAAGGCGCGTATCGACGACGCGGTGATGGAATACAACGCGCTCGGCTACTCGGGCTCCAACTCGGGCGGCAACCTGATCATCGAAAACTCGATCTTCCGTCACAACACGACGGGGATCGCGCCGAACTCCGAAAACCCCGGGGACGGACCGCCGCCGCAGAACGGCGCCTGTGAACACTCCAAGCCGCTGCACAAACACCTCGGCCCGAAAGGCGAACGGAACTGGAGGGGCAAACTGCCCGAGTTCGAATCGACCGAATTCGCGCACTGCACGATCATTCGCGACAACCTCATCACCGAAAACAGCGACCTCAACGTTCCCGCCAACACGTCCGCCGCGGCGGCGCCGTGGGGCGCGGGCGTCGAGCTCCCGGGTGACTACGGCGATCTGGTCGAACACAACGAAATCACCAACAACCCCACCGACGGCGTGCTCGCGTTCGAGTACCCCAACCCGTACCAGTCGGAAAAAGAAGAAGAAGAAAGTCACGAGACGACGATCGACTTCCAGAACGCCGGCAACAAGATCGCCGACAACACGTTCTCCGGCAACGGCTACCTCGATGGCGCCTACGCGGGTGACGTGGCGTTCGAGGGTGGCGTGTTCGGCACGGCGACGTCCACGAACAACTGCCTCAGCGGCAACTCGTTCGCGGACGCGACGTACCCGGCGGACATCGAAGGGACGTGGGGCTGCCAGAACAAAACCACCCCCAACCCGGGCGGCGGCTTCGCGTTCGTGGAGTACCTGCTCGAACTGCAGGCCGAATCGGAAAACAGGCCTGAAATCGACGCGGTCGAAGCGCCGCCGGCGCAGCCGACGATGCCCAACCCGTGCGAAAACGTGCCCACGAACCCGATCTGTCCGTGAGGCAGTAGGCCGGCGACGCTCGATCGGCTGATGTGATCGACGCCGCCGCCCCCTGAGAATGGGGGCGGCGGCGTTCGTCTGAGAAGCGCGCCCCTTCGCCCTGCTACCCGTAGTAGCGGGCGATCGTCTGCAGCTGGCTGAAGACGTCGTGCCCGAGGAACAGCACGACCAGCGCGGCACCCGCCACCGGGGCCCAGCGACGCCCGGCGCCGCGAACCGCGAGCGCGATCGCGGCTCCCAGCAGAGGCAGCATCGGCAGCAGGTACCGCGGCTCGCCGAACGCGGCCCCGCGCCCGAGCACGTCGCTGACGTACGACGACGCCCCGATCAACACCAGGACTCCCAGGGTCATCGCCGCGTACACGCCGAGCTCCGCCGCACGCGCGCGAAGCGCTCCGCGTCGCCGGGCCACCTCGCGAATCAGCAGCAGCGCGACCACCGCCGCCAGCACGAGCGCGACGTTGTCTACCCATGTGGGGAACACGGTGTCCATCCAGCCGTAGAGACCGACCGAGCGGTCGAACCAGATGTCCTTGAACGTGGCGATCCCCGAGAAGTAGGGCGTCATGCCCGGCAGGCGCGGCAGAAACAGCTGCCATATGTAGCTGGCCTGGTGCAGCAGCGAGTGCGTCGTCACCAGGCCGGTGCCACCGGACACGATCCCGAACGTCGGCCTGTTGGTGAGGACATTCCGGACCGCGTACAGGGCCACCGGCACGACCCCGATGCCGGCGGCGAGCGCAGGCGCGTACAGCGCCCCGCGCCCCCTGGCCCTGAGCTCGCGCATGGCAAGCACCGCCAAGCCGATGAACACGCCGAGCGCAAGCCCGACGAAGTTGAGCTTGGTCAGGAACCCGATCGCGATCGCGACGCCGAGCGCGACCGCGAGGCGGCGCGTGAGCCCTCGGCGGAACGCGCGCGCCAGGCAGAGGAACACCGCGGCAGACACGGCATAGAGCATCGAGTCCGGGTTCAAGCTCCCGGACATGAACGCGAGCAGCGGCTGCAGCGCGACGCACAGCGCGCCGACGGTCGCAGCCCACGGTGTTCCGGGCAGCGCTTCGCGGAGGAATAGGAACGTCAGCAGCGCGGTGATCGCGGCGAACAGCGCCCCGAGCAGGCGCATCAACTGCAGCTTGGTCAGGAGATTGCTTCCCCCCAGGTAGTAGGGGATCGTCTCGAGCGCGTAGTAAAGCGGCGGCTCGGACGCCGCCACCCCCGCGTTTCCGGTGCCCCGCAGCGACGCGCCGGCGTTGACGTCCTGCATCAGCGTGCGCTGCTCGGCCTCCGAGGAGATCGCCGGCGTCTCGGGCGCGTGCACCACTTCGGAGTAGTGCAGGCCGCCCAGCACGAGCGACTCCCCGGGGGAGTACGTGCCCGTGGCCGATTCCGGCAGCGTCCCGTTTTCCGCGAGCTGCTCGACATACGCGAAGTGTTCGCTCTCGTCCTTTCCCTGAAACGGGGGCACGATCAACGACCATGCAGAGGCGTTCAGAAAAGCGATCGAAGCGCACACGAGGGCGGCGCTCGGCACGCGTCTCAGCAATGCGGGCACGCCGATCGACAGTTTGCTCGGGGCGCGAATCGCCACGCGCACACGATCGACGGTCCTTCCCGATCGCAGCCTGCGGACGGTTCCCTCGGTCATGGCAGCTCCCGCAGGACCAGGCGCACGGCGAGGACGCCGACGGCGGCCACGAGCGCCGCGATGAGCAGCGCGACCCACGTCCCGCTCAGAGCGTGTCCGATCCCGATATGCCTCGCCACGGCCAGGATCCGAGACCACCACGAGCCGCGTCCGGCCGCCAGGTATTCCACACCGACTCTGCCGCCAAGCGCTTTCCCCTGCCACACCGCCGATTCCTGGCGAGACGTCACGACTCCCCCGAGGTAGAGCAGCTCGCTGTTCGGCGCCGCGTCGAAGCAGAGCGTCACGCCGGAGGTGGCGTGGCTCTGCGGCGTCACGGGCACCGTGACGGCATCGCCCGTCCAATTGGGACCCCGCACGCCTTCGGTGAGAACCTGCGAGTTGGAGAGGGCGACAACCCTGACCCTGGATCCAAAATAGGCGCCGAGCGAAGCGCGGATGGCGCTCACCCCGGCGGGCAGCACTTCGTTTGGCTGGCAGACTTCCGCATCGCTCACGGTGAGCGGATGAATCACCCGAGACGGTGTGCCGACTCGCACGACGCGCGGCGGCGAGCGCGTGAGCGTCACGGCGCCGACGACGGCTATGAGCGCGATGCCGGCGACGAGCGTCACCTTGACATCTCTCGCAGCTCTCGTCCTCTTGCTGTTGACCTCCAAGACCTCGATCCCGCCGCGTCGCCGATCCGCGAGCTTGGGCGATCCGCGGATGGGCGTCAAGCGCAGCGCGGCGCGCGATCCCGCACGTCCCGGCGCACGCCCCCGATCAGGGCGCCAATGCCCTGGAAAAATCGATTATCCGAAGCTGGAGAAATACCTTCGCCGAACGGAGACACGGGGGCGGAAAGTGTTCCTGATAACGGCGTCGAGCCCGAGCCTTACACCCGCTCGACGAGCTCCCTGAAGCGTTCGCCGCGCTGCTCGAAGTCGCGGTAGTTGTCATAGCTGGGGGCGGCCGGCGAGAGCAGCACGACCGTACCGGCGCCGGCGAGCGCGCGAGCATGTGCGACCGCGTCGGGCAGGCCGGCCGCCTCGATCGCGCGGGCGGACGGCACACCGGCGTCGCGGGCGGCGGCCATTAGCCGCGGGCCGGTGGTCGGCACGCCGATGACGCTGGCGCCGATGTCGGCCAGCGCGCGGCCGAGCCGCTCGTAGTCCTGCCCGCGGTCCTGGCCGCCGCCGATGAGGACGATCGCGCGGCCGGGGAAGCTGGCGAGCGCGGCAAGCGTCGACTCGGGCGTGGTCGAGATGCTGTCGTCGACCCACACGACGCCGTCGCGCTCGGCGACCGTCTCGAGGCGGTGCGCGAGCGCCTGAAAGCCCTCCAGCGCCGCCGGCAGCGACGCTGGCGCGATGTCGAGCGCATCCAGCGCGGTGAGCGCGCCGCAAAGGTTGAGCGCGTTGTGCTCGCCGCGCAGCGGCAGCTCGGCGCTCGTCGCGCGCGGCTCGCCGTCGAAGGCGATTCCCTCTGCGATGACATCCCAGCCGCCGGGCACGCCGTAGCGGATCGTCTCGGCGCCCGCGCGCGCGCTCGCGAGCGGCTCGTCGCGGAGGCGCTCGTCGCGGCCGTTGACGACGGCGACGCGCACGCCGGGCAGACCCAGCAGGCGCAGCTTGTCCGCGCGGTATGCCTGCTCGGAGCCGTGCCAGTCGGTGTGCTCGCGGAAGAGGCTCGTGACGAGCGCCACCTCCGGTCCCACCTGCAGGTCGGCGGTGTGGTAGCTGGAGAGCTCGACGACGGTGACGTCCGCGGGCTCGCGGTCGAGCAGGTCCAGCGCGGGGACGCCGATGTTGCCGGCCAGCTGCGCGGTGCGCCCGGCCGCGCGCGCGAGATGGCAGGCGAGCGCGGCGGTGGTGCTCTTGCCCTTCGTGCCGGTCACGCCGATCACGCTCTCGCCGCCGCGCTCGGCGAGCCACAGCGCGGTGGCGGTCGTCACGGTCGTCCCCGCGGCGAGGACGTCGCGCAGCTCGGGCCGATGGATGGACACGCCGGGCGAGCGCACGACCACCTCGCAGCCGGCGAGCGCAGCCACGAGCGCATCGCGGCCGTTGCCGCTGCCATCGCCGTCGACGGTCACGATCCGCGCGTCGGGCGCGCCGAGCGCGTCGAGGACGTCCCCGTCCGGCGCGGAGTCGAAGGCCGCTACGCAGATCCGCGCGGAGGGCAGGCGGCGCGCGAGCTGATCGGCGAACGAGCGGATCTCCCGACCGGCGCCCCACACGCCGATGCGGGCGCCGTCAAGCTCCGAGAACCGCACGGACATCCGCCAGCAGCGCGGCTGGCACGGCGTGCTCGTCGCTGAGCGCGAGCACCGCATCTGGGTCGCCGGCGTCGGCGGGATAGCGCGGCAGCACCTCGGCCACCAGGCGCCGCACGACGCGGTGCGCGCTCCAGCGCGGGTCGCGGGCGAGCAGGCGGATCGCGGCGAGGCTCTCCTGCTCCTCGCCGACGCACTCGAACGGCTTGTGGCCGCCGGTCGCGGTGAGCAGCGCGAAGCCGGCGAACTGGCCGTCCTCGTCCAGCAGGTCGCGCCCGAACACCTCGCGCAGGTGCTCGGGTGAGCTGAACGGCGCGAGCGCGAGGAAAACGAAGCGGCACTTGGGACAGTCGCAGCACCAGGAGCTGGCGCGCAGCGCGGGGTCGAGGCGGAAGATCGCGTTGCAGCTGGTGAACGCGGCGTGGTAGGGCTGCATGCGCGCGAAGGCGCGCGCGATCGCGAGCTCTGAGGCTGGGCGCAGGACCGAGAACAGCTGCAGCCCCGGCGCGAGCTCGGCGACCGCGGCGCTGAGCAGGCGCTCGGCTTCGAGCCCCTTGCTGAACTGGTGGTTGACCTCGACGCCGTCCCACACGACGTTGCCGGCGGACGCGGAGCGCTCGTTGGCCATGGCGACCGCGTCGAAGCCGTTCAGCGCCGCCGTCAGCAGCGCCACGCAGGAGGCGATCGCGGTGACGGGCACGTGGCCGTTGAGCGCGCCGGCGGCGTTGAGCGCGGACAGGCCGGGGTCCAGCGTGCGCGTGGCTAGCAGGCGCGGCAGGCCGGCGACGGCGACGGTGCGCGCGATCGGAGGGGCGTCGCCGAGCGAGAACAGCGCGAGCTCGCAGCCCGAGCGCCTGACGATCTCGAGCGCCACTGCCGAGTCCTTGCCGCCGCCGACCGGCACGAGCACCCTGCGCGGGTCGGATGGCGCCTGCCCACCCGGCGGCGCGTGCCCGCGCGGAAACCGCGGACGCGGCAGGCCGTCGAGGTGGTTGGTGTAGGCGAGCTCGCCGAGGCCCTCGGAGTAGAGCGCCTCGAGCAGCGCGGCGGCGGCGGGCGGCGGCGCGCCGGTCTCGCAGACGACCTGTGGCGGAAGCGCCGTCTTGAAGTAGCTGACGCCGGCGACCCAGTGCAGCAGCGAGACCAGCCGCTCGACGCGCGCGCGGCCGGCGTCGTCCAGCTGGGCGGGGGGGATGCGCGCCGGCAGGTCGAGCTCCTCGACGAAGGAGATCTGATCGTCGAGCGCGTAGCGAAGCGTGACGTGCCCGCGCGCGTCGAGCTCGCGAGCGACGAAGCGGAAGGCCTGAAACGCGGTCGGGTCGAACAGCGCGGGAGACTGCTTGGCATCGGCTGCCATCTGCGGGACAGCCTAGTGGTTGCTCCGGGTAGTTCGCTGGTTCATGCCTCGAGTATCTTGCCGGTGTAGGTCCACTTGAACGGTTTGGCGGTTTGGTTGTAGGTCTCGATGAAGGCGAGCATCTGCTCGGCGAGGTCTTGCTCGGAGGTGAAGGCGCCGTGCTTGAGCAGCCGCTTGTGCAGGATCGAGAAGAAGATCTCGACCTGGTTCAGCCACGAGGCGTGGGTGGGTGTGAACTGAAAACGCCAACGGGGATGAGCTTCCAGCCATTCCTGCACCTCTTCGGTTCGACGCGTGGAGAGGTTGTCTGAGATCGCGACGATCTGCTGGCCCTCCACCACGGGGGATATCGGCGTCGAGTCGGTCGAGGAAGCGGATCAGGTCGTGACGGTTGCGCGTCTTGGATGGCATCCCGAGCACGTCACCCTCTTTGACGTTCAGGCAGGCGAACAGGCATTGCGTGCCGTTGCGGGTGTATTCGTGCTCACGCCGTGGCGGATTGCCCGGCGCGGCCGGCGTGTCTGGCTTGGTCGGCGCCTTGGCCTGGATACTGTCTTCTCGTCGATCGAGACGACCAGCACGTTCTCCGGCGGGTCGACATACAGGCCACAGACCTCTTTCAGGCGCTGCTCGAACTCGGGGTCGTCAAAGTCGCTCATCACCCAGTAGTCGGTGCGGTGCGGCTTGATCTCAGCACGGGCGAGGATCGTGTGCGCGTGCGAGGAGGACATCCCGACCTCCGCCGCGAGCTCGTCATAGGTCCAACGCTCGCGGCGCTGGCCCGCCGGTGTGTCCGGCGGGCGGGTGCATGCCTTGGCGATCAGCCGCGCCCGCTCCTCGCAGGAGTAGATCAGCGGTTTGCCGGGTCGCGGCAGATCGAAAAGCCCCGTGATCCCCTCGCGCTCATAGCGCGAGCGCCACTTCTGCGCGGTCACCGTCGCACACCCGACCGTCCGGCCAATCACCGCGGCCGAGTGGCCCTCGGCCGCACAGAGCACGATCTGGGCGCGCTCGACCATCCGCACCTGCCCGGTCGCCGACCGCACGATCCGTTCAAGCTCGACGCGATCCTCCACTGGAACCTCGATGCACTTCGCTGGCGCAGCCATACAAACCTCCATCATCGCTGGACAACCAGCGACTCGGTTCGGCACGCATCAAAGGAGCCCTACAACAGATCACGAATTAAGCGGAGCGACCACTAGCCCGGATCTTGCATTAACGGTCCGCGCCCCGGGTGGTCCGGGGCGCGGGGATGTCCGGCTGGGCTTGGAGAATTGGGCTTGCTGAAGGTCCTGTTCTCGAGCTCAGGAGGTCACCTTGAGGGTGCAGCGTGATGGCCGCGATTTCAAGGTAGTTGTCGCGCCGGACGGAGAGGGGCTGGTCTCGCATGCGGGCAGTGCGTTGTTGGCCCAGGTCGCCGAGAAGACTGGGCTGGTGGGCGCGCTGTCGCTGGAGCTTGCGGGGCTGAAGCAGCGGCGGTCCGGACACGACCAGGGCCGCGTGATTCGTGACCTGGCGGTGATGCTCGCCGACGGCGGGGACTGTCTGGCCGACATCGGGGCGCTCGGCGATCAGGAGTCGCTGTTCGGGAGTGTTGCATCGGCCTCGACGGCGTTCCGGCTCGTCGATCGGATCGCCCGTGACCCGGAGGGACTGGAGATGCTGCGGGCGGCTCACGCTGCAGCGCGGGCGCGTGTCTGGGAACTGGCGGGTACCCCGGAGCGTTTGACGATCGACCTGGACGCCACGCTCGTCGGCTCGCATTCGGAGAAGGAGGGAGCGGCGGGGAACTTCAAGGGCGGCTACGGATTTCACCCGATGCTCGCCTATGGCGATGAGACCAGCGAAGCGCTCGCCGGTGAGCTGCGGCCGGGGAACGCTGGCGCGAATACCGCTATCGACCAGATCAAGGTCGCCGAGCAAGCCGTCGAGCAGATCCCCGCCGAGCACATCGAGAACATCAAATTGCTGTTGCGCGTCGACTCCGCGGGCGCCAGCCACGAGCTATTGGACTGGGCTCGCGAGGGCCGGATTGAGTTCTCCGTCGGCTATGAACTAAACGAGGCAGTGCGCGCCGCGATCCTCCAGATCCCTGACAGCACCTGGGTTCCCGCGCTCGAGCAGGACGGCAGCCCACGCCCCAACGGGCAGGTCTGCGAGATCACCAGCCAGCTCGACCTGTCGACTTGGCCAGTCGGGTCAAGGGTGATCGTGCGGCGCGAGCGCGCGCATCCCGGCGCGCAACTGTCCTTCACCGACCATGACGGGCACCGCTTCCAAGCGATCCTCACAGACCAGGCCGGTGACATCGCGCCCGTCGAGCGCGATCACCGCGGCCGCGCAAGAGTCGAGGATCACATCCGCAACGACAAGGACACCGGACTACGCAACCTGCCGTTCCGTGACTTCGAGCACAACCGCGTTTGGCTTGCACTCGTGCGAATCGCCCACGACCTCATCGTGTGGACCCAGCGCCTGCTACTCACCGGCGAACTCGCCAAAACAGAGCCCAAGCGCCTGCGATACCGAATCCTGCACGTCGCCGGTCGCCTCTCATTCCACGCCCGCACAGCAACACTGCGAATACAAGCCAGTTGGCCCTGGGCCAACGCCCTCACCACCGCGTTCCAGCGCCTCAGAACGCTCCCGATGCCCCCAAGCTGACACAGCCACCGGACCTACGACGACCATCTCGACGTTCGGGCGCGATCCGCCCCGCGAAGCCTGCCCCCAAAACCGGCATTCGGCCAACGCCACACCACCAGCCCGCACGCCCAAACCGCTACAACCCGATCCGCGGCGGCTTCAACTGGCCCCACCCCTCACCGCCCACAAAAACACCACACCAAATCCCCTCATGCAAGATCCGGGCTAGTAGGTCGGTAGGACGCGAGCGCCCTCGACAACGGCACGTCCCACCCATGCAGCCCGTCCGCCCGGACAATTGCGGCGCGTTGTCGCGCTGACACGCAAGCAGAACTCAGCGCCTGTCAAAGCGTGGTCCGACCTCCTCCCCGCCTACCGTCCAAGTTCGCCCCGCCTTGACGACACCGCCTTTGCGCCGATACGCAGCGCATGAGGGCCGCCATCCCTTCTGCGGCTCGCGCGGCGTTTGCTCAGAACGGACTCGTCAAAAGGCCGTCAAGAAATTTGCGGGATACAAGAATTGCTCCACCGCGAAAGTCGCTACCGGAGTGACAGCCCCCGCCCGCCGTATACCAGACCCGTTGGCAAGACCGCCCGGGTGGGCGCCGCCGTGCCCACACCCGGATCCTTTTTCTTCTTTTTCTTTGAATTCTTTTTCTTCTTTTTCTTCTTTTTCTTTGAATTCTTTTTCTTCTTTTTCACTTTTAGCGCGGTCTTCATTGGCCGTGGTCAGCAGCGATTGTTTAAAGGTTTCAAGAATCCCGAATTCTTCGGCTCCGAAAAGGCCCACGAGCGGCTCGAAGACCGTCCGTGGGGTTGCACCGCCGCATTCGGTCGCGCCTTCAGGTTTACCAATGTGCAAGCCCACCATCAACAATTTGCCTTTCTCGACCGTGAAGTAAGGACCACCACTGTCGCCCGATGCGGAACACGCACTGGTTTCAACTAGATCTTCGGTTATTCCGTTCGTGGCATACAGTGCTAGGACTTTACCGCACTGTTCTCCGGTTGCGGCGCCCTCGTGGCAGATGATCTGCCCTACAATGGCTTCTTCTTGGCCTTCCACGGAGTGTGGTTTTTCTGCTGAGGCTGTCCATTCGGCTACCAGAGCCGGTACAGGGGTGGGGAGCCGTTCGGCGAAGGCGCCTCGTTGGCTTTTCGGAACCACCAGCACCTCGGCCATATCGCGTTTTTTGTTCAAATACCGCTTACCTTCGTTGCCGATTTCTTTGAATACGTTGTTGACCGGAAATGCCGATGCCACTTCTTTTTTTTCAAACACTTCACCTGGTTCTGTTTCTTTGCTGCTGATACAGTGACCGGCTGTG
The DNA here is from genome assembly GCA_963735705.1 of uncultured Solirubrobacteraceae bacterium. Classification (GTDB taxonomy): domain Bacteria; phylum Actinomycetota; class Thermoleophilia; order Solirubrobacterales; family Solirubrobacteraceae; genus Palsa-744. Next base: position 700,844 of record CAVTLZ010000012.1, read on the forward strand.
AGCATATACGTTACGAGACCTGCGATCAGCTCGGGCCCAGCGGTGCATTCTACTCCTGTGCCTCCCGGCGTCCTTATGCCCACACCAGCTGTGATCGCTTCTTCACAGAATGCTTTGAATGCAGTGAATTTTTTTTCGCAGGTCTTTTTCGCCTCTAGCACTATGCCCAGCTTTGGACTGTCCTCTACGCTGACTAGGATGTTAACATCGGCTTTAGCACCCGCGTATTCCAGAGCCGCGCGCTCAGATGTGGCAACCGACGTGCTCAGGCGGACCTGCACCGCGTTACTTTCGGGTGCGATCGCCGTCATAGCATCTCCGCTGGCCAGCAGACTCGAGAGTCTCCCATTCCATTCCTTTTGAGCTGCGATCAGGGCTCTCAGCGTCGAGCGCACCGGCGTCGCGGCGACGTCGGGGGCTAGGCCCGCCTCCGAGGCCAGTCGCATCACGGCTTGCCTGCTCGCATTTGAGGTCACGCCAACATGGAACTTGGCAGCCGCGGGCTCGAACCACACTCCAGCGTACGCATCACCGAGGGTAGCCCTGATCTTGCCTGCGAGCTTGGTTTCTGCGACCCGCTGCTGCAGCGTCAACGCCCGTTCGGCGCGCGCAGTGGAGATTCCCTGCTGAGTAAGCACTTCTATTTGCGAGCGCGCGGCAAGCGCGGATGCGCTCATAACGCCGGCTGCCGCTGCGGCCGCGGCCATGCCGAGGGCGACTGCCACCGCCCGTAACGCCACGGCCCGTAACCCTCCCATCGCGGCTGATCGTAATCGACGCCGGGGCTGTGTCGACGCGGGCGAGGCCGGCGACCAGATAGCCTTCAACATGATTCACCCTTCCTTTCAGGGTAGATCAACCCTAGACGCAGCGATAGAACAGCGTCCTTATCGGCCTGCGATATGCGCACTGCTGGCAGGCTCCTACATGCTTAGCACTAGCATCCGGCGTCGTCAAGAAGACAGGAAGAATGTCTCTCACAAGTGTACGCTCGCTGCGGTGCGCCATTGGCTTCTGAGAGTCAACACAGGACGGCGCGCAAGGCCGAGCCAGCGTAACGCGAGCGGGTTGGTGGAAAAAGCGGGGCCCGGCAGGAGATCACCGCAGCAGCGCCGACTCGCCAAGCTCGCCGGCGAGCGCACCAAGCACCTGCGCGCTTACCACCAAGGCGCAAACCCCATAGAGCTGCTTCACCAAGAGTGCGGGATCGCATCGCCGGCGGAACGGCCGCCGCCGAAGACCAGCTCACGCTCGCCGCGCGCTCGGCACCGATGTGCCGACCACGCTCGACAAAGCACTCGACCTCCTCGCCGGATACCGCAACTCATCGAGCAACGGCAGCTGAGCAAACGTCTTGAGCTACGTTGCACTCGATATATCGCAAACGACCGAGCTTTCGTTTCTGTTCGCCTCTACGCCCCTCCCCTTCGCCTCTTTTCGGGGATTTTGAACCTAGATGATTGCCCGCCCTGAAACGGGTTCTTACTCCAGCCCCAGCCCGCGCGCGCCGCGCTCGAGCGCCGTGTGCGCGACCCGCTCGACAGGCTCGCTGCGCTCGCGCTGCATATACCAGCGCGCGAACTGGACGACGTGCCGGGCGAGGGGACCGGGGTCCAGGCGCTGCACGGCCAGACGCAGCTGGCGACGGTGCAGCTCGGACTGCACGACGGCGAAGCGATAGTCGGCGTCCCGCGCGGGCTCGCCGCTCGATGCGCCGGCGTGCCCGTCGCGAGCGCGAGCGCAGGCGAGATCCCAGCCAGGGCTCTCGCGTGTCCGCAGGAGCTTCTCGGGGAACAGGTCGACGCGCTGGCTTGCCGGGTACAGCAGGAAGTACCCAAGCGCCACGTGCGCCGCCACCGTCTCGGCAGAGCCGAGCTCGCCGAGCACCTGCTGGCCGCGCGGATGGGTCTCGATCTCCCCCTCGAGCCAGTCGGCGAGCTCGTCGATCGTCAGTGTGTCGAGCTCGCCCGAGACGCTCTCCAGGCCGCCCACGGACACGATGCCATGGAAGATCTCGTGGGTGGGATGGACGCGATCGCCGTCGCCGTCCAGCAGGCGCGGGATCAGCTCGCGCCTGCTGGCGGCGTGCGCGGCCGCCTCCGCGTCGCAGACGTGGACCGACGTCGTGCCATCCAGCTTGGGCGCCGCGAGCCAGTAGGCGATGTCGCACAGAGACGTGGTCGGCGACCCCGCGCCGAGCGCGCGCGTGGGCACGGCGAGCTTGGCGGCATCGGCGAGGAACTCGGAGTCGAAGAGGACCCTGTCGAACGCGATCGCGAGCCGCCGCAGCGTCGCGCGCCGGCCGGGCAGCCCCCGGCGGTCGCGCGACGCGGACTCCGCGTCGCGGATGAGGCAGCGGCGCTCGACGTCCGCGCCGGCCTGCGCGAGCGCGGCGGCGAGCGCGTTGCCGAGCGCGAGGTTGCGCAGGTGCCCCACGTGCAGCGCCTCGTTGACGCCGGCGTCGCAGAACTGCACCGAGAAGCGCTGCCCGCGCGCCAGATCCGCGAGCCGCTCCTCCTCGCCGCCGCCCTCCTGCAGCCCGTCGCCGACCGTTTCGATCCAGGCGTCGTCGAGACGCAGCTCGACGCCGTCCTCGACCGGCGTCGCGCGAGCAACCCACGGCTCGCGCTCGACCAGCGCGAGCGCGTCCAGCGCTTTCTTCTCGTCGCGCCAGGTGGGCGAGCGCGGCAGCAGCTTCAGGTCGTAGCGATCGCTCGGGCGGCGCGGCGCGCGGGCGGCCCAGTGCGCGCCGGCGCCGCTCTCCGCCTGCGGGTACTCGAAGTAGTCGAAGGGGTTCTCTGCCGCGGCCATGCTCGTGGGCGACTGCGGTCAGCCACCGCGCCGGCCGCTGCGCGCGCCGGGAGCGAGACGAGTCCAGTCCATGTATGGAAGGCCCACATCATGGAACTATGCAGTTTGTCGAACCTATGTCAAGCGTGGCGCCCACGCCGAGGCTGGGGGCGCCACGACCAAGGCTCGGCGCCCGACCCGTGTCAGTCGTTCGCGGTGACGGCCTCGAGCAGCTCGGAGAAGCGCTCGCGGGCGTGCTCGCGGCGCGTGGGCAGATGCTCGCTGGGGACGCCGTCGGCGGGCGGCGCGTAGCCGCGCAGCAGATGCCGCGCGACGGACTGGCGGTGGACCTCGTCGGGGCCGTCGTAGATGCGCGCGGCGCGCGCGAAGCGGTACATCTGCTCGAGCGGCAGGTCGGTGGAGTAGCCGAGCGAGCCGTGTACCTGCAGCGCGCGGTCGACGACGTCGTGCAGGACCTTGGCGCCGTAGAACTTGACCAGCGCGACGTCCGTGCGCGCGGCGCTGGCGCCCTGCGTGTCCATCACCCAGGCGGCGTGCAGGGTCATCAGGCGCGCGGCCTGCATCTCGGCGGCGCTGTCTGCGATCCAGTTCTGGACGGTCTGCTTGTCGGCGAGCAGCGAGCCGTGCGCGTGGCGGTAGGTGGCGCGCTCGCAGAGCATGTCGAAGGCGCGCCGCGCGACGCCGAGCCAGCGCATGCAGTGGTGGATGCGGCCGGGGACGAGCCGGTGCTGGGCGAGCAGGAAGCCCTCGCCGACGCCGCCGAGCAGCGCCTCGGCGGGGACGCGCGCGCCCTCGTAGGCGATTTCGGCGTGCCCGCCGTAGGCGCCGAACTGCTCCCACGGGTGCTCCATGGTGGGCACGTCGCGGAGGATGTCCACGCCGGGCGTGTCGGTTCCGACGATGAACATGGACGCGCGCTGCGAGGGGCGCGCGTCGGGGTCGGTGACGGCCATGACGATCAGGAAGTCGGCGATGGAGGCGTTGGAGGAGAACCACTTGCGCCCGTCGATCACCCACTCGTCGCCGTCGCGGACGGCGCGCGTGCGCAGCTGCGTGGGGTCGGAGCCGGGCGTGTCGGGCTCGGTCATGCTGAACGCGCTGCGCAGGTCGCCGGCGAGCAGCGGGTGCAGCCAGCGGTCCTTCTGCTCGTCGGTGCCGGCGAGCGCGATGATCTCCGAGTTGCCGGAGTCGGGCGCGGCGTTGCCGAAGGCGAGTGGCGCGATCGGCGAGGAGCCGAGGATCTCGTGCATGAGGCCGAGGCGCACCTGCCCCATCCCCTGCCCGCCGAGCTCGGGCGGCAGGTGCGTCGCCCACAGCCCGCGCGTCCTGACCTGCTCTTGCAGCGGCGCGATCGCGCGCTCCAGACCGGCGAGTCCGAGCTCGTGCCAGATCGCCTCGAGCGGCCAGATTTCGGCGCGGACGAAATCGCGCATCCAGTCGAGCTGCTCCTGGAAGTCGGGGTCGGTGGAGAAGTCCCAGCTCATGCGGTCGGCGTCCTTCCGGTCAGTGTGCGGGCGTGATGTCAAACCGAAGCCTACGCCCTGCGCGCGGGCCGCTTGCGCCGGGACGCTCCGCGCTTCGCACAGCCGAGGATGGAGATCCTGGTCGTCTGTTTGCGCACGGCGCCGTTCTGGCCGGTGATCGCGGTCGCCATCGCGAGGCTCTGCCCGCACAGGCTGCCCTTTGCCTTCGCGGGCAGGTTGGCGGCGAGCAGCGAGTGCGGGCCGGCGCCGAGCACGAGCCCGAGCGTCGAGATCGGCACGTCTGGAAGCGATCTGAAAGCGGCGGAGAGAACGCCGTGCTTGACGATCGTGCGCCCGACGACGTCGATGCTGACGCCTTCGCCCTGCAGCACGAACTCGATGTCGGGCGTCTGCGAGCCGCCGTGGGAGACGAGGTAGACGGGTCCGACGAGCGGCTGGCGCAGGACGGGCGTGAGCACGGTCACGCTGCCGACGACCGACGCCGCGGGACAGCTCGCGGGGTTGGCTGCGATCACGGCCGCGAGGCACGCGTGCTGGAGCGCCGCCAGCCGCACGGGCAGCCGCCGAGGGATGTCGACCTTGACCGCGGCGACGTTCGCCTGACCGGGCGCGGATTGGAGGCGCATGTGCAGGTACGCGCCGCCGGCTTTGCTGGTCTTCGCATGGGTCAGGCCGGTGAGACTCGGCTTGAACGCCAGCGTCGCGCAGTTGGCCGCCTGAAATCGTCGATGAGAGGGATGCCAGGGCGTCGTCGCTGCTCTGGAGCGTTGCGGTGATCCCGAGCGGCCGGCAGTCGGTGGGGTTGAAGACGAAGCCTTCGCGATCGATGTCGAGGTCGACGGTCCTGATCTGCAGCGGAATCCCGTCGAGGCTCTGCGGCAGCGGATCGCTCGTCACCGTGAGCGCGGCGGTGCTGGGGTCGACTTCGATCCGCGCGCGGACGTCGATCGTGCCGAGGTCGAACGGGCCAGCGGCGGCGGGCACGACGATCGACAGGCCGAACGGCGCGCCGTCGTAGGGACCTGTGAGGTACACGTGCCCGTCGAGAACCACCGGGTCGGCGCCGGGCCCGGCGGCGACGGTCGCGCCGCCGACTTCGCTCTGCGCCCCGCACGCGCCCGCCTGCGCCTGGGCTTCGGTGCAGAGCTGGATCTTGGAGAGCATCCCGAGCAGCCCCGGCGGCAGGCGCACGGCGACGCGCTGCAGATCCTCGTCCTGGTCGGTTCGCGACACGTTCACCGTGAGCGGGCTGAAGGCGCCGGCCTGGTTGTTGGTCGTGCCGGCGAGGAACGACGGGGCGAACCGCGGCGCCGGACAGCCGCTGAGCTCGAACCGCTCGCTCACGGGCTCGGCGGGCGTTTCGCTGCTGTACGGCGTCAGCTGCGAGCTTGCGGCCAACGGCACGCCGCACGTGGAGCCGTTGGCGAGCGGCGCGTTCGCGCCTCCGTCGAGCGTCAGCTTCAGCTGTTCGAAGGGCAGTTGCGGGCTTTCGTCGAACGTCGCCGTCAGCTGCCCGGTCTGCTGGTCGATCGCACCGGAGCCTTCGAGCTTGACGGTCACGCCTGAGCCCTGCGCCTGCAGCAGCAGGCGGATCATCCGGCCTTCCCGCGCGTCGCCGGGAGTGCACGGTTCGCAGTCGGGCTTGCCGAGGAAGATCTGGCCTTCGAGCGGGCTCGATAGCACCGGCGTCACGATCTTGACGGTTCCGATCTGCGACCTGGTCGGGCACGACGCGGAGGTGAGCGACTTCACGCGAACTGCTCTTCGCTGCAGTCCTGCAGGCCGTTGGCGACGGACGGCGAGAGCACGACGCCCGCCGGCAGGCTCACGACCGCTCTGCGCAGGTCGGGCGTGGCGAGCGCGGTCGGGTCTTCGTTCTGCGGCACGTGCACTTCGACGGCGTAGCCGCTCGGCGCGCCCGCCTGCGTGGTTTCGGGCGCGAGCGCGAGCGACGGGGTGAACGACAGCTGTTCGCAGCCGGTGATCGCTCCACCGGCAAGTTCGGCGGAGCGTGACTCGAACGGCGGCCCCGGGTTCTCCCAGGAGTCTGTTTCCACGCCAACGGGCAGCGCGCCCGCCTGGCATCGGCTCGGCAGCGTGAGATACGGCTTCGCCGCGATGCCGCTGGGGCAGCTGATCTGTTCTTCCACCCCGCCTTCCACTTTGCCCTGGGGCTTGCAGAATTCCCCGTCCTGCTCGTGCCCCTGGCCGAACGTGCCTTCGCGTTCGAGATCGTGGTTGCCGTCCGCCGGCACGCCCCACAGCGTCAGGATCGCGCCCTGCAGAGGGCCGCTCTCGGGGATGTCGTTCAGGGATGCCGTCAGCCCGTATTCCCCTTTGCTGTTCACAAGAAGATGGAAGAACATCGGGATGTGGCCGATCCCGGCCACCGAGAAGCCGAGCTCGGCGGGCTCGCCCGCCGGCGGGACGACGTCGAAGACGGGGTAGACGGCGGAGTGGAACGAGCCGTAGAAGAACGGCTTCACCGTCCCGACCTGGCTGTCGAGCGGGCAGTTCAGCACTTCCAGTTCCAGGAACGCCTGCTGGCTGCACTGCGGGACGGCGTTCGGATTGCCGACCAGCCCAGGCGGGAACGCGACTTCGAGATCCTTGGGCGCGGCGTTCGCGAGCGGCGATTCCGAGCGGCGGTCCTTCCCGCGCGCTGACGTTGTAGGCGAGGCTCGCGGTGAGCTCGTATGGATGCGAGCCGGCCTGCGTCTCTGCATTGCCGCCTTCGTCGACGATGCCCGCGTCGAACAGCGAAAGGCCGAAGGGGACAGGTTCGACGTCAATCGGCGTCGTCACGTCCGTAGACGCGCTCGGAGCGCCGCCTCCGGACACCGTCGCGGAGTTCGGTTTCAACGTTTCCACGCCCGCTTCGACCGACACGGTGATCGTCACGACGATCGTCGCCCCGGCCAGCACCGCTCCGTGCGAGGGGTCTTCTTCATATGTGCACGTCACTGGCGCGATCGCGCACGTCATTTTGTATTTCGGCAGCCCGTTTCCATTCGCGGCTTCACCGCTGGCCGAGACGCTCGTGGCCGTGACCCCGGTCGGCAACGTGTCGGTGAGTGTCACGACGCTGCCGTGCGTCGTGGGCAGCGCACCGTCGTTGCGGACGATCAGCACGTAGGCGTCGGACGTGTCGCCAGCCTTGAAGTACGTCGGCTGGGACTCGGAGAGGATGCTCCAGTGGGGGCTCGCGGGAGCAGCCGACGCCGGAGAGGCTCCGCTCGCGGCGAGGACGAACACCACCGCGAGCAGCCGCGCCACCCGCTCGAAGCGCTCGATCTGGAGCCGGATGCCGCCATCGTGCCGGCGGCGCGGACGGCTCACCTTCGCGGCCGGCTGCGCTCCGGCACGGAGCCGCGGCGGGCCCGCTTGGCTTTGGGCGCGTAGCGTCTGCGCGCCACCTCGGTGCAGGTCGAGCGCCGCTTCCTGCTCCTCATCTTCTTGCACAGGGCGAGGGCGCGCGAGAGCAGTTGCTCGCGCGTCGCTTTCACGGGAGCTGCCGGCGCGAGATTCCCCGCTCCGGTGAAAGACGCCGAGGCCGGCACGGAGAACGACGGCGGCAGGATGAGCGGTTCCCGGCAGGCGCCGCCCTGACACGGCATCAGCGCGGGAGGTTCCGCAAGCCCTCCACCGACGCGCGCGTCGTAGACGTCGACGAGCCCGTCGGTGTCGCCCGGCGCGAGCTGTTCGCGAGTTGCGAAGAACACGTCGTCGCCGCTGGCGCTCGCGTCGAGGAATACGGCGCCGCCGCCGCTTTCGGTGCCGGAGATGAGCTGCATCGAGCCGTCCTCGTACTCGAACACCCTCGTGTTGCCGCCTGAGATCCCGGACACGAGCGGATCGGGGGAGGAGAAGAACAGGCGGCTGCCGTCGTCGCTGAGGCTCCGCGGCTGGTGGAAGGGAGTGCTCACCCTTTCGCCCAGCTTCGCGCCGATGAACGCGCTGCCCAATGGCCGCACGCCGCTCGCGTCGCACGACGCGCACACGAGTTGCCCGCTTTCGGCGCTGTACTCGAACACCTCGTGGTCGGCCTGCCCCGTCGCCTGGTCTTCGTTGTCGTAGCCGGTCAGCGGTTCGACCGACATGAACGCGAGGTGCGTGCCGTCGGGCGTGACGTATGCCTGCGACTCGGTCGGACGGCTCGTCCAGTCGGCGACGTCGCTGTGATATTCGAGCGTCCCCGTATGCATCCCTTCGATGTCTTTCACTTCTTCGCCCGTCGGTGCGTGGAGCGCCGCGATGTACGTCACCGTGCCCGACCCCGCAGCCGTCCCGTGCCACATGTAGAGGTTGGGCCGCCCGCTGACTTTGTCACCTCCAAGGGCGCCATCGGCGACAAAGTAGACGTATGAGCCATCCTCGGAGCTGCCGACGACGCCGAGGACGCTCGCACCATTGGCGTCTCCGGTATCGACCGTGAGATCGGTCAGCGCGCCCGTTTCGACGTCGTAGCGGTAGAGGTCGTTGCCCGCGTCTTCTTCTCCCGACGCTTCTTCGGGGCCCGTGTTCGACTCCTTGGTGAGCGCGGCTTTGCTCGTGAAGTACACGACCGAGCCGTCGTCGGATGCCGTCCAGAACTGCGCGGACCCGGGGTCGCAGATTCCGTCGAGTGTTTCGCAATCGGAGGGTTCGGCGCCCGGCGCGGGCGCGGAGACCTCGACGGTCGCGACGCCGTCGATGCGGTCGTAGAGCTCCGTCTTGCCCTTCTGCCCTGGATCCGGGGCGCCGCCGTCGGCTGCGGCCTCGAACAGCACGCGCGACCCGTCCTGCGAAATCGCGTGTCCGAGCTCGTGCGCGTGTTCATTGACTGCGTGGATCCCGCCGCCGGCGGTCGCGCCCTGCGGGGGAATCGTGCCGTCCGGGAGGATCCCGACGAGCCGCACGTGTTGGGCGACCGTTTCGTAGAGGTTTTCGACGCCTCCGCCGGGCGCGCCTTCGACGAGGCTGTCGTTCGCCTCGAAGATCACATGGCTGAAGTCGCTGGACGCGCCGGCGAACGCGGGCACGTCTTCTTCTTCGAAGCACAGGCGCCGCACCCGGGCTCAGGCGGTTCCGCGGGGGCGCTCGCGGTCACGAGCGAGTAGGCGCCGCCCGGCTGACGCAGGAACAGGTTGTAGACGCCGGCCGGCGCGCTTGCGGTCAACTGCTGCAGCGGGACGCGCAGGACCGCCCGGGAGAGATCTTCCGAGAACGCATACGCGGCCAACTCCTTCCCGTTCGTCGGAGCCTGCGGCGTCGGTGGCGTCAGGGCGGTCGTCTGCCAGCCCCCGGCGCCTCTCGTGGTCAGGTACGCGTTCGGGGAAATCGTTGCCCTGCGCGCCGCCAAAGGCCGCCCCAACATTCATGTACACGACCGTACACGGTTCGCCAGCTTCGCATGGGGATGCCTGCGCGGGGCGCAGCGGCAGCAGCGTCGTGGCGTCCTGCCCGTCCTTTTCGACGGGAGAGACCTGCTCGTAGGCGCGGCAGTCGGGCAGGTGTTCGGAGGGGCCGGAGCGGAACTGGGCGTTGGCGCAACTCACCGCGGCGGCGGGCGCCGCGCAGACGCCGACCAGCCAGATCGCCGCGAGCGCGAGCAGGCATGCGCCCGAGACACGGGGCCGACTGCTGATCGATCCGGCGCGAAGCGACATTCCGCGCATGGTGCCTCCTCTCCCGGCCGTAGTCTAGCCTCGCGCCCTTCCAGCCGCGTCGCTACGGCCCGTTCGGAGCCCCCCGACTTCGAGGCCCGGCAGCCCCGCCTATCGGCGGCCTCCGAGCCTCGCCTTCCCCTTCCTCTACCCCCGCGACGGGGCTATTTCCATTCGAGCGTACCGCCTTCGAGTTCGCCGAGCGCCGCCCCGTTGTAGCTGCCTTCGAGGTTTTCCGTGCTTCCACAGGAGCCGCCGGTCCCTTTTGAGCGGATTTTGGTGGCGCTCGCTTCCGCCTGGACCTTGCCGCCGGACTTGTTTTCGTACGTCGCTTTTTCAAGCGTCTGCGACGGGATCACGACTTCGCATTCTTCGTTGCCGGGCTCGATGATGACTTCGTTTTCGAGCTTCACGGGCCCGTTGGCGTTGAATTCGAAGTGCGCGGCAGAGACTTTCACTTTGCCGCCGAAGGCGGTGCAGCCGCTGTACGTGAACACTTCTTTGTGCGCGGTCGAGAGCCCTGCTGCCATCGTGCCCGATCCGACCACTTCCGTGCATTCGAGCGTGCCTGCGCCGGTTTTGAACACCTGCGCATCCGTCGATTTGCTCTTCGTTTTGCCCGCTTTGCTCGCATAGAATTCATGACCCGAGGCGGAGACAGAGACGGCGCTGACGCCGGCCACCCCAAGCGCGGCAATCAGGACCAAGCCAAACTTGATGACGCGATGCACGTTCTCTCACTGCTCCTTTGTCGATTGGCAACCGGCTAGCGGAGCCGACTTGATGATCGAAAGACGCTCGTGTACTCTATTGTCATAGCATGGGAGTATTTCGCTCCCTGGGCAGTACGATTCGTACTATCACAGAGATCTCCTGTTCTGTCAAGCGGAAGCAGACAACTGTTTGCAACCGTGCGCGGCGTCTCCCGGACACAGGCAGACAGTTGTTTGCAGCACCCCATGACACCTCCCGGTGACCCAGCTCTCCTCATCCCTTGACAGGATCCGAACGATGGTCGCGCGCGCACCGGACGGATGACCGCGCGCATGCCGAACGGATGGCCGCACGCCCAGTAGATTGGGCTCATGCCGAGCCCTGACCAGCTGGAGATGACGCTCCTCCCGGGCGCCCGCGAGCTGCTGGCCGTCCATGCGCGCGAGCTGCCCCAGCGCGACGACCTGTGCGGCGCGTTCTGCGGCGCGCTGGCGCTGCGCGCCGCCGGCATCGGCGATCGCGACGGCGCGCCGCTGGACCAGGACGCGGTGGCGCTCGCGGCGGGCAGCGTCGTCGCGGGCGTGCGCGCGGCTGGCGTGCTCCCCCACGGAGAGCCGGGACGGCGCGACTACCGCCTGTCGCTCCCGTCGATCGACGACCCTGACCTCTCGGGGACGACCGCCGCGGGCCTGCTCGACGCGATCGCCCAACTCGGCGCCGGCGCGATCGTCGCGATTCCATACACGGGCCCGTGGACGACGAGCACGCTCTCCGGCCTGTTCGACCTCGGCTGCGCGTGCGGGCGCCCGGTGACGCTCGTGGCGAACTTCGCCACCCGCCACCTTTGGGGCGGGCATGCGCGCGTCGACCAGCTGCTCGCGTACCTGTTCGACGGCAGGCTGGACGGCCCCCCGCCGGACTGGGACGTGGGACACTTCGCGTGCGTCGTCGCGCGCGTGCGCGGGCCCGCCGGCAACCTGTACGCGGTGGCCGACACGTACCCGACGCTCGGCGACGGCGGCGTGCACATGCAGCCGCAGGAGCAGCTCGCGAAGGCGCTCGAGCGGCGCGACATGCCCGCGGGGGGCATGATCGTCGTCGTATCTACCGAGGACGCCGCCGCCGTGCGCGCGGGCGCGGAGGCGCTCGGGCTGCGCGAGGGCCTGTGGGACAACGGCACGGCGACCGGCGAGACACCGTAGTGAGCGGGGGTGAGCAGGGTTGCGCGAGGGATCTGGCCGGTGCGGACGATCTGATCGCGCTCGTCTGCTGCGACCTCGGCGCGATCGTCCGCGGACGCGCGGTGCGCTCCGGCGAGCTCGACGAGAGCCTGCGCGCGGGCGTCGGCTGGGTGCCCGCCAACCACGCGCTGACGCCGCTCGGCCCGGTCGCCGAGCCCAACCCGTTCGGGTCGACCGGCGACCTGCGCCTGCTGCCCGACGCGGGCACGCGCGTGCTGGTGGAGTCCGACGGCGCCGCCGGCGCGCTCGAGCTGCTGCTTTGCGACATCGTGGAGACCGACGGCCAGCCGTGGGTGTGCTGTCCGCGGTACTTCCTGCGCGAGGCCCTGCTCGAGCTCGAGCGGGAGCTGGGCGCGCGGCTCGTGGCGAGCTTCGAGCACGAGTTCCAGCTCGTGGCGCCCGACGATGCCGACGGCGCTCCGTCGATCTCCAGCTCCGAGCCGGCGGCGTTGCCGTTCTCGCTGGAGGCCCTGCGCCAGGCGGAACCGTTCCCCAGGAGGGCGATGGGAGCGCTGGTGCAGGCGGGAGTGCGAGCCGGAGCGCATCTTCGCCGAGTACGCGCCGCACCAGTTCGAGATCCCGGTGGCAGCCGCGGAGGGCATCGCGAGCGCCGACCGCGCGGTGGTGTTGAGGGAGGTCGTGCGCGAGGTCGCAAGGCGAGCAGGGAACGCGCGCGAGCTTCGCGCCGCTGAACGACCCAGAGCAGGCGGGCAACGGCGTGCACGTCCACCTGAGCCTGCTGGACGCGGATGGCGGCCCGCTGCTGTACGACGCCGCCCGGCCGGCGGGCCTGAGCGAGCTCGGCGGGCGCTTCGCGGCGGGGATCCTGCGCGCACGCGCGCGCGCTCAGCGCGCTGAGCGCCGCCAGCCCCGTGTCGGGGGCGCGCCTGCAGCCGCACCGCTGGAGCGCGGGAGCGGTGTGCCTGGCGCAGCGCAACCGCGAGGCGCTGCTGCGGATCCCGCCGGTGCTCGAGCTCGCGGACGTCGACGCGGCCGGCCAGCTGCGCCTGGAGTACCGCGGCGCGGACGCCAGCGCCAACCCCCACCTGGCCCTCGGCGCGATCGTGCGTGCTGGCGTGGAGGGCGTGCGCGCGCAGCTGCCGGCGCCTGCGATCCTCGACCGCGACCCCGCGCAGCTGGATGCGCAGGAGGCCGAGCGCTTCGGCGTGGGCGGGCTGCCGGCGACGCTCGACGAGGCGCTGCGAGCGCTCGCCGACGACGGCACCGTCCGCGGCTGGATGACGCCGCTGCTGTACGACGCCTACACGAGCGTCAAGCGGGCCGAGCTCGACGCCGCCACGGACGTGGACCTCGAGGAGCTCTGCAGGCGCTATGCCGCGATCTACTGAGAGGGACCGGCCGCCGCGCTGCTGGAACGGCTGCTGGAGGCCGTCGAGCGCGAGCTCCCGCGCGCGGTCGAGCTGCGCCACCGGCTGCACGCCGAGCCCGAGCTCGCCCACGAGGAGCACCGGACGGCGGCGAGCGTCGCCGCCGAGCTGCCGGTGGAGTGCGAGACGGTCGCCGGAACCGGGCTGCTCGCCCTCATAGACCCCCGCGGAGGCGCCGCCGCGCCGGCCCCCGGCGCCGCGGGCGCGCCGAGCCCCGGCGTCGCGCCCGTGGCGGTGCGCGCGGAGCTCGACGGGCTGCCGATCGGGGAGCGCACGGGCGCGCCGTTCGCGGCGAGCGGCGAGGCGATGCACGCGTGCGGGCACGACGTCCACATGGCGGCGCTGGTGGCGCTGGCGCGCGCCGCGCACGGGCTCGGCGAGCAACTGCCGGCGCCGCTGCTCGCGGTCTTCCAGCCGAGCGAGGAGGCCTATCCCTCCGGCGCGCAGCAGCTGGCCGAAGGTCCCCTGGCGGCGCTCGCGCCGGCGGCGGTGATTGCGGCGCACGTCCACCCGGAGCAGCGGTGGGGCACGGTCGCGCTGGATCCTGGCACGGTCAACGCATCGTGCGACGCGTTCGCGCTCGTCGTCGAGGGCGAGCCCTCGCACGGCGCCTACCCGCACCACGGCCGCGATCCGATCCTCGCGCTCGCCCAGGTGGTGGTCGCGCTGCACGCGCAGGCGTCCAGGCGGATCGACCCGCTGAGCCCGGCGTCGCTGACGGTCGGCGTGCTCGAGGGCGGCAGCGCGGAGAACGTGATTCCCGCGCGCGCGTGCGCGCGGGGGGCGCTGCGCGCGCATCGACCGCAGGAGCGGCTCGCGCTGCGCGAGATGGTCGCGGAGGTGGCCGGCGCGGTCGCGGCGGCGCATGGCTGCCGCGCGAGCGTCGAGATCGTGCCCGGCGAGCCGGCGCTCGAGAACGACCCCGGCATCGTCGCGCGGGCGCGAGAGCTGCTCGCGAGCGCCGGCCTGTCGCCAGCGCCGGAGTGGCGCTCGTGCGGGTCGGACGACTTCGCGTTCTTCGGCGCGCTCGCACCCGTCGCGATGGCGTTCGTGGGGCTCGACGGGGCGGACGGCTTCACCACGCGTCCGCTGCACCACCCCGAGCTCCTGCCTCCGGACGCCGCAGTCGGCGCCGTCGCGCGCGCGCAGGCCGTCCTGTACGTGGCCGCGGCGGCCGCGTCGCGGTCTTACGCCGGTCGATAGCCGCCCGCGCGATCGACGGACGCAGCGGGTTGACCGGGCCGCCTATACGATTGACAGATGCCCGACCACCTGTACTTCACTGACTCCGAAGAGGCGAACGCGCTGCTGGCGGCGGATCCGATGGCGCTGCTGATCGGGTTCGCGCTCGACCAGCAGGTCAGCGTGCAGAAGGCGTTCGCAGGCCCGCTGGTGCTGCGCGAGCGTCTGGGCTCGATCGACGCCGCGACGCTGGCGGCGGCCGATCTCGAGCCGGTGTTCCGCGAGAAACCGGCGATCCACCGCTTCCCCGGCTCGATGGCCCAGCGCGTGCACGAGCTGGCGGTGTACGTGCGCGACCACTACGACGGCGACGCCGCGCGGGTGTGGACCGACGCCGCCGACGCGAGCGAGCTGCGCGCCAACCTCGCCGCGCTTCCCGGCTTCGGCGAGATGAAGGTCAAGTCGCTGGGCGCCGTCCTCGCCAAGCGCTTCGGCGTGAAGGCCGCCACCAAGCTCGCGCCGGGGCACCCCACGCTCGGGGACGTCGACTCGCCGCAGGCGCTCGCCGACTACCAGGCCGCAAAGCGCGTGCACAAGGCCGAGTGGTCGAAACTCAAAGCGCGGCGGTAAACGGCCCGCCGCTAGCTGTTGTGCCCGGTGACGTCCCGAACGCGGGCGCGTGGTGGCCGGTTGCCGAGCGCTGAGTGGGTGCGGCGCTCGTTGTAGTGGTCGATCCAGTGTGGCAGTGCTTGCGCGCGGGCGTCGGAGGTGGCGTATTCGAGCGCGTAGGCCCACTCCCGCATGAGGGTCTGGTGGAAGCGCTCGACCTTGCCGTTGGTCCTTGGCGTGTAGGGGCGTGTGCGGATGTGCTGGATCGCTCGTCGCCAGAGCAGCTGCTTGAAGGTCTTGCTCTGGGTGTAGGCGAACGCGTTGTCGGTCATCAGCCGCTCGCAGACGATCCCCTGATCCAGGAACCAGTCCAGAGCACGACAAGTGAACGCGGTGACCGTGGCGGCGGTCTCGTCAGCGTGGATCTCCGAGTAGGCCAGCCGGGAGCAATCATCGATGATCGAGTGCACGTACTCCCAGCCGATACGTCTTGAGCGTCTGGTGCGATCGCCGGTCACGGCGTGCCCAGGCTCGGTGAACTTCCCGAGCTTCTTGACGTCCATGTGCAGCAGATTCCCCGGGCACGGCCACTCATAGCGCACTACCGCAGGCGCCTGCGGTCGCGGCCGACGGGAGCAGCCGCCACGGCGCAGTACCTGATGGATCGTGGAATGGGGTCGTGCGATGTCAGGCTCTTCGGCGAGTCGTCGCGGGCTCCAGCCGGTGTGCTTGCGGCGCTCGCAGATCCGCGCTGCCTCTTGGTCGCCCACCTGGCAGGGGCTGCGGTGCGGCCGGGAGCTGCGGTCCTTCAGACAGCTCAGCGTGACTCGCTCGGGCTCGCTGGCCGCCCGCCAGCGACGCACCCACTCCCAGCACGTCGACTTCGCCACGTTGCAGGCGGCTGCAGCCGCCTGCAACGTGAACCCTTCCTCCTCAACCAGCAGGACCATGCGCAGCCTGCCATGCGCGGTCAGCGGAGCGTTAGCGTGTTGCATTCCGGGCCTTCCTTGAGGTCGTGAGCTTTGACACCCACAGCCTCTCGGTAGGCCCGGACCTACCTCACGCCGTTCGCAACGTCCCTGGGCACGTCAGCTAGCGCCGGAGATGCGGGGCGCGAGCTGGCCTCAGAGATCCGGCAGCACGTCGATCTCGGGGGAGCGCAGGGCGATGCCTAGGCCGCGGATCGACACGCGTCCCGACTGCGGGTAGAAGCACATGTCGCTGTGCTCGCTCGTGCCGTACGCGAGGTACGTCAGGCCGTCCGCGCCCGCCCGCAGCGCGTGCGCCACGCCCGTCCCCGCCGGACGCGAGACCACGTCGCCAGCCCGCAACGGGTGCTCCTGCGGCTCTGACGAGCCCCGCCCCCACAACTCCAACACGCCACCCCCACTAATAATCAAAAAAATCTCCTCCTCCAGGGAGTGACAGTGCGCCGGCGCGCCCTGCCCGCCGCCCTGCAGGACCACATGGTTCAGGCCGCTCGTCTCCGCGCCCGCCGCCTTGCCCACGCGACGCGCGCGGCCGTCGAAGATCGCCTCCACGTCCTCCAGCGCGACCACGTTGCGCGGGCGCTCCGCGCTCGGCTCCGGGCACTCAGGGGGGCCGCTCGCCGCCTCGCGCGCGAACGGGGAGTCGCCGTCGGCCAGCTCCACCCAGCGCGGGAACGACCACGCCACACCCGCGCGCGGCAGCGCCGTCAGCGCCGGGTCGCGCCGCTGGCCGAACACCAGCACATCCATGCCCGCCGCGCCCGCGCGCAGCGTGTGCGCGCCGCGCCTCGGACGGTGCACGATGCAGTCGCCCGCCGCCACCGCATACGTCTTGCCCTCCTGCCACAGCAGCCCCTCCCCGTCGAGCACGAAGAAGATCTCCTCGTCCGCGCCGTGGTCGTGCGCCGGCGTGGAGAAGTGATCCGCCGCGATCTCGATGCGGCGCACGCCCACCGTGCGCGTGCCCACCTGGCGGCCGAGGTCGCGCCACACCCCCTTGACGTGCCCCGCCGCCAGCTCGTACGTCGGGCCCTCGTAGATGTTCGCGATCGGCATCGCCGCGCGACGCTATCAGTCGCCCGCGCCCACCAGCGGCGGCGGCGAGCCCTCAGCGCTGCCCGCCAGGAACGCGTCCCAGCCGCACACCGCGCACGCGTGGCGGAACGCCGAGCGCGCGAACTGGAGCGCCACCTCGTGCGGGTCCGGCGCCGCGAGCACGTCGTCCCAGTCGAGGACGTACTCGCCCAGCTCCGCCTCCCAGCGAGCGGCCGGCGGGGACAGCGTCGCCGCCGCGAACCCGTCCGGCGCCGGGTGCGCGTACGCGTAGAACGCCGCGCGGCCGTAGCGCGCGTCGCCCGGCCACCATCCGACCGCCACCTCCTGCGCGTCCATCGCGTTGCGCATGATGAAGTCCTCCGACGGCGGGTCCGCCCGCTCGCCCGAGAACAGGTTCACCGCCAGGTCGAACGAGCCCCACCACGCGTTCACCGGCGTCGAGCGACCGCGATACGGCGCACGGAACGCCGCCAGCACCAGCGCCGCACGGGTCGCCGCCGCGAAGTAGCTCGACACCAGCTCCCCGTCGTAGCTCGCGTGCTCCTCGTCCTCGTCCAGCGGCACGCTCCACGGCACCTCCTGCGGCGTCGGGTTGATCTCCACCGGCCCCGCCAGCGCGCGCACCGCCGCCAGCAGCTCGCGCGTCACCGCCCCCACCGCCACTCCCGGCGCCAGCGCCACCGCGCGCGTGCGCCCGTCGCTGTGCTCCACCAGCGCCTCATGCGCGCGCATGTCCAGCGTCACCACCAACGCGCCCGAGCCGTCCGGCGCCGGCAGCACCGGCGTCTCCCACCCGCGCGCCGTCACGCGCAGCGCCGCGTGCTGCAGCTCCGGCTCAGGCGGAGCGATCGCCACCGCCAGCTTGCCCAGCACCTGCGTCAGCGCGTGCACCGTGTCGCACGTCGCGCTCCACTCGTCATACGCGGGCATCGCCGGCCAGCCGGGGGCCATGCGTGGGAGCGTAGCGCGCGCCGGGCGGCTGAAGCGGAGTACTGTTGAGCGGGTGGGAGGCGCTCCGCACGCCAACGGACGAGGCGGCCTGTCGAGGTCGGTCGCCGTCGTCGGCGCGGGCTTCGGCGGCATCGCCGCCGCCGTCAAGCTGCGCCGCGCCGGCTACCGCGACGTCACCGTCTTCGAGCGCGGTGAGCGGGTGGGCGGCACGTGGAATCACAACACCTACCCCGGCGCCGCCTGCGACGTCCCCTCGCACCTCTACGAGCTCTCCTTCGCCCCCAACCCCCGCTGGTCGCGGCGCTACGCGCCACGGGCCGAGATCCAGCAGTACGTCGAGGACGTCGCTCGCCGCCACGGCGTGCTCGATCGCGTTCGCACGAACGTCGAGGTGGAAGGCGCGCGTTGGGACGACGAGCGCGACAGGTGGGTGCTCGAGACGAGCGCCGGCCCTCACGAGGCCGACGTCCTGATCACCGCCTGCGGGCAGCTCTCCGTCCCCAAGCTGCCCACGATCCCCGGGCTCGACAGCTTCGCCGGACCCGCGTTTCACACCGCGCAGTGGCGCCACGACGTCGATCTCGCCGGCAAGCGCGTCGCCGTCATCGGCACCGGCTGCAGCGCCATCCAGGCCGTGCCCGCGATCCAGCCGCTCGTCCAGCACCTCGACGTCTACCAGCGCTCGCCCGGCTGGACGATCCCCAAGATGGACTTCGCCTACTCCCAGCGCGCACGCCGGCTGTTCGAGCGCTTCCCCGCGCTGCAGCGGCTCGACCGCACCGCCATCTTCGCCTTCATGGAGCTCGGAGCGCTCGGCATGACCTCCCAGAGCTGGCTGCTCGCGCCGTTCCGCGCGCTCGGGCGCCGGCAGATCGATAGCGCGATCGCCGACCCTCGGCTGCGAGCCGCCGTGACGCCAACCGACGAGGTCGGCTGCAAGCGGCTGATGCTCACCGACGAGTGGTACCCCACGCTCACCAAGCCCAACGTCGAGCTCGTCACCGATCCCATCGCCGAGATCACGCCCGGCGGCGTGCGCATGCGGGACGGCAGCGAGCGCCCCGCCGACGTGCTCGTCTTCGCCACCGGCTTCAAGACCCACGGCTTCGTCGCGCCCATGGAGGTCGTCGGCGCCGGCGGGCGCACGCTCGCCGACGAGTGGGCCGGCGTGCCCTACGCGTACCTCGGCATGAGCGTGCCCGACTTCCCCAACATGTTCCTGCTCTACGGCCCCAACACAAACGGCGGCACCGGCTCCGCCATCTACGTGCTCGAGGCCGGCGTCGACCACGTCATCGCCGCCCTCGGCGAGCTCGAGCGCCGGGGTGCCGCGCGGATCGAGGTCACGCGCCGGGCCAGCGAGGACTTCAACCGGGAGCTGCGCGCCGCGCTCGCGCACACCGTCTGGCACACCGGCTGCACCAGCTGGTATGTCGATGAGAACGGCAACGACCCCAACCAGTGGCCGTGGCTGTGGAGCGCCTTCCGCCGGCGCACCGCGCGCATCCAGCCCGGGGCCTACGCGCTGAGCCCGCCGGCGCGCGTCGCGCACGCCGCTCGAACCGGCTCCTGACCTCGGGCGATGGAGCTCGGGCTCGCGACATTCGCCGATCTCGCCAGCGGCGTCAGCCCGCGCCAGCGCATGCAGGAGCTGATGGAGGAGGTCGAGCTCGCCGACCAGCTCGGCCTCGACGTGTTCGGCATCGGCGAGCACCACCGGCCCGACTTCCTCGTCTCCTCTCCCGCCGTCGTGCTCGCCGCGGCGGCCGTCAGGACCGAGCGCATCCGCCTCTCCAGCGCCGTCACCGTGCTCAGCTCCGACGACCCCGTGCGCGTCTTCCAGGACTTCGCCGAGGTCGACCTGCTGTCGAACGGCCGCGCCGAGATCATGGCCGGGCGCGGCTCGTTCGTCGAGTCATTCCCGCTGTTCGGCTACGACCTCGACGACTACGACGAGCTCTACGCCGAGAAGCTCGAGCTGCTGCTCGCGGTGCGCGAGCAGACACGCGTGACGTGGTCCGGGCGCCTTCGCCCGGCGCTCGTCGACGCGGGTGTGTGGCCGCGGCCGGTGCAGGAGCCGCTGCCCGTGTGGGTGGCCGTCGGCGGCTCGCCGCAATCGGTCATCCGCGCCGGCACGCTCGGGCTGCCGCTGACGATCGCCATCATCGGCGGCCAGCCGGCGCGCTTCGCGCCGCTGGTCGAGCTCTACCGCGACGCCGCCGCGCGCGCGGGGCACGACCCATCGACGACCCGCGTGGCGATCAACACGCACGCGTTCGTCGGCGACAGCACCGCACAGGCCGACTCCGCGTTCGCCGCCTCGTACCTGGCAATGATGAACCGCATCGGCCGTGAGCGCGGCTGGCCGCCATCCGGGCGTCCCGAGTACGAAGCTCTGCGCGCGCCCGACGGAGCGTTGGCCGTCGGCTCGCCCGAGCAGGTCGCAGAGAAGATCCTCTACGAGCACGAGCTGTTCGCGCACGACCGCTACATCGGCCAGATGAGCGTCGGCGCCGTCGCCCACAGCGACGTGCTGCGCTCGATGGAGCTGTTCGGCACGAAGGTCGCGCCGCTCGTGCGCGAGGAGATCGCGCGGCGCAAGGAGCCCTCGCAGGTGCAATAGGCTTCGCGCCCGCCAGCGAGCGGCGAAGACTTTGGACACGTGACTCGGCGAGCGGAAACCTCATGAAGACGAGCGGCTGGCGCGTGATCGGCGCATACGGGCTGGTGTGCGCGGCGACGCAGATCCTGTGGCTCACCTACGCCGCGATCACAACGGAAACGGCCAGGCGCTACGGCGTGTCGGTCGGCGCCGTCGGCTGGCTCGCGGAGATCTTCCCGCTGCTGTACGTGGTGCTCGCGATCCCCGCCGGGATCCTGCTCGATCGCTGGTTTCGCCCGTCGCTGGCCGCCGGCGGCGCGCTGGTCGCGCTCGGCGGGCTGGTGCGCCTGGGCGGCGAGACGTTCGCATGGGCGATGACCGGCCAGGTGCTGGTCGCGATCGCGCAGCCGGTCGTCCTCAGCGCGGTCAGCAAGCTCGCCGGCGAGTACCTGCCCGCGCACGAGCGCGCGACGGGCATCGCCGTGGGCTCGGCCGGCAACTTCGTCGGGATGCTGCTCGCGCTGCTGCTCGGACCGACGCTCGGAGCGCACGGGCAGCTCGAGCGGCTGCTCGTGCTCGAGGCGGCGCTCGCCGTGATCCCCGCGATCGCGCTCGCCATCGCCCTGCGCCGGCCGGGCCACGTGAGCAACGAGCACGCGGCGATCGAGGGCAACGCCGCGCGAGCGCTGTGGGCGCTGCCGGCGATGCGCACGCTGTGCGGCCTCGTGTTCCTCGGCTTCGGCATCTTCGTCGCGCTCGCCACGTGGCTGCAGACGCTGCTGCACCCCTCCGGCGTCTCCGAAACCGCCGCCGGCGCGCTGCTCGTCGGGATGGTGATCGCCGGGATCGTCGGCTGCGCGGTGCTGCCGCCACTCGTCGACCGCCGGCACGCCGAGCGCGGTTTCATGCGCGCCGCCATCCTCGTCGCCTGCCTCGGCTGCGTGCTGCTCGGCGCGACGCCCTGGCTGAGCCTGCGCGCGCTCGCGCTCGTCGCGATGGGCGTCGTCCTGCTGCCCGCGCTGCCCGTGATCCTCACCGCCGCCGAGCAGCTAGCCGGCGCCGCCGCCGGCACCGCCGGCGCGATCGTGTGGATGGCCGGCAACCTCGGCGGCCTCGTCATCGCGCTGCTCGTGCAGGCCCTCGTCCATCACCCGCTCGCCGCGTTCGTGGCGATGGGCGCCGTGGCGCTGCTCGGGCTGCCGCTCGCCGGGAGGCTCACCTCGCCTGTCCTTGAGGAGCGCGTCGGTACGCCGGCTCCGCTCGGCGCCGGCTAACGGCCGGGAGCCACGCGGTCGGTCAGCTTCGAGTCGGTTGCTGCTCTCGGACCGTACGATTCCGTCCCATTCGGTACATATTTGCTACGCTCTGCCAATGACGACGCTCAAAGCTGAGGAGATCCGGATTCCCCGTCGCGCCCGGGAAGCGGTTGCCCACCACGAGGAGGTTGTGGTCTTCAACCGAGAGCGGCCCGCCTACGTCATCGTCCACCCCGACGATCATGGGCGGGCGGCTGCCCCGCGTCGTGGACGTCCGTTGCGGGAGGCGCTCGCGCTACTCATGCAAGCTGCACCACCTGACCCAGCGTTTGCCGAGGACATGGAAGCCGTGCTCGATGCCGTCGGACCGGTACCGGCCGACCCATGGGCACAGTCCTAGACACAACGGTCTTCATCGAGTTCGAGCGGGCCATGCGTGGCCTGCCGGCTTCGCGGGCGATGGCAGATGTCACCCAGCGATTGCAGTCGCAGTTGGGCGAGAACGAGGAGGTGGGGATCGCCGCGATAACAGCCTCGGAGCTCTTGCACGGGGTACACCGCGCCAGCGATGAGCATCGCGCACGACGTGCGGCGTTTGTGGAGGCCGTGCTCGCGGCATTCCCGACGCTTGCCTTCGACCTTCTCGTGGCGCGGGTCCACGCGAGACTTTGGGCCGGCTTGGCCTCATCCGGTACTGAAGTCGGCGCCCACGACCGACTCGTCGCCGCCACTGCCATGTCCACCGGATGGCGAGTCGGTACAGCCAACACCCGCCACTTCGACCGAATCCCCGGCCTGGACATGACGCCGGTCGAAATGACCTCGCGCTGAGCGCCGGCTGGTCGGCACCGCACTCGCGCCCAACGGCACCGTCGCAATCGACGACCCTGGCCCTATTTGTTCGGTGCAATTCGTTCAGCCGCAGCCGCACACTTTTGGAATGTGTTCGGTACATTTAGAAGATGGCGAAACCGAACAAAATCCGCCGCGGCACGCGCGGTCGACCTACCCGAGCCGCCATTTACGAGCGCCTGCGTGTTCAGATCAGCGAGCTGCAGGATCGCCTCGGCGGTCTGCCGTCGCCTGGCGAAGCGGACGGCATCTGGCGCGGGATATGGCTCGAGGAGGCTCACCACTCGACCGCGATCGAGGGCAACACGCTCGTGCTCAAGCAGGTCGAGCAGCTACTCGAAGAGGGCCGCGCGGTGGGCAACAAGGAGCTCAGGGAGTACATGGAGGTGCGCGGCTACGCCGATGCCGCGAACTGGGTCTACGGGCAGGCGCTCAGCCCCGGCGCGTGGTCGACGGGACAGCTGCTCTCACTGACCGAGCTCCGACAGATCCACAGCCTGGCGCTCACACCCGTGTGGGACATCGCGCCTCATCCCAGTGCCGGACACAGCGAGCGCCCCGGCTCCTTCCGCGAGCACGACATACGGCCGTTCCCAGGCGGCATGCGTCCACCTCCATGGCCCGAGGTTCCCGCGATGGCCAAAGACTGGCTCGGCGAAGTGCAGGCACTGAGCCATGAGCCCGAGGGCGTCGACCCCGAAGCACTGGCGAAGGTACACGCGCGCTTCGAGCAGATCCACCCATTTCTCGACGGCAACGGGCGCACCGGGCGGCTCGTCCTGAACCTGCTCCTGGTCAGGCTCGGCTATCCCCCCGCGATCATCTTCAAGGGCGAGCGCCGTCGTTACCTCGCAGCGCTCGCAAGCGCCGACCACGGCGACCACGGCCCGCTCGGGGAGCTGCTCGCGCGCGCGATCCTCGACAACCTCCACAAGTTCGTCGTCCCCGCCGTCGCCGGCCCATCCCGGTTGGTCCCGCTGCCCGCCCTGGCATCCGAGCGGATCTCCGCGAACGCGCTGCGCGTGGCCGCGATGCGGGGACGCCTGAAGGCATCCAAGGCGTCCGACGGCACTTGGCGCAGCACGCGCGCTTGGGTCGAGGAGTACCTCAGCGGGCGTTACGAGCGCGGGCGCTGAGCAGGCTGGCCGGCCCTGTGGGTCCGGTCAGCGGGATAACGCGTAGAAATGGATGCGCGACGTGCCGACGTATCAGGGGCAGCTCGCTCGCTTGGCGGCGTGGCGGATGCAGTCGCTGACCGTACGATTCCAGCTTGAGCGGCTGCGCCTGCAATGCACGTGGCGAGCAGCGCACAGCATGCGGCAAGCACCACACAGGGACGGAGAATTAGGTGTTAGCCGGTTCCCATGCGCGGGGGGAGCTAAACGCAAGCCCGTCAAGAACTAGCTCTGAGCTATTGCGCACAGCGCTTTTGGCTGGCATGATGCTGCAAGCAAGCCGACATGTGGTTTAAAGCTAGCTCTGGGAGCGGACGTGATGCGAAAAGCTCCACTGAAGGCGACCGACCGACTGATCGAGGCAGAAGCGAGGGCGCTCGGGCAACGCGTGCCCGAGCCGCTTCAGCAGCGCCTGATCGAACTGTGCGACGCCGTCTATGACGCGGGTGAGCCCCGCCGGCCGACTAAGGCCGACCTGCTCGCTGCATTGATTCTCGCCGCCCCGGAGGACCCCCAGGAACTCGTGGCGCTGATCGCTGCCTATGGCCGCGCCACCGTCGCTGATGCCTTGCTCGCTCGACCCGCTGATGGCGAAGTCATCGACTTTGCGCCCCGCACATCGGGCCCGCGTCGAAGGAGCGGCTAGGCGCAACTTGCGAATGGGCCGATGATGACACGTAAGGGTTCCCCATTCGACGTGGCCTACGGGAATCCTCCGTGCCGAGACAACGTGCATGTTGCGTCGGGAGCCACCTTTGCGGCTAGAGGCGACTCGTGATCCCCGTTCCAACCAAGGGCATTGGGGATCTCCTCGAGCGCATCCTCGTCGCGATACCCAGGCAACGCTCGCTGAACAAACTGTGGACGGTTCAGAGGCAGATGGAGATCGTCCGCAAGATGAAACTCGTGTCGCCCGATCAGGAGCGGGAACTCGCCGAGATGCTCCTGCATGGTGCGAGAGTCCCGGACGCTATCAGCGAGGTGCTTGCGAGAGCGCGAGAGCGAAATGGCGCCGGATGAGGCTAGTGAGCGCCCCGTCGAGGCACTCGGCGAACCGCTCTGACCAGGTCCGGCCGGTGTCTGTCGGTTGATGACGACCTCGACGACGCGTCAGCGGTCACCAGCGTTGTCAATGGACTCGCCGCGGGCGACCTTCTCGTCATGCCAGACAATCGCGGCGAGTTCTTCGATAGCTCGGGGTTCGTGGATCTGACGGATCGTGCCCCCCTTTACTCCCCCTTCGGCACCTCTGAAGAGGCGCCCTGCCTCCTCCCGGCGCTTTCCAAGTGACTTCGAGCGCCACTCCTGGCTACGCCACTTCTCGTCGCCCAAGCCGAGCACGACTTCGAGGATCACGCGATGCTGGCGCGATGCGACTTTTCCGACCGCAATATCGAGGTAACTGCGAACTGCGTCGGCGTAGTCCTCCTCGCTCGTTGGTTTGGGTCGCACACAGCGCTGGGTGCAATCGAGACCCATAAGCAACTGCCCGTTATCGACGATCCACCAACCGCGCGGCATCGCCGAGAGTTGGCCCAGTACATCGCGGATCGCCCCTTGATCAGGCACCTCCGGAAGTCGGGGCGGAGGAAGCATCAGAGCAGACTACCAGCCACTACCAGGTTCTGGCACGTGGTGGCTGTCTATGTCGGGCGCGACTGGATGAGCTATGTCGATAGCCGACAGACACATCCACACGCGCGAGGTCGATGT
This sequence comes from uncultured Solirubrobacteraceae bacterium, assembly GCA_963735705.1. GTDB lineage: Bacteria > Actinomycetota > Thermoleophilia > Solirubrobacterales > Solirubrobacteraceae > Palsa-744. Next base: position 726,512 of record CAVTLZ010000012.1, read on the forward strand.
TCGGGGCGGTCGATCAGGTCAAATGATTGGCCCCGACCATCTGTGCCCTTGGATACTGGGCTGCGACCTGGATTTGGCACATTTGCAGGGACTCTCGACACTCAAGGACACCTGCGCCGCGCAGGGTCCTAATTGGCGAAACCCTAAGAGTCAGGAGACCAGATGCAATCGCTCACGCTAACGCCACCGACGCCAGTCACAGACCGCGAGCCTGCCAACGCCAAGGTGAGGCTGAGCGCGAATTCAGGACTACTTGCAAAACGAGTTACTACCAGCAAGCCGGAGGTGGGCCTCCCGCGGTGCCCGCACTGGGGCTTCGTCGGCGGCTGCCCAATCTGCGGTCTTATGGAGAGGTACCCCGAGCTCTATGGGGGCACGGGTCGTTAGAACGCGCGCGCCCGCTGGGCCGGAGAGCCAATCGCGGGAACGCCGCGACAAGCTCTTCGCGCCCGATTGGGTGCGCGGAGTTCGCGGCACCCAGAGGAGTGACCCGCGTAGCCGCCGCATCCGCCCCCATTCAGAGGGTTCGGCATCGAGGCGACGGGGATCGAACTACGCGACGCTCCCGCCATGGATGGCTCGCAAGAGCAACGGGCCCAAGCACGGATCAGCGACGCGGCCCTGCCGCCGGATCGACGACGACCACACCCGCGGCATCGAAGTCGCGTCGGTTGAGCGTCGCGACCGCCAGATCGTGCACCAGCGCGGTCGCAGCGATGAGGCTGTCCTTGATCGGCATCGCCCGCCCTTCCGCGCGAAGCGTCGCGAGCAGCTCGGCCCAACGCAAACCCGTCGAGGCGTCCCACGGGATGCACTGAAACTTCTGCACTCCGTCCTCGAACCAGCGCTCGAGCCGGGTTCGGCGGCGACCACGTGGGAGCAGCATGATGCCGAAACGAATCTCACCCAGGATGATCGGATCGACGGCCAGCTCGGGCTCATTGCGCCCGAGCCACTCGACGACACGTTCGTCTGGGGCGGGCTTGGTCGCCTCCGAGAGGACGTTCGCGTCGACCAGAAAGCGCGCCATGAGACCGGCTAGAGAGAGTCGGTCGACTCCGACTCGATCTCCACGAACCACTCGTCCTCCGGACACGACCGCAGCCATTCGACCAAGCCACGGTTCGGCGGCGGCGTCAGCCGCGTGAGCCGGTACTCGTCACGGCCGAGGCGATCGACCTCGAACTCCTCCCCCGCCTGGATGCCATCGGCAGCACGAAGCTCCGCGGGGAGAACGATCTGGCCCTTTGTCGAGATCGTTGTGCGCATGTATGTAAGATAGCATCTTACGCAGTCGTCGGCGGCCGACCAACGTCAGCCCCTAAATCGCCCGCTCCCGCCCCCTCCAATAAGCCTCCCGCAACCGCCGCTTGAAGATCTTGCCTGAGTCCTCGCGCGGCAGCGCGTCGACAAGCTCGACCACGCGAGGCGTCTTATACCCGGCGAGCCGCGTGCGAACGTGCGCGCGCACATCCTCGGCGGTCAGCCGCGCGCCGTCGTGCAGTTCGACATGCGCCGCGAGCGCCTCGCCGAACTCGTCGTCGGGAATCCCGAACACGGCGCAGTCGCGTACTCCCTCGAGCGACCCCAGGCACGCCTCGATCTCGGCGGGGTAGATGTTGACGCCGCCGCTGATGACCATGTCGCTGGCGCGGTCGTTCAAATACAGATATCCGTCGGCGTCGAGATACCCGATGTCGCCGCAGCTGACGAGGCCATCGCGCTCGATTGCGCGGCGCTTGGCGTCGTCGCCTTCGTAGGTGAAGTCGGGCCACACGTCGAGCCACATGAACACCTCGCCGGACTCGCCGGTGGCGAGCTCGCGGCCTTCGGCGTCGAGCACCTTCACCACCGCCTGCTCGAGCGGGCGCCCGACGGTCCCGGGGTGCGCGAGCCACTGCTCACTCGTACAGAAGACGACGGGCCCGGTCTCGGTGCCGCCGTAGTACTCGACGACGATCGGGCCCAGCCACTCGATCATCGCGCGCTTGACGTCGGGCGGGCACGGCGCGGCGGCGTGCACGATCCAGCGCAGCGAGGACAGGTCGTAGCTCGAGCGGACCTCGTCGGGCAGCGCGAGCATGCGCACGAACATCGTCGGCACCATCTGCACGACGGTGACGCGCCGCTCGGCGACGATCCGCAGGAGCTCCTCGGCGTCGAAGCCGGTCATGATCGTCATGTCCATGCAGCGGATCGCGGCGGACAGCGCGTAGACGTTGGGCGCGGTGTGGTACATGGGCGCGGGGATGACGGTGCGCTCGCCGGGCGCCAGCTGGAAGATCTCGCCGAGCATCGCCTGCGTGGCCTCGCGCTGCTCGTCGGTGGCGGGCGTGCGCACGACGCCCTTCGGTCGCCCGGTCGTGCCGGAGGTGTAGATGATGCTCACGGGCGCGCCCTCGGGCGGCTGCGCCCACGGCTCGTTGGCTGCGAGCCAGTCGGGCCACACGAGCGCGCCGGCGGGCAGCGTCGCGGCGACATCCGCGTCGAGCGAGGCCCCGTCCCCGCCGACGGGCACGACGATCACGGCGAGCCCGTCGGGCACGCTGGGCGCGATGGCGGGCCACAGGTCGGCGTGCACGACGAGCGCCTTGGCGCGGCTGTCGAGCAGCACGTGCGCGATCTCGTCGCCGCGCCAGTGCCAGTTGATCGGCACGGCGCTGGCGCCGAGCGGCACGGTGGCGATCGACGCCTCGAGGAACTCGATCGAGTTGCGCAGCAGCAGCGCGATGCGATCGCCGGCGCCGATGCCGAGCTCGTGCAGCCCGCGGGTCGCGCGCAGCGCCCGCCCGAACAGCTCGGGATAGCTGGTGAAGCGCTCGCCACAGCGGACGCCGATCTGCTGCTCCTCCACGCGGCCATCGTAACCGCCGCGACAGCTACAGTCGACGCCGTGGCCGGCCCGGAGACAGCGTCGCAGGCGTCCGTCGACTGGAGGGCGTGGCACGCGCCGTACGAGGACCCTAGCTCGGAGCTGAGCCGGCGCCTGGCGCTCGTGCAGGAGCAGCTGCGCGCGGCCCTCGACGGGGCGCCGCCGGGGCCGATCCGTCTGGTGAGCGTGTGCGCGGGGCAGGGGCACGACGCGATCGGCGTGCTCGCCGATCATCCGCGCCGCGGCGACGTAAGCGCGCGCCTGGTGGAGCTCGACGAGCAGAACGTGCTCGCCGCGCGCGCCGCCGCCGCGGCGGCGGGCCTGGACGCAGTCGAGGCGATCGCGGCGGACGCATCGATCACGGACGCATACGCGGGCGCGGTCCCGGCGGACGTGATCCTCGTGTGCGGCGTGTTCGGCAACCTCGCGGCGGCGGACGTCGCGGGCGCGATCGAGCGGCTGGCGCAGCTGTGCGCCCCGCACGCGACGGTCATCTGGACGCGCCACCGCCGCCCGCCGGACCTCGTGCCGCACATCCGCGAGAGCTTCGAGCGCGCCGGCTTCGACGAGGTCGCGTTCGGCGACGCGCCGCCGTTCGGCGTCGGCAGCAACCGCCTGCGCGTGCCGCCCGGTCCGCTGCAGCCTGGGGTCAAGCTGTTCGAGTTCATTGGCTATGAGGCGCTGTGGCCCCACCTGAGCCCGCTGGAGCGCGCATCGCTGGGCGCCCTGTTCCGCCAGGACTGCACGCTGGTGGAGCTCGTTGAAGCGGTGCGCGCGCTCCCGTACGGCCTCCCGAGCGAGCCGACGGTGGAACGCGTGCTGCTCGAGGCCCGCGGCACGAGCGCGGGCAAGCACATGCTGCTCGCGCAGCTGCTCGCGCGGCGGCTGCCCGAGACGGAGCCGGCGATCGTGCACCGCGTCTACCGGCTCGACCCGGCCCGCGCGCTCGAGCTGTTCGGCCCCGAGATCGCCGCGACTGTGCCGGAGGAGGGGCTTGTCGACGTGCACCGCTATCTGACGATCGCGGTCGATGGACGGCGCATCGAGCTCGACGCGAGCGTCCCGGGCCCACCGTGGGACGGACGCTCGCCGCTCGCGCCGGTGTGCGGGCCGGGACGCGACTTCCCGGCGGGCGCGGACCCGGACGCGGAGCTGCGGGCGCTCGAGGTCGAGTACTGCGATGCCGCGGCGCGAGCGCCGTTGCTCGCGGCACTCGCCGCGGCCGGAGCGCCGCCTGGCAGATAGCGATGCGCTACGGCGTGACGTGCTATTGCTACCAACTTGCTACCATTCTGGTATGAGTAAGCAGATCGCCGTACGACTGCCCGACGAGCTCGTCGACTTCGTTGACGGGATCGTTGAGTCCGGCGCCAGGCGGAGCCGCGCGGCGGTCGTCACACAGGCGCTCGACCGCGAACGTCGGCGCATGGTGGCCGCGCGCGATGCGGAGATCCTGGCCCGCACCGGCCCGGACCCGGAGCTGGCTGGGCTGGCCGAGCACGTGGCCGGTCTGCCGTCCGCGCTCGACTGATGCGCCCGATCCACATCGCGCAGCTCGACAAGGCCCGGCCGGCACTGATCCTCACGCGCGAGCTCGTGCGCCCATATCTCGAAACCGTGACTGTCGCGCCGATCACCACGACCATCCGTGGCCTCTCAACCGAGGTGCCTGTCGACGCAGCCAACGGTATCGCCGCACCCTCGGTGGTGAGCTGCGACAACATCGCAACCATCCCCGCGAGCGCCCTCGGAGCACAGGTCGGCGTGCTGCTCGACCATCAGGAGCCAGCCCTGAGCGAAGCGATCCGCGCCGCCTTCGACCTCGATTGACGGCATGTTGTGGTTAGCCCTGGGCGGGAGCCGGCCGTGTCTCGTCGTGAAGCGCGAGTCGTATGAGCGACTCGATCGCGACGTGGCCGGCGACGGGCGCGCTCCTGACCGTGCCGTCTGACGCGACGAGGACAGCGGAGGGAGTTGCCATGACTCCATATGCGTGCATGACGTTTGATTGCCGGTCGATGAGCACATCGGTCAGGGCGTGCTCACTTGCGAGCTGCTCGGCTTCCGTGGCCTCCACGTCGGTTACCAAGGTTAGGGCTAGGCGTTCGGTGATCGTGTCGTGCCAGCGTGCAAGTTCGGGCAGGAGCATCGCGCAGGGCCCGCATCCGGGGTGCACGAACGTGAGTAGGCAGGCCCGGTCGTCGGCCAGGAGGTCCTGAAGGCTGACGACGGGTCCCGCGGTGGAGGGCAGTGTGAAGCGCGGTGCTAGCGCGCCGATCTGCCGAGGTACCGCAGTTGCGCGACCGTCGGTCGAGCGTAGCCGGTGGTTCTCGCGCCATAGCAGCACGGACATCGTTGTTGCAAGGGCTGCCAGTGAGCTGGTCGCGATCAGCCAGAGGTCAGTCACGTTGGTGGCGGCGACCCATGAGGTAAGCGAGGGGCCGGGGCCCGCGAGCGCCACGTATGCGGCCGGTAGCGCCAGCACGAGATTGCGGGCTACCGTCGTCCAGCTCGCTGGCTTGGAGTGCAGTTGGCCGAAGCAATGGCAGTCCGGGGCCTCGCCGCGGCGTAGTACTCGTGTAAGCGCCACGGCGAACAACGCGAGGAGCACTAGGCTGCCTGCGGCCCCCCAGCGCGCTGTTGTCGGAAACACCAGCGCCGTCGCTGCCGTGAGCTCGGCGGCGGGCAGGAGGAGCAGCAGCGGACCGGCGAGGCGCTGCGGCACGTCGAAATCAGCCAGTGCCTGCCGCGTGCCCGGCCGATCGGCGAGCTTCGTAATCCCCGCGATGAGGAACACTGCGGCGAGACAGAGTCGAGTCAACACCATCGCATCGTTCATGATCTGAATGTACAACAGCTACTGTCCCATGTGTGGCTGGTGAAAGCGCGGTAGAGTCGGTGGCAGTCGAGGCGTTCGGCGTGACTGTGGCGGTCACTGCCGATCCTCAGCATTTCGCCGCCGTTCGCGATTTCCTACCTCCGTGCGCCCGTCCGGCAAGCCACCCGCCCGAGCATGGCCGCTTCGCTCTCGTGATGGACACGGATGACGCACTTCTGCGCGTCGTGTGCGACGAGCAGGCAATTACGGGCCCGGTTGACCTGCGACTCGCGCTCGGCATCCTCGACGCCGAGCTGCGCATGTACATCGCGCTGCATGCTCCCGACCATGTTTTCATCCACGCTGGAGTTGTGGGGGTGGGGGAGCGCGCGATCGTCGTTCCGGGGAGGAGCTTCGCGGGCAAGACCACGCTCGTGGCCGCGCTCGTACAGGCGGGCGCGGAATACTGGTCTGATGAGTACGCCGTGCTCGATGCCGATGGCCTAGTTCACCCATATCCCAAGTCTTTGTCGGTGCGCATCAACGCCACCCGCGCGACGGAGGAGCGGCCGATCGAGAGCCTCGGTGGCCGAGCCGGCGATCGACCTCTACCCGTCGCTCTGATCGCATTCACCAGGTACCGCCCCGGAGTTGCCTGGGCGCTGCGCTCCTGCACCGCCGGAGAGGGCGCCGTCAAACTGCTAGAGCACTCCATTGCCGCACGCTCACGGCCGGCACAGGTACTCGCAGCCGTGCGGCGCGCTGCGACCGACGCCGTGGTTCTCGAGGGAGATCGGGGAGACGCCGATGAAGCCGCCAGCGCGCTGTTGTCACGCTAGCCAGCAAGTTGACAAAGCGCACCAACTCAGCACACGCGCCTGCGCGGCGCGGCATTGCGGACACTGGCTGACTGAGGCCCACCCGCACGGGATTGTTTCCGACTAGCGCCTTTGTCGGCGTCGCCACGCCCCGTCCACGGCCGTAGCTCTAGCTCCGCCTTTCGCTCGCTGGACGCGCCAAAGTGTCTGGATCGCGCCGGGGGCTTGGCTGATCACCCGGATCGGGCGCCAGAGGTAGGCGCAAGCCAGCCCGAGCTTGCCGCGCCGGGCCAGCGGTGACAACCACCGCATGAAGTCGGGTCGCGGAAAGAAATGGCCTGCAGCGATCGCCAGCTTCTGCCTGATCCCCGCGTCGGCGGCGAGCAGTGCATAGAGCTCCTCGGCGACCACATTGTCCTCGCACCGAATCTCGTGCTGGATCGATCGCACGTCACCGAGATCGAGTCTGCAGGCCAAATCCCCGCCCTCGGGCAGGAGCCGCAGGCCGGCTGCGAACGCTCGGACGCCCCAATACGTGCGCGCGAGCTCCAGCGCGCTCGACCACTTCGACTCCTCGACGCGAGCGAGCGCTCGCCGCAGATCCTCCAGTGGCTTGCTGTCCACTAGGTTCGCGTGATGCGCAGCATGTAGGACCACGTGCAGCAGCACGACGTCGCGATCGGGCACACGCAACTCGACCCCACCGATCACCTGCAGCTCAGCGCTCGCGCCGAGGCGATCCCAGATCGCATCCGGGTCGCCGTGGAGCCCCGGCAGCTGACAGTGAAGGTCCACCATGTCGCCGCCGCGGCGGTTAAACGCTGTGCCCCCTGGATCCACGGATAGCGGCGTTGGCATCCACGGACGATACTCCGCGAAGCCCAGCCCCTCGAGCACGCCGACTGCGCGTGCCCAGTTCTCGGGCGCCACCATCAGATCAGAGTCAACGTAGGGACGCACCTCACCCGGATAGAGCCACCTGGCGAGCACCGGGCCCTTAAGCACAAGCGTCTCGATTCCCTCATGGCCAAACGCACCCGCGACCTCGGCCGTCAGTGCATCGGTCTCGGCCGTGAGCGCGAAGTTGCGCGCCAGTTGGGAATAACGGTCGACACGATCCGTGCTCATCGCAGATCCACCCGGATCAGCCACAACATCGATTAACGCTAACGCAAAAGCCCACAACTATATGCCTGACTTAGCGGCATCGAAGACTCGCGACTTTGTTCTTCTACGGCCCATGTTGCATGCCGGCTTGGACCCTGCGGCGTAGCTCAGCTCGACGTGCCTGTGAGACGGCCGCCGCTGCACGTGTCGTCCACGGGATTGCCGTCATAGAGCTGGCCCCTTGGGGCCCCTCAATACTTTAGTCGCACAGCAAGCATATCAGCATTCGGCTGTTGCCTGATAGTCCACTTTTTTGAGTCCAATTTTTTGACACCATTCTTCGCATTGTTCGGCGTTATTCGAGACTTCCCCACAGACCCCCAATTCGCAAAGGCAGCATTTTTTGAACGACCCATAGTTTTTACAAAGGATTTCGCCGGAGCTTGCCATCGCTGGCGTCGCGGCGGTCGCGGAGACGATCAGCGGCACGGCGGCGGCAGCGGCGCCGTAACCCGCGACCCGGCCGATCGCTTCCCGGCGAGAGATGCCGGGGACGGTGCTCTGGATGAGCTGAGGGTCGGCGTCGAGCAGATCCTTCTCGCGCAGCTCGTGGAGCGCGTCGGCGACCAAGTTCTCGCTCACCCCGGCGAGCTCGGCAAGTTCGGTCACGTCGCGCTCGCCGTCACAATGCCGCCAGACACAGGCTGCGATCGGGCTCAGGCAATGAGCGGTGTGGCTGCTTTGATCGTAGAGGAGGAGCTCCTCGCCGACCGTCTCTTCGAGGAGACCGTCTTGACGTGCTCGTGGTAGCGGTCCGTGTTCGTGCATCGATCAACCCTCCGTCCTACCCCGTTACATGTGCATGACTAAATATGGGTCCTTCGCTCATCTAGTCTTCGACTGCCAGCACTCAGCGTCAAGTCGTCCACATGCCTCGTTCTCGACACCGAGGAAAAACGGCCTATTCAAGCGAGATCGCTATCCCGTGGCGGCTGCTGAGATGGCGCCTTTGTTTCTTACCCATATTTATCCGTAATGGGTAGATCGAGCTGACGTCACCAACGCCGCGGATCGACGGGCGACTTCGGGAAAGCTGCGCTAGCGAACGGGCTGATCCGCCGAGCCCGTCGCCACCGGTGCCTGCGCCCACGTCACCTCCATGCGCACGCGCACGCGGGTGAGCACCTGCGCGAGCTCGGGGGCGAACGCGAGACCGAAGAGGAAGCTCGCGACGACGGCCGTCACGTCGAAGGGCAGCGCGCTGCCGGCGACGGCGAGGTACGCGGCCGGGGTGTGGACCGCACCGAGCGTCCACGTGTACACGTCCATGATCTCCGCCGCGACCAATGCCGCCAACGCACATGCGAGCGCGAGCGCCACGCGCCCGGCGCGCCGCCGGCTCAGCGCCCCGAGCGCGGCGCCGGCGAGGCCGACGATGCCCCAGGCCGCCATCTGCCACGGCGTGTACGGGCCCTGGCCGAGCACGAAGTTGGAGGCGAGCATCCCCAGCGCGCCGACGGTGAAGCCGGGGAGCGGACCGAGCGCGTAGCCGACGACGAGCGTCATCGCGGTGATCGGCTTGACGTCCGGCAGCGCGACGAACGCGTCGCGCCCGAGCGCCGCCAGGGCGGACATGACAGCCACGACCGCCGCCATCCGCGCGGAAGGGCGCCTGCGCTCATACGCGAGCCAGCCAACACCCAGCACGAGGCCGACGATCAGGAACGATGCGAGCGGCCAGCTCACCGTGCGACCCCCGGCGCGATCGCGGGCGCGTCGCGCGCGGCCCCGATCGGGCCTTCGGTGCCGGTCCTGGCCCCGGCGTCGACTTGGCGGGCGCGCAGGAGCTCGGCTCCCCGCTCGGGCAGCAGCACTCCCTCGGCGCCCGCGAGGATCCGGGCCGTCTCCGTGGCGAAGTACCAGCCGCCCGCGAGCAGCTCCGCGGCGGTGCCGTCGGCGATCACGCGCCCGTCGGCCATCAGGATCGCGCGGTCAGCGCACGCCGCCGCGAACTCGGGGTCGTGCGTGGCGACGATCACCGCCTGTCCCCGCTTGGCGCGGCTGCGCAGCTCCAGCGCGAGCTCGGCCTTCGCCTCACGGTCCATGCCGCGGGTGGGCTCGTCGAGCGCGAGCACCGCCGGCTCCTCGCCGGAGCCGGTGACGATCGCCAGGGCGAGGCGCTGGCGCTCCCCGCCGGAGAGGTCGCGCGGGTTGCGCTCTGCCATCTGCGCCAGCCCGACCGCCGCCAGCGCCTGTGCGGGGGCCTCGTCGGCGACGCGCTCGTGCACGAAGTAGTCGCCGGGGTTCTGCAGCAGCAGCGCCACCCTCCCCGCGCGCGAGATGCGCCCGCGGGTGTGGTCGAGCAGGCCGGCCGCGTGGCGCAGCAGCGTCGACTTGCCCGCGCCGTTGCGACCCATCAGCGCGACGCTCTCGCCCGGCTGCACGCGCAGCGTCACGCCGCGCAGGATCGCCGGCCCGTCGCGGAGCTCGTGCCACACCCCGTTGCACTCGAGCGCCGCCGGCGGCGGCGGCTGCGAGCGACGCGCCTTGCGCTTCTCGGCGGGGCGGCCGGGCTGTGTCGGGCCGGCATGCGCGGGGTCCTCGTCGGGCAGCAGATCGTGGGCGCGCAGCGTCGCCCGCGCCTGTCGCACGCCCGCCGGCGCCGGACTCAGGCCCGCCAGCGCGAACAGCTTGGCGGCGGGCGTCTGCAGCGCCGGCGAGCGCTCGGCGGCCCACGCGAGGAACGCCTGCGGATCGCTGTCGCAGCCCACGCGCCCGTGCTCGAGCGCGATCACGCGATCGACGGAGCTCAGGCAGCGCTCGAGTCGATGCTCGGCGAGCACGATCGTCGTCTCCCACTCCTGGTTGAGCCGGCGCAGCAGGCCGATCAGCTCGTCTCCCGCGACCGGGTCGAGCTGCGACGTGGGCTCGTCGAGCAGCACCAGACGCGGCCTGCCCGCGAGCGCCGCGCCGAGCGCCACGCGCTGCTTCTCGCCGCCGGAGAGATCGTGCGTCGAGCGGTCCAGCAGCGAGTCGATGCCGAGCGCGAGCGCGACCTCCTCGACGCCGCGTGCGACCGCCGCGGCGCCATGTCCGCGGCTCTCCAGAGCCAGCGCCAGCTCACCGCGCACGCTGCTCATCACCAGCTGCGTCTCGGGGTCCTGAAAGAGCACGCCGGCCACGCCCCCGAGGCGTGCCGGCCCATGCTCACGCGTGTCCAGGCCGGCGAGCGTCACGCGGCCGGCGAAATGCCCGCCGTGGAAGTGCGGTACGAGGCCACACGCGGCGCGCAGCAGCGTCGACTTGCCGTGGCCGGAGAGGCTCGCGAGCAGGCAGAACTCGCCGGGCTCGATCTCGATGCTGACGTCGTTCAGCGCGGGAGTCTCCGCGCCCGGGTAGCTGTAGGTGACGCGATCGAAGCACAGCAGCGGCGCGCTCATCCGTCGATCCCCCTGCGGTCGGCGAACGGGAGCAGGACCGCGGCCATAAGCGCGGCGCTCAGCGCGATCGTGCCCGCGCTGACAGGCGCGTGCAGTTCGGGATAGGCGTTGAAGCTGGCCGCGCCGGCGAGCCTTCCGAACACCGCGAGCGCGAGGACGGCGGCGGCCGAGACGAGGAAGGCGATGTCGTGGCGCGACCACGGGCGCGACAGGCGCGGCGCGCGGTGCGCGCTGGCAAAGCCGCGGAGCTCGAGCGTCGCCGCGACGTCCATCGCCCGATCGAGCGAGCCGCCGATCATCGCGCGCAGCAGCGCCACCCGGCCGCGGGCGCCGCGCGGCGCGCCGTCCGGGCGCGTCCGCTGTGCCTCGGCCAGCCGCTGGGCGTCGGCGGCGAGCACGGGGAGCATGCGCGTGGCGAGCGACGCGGTCAGCGCCGAGCGGAACGACAGCCTGCGCAGGATCCGCAGCAGCTCGTCGGGATCGACCGTGAGGCTCGCAAGCGTCGTGACGAGCATCAGCAGCGTCACCTTCAGGGCGATCACGGCGCCGTAGACGAGCGCCTCGACCGTGAGGTCGCCCTGACCGAAGGGACCGAGGTCGCCGAGCCGTGCGAACACCGTGAGGCCGTCGCGCGAGACGAGCACGTTGACGAGAACGATCGGCAGCGAGACGATCCCCGCCATGCGCAGCGAGCGCGCCAGCTGACGCCCGACGCCCGCGCCTGCCCCGGCGCAGAGCACCGCCGCGAGCAACGCGCCCAGCACCAGCGGGTGGGAGAGGACGAGCGCCGCGGCAGACAGGGCCGCCGCCCACAGCGCTCCCACGCTGGCGCGCGTCGCGTGCAGCGGGCTGGGCAGGCGCCGGTAGAAGAGCGGAACCACCCTCATCGGGTCGGCGTCCCATCCGCCGCGGGCAGCGCGATCGCGCCGCTCGGCCCGAGCGCGACTGCGAAGCGGTCCTGCAGCGTGACCTGGTCGAGCGCGCGCGCGGCGAGCTCCACGCCCCTGGCATCGGTTCCCGTGACGAGCCACACGGGCGCGTCTTCGCCGCGGCGCGTCGCCGCGATCAGGCCTGCGCCCGTGCGCAGCGTCTGCACCGACTGGCCGCTGGCATCGAGCAGCGCCAGCGCCCGCCCGTCTTGCCGAGAAGCGGGCGTAGACGCCGCTGGCACGCGGCCCGGACGCGAGACCCTGGGCGGCTGGTTCGCCCCTGATGCCCGCCCACGGAGCGACCAGCACCCGTAGCGCTTGCGCCTGACCCGCGCTTCCGATCGCGCCGACCGTCGCCGTGACATTGACCGCTCGCAGGCGCGCCGCGACCGTGCGACACGCGGAGCCGGCGACGGACGCGCATTCGACGCGCACCGGCAGCCGCTTGCCTTCGATCCCGTTCAGGAACGGCTCGGGGAACGAGCCGACGACCGCGGGGACTCCCTCGGTCTGGCTCCAGGCGTGCCTGTCCCACCAGACGCGATCGCCGGAGCGCACGTTCGTCGCGTCCGCTCCGCGTGTCGCTTCGACGCCGTTGACGTAGTAGAACCAGTCGACAGGCGCCCCCGCTTCCTGGCCGCCTGAGAGCCCGTCGACGCTCTGCACGAAGCCGCCTCCGTCGCGCATGGCGACGTTGTAGTTGCGCTCGAGCAGGCTCATCGCCGTCTCCTGCCCCTTCACCTGCAGCGGCCCGGTGGCGGGCAGCACGCGGGCGCCGAAGTCGCTCGTGACGAGCAGCTTCACGCCGCTCGGCGCGGCGCCGGCGCCCAGGCCGCAGCCCGCGAGCGCGACCGCGCCGAGCACGCCCGCGAGCGATGTCATCGTCCGCCTCATCGCGGCTTCTGGACGTACACGAGCTGCCCGTTGCTCAGTCGGTACACCTCGCCGACTGGCTGGCCGTGCCCGCTGGCCACGGGCGCGCCCGCCGGAGAGGGCAGCGTCTGAGTGTGCTGCGTGCTCGGCGTGCGCTGCTGCAGGCTGTGCGTGGACTTGTTGAGCGTCAGGCCGAGGCCCGCGATCAGGAACGCGACGGCGAGCACGATGCCGATGTCGAACAGATTCACCAGGCCGTCGAGCGGGTCGCCGACCGCCTCCCTGATGCCGCTGTGGCGGCCCAGCCCCGTGTGGCGGGTCATTGCCGGGGCTCCGGGAGCGGAGGCGCCACCGGCTGGCCGGTGCTGGTGAGCGCGATCGAGGCGTCGAGGGATGGGATGGGGATCGGGGGTTGAGCCTGAGACGGCACGGGCGCGGGCGCCGACGCGGGCGCCGCCGGCAGGCGGCCGGTCGCCCGCTCCAGGGCGGTGAGGTCTTCGGTGTACATGCGCGTGCGCGTGAGCGTCAGCGCGAACGCGACCGTGCCGACGAGCAGCCCGATCGTGGTGGCCGCGAACGCCGTGCGCAGGTCCGTCGCGAGCGTCGCCACGTCGCCGTGGCCGAGCGCGGCGAGACCGGGCGCCAGGGGGATCAGCGTGCCCATCAGGCCGAGCGCGGGGCCGGCGCGCACGAGGATCCGCGTGCGCTCCAGGCGCCGCTCGACCGCCAGCTCGTAGTCGGCGAGCGCGTACTCGATCCCCGCGCCGTCGCCCGCGAGAGTCGCGGCCGCGATCTGCACGAGCGCATCGGCCGCGAACGAGCTGGGCGCGCGTCCGGCGAGCGCCGCGGCCTGCCCGGGATCGGCAAGCACCTGCCTGACGAGGACGCGCAGCGAGCCGCGCCCGGCGCGCGCGCGCGACCACAGCTCGGTGATGAAGCGCCCCGTCTCCACCGCGCCGATCAACAGCACCAGCAGCGCGAGCACGAGCACCGGCGTGCGCAGCGCGGAGGCGATTTCCGCGAGCGCTTCGGCGATCCCCCCGGCGGCGGCGAGCGTGGTCATAGGACCACCTGCGGGCGCCTGAGCTCCAGCAGCGAGCCGGCGAGGATCAGCACGACGATCAGGCCGCCGATGGCGATCGCCAGCCAGGACGTCTGGTTGCCGCCGGTACTGGCACTCCGCAGCCCCGGAGCACCGGATTCGGTCGAAGCCTGCTCGGGCGAACGGTCCGCGTCGAGCAACAGGCCTGTCACGAGCGGGGGGCCCGATCCAGGTCCTGTTCCATGGCGATGACCGCCCCGAGCGGAGGACGCCGCACGCCTGCCGGCGATCGGCTTTGCGCTGGCCAACGCCGGTGCATTGACGTTGAGGTTCGGCTCACGACGGTGTCTGGCGGTCTTCTTCGAGGTCCGTTTGCGTGAGTGCAGCAGCCTCGCGCCACCGGGGGTGTGGCCCGTGCTCTGAGGCTGCGGACGGCTGAACAGCGGCGCGCCATCGCCGCCACCGCCGGCGATCACACCGCCGCCTGGGCCGGTCGGGGGTGGTTTGCTCACGACCCGTCGTGGTACTTCCGGGAGCGGATATTCCCGGCCGGCGAACGCCGGGGCGACCTGCGCGGTCATCCACACACCATTGAATTCTTCGCGTGCCTTGTAGCGAATATGGCCGTCCGGCTGCTGCATCGACGCCAGGTAGCCGAGCGGTTCATCCGTCGCTTCGCTCGTGTCGTTGACCCAGGTTTCGGGGTTTTCATCTGCCGACCACATACCCTGGACCACCCACGCGGTCGACGCGACGTTCGGTTCAGATTCACCGCCGTATTGGGGAAAGCCGCCATTCTTGTCCTGTGCGAGATGAAGGTACTTGAACGCTTCTTCCTGGACTGCGGTTTTGTGAAGGCCTGCCGCATTCAACGCCTCTATCGCCGCGCCCGTCATGTCGACGTCGCTTTCACATCCGCTCGCGGGCACCGCATGGGTGGGACAGACCGCCGTCGACGGCCAGCCGCCTTTGGCGTTGTGCACCCCAATCACCCATTCGGCCGCCTGTCGAACAGCGTGCTGGACGTTCGCTTCCTGGATCGGGCTGAGCGCGAGGATCGCGAAGATGGTGTCGTTCACGCTGGGCGTCGAGCCACCAGCCAGTTCGGCGAACGCGCCTTCCCCGGCTGCGCCCGTGAGCCGAAGTCCCAGGAGCTCGCTGACGAGATCCACACCGCCGTAGTCGTGCGGCTGCGTGCCCGACGCATCCACGACCAGCAGTTCCCTGGCGAATTCCAGGCTCGTCTTCAATTCACTCGCGTGCTCGGCAAGGTACGTGTAGACGCTCGCGCCGCCTTCCACGGCCTGGTCCTGGGGATTGATCCCCGCGGCGGCGAGCGCGAGCGCGGCCCACGCGCTGAAGCTGGGGGTGGACCGGCCGCCGGCTTCGCCCCCGAACCCGCCGTCCGAGCTCTGTGCGCTCTGGAGATAGCGCACCGTGCTGTCGAGCCGTTCCTGGTAGCTGGCGCCCGGAGTCGCGGCTAGCGCAACGCCTGAAACGCACACCAACCAGGTGGCGCAAAGTGCGAGGGCGCCCACCATGCGGCGCGCAAGCGCCCAGCGTTCAGCCTTCAACAGCCACGCCATCCAAATCGACCGTCCCGTCCAACACGCGCAGGCTGACCGGCCCCGCCGTCGAGCGCTCGACCGCCGCGATCTGCCGCAGGGCGCCGGCCGAGCCCTTGGCCACCTCGAGCACCTCATGCCGCGAGCCCGCACGCACTTCCACCTTCGCCGCGGCGGATACCCCGCGCAGCAAGAACACGGGGCGCCCGGCGCCGAGCTTCACCGAAACCTGCGCGCCCGCTCCGCCGCGGCTGACGGTGTCGAGCCACGCGCCCGCCTGCCTCATCCGCCGCCAGCGCCCGCGGTAGTGCAGCCCGCTCCAGCGATCGTCATACGGCACGAGCACCTTGCCGATCTGCACGGTCGAGCTGCGCCCGAGGACGTCGGTGAACGTGATCTGCAGCTCATACGCAGCCCCAGGCGGAAGCTTCACGAGCGCCGCGGTTGCGCTCCCGTTGCCGCTCGCCCGCGTCACATAGCCTGCGCCGCTAACGCCGAGCGTCTGCGAGGCGATCGTCCACGAGCTCAGGCCGGCGCCGGGTTCGAGTATCCGCCAGCTCACGCCGACGAGCCCCTGCCCCGCGCCGAGGCCATCAAGGACCGGTGTCTGCACGCGCGTGGCGCTGGCGGTGCGACTGCCGAGCACTTCCTGGGAGCCGTTCTGCCCGGAGCTCGTCGCTTCGCCTCCGGGCGTTTCCACTTCCGGTTCGCCTTCGTCGCGAGGATACGGACCGGCGCTCGCCAGGGCGAGCAGCGCGTCGGCGGTCGGGAGCTGCGCTTCGAAGTACAGGCCGTGGCGATTGTTCGAGCCGACACCCGAGATGAGCGCGCTGCGCAGCGCCGCTTCGCTTGGCAGGAACGCGCCGATCACGTCTTCAGCCGGCGTGTGTTCACCGATCGCGGGGTTGCCGGTGCCCGCGTATTCCGCCGTCACCTGGTAGCGGGAGACCCACTTCGCGGCCCATTCTGCCGCCGCCCGGCGACCGCTCAGCGCCAGCCCGACGGCGCCGAGCCCCGTCGATTTGACGCTCGGGTCATACACCGAGCTGGCGCTCTGCGCTTCGCGAACGCCGCCTCCTGCTTCCTGGATGCTTTCCAGGTAGGCGCCCGCCGTTTCCAGTGCGTGGGTGATCTGTTCGACGCGGCTGTGCCCGATCACGCCCGCGCCCTGTTCGTCGGCGGCGACGAGCGCTTCGATCGCCGCCACGTCGACGGCCGTCGTCGTTCCCCAGCTGCCCGTGCTCGCGTTCTGCTGGGCGAGGATCAGGTCCACCGTCTTCAGCGCGTAATCCGGCAACGTGCCGGTGCGCGCCAGCGCCAGCACGCTCGGGGCGATGATTTCGAGAGCTTCACTGGCTTCGCCTTCGCTCTCGACGTCGCCGGACTTCTTGAGCATCCCTTCCAGGGCAGCGCGCAGGTTCATTCCGGCGAAGCTGGATGGGCTGTGCCCGAGCGCCTGCAGCCCCAGCACCGCGAGCGCGAAGCGCGCGGCGTTCTGTGCTGAGTGCGGTCCTTCCGTGTTGGCCAGTTCGCGCAGCGGACAGCCTTCGACCGTGACGCCCTTCTTCTCTTCACAGCTGCGCGCCAGCCAGCTCGCGATCGGCTGCATCGTCGAGGGTTCGGCGCCTGCGCGGGCGAGTGCGAGGACACCTGGCAGCAGTTCTTCGGCTTCGGGCCGTTCGGCGAGCTTCTTTTCTTCCAGCTCCTGGGCCAGGGCGGCGGTTTCGTCGAGTACCGGCGCAAACCATTCCCGCGCTAGCAGCTCCGGGATCGCTGAGGATTCCTGCGCCGGTGGCAGCTGAAACGATGACGGCCCGCTGCCGTCCATCGGTTCGATCCGCGGATGCTTACCGCCCCCGAACGACCAGCCTTCCACCGAGTTGATCGGCGAGCGGCTTTCCGGGCTCTTGGCGCCGACTCCGCTGAACGCCCACCTGCCGCCCGGCTTGCCGCGCCAGTAGGACCAGTAGGCGCTGGACCCCGGCGTTGTAGTGCAAGGCGTTTCCGTCGGCGTCGGCTCGCCGTCTATGCGGCAGATGAACGCGAGCCCGTAATCGGTCGTGCCTTCGATCTTGAACCCGGCGTTCTGGAGCGCTTCGACTCCGTCCGCCTGTTCGCCGAGCGCGCAGCCGACGTAGACCTTGCCAGCGCCGAGTTCTTGCTCGTCGACGATCACAGTCACGCCGGTGTTCGGTTCACACGGTTCCCAGCGCGCGATCAGTTCTGGCTTGGGATTCGCCACGTTCGCCGCCACCGCCCCGGGGGCCTGCACCGCACCGCAGAGCAGCGCGGCGGAGACCCACAGGGCGAGCGGGGCGAGCGATTTGCGCGTCATGCGCCTACGGCAGCCCCACCAGACGGGGGTAGGTCGTTCCGTACATGCCGATGATGCCCTGCGCGGTGGCCAGCACCTCGGGCGGACCCGATTCGGTGCAAGCCGGCAGGCCCTGTTCGCCCGTCGGCTGTGCTTCGACGATGCCGTCCAGCCACTTCTGCGCTTTGCCCAAGGAGACTCCCGCCTCCACGTCGGCCATCATCGCGAGCGCCGTGCTGTTGGCGCTCGGGAACAGCACCGAGGATTCGGTGAAGCTGCAGTAGTTCTGCCAGTAGCGCGATTTCTTGCGCTCTTTTTTGAGCCACTTCAGCGCGGACTCGGCCGCTGTTTTGGATTCGGCCGACCCGGCTGTCAGCAGCGCCTGCACGGCGGTGCCGGTCGAGTCGACTTCGACCGCGTTTTCGTTTTCGCTCACTTCCGTGAACGGCGGTTCGCCGTTGCACGTGCTCGCGGGCAGGCCCATCGTCGAGCGGAACGCGCCGTTCAGCGACCTCGGCTTGCTGCCCGCGCACTGCTGTGCGCGCAGGTACGCGGCGCCGGCTTCGATCGCCGCTTTGAGGTTCGGTTTGCTCGCGCAATCGGCTTCGCAGCCCTTCAGCGCGACGATCGCCAGCGACTGGCCGGACACGTCGGAGTAGTTCGTCTGGTTCTTGTCGCTGAACCTGCCGAGTTCCGGCCCGGAGCCGACCTGCAGGCACTCGAGATCGGCGATCAGGTCGCGTCCTTCGACGTTTTCAGGATTGCCACCCTGAGCCTCGACCGTCAGCGCGAGCTTCGCGACCGCGCCCGCAGAAAGCGGGTTGGTCGTCGTCGCGCACGATTCGCTGCCGACGTACCTGGCTTTGTTCGCGAGCGCCCATTTGTACGTCGCTTCGCGCCGCGCGTCGAAGCTCGAGCCGGCGGCCTTGAACGCGAGCGTGCATTCGAGTGTCTCGCCGACGGATTCTTCGCCGAACAGTTCGCAGTAGGAGCCATCGCTCGTCGGCTGCAGCTGCGAGGCGAGCCATTCGGTCGCCTTCGACGCGGCCGAAGGGCCTTTTGGAGGCTTTGCCGCGACAGTCGCCGGCGCCGCCAGCGCGACTGCCAGCGCGAGCGCCCCGGCCAGGGATGCAAGGGTGGGTCTCATGGAGATGGATCTCCTTCTGTTAGGGGGCGGAGGTGGCGCCGTCCCCGCCGAAGAAGCGAGAGAGGTCACGACCCGCCGCTCCATCGCGAGAGCAGGGTCCGTATGTCGGGTGCCACCCGTCGAGTACTCGGACTTGGACTGGCTGGTCTCCTCGACCGGCTGTCCACACCGTTGCGCGTCAGTCCCGGATTCACACCGGGTTCCCTCGGCCGCGTGGCGGCGCGGACCATAGCACCCGAATCCGCGCCGCGCCGGACGTCCGCATGTGCGCCCCGTAGGATGCGGTGGGATGGGGGCTGACAGCGCAACCGGGAGGCTCGCCGGACGGCGCATCCTGATCGTGGGCGCGGGGCAGCAGGACCACGGCTTGGAGGACCCGCCGATCGGCAACGGCCGTGCGATGTCGGTGCTGTTCGCGAGCGAGGGCGCGAGGCTGGTGCTCGCGGACGTAGACGCAGCGAGCCTGGAAGCGACCGAGGCGCTCGTGCGCGAACAGGGCGCGGAGTGCGCCGGCGTGCTCGCCGACGCCG
Source organism: uncultured Solirubrobacteraceae bacterium (assembly GCA_963735705.1). Lineage (GTDB taxonomy): Bacteria > Actinomycetota > Thermoleophilia > Solirubrobacterales > Solirubrobacteraceae > Palsa-744. Next base: position 745,967 of record CAVTLZ010000012.1, read on the forward strand.
CCGACGAGTTCGGCGTGCAGGCGATGTTCGAGCGCGGGCGCGGGGCCTTCGGCGGCCTGGACGGGCTCGTGATGAACGTGGGAATCGGCGCCGGGCTGGGGTTCGCGGGCACCTCCGTGGAGGACTGGGATCGCGTGATGGCGGTCAACCTGCGCTCGCACTTCCTCGGCTGCAAGCACGCGCTCGCGACCTTCGAGCAGGGCGGCACGGTCCTGTTGATCGGCTCACTCGCGGGTCGCGAGTCGATGCCGATCCCCTCCTACGCCGCCTCCAAGGCGGCGCTCGAGGCGGTGTGCCGCAACGCGGCCGTCGAGGGCGCGCCGCATGTGCGCGTGAACGTGCTCGCGCCGGGTCTGATCGACACGTCGCTGGGCAGGCTCGCGACGCAGCTCAACCCCGCGCGCGCGGAGGTGCGCATCCCCGCCGGCCGCCAGGGCAGCGCGTGGGAGATCGCGCGCTGCGCGCTGTTTCTGATGAGCGACGAGTCCTCCTACGTGACCGGGCAGACGCTCGTCGCCGACGGCGGGCTCAGCGTGGCGACACGGAGCTGACGCCAGGCGGCGGGACTCGGCGCGGCGGACCCGGACAGGCGGGGTCGGCTGACTATGGAAGCGACACGGGGGCTTCGAGCGTCGCGACGGCCTCGCCGTAGAGCCCGCGCTTGATCGCGGCGACGGTCGCCCGCGGCTTGACCACGAGCACGGCGGCGCGCTCGACCGCCGCCTCGAGCACCTGCTCCGAGGGCACGGCCGCGTCGACGATCCCCGCGGCGAGAGCTTCCTGCGCGCCGTAGCGCATGGCCGTGACCATCGCCTCGTGCGCGCTCGCCGCCGACAGCCGCGCCTTCAGCAGCGCCGTCATGCCGGGCGTGAAGGGCAGCCCGATGTCGGCCTCGGGCAGGCAGAAGTAGCCACGGTCCTCGCGCATCACACGCGCGTCGCACGCGAGCGCGAGCATCGCGCCGGCGGCGAACGCGTGGCCGTTGACCGCCGCGACTGTGGCCGTCGGAAAGACGAGCAGTCGCGCGAACACCGCGTGCACGCGCCGCAGCACATCCTCCGCGCCGCCGGGAGGCGCCGCGCCCATCCACTCGAGGTCGAGGCCGTTGGAGAAGAACTTGCCCTCGCCGGTGATGACCAGCGCGCCGGGATCCTCGCTGTGCTCGAGCTCGTCGAGCGCCGACTCGATCGCGCCGAGCGTGTCCGGGTTGAAGCGGTTCTCGCCCGCGTCCATGCGCAGGACCGTGACCGCGCCCACATGCTCGGCACGGATCGAGTCGCTCATGCCGCGCTCCCGGCCCGCGTCGATGCCGCACTCCCGGCCCGCGTCGATGCCGCACGCGCCGCTGCACCGCGAGTCCTTGCCGACGCCGCGACCGGCACAAGCTCCGCGGTGGCCTCGCCGCCCGCGACGACGCTGCCGTCGTCGGACACGAGCTCGAGCCGGATGCGGCCCTGGCGCGCAAGCGAGCGCGGGTGGCGCCTAGCGCTGGCCGGCGTCCCGCTAAGCGCCGCCGAGGCGGCGTCGGCGAGCTCGTCGAGGTACGCGTGCAGGGGCGAGCGCAGATGCCCTGCGAGCCAGCGCCGGGCGATCGCGTGCACGGGGCCGGCGACGATCGCGTTGATCATCAACATCGACATCGGGCGGATCTGGCCGCCGTCGAGCAGCGGCGCCATCCAGTCGCGGTAGGCCTGCGCGAGGTCGCGATTGAGCTCCTGCAGCTGCGCGCCGGCGGGACCGTCCCAGTCGAGATGGCCGCGCGCGTACAGGAAGCGCGCGCTGTCCTGGTTGTGCTCGATCCACTGCAGCTGATGGGCGATCGAGCCGCGGACCGCCGCTTGCAGAGAGCGCGGCCTGCGTCGCAAGAGCTCCCACAGCCCCTGTTGGAAGGACGCGATCGCCTCCACGTACAGCGCGCCCGCGATCGCCTCCTTGGTCGGGAAGTGGTGGAACAGCGCGCCGTTGGAGACGCCGCTGCGCTCGCGGATGCGCGCGATCGTCGTCTGCTCGTAGCCGAGCTCTGTGAAGCACGCGAGCGCGGCGTCGAGGATGCGCCTGCGGGTGTCTGGTTGGGGAGTGGAGATCATGTGAAGCAGAGTAGCACTCTGGAGTGATACTCTCGCGGTCCGCGATCAAGGAGCCAACATGCAAGCCAGCGCACCGCCCACCCAGGCCCGGGGAGTCCAGGCCTTCGACCTCCCCCCGTTCCACGCGGAGCTCCGCACCGAGGCGCAGGAGCTCGCAGAGCGCTTTGCTCCGCACCACCGCGAGGTGCGCCTGCATCCGTTCGAGCACGGCGAGCTGCACCCGCAGCTGTGGAGCGAGATCCGCGAGCGCGGCTGGCCGGGCCTGCTCGTGCCGGCGGCGCATGGCGGCAGCGACGGTGGGCTGCTCGCGTACGTGGTCGTGATGGAGGCGCTGGCGGCGTCCAACCTGCTCCTGTGGATGCCGGTGCTCACGACGGCGATCGGCTACGCGATCGCGCAGGTCGGACCCGAGCACGCGCGCGAGCGCTGGCTCGAGCGGATCGCGGCGGGGGAGACGTTCCTGGCGCTGGCGGTGACCGAGCCGCAGTGCGGGCACAACGTGTTTCGCAGCAGGACGACGGTGCGCCGCGAGGGCGAGCGCTTCGTGGTCGACGGCTGCAAGGCGGTCACGTCGGGCATCGACCTCGCCGAGCGCGTGCTCGTGTTCGGGCGCACGCCCCGCGTGGAGGGAGCGCCGCCGCAGTTCACGACGGTGCTCGTCGACCCGGACGCGCCGGGCGTCGAGCGCGAGGAGCTGCCGATGCGCGGGCGCGAGGGCGTGCGCCAGTTCCAGCTGACGTTCACGGGCGTAGAGGCGCCGCTCGACGCGCTCGTCGGCGCGGAGGGCCAGGGCCTGCTGGCGCTGTGGCCGTTCACCCACGTCGAGCGGCTGCTGACGGCGGCGCTGGCGATCGGCAACGCCCGCTACTGCATCACGCGCGCGCTGGCGCGCGCGGGGGAGCGCACGATCTTCGGCGAGCGCCCGATCGGCGCCGAGCAGGCGATCCAGCATCCGCTCGCGTCGCTGCACGCGCGCCTGGAGGCGACGCGCCTGCTGGTCTATCGCGCGGTCGGGCAGTTCGACGCGGGCGCGGACACGCTGGCGGTGGCGGGCGAAGCGAACATGGCAAAGCTGCTCAGCGCCGATCTGCTGTTCGACGCGGCCGACCACGCGATGCAGACGCTCGGCGCCGCCGCGTGGGACGAGCGCGAGGGGATGATCGATCTGTACCTCGACGCGCGCGCCGCGCGCTCGGCGCCGATCTCCCAGGAGCTGGCGCTCAACTTCATCGCCCAGCACGTGCTCGGGCTGCCGAGCCATCGCTGAGGCGCCGGGCCGGCGCGCGCGCCACGAAGACGCGCCGAGTCACGCGGGCGCGTTCGCGACGACCGCCCACAGGCGGTGCGGCACGGCGAGCGGGTCCTCGGCGAAGCGCTCGCGCAGCATCGCGGTGAGCTCGTGCGAGCAGGCGGCGACGCCGTCCGCGTCGAGCGTGCCGGAGACGGGCGCGCTCGCGCGCACGCGCCCGACCCACGCCTCGTGCGAGTACGGCACGTCGATGTCGAAGGAGAACGTCTCGATCCCGGTGAAGCCCGCCGTCTGCAGGTCGACGAGCCACTGCGGATACAGCCCGGCGCGGCCGGCGAACGGCCACGTGGGCGTGTAGCTCAGGATGATCCGCTCGGTGGCGTCGACGACGTTGCCGGGGATGGGGAGCCAGTCGAAGTGGGCGATCACGGCGCGCCCGCCGTCGGCGAGCAGGCGCGCGACCTCGCGCGCGGCGGCGGGCCGGTCGAACCAGTGCCAGCACTGCCCGGCGCTGACGACGTCGAACTCGCCGGCGGGCAGGCCCGTCGTCTCGGCGGGCGCCTCCACATAGGAGACCTCCACGCCGGCGTCGCGGTCCAGCCGCCGGGCCTGCTCGAGCAGCGGCGCGGCGATGTCCACGCCGGTGACGGCGCAGCCGCGCCCTGCGAACAGGCGCGCGAGGCTGCCGGTGCCGGTGCCCAGATCGACGACTCGCGCGCCCGGCGGTACGACGCCGCGCGCGGCGAGGCGGTCGAGCAGCTCGGGCGGGAAGCCGGCGCGGTGCGTGGCGTAGTCGGACGCGGTGCGGCCGAAGTCCGGCGAGCAGCCGGCGGGGCCCGCGTCGCCGGGCATGTCAGGCGAGCGCCGTCCGCTCGGGCTCGGCTCCACCGACGTCGCGTCCGCTCGCGTCGGGCTCCTCCGCGGGCGCGCCCTCCTGGACGCCGTGCGTGAGCCCGAGGAACGCGACGATCGCGGCGAAGGCCATGACCGCGGCCATCGCGTAGAGCACGGAGCGCGTGGCGTAGGCGAAGTCGAGCCGCACGAAGTGGGGGATGGAGGCGGCGCTGCCGCTGCCGGACTGCGATTGCGAGAGGTGCGACGCGAGCGTGTGCGCCCGCGCGCCGGGGACGCCTTTGGCGATCAGCGACGTGGTGACGTGCGAGCGCGTCTGCGAGACGAGGATCGTGCCGAGGATCGCGAGGCCGAGGCTGGCGGCGTAGTTGCGCACCGTCTGGGTGATGCCGGTGGCCTCGCCGTAGGAGAGCCTGGAGGCGCGGTTGATGGCGTCGGTGTTGGCGGGCCCGAGCATCATCCCCATGCCGGCGCCGGCGAGGACGATGTCGAGCTCCTGGGCGCTGAAGCTGAGCCCGGTGACCTTGCCGGCCCACAGCCAGAAGCCGATGGCGGCGAGGACGCAGCCGAGGACGACGGGACGCTTGGCCCCGCCGCGGTCGAGCAGGCGCCCGCCGACCTGCGCGGCGATGACGAAGCCGATGAAGAAGTACAGGAGCACGAGACCGGCTTCCGCGGGCGTCTTGTCGAGTGAGATCTGCGCGTACTCGCTGCCGAAGAAGAACACGGGGATGAACACGAGCATGGCGATGAACAGGACGAGGTTCTCGACGAGGAACGCGCGGATGCGGAAGATGCCGAGCTGCATGAGCGGCGAGGCGGTGCGCATCTCGACGCGCGCGAAGAGGACGAGGATCGCGGCGCCGACGGCGACGCAGGCGCCGGTGGCGGGGTTGCCCCAGCCCCAGACCGCCGACTGCTGGAAGCCGAACACGCTGAGCGCGACGCCGGATGCGATCAGGGCGAGACCGCGGTAGTCCATGCGCGCGGGCCTGTGCTCGGTCGTCGGCTTGGAGATCGCGATCAGGATCAGCGCGACGATCGCGACGGGGATGTTCACCCAGAAGATCGCGCGCCACGTCCACTGCGTGAGATAGCCGCCGAGGATCGGGCCGATCGCGGTGAGACCGCCGGCGATGCCGAAGAAGATCGCAAGCGCCCTGCCGCGTTCGCGCAGGGCGAAGGTCTGCACGACGATCGCGAGCGCGGCTGGGAACATGATCGCGCCGCCGGCGCCCTGGATCACGCGGAAGGTGACGATCCACGCCTCCGCGAGGCTGCCCTTGGGCGTGAGCCCGCACATCGCGGAGGCCGCGGCGAACACGACGACGCCGAGCGTGACCATCGTGCGGTGCCCGACGGTGTCCGCGAGGCGTCCGCCGAACGCGAACAGCGCCGCCAGCGACAGCAGGTACGCGTTGATCGCCCACTGCACGCCGGTGCTGGTCAGCCCGAGCTCCTTCTGCACTTCAGGCGCGGCGATCGACACGATCGTCTGGTCGATGAACGTCATCGCGACCGCGAAGATCATCGCCGCGAGGATCAGGTTGCGCGGCGGCCTGCTGCTGGCCTCGCTGGCTGCCATCGAGCCATTCTGCCGGATGTGGCGGTGCTCAGTCGACGAACGCGGCGCGCGCGGCCTTGGAGCCGACGGCGGACAGCTCGGTGAAGCCGTACGTGCCGTCGCGCAGCAGCTCGCCGGCGGCCTGGACGACGGCGCCGTAGGCGGCGAACGCGAAGCCGCCGCCGACGGACACGCGCTTGACGCCCAGCGCGGCGAGCTCGGCCACCGGCGGGGTGGCGGCGCGCGCGAGCACGTTGACGGGCAGGTCGACGGACGCGACCAGCGAGCGCAGGTCAGCGGGCCGGTCGAGCCCGGGCGCGTACAGCACGTCGGCGCCGGCCTCCTGGTAGGCCTGCAGGCGCTCGATCGTGTCGCGCAGGTCGGGGTTGCCGCGCAGGTAGTTCTCCGCGCGCGCGGTCAGCACGAGCCGCACGGGGCCGTCGTGCGCGGCGTGGGCCGCGGCGCGGACCCGCTCGGCGGCGGTGCGGACGTCATACAGCCGCTCCCCGGAAGAGCTCCAGTCCTCGAGCGAGCAGCCGGCGAGACCGACGTCCAGCGCGAGGCTCACCGTTTCCGCGACGCCGGCGGCGCGCTCGGCGAAGCCGTCCTCGAAGTCCGCCGACACGGGCAGGTCGGTCGCCGTGACGACCTCCGCCGCATGCGCCAGCGCCTCCTCGCGCGTGACCGCGTAATCGCCGCGCCCGAGCCCAGCCGCGTAGCCGCTGCTGGTCGTCGCAAGCGCCTTGAAGCCAACCCACGCGAGCAGCTTCGCCGAGCCCACATCCCACGCGTTGGCGAGCAGCAGCGGACGCTCCTGCCGGTGCAGCTCCAGAAAGCGGGCGCTGCGCACGCCGGGGCTGGAGTCGCTCACGGTCAAACCCTGACATATCGAATAGGCCCTGTCTAGCGGAACCCTCCGTCTGGGGGAGGCGCGTGGAAATCGGTCAGCTGGCGCGGACTCCGCGCGACGCCGGCGCGGCGATCTCGAGCAGGCGGGCGGCGCGGCGCTCGACGGTCTCGACGACGCGCGCGAGCACCGGAGCGTCCCAGCCTTCGCTGGCCAGCTGGGCGCGGGCCTCGCGCGCCGCGGCAGGGGCCGCGGCGGCCAGGGCGCGTATCCGCCGCCGGGCCGCCGCCGGGCCAAGGCCAGCCTCGTCGAGCAGTCGATCGAGGTGGCGCGGCTGGACATAGTCGGGGCGGTACTCGCCGCCGATGCTCATCGCCATCTTGCGCGACAGCCCTGGATAGACGACCGTGCTGATGACGTCGTAGGCGGGGCTGAGCACCGCCCTGGGCGAGCCGGGGAGGTAGAGCAGCGAGTAGTTCTTGCCGTGCGCGTCGTGATTGCCGACGAGGAAGCTGAGCATGACGTCGTCAAGCAGCGCGAGCACCTCGCGAGCGGGGACGGACACCGCGCGGCGCACGAGCGCGAAGCAGTCGGCGAGGCCGGGGCCGCCCTCGCTCTGGTACTTGCGCCTTGAGGGGATGCCAAGCGCCTGGCAGAAGTCCTCCTGGTGCAGCCGGCGGACGCCTCCATCGCCGCGCGCGCGGTCGTAGCGCTCAACGAGCAGGAACTCGCGCTCGAGCACCCGCCGGGGAGACGCGAGCACGACGTCGACGCCGAGCAGCCCGCCGATCGCTGGGCACAGCGCCTCGTTCGCGACCGTCGCCTCGAGATGCGCGATGGGGGTCTTGAGGATGTGCGTCGAGGGCGTGCGGCCGGTGGTCAGGCCGAGACGGCCGTCGCTGCCGACGACGACCGGCAGCTTGTCCTGGGCGCCGGCGAGCGACAGCCGATACTCGCCATCCGCGTCCGCATACAGTGGCCGGGCGGGCAGTTCGTCGAGCAGCGCGGCGAGCTCGCGGTCGTCGAGCCATTCGACGTCCTCCCCGACACGCCCGGGGAGCGCGCCCGCGGGCAACAGGCTGATCGCGCCGGCCGTGTCTCCACCGATGGCGGCAAGCAGCGCGAAGTCGTTGCCCGCGCTCACGCCCACGTTGCGAGCGACCAGCTCGCGTGCGGCTCCCTCGGGCAGCAGGCCGCCGAAGAACGCGTCGACAGCGCCGCCTGCGAAGGAGCCGTCCAGCGGCAACGACTGTGAGAGCGGTGGCCGACCAGCAGAGCTCCAGCGCGGGTCGTAGGCAAACTCGAGACCGCGATCGCCGTCCGCCAGCGTGCCCGCGTGCTCGTCGAAGCACCAGACCTCGAGAGTGCGATCAGCCATCCGGGTCCTCGATCGTCAGGCGCAAGCCGAGCGAGGTGGCGACGCGCAACGTCTCCGCCAGGCGCGCCGTCGGCTTGCCGCGCTCGAGCTCGCTGAGAAAGCGAACGCCCACGCCCGCGCCCAGAGCCGCGTCCTCCAGACGGAGGCCGCGCGCGCGCCGGGCGGCGCGCAGAGTGGCGCCCAGGTCGGCCGCGTTGGAGATGTTCACCGCATCAGTCATTGTCCCGACCAGGACAAGGATAGCGGAAAATGGTGGGCGAACATGGAATTGTTCCCGATCGGGAGAATTCTCTCAGCAATTCCCCACCATGACGCTAGGGCTTTCCCGAGCGGGACAGCGCTGGGTAATACGCGACGCCGGCGTCTATCCAGCCGGCAGTGCCGCCCACCCCGACCAGCGCTCGACGTCCACGGCGAGCACCGGGCCGCGCGGCCGCTGCTGGGGATACCTGCGCGCCAGGAGCTGGACTGCGCTCGCGGCCTCCGACTCATCCAAACCCAATACCCGTGCGGTGCCGTCCGCGCGGACCCACCACAGCGCGTCCCAGTCGGTGTCGTCGTAGTGGTCGGCGAGGACCGACGCGCGCGGGTTGGAGGTGACGTTTTGCAGGCGGCGCAGCTCGGTGGTGCGCTTGGGCTTGGCGTCGACGACGCTGTAGATCGTCTCGCCGGCGACCGCGAAGACGATCGGCACGACGTGCGGCTGGGAGTCGGCGCCGACGGTCGCCAGACGCGCCACGCGGGCCGCCGCGAAGCGGCGCCGCGCCTCCGCCGCGGTCACTCTCGGTAGAGCTCCGCGATCGGGCGTTCCCTGCGCCTCACATCCTCGCTCCTTCGGGATTGGCGCCTCATCCGGCAAGCGCCGTAGCCGGGTCTACACGCGCCGCGCGCGTGGCAGGATATACGCCGGCCACCAGCCCAGTGATACCACCAGCAGCCGGTGCTACGAGCAAGATCCACAGCGGCTCGATCGGCACCCAGTGTTTCGCCAGCGCTGCTACTGCGACGGCGCTCAACCCAAAGGCGTCACCGAGGAACCCTCCGAAAATCCCGAGCGCGAGACTCTCGATCAGGAACTGCATTGCGACCTGTCCTCGGCGCGCGCCTATCGCTCGGCGCAATCCGATCTCCGCCCGCCGCTCCAGGACGGCAACGAGCGTCGTGTTCGCGATGCCAATAAGCCCGCCAAGCAGACTCACGCCTGCCAGTATGATCAGTAGCCCGGTAACGTCACTGGAGATTTCTTCGCGAAGCCCAACCGGTTCGGGTGGGGCAGAAGCCGATATCAGCGACGGATCGGCCGGATATATCGTCGCGGGCAACACGGTGCTAACGGGCCCTGCGTAGCCGAGCTTGGTCGACACCAGCATCGTGGGAGTCGTGCCCCGCGGACCGAACAGCGCGAGCTCGGTGCTGTCTGGGATCACCGCGGAGAGCAGGACTTCCTCGTGCCGTTGCACGGCCGAGATTATCCCGACCACCAGGAAGACGTGGCCATTGATATCCATCGGAATGGGAAGCTGCTTGGCTGTGACATCCAGGTTCTGGGCGGCGGTCGCGCCAAGCAGCGCGACGGACGCATCCCTGGCTTCCTCAAGCGCCGTGAAGCTGCGCCCTGCGCGCATGGTCGGCGCGATCACGTTCAACGCCCCCCTGCTCGCGGATACCAGCGGGACATTTCCGTCCGCGATCCCTTCTTCGCCGTCCGACTCGCTGGGCCTGGCTATGTTGACCCCTTCGGGCAAACGGCGTATTACTCCCGCGCCCAGGACACCGGGCAACTTCAATACCTGCTGCCTCTCACCGTCCACAATGATTCTGGCATTTCCTTCACTTCCTTCCTGCGCGCTGACTTCCGTTGACAGCAGATTATTGAAGTGCTCATTGATGCGCGCCTGCGCCGACTTGCTCAGTCCCAGTATCGCCACCAGCATGCCCACACCGAGGACCGTCCCGATGACGGTCAGCAGGCTTCGCCCCGGCCGACCGAGCGGCTCGAGCAGAGCTTGCGCGACAACGTCCACGGCCGCCATGCGTGACCTCCCCGGCCGGCGCCTCGCTGGCTGGGAAGACCGGGTTGTCATGCCAACGCCCCGACTGTGGCAATGCCGTCCTTGATCCATACTCGGCGCCGTGCATGACCAGCGACCTCTTCGCTATGTGTAACAACGATAATTGTGACGCCCTGCTGATTGAACTGATCCAAGAGCGCCATCACACGCTCCGCGGATACCGAATCGAGGTTTCCCGTTGGCTCATCACACAGGAGGATCGGCGGTTGCCTTACCACTGCGCGTGCGATCGCCACCCGCTGTCGCTCGCCACCAGACAGCTCGGGCGGCAGCCCATACGCGCGGGCGCTCATGCTGACGTCGTGGAGCGCGGCCATCGCGATCCTACGCCGTGCTGCCCGCTTCAGCCCGTCGTAAACCAGCGGCAATTCGACATTCTCGAGCGCCGTCAGCTCTTGGAGGAGGTGGTAGGCCTGGAAGACGAAGCCCAGTGCTGATCCGCGTATCGCGCTCAGCTGAGCGTCGGTCAGGTCACTGGTATCACGACCCTCTACCACGACTCGTCCATCGCTGGGGCGGACGAGGAGGCCGAGCAGGTTCAGCAGCGTCGACTTGCCGGAGCCCGACGGCCCGGTTATGGCGATGTACTCCCCACGCCCTATCTCGAGGTCCGTCGGCTTGAGCGCCTCGACGACATAGCGTCCGCTCAGATAGGCCTTCTGGCACGCGCGAAGCTCCAGTACAGGGCCCACGGGCGACGCCTCATGCGCCAACGGTCACTCGATCCTCGACCGAAAGACGCGTAGCATTCAGCGGCTTGACGGCCACGTATCCCTGAGCTGAGCTGCCCACTTCCACGGGAACGTCGACCTGGCGCCGTCCTGACACGATCGTGATGTAGCTCGAGCCGTCACCCTTGGTCTGGACTGCAGAGAATGGCACGGCCCAGACAGGAAGGTGAGTGCTCGCCAGCCTCACGTCTATCGCGACCTGGCTGCCGATCGGTGGGATCTTGGCGTGCCCTGAGAACGCAAGCGTCACAGAGGGCTGCTGCCCCTTCCCGCTGCTGCCGGACGAAGACGCCGATCCTCCTTCCGGACTTGCTTCCGCGGGCAAGAAGACGTGGGAGACGTGGGCCCATGCCTTCTGTGAGCCTCCCCACGTAACACGCGCTGTCAGCCCGACCCGGATACTCGTGGCCTGTGTCGCTTCCACAGAGGCTCGAGCCACAGGCCGACCTGAGGCGATGACCGCAAGCTTGCCCGCCAGACGCTGACCGACTCTGGTGGATACGGCCGTCACATACGCGGGCAGGTGCGGCACGAACACGATGCTCCATACGGGCACTTCATCGGCTGGCCGATGCTTTACCTTGGACGCGCGAGCTGCCTTCGATGCGCTCTTCTGCGATGCTTCTGGCGCGACCGCCTGCCCGCTTGCGCTTTCTCCGTTGGCTGACGCTAGGTCGTATCCGCGTGCCGCGAACATGGCTTTGGCGGCCGCAGCGGTCGAAGACCCGTAGTAGCCCGACGAGTCATAGATCGCGTAGCCAAGGTGCTCCAGGTCCGCCTGGAACTGCGTGACGTCCTTTCCTGTCATGCCTATGCGGAACGGTCGATACATGGGGATGCTTCCTTGCAGAACGAATATCGGCGCGCCTGCGACCTCGACCGCCAGAGCGCCTTCTTCGACCCGAGACCCGACCCGCATCGGGAGCTCTGTGACCAAGGGCTGTGTCGCGGCGATTTCAGGTGTCAGCGGTTCGATAGTGAATCCTGAGGGTGCCACGATGTTCCCCGTGATGCTGACGCCGTCCACCAGAACCCTGTGTTCGACCTTGGCGGTCGGCGGCGGCTCGACGATCCGTTGCGGCACTGTCTGTACCCGTCCATGTACCGTCGTTCCGGCCCAGAATGTCGCGCCTGCGAACGCCAGGCTGCCCAGGATCACTGCGAGGATGACACGCGTGTTCGCATGTCGGCGGCGCCTCGTCGCGTCGCCGAGGTCATCTGGCCCGTCGCTGGCCGGCTGCGAGCCGGGTGCGATACTCGGAACGTCCAGTACTCGATGGGACCGTACGCTCTGCTTGCTAGCCATGAGACCCCAGTAGCGCCTTGGCCCGGGCTATGGCGCTACGTTCATGTTCCAGCAACGCGATCAGTTCGCCTTGTAGATTCGGCGGCAGGGTGTCCGCCAGATGGCGGAATGTGGCCGCATATGTATGGACCAGGCCGGTGCTGAAGCCACACTTTGCATCACTCACGGCGACGTGGATTTCCAGTCTATGGATCGCGGCCGTCGCCCCAGACGCTTGGTAGCGCTTCTGGAAGTCGCCCGGTATGGCGTCAGGGTTCGGATAGCTCAAGCCCGTTGCGCTGCGAACGCACTGCGACCACGCACGCACCTTGGTTTCGACGGCCGGGTCCGATTGGGTCTTGATGATCAGCTCCTGGCGAATCGATTGTGGAGTTTGCGTGACACTCTGGGCGACCGCTATGCTTCCGTAAAGCTCGCGTTCGGCCTGCTGGTTACACCCACTCGTAGAGGCGTTGTACGTGTATGCGGGACCACCTCCAGCGGGCCGCGCTTCTGCCTGCTGTGATGGGTTCCCAGATAGCGCCGCGCGGTAGGCAGCTTTTGCGCTGGCACTGAGGCTACCGTAGTATTCCTGTCCTTCGCGCAGCGGGTTGGCCTGTTCCGCGTGCGGGGAGGCGAACGAGGGATACAGTTTGTACCCTTCCCGTTCACGCTTGGCGATCTTGAGTGCCTCGGAGGGACCTTCTCCAGTTGCAGTGAGAATGCTTTCACTGTTATCGACGTTGGCGAAGCTCAGCCGCGGGATGTAATAGCGGAACCCACGTGCGTTCATACACCGCTCGATAATAGTGTGTTCCGCCTCGAATAGATAGGCAAAGCTTTGACTTCCCGCTTCGCCGACCAGAAAGTCGAATTGGGCTGTGCTGAGTGCGCGCGAACCCGTCGTGCCCCCAGAGCCTCCACAGCTCGAGAGCACGACGGCCGCAAGCACCGCGAACACTGCGGGAACCGACGAGCGATGTTTACGTGCGCGAGTCATGTTATCGCTTACCTATGGTTCGCACCATTTGAGGGATGAGAATTCGTCATTCCAGCCCCCGGTGAGCGTCCCGGTCCCGGTTTCCCGGTTGTTGGTGTAGTGGTTACCCTGGTATTCGGCATTTATGAACCAATAGGCGTTGCAGGTCGCGCCATGGTTCGTCAGCGACGAGATGCAGTCGTTCCAGGTGCTGGTCTGACATTCGGGCGCGCCGAAATACACCATGTTTCCGACGGGTCCGGCCCACCCGTGTTTTTCGCCACCGAAGCTACCGTTTACCCAACCGCATGCGTCTTCATATGGGCAGCCATGCGATTCGTATGCCGACGCGATCGCGGTTACGCCCAACAAAGCGAACATGGCCACGACGCACGCGGCCGCTAGGTTCATCTTGCTGCGATGCATTGCTATCATTGCTCCTGTAGTGGATGTTTATGGCCTCGGAGCGGCTTGGTGTAGAGGCCTGTCGCTCTGGGGCCTACTGTTGGTTCTGCTACTTGCTGCCGTCGGGTCGGCGAGAGTTCGGCCATTCTGCGCGGTGCTCCCGCCGCACGCGATCCTAGACAGCGTTTTTCGACGTTGCGAGTACAGCGTTTCGAGACGTTAGTGGGACAGGCACCACCGCCTTTCCAGCTATTCAAGTAAGGGGGACAAGTCGGAAGTGCTATTTTGGCACATACGGAGGCGCTCTGCGAGAAGGTCAGAGTGCGGGCGCGTAAACCGGGGGGCGCTGCCCGATGTCGCCTGACTTTATCGGACTATCGGATTGTTTCCGTCTGGCGCTATGACACGCCCGAGCCCTTCTTCTCGTGGCCATCCCGACGCGCTCCGGTCGGCGCCGACGGTCGCCAGGCGCGCCACGCGGGCCGCCGCGAAGCGGCGCCGCGCCTCCGCGGCGGTCACTCCCCGTGGAGCTCCGCGATCGCGTCCTCCCAGCGCTCGAGCGCGCGTTCGACCGGGCCGAGCGTCGCCGACGGGATCCAGCGCACGACGCGGCGCACGCCAGCGTTGGCGAGCTCCTCGAGCACCGCGGCCTTCGCCGGCGCGCCCATCACGATCACCTCGATCGGGCGATCCGCGCGCGCCCACAGCTCGCGTGCGCGGGCGAGCAGGTCTTCGCCGGTGTTGTTCGGCAGCCACGCGTCGCCGAAGCTGAGCACGCGGTCGAGCACCGTCGGGCCGTTGCCGCCGACGAGCACCGGCGGGTGCGGTCGCTGCGCGGGCTTCGGCCACGACCAGATGCGATCGAAGTCGACGTGCTTGCCGTGATAGCTGGCCTCGTCCTGCGTCCAGATCGCCTTCATCGCCTCGACGCGCTCGCGCATCACCTCCATGCGCACGCGCGGGTCGGTGCCGTGGTTGCGCATCTCCTCGCGGTTCCAGCCGGCGCCCACGCCGAACTCCATGCGCCCGCCGGAGATCGCGTCGACGCTCGCGACCTCCTTCGCCGTCGTGATCGGGTCGCGCTCGATCACCAGGCAGATGCCGCTGGCGATGCGCAGCCTGCTCGTCGCCGCCGCGGCCGCCGTCAGCGCCACGAACAGGTCGTACGTGTGGAAGTATTTCCGCGGCAGCTCGCCGCCCGCCGGATACGGCGTCTCGCGGCTCGCCGGGATGTGCGTGTGCTCGGGGAAGAACAGCGACTCGTGGCCGCGCTGCTCGACCAGCCGCGCGAGGTCCCCCGGGCTGACCGCGTCGTGCGTGGGGAAGTAGCCGATCCCGAAGTCCACGGCGTGCAGTCTACGGCGTTCGGCCGTGCCAGGCCGATGCGGTACTCTCGAAAACAAGGATGCCTCTGGCTACGTTCACCTTCGGTGACGCGCTGCTCTCGATCCTCGAGATCGCCTTTCTGATCCTGTGGATCTGGATCGCCATCACCGTCGTCTTCGACATCTTCCGCAGCCACGACCTGTCCAACTGGGCCAAGGCGCTGTGGATCCTGCTGATCGTCGTCTTCCCGCTCATCGGCGTCCTCGGCTACCTGATCGTGCGCGGCCACACGCTGCACGAACACCAGGCTGAAGACCAGGCGCAGTACGAAGCGTTCCGGGCGTTCACGCAGCGCGACGGAGGCGCGGCGGCCGGCGGCGCACGGGCGGGTGGCGGCGCGACGGGGAGCCACGCTGACGACCTCGCCAAGCTCGCCGACCTCAGGGACCGGGGCGTGCTCACCGACGAGGAGTTCGAGCGGGCCAAGGCGAAGGTTCTGGGGTAGCGCCCGGCCCGCGAGGCCTGCGCGCCATCCAGGCGCTTCTCGCTGAGGCCGGTTTGTCGGGTTTTGTTTGCGATGGCAGACAGAGCGTTATCGCGTCACGGCCGTTTCACGGCCCATCTTTTCCGCGATTCGCACGCCCTTCGTTCCGCGAGTCGTGTTGCGCGTCGATCGCAGCGCGAACAGGGCCCGAGCTGTTGATGGCTGACGTGTCGCTGGAGACGAACACCGCAAGGGCCTGTGCGACGAACAGCCGATGCCGGCGTGCGCGGCCGAGCACTCTATAATGCTCTGGCGAAGGCAACCGCCGTCCGTCACCTTCTCAAACCTACGTGAGGCCGAACTAACTCGCTGACGACACGGTCGGCGCGATCGCGCCGACACCTCGGCGGTCGGCGTTACGCCGTCGGCTCCTCGGCCCTCGACGAATAAGGAAGGTCCGCACTCCGCCTCCGTCCGCGGCAGATGAGAACGTACGTTCGCTCTCGGGGGACGCGGTCCTGAAGGTAGGCGACCCAAGTGCGATAGCCCCGGGGGTCGCGACGCCGCGGAATCGGCGAGAATCGGAGGGAAGATGGCAACGACACGGAGAAAAGCAGCAAAGAGCGCGCGTGAGACGAACGGCCGGGATCCAGTGATGCACGCTGCGGGTCGGCCGGCTGGCCCCGGCATGTACCTCCACTGGGAGGGCCGGAAGGGATACCGGACGAGGATGCCGGCGCCACGCATGCTGGAGCCCGTGCCGAAGCTGTCGTTCGGTAGGCCGCGGGATGACCGCGTGATTGAGGGCGACAACCTCCAGGTTATGGTGTCGCTGCGCTCGCAGTACCAGGGCATGGTCGACGTTGCGTACCTGGACGTGCCGTACAACACGGGGAAGAGCGACTTCGCTTACTCCGACGCGCGCTTCCACGACCCGAACGCAGACGCCGACGACATGGTGTACGTGAACAACGAGGACGGCGGCCGGCACACCAAGTGGCTGAACTTCATTGGCCCGCGCCTCTGGCTCGTCTGGCAGCTACTCGCAGAGCACGGCATCTGCTTCGTCTCCATCAACGACATCGAGCTCTTCCGGCTCGGCATGCTTATGGACGAGATCTTCGGCGAGCGCAACCGCCTCGGCCTCGTCGTTTGGAAGCAGGCAGCGGACAACAACCCGACGCGGATCGCCGTCGGCCACGAGTACATCCTCTGCTACGCAAAGCGCCAGGAGGAGGTACCGCAGGTCTGGTCCGGCGATAGCCCCGCGCAGCTCTGGTTGCTGCAGACGTACGAACAACTCAAGAAGAAGCATCGAGGCAACATTGCGGCGATTGAGAAGGCGTACCAGGCCGCGATCAAGGAGCAGGTCGCGGCATTTGACGCGGCAAGGCATACCGAGGAGGAGGGCCTCGTGGATCTCGGCGACCTCGCCCGCTACTCCTTCGTGGACGAGCATGGCCCGTACGCCGCGAATCGGACGACCGAGAACCCCCACCCTGGCGGCTACGTCTATGACGTGGTGAATCCGGAGAACGGCCAGGTCCACAAGAAGCCTGGTCGCGGGTATCGCTTCCCTGAGAAGACGATGCGGCGCCTGGAGTCGGAGGGCCGCATCATCTACCCGAGGGATACGCGCCGGCTCGTGCAGGTCAAGAAGTACCTGCGGGAGCTTCGACCTCCGCTGCGCGGCGTCATAGAGCTAGGCTCGCGCGGTGGCGCCGCCGACCTGAAGAGGCTGCTTCCGAAAGACGCTGGCCGGTTCCCCAACCCGAAGCCCACGACACTCATTGAGACGTTGATCGGGTTCGCGAGCGACTCCGACGCGCTCGTGTTGGATCCCTTCGCGGGCTCCGGCACGACAGGGCACGCCGTGATGCGGCTAAACGCGGCCGACGGTGGTTCGCGTCGGTTCATCCTCATTGAGGAGGGCACGCGCGACGACCGCTACTGCCGTACGTTCATCGCGCCGCGGTTGAAGGCAGCTATCCAGAAGGAGAAGCTGCCGGGAGGCTTCACGTTTGAAAGTACTGGTCGTCGCCTCAACAGGGACGCGATCCTGGAGTTGGAGCGTGAGGCAATCGCGAACCTCATCGTGCACACCGACGCCACAGGCAAGGGCCGCGGCATCACGCGCGTCGCCGGAGAGTACGTGATTGGCCACAACTCGCGGCAGGAGGCGATCTGCCTGCGCTGGAACGGAAGGAAGGAGTCGGCGATCACGCGCGACGTGCTCGTCGCGATGTTTGACGAGGCGAAGGCGAAGGGTCTGCGCCGGCCGCTGCGGGCGTACGCCGCGACGTGCGAGATCGGCGAGACCGAATCCTTCCGGTTCTGCCAGATTCCCGACGAGATCCTAGCGGCGCTTCAGATCACGGACGACGACGATGCTGCCCTCCACGGTGACGCCGATGCGGTGGAGGTGCTGGAGACCGCGCTGCTAGGCGCTGCGAATGACGGCGGATAGCTTCCGCCTCTTCCCGTTCCAGGAAGAAGCAGCGCAGTCACTCAGAGAGGCCGCGCTGTCCTGGGTGACATACGCCGTGCGGCGCGGCCATCCGCCGGAATACGGCGAATCTCCGATCCCCTTCCTCGGGCAGCTGAAGGCCGTCACGGGCTCCGGGAAGACGCCGGTGCTCGCCCGTACCGTCGCCGGGCTCGGCGATGCGGTGATCTTCTGGACGACGCGATCCAGCGCTGTCGTTGAGCAGACGTACACGAACCTGAACGGTAAGTACCGCTCGCTGCTACCGGCGGGCGCGAAGGTGATCCGGGACATTCCGAGCCAGCTTGCGTGGCGTGAGCTGATTGACAGTAACAAGGGGCTCACGATTTGGGTGCTGACCGTGGCATCGTGGAACGAGGCCGAGGCCGGCGCGGGCGACAGTGATGCCCGCCTGCGTCTGCGACGGGAACAAGCGGACTGGGCCGGCGAGGGCGCACCGTTTGACCAGCTGCGTGAGAACCTGAAACGGCCGCTCTGGATCGTCTCCGACGAGAGCCACAACCAGAGCGAAGTCCAGCTCGACCAGATCGCGGCGCTGCGCCCGCGTGGCTTCTTCATGGCCTCGGCAACGCCACTGGTGAACGACCTGTTCACGAAATGGGAGGAGGCGCTTAACCAGGGCGACGAGACGAAGGAGCTACTCGCAGCGGGCAAAGTCCCGATCAAGACGCGCGATGTGGTCGACGCGAACCTTCTGAAGACGACGATCGAGGTTATCGACTACCGCAGCGGCTCCGAGGAGAGCCTGGACGGAGCACTCGCCGCGCTGGAACGCGTGCAGGTTGCGGCCGAGGTGGAGGAAGCCGGCGTGACGCCCCGCGCGATCTACGTCGTCGAGAAGAGCAACCCTCGGCGCGGCTCCAACGAAGAGGCGAGGCCCGTAGCCATCTGGCAGCACCTGCGTTCCCGTGGCGTACCCGCGGACGAGATCGCTGTGTACACGGACACGAAGGAGTTGCCGGAGGGGGCGGAGCGCGTCGCCAGCCTCAGCGAACTGGAGCCCCGCTACCGCCACATCATCTTCAACCAGGCGCTGCAGGAGGGCTGGGACGACCCCGAGGCGTACGTCTGTTACTTCGATGGCGTCACCAAGTCGTTCGTGCGCATCCGCCAGATCGTGGGGCGTGTGCTGCGCCAGCCCCGCGCGCGCCGCTTCGCCGCCGAAGCCCTGAACACGGCTACGCTGATCCTGGAGACGCCCACATCGGCGTACGAAACCGTCGTTTCCGACCTGAAGGCCGAGCTGCGACTGTACGCACCCGAGGACGAACCTGCCTTCGCCACCGTGCGCGTAAAGACTCGGAAAGACTCGTTGACGCCCGTGCCGGTGAAGCGCGGCGCGAAAAAACTCAGCCTCACGCGCTGGGCACTGAAAGCGCCGGACATGGCGCCACCGGAGAAAAAACTCCGCAGCCAGTCCTCCCGCGCATGGGACGACGAGGACCTAGAGGCGCCGGGGACGGGCCGGAAGGCCGTGGTGTCGCTGGAGGACGGCAGCGAGCAGTACGAGGACATCGCCGTCCTGCGCAGCGCGCGCACAAGAAACGGCACCTTCGTTCACCAACGCATCCAGCAGCGCAACCGCAACTGCCTAATCGCTATCCACCCCGACCGTTTCAGCGGCCCGGCATTTGAGCAGTACAGCTGCCACGGATCGCAGGCACAGGACGATCTGATGGCGCTCGCCGCGCGCATCGTGGACTACTACGAGGAGCGCGTCGAGTACGAGGAGAACCCGGACCCCGACCGTACAACGTGGACGGTCGGCGAGTACCGCCCGCGTAGCGAGGACATGATCTCGTTCGCACGCGCCGCGCACCCCGAATACTCACGCAACGACTTCAACAAAGACGAGGCGCCGTTCGCGCACGC
Organism: uncultured Solirubrobacteraceae bacterium; assembly: GCA_963735705.1. GTDB lineage: Bacteria > Actinomycetota > Thermoleophilia > Solirubrobacterales > Solirubrobacteraceae > Palsa-744. The sequence continues at coordinate 765,604 of CAVTLZ010000012.1, forward strand.
CATCGATCGCGTGAAAGGCATCACGTGGCTGCGCAACCCCACGACGGGCAGCCACGGCTACGGCGTGCCCCTGCCGAAGAAGGTTGGTGACTCCCTCACGTTCTACCCGGACTTCCTCATCTGGAAGAACGGCGTGTGCTGGGCCGTGGACACGACTGGTCACCATCTCCTGGACGCGAAGGTCCGCGGCAAGCTGTTCGCGCTGGAGTCGCCGAAAATGGCGCTGGTCGTGCGCGGCACCGTCGACCTCCGCCGCGACTCGGCGGAGGGCAAGGAGGGCTGGAGCCTCGTGCTCCCGCGCACCGCCATGGAACCGCGCGTGGAGCACTCCGATGACCTCGACGCCCTCGTCTCCATGATGTTTGAGTTTTAGCGGCCTGCGACCTAGGCCATGCCCCGGTGGTGCGGCTCGCGGACCTGTCTACCTCAGGAGGAACCGACCCGGATCGACTCTCTGAAACTCGTAGCTCCGCCGGTAAAGCATGGCACTGACCGTTGCCTCTGGCGTCTTCCCTCGGCTCGTATGGAGTTTCCGCCGACTCACCTCCTCCCAGATCTCCTTGGGGGAGAGCGGCTGCTCCGCACCCTGGAGCACCTCGATCACGGCGGCACGGAGCCCCCTCGGCCTCCGCCTATGTATCTGTCTTGCGCTTCCCTTCATGCGGCCTCCTATCAACTTGACGAATCACCATCGCAGGCGATCTTGAGGGCTTGGAAGGCTGAATGCCAGGTCAGTACGCGCCCACAACTGCAGCATTATCGTCGTGGTGACGAGCGGTGACCCTCGGCCTTTTTAGCCCCTACGCGAAATCGTGGCGCGGCAAGGAGACGCCACCCTCCACCGCGCGGCCCCCGCCGGACACGTAGCCGCACGCCTCGCCAGTCGGACCACTACCCAGGGAGGATCGGCTCTGAGCGGTTCCCGGACACAGGCCCGTTTTGTCGCTGGTGCGGGCAAGTTGAGAGCTCAAGCGCTAACTGTCCCCTGGCGAGACCCGGATTCGAACCGGGGACACCACGATTTTTCGAGCTTCGCGGTTCCTGCTTTCTCGTTGCGAGAGGCTACATCGGGGCTGCTTCTCGGTGACGCCAAGCCCCGCGCCGTCGCCGTATTCCCTGCATCTAAGCCAAATCGTGTTGAGCAGGCTCCAGGGGGCAGAACTCTCTGCGCTTGGCAGGACCGGGCCGGCGAACCCGGCAGTCCCGCGCGGTTGCGTGTGGATGCACGTGCGTTTGGACGGAGAAGCTGGTCTTCCGTCCGAGACGGACGGTGCGCCAGCTGGGGGGTCTCGAGAGCCTGTTTGACGGGGTGGTCACCATGGCGGATGACGTGCGGGCCGGGATGCGGCCGAGCGAAACTGGAGATAGTCGCTCCCACCGAGCGCTGCCCACTGCTGAGGATCGCAGCGCGCCAAGAGCTGGGCAGCGCACGGGCCTCCTCCTATAAAAATCCGACCCACGAGCTCAAGCGAGCGGAACGCGCCCCTCACCCCACCCGCGGCATGACCTCCGCGGCGATCAGCTCCAGCTGCTCGATGTCATCGAGGTCGATCACCTGCAGGTACGCGCGCTCGGAGCCCGCCTGCGCGAACGCCGCCAGCCGCTCCGCCACCTCCGCCGGGCTGCCCGCCGCGCCGTTCTGCCGCAGCTCCTCCACATCCCTGCCGATGCGCTCCGCGCGCCTGCGCAGCTCGCTCTCGCTCGTCGCGCAGCACACCGTCACTGCGTGCGAGTACACAAGCGAGTCCGGGTTGCGCCCCGCCTGCTCGCACGCCGCGCGCACCCGCTCGAATTGCGTGCGCGTGTGCTCCACGTCCGCGAACGGGACGTTGAACTCCGCCGCGTAGCGCGCCGCCAGCGCCGGCGTGCGCCGCGCGCCCAGGCCGCCCACGATCAGCGGCGGCCCCGACGCGCTCGCCGGCCTCGGCAGCGCCGGGCAGTCCAGCAGCCGGTAGTGCGCGCCCTCGAACGAGAAGCTCTCGCCCGGCCGCGTCGCCCACAGGCCCGACAAGATCGCCAACTGCTCCTCCAGGCGGTCGAAGCGCTCGCCCAGCGTGTAGAACGGGATGCCATACGCCGTGTGCTCGCGCTCGAACCAGCCGCTGCCCAAGCCCAGCTCCACCCTGCCGCCGCTCATCGCGTCCACCTGCGCCACCGCCACCGCCAGCGGGCCCGGCAGGCGGAACGTCGCCGACGTCACCAGCGTCCCCAGGCGGATCGTGATCGTCTCCCGCGCCAGCGCGCCCAGCGTCACCCACGAGTCCGTCGGCCCCGGCAGCGCATCCCCCGGCCGGATCCGCACGAGGTGATCCGAGCGGAAGAACGCGCCGAAGCCCAGGCGCTCCGCCGCCTGCGCAGCCGCCAGCTGCTGCTCGTAGGTTGCGCCTTCCTGGGGCTCCGCGAAGACCCTCAGCTGCATCGGGTGACCATAGCGCCGGCGCATCCGCAAACGCGACGTGACAACCGAAGCACCCTCATCACGTCGATCCCGGACGGTTATCGTTAAGCACCGCATGTCTGACCCGTTCGCAGAGGACGCAACGCCTTGGTGGCGATCGCTCAAGCGTGAGGATCAACGCACGCACGCGCCCAAGCCACTGACGACCGCTGCTGGCTTCCTCGGCGGGGCAGCGGTGCTGACGCTCCCGAATCACCACTCGTTCGCGGCGGGGGCCCTTGCCGCAGCCGCCGCTGCTCTGCCCGCCGGACTCATCGAGAGCTGGTACAAGCGGCGCCACCGCCGGGAGGAAGAGGTGCTGTTCGTGCTTCCCACAGATGGGCGGGTCACGACGAGCACCGGAGCACGCTGACGCGAAGGAGAGAATGGTAATCTGATGGCATGAGAGTTGCCATCGATGCCGTGGGGCGGCTGGTCATCCCCAAGACGCTGCGAAACGAGCTTGGCGTGCGGGGCCCGACCGACCTCGAGCTGACGGCGGTGGACGGCCGGCTGGAGTTGACGGTCGCGGACGTGCCAGCACGGGTCGAGGACCGCGACGGGTTCCCCGTGATCGCCACCGACGAGCCGATGTCGCCGATGAGCGTCGCCGAGGCAGCCGACGCGGTCGAGCGCGTGCGGCGGTGATCGCCCCGGACTCGAGCGTCGTCATCGCCGCGCTCGCGCCGTGGCACGAAGCGCACCACGCAGCCCGCGACGCGCTGAAAGCGGAGAACGTTGGGCTGCCGGCGCACGTGGCGTTGGAGACGACCTCCGCGCTCAGCCGGATGCCGCAGGGACGGCGGATCGCGCCGAGCGTCGTGCTGGAGGCGTTGGAGCGCGCCTTCCCGAAGGGGTGGCTGACGCTCGCCGGGAACGAGCAGCGCAAGGCCCTGCGCAAGGCAGTCGACGCCGGCGTGCGCGGCGGAGCGCTGTATGACGCGCTCATCGCAGCCACCGCTGTCCGGCACGACGCCGACCTGCTGAGCGCAGACGGGCGAGCGCGGGCCACCTACGACGCCATGGGCGCGCGCGCCAGGTACCTCGACGTAGAGGCGTACCGGAACCCCGACCCGACCGCGCCGTGAGCCTCGCCAGCGCGATCGTCGCCCGGCGCATGCGCCTGCCGCGCGCGCAGACCCGCGACGTCCTCTGCGAGCGCGACCTGCGCGTGACGATGGACGACGGCGCCGTGCTGCTCGCCGACCGCTACGTCGCACGCGCCAGCAGCCACCAGCCGCAGCCGACCGTGCTCGTGCGCTCCCCCTACGGACGCCGCCAGCTGTTCGGCCTGATCTTCGGGCGGCTGCTCGCCGAGCGCGGCCTGCAGGTGCTCGTGCAGAGCGTGCGCGGCACGTTCGGCTCGCACGGCGAGTTCAGCCCCTTCGACGAGCGCGCCGACGGGCTCGCCACGCTGCGCTGGATCCGCGCGCAGCCCTGGCACGCCGAGCGCATCGGCATGATCGGCCCCAGCTACCTCGGGCTCGTGCAGTGGGCGCTCGCGCCCGACGCCGGCGACGACCTCGCCGCGCTCGCCATCCAGGTCAGCGCCTCGCAGTTCCACGGCCAGACCTACGCCGGCGGCAGCCTCTCGCTCGAGACCGCCGCCTCGTGGCTCGTGCTCGTCGCCGAGCAGGAGCGCCGCCTCGCGCCGCTCGCCATGATCCGCGGCCTGCGCCGCCTGCCGTCGCTGTTCGCGCAGCTGCCCATCGGCGAGCTCGACGCGCGCGCCACCGGCGCCGAGGTCGCGTGGTTTCGCCAGGCGCTCTCAAGCCGCGAGCGCGGCGACGCCTACTGGGTCGCCCGCGACTTCGCCGCCGGCGTTGGCAGCGTCACCGCCCCCGTGCAGCTCGTCGGCGGCTGGCAGGACATCTTCCTGCCCTGGATGCTCGAGGACTTCGCCGCGCTGCACGCCGCCGGACGCGCACCGCAGCTCGTCATCGGCCCCTGGACCCACACCTCCCCCGCCATGCTCGCCGCCGGGCTGCACGAGGGCCTCGGCTGGCTGCGCGCGCACCTGCTCGGCGACCGGCGGCTGCTCGGGGCGCCCGGCGTGCGCGTGTTCGTCACCGGCGAGCTCTCCGGGGGCGGCTGGCGCCAGCTGGACGGCTGGCCGCCGGCGGGGACCGGCGAGCGCCGTTTTTGGCTCGCCGCCGGCGCGCGCCTTCAGGACGTCGAGCCGGAGACGGATGCCGGAGGCGGGAGCGCGGATGGCGGGAGCGGGGATCCCAGGGGCGGCGATCGCTACCGCTACGACCCCGCCGACCCCACGCCGTCGCTCGGCGGACCCGTGCTGCTCGCGCGCGATCCCGTCGTCGACAACCGCGCGCTGGAGGCGCGGCCCGACGTGCTCACCTACACCGGCGAGGTCCTGCGCGAGACCGTCGAGGCGATCGGCCCAGTGCGCGTCGAGCTGTGCGTGCGCGCCGACTCGCCGCACTTCGACCTGTTCGCGCGCGTGTGCGACGTCGACCGCGCCGGCGCGTCGTGGAACGTCTGCGACGCTCTCGTCCGCGTCGAGCCCGGGCGCTTCGGCACCGCCGCCGACGGCAGCGCGCGCGTCGCCTTCCAGCTGTGGCCGATTGGGCATCGCTTCGCCGCCGGCCACCGCATCCGCCTGCAGGTCTCCTCAGGCGCCCACCCCCGCTACGCGCGCAACCCCGGCACCGGCGAGGACCTCGCCACCGCGACCGCGCTGCGCGCCGTCGACGTCACCGTGCTGCACGACTCCCGGCATCCCTCCGTGCTGGTGCTGCCCGCCGCGCCGGCGCTCGCTCAACAGCTGTGAACCCGGGCTCGCGGCGGAGGAACCGCGAGTACGATGCGCCTCTGGGTCCGCTGATCCCCGACGACAGTCCGCGCGCCGCCCGAGTGTGGCGTCGCGTGCGCGGCATCGGCGTCGAGGTGCTCGCGCTGGTGCTGGTGACGGTGCTCTCGCCCGTGCTGCTGACCGGCGCCGCGGCCGTCGACGCGGCGCTCTGGCTGCGGCGGCGCAAGCCGTGGATGGCAGTCCGCCTGCTCGCCATGCTGTGGTGGTTCCTCGTCGGCGAGCTCTACGGGGTGCTCGGCCTGTTCGCCATCTGGATCGCCTCGGGCGGGCGCGACACCGCGCGTCGGCGCGATCGCGTGTTCCGGCTCAAGCGCCGCTGGCTCGGCAGCCACCTCGCCGGCATCCGCGTGCTGTTCGGCCTGCGCTTCCAGATCGAAGGGCTCGAGCTCGCCGGGCCGGGGCCGGTCCTCGTGATGATCCGCCACGCGAGCATCATCGACAACGCGCTTCCCGACGTCATCGTCGGGCGCGCCCACGGGATCGGCTTCCGCTTCATCATCAAGCGCGAGCTGCAGATGCTGCCCACGATCGACATCGGCGGGCGCTGGGTGCCGACGCTGTTCGTGCGCCGCGCGTCCGGCGACACCGCCGCAGAGATCGAGCGGATGCGCGAGCTGACCGTCGACCTGTCCTCACACGACGGGCTGCTGATCTATCCCGAGGGAACGCGCTGGACCCCCGCCAAGCTCGCCCGCGCCAAGCAGATCATCGCCGAGCGCCAGCCCGAGATCGCGCCGCTCGCCGCGCGCCTTTGCAACCTGCTGCCGCCGCGGCTCGGCGGCACCGTCGAGCTGCTCGAGTCCGCACGCGACGCCGACGTCGTGATCTTCGGCCACTTCGGCCTCGACGGGTTCGAGTACATCAGCGACATCTGGTCCGGCGGGCTGGTCGGGACGACCGTCCGGCTGAAGTTCTGGCGCTTCCCCGCCGCCGACGTGCCACGCGAGCGCGACAAGCTGATCGAGTGGCTGTACGAGCGCTGGCAGGAGCTCGACGATTGGATCGGGGAGATGCGCGCGGGCGGGTTGCCTGTGCCGGCGGCGTGAGCGAACAGCCTGGTGGCGATCGCCACACGAACCGACTGGTTAGCTCTGAAACCAGACGTGCCAGAGGCCGAAGTTCGACGCAGGGGCGAAGACATCTATCCGATTCTCTGACCACGACACGCAGCACGGATCGGATTTGATCATCCCGCCAATGTTCTCCCAGGCCTGCCATTGGCCATCAAACCAGCGGTGCCACAGCTGTCCGTCGCCTCCCACCGCAAACACGTCAAGCCGGTCATTTCCCCAAGTGCACGCGGCGGGACTGGGCGGAAACTCCGTGCCGAAGCCCACCGAGGGAGGCGCCCCGAGATCCTCCCAGTCCAATGACCATGCGCCGTTGGCATACCAGCGGTGCATCAGCGAGCGGCTGCTCGTGATTACGAAGAGGTCGAGCCTTCCAACACCCCAGGAACATACGGCGGGGGCGCTGCCAACGAGGACGCCCCCCGCGACCGCTCGCCACGGAGTCCACGTCCCCGAGTCGAACGTGGAGTGGGCGATTTTGGCGTCACGATCGGCGATGTCGCCGGCATCTCCCGAGTCGCGTCGCCCATAGACAGCGAAGACATCGAGATGCTCGGGTCCCCAGGAGCAGGCGCAGGGTCGCGACAAGAACGGTGCCCCGTGCATGAAGCCCAACGCCTCGGCGGAGTTGACCGAACCGTCGATGGGAACTGGCACCCCAGCCCAATCGCCCTCGGGGAGTCCGAGCGACTCCCAATACGGCTCCCACGCACCATTCGTGAATGCGCGATGCCCCATGCTGAAGGTCCACCCGTTGAGCACGCCGAAGACGTCGAGGCGCCCCGGGCTCCATGACGCAGCAGCCGGGTAGGACAGCAGAGTCTGGTTGAGTCCCTCCCAGCTCTCCATTCCGGATTCCCAGGAAAAATGGTCGGCTTCTGTCACGTCATCTTGAATGAACACGTCCAGACGACCCGGACCCACGAACACACCGCCGGGGACGTCGCGGGGGCGGTTCCCAGGGGGTCGAGCAGTTGTAGCCCCTCGACGTAGCCAGTACCGTAGACACTTTGCAGGTCCACGCCGAAGGGGGGAACACCGAAGGTCTCCCACGCGTGCCAGGATGGCGCGAGCGGCTGCAACTCGCCGAGCGCCTCCGGCCTCGTTCCCAAGGCCGCCACAGCTGCCGCACCGAGCAGATCGTTTGTATAGGCCGCTCGGAAAAATGCTCTCCAATCCGTGTTTCCCGCGTTTTGCTGCACGAATCCCCAGTCGAACGAGATCGTCTGATCGGGGTTTGCAATGTTAAAAATGATTTCGACATCATCGCCGTTCGGCTCATTAGGATCGTAGGCGAGTAGCACCACGTCACCGGCACTGTCCTGTGAATAGCTCCAGATGAGGATCGCGTGGCCTTCGAAAACATTGTCGGTCACCAATGAGATGGGAGACGGCAGCCCCAAATCGACATCATGCATGACCTTCGGCAACTCATCGTTGACCACGTGCCAAGAGGTGCCCTTTTGAAACCACGTGTCGTGGGTAGGACTAAACCCGTAATACAGGGCCCTTGAGCCAGTCGGCTGGGCCGTTTCCATCAACCGCTCTTTGCTCAAGGTAGGTCAGCAGGGGCGGCGTCGGCACACCGGGCGCACCAGGGGGCTGCGATGCGGGGGGCACGCCGGTAACAGAAGTCATCAGCACCCGTGATCGCGCCACCCAGAAATCGAGAACTGCGAACGTCATTCCGTTGCAGAGTCCGTTACTGAAAAGGCTCAAGGAAACATCGCCAAAGGGTGTGGGGACTTGAATTGGCGGCGCATCTTCGTTGTCACAATGCAGCGCTGACATGCTTGGAAGGAAACTGAGAACCGCATTGGAACGGATAATCGTCATGACCTGACCTCCAAACCACTTGCCAGACGGTGGACTACGATCGGCGTGGGCCTAGCTTACGGCTCGTGGCCTGCCCGCAATGTCCCGAGAAGCCTTGATCTGGGTGCTGGAGCCCGGCGGCTGCGGGTCCTGCTTTGAACGAGCCGAAGTGGCTACCAGTTGTCAAGGTCGGCTGTGCGTCTTCGTGGCCAAACGCGGTGCATGCCCAGAAGATTCCGCACCATAGGCTCCACGCTGCTGTGACATATCTCAGCGTCGCCCGTTGCGCGTTCTCCGCGACCGGCGACGTGTAGACATCGGAGGGCCCGCCGGCCAGGGTCGCGGCGCACGGCGAGGCGGATCGCGTCGTGTAGCCGCTGCCTGCAACTCGATGTCTCGTTTGAGCTCCTCGGCGTACTGCTGCGCGGTCGCACGCGCCCACTCCTGCAGATGCGGACGCAGTGTGTCGCGCAAGGTGTCCATTGTCTGTTCGTCCCACTCTGTCTGAGCGGCAATCTGGCTTTCGACACGACTGTTTCCAACTGCGTCCTGAACCTGGCGTTGCTCATCCGCGGCGCGCTCGGCTTCCCCGGCCCTGAGCTGTTCGTCGGCCCTCACTTCACGGATCGTCGCTTCCTCGGCTTCGTCGGCGGCGATCTCGTAGGCCGACTTGCGCCCGACGCACGCGAGCGTCTTCAGCAGTGCCGGGATGACGTCGATCGCCATGATAAAGAGCAGCAGCAGGGTACTCTCCCAGCTCACTGTGCCGTTCCTGCCGGTGAGCGCGCTCAGCCCTTCGAGTTGGTCGGCGAGACCGGGGCGTTCGCGGAATCTGCGCTCGAGTTCCGCCTGCTTTTCGTCCAGTCGCGTCTGCATCGGCGCGAGCTGCTGACGAGCCTGTTGGAGCTGGCTCCGCTGCTGTACCTGTGCCGCTGAGTGGCCTTCGGCTTCTTCTCCGAGCAGCTGTACGCGCAACGGTCCCATTTCGGCGAGCGTGGCGGCTGCCGCGTGCGCGTCCTGCTGAGCGACTTGCTGGTTCGGTGCGCTGCGCGCTTCAGACTCAAACCGCCCGTAGCGCTGGGCGAGCGCGCGGTACTCGGGGCTCGTCTGCAGCGCGCGACCGACCTGGGGCGCTGTGTCCACCGCGCTTTCAAGCTGGGCGATCTGAGCTTTTAGCTGCGGGACGGACGCGTACTGGTGGGTCAGTGCCGCTTGCGCATCTGCCAGCTTTTCGTTCTTTTGCACCGTGACCTCCTGGCGCACTTCGGTGCTGAAAACCACCAGCATCAAGAATGGTGTGATCACCAGGCCGAGGAGAATCGCGAGCGCCAGCCGTGGGGCCGCCGAGAGGACCGTCCATCCCGGTGTCGACTGCCGGCGGATCGAGCTCTGGATGTAGCGCTCGAGGTTCATGATCGCCAGTGCCCAGGCGGCGCCGAACAGGATCGACACGATGAGCTCGAGGTGCAGTAGACCGTGCGCCGCGAACGAGCCGGCAAGCCAGGCCATGAACGTAGTGGTGAGCACCGCGCCACCGGCGCCGACAAAGCGCGTCGCCTCTGCCTCGGGGATGGTCGCGAGGACCTCCGTGTCAGCGGCGGACAGCCACACGCACAGGCGGTGAAGTCGCTCCTTCATTCTCAGCGCCTCGCTCTCCGCCGTGTCCGCATCCCGCGGGGCTCGAACGGCGAGCGTGGCACACGGAGTGGTGAGCCATGCGCGAAAATCTCGGCGAGCGGCGGCAGCTGCGGGAAGCTTGCGAGTGTGAGCTCGTGTATCTGCGGGAGCACTATTACTTTCACGGTTGGGCTGATCGCGACCGCTTCTCCAAGGGGGTTTAGTGCCCGAACTCGAAACGCATCGGTCGCGTGCAGCCGCACCGTCAGCCCTCCCACCGGAGCCTGCGGCTGACCGCTGTAACGATCGACTTCGACGTGGGTGGCGTTCCGCGCGGTCCACGCGAGGGTTACCTCATCGCCGCTGGGCATCGCGGCCGCGCTTACCGTCACGGACTCGATCCGTGGATCGCTGGGATTCGGCTCGAGCAAGAATGGCCAACCCGCGGCGATCCGTCGGCGCAGCCTCCGAGTCTGCTCGGCCGCCAGCCCTCCAGCCGTCTCTACCAGCCGCACCTGTTCGCTGATCGGGGAGGGCCCGACCGCACATCCGACGCAGCCTGGACGCCTCGTAACGGGTGCTCTGACAACCGCCGACCCGGGTCGCAGCAGGAACAGCTGGCGCGGCCTTGAGTCACCCGGGGGCGGGGCCATCTCGCGCGCATGAGCAGAGCGCGGGTCGAGCACCGCAATGCTGAGGAAGACGGCTTGCTGGATGACGCCGAAGGCATCAGCATTGATCGAGCTCGCGCCGCGCACCTCGGCGTCGGGCTCGCGGAAGTCATCCCAGCAGCGAAAGCACGCCTCGCCGGGATTCAGCTGCACGAATATCTCACCGCCGCGGTCGGCGAACAAGCCGGGGACGATCGCCGGCACGTCCATCGCCAGCGCTCGCGCGGCGATCCTTCGTTGAACGGTGCGCCTGTCGGTCGCGATGACGACAAGATGTGCCGGCATCAACAGGCGGTCGATCTGCTCGTCGCTGAAGGAGCCGTCGAGATGGTGAGGGATGCCCCCGCAGTCCAGCTCTGGCACGTTCCTACTCAGGTGTTCGGTCATCGCCTGCGCCTTGTTCGTCCCCACATAGGCGTACGGCAGGGCATGACGAGCGAGGTTGTGGGTCTCTAGACGATCACCGTCGACGAGGAGCACGTGGCCGACGCCACTGCGCGCGAGTTCCTGCGCCATCAGCGAGCCGACCGATCCCGCGCCTACGAGCAAGACGAACGCGTCGGCCAACCCGTCCAAGTCGACCCGACCGATCAGGCGAGAGAAGTAGTCAGAGCGATTCGCGGTCACTGATCCATGTCCAGTACGTTCGCCGCGAGCGACGTGCAGCGCTGCACGTCCACCCGCAGCAAACGGTCGTGGCTAATCCCAGGTCGCCAGCTCGCGCGGCGCTACGGGCGCCGGAGCCGCCTGGGGTGTGACACGCTCGACGATGTCGCCGTCGAGCGTGGTGGTGATGTTCTCGCGAACTTTCGCTGCCTGTCTGCGCTCGTCGAGCTCAGCTACCGACAGCGGGCGTGTCTTCAGTGCGTCCGCGAGGTTCGTTGCCCTTCCCATCGTCGACCTCCTTATGAGTTGTCGTTGCCAGGAGTCCGCACGTCTTCCTACCAGTGTGGCTAGGCCTTGCCCCCGCGCTCCTGGCCGCTGCGCGGCTGGGGGTGAGCTTGTTTCCCCTCGCCGACCCGCTTGGCCGGTCGGCTGGGCACCTTGGCGGCGGCGCGACGATGCAGCCGCGCCGCCTCCTTGCTCTTGTAGGTCTTGGCCATCGTCGTCCCTCCTGGCTTCGTCTGTAGCTTCCCCCCCAACCTAGGCCAGGGCGCTGGCGCTGGCTAGCGTTTTTCGGGGATCGCCTACAGAGATTGGCCGCGACGCGCGCGTGCGCCGATCTCGCGTGGCGTCGCGGGCGCCGCGTGCGTTCAGCTGAGGTGCTTCGGGTACGCCAGGGCGAGGAACTCCATGAGGCGCATGTTGTGTACCCACTCGCGCGACGGCTCTCCGATCGCTTCCGTCCATGCCGGCGTGAACGTGTCGCCAAGGCCTTCCTGCAGACGATTGCCGAAGACCAGCCGGCGCTGGCAGATCAGCTCACATGAGGCAATCGCGGACGCGAGCGGGCGGCTCAGGGTTCGCGCCTCTACGTCGTCGAGCTCGAAGCCGATCAGCTCGAAGCTCGTCCGCCGTCCGCCCATTGTCATCATCAACGCCGGCGCGGATTTCTCGATCGTGCGGTGCAGAAGCGTCCGTCCCTCGACGCGCTCGAACGCGTAGAACAAGCAGTCGGCTTTCATGAGCAGCGACCGGTAGAGGGGCTGCTGCATCGTCCAGCCGAGCATGCGTGCAAGCGTTGTCGGGTTGAAGTACTCCACGTTGCGTAGCGGCTCTTCGACCTCCACCACGATTTGGTCGAGCAGACCATTCGCGACGAGCTCGCGCAGAGTCCCTGCGTCGGCGTTGATCCAGCGCAGAGCCCCCGTGCCGGGCACTTCGCCCCCAACGGGACTCGCGGGCACCAGCAGGGTCCGGGGGAGCTCCTGTATCGGCGCCTGGGGCCGTGTCTCGTCATTGGGCGCCTTCGCGTCCGCAGACCCAGCGAACGGGTCGGTCACGAGCTCCGACGCGCACTTGTCGAGCGCCCCCATGTCAATGCCGATCTGCTTGGCGAAGCCGACCTCGTCTATGCCCGCCGCGGGCGCCTTGATCGCGAGCGGCACGTGCACGCCCGGTGCCACGAACACTGGCACGACCAACCCTCGGTCGCACTTGACGACGGCACCGTCGTCGTCGCACGTGGTCTCGCGCGCGGTGTTGCTCCCCTTCGCTTTCTTGCCAAACGGCGAGAGGACCGTCTCGATCAGGATGGCCGACAGCGCCTTCTCGTCCTTTGCCCGGGTGCGCATCCGCCACGCCTGGGCCAGAGCGAACTGCGACGCGATCGCTTTGATTGGCTCGCTCCATTCAGACACCCGCCGCTCGAACGACGGGCGGTCGTAGGGAATGTCGTCCGCCAGCTGCTTGAGCGCCAGCGAATCCGGACGACACGTCGACTCAGCGCCCTGCTCGGTATGCGCGACGCGCGGCACGATGTTCGTCCTGAAATCGCAAACGATGGCTACACCGAACAATTCTGCCGACCGCGGCGGGAGACCCGCGGCACGCGCCAGCCCATAGGCCGCCGCAAGCGTGGCCTTCGCCCCCTCGATCTCCTCATCGCTGGCCATCAGCGCCCACCCTTCATCAGATTTACGCCCGGCAATCTATCTTGCGCGCGCGAGGGATGACGTCCGACCGCCAAACGATTTCGCTATCCGGGCAAACTCCCTACACACAATTTCGAGTACCGCTCCGACGAAGGCGGCTTCTCGTATTGGGGCGACTGTGCTGACATGTGGGGAACACACAGATGGCGACCTTTGGCCCGCCACACGATCTGTGTAGGCAACGACCGCCAAAGGGGTTGCCTTTCTGCACGGGAATCCGAGAGAAACGTGCTCGCCGTCGTATGTGGGGGCGAGTGACAACGATGATTCCGCCAAACAGACACGCAGAGGCCCGCCGATCGGGCCTACACGCTCGCCGCGCGCCCGCTGACAGCCGCGCGGGGACTCGGATCTCGGATACCGGCAGATCGCCTCGTTAGACTTCTTGCGATGGACGACCTCGAGCGCATAGAGCCGAAGCTGGTACGAGCTACCACCTCACAAAGTCCGCTTTGGCAGATCGTTCGAGGCCCGGTTGGCACGGGCTCGTGCTTGGCCAGAGAAGACCCGGACGGTGGCGTCCTGTTTATCGCCCCCCCAGGTGTAGCTTTGCAGCGACCCGAACAGGCGACCGCCCTCATGGGATGGCGGAGCGCGCGTTGGCAGCATGGAGCACTACAAGATCTCGTCGTGCCGTGCGCGCTCAGCAAGGTCGAAGAGCTGGCTCCCGCGAATCGCTCCTGGATCCAGGAGCGCCTGCGCGAAGACGAACGTCTTGATCTGATGCTCGCTCGCGCACGGGGAGACTCCGCCGAGGACGAGGCGGCTGGCGAGGCTCCGGATGTCGTCTCGGTGGCGACGATCGCGAGGGCGGCTGCATCCGGCGCCTCTGAGTCGGTGCTGCTTCCAGACCAGCGCCGTGTCGCCGCCGTGACACGCAGCGCGAGCATCTACTCGGCATTGACGCATCGGCTGCCGTCGAGCTCCCCGATCGCGCAGGTCGAAGCTTTCGTTGCAGATGCGGTGAGCGCGTCGCATCTCGCAATCGAACTCGACACCCTGTCCTTGGCGATCGGAGCGCCGGCGGTGCGTGAGCTCGTCGTGTCTCTGCTCCACGCACGCACGCGGAGTCACAGCTGGCGCTACACCAGGTTTCTGAGCCGGCTCGAACGCCGCAGCGCGCACGAGCGTCGGCTCGCGCGCGTCGTGGGCGCCTCCGACAGCGCCCGTGACCTGCTCGATTCGCTGGAAGCCCGAGGGATCACCCCGGAGATGGACGAGGTCCTCGTGAATCTTTTGTACGCGCAGCACCATGGCGTGCGGTGGAGAAGCACGTACCCGCTGCGGCGTACGCTCGGATCGCCACGGCTGAAGAGCTGCCGGGGAGTGCTGCGGCATCTCGCGACGACGCGCCCGAGGCGCCCAAGACGCCCAAGCATGAAGGGGCTTCCACCGGCTCATTCCTCGAGCTAGCTGCTCGCGCTGGCATTCGACTCGCGAGCGGGAGGCGCCTCGGGCAAGTCGCGCTGCATCGCTTATGGGGGACCGAGGAGCCGCGGCTCCAAGCCGGGCAGCAGCTCGAAAACGGGGAGATCATCGCCCGTGCGGGTCTGCGCAAGTTGGGCCCCGTGACGGGACACCACCAGCGAGGTGCTGGCCGGGAGCGGGCTGCCCAAGCGCAGCGCGACAGCCAAGCTGTTGGAGATGACGACCGTCCCGCCCGGGCGGGTTGCGTAGTTCTCCGCGCGCCGCTGTTCCCAGCGGTAATTGCCGCCGGGCGGGCGCGACAACACGGGCGAGAGGATGAGTGAGGCGCCGATCTCCACGAGCGGGCCAAGGTAGCGCTCGGTCGCCGCCAGGTCCTCGCAGATCAGGATCGCCAGTCGACCGATCGGCAAGTCAAGCACCGTAAGCGGCTCCTCGTCGCCGGCATCGAGATCCTCAGAGATCGCCCCGGCGTCCTCGTCACCGAGGCCGTATAGGGCCCGTTGCTCTGCCTCCAGACGGAACCGGTTGTGCTTTCGCACGCGCATGATCTCCGCGCCCGTTTGCCCGTCCAGCAACACGGCGGTGTTGCTCGGCGGGCTGGTTCCGGCCAGGTTGCCGGTGCCGGGCAGCAGCAGCCGCAGCTCGCTCCCGGGACGGGGACGGCGAATCGCCTGGACCCATATCTCGAGAAGCTCCGAGGAGAGCGTGCTCTCCGGCAGCACGGCTATGTGTGCGCCTGACTGATCGATCCGCTCGAGGGTCTGTGCAACACGCTTGCGAAGTGCCGGGCTGTCCCGCACCTCCACCGCGAAGTGGTGGTGACCTCCACGACGGCGGGTGTGCCAGACGAGGTCGTCGATGCCCGATATGAGACCCGGGCAGGCTATGCGCACACCACGCCCTGGGTCCCACGAGCGAAACGCCGACGGTGCTGCGCGGGGTCGGGAGGCAGTTGCACGCGAATGGCTCGCCTGGTTTGCTCGGAAACCCGCAGCACCGTCGCGAACAGGTCAGCAAGACCGTCGGGGGGGCCGTCCTGGGGCTCGGTGAATCGAGGCAGCAGCGCGCCCGCGACATCGCTGCTACTCAGCGACCCCGTAGACCGGTAGCGCTCGGCGACACGCAGCAAGCCGTCGCATAGCGACAGGGGATCGCCTCGGCTCGGATGCACGACAGCAAGCGCGGCGTCTATCCCAAGCAAGCACCCGACGATGAGCTTCGTCTCCGGCCAACGGCTGGCGAGGTGTCCCACGGACGGCCACGAGACACCTCCGTCGCTTCGCGCCTCGCGCGCGACCGTCTCGATGAGTCGGTGGAACCCGGGTTCCGAGCGCCACGTTTCGATCCGACGAAGCGCCTCCGGCTGATCGACCGCGTCGTAGAGCGCGCAGAAGGCGTCCGCGGGATCCGAAAGGTTGACGACCATACTTGACATATACTTGACGTCCCCTATTCTAAGCCGGTTCTTATGCGCGAAGCCAAACCATCAGAGAAGTGGACACACTCCGATCCGACGCTGCCGGCGCACGAGCTGAGAATCGGCTGGCTGGCCCCCCTGCGGCCCGGCGGGCCTGAGCCGCGGCCACATGCGCTCGATGTCGCCGCTCGACGGGTGACACGCCTAATCGTCCAGCACGACTCGCGTAACCTGCGCGAGGTCGAGGAGCAGCTGCGCGCGCTGCTCGTGGCCTGGCTACTGACAGCGGACTCCGATCGAGCGGGGATCGCCGGCTTCGTGCGCGCGCTGTCGCTTGTCGCGTCGGCCGCGAACGAACGGCATCCTGGGGTGGATACGGTTGAGGCGCTGGCCGTCGGCTCGATCGCCGAGCGGTTCATCGAGGCTCTCAGCAACGAGGGCGATCTGAACGGCAGCGCACTCGCCGCCCGGCTGGGCAAGGATCCAACCGAGGTCAGCAGGACCGGGGCGCGCCTGGTCGACCTCGGACTGGTGACCAAGACACGAGCGGGCAAAAACAAGTTCTGGCGCGTCACGCCACGAGGAGAAGCCGCGCTAGTCGAGACCGCACGGCAGCACGTCGAGAGTCGCAAGCCGGCCGCCGAGCTGGCGGTGCCGAGGAGTCTGCTCGCGCGCTACGTGCGTCAGCATGAGCGCTCCCGCCCGCATCTCGAGGGCGACATGCGGATGCCCGCGGCGCCCGAAATGCTGCGCGCTACGCTCAATGACGTCGAGGGCCAGGAAGCAATCGCTCGAGAACTGCGCACTTGGGCCGCGTTCGGAGCTTTCTCTCCAGCGGGCCCGATCGAGTTCGAGACACTCGCAGAGGCACGGCAGAGCGCGATCTGGGAACTGCTGGCCACCGCGGTACACACGACGCCCCGAGAGCTGCGGAACGGCTTTGCTCAGTTCTGGCCGGCTGCGCCACCCCATCTCGACGCCGTTGGAACCGTTACCAGTCGAAGCGGGGAGCTTGGCCTGGTCCTGTTGGATGCCCCGCCAGGGCCCTCTTCGTTCGGCCGCACCACGAGACTCGCCGCCGCCTCGCGCGTCGCGCGCGCACGCGCGGCCGTCAACGAGACGTTCGGCGCGCTGCATGTCCGCACGAGAGATCTGCCGATATCCGACGCTAAATATCCAGACTGGGTGAGGCGCGTCGTCCTACAGCATTATCTCCGGGAGACCTACCCACTGGCAGCGGTGTGGGCCGCTCACGTCTGCTTCATCGCAGAGCCTCGGAGCAGCCGCGGCGGACTCCCGTCAGCGCGCCGGGACTGGGAGCTCGCCTACGAAGACGCGCTTGGCCCTCGGGCGCGCAACGCGCTCGAGGACGTAGCCGAGATATTCCCCACACCGGCGCTCGAACTCTCCTATGGCTAGGGCCCGGACGACGAGAAACCCACCACGACCGTCGCAAAACGACCCCGCCGCGAACTCTCGAAGAGCACCGGTTTGCAGCGCAAACGTCAGATGACGAGACCGGATTCGAACCGGGGACACCACGATTTTCAGGCCTCGCGGTTCCCTCCGTTCGTCTCGCCCGGACCGCCTACATCGGGGCTGCCTTCTCGGTCGCGCCGAGCCCCGGTTCCGTAGCGGAATCCTCTCTATTCAAGCCAAGACGTGGTACCGCCGAGTCCCGCCGCGGGGCGCTCGGAGCTGGGCACCGTCACGAGAAGGACTCAGGCGAGATACTCGCGGTTTAACGCTGATACACGCGGGTTTTGGTCGGGGAAGGAGGTCTTCCGTCCGAAACCCGTGGTGCGCCGGCCGGGAGGTCTGGAGGCGCGCAGTGTCGGATCCCCTTCGTATGGCGAGACTCGAACGACCGTCGGGACTCGGCAGTACGGCGACCAAGCTAAGCACCGCCAGAACAGCTTCGGATCCGACTCCCGACTGGTCTCGACACCGAGGTGCTGTCGAGAGCACCGTTTGGTGCTATATCACGGCACCAGTCGGTGCTATATTGCAGCACCTATGAGTAGCCCGTTTATTTACGAGGATCCGCTTGAACCACCCGAGCTTCTCGCCGGCCGGGCCGCAGAGCTTGCTCTGCTGCGCGATCGTATCGGCGAGACCCGCAACAGCCGTCTCGAGGGACCGCGCCGCTACGGCAAGACGTCGCTGCTCAAGGCTGCGCTGGAGGCTGCCGACAAGGACGGCTTTGTGTCCATTTACGTGAACTTCCTCGGGGTACTCACAGCTGCCGATGTCGCCGAGCGCATCGAGCGTGCCTATCGCGATCAGCTCGACGGACCGTTGAAGCGCTGGTTCGCGGGCGTCGTCTCGACGCTGAGGCCGAGGGTGAAGGCGGCTCCCGGCGGGGTTGGGGTCGAGCTCGCACCCGAGCGACGCATGCCCGAACTGCTGGACCGGCTCGCGTTGCCGCGCCATCTGAACGAACGTCACGGGCGCCAATGCGCGATCGCCTTCGACGAGTTCCAGGACGTTGTGCGGGCCGGGGACGCCCTCACGGGCACCATCCGCTCCGAGCTCGAGCAGCACGGCAAGCTCGCCGCTTATGTGTTCTCCGGATCTCACCCGGGGCTGATGCGCGACCTGTTCTCAGACCGTCGCCATGCGTTCTTCGCGCAGGCGAAGCCGATCGATCTCCCGCGGCTCGCAGCGGAGGATCTGGCCGAGTACATCAGCGCTCGGTTCGAGGCCGGGGGACGCGATCCGGGCGAGGCGCTGGAGCCGCTGCTGGCAACAGCAGACGGACACCCACAGCGCGCCATGCTGCTCGCACACCACCTCTACGAGAGCACTAAACCCAAAACAGCCGCCACCACCGAGGAGTGGGTCACGGCACTCGCCGGCGCGACACGCGACGCAAATCCCGAGGTCGAGGCCGCGTGGGACGCGTGGAACAACAGCGAGCGACGGCTGATGGCCGTCGTCTCCCAGCGCACCACCCCATTGCAAGGCAACGTGGCACGCGAGCGTTACGGGGTCAGCAAGACCGGCAGCAACAACCAAACGATCGAGCGCCTACGGCGAGACGGGCACATAGTCGCCGACCAGACAACAACGACCAGCTGGCGCGTCGTGGACCCGCTGCTCGAGCTGTGGCTGGCCAACGGTCGCAGCTGGCCAGCCGAGGCCTGATCGCCGCAACCACCCAGCCTACCGGCCGCCAACAAGCCCTGTTCGACTTTCTGGCACCCAGGGATCGTGGCATGGCGAGACCCGGATTCGAACCGGGGACACCACGATTTTCAGTCGTGTGCTCTACCAGCTGAGCTATCTCGCCGCAGCCCCCGATCCTACCGGCTCTCGGGCCGCTCGACGACCCCAGCGGCCCCCTACCCCCGCTCGAATTCCTCCACCAGCGCCTCGTACGTCAGCCGCAGCCCCTCCGCGATCGGCACCTGCGGGCGCCAGCCGAGCTCGCGCTCGGCGCGGGTGATGTCCAGCCGGCTGTGCAGGAGCTCGCCCGGGCGCAGGTCCGCCAGCTGCGGCTCGATCTGCTTGCCCGCCACCTTGCTCAGCTCGCGCCATACGGTCGCCACGTCCGTCTCCACGCTCGTCGCGATGTTGTACGTGCCGCCGCGCCCCGACGCCGCCAGCAGTCCGCGCACGACGTCTCCCACGTACACGTAGTCGCGCGTCGGCGTGCCGTGGCCGTACAGCTTCGGCGCCCGGCCCGTGTACAGGTGCTCGGAGAAGATCGCCACCACGCCCGCCTCGCCGTGCGGGCTCTGGCGCGGGCCGTACACGTTGCCCAGCCTGCACACCGCATGCGGGATGCCCGACGACAGCGACCACGTGTTCACGTACGCCTCCGCCGCCCACTTCGACGCCCCATAGGGCGACAGCGGCGCCGGGATCCTGTCCTCGCCCGTGGGCATCGGCGCGTCATCGCCGTAAAGCGCGCCGCCCGTCGACGTGAACACCACCGGCGCCCTGCAGCGCCCGGCGGCCTCCAGGACGTTCAGCGTTCCTTTCACGTTGACGTCGCAGTCCCGGCCCGGGTTCTCGACCGACACGATCACGCTCGCCTGCGCCGCCAGGTGGAAGATCGCGCTCGGCTTCGCCTCCGCGACGACCGCCTCCAGCGCGTCCGCGTCCACGATGTCGAGCTCCACCAGCTTCGCCGCCGCGGCGACCCTCGCGGCGTCGCCCGAGGACAGGTCGTCGATCACCGTCACCGCGCAGCCGTCCGCCAGCAGCGCGTCGACGACGTGCGAGCCGATGAAGCCGGCGCCGCCGGTCACGATCGCGTTGGTGCTCATGCGCGGGAAATCTATACGCGCGCGCCCGGCGCGGCTGTCCGGGAGTCAGGCGAGGCGGCTATACCGGCGCGGTCGACGCGGCCGTCGCCAGCATGTCTTCGACCGCTTCCACCGACTCGTCGATGCGCTCCAGCACGCGCATGCCGCGGCGTTCGCGCGGCAGGCTGCCGCCCACCGCCGGGCCGCCCAGCACGATCGGCAGCTCCGGGCGGTTGCCGCGCAGCTCGCGCAGCGCCAGCTCCACCGACTCCGCCGCCATCGGCGCCGTCGCGCCCACCACCACCAGGTCGGGGGCCTGGCTGTCGACCATCTCCAGCAGCCGCTCCGCCGACAGGTCGGTGTCGAAGATCGTGTGGAAGCCCGCCGCCGCCAGCTGGTCGTGGACCATCTGCAGGCCCAGCGTGTGCTCGTCGCCCTCCACGCCCGCCAGCAGCACGCGCTCGCGCGTGGGCTCGGTGCTACCCGTCATGTAGCGGTACAGCGTCGCCAGCACGCGCCTGGTGATCGTCGTCGCGCGGTGCTCGCGGTCGGCGTCGATCTCGCCCGCTTCCGAGAGCACGCTGATGCGCCTCAGCGCCGGGCCGATCACCTCAGCGTGCAGCGTCGTCGGCGTGATCCCGTCCTCGATCGCCGTCGCGATCGCGCCCTCCGCCATCTCGGCGTCGCCGCGTTCCAGCGCCGTCGCGAAAGTCTCCAGCGTGCTCTCCACCAGCGCGATCGGGTCCGAGCGCAGCTGTTCGCGCGCGTCCGGGCCCGTGCGCCCGAGCACTTCCATGAACGCGTCCAGCAGCACCGGGTCGAAGTGGCGTCCGCGCTGTTCGCGCATCATCTGCACGCCCTCCTCGATCGAGAACGCCTTGCGGTACACCCGGTCGCTCGTCAGCGCGTCGAACACGTCCGCCACCGCCACGATGCGGCCCTCGATCGGGATCGCCTCGCCCTTCAGGCCGCGCGGGTAGCCCGTGCCGTCCCACTTCTCCTGGTGGCTCAGGGCGATCGTCGCCGCCATGTCCAGGATCGACGAGGACGAGCCGCGCACCAGCCGGTGGCCCTCCTCCGCGTGGGTCTCCACGATCGCGCGCTCCTCCGGCGTCAGCGGTCCCGGCTTCAACAGGATCGCGTCAGGGATCGCCACCTTGCCGACGTCGTGCAGCGGCGCCGCGTGCTTCAGGCGCTCGCAGAACTCCGCGTCCATGCCGATGTGTTCGGCCAGCAGCACCGAGAAGCGCCCGATGCGCTCGATGTGCGCGCCCGTGTCCTCGTCGCGGAACTCGACCGCCATCGACAGCCGCTGAACCGTCTCCGCCTGCGCGATCTCGAGCTCCGACAGCGCTCGTTTGAGGTCGGTCGTGCGGTGCTCGATCTCGTCTTCGAGCGCCACCCTGCCGCGCTCGCCGAACTGCCAGCCCAGCGCGATCGCCGCGCACGCCAACACGACCAGGCAGCCCGCGACCGCCAGCGACGCGCCAGCCAGCAGCGCCCCGAGGACCGCCGCGCCGCTCAGCAGCGCCCACGGCAGGATGCCGAGCGCGGAGTGCCGGCGTCCCCGACGGCGACGCGGCGGGCGGCGTCCGTGGCGGTTGCCCGTGCCAGTCCCACTACGCATGAGCGCACCGATCCTCGCGCGTCCAGAGTGCCCCCCGCCCGGAGTCGGCGAGTCGGCTCCGGGCTGTGCCGGTCGCCGAAGGAAGCTGGCCTGGATTTCGCCGTTCACTGGGAGCGTTCGCGTAGTTTTTCGATCCCGGAAAGTCCGTTTCCGACTGTGTTGGGTTCGACGCTCGCAGCGGCAGGCTTGACCGGGTATCAGCACGTGTAGACATATGACCCAAGGAGCCGTTAATGGCCGGTCTGCAGCTGGTTGATGTTGATCGGGTTCGCCGGCGCCGTCAGCGACACGGGCTGGTTCCAGTGATCGAAGACGAGCCTGCCGGCGCCGCGCTTGACGATCTCCAGCGGATACGGGGTGCCCGTGGTCGCCACGTACAGCGTGCCACCGCCCGCGGGATCGGTCAGGCCGACCGCCCGCTGCCCATCGATCGTCTTCGCCGGGCCGCGGGTGAGCGTTCCGTGATCGGCGACCGCGAGGTCGATCAGCTGACTGAGGTCGGTGACCGTCGCGAGCGCCGCCAGCGCGCCGCCCCCCGCCGACTCCTTCAGCCATCTGCCGCGCAGCGCCCGCGCCGCGTCAGCGCCTGCGAAGAGGCTGTAGAAGGCGGTGCTGCCGTTGATGTACAGGGCCTGGTAGATGCGGACCAGCCGGATCCGAAGCCCGGCCAGCGTCATCCGTCCCTGCCCGCCCTTGCCCGCCACGAGTTCCATATCGAGTGATATCGGCCGGCCTTCGCTGACAATTGAGCCTGCAACGTGGACCGTCGCCGCGCCCGCCGCCGCGCTCGTCGCCGCATCCGCGATCTCCGCCGGCGTCCTGGACGCCACGCCGTTGCCCTGCGGCGCCGAATCGCCGCAGCCGGCGAGCGTCGCGGCAAGCACCACGATGAGCGCAACGACAGGCGAGAAGGCCGCTGGAAACGGAAGCCGTAAGCGCATCGCCGAGCAGACTGTAGCCCGCAACCCGCCACCGCTGCCGGTGCGGCAAGCGAATCTGCAGCCGTAAACCTCCGTCGGCTTTTCGTCGAGATGGGGGCACGATGCAGATGGACCTCGCCATTCGGGCTCGATCACACCGGTACAGCGCACGGCCGCACGCCGGGCTCGCACGAGGTTGTCATGTCATATAGCCAAACCCCCCACGACGACCCCGTCCCCGCCCACAGCCTCAGGGCGGTGTGGGCGGCGATCGCCGTGCTGTGCGTCGCCGGCGGAGTCCTCGGCTCACTGCTCGTGGCGCACACGGTCGCGCACAACGACACGACGAGCGCGCGGCAGGCCTCCCAGCAGGCCTCCGCGGCGATCGCCTCGACGGTCAAGCTCACGCTCCTGCGCGAGGAAGACCTGCGCATCGGCGGCGGCACCTACTTCGCAGGCAACTCCAAGACGACACCCGCGGAATTCGACCGCTGGGCGCACTGGGCGCGCACGCTGCGTCACTTCCCCGAACTCGAGCAGCTCGGCCTCGTCACGCTCGTCCACGGCGATGAGCTGACTGCCTTCGGCGCGCGCGTCAGCGGCCACGCCATCCCGGCCTCCACGACCGCGCCGACGACCTCCGCGACGCCGCAGCTGAAGATCACGCCCGCGGGCGCGCGCCCCTTCTACTGCCTCACGCTCGCCGACCTCGCCCGCCACGCCAGCGAGAACCCGCCGGCGGGGAGGGACTACTGCGCGAACGGCACCGCGCTGCTGGTCGCGCGCGACTCCGCGCGCACAGGGACGGCGGTCGTCTCCGCCGAGGGCGCCACCGCGCTGGAAATGACCACCCCCGTCTACAAAGGCAACCAGCCGCCAGCGACGCTCGGGGGGCGCATGGGCGCGTTCGTCGGCTGGCTGCGCCAGGTGTTCGTGCCGAGCGTCCTGCTGGAATCCGCGCTGCGCAGCCACCCCGCCGACGCCGTGCGCGTGAGCTACTCCAACGGCCCCGCGCGGGTCGTCTACACCGGCGGCACGCCGCAGCCGGGCGCGCCGAGCACGACGGCGAAGCTCCACGACGGTTGGACCGTCCAGGGCTTCGGGACTCCGGTCACCGCGGGCACGCTGAACGACGGCAACGCGCTCGCGCTGCTGATCCTCGGCGGCGTGCTGAGCGCGCTGCTCGGCATGCTCGTGTTCGTCCTCGGCACCGGCCGCCCGCCGGCAGCGGTCGCGGCGGAGGCGTCGCACGCGCCGGACGAGGAGGCGCCCGAGGCTCCAGCCGAAGACCTCCACGACGTCCTCACCGGGCTGCCCAACCGCGCGCTGATGCTCGACCGCGCCGAGTGCATGCTCGCGCGCGCCGGACGCCAGTCGGGATTGCTCGTGGGCGCGCTGTTCATCGACATCGACTGGTTCAAGGACGTCAACGAGCGGCTCGGCGACGGCGCCGGCGATCAGATCCTGAAGATCGTCGCCGAACGCCTCGAGGGCGTCGTGCGCGCCGGCGACACCGTCGGGCGCCTCGGCGACGACGAGTTCGTGCTGCTGGTCGAGTCCGCCGCACGCGGAGCGCGCCTCGACAACCTCGCCCGGCGCGTGGTCGAGGCGCTGCACAAGCCGTTCGAGATCGACGGCGTCGATCCCAGCTTCCTCCTCACCGCAAGCATCGGCGTCGCGTTCGGCCGCTACGCGACTCCCGAGGACCTCCTGCGCGACGCGCAGCTGGCGCTGCACGCGGCCAAGGCCGCCGGCAAGGACCGCTACACGCTGTTCAACGCCAACATGCGCTCGGTCATCGAGGGCCGCGGCGATCTCGAGGTCGAGCTGAACGCGGCGCTCACCGACAAGCAGTTCTTCGTGCTCTACGAACCGATCTACGACGTCGCCACCGGCGAGGTCAACGGCCTGGAGGCGCTGATCCGCTGGCTGCACCCCAAGCGCGGCGTCATGCTGCCCGCCGACTTCATCCCGCTGGCCGAGGAAACGGGCCTGACCGTGCCGATCGGTCGCGGGATGCTCGAAGAGGCTTGCACCCGCGCCGCCGCGTGGAACGTGGCCGGCCACGAGGTCGGGGTCTCCGTCGAGGTGACCGCCAACCAGCTCAACCGGGACGGGTTCGTGACCGACGTGCGACGCGCGCTGCAGCAGTCGGGGATCGAGCCGTCGCTGCTGACGCTCGAGATCGCCGAGACGACCGTGATGCGCGACGTCAACGCGGCGGTGGAGCGCCTGGAAGAGGTCAAGCAGCTGGGCGTGCGCGTCGCGATCGACGACTTCGGTGGCAGCGGCTACGCCTACCACTCCGACCTGCGGCGGCTGCCGCTCGACTTCCTCAAGGTCGACCGCAGCTCGCTGGCCGCCTCCGAGGACGAGGAGTACCGCACATGGCTGCTCGAGGCGATCCTGATCGTCGGGCGCGACCTGTCGCTGACGGTGATCGCCAAGGGCATCGACAGCTACGAGCAGCTGAGCGACCTGCAGGCGATGGGCTGCACGATGGCCCAGGGCACGCTGATGGGCAAACCGGTACCGGCGAACGCGCTCGAGAACGTGTTCAGCGTGAGCCTGCCGACACCGCGCGTGGACGCGCAGAGCGAGCCTGGCCGGCACGACACCCCGGATGTCGAGGGCGGCCCGGAGGCCCAGAGCGCCCCGAGCGTCGAGAGCACCCCGGAGGCCCAGAGCGCTCCGGACTCGCAGAGCGCCTGAGCGACGGCGACAGCCGCCCGGCGTCCGTCAACCGGCGAGCTTCGCCGAGGCGTGCGCGGTTGAGTGGCCGGCGGCGAGGTCGACGGCGGAGACGCTGACGGCGATCTTCACGTACCGGCGGTGGCGCCTTCGCAGGCGCCGTCCCGCACGCGTGAGGGGGATGCGCACCGTGCGCCGCGTGAGCGTCCGCTCCGTGAGGAACGGCACGGTGCTGCTGGCGAAGAACGGCACGGTGCCCCTGGCGATCGTCTTGCCGCCGGCGGTGATCGTCACGACCGACAGGGCGGCGTCGGAGGAGCTGAGGCGGACGGCGATGCCGCTCGGACTCAGCCGCGTGCTGGTCACTCGCACGCCGACCCGCGCGCGCGTCGCGCCGTCGAACGTCGGATCCAGCTTGAACGAGGAGCCCAGGGCCGCGATTCCCGCCCCGCCGATCCCGGCAACCAGTTCGGGGCCGGCGTCGGTCGGGATCGCCTCTTCGGCCCAGACCTGGCCGTTGAAGAGCAGGCCGCCTTCGGCGTCCTGGATCACGCCGAAGGGGTCGAAGCTGTTCTGGTGCAGGTTGGCGATCGTGCCCGGCGCGTAGCTGCCGCCGCCGAACGGCAGCGTCACCCACAGGCCGGCCGCTCCGCCGAGCGTCGGGTCGAGCTGCCCGGAGGCGGTGATGCGCCTGATGTGAACGCGGGCTGGGCTCACGCCGTATGGCATCGTCGTGACCGTCGTGACGAGCAGCGTCTGGCCGCCGGGCACCGGGAACAGCTGGTTGAACGCCCCGTAGCCAGGTCTGAGGTCGACCACGCCGGCGGTCCCCCACGCGGTGTCGAGCGTCCCGTTTGCGCCGTAGCGCCAGAGCTCGCCGCCGGCGAGCTCGTCGGAGGACGGGTAGCCGTGCAGGACGATCGAGCCGTCGGGTTCGACCAGCATGCTGTCGGGCGCGCCGTAGAGCGGAAGCTGCAGCGGCGAGCCGCCGTTGAAGCTGGGATCCGGGCTGCCGCTGGCGGTCAGGCGCATCAGCAGCGAGCTGGAGCCCTGGCCCATCACCGCCACGACGGACCCATCGGGACGCACCGAGAACGCCGCGAGCGTGGCGGGGAGCTGAACGAGACCAGCGCCGCCAAAGCTCGCGTCGCGCGTGCCGTCGGCGCTCAGGCGCACCAGGAAGGTCGTTCTCGCCGGCGAGAAGACGGGGCCGGTGAACGTGGGCAGGACGATGTCGCCATTCGGCGCCAGCTGGGGCGCCAGCCCGGGGCTGCCCGCCGGGCTCGGCACCGGTGCGCCGGCGACATCCAGCAAGCCGCCTTTGCCGAATGTCGCGTCGGGCGTGCCGTCGCTGCGAAGTCGGAGCATCTGCCAGTCCGGGTAACTGGTGATGACCGGCTCTTGCTCACCTGGACTGCGGTTGGGACCGAGCACCAGCAGCTCCCCGTCGGGCAAGGCCAGGATCTGCCACGGCAGGAGTTTGATCGCGGTGATCTCCACGCCATGTTCGCCAAACCCGGGGTCGAGTCGGCCATCGGGCAACAGCTCGGCGATCGCGACGCGCTCATTGCTGACGACGCCGGCCACAACGAGGTTCCCGTTCGCGAGCGCGAGCATGTCGGGGGCGAACTCCTGCGGCCCCATCGGCAGGACCTCGCGGCCGGGAGCCGACTGAGCTTCCGCTGCGAATGTTGCCGCGGGGGAGGCGCCGGCGGCCTGCCGAGCGCGGGTCTGGGCCCCAGCCGCCGACACGGCAAACGGCGACGCCAAGACAAGCCCACAGATGACGAATAGAAGACGTGAGCGCATAGCCGGATGCTGCCGCTGACGTCTTGGATGCGAATCCGTAGTACCTACTCGGTCGACATGCGGTAAGCCGCCGCTCCGACGTGGGACGGCCTGCGCAGAAGCCTCCGGGCGGTCGGCCCGCACGCCGGCTCGTGGCGCGCCCGAGCGTCTAGCATGGCTCGCAGTCCAGGCAAAGCAGCGAAAGGAGAGGGATGGCTGTCGACGCGAGCATGCCCAAGTCCGTCGCGCACGGGATCGACGACCTGCGGGGGCTCATCGACAAGGCGGTCGGCCCGAGCGAGTGGTGCGAGGTCACCCAGGAGATGGTCAACCAGTTCGCCGACCTCACCGGCGATCACCAGTGGATCCACACCGACGTCGAGCGCGCCAAGCGCGAAAGCCCGTTCGGGACGACGATCGCCCACGGCAACCTGACCCTGTCGCTGATCGACGGGATGCGCGGAGGCCTCAGCGACTGGACCGGCTTCAAGATGGGCGTCAACTACGGATGGAACAAGGTGCGGTTTCCCGCACCCGTGCCCGTGGGATCGAGGCTGCGGTGCTACGCGCAGATCGTGGAGGTCACGGAGGTCGGCGGCGGCTGGTACCAGGCGGTGACGCGGTTCACCGTCGAGATCGAGGGCGGCGAGAAGCCGGTCTGCGTGGCGGACAGCGTGGGGCGGCTGCTCGTGGACGAGGCGCAGTAGAGCCGTGACCCGGGAGAAGCTGAGGGCTCTGGTGACGGGTCGCCGAAGGGCTCACGCCATGCTTTGCTCTGCCGCCGTAGTGGCGGCTCCGGTGCTTCTGGGTTGCGGAGGGGCCAGCAACACCGACACGAAGGGCACTGCTTCCACTGGCGTCGCTCCCGCGGTCTCTGAAACGAAAGTCGCCCCCGTAGCTCTCCACCTCGACGAGGGCAGCTACTCGCTCTCAGCGGCCGCGACGACAATCGCTGGGACCGCGACCAGGGGCGCATCGGTCACCGTAGACGGACACGCCGTAGCCGTTCGCTCCGGCCGCTGGCGCGACACGCTCCACCTCCACATCGGCAGCAACCCGATCGAAGTCGAAGCAACGATGAGGGGCCGCGCGCCGGCCAGCACGGCAATCCGCATAACACGACACCACAGCGCGGCCGAACTCGAAGCCCGCGCCAGGGCACGCGCACTCGTAGCTGAAGAACAGAAACGCCATGAAACCGAAGCGAGAGAACGCAAAGCCCGAGAAGAACAAGAAAAGCACGCAGAACAGCGGAGCCAGCAACTAGCGGAATGCACAAACGGGACCTACGTAAACGCCGCAGGCAACACCGTCTGCAAACCCGTGGAAAGCTCCACCCAGCCCGCAGGAGCAACCGCCGAATGCGAAGACGGCACCTACAGCTTCAGCGAATCGAGAAGCGGCACTTGCTCATACCATGGCGGCGTCAAGCGATGGCTCAATGAATAACCGCGATCGGACTTTCAAACCCCCAGCGCCACGTACTTCGTCTCCAAATACTCGCCGATCCCCTCGAACCCCCCCTCGCGCCCGAACCCCGACTGCTTCACTCCCCCGAACGGCGCAGCTGGATTCGACACGACCCCCTGGTTCAGCCCGATCATCCCCGATTCGATCCCCTCGCAAACGCGGAACGCCCGCCCTAGGTTCTGTGTGTAGACGTAGGCGACGAGTCCGTACTCGGTGCGGTTGGCGGCGGCGAGCGCCTGCTCCTCGGTCGTGAACGTGGCAACCGGCGCGACGGGCCCGAAGATCTCCTCGCTGAGCAGTCGCGCGCCGTCAGGCACGTCGGCGAGGACGGTCGGCTCGAAGAAGTAGCCGCGCTCGCCGGTCCGAGCGCCGCCAAGCAGCACGCGCGCGCCGCGGGTGACGGCGTCGTCGACGAGCTCGGTGACCTTGCCGCGCTGGGCTTCGTCGATGAGCGGGCCGACGTCGATGTCGGGCTCGGTGCCGCGGCCGACCTTCAGCGCGCCCATGCGCTCGGCCAGGCGCCGCGAGAACTCGGCGGCGACGGACTCGTGCACGTGGAAGCGGTTGGCGGCGGTGCACGCCTCGCCGACGTTGCGCATCTTGGCGAGCAGCGCGCCGTCGACGGCGGCGTCGAGGTCGGCGTCGTCGAACACGAGGAACGGGGCGTTGCCGCCTAGCTCCATCGACACGCGCAGGATCTGCTGCGCGGACTGCTCGATCAGCGTGCGCCCAACCTCGGTGGAGCCGGTGAACGACAGCTTGCGCGTGCGCGGGTCGGCGAGCAGCGGCGCGATCACCGCGCCGGCGCTCTTGGCGGTGATCACGTTGAGCACGCCCCCCGGCAGCCCCGCCTCCTCGAGGATCTTTGCGAGCGCGAGCATCGACAGCGGCGTCTGCTTGGCGGGCTTGACGACCATCGTGCAGCCGGCGGCGATCGCGGGGGCGATCTTGCGGGTGCCCATCGCGGTGGGGAAGTTCCACGGCGTGACGAACACGCACGGGCCGACGGGCTGGCGCATCGTGAGGATGCGGCCCTGGCCGGTGGTGTTGACCATGTAGCGCCCGTGGATGCGCACGGCCTCCTCGGAGAACCAGCGGAAGAACTCGGCCGCGTAGCCGATCTCCGCACGCGACTCCGCCAGCGCCTTGCCCATCTCGAGCGTCATCAGCAGCGCCAGGTCGTCTGTCTGGGCGACGATCGCCTCGTACGCGCGGCGCAGGATCTCCCCGCGCTCGCGCGGCGGATGCGCCGCCCACGCGGCCTGCGCGTCGGCGGCGGCGGTCAGCGCGGCCAGCGCGTCGTCGACGCTCGCGTCGGCGACGTCCACGAGCGGCTCGGTCGTCGCAGGGTCCTCGACGGCAAGCGTCGCGCCGCCGCTCGCCGCGCGCCACTCACCTGCGATGTACAGGTCGGTGGGAACCTGCTCGAGCACCGCGCGCTCGCGCTCCACGCCGGTCATGAAGCCTCCGCGCCAGTCATCGTGCAGTCCTCAGGCAGCGCCCGCGGACAGCCGAGCGAGAACCCATGGGAGCTCCCCACCTCGAGCGCGACGATCGCGCGCGGCCCGTGTTGCTATGGGCACGGATGCGGGTCATGGCCTCAACCTACCACCGCCTCCGCGCTCGCCCGCGTGGCGCCCGAAGCACCGGTGGGATGCTGGCCGCGACGCTCGCCGCGCTGGCGCTCGGAGCCGCCCCGGCGGGCGCGTCGACGCTCGTGATCGAAGGCGCGGGCGACGGCCACGGCGTGGGCATGAGCCAGGACGGCGCGCTCGGCTACGCGCAGCACGGCTGGAGCGCCGCGCAGATCCTCACCCACTACTACACCGACACCACGCTCGGGCAGGCGCCGGCGAGCTTCGTCGTGAAGGTGCTCGTCGGCTCGAAGGTCGAGCGCGTGCCGCTGGAACGCTACGTGCGCGGCGTGGTCTCCGCGGAGATGCCTTCCGGCTGGCCGCTGGCGGCGCTGGAGGCGCAGGCGATCGCGAGCCGCTCGTACGCGCTGACCGACGACGCGGGCGGAGCCAGGTTCGACGTGTACTCGGACACGCGCTCGCAGATGTATCTCGGCACGGCCGCGGAAACGGCGAGCACGAACGCGGCAGTGGCGGCGACCGCGGGACAGATCGTGCTCTACCAGGGCAAGCCGGTGACGACGTACTACTTCGCGAGCTCCGGCGGGATGACCGAGAACATCGAAAACTCGTTTATCGGCGCTGCGCCGGAGCCGTGGCTGAAGGGCGTGCCGGACGCATACGAAACGAAGGCCTCCGGCTGGAAGCTGGACATCAGCTTCGCCGCCGCGGCGGCGCGCCTGCGCGGCCTGGTCAAGGGCTCCTTCCGCGGCATCGAGGTGCTCAAACGCGGCGTCTCGCCGCGGATCGTCGCGGCGGAGGTGCTCGGCTCGCGCGGGAACAGCGCCGTGAGCGGGCCGGAACTGGCGGCGCGCCTGGGGCTGACCAGCGCGTGGGCGTACTTCAGCGTGAAGAGCGGCGCGAGCGTCAGACGCGAGCCGGACGTCAGCGGGCAGACGGCGTTCACGCCGCCCGCGCCGGAAGCCCCGCCGGCCCCTGCCCCACCCCCGACAACCGGGCCGCAGGGCGGCGCGCAGGCGCCGGCGACGGCCGCGTCGGCGAGCGCCACCGGCGGCGTGCAGGCCGGATAGCCGCGTCTTCGACGGCGCGCCCCTACGACATGCGTCCGCTGTGGCGCCGCTACGACCCGAAGACCCCGCGGACCGCCGCCGGATCGTCCACAATCCGGGTATGGGGTTTCGCTCCGCCGCCGCGACGCTCGCGTCCGCTGCCACGCTGATCGCACCGGCGACGCTCGTCATGCCGGCGAGCGCGTCCGGCGCGCGCTCGGTCGGCACGAGCGAACAGATCGCGTGGGTGCGCAGAGCGGCGACGAGGTTCGTGACCGCGGAGCTCGCCGGAGACGGCGCGACCGCGTGCGGGGTCCTGAACGCGCCGCTGCGTGCGACCGAGCACGGCCGCACTTGCGCCCAGCGCTGGGACGCGAGGCTGGCGAGGCTGCTGCGCGAGCCGGGCGGCCGCGCGCACCTGCGCTCGCAGAAGCGCGCGATCGGGACGGCCGCGGTGATCATCCACGGCAACGTCGCGTCGATCGAGCTGCCGAGATCGTTGATGGGCGGCGCGAACCGCTTCGTGTGGAGCGAAAACTGCTGGATGCTCGCCAGCTGACACGAGCGCCTGCGCTGGCCCGCGCCGGCAGCTGGACGGACCGGCGCGTACGCTGAGCGGGTGCCAGCCGAGCTGCTGATCGCGGACGTCCCGTGGCTGCTCTACCGGTCGTACTTCGCGCTGCCCAAATCGATCGTCGACGCCGGCGGGCAGCCGGTGAACGCGCTGCTTGGCACGGTCAACGCGATCCTGTCCGTTTTAGATGCGCGCCTGCCGGCGCGTCCCGTGCGCGGCGTGGTGGCGTGCATGGGCGCGGAGGAGGCGAGCTACCGCGTGCGGTTGTACCCGGCGTACCACGCCCATCGCGATCCCATGCCGCCGGAGCTGGCGGCCCAGTGGGAGAAGGCGCCGCAACTGCTGGCGAGCCTCGGCTGGACGTACGCGACGAGCGCCGATCTGGAGGCTGACGACGTGATGTTCTCCTACGCACGCGAGGAGGCAGAGGGCGGCGGCCGCGCGCTGCTGCTGACGGGCGACCGCGACCTGTTCGGAGCGGTCGGCGAGCGCGTGGCGGTGGTCGAGCTTAAAAAGAGCCCCACCCACCCCGCGCACGGCGAGATCGGCCCAGCGCAGGTGCGCGAGCGCTACGGCGTCGAGCCCGAGCAGGTCCCCGACTTCATCGCCCTGCGCGGCGACCCCTCCGACGGCCTGCCCGGCGCGCCGGGCATCGGCGCGAAGACAGCCGCGGAGCTGCTGCGCGAGCACGGAACGCTCGAGGCGCTGCTGAGCGCCGCCGGCGCGGATGCCGACCCGCAGGACTCGGATGCGGCCGCGGTCCGGGCGAGCGCCGTCATGCGCCCGCGGATCGCCGCCGCGCTACGCGAGAACGCGGAGCTGCTGCGCACGTTCAAGGAGATCGCCACGCTCCAGCGGATCGACGTCGCGCCGGCGCCCGACCGCCCGACCGACTTCGCGGGCGGCGCGCGCGTCGCAGGCGAGATGGGGATGGGGCGGCTGGCCGAGCGGCTGGAGAAGCTTGCAGTCGGCTGACCGCTACGGGGTGAACTTCACCGTGATGACATCCCCGTCGTTCATCACGTAATCCCGCCCCTCGAGACGCAGCGTGCCGCGTTCGCGCGCGCCGGCGTAGCCGCCGGCGTCGACCAGCTCGCGCCAGCCGATCACTTCCGCGCGCACGAAGCCCTTCTGGATGTCCGTGTGGATCTCGCCCGCCGCGTGCCACGCGGTGAGGCCGCGGCGCAGGTGCCACGACTGCGCGATCGTCGCCTCGCCGGCGGTGAAGAACGAGATCAGCTCGAGCAGCGCGAACGCCTCGCGCACGACCCGCTGCAGGCCGGACTCGCTCACGCCGAGCTCCTCGCGCATCGCCGCAGCGTCCTCGTCCTCCAGCTCCGCCAGCTCCGACTCGATGCGCGAGGACACCGCCACCGCGCGCGCGCCGTGCGCCGCCGCGTGCTCCGCGACCGCCGCCGGCACCTCCTCCGAGCCCTCGTCAACGTTCGCCACGAACAGCACCGGCTTGCTCGTCAGCGAGCCCAGGTCGCGCGCCGCGTTCGGCGCCTCCTCCGGCACCGGCACCGTGCGCGCCGGGCGGCCCGCCTGCAGCGCCGCGATCACCTCGCGCAGCCACGCCTCCTCCGCGATCGCGACGCGGTCGCCCCCGCGAGCCTGTTTGCCGACCCTGTCCACCCGGCGTTCAGCGGCCTCCAGGTCCGCCATTACCAACTCCGTCTCGATCGTTTCAATATCCGCCAACGGGTCCACGCGGCCCTCCGGATGGACCACGTTCTCGTCGTTGTGCGCGCGCACCACGTGCACGATCGCGTGCGTCTCGCGGATGTTCGCCAGGAAGCGGTTGCCCAGGCCCTCGCCCTGGTGCGCCCCCGCCACCAGCCCCGCGATGTCGTGGAAGTCGACCGTGTCCCACACGATCTCCGACGCGCCCACCGTGCGCGCCACCTCCTCCAGGCGCTCGTCGCGCACCGGCACCACCGCCACGTTCGGCTCGATCGTCGTGAACGGGTAGTTCGCCGCCTCCGCGCCCGCTTTCGTCAGCGCGTTGAACAGCGACGACTTGCCCGCGTTGGGCATGCCGACGATTCCGATGCGGGTGCTCACCGGCGGCATCTTCGCAGGGATGACGCACGAGTCACGGGGCTCAGCCATCCCAAGCGCCGCGTAGCTTCGAATGGCGATGACGATCGAGCACTTCAACTGGACGATCCACGCCGAGGACCGCCTTCCGCAGCGCGGGCTGACGCGAGCACGCGTGGAGCGCGCTGTTCGGGAGCTACACCCGATCCGCGAGGCCAACCAAGGAGCAGCCGAATGGCGCGTCGATGCCGGACGTTTCGTGGTTGTCTACGACCATCCCGACGATGACGACATCGACGCAGTCCGAATCGTCAGCGTTTGGTCCAAGCGCAAGCGTAAACGGCGCTCAGCAGAGAGGTATCCTGGATAAAAGCCATGTACGCGTACTACGACCCGGAAGCCGACATCGCGTGGCTTCCCACCGGCAACTCTGATCGCGTTGTCAGCGAGGAGGTCGAGTGGGGCCTGATCGACCACGACGCCACCACGGATGCGGTCGTGGCCGTCGAGATCTGGGCTGCCAGCAAACGGTTGCCTCAGGCGGTGCTCGACGCATTGCCCAGGCCGGGCAAGCATCATGGCGTAGTGGCCTGAACAGGGTCCTGTCTCTGGGCCTTGATCCTCGCACGCGCGGCCGTGACCGCCCGGCGTGCGTTTGTCGCCGTCTCGCATTCTTCGCGAGCAGCTACCGCGAATATCTCGCGCCGGCGCCCCTGCAGGCCCTCCCACAGCCCGTCACGGTCCACGAGCACGCGGCCCTCACGCAGGATGTCGGCCAGCAGCGTCGGCGTCGACTCTGCCTGCTCCAAACCAACGACATCGATCGTCCTCTCAAGCGTGCTCGAAGTTCCACGATGAGCGTTCGCGTGCGCCAAAACTGAACCCGTCATTGGGTACCTGCGATTCCCACCACAGTCCCCAGCCCCGCCCCCGCCAGCACATCCGACGGGTAGTGCACCCCGAGGTACAGCCGCGACAGCGACAGGCTCGCGGCGAGCGCGTACAGCGGCCCGGCCGGCAGCCCCAGCCGGGTATAGAGGCGCGCCCCCGCAAACGACGTGGAAGCGTGCGCGCTCGGGAAGCTCAGCGACGTCGGCGTCCCCGTCAGCGCCGGCAGCCCCGGAAGCTCGGGCCGCCGCCGGCGTACGACCAGCTTGATCGCCGTGTTCAGCACGAACACGCCCGCCACCGTCGCAGCTGCCCGCCCCCACTCTGCCCTGCGCTCCTCGTCGAGCGCTGCTCCAACAGCCCCGATCGCAAGCCATACGCCGCCGTGTTCTCCCACACGCGAGAAGCGCGCCACCGCGCGCTCAGCCCGCGGCGTGTGCCCGCGGGTGCGCGCCACGCGCAGCAGCCGCTCGTCCAGGTTCAGCAATCGAGAGGACAAGGAGCCGGGGCCGCCGAGCGGCCCCCTAACCGAAACCTACGCGGGGCTCGTCGCTATCGGCGCTGACGTACACGACCTGCCCGAGATCGACGCGCACCGGCCCATCCTCGCTCTCCAGCTCGTGCCAGCCGATGCCGCCGAGCGCGCTGTTGAGGTCTTCCAGCTGCTTGTCGCTCACGCGCAGCGCCAGCACCTGGCCGCCCTGGAAGCCGAGCGTCACGCGGCGTGCCTTGGAGGCGGCCATCAGTGAGCACCCGCCCCGGCCGCCGGCTGCACGATCTCGGTCAGCACGCCCGCCGTCGCGCGCGGGTGCATGAACGCGACGCGCGAGCCGCGGATGCCCGTTCGCGGCTGCTCGTCGATCAGCCGCATGCCCGCCTGCTTGAGCGCATGCAGCGTCGCGTCGATGTCGTCGACCTGGTAGGCCACGTGGTGCAGACCCGGGCCCTGCCTGGCGAGGAACTTGCCCACCGGCGTGTCCGGCGCCAGCGGCGCCAGCAGCTCGACGTGGTTCTCGCCGACGTCCAGCAGCACCGCCTCCACGCCCTGCTCCTCGACCACCTCGCGGTGGGCCACCGCCAGCTCGAAGCCGTCGCGGTAGAGCTCGAGCGCGGGCTCGATCTCCGCGACTGCGACGCCGATGTGGTCGATGCGGCTGAACACCAGCCGCAGTCTATAGGCGTCCGGGCCCGTCCTCGCCGGAGGGCGCCGGCAGGCGGATCGGCGCCGGTGGGCGGGAAGTCAATGACGGCGCGTGCGGCTCGGCCGCCGCCACCACCCGCAGGCCCACTCCCGGTGCGCGCTCCATCCGCGGCACTCCCTCCATGATGCGGTCGATCGCCTCGCGATCCAGCACCTCGCGCTCGAGCAGTTCGCGCGCGAGCGCCTCCAGCTGCGGCCGATGCGCGGCGATCAGCTTCTGCGCGGCCCTGCGCGCTTCCTCGATCAGATCCTGGCGCTCCTCGTCGCGGAGCCGCAGCGTTTGCTCGGACAGGCGCACGTCCCCCTCCGGCGAGCGCCCCACCCCCGCGGTGCCCATCGCGAAGTCGTGGACCATCGAGTGCGAGATGTCGGCCACGCGCTTGAGGTCGTCGGAGGCGCCCGTCGTGATCGCGCCGAACACGATCTGCTCGGCCACGCGGCCGCCGAGCAGCACCGTCATGTAGTCGAGCAGCTCCTCGCGCGTCTTCAGGTAGCGGTCCTCCGCGGGCAGGTTCAGCGTGTAGCCGAGCGCGCGCCCGCGCGGCACGATCGAGATCTTGTGCACGCGGTCGACCGACGGCAGCAGCTCGCCGCACAGCGCGTGCCCCGCCTCGTGGTAGGCCACCACCCGCTTCTCGTGGTCGTTCAGCACGCGCTTGGACTGCACCCCCGCGATCACCCGCTCGAGCGCCGAGTCGAAGTCCCTCATCGAGATCGCCTTCGCCCCTCGTCTGGTCGCGAAGATCGCCGCCTCGTTGCAGATGTTCGCCAGGTCCGCGCCCGTCAGGCCGCTCGTCTGCTGAGCCACCAGGCTGAGGTCGACGCCCTCCAGCGGCTTGTTGCGCGTGTGCACCTCGAGCACGCCGATGCGGCCCTGGACGTCCGGCGGCACCACGAACACCTGGCGATCGAAGCGCCCCGGGCGCAGCAGCGCCGGGTCGAGCTTCTCCAGCAGGTTCGACGCCGCGATCACCACCACCCGCCCGCTCGACGCGAAGCCGTCCATCTCCACCAGCAGCTGGTTCAGCGTCTGGTCCTTCTCCCCGGAGATGTCGGCTCCGCGCCGTCCCCCCACCGCGTCGAGCTCGTCGATGAAGATGATCGCCGGTTCGTGCTTGCGCGCGATCGCGAACAGCCGGCGGATGCGCGCAGCCCCCAGGCCGGCGAACATCTCCACGAACGACGCCGCCGACTGGGCGAAGAACTGGGCGCCCGACTCGTTCGCCACCGCCTTCGCCAGCAGCGTCTTGCCGGTGCCCGGCGGCCCGTGCAGGAGCACGCCCTTGGGCACCTTCGCCCCCAGCTCGTGGAAGGACTTCGGTTCGCGCAGGAACTCCACCAGCTCCTGCAGCTCCGCCTTCGCCTCGTCGACGCCGGCGATGTCGGCGAACGTCACCGACTGGTCGGATGCCGGCTTGATCTGCTGCGGCTTGGTCCGCGGCATCACCTTCAGCATCCGCCACATCATGAAAACCAGCGCGGTGAAGAACAGGATCGCGATGACCGGCTCCCAGTTGACCGCCTGGTTCTGGATTTCCTGCGTGAACGAGACGTGCGGCGCCGCTATCGGCGTCGTCACCGTCCTCGCGATCACGCCGTGACCGGCCGCCTGCTTGAGCGCGGCGTGCACCATCGCGGCGTGCACCTGCGCTGTGTGCGCGGCGCTGGCGCTCGCGCCCGACGTGTGCGGCGCAGTTGCCGTCTGCGCGCTCACGCGTCCACCCTCTCCCACAAGTCCACCATCCTTGGCATCGCGTCCCATTATGCGTCTTTCCAGCGCGCTTGTCGAGCGCTGCAATTCTCAGCCGAGGACGCGCACCGCGAGCTCCGTGAACAGCTCCGTCGCGAACGCCAGATCGCGCACGTCGATGCGCTCGTCCGCGCCGTGGATCAGCGGCGTGCTCTGCAACATCGGCTGATGGCGCTGCGGGAAGAACCCGTACGCCACGCACTCCGGGAACGCCAGGCGGAAGTGGCGCGAGTCGGTGAAGCCCGGGAGCACCACCGGCACGACCTCCGCGCCCGGGTCCTGCTCGGCGACCCAGTCGGAGATCGCGTCCATCAGCGGCGAGGCCGCCGGCGAGCGGTTGCCGACGACCTGCTCGGTGAACTCGATGCGCCACGACGGGCCGCCGTCGACAGACGCGTGCGAGTCCGATCCGTCGCCCAGCACCTCGGCCAGGCCCTCGCGCACCTCCGCCTCCCCCAGCCCGGGCGGCACGCGGCAGTCGACCTTCAGCTCGGCGCTGCTGGGGATCACGTTGATCTTCTCCGACGCGACGATCCGCGTCGGCGTGAACGTCACGCCGAGCATCGGCTCGAACATCACCGCCAGGCGCGGGTCGGCCGCCCGCAGGCGCGCGATCGCGCCCTGCGGGTCCTCAGGGTCCTCGCCGAGGCCGCGCAGGAACGCCAGCGGCTCCTCCGTCAGCCGGTAGGAGGGCTGGCGCGCGGCGAAGCGCTCCAGCACCGGCCCCATCTTCAACAGCGCGTTCTCGCCCATGCCCGGCATCGACGCGTGCCCGGCGACGCCGTCGGTGGTGAGCTTGAAGCGGAACACGCCCTTCTCCGCGCAGCACACGCCGTAGCAGCGCCTGCCGGCGTACTCGAACACCGCGCCGCCGCCCTCGTTGACGAGCAGGTCGCAGCGGACCTTGTCCGGGTGGTTGCGCGTGATCCATTCCGCCCCCAGCGAGCCGCCCGTCTCCTCGTCGACGACCGCCACGATCAGCAGCTCGCCGCGGGCCGGGCGCCAGCCCGAGCGCGCCAGCGACGCCGCCGCCGCGATCTCCGCGGCCACCTGCGACTTCATGTCCAGCGCGCCCCTGCCCCACAGGAAGCCGTCGGCGAGGTCGCCCGACCACGGGTCGTGCGTCCACTCGGCGGGGTTCGCGAGCACCGTGTCGACGTGGCCGAGGTAGCAGAGCGTAGGTCCGGCGGGCGCAGCGCCCGCGTCGCCTGCGCCGGCCGCCGCGGGGCGCAGCCGCGCGACGAGATTGGGGCGCTCGGGCTCGGCGCCGAGCAGCTCGCACTCGAAGCCCGCCTCGGAGAGATGGTCGGCCAGGTACTCCTGCGCCGCCAGCTCGTTGCCAGGCGGGTTGACCGTGTTGAAGCGGACCAGCTGCTGCAGCAGCTCCACGGCCTCCGCGGCGGACCCCGCATCCGCCGAGCGGCCGATCTCCGGGCTATTCGCGCTCATCGCGCAGATCGTACGCCGATCTGCGCTACCTCCTCGCGGCTGAGCGGGTAGTGGCAGGCGACGAGCGTCCCTGAGCCCTTGTCCTCGAGCTCGGGCTCCTGCTCCGAGCACAGCGCCTGCGCCTTCGGGCAGCGGGTGTGGAAGCGGCAGCCGCTCGGCGGGTTCGCGGGGCTCGGCACGTCGCCGCTGAGCAGCCGCCGCTCCTGCCCGTGCAGCGAGGGGTCGGCGACCGGGACCGCCGCCAGCAGCGCGCCCGTGTACGGGTGGCGGGGGAACTCGTACAGGGCCTCGTTCGGGCCGATCTCGACGATCTTGCCGAGATACATCACCGCCACGCGGTCGCACATGTGGCGCACGACCGACAGGTCATGCGCGATGAACACGATCGTCAGGCCGAGCCGGCGCTGCAGGTCGCGCAGCAGGTTCAGCACCTGCGCCTGGATCGACACGTCGAGCGCCGACACCGGCTCGTCGGCGATCAGCAGCTTCGGGTTCAGCGCGAGCGCGCGCGCGACGCCGATGCGCTGGCGCTGGCCGCCGGAGAACTCGTGCGGGTAGCGGTTGTAGTGCTCCGGGTTCAGCCCGACCGTCTCCATCAACCGCCGCACCTCGCGTCTGCGCTCGTCCTTGTTGGGCAGCAGACCGTGGATCGCGAACGGCTCGCCGATGATCGAGCCGATCGTCTTGCGCGGGTTCAGCGACGAGAACGGGTCCTGGAAGATCAGCTGCACCTCGCGTCTGATCGCCTTCAGTCGAGCGCCCTTGACGCGCGTGATGTCGGTGCCCTCGAAGTCGATCTCGCCGGCCGTCGCGTCGAGCAGGCGCATGAGCAGCTTCGCGGTCGTGGTCTTGCCGCAGCCGGTCTCGCCGACGAGCCCCAGCGTCTCGCCGCGATGAAGCTCGAAGCTCACGCCGTCGACGGCCCTCACCGCGCCGATCTTGCGCTGGATGATGATCCCGCGCGTGATCGGGAAGTGCTTGATCAGATCGCGCACCCGCACGAGCGGCCCGGTGGCAGTCTCTGCTGAGCTCATGCTGGAGTTCCTGGCGTTGCCGGCAGGCCGACCTCGACCAGCGCCTCCTCCGGCGTCCTGCCCGCGCCGAGCTCCTGCCACAGGCGTTTGCGCACGTCCGATTCCAGCAGACAGGCGACGTGATGGCTGGGCTCGTCCGGCACCGGCTGCAGCTGCGGATCGATGCGCGTGTGGTCGGGCTGGACGTACGGGCAGCGCGGGTGGAAGTGACAGCCCGAGGGCGGGCTGATGAGGCTCGGCGGCGTGCCGGGGATCGGCACCAGATCCTCGTCGCGCTGCGAGTCGAGCCTGGGGATCGACTTCAACAGGCCCCACGTGTAGGGGTGCTCGGGGGCCGCGAACACGCGCGCGGCCGAGGCCGTCTCGACGATCCTGCCCGCGTACATGACCGCGATGTCGTCGGCCATCTCCGCGACCACGCCGAGGTCGTGGGTGATGATCACGATCGCCATCTCCAGCTCGCGCTGCAGGCGCTCCATCAGCGCCAGGATCTGCGCCTGCACCGTCACGTCCAGCGCGGTCGTCGGCTCGTCGGCGATCAGCAGCTTCGGCTCGTTCGCGAGCGCCATCGCGATCATCGCGCGCTGGCGCATGCCGCCGGAGAACTCGTGCGGGTACGCGTCCACGCGCCTGGCCGGATCGGGTATCCCCACGAGCCCGAGCA
Source organism: uncultured Solirubrobacteraceae bacterium (assembly GCA_963735705.1). Taxonomy (GTDB): domain Bacteria; phylum Actinomycetota; class Thermoleophilia; order Solirubrobacterales; family Solirubrobacteraceae; genus Palsa-744. The sequence continues at coordinate 806,476 of CAVTLZ010000012.1, forward strand.
GCTCGACGGCGCGCTCGCGCGCCTGCGCCTTGGAGACGTCGCGATGGGCGCGCACCGCCTCCGTCAGCTGGCGACCGACCTTGTACAGGGGATGCAGCGAGGACAGCGGGTCCTGGAAGATCATCGCGATGTCGTTGCCGCGGATCGCGCGCAGCTCGTCTTCCGGGAGCGTCACGAGGTCTTTGCCCCCGAACAGGATGCGCCCGGAGATGTGCGCGCCCTGGCGGCGCGTGAGGCCGAGCGTCGTCAGCGAGGAGACCGTCTTGCCCGAGCCCGACTCGCCGACGATGCCCAGCGTGCGCCCTTTGTGCACCTGGTAGGTGATCCCGTCGACCGCGTGCACGACGCCGTCCTCCGTCGGGAACTCGACGCGCAGATCCTCCACGCGCAGCAGAGGCTCGCTCACATCAGCCACGGTAGATCCGGCCCTCCGGCGCGCGCCGGCTCACGAGTAGCGCACTCTCGGATCGAGATACGCGTAGGCGATGTCGACGACGATGTTCGCGACGATGATGAACGACGACGCGAGCAGGACCGTTCCCTGCACGACGGGGAAGTCCGAGGACTGGATGGCTTTGTAGTTCTCCACGCCGATGCCGGGGATGTTGAACACGGTCTCGACGAGCACGGCGCCTCCCAGCAGCACGCCCACTTCCAGGCCGAACAGAGTGATGATCGGGTTGACCGCCGAGCGCACCCCCTGGCGGATGACCGCGCGCTCGCGCAGGCCCTTGGCGCGCGCGGTGCGTATGTAGTCCTCGCGCATCGTCTCGCCGAGGGTGCTGCGCATCAGCCGCGCGTAGATCGCAGCGGAACCGGCCGCCAGCACGATCCAGGGCATGATCAACGAGGTGAACCACTTCCACGGGTCGTACGTGAGCCCGACGTAGCTGCCGGCGCCGGGGAGGATCTTGAGTTTGCCGATGTCGTTGGCGAACAGCAGCAGGAACACGAATCCCAGCCAGAATTCGGGGACAGACAGCAGCACCAGCGCCGAGCCCATCGACAGGCGGTCGACGATCGAGTGACGGCGCAGCGCCGAGATGATCCCGACGCTGAGCCCGCCGATGACCCACAGGATCGCCGCGCCGACCGTCAACGACAGCGTCGCCGGCAGTCGTTCGGCGATCAGGCTCCTGACCGACTCCTGGCTGTAGTAGCTGTAGCCGAGGTTGAAGTGAAGGAAGAACTCCTTCATGTAGTCCCAGAACTGAACGATCAGCGGTTTGTTCAGCCCCAGTACCCCTTCGATCTCCTGAATCAGCTTTTTCTGCGGGTCGCGTCCCGCGCGCAGCAGCGCGGGATTCCCGGTTGGCAGGATGCGAAAGAAGACGAACGTCAGGGCACAGACGACGATCAGGATCAGGACGCCGATCAGCAGGCGGCGGATGATGTAGCGGATCATCGCGCGGGAGCGTTCATAGCGTCGGCGTGGTCGTCGGGAGTGGTGGTCTGGGTGTCGGGCATGGCGTTGTGCCGATGGTTCGTAGCGAAGCGACGGGCTGGATGGGGACCCGGCCGTCCGGGCCCCCATCGCCGCCCACTCACATCGGGGCTACTTCAGCGAGGTGAAGCTGTAGTCCCACTCGCCGACGTTCCAGATGTCGCCGACGCCTTCGACGCCGCTGCCCTCGATGTTCGCCTCCTTGTCCCAGTCGAACGGGATCGCCGTGGCGCTTTCGACGAGTTCTTCGTCGATCTTCGCCCACGCCTTTCCGCGCGCTTCCTTACCGACGACGTTTTCCGCCGCCGCCATCGCCGCGTTGATTTTCGGCACGTCCGTCTGGCTCCAGTTGACGTTGCCGGTGGGGGTGATCGTGGTGCCGTTGAACGTGATGTTCAGCACCGTCTGCGGGTCGGCGAAGTCAGCGATCCAGGCGACGCTCGGGCACACCGTGATCTCTTCTTTGGGAACGTTGCAGTACTTCGCGAACATCGTCGAGGCTTCCACGACCGTGAACTTCACCGTGAAGCCCAGGTTCTTCAGCGTCTGCGCGACGATCTGCGCGTCCTGTTCCAGCGGGTTGCCCGTCGCACCGACGACCGTGATCGTTTCGTGGCCGGTGTACTTGCCGCTGGGGTAGCCGGCGAGCTTCATGTACTTTTCCGCCACTTTCATGTTCCCTTCGGGATACGCGTTGAAGTCGAACTGCGGCCCCTGCGGCCCCTTCAGGCCGCCGGCCTGTTCGAAGCCGTTGATCGTCGGGTAGATGAAGTGGGTCGCCACGTTGGTGACGAGCGTCCCGCCTCTCGCCTTGTTCAGCGCGGTACGGTCGGTCGCGGCCCACGCAGCCTTGCGCAGGTCGACGTTCTTGAACGGCCCCACCTTGTTGTTCAGGGCGATGTAGTGGCTGCCGGCGCCGGGTGATAGCTGCAGCTGGGATTTGAACTTTTCGGCCGCGAGCCTGACGACCGACTGGGCCACCGTCGATTCGTTCTGGACGACGTTCGTGCCTTCCAGCACCTGGCGGCCGAGCACGGCGCTCGTGCCGCCGATCTTGACGTCTATTTCATTCAGGTACGCCGGCCGGTAGTCGGTCTTCGGGTTCCAGTTCGGGTTGCGCACGAGCGTCGCCGACTTGCCGGGGATGTAGCCGACGCCGAGGACCTTGCCCTGGGCGTCGTTCTTGAGCATGTACGGGCCAGTGGCGACCTGGAAGCCGGCGTAGTTCGACGGCTTGTTCTTGTCGAATTTTTCAGCGTATGACTTCGGCACCGCGGCCGTCAGCGGGAGCACCAGCGCGTCGGCGACGATCTGGCCTTTGGGTTCGGTCAGGTGAAAGACGATCTCGTGCTTGTTCGGGGTTTCGATGCCCTTGATCGGCCCGCCCGTCGCGGTCGGCATGCCTTCGATCGACTTGAAGTACGACTGGATGTACGGGTTGGCGACATCGGCGTTGGCGCCGCGCTCGATCGCGTACGCGACGTCTTCGGATGTCACTTCGCGGTTTACCGGCGGGCTGAAGCGAACGCCTTCCTTGAGATGCACCGTCACCGTCTTGGCGCCGTTGCTGATTTCCGGCGGCCCTTCCGCCATGTCGGGCGTCGGTTCGGTCGAGTTCGGCTTCTGCGAGTACAGCGGCCGCTGTGTCGCGAACACGACCGCGTAGTCGACCGAGAAGTAGGCTATCCCTGGATCGAGGTGTTCGAAGTCGATTTCCTGGAGCACCTGCAGCGTGCCGCCGCGTTTGCCGCCGGTGAGCGCCGCGGTCAGCGGATTCTTGTAAATGCCCGTGCTGAGCGGGCTGCTCGCGCTGGCGGAGCTCGAGCTGCTGCTCGTGCTGCTCGAGCCACACGCGGCCAGCAGCAGCGCGAGCGCCGTTACGAGCGCCGCGGCCGCGACCGTTCTAATCGACCTCATCAAGTCGCCTCCTGTGTTGTTATCAAGACCCTCATCGGGCGTTCCTCGGGTTCAGGGCGTCCTGCAGCCCGTCGCCCAGCAGGTTGAATGCGAGCACCGTCAACAGCAGCGCGAGACCTGGGAAGACCATGAACCACCAGGCGGTGTTGAAGATCGGCGCCGCCTGGGCGATCATGTTGCCCCAGCTCGCCGTCGGCGGGCGGATCCCCACTCCCAGGAACGAGAGCGCCGCCTCGAGCAGGATGTTGGTGGGGATCAGCAGGCTCGAGTAGACGATGATCGGCGCGGCGAGGTTGGGGAGGATCTCGCGGAACATGATCCGCAGGTTCGAGGCTCCCAGCGCGCGCGAGGCTTCGACGAACTCGCGCTCGCGCATCGACAGCACGAGCCCGCGCACGATCCGCCCGATATACGGCCACGTCGCGATGCAGATGATGAAGACGATCGAGCCAAGGCCCGGCTCGACCAGTCCTTTCACACATCCGCGCACCCCGCACGCGGCGCCGATGCCGATCCCCAGCAGCAGGATCGGGATCGACAGCACGATGTCCATGAAGCGCGACAGCAGCGTGTCGACCCAGCCGCGGTAGAAGCCGGCGCACATCCCAACCACGACCCCGATCACAGTCGCTATCGCGGTGCCGATGACCCCCACCTCGAGTGAGACCCTCGCGCCGTAGATCACCCGCGCCATCACGTCCTCCCCGAGCGAGTCGACGCCGAACGGGTGCGCGGCGCTCGGGCCGAGCGGGGAGCCGAAGGAATCGGTGAGGTTGAGGTTCTGCACGTAGGGACCGGGCAGTCCGAGCAGGCTGACTACCAGCGGCGCCGCGATCGCGAGCACGACGAGGAAGACGATGAACACGAGCGACGCGAGCGCGACGCGGTCTTGACGGAACCTGCGCCAGAACAGCTGCAGCGGCGAGCGGGCGACGACATCGCCACCGAGGTCGAGGAATTCGAGCGCGTCCCCCCTGACGGCAGCCCTGACGGCCGCAGCTCGGCGGCGCCGCTGCTCATAGCGGCGTCATCTCCTGCGAGCTATGTCGAGGGATGGCAACGTCGATCATCGAATCTACACGTTCGACAACCCTGACGGGCGCCCTGCCGTGCGCGCAAACTGCGTGTTTCTCCACACGAGCGATACTCACGCACATGGATGCCCTTTTCGACGACGATCTGGCCAAAGATCAGGCCACCGGGCTGGACAGGCGCCAGACCGCCGACGATCGCGGGGCGGATCGGCGCCCGCTGGCCGTTCGCGTCCGTCCGCGGGGCCTCGAGGAGTTCGTCGGCCAGGCGCACCTGCTCGCCGAGGGCTCGGCGCTGCGCACGGCGATCGAGCAGGGCCACGCCCACTCGATGGTGCTGTACGGCCCGCCGGGGTCGGGCAAGACGACGCTCGCGCGGATCGTCGCCGAGCGCTCGCGGGCCGCGTTCGAGGAGCTGAGCGCGGTCGCCGCGGGGCGCGCGGAGGTGCGTGCGGTGATCGAGCGCGCCGCCCACCGCCGCGATACCAGCGGCCAGCAGACGGTGCTGTTCCTGGATGAGATCCACCGCTTCAACAAGGCGCAGCAGGACGCGCTGCTGCCGGCGGTGGAGGAGGGGCTCGTAACGCTGATCGGCGCCACGACCGAGAACCCCGCGTTCGAGGTCAACGGCGCGCTGCTCTCGCGCGTGCGCGTGTACGCGCTGCAGGCGCTCACGCCGCAGGAGCTGACGACCGTGCTGCGCCGGGCCGCCGCCGGGGGCGAGGCCGGGGCCGGTGATGCAGCCAACGCCGCCGGCGACGGCGGGCAGCCGCTGCCGGTGGACGAGGGCGCGCTGGAGTTCCTGGCGGTGCGCAGCGAAGGCGACGCGCGCACGGCGCTCAACGCGCTGGAGCTGGCGAGCGCGACGGCGGCGGAGCTGGGGGAGGAGCGCGTGACGATCGAGCGCGTGGAGGACGCGCTGCAGCGCCGGGCGGTCCTGTACGACAAAAAGGGCGACCGCCACTACGACTACATCTCCGCGTGGATCAAGGCCACGCGCGGCTCGGACCCGGACGCGTCGCTGTACTACCTGGCGGTGATGCTCGAGGGCGGCGAGGACCCGCGCTTCATCGTGCGGCGGATGATCATCCTCGCCTCCGAGGACATCGGCAACGCCGACCCGGGCGCGCTGTCGGTGGCGACCGCGGCGGCGCAGGCGGTCGAGCACGTGGGGCTGCCGGAGGCGCGCTACGCGCTGGCGCAGACGGCCATCTACCTGTCGCTCGCGCCGAAGTCCAACGCGGCCGGGCTGGCGCTGTCGGCGGCCGAGCGCCACGTGCGCGAGCACGGCGCCGCGCCCGTGCCCGGCTGGCTGCGCTCCGGGCCGAGACCGGGGCAGGACCGTGGCGGCTACGACAACCCCCACGGCCACCCGGGTCACGTCGCCTCGCAGCCGCTGCTGCCCGCGGGCGTCGCCGGCGAGCGCTTCTACGAGCCCGACGACGCGGAGGCGGAGCTCGCGGCCCGCCTCGCTCGGATTCGCCAGACGCGCGAGCAAGAGCAGGGATAATCGCGGTGCGATGAGCGCGGCCTCGAGCGAGAGCTCCCCCACCCACGGCGAGAGCGATGGCGCGAGCGACGGCGACGCCCGCGAGCGGCTGACCGCGCATGACCCAGTGAACGGCGCTGCGCTCGGGACTGTCGCGATCACGCCGCCGGAGCGCATCGACGGGGTGGTCGCGGCGGTCGCCAAGGTGCAGCCGCTGTGGGCGCTGCTGCGCGTGCAGGACCGCGCGCGCTACATGGGCAGGATGGCGCAGGCGGTGATCGACGACTTCGACGATCTCCAGGAGCTGCTGGGCCGCGAGCAGGGCAGGCCGCGGGCGGAGGTGGCGGCGCTGGAGCTGCTCGCGGCGATCGACGCGCTGAAGTGGGTCGCGGAGGACGGGGCGGACGTGCTGAGCGCGCGGCGCGTGGGCATCAACCGCTCGCTGACGATCGCCAAGCGCGCGCGCATCGCGTTCGAGCCGTACGGCGTCGTCGGCGTGATCGGCGCCGGCAGCGCCCCGTTCGCGCAGCCGCTGGGGCAGATCGCGGGCGCGCTGCTGGCTGGCAACGGCGTCGTCTTCAAGCCGGCCGCGCGCGCGTGCCTTGCGGGCGAGCGAATCGCGCGCGTGCTCGCGCGCGCGGGACTGCCGGAGGGGCTGGTGCGGGTCGTGCACGGCGGAGCGGACGTCGGCGTGGCGCTCGCGCAGGCGCCGGTCAGCAAGGTGCTGTTCACGGGCTCGCCCGCGGTCGGACGCGTGGTCGCGCGCGCGTGCGTCTCGCGCGAGAAGGAGGTCACGGTAGAGCTCGGCGGCAAGGACGCGATGCTGGTGCTCGCCGACGCGCACCTGCGGCGCGCGATCGCCGGCGCGCTGTGGGCCGGCTGCGCCGGCGCGGGGCAGGCGCGCGGGTCGATCGAGCGCGTGTACGTGGTGCGCGAGGTCTACGAGCGGTTCCTCGCGGGGCTCGTCAGCGGCGCGCGCGCGCTTAGCGTCGGCGACCCGTCCGACCCGCGCGTGCAGGTCGGGCCGCTGGCCTCCGCGCGGCGCGTCGAGCACGTGAGCGCGCTCGTCGAGGAGGCGCTCGCCGGCGGCGCCAAGCTGCACTGCGGCGGGCCGGTCAGCCCGCCGGGCTGCGACGCCGGCTCCTTCTACGCGCCCGCCGTCATCACCGACGCGACTGCTGAGATGCGCATCCTGCGCGAGCCGATCGACGGACCGGTGCTGGTGGTGGTCGCGGTCGACTCGATCGACGAGGCGATCGCCGCCGCCAACGGCGGCGACTTCGGCCTCGGCGCCTCCATCTGGACGGCCGATCGCTACCAGGGGGTGCGGATCGCGCGCGAGCTGCACGCCGGCATGGTGTGGCTCAACGACCACCTCCCCGGCCCGACTGTCTCGCGCGGTCCGTGGGGAGCGGCCGCGGGCGGCGGCCTCGGGCGCACGCTCGGGCGGGCGGGCCTGCACGCGTGCGCGCAGGAGAAGCTCATCACCTGGGACCCGCCCGCCATGCGCGGCCTGTGGTGGGGGCCCTACGACGCCACCAGCGCGAGGGCCACGCGCGCGGTCGCCAAGCTCCGCTCCGGGCGCGAGTCCGACCGCGACCACGCGTGGCGGGAAGGCGCCCTGGCGCTCGCGCGGATGGGCGCACGGGCGTTCGGGCGAGGGCTGCCGCGGGGTTAGGCCGTTCCGGTGGCACATGCGGCCTGGACTCAACAGGCGGCTAACCTGTGACGCATGCCCGCCCAGGCCTACGCCGGCAAGGAGTGCGTGTGCCAGCTGCGCAGGGGGATCTGCGACCAGAGCTGCGTGCAGGGGATGCTCGACACCCCGTTCTACATCGCCTGCCTGAAGCTGTCCGGACGGCGCTGCGTGGTCGTCGGCGGCGGTGAGATCGGGCTGGAGAAGGTCGAGGGGCTGCTCGCTTGCGACGCGGAGGTGACGCTGATCGCGCCCGAGGCCGAGCCGGCGCTGCATGAGTACGCGCGCGAGGGCTCGATCCGCTGGGAGCGGCGCGAGTACGCGGGCGCCGGCGACCTGGAGGGCGTGTTCATGGCGATCGCCGCGACCGACGACACCGACGTGAACATCGCCGTGTACGAGGACGCCGAGCGGCGGGCGATGCTCGTCAACGTCGTCGACGTGCCGCCGCTGTGCAACTTCATCCTGCCGGCGATCGTGCGCATGAGCCCGCTCGCGATCGCGATCTCCACCGCCGGCGCCTCGCCCGCGCTGGCCAAGCGCATGAAGCGCGAGATCGAAGCGCAGTTCGGCGCGCCGTACGCGCAGCTCGCCGTGCTGCTCAACGAGGTGCGCGGCTGGGCGAAGGGCACGCTTGCGACCTACCAGGAGCGCAAGGAGTTCTTCGAGGGGATCGTCAATGGCGACCCCGACCCGATCGCGCTGCTGCGCGACGGTGGCACCGACGCCGGCGAACAGGCCGTGCGCGAGCTGATCGCGCGAGCGCAGAGCGCGCACGCGTTGCCCGTGTAGAGAGCGCCAAGGGTGGCCGCGCTCGAGGTCGAGGGGCTGACTCGGCACTACGGCGAACGCGAGGCGCTCGGCGACGTCTCGCTGACGCTCGCCGAGGGCCAGACGCTCGTCGTGTTCGGCCCCAACGGCGCCGGCAAGACGACGCTGCTGCGGGTGCTCGCCACGCTGCTGCGCCCGCACGCCGGCAGCGTGCGCGTGCTCGGCTCCAGCCTGCCCGACGAGGCGTGGGCGGTGCGCGGGCGCGTGGGCATGCTCGGACACGAGCCGCTGCTCTACCGCGAGCTGACCGCGCGCGAGAACCTGCGCTTCCACGCGCGACTGCACGGCGTCGGCGAGGAGCGCGTGCAGGAGCTGCTCGAGGCGGTGGCGATGCAGGCGCGCGCGAACGAGCCGCTGCGGACGCTCTCGCGCGGGATGGTGCAGCGCGTGGCCGTCGCCCGCGCCGTGCTGCACGACCCCGAGCTGCTGCTGCTCGACGAGCCGCACTCCAACCTCGACCCCGCCGCGATCGAGCTCGTCGCGCCGCTGATCGGCGCCGACGGTGGCGGTGGCGGCGAGATACAGCCGCCACGGCGGCGCACGCGCGTGATCTGCAGCCATGATCCGGGCGGCGACATCGCGCGGGCGGACGTCGTGCTCGGGCTGCGCGCCGGGCGCCAGGCGCTGCTGCGCGCCGCCGGCGACGTGGAGGTCGAGGAGATCGCGGAGCTCTACCGGTGAGCGGCGTGCAGGCCCCCGAGCGCCCGGCGCAGACCGCACGCGGCCCCATGCGGACGGTGGGGCTGTGGCGGACGGTCGGCGCCCTGCTGCGCAAGGAGCTGCTCGTCGAGCTGCGCACGCTCGAGTCCGTCCCCGGCATGTCGCTGTTCGCCGTCACCACGTTCGTCGTCTTCCACTTCGCGCTCAACCGCGCCAGCGTCGAAGGCGACCTCGCCGCCGGGATCCTGTGGGTGACGCTGCTGTTCGCCGCGATCCTCGGCGTCAACCGGCTGTTCGTCGCCGACGCCGACCAGGGCGGCTTCGACGCGTTCCTGCTGGCACCCGTCGACCGCAGCGCGATGTTCATCGCCAAGGCGCTCACGCTGCTCGCGTTCCTCGTCGTGCTCGAGCTGGTGGCCGTGCCCGCGTTCGCGCTGCTGCTGCTCGGGACGCCGCTCGGCCCCGCGCTGCCGTGGCTGATCGTCACGCTCGCGCTCGGCGACATCGGCGTCGCCGTCATCGGCACGCTCGTCGCCGCGATGGCCGTGCGCACCCGCGCGCGCGACCTGCTCGGACCGCTGCTCGCGCTGCCGCTGCTCGTGCCGATCGTCATCGGCGGCGCGCGCGCGGTCTCGCCGCTGCTCGTCCAGTCGCACGTGCCGGCGCCAGCGGCGCGCTGGCTGCTCACGCTCGGCCTCTATGATCTGGTGTTCGGGCTGATCGCCTACGCCCTGTTCGACTTCCTCCTGGAGGACTGATAAAGCCCATGTACGGCAAGGGTCTGCGCACGCTCAGCATCGCCACGGTCGTCGCGATCACGACCGCGCTCACGCTCGTCTTCTTCTACGCGCCGCTGGAAGCCGAACAGGGCTTCCTGCAGAAGATCTTCTACGTGCACGTGCCGCTGGCGATCGTCGCCCTGTGCGGCTTCGTGCTCGGCGGGCTGCTCGCGATCCAGCACCTGCGCACGCGCGACCCGCGCTGGGACATGCGCTCCTATGTGGTCATCCACATGAGCCTGATCTTCGCCGTCGGCACGCTCATCACCGGCTCGATCTGGGCAAAGGGCTCGTGGGGGCACTGGTGGGTGTGGAGCGAGCCGACGCTCGTGTCGTTCCTGATCGTCTTCCTCCTGTACGCCACCTACCAGCCGCTGCGCTTCGCGATCGAGGACCCCGAGCGCCAGTCGCGCTACGCCTCCGTGTTCGCGATCACCGCCGGCGCGTTCGTGCCGCTGAACTTCATCGCCGTGCGCCTGTCCACCGCATACCTGCATCCGCGCGTGCTGGGCAGCACGTCGAACCTGCCCGGCCCGATGGCGCTCACGTTCCTCGTCTCGCTGCTGGCGCTGTCGCTGCTGTTCGCCACCCTGTGCAAGTACGAGCTGACCGCCAAGCACACCCGCGCGCAACTGCGCGCGCTGCGGAGGCGGCTGAGCGGCGAGACGACCGGCATGCGCGCACGGCCGCGCAGCGCCGCCCCCAGCGTGCATCACGCGACGGCTCCCGCACGCGCCGCCGGAGGGTCGGCGCTGTGATCCTCGCGACAGTCCTCGGCGACGTTCCCGCGCTGCCGCTGCACACCGCCGGCAAGTACGTCGCCGGCGCCTACATCGTGCTGTTCGCGCTGGTGCTGATCTACGTCGCCATCATGGCGATCCGCCTCAGCCGCATCGAGCGCGACCTCGGCGAGCTGCTGAGCGACCTCGACAAGCAGCAGGAGTCCACGCCGAAATACCCCGTAAAGGGGCACACGTGAGCGAGCTGCTCGCGCTCGGCATCTCGCACAAGACCGCGCCGGTGGCGCTGCGCGAACGCCTGGCGTTCAGCGAGCGCGAGGCGAGCGAGTTCGTGCGCGAGGCGACCGCCACCGCGGAGGTGCGCGAGGCGGTCGTCATCTCCACGTGCAACCGCACCGAGGTCTACCTCGTGGTCGGCGGGGCGGGCGGGGATCTGGTTCAGGCCGAGGCGGACGTCCTCGGCCTGCTCGCCCGCCGCGCGGAGATCCGCCCGACTGAGCTGGCCGAGGCGATCTACTCGCCGCGCAACTGCGACGCCGCGCGCCAGCTGTACCGCGTCACCGCCGGCCTCGAGTCGATGATCGTCGGCGAGGCCGAGATCCAGGGCCAGGTCAGGCGCGCCCACGAGGCGGCGATGCGCGCCGGCGCCACCGGGCCGTTCTCCAACCGGCTGTTCGCGGCGGCGCTGACCACCGGCAAGCGCGTGCGCTCTGAGACCAGCATCGGCTCCAGCCGCGTGAGCGTCCCGTCGGTGGCGGTCGACCTCGCGTTGAGCGTCCTCGGCGGCCTCGAGGACCGCCACGTGGTGATCCTCGGCGCGGGCGAGACCAGCGAGCTGACCGCGAGCGCGCTCGCCGAGCAGGGCGCCGGCACGATCTTCGTCGCCAACCGCCACGCCGACCGCGCGCTCAGCCTCGCGCAGCGCTTCGGCGGCTCTGTCGTCGGCCTCGACAAACTGCCGGACCAGCTCGTGCACGCCGACATCGTCCTGTCCTCGACCGCCTCGCCCCACCCGATCGTCGGGCGCGAGGAGCTCGAGCTGGTGATGAGCCAACGCGGCGGGCGGGCGCTGCTGCTGATCGACATCGCCGTGCCGCGCGACATCGACCCCGCGTGCGGCGAGCTCGACGGCGTGAGCCTGTACGACATCGACGACCTGCAGGCGGTCGTCGCACGCAACCTCAGCACGCGCGCCGAGGAGGTCCCGCAGGCGCTCGAGATCGTCGAGGAGGAGATCCAGCGCTTCGCGCGCTGGCTCGGCCAGCTCGACGCGCTGCCCACCGTCAGCGCGCTGCGCGCCCACGGCAACGACATCGTCGAGCAGGTGCTCGCCGAGAACTCAGGCCGCTGGGAGTCGGCCTCCGAGCGCGACCTCGCGCGCGTCGACGCGATCGCGCGCGCGGTCATGAGCCGCCTCTTGCACGAGCCGACGATCCGCCTGCGCAGCCTCGGCGAAGACCGCGGCCACGCGAGCCTCGAGCTGGTGCGGGAGCTGTTCGGGCTGCGCGAGGACGCGCCCGCGGAGCCCACCGCAGGGCAGGATCGGGAGGACACCGCCAACGAGCTGGCGGAGGTCCACGAGCTGCCCCGCCGCCGGTCCCGTTGATGGCCCGCGCGCCCCGCGCGCCCCGCTGATGCGGATCGGGACGCGGCGCAGCGCGCTCGCGTTGGCACAGGCCAAGCTGGTCGCCGCGCTGCTGGGAGGCGAGGGCGACGGAGGCTGGGAGATCGTGCCGATGCTCACCGGCGGCGATCGCGGCGCGGACGCAAGCGACAAGTCGCGCTGGGTCGTCGAGCTGGAGGACGCCCTCGCGAACGGGGAGATCGACCTCGCGGTGCACTCCGCCAAGGACGTCCCCGGCGAGCTGGCCGACGGGCTCGCGCTGCTCGGGTCCCCGGCGCGCGCCGGCGCAGAGGACGTCCTCTGCGGCGCCGCCGGGCTGGACGAGCTGCGCCCGGGCGCACGTGTGGGGACGAGCAGCATCCGTCGCCTCGCGCAGCTGCGCGCCGCGCGCGAGGACCTCGACGTGGTGGCGATCCGCGGCAACGTCGACACGCGCCTGCGCAAGCTCGCAGACCCGGGCGAACGGCTCGACGCGATCGTGCTCGCGCACGCCGGGCTGCAGCGACTCGGACGCGATTCCGAGGCCGGCGGCGTGCTCGATGTCACCCGCTTCGTGCCCGCGCCCGGTCAGGGCGCGCTCGCGCTGGAGGGACGCGACGACGACGAGCACGCGCGTGCGGCGGTGCAGGCGATCACCGACGAGGACGCGCTCGCCTGCCTGCTCGCCGAGCGTGCGCTCGCGCGCGAGCTTGACGCCAGCTGCCACACGCCGCTCGGCGCATACGCCGTCCCCGCCGGCTGCGGCTGCCTGAACCTGCGCGCCTGGGTCGGGCTGCCCGACGGCTCCGCCTGGGTCAGCGACGAGCTGCTCGGCGGCTTCTACGACCCCGAGGAGCTCGGGCGACGCGTCGGCGAGCGGCTGCGGAGCGCCGGGGCCGGGGATTTGCTGGCGCGGGCTGAGGAGATGGCGGCCTCCAGTTAGCTGTGTGCTAAGTTGTGGCCATGCGACTGCACATAAGCTTGGATGACGAGCTCGTCGAGGAGCTGGACGAGCGTGTGGGCAAGCGGCGTCGCAGCACGTTCATCAGCGAAACCCTGCGCCGCGCACTCGACGACGAGCGGCGATGGGAAGACATCAACGCCGGCCTCGGGGCGCTCTCCGACAGCGGGCACGATTGGGACGCCGATCCGGCCGGCTGGGTCAGAGCGCAGCGTCGCAGCGATCCAGCTCGAGTCGGCTAGCCGTCCCGTCGGCGGCGGCCGGTCGGATAAGCAGTCGTTGCCCCTTCTGCTCGACACCACTGTCCTCGTGGACGCCCTGCGTGGACGGGAGGCCGCCGAGCGACTGCGCGCCCTGCGGAGGACTAACGAGGTTCCCTGGATCTGCGCGGTGAATGTTGAGGAGGTGATGCGGGGCGTACGCGAGCACGAGCGGGACGCCACCGCGCGCGTCCTGGGCGGCCTGCATCTCGCGCCCCTCGGGCGCGCGGAGGGCGCGCGCGCCGGAGACTGGCGCAGAGAGTTCGCCAGCAAGGGGATCACGCTCTCACAGGCCGACTGCCTGATCGCGGCGGCTGCCGTCGGCGTCCGAGCGCGCCTGGCAACGGGAAATCCCAAGGACTTCCCAATGCCGGAGCTCGAGGTCGAACACTGGCCGGTCGGAGCGTGAGCGGCCGCGTCTATCTCGTCGGCGCCGGCCCCGGCGACCCGGGCCTGTTGACGGCGCGGGCACTGGAGCTGATCGCGAGCGCCGACGTGATCCTGTACGACCGCCTGATCCCGAGCGCCGCGCTCGACGGAGCGCGCGCCGATGCGGAGCTGCTGTTCGTGGGCAAGGAGGGGGGCGGAGACTCCGTTCCGCAGGAGCAGACAGAAGCGCTGATGGTCGAGCGCGCCCAGGCCGGCCGCACGGTCGTGCGCCTGAAGGGAGGCGACCCGTTCGTGTTCGGGCGCGGCGGCGAGGAGGCGCTGGCGCTGCGCGCCGCGGGCATCCCGTTCGAGGTCGTGCCCGGGAGTCACGGCAGGCGTTGCCGCTAGCGCATACGCCGGCATCCCGGTGACCCATCGCGGCCTCGCGCGAGCAGTGGCGCTCGTCACAGGCCAGACGCGCGAAGACGGCGCAGGCACAGACGGGGACGCCGGCGAAGACGCGATCGACTGGCCCGCGCTGGCCGCCTTCCCCGGCACGCTCGTTCTCTACATGGGCGTGCGCCGGCTGCCCGACATCACCTCCGCGCTGATCGCAGCCGGCCGGCCGGGCTCGCAGGCGGCAGCCGTGGTGGAAGCGGGGACGCTCCCCGGCCAGCGCACGGTGACGGGCACCCTGGAGACGATCGCCGCGACGGCCGAGCGCGAGGACATCCGTCCCCCGTCGATCACCATCGTGGGTCCGGTCGCGGCGCTCGCCGAGGAGCTCGCCTGGCTGCCACCGCGGCCGCTCAGCGGCGTGAGCGTCGCGGTGACCCGCGCGCGCACACAGGCAAGCGGCCTCGCCCGCCGCCTGGAAGCGCTGGGCGCAACCGTGGTCCAGGCGCCGACGATCCGCGTCCAGCCGATCTCCGGGCGGGTGTCCGCAACGCTCGACCCGTCCGCGTATGACCTCATCTGCGTGACCAGCGCCAACGGTGTGGCGGGGCTGTTCGAGCGGCTCGACGACGGCGCCCACCCGCGCGGAGATGCGCGCGCGCTGGCCGCGACGAGGATCGCAGCGATCGGGCCGGCGACGACGCGCGCGCTGGCCGAGCACGGCATCGTCGCCGACGTCGTCCCCGAGCGCGCCGTCGCGGAGGCGCTGGTGGAGGCGCTGTCCGAGCTGCCGGTGACGCGAGCGCTGGTCGTGCGCGCGCGCGAGGCGCGCGACGTGCTCCCCGACGCCCTGCGCGCGCGCGGCGCCGAGGTGGACGTCCTGCCCGTCTACGAAACGCTCGCCGAGCCGCTCTCACCGCGGACGCTGCAGGCGGTGCGCGCAGCCGACTACATCACGTTCACGTCGTCCTCCAGCGTGCGCTTCTTCCTGCAGGCGGCCGGCGGGAAGGCTGGGCTCTCAGCAGCCACACGCATCGTCTCGATTGGCCCGATCACGAGCGCGACGCTGCGCGAGCACGGCCTCGAGCCGGACGTGGAGGCCGATCCGTTCGACGTCGAGGGTATGATCGCCGCTCTGCTCGCCGACGCGGCAGCGCGAGCAAGCAATGCCCGATAGAGCGCTCCCACCAGTAATCACGTTCCTCTCCGACTACGGGCTGCTCGACGAGTTCGTCGGCGTGTGCCACGGGGTGATCGCGCGCCGCAACCCGGACGCGCGGGTGATCGACCTGACCCACGCGATCCCGCGCCACGACGTGCGCTCGGGCGCGATCGTGCTGCGCTCGGCGCTGCCGTTCCTGCCCGCCGGCATCCACCTGGCAATCGTCGATCCCGGCGTGAGCGCCGTCGGCAGGCACGCGCGCCGCGCCATCGCCGTGCGCACTGTCGAGCTGGACCACGTGCTCGTCGGTCCTGACAACGGCCTGCTGATGCCCGCCGCCGAGCGCCTCGGAGGGGTGGCCGAGGCGGTCGACATCGGCCAGTCGCACGAGCGCCTGGAGCCGGTGTCGCGCACGTTCCACGGCCGCGACATCTTCGCGCCGGTGGCCGCCGCCCTGGCTGCGGGGGAGCCGCTCAGCGCCGTCGGCGACCCGCTGCCGGTGGAGCAGCTGCGTCGCTTCGGGCTGTCCTCCGCGCACGTCAGCGACGGCATCCTCACCGTGCATGTGCTGCGCAGCGACACGTTCGGCAACCTGATCCTCGACGCCGGCGAGGAGCAGCTGCTTTCGCTCGGCGCGATGCCCGGCGACACGCTGAGGATCACCCACGCGGGCGCCGTGCGCACCGCGCGCTACGCGCAGACCTTCGCCGAGGTGACCCCCGGCGAGCTGCTGATCTACGAGGACGCCACGCGCATGGTGGCGCTCGCCGTCAACCGCGGCTCGGCCGCCGAGCTGCTCGGCGCCGGCCCCGACGACGAGCTGACGGTGCGTCCGGCGTGAGCGGCGCCCCGCCTCCTCACGCCACCCACACACCCACGCGCATCGGCCATCCGCGGCTGCACCTGCGCCGCACAGGCTCGACCAACGAGCGCGCACGCGAGCTCGCGTTCGCCGGCGCGCCGCACGGGACGCTCGTCACCGCCGCCGAGCAGACCGCCGGGCGCGGACGCCAGGGCCGGCACTGGTCGGCTCCGGCGGGGAGCGCGCTGCTCATGTCGCTGCTGCTGCGAGACGCGCCGCCGCTGCTGCCGCTGATCGCCGCGGTCGCGGTGTCTGACGTCGCCGGCGCGCAGACGCGGATCAAGTGGCCCAACGACGTCGTCGTCGAGCTCGCTTCCGAGCGCGCCGAAGAGAGTGCCGACGGGCGCGCCGGCCCGGGTCTGGCAAAGCTTGCAGGCATCCTCGTCGAGGGACGCCCGCAGGAGGGCTGGGCGGTGCTCGGGATCGGGCTGAACGTCGCGGTCCGCCTCGAGCAGCTGCCCGCCGAGCTGCGCCCGCGCGAGGCCGGCGCTGCGAGCGCGGCCGGTGCAGCGCCTGCGGCTAGTGCGGCGCCTGCGGGCAGTGGCCTGCCGGCGGCGACGCTGGGCCTCGAGCCCGCCGACGTCGAGCCGATGCTCGCGCGGCTGCTCGACGCGCTCGAGCGACGCCTGGCCGAGCCGGCGGAGGCGACGCTCCAAGCCTGGCGCGAGCGCGACGCGCTGTACGGACGCGAGGTCGCGTGGGCGCAGGGCCACGGCCGCGCCGAGGGCATCGACGGAAACGGGCGGCTGGTCGTCGCGCTGGCGGACGGCGGGCACACGGCGCTCGGCGCCGGCGAGGTCCACCTGCAGCAGATCGACTGACGCTTCAGGCCGGGTGCTGGTCGAGCGCGTCGCGCACGTCGCGGCGCAGCTCCGCGTCGGCGACCGCCTGCACCGGCGCCGCGTCCCGCTCGCGCTCGACCTTCGCCGCCGCCAGCTGCCCGTCGGGAGCGGCGCCGTTGTTGGCGCCTTTGGCGCCCTTGCGCCTGCGCCTGGTGTTGCGGGCGCGGCGTTTGGGGAAGTTGCGCAGGAGCTCGCGCGCGAGCGCCGGCGGCTTGCGCGCCATGCGCGTGCGCGCGCCGCGCAGCGCCTCCTCGGCCTCCGGGGTGTGCGCGAGCGCGGCCGCGAGCAGCGCCGCGGCCAGGCGGCGGTCCTGCTTGCGCGCCGCGTGGATCAGACGGCGGGCGTTGCGCGCGTGCGCGCCGCCGGCCGAGTTGACGAGCAGGCCGAGCAGTCGCTTGGTCTCCGGCCAGCGCTGCACCGCGTACTCCTCGTGCACGTCGCGCGTGTACTCCGCCAGGCGCCAGATCCACGCGTTGGCCTGGTCGCGGCGGCCGATGCGCCGCTCGACGAGCGCGCGCAGCATGATCTTGGTCGCCTCCTTGCGCTCTTCGCGCGGCCAGCCGCCGATGATGTCGATCGCCTCGTCGAACGCATCGGGGTCGCGCAGCGCGGCGATGTCGGTCAGCGCGCGCAGCCGCAGCTGCGGGCTCTTGTTGCGCTTGACCGCCGTGATCAGGAAGCGGCTCTTGAGCTCGCCGGTGCGGTCGAAGTGCAGCATCGCGCGTGCCCTGCGCCAGCCGTTGGGAGCCACGCGCGCGCCCGCCAGCGCCGCCCACAGGTGCTGCTCGCCGTAGTCGAGGTGCTCGACGGCGATCCGCCACAGCTCGCGCTCGAAGACCTGGAAGCGGCGCTCCTCCTCCGCGCACACCGGCAGCACGCGCCGCTCGACGCGCATCCGCCGCCCGCGCCCGCGCCGCACCGGGCCGACGACGATCGCGCCGCCGCGGTAGACGTCGCGATCGAGCAGCGAGTGCAGCGTCACGACCGGGTCGTCGTGCTTGGTCGCCGGGTGGACGAAGTCGACGACCAGCCCCGCCTCCTTGCCGGGATGGCGGCGCGTCACGCGCCCGACGCGCTGCTGGTAGATGCGCTTGGAGGCCGTCGGCGCGAGGTGCACGCAGACGGTCGCGCGCGGGCTGTTCCAGCCCTCCGCCAGCAGCTGCGCGTTGATCAGCACGTCGATGTCGCCGCGCTCGTAGCGCGCGAGGATGTCGACCAGCTCGCGCTTGGGCGTCTCGCCGGAGACGCCTTCCGCCTTGATTCCCTCCGCGCGGAAAGCTTCCGCGAGGTTGTACGCGTGGCGCACGCCCGCCGCGTACACGACCCCGGGCACGCCGTTGAAGCGCGTTTTGTAGAGGTTCGCGACGGCCACGTTGAACGGCTGCTGGTCGAGCAGTTTCGCCAGCTCGTCCTGGTCGAACTCGGTGTCCACCTCGCCGCGGCGCAGCGGCACCTTGGCGATCGTGCGCACGCCGACGCCCGGCGAGATGCGCACGCAGCGCAGCGGCGCGATCACGCCGCGCCGCGCCGCCTGAGCCAGGTCGAAGCGCGAGGTCTGCGTGGGGAACAGGTCCGTGACGTGGCGCGCGATCAGCGCTCCCGTGGCGGTCATGCCGATGAAGATCGGCCCCGTCCACTCGCGGATCGCCGCGCTCGTCTTCTCGCCCAGCGCGGTGTGCGCCTCGTCGCAGATGACGATCGTGTACGCGCTCGAGATCTTGCCCGCATTGCGCACGAACCACTGGTAGGTCTCGACCGTCACCGGGCCCTTGACCGAGTCCTCGCCCTTGAGCAGCGGGCGGCTGATGCGCTTGGAGTAGCCGCGGTCGCGCAGCTCGCCGAGGAACTGGTCGACGAGGTTGCGCCGGTGGGTGAGGATCAGCACGCCGCCGGTGTGCGAGGCCTCCACGAAGCCGAGCGCCGCGACCGTCTTGCCGGCGCCCGTGGCGTGCTCGAACCAGAAGCGCTTGGCCGCGTTGGGGTCCTCCGGCTGCTCGGCGAGCGACTCCTCCTCGTCCTCATCCTCGTCGACCCAGTCGCGCGGCTCCTCGTCGGACTCGCCCTGGAGCTCCTCCTCGGCCTCTTCTTCCTCCTCGGCCTCCGCCTCCTCCTCCAAATCGTCGTCCTCGTCCTCGTCGTCGTCCTCGTCCTCGTCGGGCGCCGCGCGCTGCACCGGGCCGAGGTCGTCGTCCTCGTCATCCTCCTCGTCCTCGTCCTCGTCCTCCTCCTCGTCCTCGTCCTCCTCGGCCGCGTCGCGATCGCGCTCGGCGACGGCCGCGCGGGCGTCCTCGCTGCCGTTGGCGGAAGGGACGTCGTCTCCTCCGAGGATGTCGGCCGAGGCGAGCAGCTCGGGTGACGCGGCGCCGCGGCCGTTGCCGCTGGGAGCGCTGCGCTGCTGCGCCTCCGCGAGCAGCGCCGTGAGCGTCCCCGACAGCGCGTCCACCTGGTGGGCGGAGAGCACGGTGCCGTCCACGAGCTTGGGCTCCTCATCGGAGAGCAGCCGCTCCAGGCCCAGGAGCAGCGAGAACTCGCGGCGCCACGCCGTCGAGGGGTTCTTCGCCTTCGGGTCCTCCTGAAGCTCGGCCAGCGCCTGGTCGAGCGCCCGCCGGCGCGGCGTCCCCGGTGCGAGCGCGACCGCGGCATCCTCGCCCTCGTGCAGGAAGCGCTCGCGCACGAACTTCTCCGCACGCTTGATGTCGGCGGAACTCGGAATGGTCGCGGCCGCGAGGGCCACTGAGGTGGACTCGGCCATTGAGGCTGTGGACTTCGAGACAGAGCCGCTGTCGAAGCTGCGCTCCGACGCGGCCCGAAAGAGAGGCGCCCCACGGCGCCCGTCGCCGGATGCCCTAAGCGACCCGGCTCTGACGTACATCCAGGATATAGCACGCGGAGGCGCGATTGAAGTTGGCGCGATCTGGCACCCTTACGGCGATGACGCCGAAGCGCCTGACGATCGCCCTCGCCGCGGCGGCCGTCCTCGTGCTGCTCGTCGTCGGTCTGCTCCAGCTCGGCGACTCCTCCTCGCCGCCCGCGGCGCCGTCGACGCTCACGCTCGCGCAGATGCGCGCGCGCCTATCCGGCTCCCCGCCTGCGCTGGCGCCCCTGCACGCGCAGGCAAGCGAGCTCCTCTCCGGAGGGCTGCCAGCGCTGCGCGCGCGCCTGGCGGCGCTGCGCGGCACACCGGTGGTCATCAACAAGTGGGCCTCGTGGTGCGAACCCTGCCGCGCCGAGTTCGGGGTCTTCCAGCGCGTCTCTGTCTCACGCGGCCGTGAAGTGGCGTTCATCGGGGTCGACTCGAGCGACTACAGCCGCGCCGACGCGCGCGCGTTCCTGCGCTCGTTCCCGGTCAGCTTCCCGAGCTTCTACGACCAGAGCGGGCAGCTCGGATTGGCGATCACCGACTCGACATTTACGCCGGTGACTGTTTTCATCGACCGCCGCGGCAGCAGGTTCATCCGCCAAGGTCCCTACCCGAGCGTGGCCAAGCTCGAACAGGACGTCAAGCGCTACGCGCTGGACGCTTGACCTTGCGGGAGCTGCGGATCGACCCGCTGAGCGGGCACAGGACGATCGTCGCGGGCGAGCGCTCGCGCCGACCCGGGGGCGAGCCGCGCTGCGAGCCGCCCGCGCCGATCGACCCCGAGCAGGACCCGTTCGCGGATGGCCACGAGGACCGCACGCCGCCGGAGCTCTACGCCGTGCGCCCCGGCGGCGGCCCCGCCGACTCGCCCGGCTGGACGGTGCGGGTCGTTCCCAACCTGTACCCGGCGCTGACGCCCGCGCAGGAGCCCGCCGCGCACGAGCGCGCGCCGGAACCGCGCGGAGCGCCCGAGCTGTTCACCTCGCTGCCGGCGAGCGGCGCGCACGAGGTGATCGTCAACGGGCCCCAGCCGGTGCTGTCGCTGGCGCAGCTGCCGCTGGAGCAGGTCGTGGCCGCGGTCGAGACGTGGCGCCAGCGCATGCGCGCCCACGCCGACAGCGCCTGCCTGCAGCTGATCGTCAACGAGCGGCGCGAGGCCGGCGCATCGCTGCCGCACACCCACGCGCAGCTGTACGCGCTCGACTTCGTGCCCGCGGCGATCGCCCGCGAGCGCGAGCGGGCGAGCGCCTACACGACGCGCACGATGGGTCAGAGCCTGCTCGGCGATCTCGTCGCCGAGGAGGTGCGCCGGCGCGAGCGGATCGTCGCGATCGACGAGGAGGCGGTGCTGATGGCGCCATACGCCTCGCGCCTGCCGTTCCAGCTGATGCTCGCGCCGCGCAGGCCGCGCGCGCGCTTCGAGGACGACGGGCCGACCGGCGCCGCGCTGCTGCACGACGGCCTGTGCCGACTCGCGCGCCACCTCGGGTCGAGCCCGCCGCTGAACCTGTGGGTGCGCACCGCCCCGCGCGGGGCCGAGGACTTCTGCTGGCGGATCGACGTCGTTCCCCGCCTCACGCACCTGGCGGGCCTCGAGCTGTCGACCGACGTCAACCTGAACATCGTCGCGCCCGAGCACGCCGCGGCCGTGCTGCGCGACGCGTAGGCTGGCCGGCCATGCCCCCCGAGGAACGCTTCCTACCACGCTTCGCGGCCGAGCCTCCGCAGGAGGATCTCCCGTACGGCCGCTGGGAGGAGCGCCTGCGTCAGGAGCTGCTCGGCGCGGCGCTGGACGCTCGACGCCGAGCCCGAGGACCTGGGCGAGCCCGGCGCGATCGCGTGGTACCCCGACCGCACGTGGCACGGGCACACGTACGTCCCCGCGACGACGCTCACGTCGACCGGGTACGAGCTGTTCGGCTACGTGCGTTTCCTGCCGGGAGTCGAGGACGGCGAGCCGAGCGACTTCACCGCGCACGTCGACTTCACCGACGAGACCGCCGAGCGCAACCCCGACTGGAAGCTCGACCTGTGCGACGAGATCATCGGCGCCTGGCGCGGCGAGGCGGGAGCCGTGGCGGCGATGACGCTCGTCTGGGGCCGCCCCCTGATCTCCGGCGGGCGGATCGTCACCGCCGAGCTGGCCGACCTGGCGGTGGATCAGTGCCCGCTGATCGAGGAGCGCTTCACGCTGATCGCACCCGACGACTACCGCCAGGATCTGCTCGAGATCAAGCTGTTCGACGGCAAGCTGCGCGAGCTCGCCCGCGAGTCGCTCTACGCGGGCGAGGACGAGGAGGAGGACGCGGGCGACGACTAGGTCGCTTTGCACTCCGCGAGCGCTTTTTCCTTGGCCGCGGTCGGGATCGGCGACGCGTTGATCACTTCCACGCACACTTCTTTGGCGGCCGCGCGCGCCCCGGCGGTATCGCCGCTGGCGGCTTTCGCGCAGATCCCTTCGACCTTGCTCTTGACGGCCGACGAGAGCGTCGGCTCGCGCTGGACGATCTCCTTGCAGATCGCCACGTACTCCGCCACGCCGGCGGCGGTGCTCGGGGTGGTGCTGGGGGTAGACGCCGTCGCCGTGCTCGCCTGCGTGCTCGGTGTTGAGGCCGTGGTCGCAGCCTGCGTGCTCGGCGTGGACGCCGCGGGCGTCGAGCTGCTCGAGGTGGAGCTGCTGCCGCTGCTCCCGCACCCGGCGAAGAGCGCTCCTGAGAGCAGCGCGACGGCGAGCAGCGGGGATCGTCTTCCGATCATTGGTCCCCCTTGAATTAGGTAAAACGCCCGTCGCGCCAGTGCTGCGAGGCGGCGAACGCCTGATGCGGCAAGGCTACTCGACCGGTCGGCGCTGGTGCGATGAGTAGCATTCCCGCGCATCAGCCAGCCGAGACCGAGAGACAGGGTGCCTGGGCTGCGCAAGGTCGTCGGGTCGCGGCGCGCGCAGTATCTGATCCGCACGGCGCGAGCGGCGCGGGCGGTGCACGAGCCGTTGCGCTTCACCGCCCTGCAATTCGGCCCGCCGCGCACCGCCGGCTACCGGCTGCGCGGCTCCGGGCTGCAGATCTACCTGCGCCATCAGACCCGCGACGTGGACATCTTCAAAGAGATCTTCGGCACGGGATACGGCCCGAACAGCTACGAGCCGCCCGCGGCGATCGCCGCCGCCCTCGACGCCGATGCCTCGCCGGCGATACTCGACCTCGGCGGCAACATCGGGCTGTTCGGCGTGTACGTGCTCGGCCGCTGGCCGCGCGCGACCGTCAGGAGCTTCGAGCCGGACCCGACGAACCTGCCGATGCTCGAACGTGTGATCGCCGTCAACCAGCTCGGCGATCGATGGTCGGTCGCGAACGTGGCGGTGGCCAACGAGGTGGGGGAGCTGCCGTTCCT
The DNA here is from genome assembly GCA_963735705.1 of uncultured Solirubrobacteraceae bacterium. Classification (GTDB taxonomy): domain Bacteria; phylum Actinomycetota; class Thermoleophilia; order Solirubrobacterales; family Solirubrobacteraceae; genus Palsa-744. The sequence continues at coordinate 829,768 of CAVTLZ010000012.1, forward strand.
CTCTGGCCTGTTCGCCGAGTCGCAGCTCGCCGCGGTGGCCGATCCGACGTCGAAGACGCCCGAATCGGCGCGGATCGAGGACGGCGAGACGATCATGGTGCCGACTGTCGACCTGTTCGAGCAGGACGTCCACGCGAACCTGATGAAGATGGACATCGAGGGAGGGGAGTGGTCGATCCTGACCGACCCGCGAATGCGCGAGCTGGACGCGGACGCGGTCGTGCTGGAGTGGCACGCGAGCGGCTGCCCCGAGCCCGATGCGCGCGCGACCGCGATGCGGCTGCTGCGCGAAGCGGGGTACGAGCGGATCGAGGAGTCCGAGAACTTCCCCAACCGGGGTCTGCTGTGGGCGTGGCGGACGGGCGGCGACGCCATCGGCGGTGAGGAGCCGCGCGCGTGAGCGCAGCTCCTTTTCGGCGCTAGACGGTCGAGCTCGCCTCCGGCGCGCCGGGCGGCGGCGTGGACGATCGTTGCGGCCGATCGACGCGAGAGCCGCGAACAGCTCGCGGTGACAGGAGCGGACCGGCGATAACTTGAACGCCGTGAGAAGCGCGAACGCAGCGGCGTCCACGTCGACGGCGCATCGTCGCGGCCAGGCGTACGCGCTGGGCGCGGCGCTGGCGTGGTCGACCGGCGGCATCCTGCAGCGTCAGGTCTCCGCCGGCGCCGCCGACCAGATCGTCGGGCGAGCCGCGTTCGCTTTCCTGGGGGTCGTCGCCTTCCTGGCCGTCGGGAAAGAGGTCGGCCTGCGCGCGGCGTTCAGGTCGGTCGCCAACCCGGCCGGCGTGGCGGTGGCGGCCGGCATCGCGGTCGCGTCGGCGAGCTTCATCGTCGCGTTGAACCACACGAGCATCGCCCACGTCCTCGTGATCCAGGCGATCACGCCGATCCTCGCGGGGCTGTTCGCGTTCTGGACCCTGCACGAGCCGCTCTCAGCGCGCACCTGGGGAGCGATGGTCCTGGCGGTCCTCGGCATCGGCGTGATGGTCGGCGTCCCAAGCGGCGGCAGCGCGCTGGGGGATCTGATGGCGTTCAGCTCGCCGCTCGCGTTCGCGATCGTGATCGTCGTCGCGCGGCGGCACAGCGACGTGTCGATGACGCCGGCCACTGCGCTCGCGCAGGTGATGCTGGTCGTGTTCGGGCTGCCGTTCATCCATGCGGGCCAGCTCCACAGCGGCGACATCGGCTGGCTCGCGCTGCTCGGCCTCGGCCAGCAGGGCTTCGGGCTGGTGTTCTTCACGATGGGCGCGCGGTTGATCCCCCCGGCGTCAATGGGCCTGATCCTGCTGCTCGAGTCCGTGCTCGGCGCGGCGTGGGGCTGGCTTGGGACCTCCGAAAGGCCCAACGTGGCGACGATCGTGGGCGGGGTTATGGTGCTTGCGGCGGTGACGATCAAGCTTCGTTTTGACGACGCGCGGGGTGAGGAGGTCACGGCCGGGGTACTGGCGGAGGCGGTGGCGTGGGAGATGTGAGGGGGGTCGCGAGGTCCGGCGTCAGACATGGGCGATGTCTGCTCCGACTCGTAGCTTCTTGGGATGGCTCAAGAGGACCCCGCCACGACAGATCCGGATGGGCGTCGCGTCGTATTCGATGCCGGCACCCGCCTGCATTTGGCGCTCGGGCGCCCCGAGCTTGCCGACGAGCACGAGCTCATCCTCGGCACCGTTGCTCATCCCGACTACCGCGTTGCCGACCCGATCCCGGGTCGCGAGCACTTCTATCGCCGCCACATCGATCCCCGCCGCTGGCTGCGGGTAGTCGTAGACTTCAACGACAAGCCCGCTGGGCGTGGCGGCGATGTGGCTCGGCATCCGCATGGGTCGTGACCGCACTGGTCCAGGAAAACCCTCCACGCGGCTGGAAACCATGACCGTAACCATCGCTGGTATCTCGTTCGATCACCATCACTACGACGAGCGCGGAGACGTGCTCTACCTCAACGTCGGCGAGCCCCGCCCGGCAGCACGCGGGCTCGAGACCCCCGACGGGCATGCGATCCACTACGACGAGAACGGCGCCGTGATCGGCCTGACGCTACTCAACGTCCGTCATACACTCGAACGCGAGGGCAGATTGACTCTGACGCTTCCGCCCGAGCACCTCGAAGCCCACACACTGACGCCGATCCTCGCTGCTGCGTGACCAAGGAATCAGCAGTTACGACTAGCCATTCGGCCTGTCGTACGGCTCCCAAGCCGCTCACTAGCATTGACTCACTGCATGAACGATGTCCCCTTCTTTGCCCGTGTGGGCACCGTAGAGCCGCTGGATGGCTTCCGGCTGCGGCTGACCTTCACCGACGGCCTGATCCGCGAGGTCGACCTCTCGCACGACCTCTGGGGCCCGATGGCCGAGCCGCTGCGGGACCCCAGGCCTACTTCTGCCAGGTGCAGGGTTGAGTCCCGGGCTTGGCACGGCCGTGTGGCGGAACGGCGACCAGCGCGGTGTGGTGGTACCAGCCGAGGTATGAGCGTCCCTCGTAGTGGTCGAGGCCGAGTTCGCCCTTGAGCTGTTTGTAGTCGAGCTCGATCTTCCAGCGCAGGCGGGCCAGCCTTGCGAGCTGCTCGGGCTCGCTGTCGGCGGGGAGGTTTGAGATCCAGTAGTCGCTCGGCCGCTCGTGGCCCTCGGGCCACTCGGCGATCAGCCACTCTTCTCGGGGTGGCCACGGCGTGCGTTTCTCGGCGTGGTCGGCTGCGCGCACACGCACGAAGCAGAAGCGCGAGGTGATCGGCTGCTCCTCTGGCCCGTCGCGAAACGTGACGGTCTGGAACTGCTCGTCCGGGACGCCGGCGATGAGCTGGGCGATCGCGACTGGCTCGCGGTCAGGGCGTGGCCGGCTGCGCGGGCGGCCTGTGTCGCCCTGGCGCTTTGGGACCGTGAAAGTCGTCTCGGGTGTGAAGACCTTCGTCTCGGCGCCGACGGACAGCACATACTCCAGCTCGGCCTGGTGCAGGCGCTCGCGCAGCACGGTGTTATCGCCATAGGCCTGGTCGCCGAGCACCGGCGCCCTCGGCACATCCCAGCCGGCGGCACGCTCGATCAGATCCACCCCCAGCTCGGGCTTGGTCTGAAACTCAACCTCGGCGGGGATTTTCGCTCGCCGGCGACGCTCGGGGTCCTCACACCACTCCTCAGGCAGATACAGCTCCCACCCCAACGGCACCGTCCCCTGCTCACCGACGGCGTGCACGGAAACACCGATCTGGCAGTTACCGATCTTCCCCAACGTGCCGGAGTACTGGCGCTTGACCCCCGGCGAGTGCTTCCCATCCTTGGGGAACCCAGTGTCGTCCAACACCCACGCCTGCACATCAATCACAGGTGCGACCCGCTCGGCCACAGCGCGCACCACCAGCGCCGGGTCCCACGTGCTCACCGCCAAGAAGTTCTGCAAGCTCTCATAGTCAGCCTCGCCGCCCAGCCTGGCGACCATCGGCTCGAGCGACTTACGAGGCCCCTGCTCGATCAAACCACGCAGATACACCCCGCCATTCACAAGCTGCACCGGCCGGTTCACCGCCCCAGCCAGCACCTCGACACCGAACGCCTCCAGCCGCTCACGAACCGCCGAGGGACCATCCACCTCCGAGGAGCCTGCCACCGCCACAGCCACCATCATGACCTCCCGCGTCGAACTCCTCTCCACCAGAAGAGTTCGCCACGACCAACACAAACTCCTACCAAACAGCTACCAAAGCACTACTAGGACGTATGTCCGTTACGCGACTCGTCTGCCGACGATTCGCGGGCAAGAGTGCCCCCGCCAGGAGTCGAACCTGGATTTACCGCTTAGGAGGCGGTCGTCTTATCCATTGGACTACGAGGGCGCCGGCCACCGCGCTGACGATGGCTACGCGAGAAGGCTACCGACGCTTCTCACCGGTGCGCGGCGGGCGCCCGGCGCGAGGGGCATGCGTCGGACCTCGGCGCCCCGCACCCCCGTCAGCCGTCCTGCCGGTCGGGCCGCTCCGGGTAGATGTCGTCGATCGTGCTGAGCGCGCGATACGGCGCGCCGGCGGCGCGCTCGATCGCCTCGCCGCCGCCCGCCAGCCGGTCGAGCACGCTGACCACGCCGCAGATCTCCTGCCCGGCCTCCTGCAGCGCGGCGATCGCGGCGAGGGTCGAGCCGCCGGTGGTGACCACGTCCTCGACGACCACGCAGCGGTCTCCCGGCTCCAGCGGCGGACCCTCGATGCGCCGCTGCAGCCCGTGTGTCTTGGCGTCCTTGCGCACGAAGAAGGCCTTCGCCTGGGCACCGCCCGCGAGCGCCGCGCAGGCGAGCGGGTCGGCGCCCATCGTCATGCCTCCCACCGCGGTGCCGCCCCACTCGGCCACCTGCGCGGCGAGCAGCGTGGCGAGCGCCGCGAACCCCTGCGGACGCAGGATCGCGCGCTTTGCGTCGACGTAGTACTGAGCGACGGCGCCGCTCGTCAGCGTAACCTCGCCGATCACCAGCGCGTGCTCGCGCAGCTCCGCCACCAGGCGTGCGCGCGCCTGCGCCAGCTCGCTCGTATGTTCGTCCGCGACGTCCACCGCGGCGCCTAATCTACTGATGTGATCTCTCCTATCGTGCGATTGCTACGCCTTGCGTCACTGGTGATCTGCATGATCGTGATCGCGTCGTTCGCGATCTTCGTCGTCAACCAGTCCAAGACCGCCTCGGCGCACCAGACGCAGGAGATCGTCAGCGGCAGCCTCTCCGCCACCCCACGCAAAGCTCACTCGACTGCCAGCGAGGGCACGATCCACAGGACGATCGACGAAGCCTCCGAAGAACTAACCTCGCCGTTCGCCGGCGTGGTCTCCGGGTCAAGCAGCGAATGGGTCGTCCGCGGCGTCAAGCTGCTGCTCGCGCTCGCCGTCTACGGCTTCGGCTTCGGCTACCTCGCGCGGGTGCTGCGCGTGAGGGTGTAGAACCGCGGGCTACGGGCCGGCGTTGGCGCGCACGCGCCCGCTGCCGCCGCCGTCTTCGTTGTACACGTCCACCGGCGTGCCGCTCTGCACCCATGCGTAGATCGCCGGCGCGTCGGGAATCGGCACTCGCAGGCAGCCGTGGCTGGCGGCGTACGTAGGGACTTCGGCGTAGCCGTGGATGGCGTAGCCGCGGATGAAGTAGTTGGAGTCGACCATGCCCTCGCTGTTTTCCCCGGGGGTCTTCAGGTAGACCTGGAAGCGCCCGATCACCGTCGGCGTGGAGGGCTTGCCCGAGCTGATCGTGTAGATCCTGCGCACGCGCCCGCCCGGTTCGATCTCCGCGAGCACCTGCTTGGTCAGGTTGGCCTCGACGTGGCGGCCGTCGCGGCGGTAGCGCACGTGGAAGCTGCCCTCGCGGCGCGCCAGCAGCTCGAACACCTGCCTGCCCGCGTACGGAATGCGTTCCAGGCCGGTCATCTTGCGGTAGGCGATCAGCGCCTGCCCGGTGCCTTCGTCGAACACGCCCGTCAGCGGCACCGCGTAGTGCAGCGCGCCCAGCTCCGATTGCAGCAGGCGCACCGACTGGCCCCGCGCGCCGAGACCGAGGTCCGGGTGGACGACCCGAACGCTCGGAGCGCTCGCGTGGCGAAGGCGCCCTGCTGGGCCGTGGCGGCGTGCGCCGCGCGCACCTGCAGGAGCCCCGCATAGCGGCTGGAGAAGTCGACGCTGAACTGTCCCTTGCCGTGCGCCGCGGGGAGCACGCTCGCGGCGTCCAGCGCCACCCTGCGGCCGTCGAGGTAGAAGCTGACCGCGACCGTCTGCCCGGCGACGTACGGCGTGACCTTCCCGCGCACGACGATCCTCCGTCCGGCGAGCGCGAAGGTCGGGCTGCCTCCGACCTTCTCGAGCGTCAGGGCCAGCTGTCCGGCGACCGGAGTCGATGTGGGCGTTGTCGGGGCGACGGGCGTCGTCGATGTGGACGTGGACGGCGCGCCGGCTGTTTCGGCCGCGGCCACGCCAGGCGCGGCGGTGACTCCGAGGAGCGCCGCGCAGAGCGCGGCCAGCGGACGGACGCGACCCATGTTCGAGATTCGAGCGCGGCGCACGTGCAGATCCTATGCAGCCCGGCGGGCGAGACCCGGCTCCGGCGCGATCAGGCCGACGCGCTTGAGCGCGAGCACCAGCGCGCCGATCGCCACGAGCGCGCTCACGATCAGCACCAGCGCCTGCCAGCCCCAGTTCTCCAGGCTCGAGAACGCCAGCGAGTTGTTCAGGGAGTGCGCCGCGATGCACGGGTACAGCGAGCCCGTGTAGCGGTAGAGCAGGCACAGCCCGAAGCCGAGCCCCGCCAGCGGGACGAGGTCGAGCACGGGCGCCGAGCCGAAGTGCACGCCGCCGAACACCAGCGCCGTGATCACCGCGGCCGGCAGCGTGCCGCGCCAGTTGCGCAGCGCCGTGAACATGAAGCCGCGAAACAGGAACTCCTCGCAGATCGGCGCCACCACGCATGTCAGGCCGGCGCTCAGCAACAGCAGCGCCGTGCCTTCGTTGGAGCCGAGCTGTTCCAGCAGCTTCTCTTCGCTCGGATGGACCGCCGTCGACCATGCCGCGCTGAGCGCGATGAAGGCGACCAGCAGCAGCAGCACGAGACCGCTCGACGAGCGCCAGCCGGCGCCCGGGGGCCGCAGGCCGAACTGCCACGCGCTCACCGCGCGCCCGCCGAGCTGCGCGAAGAACACGGCGGCCAGCACGAAGCCGATGTCCTGGACGACCGTGTCCGCGATCGAGATCCCCGGCGGCGTGTGCGAGCCGGTGATCTTCACGCCCAGCGCGATGGCCGGCAGATCGACCACCAGCCCGCCCACCGCGGCGAGCACGAGCCCGCCGAGCAGCGCGGCCGGACCCGCCCACGGCCGCCAGCCGGTGGTCGGCGAGCGGGACCGATCGCCCTCCGTCACGGTGGCGTCCTCCGTCACAGTGGCATCCTCCATCGCGGTGGGGTCGTCCATCGTCTAGGCGACCCAGTGCCACGTGGCGAACTGGGCGAGGAAGAACGCCATCAGCAGGCCGGAAGCCGCCAGCACCGGGCGCTGCAGGCGCGGGCGCTCGGCCAGCCACGCCCCGAGCCAGATGCCGAGCGGGAACAGCACCAGCAGGAAGCGCGGCAGCGACATCAGCGGCTGCGAGCTGACGGGGTCGGAGAGCGGCAGCGCGAGCGCCGCGATCACGTACATGCCGTAGGCGAGCGGCAGCCTGCGCACGACGCCCACGACCGCCGGCGCCGCCGCCGCCAGGAACGCGAACAGCATCAGGTTGTGCCCGGCGCCCACGAACGGGCTGTCCGCGCCTGTCGGGAAGTACACGTGCCGGCGCTGGAAGGAGAGCAGCTGGCGGGCGCCCTCGAACGCCGCCTTCAAGCCGTCCCACGCACCCACGTACGGCCCGGCGAAGTGCCTGCTCCACGCTTCCTGCGCGTGCAGCGGCGCCAGCGCGCTACCGCCTGCGAGCGCGAGGTAGACCCCGTACACGACCACGCCCGCCGGCAGCAGGCCCAGCCACAGCGCGTCGCGCCGCAGCCGGTAGCGCGGGGCAAGGCGCGCGCGCCAGGCGGGCGGGCCATCCGCGCCGCGGTCAGGCGGCCGGTCCTCGCGCGGCCCGTACAGGTAGATCGCAAGCGCCGGCAGGATCAGCACGAGGCCGGTGCTGCGCGTGGCGGCGGCGAGCGCTCCGAGCACGCCGACCCACATCCAGCGCCCGTGGCGCGCGCTCCAGAACAGCCCCACCGACAGGGCCAGGTACAGCGACTCCGAGTACACCGCCGAGAGGAAGAACGCCATCGGCGCGAACGCCGTGAGCAGCACCGCCAGGCGCGCCGCGTCGGCGACGCGATCGCCGGCCAGCGCCGAGCGCGCGGTGCGCGCCAGCTCGAGCGTCGTCAGGCGGTGGATGCCGTACAGCGCGAGCGCGAGCGCCGCCACCGACAGCAGCACGCCGGCGAGCACCGGCGGCGCGCCGAGCCACGCGATCGCGCGCAGGCCCAGCGGATACAGCGGGAAGAAGGCCGTGCGCGAGGACGTGTACGGGCCGAGGTCCGGACGGTAGCCGTAGCGGGCGATCACGAGGTACCAGGCGGCGTCCCAGCGCGCCGCCGGCGCCGCCAGCAGGTTGCCGAGCCAGCCGAAGCCGCGGGTCACGCCGGGCGGGTCGAAGGCTTTGCGCGTGGGCCCGAAGCCGAGCACGAGGACCGTGCCCACGCCGGCGCTCCACACGAGCAGGCGCGAGCTCCACAGCGCCCGCCAGCTCTCGCGCACGGCGAGCATCCGCGCGGGATCCGCGCGCAGACGCGCAAGCCACGCCGGCGCCGGGGCGCGCGAGCGATCGACGCTCGCCCCGGCGGCCGTCAGCCGGCCGAGCCCTGCCCGCTCGAGCGGCGCGGCCAGTTCGCTCCCATCGTCCACGATGGTGAGCTCGGCGGTGTCAGAGTTCATAACTTGGCATCGAGCGTAGAGATCGCCGCGATCGCAAGCGGCAGGAAATCACACCGCACGCGGTAATCTCGAATTCCCGAGATGTCCCTGCAAAGACGAAAACGCCGCCACAACCGCCGCGGCGGCACGCGGATGCTCGTCGTCCTGGCGGCAGTCGTCGTCGTGTCGCTCGTCGTCGGCGTGATCGCGGCGGTCGGCTACGTCCTGAACATCGCCCACGACACCGGCGGCCTGGCCTCGCGTCACGCGCGCATCGGCGGCGGCACCTCGGAGGTGTACGCGGCCGACGGCGCGCGCCTCGGAGCGATCCAGTCCGACGAACTGCGCACACCCGTCGGCTGGCGCGAAATCCCGGCAAATCTCAAGAACGCGACCGTCGCGATCGAGGACCAGCGCTTCTACAAAGACGACGGCATCGACCTGACCGGGATCTTCCGCGCAGCCGTCAAGGACCTCGTCCACGGCCAGGCCCTGCAGGGAGCCTCCACGATCACGATGCAGCTCGTGCGCAACCTCTACCTCGGCGGCGACGAGCGCACGTTCAAGCAGAAGATCGCCGAGGCCAAGCTCGCGATCGAATACAACGAACACCACAGCAAGCGCTCGATCCTGAACAGCTATCTCAACGACATCCCGTACGGCACCATCGGCGGGCAGACGGCCATCGGCGTGCAGGCGGCGGCGCGGACCTTCTTCGACAAGCCCGTGTCCCAGCTGGACCTCGAGCAGTCGGCGCTGCTCGCCGGCCTGCCGCAGGCGCCGTCGCAGTACAACCCGCTGCTGGATCCCGCCGCCGCCAGGGAAAGGCGCAACGAGGTGCTCGCGAAGATGGCCGAACTGCACTACATCAGCCAGGCGCTCGCGAAGCGGACCGAGCGCGAGCCGCTGCAGACGCACCGCGGCCACTACTACTCCGAACGCATAGAACAGTTCTTCTTCGAATACGTCCGCCAGCAGCTGATCGAACGCTACGGCGCCAAGACCGTCGAACAGGGCGGGCTGAAGGTGTACACGACGCTCGACCTGAACATGCAGCGCCTGGCGCGCAATGCGATCGCCGAGGTGCTCGACGAGTCCGGCGACCCGGCCTCGGCGATCGTCACGCTGAACCCGCACAACGGCGACATCGAGGCGATGGCCGAGTCCGAGAGCTACGAGCAGTCGCAGTACAACCTCGCCGCCGACGGCCATCGCCAGCCGGGCTCGACGTTCAAGGCGATCGACCTCGCCGACGCGCTCACGCGCGGGATCGACCCGTACACCACCGACTACTTCTCGCACACGCTGGAACCGGGCTGGCTGGCGGCGGAACCGAAGTACAAAGTGGAGACGTTCGAGGGCACCTCGCTGGACAAGTCGATCAGCCTCGTGCAGGCGACGCTCGCCTCCGACAACACCGTCTACGCGCAGCTCGCCGCCGACCTCGGCGAGGAAACGGTCACCCACACCGCATATGAGATGGGCGTCAAAACGCATCTCTCGAGCTTTCCGGCGGAAGCGCTCGGCGGGCTCACGCTGGGGGTCACGCCGCTTGAAATGGCCGACGTGTACGCGACGCTCGCCGACGGCGGCTACCGCAACACCCCGATCGCGATCACCAAGGTCGTGTTCCCCGACGGCCGCGTCGACGAGAACTGGGGCAGGCCACAGCGCGTGAAAGTGCTCAGCGAAGCGGTCACATCCGTGGAGACGAGCATCCTCCACGAAAACGTCGAGAGCGGCACCGCGGGACGTTCTGCGATCGACTGCCCGACGGCGGCCAAGACGGGCACCACCAGCGAACTCGTCGACGCGTGGCTCGACGGCTACACGCCCGACTACTCGACGGTCGTGTGGATGGGCTACCCGAACAAGCGCGTGTCGATGACGGACGTCCACGGCGAGCCCCAGCAGGGCGGCTACCTGCCGGCGGAAATCTGGCACGCCTACATGGCGGGCGTCACGGAAGGCAAGCCGTGCGTCGAATTCCCGCCGTCCAAAGAAGCGATCTCCTACGAGCCGTTCTACGGCAAATACGCGAGCACGGGCCTCGCGCTTGCCGCTCAGGAAGCCGCGCAGTCCCCCGAACACGCCCCCAAGAAGAAGACGTCCCACCACCCGGCCGCCGCGCCGGAACCGGGCTCGGGCCACCAGACCGGCCCGAGCGAAGCCAACACCCCGGCTCCGCCGGCAAAAGAACCGCGCGTGCCACCGGCGCAGCACACTGCGGAAGAACCCGTAGACAAGCAGACGGGCGGCGCGGCCCCCGGCTAAAGTGCCGCCCGGGCCGCACCGAAGCCGCTTCGCGGCCCCTGCGCTGGTAGTTTGAGTCCCGATACCAAGAGCGAACGGTTGTCCTCGCGGGGCGCGGACGGCCAGATGGGACTTTCTGTGGCGAAGGAGGACAAGGTCGAATTCGAGGGTGAGGTGATCGAGGCCCTGCCGAACGCGATGTTCCGCGTGAAGCTGGACAACGACCACGTCGTCCTGGGACACGTCGCGGGCAAGATGCGGCGCTTCCGAATCCGCATCCTCCCGGGCGATCGCGTTCGCTGCGAGCTCTCGCCCTACGACCTCGACCGCGCGCGGATCGTCTACCGGCACCGCTGAACCCCGGACTCGCGGGCACCGGCATCGCTGAGCGCTCCCTGATCGAATCGATCGAAGCCGAGCTGGCGAGCTCGCCGCCGGCCGGCAGAGTCGTGCGGGGCGCCGGCGACGACGCGGCTGTCGTGCGCGCGCGGGCGATATGCGTGACCTCGGTCGACGCGATGGTCGAGGGCGTGCACTTCCGCCTGCGGGACGGCTGGGCAACGCCGGCGGAGATCGGCCACCGCGCGCTCGCGGGCGCGCTCTCGGACCTGGCGGCGATGGGCGCCGACCCCGGTGAGGCGTACATCGTGCTGGGCCTGCCGGCGGACTTCGGCGAGGAGCGCGCGCTGGAGCTGGTGCGCGCGGCGCAGGCGCTGGCGGCGCGGACGGGCACGGCGATCGCCGGCGGCGACGTCGTGCGGGCGCCGGCGCTCACCGTGTCGGTCACCGCCGTCGGCTGGGCCGACAGCGTCGAGCAGTTGGTCGGCCGCGACGGCGCACGCGAGGGCGATCTCGTCGGGGTGACCGGCGGCCTGGGCGCCGCCGCGGCGGCGCTCGCGGTGATGGAAGGGAGCGCCGCGCGAACGCCCGCGGCCATGGCTGCGCTGGCGCGCGCGCGTGCGCCGATGCCGCGACTGGCCGAGGGGCGCGCGCTGGCGCGCGGGGGGGTTCACGCGATGATCGACCTGTCCGACGGCCTGGCCACAGAGGCCGCGCACATCGCTCGCGCCGGCGGCGTGCGGCTGGACGTCGCGCTCGCCGCGCTGCCGCTGCACGAGGGCGTGGCGGAGGTCGCGGCGGAGGTCGGCGTGGCGCCCTGGCGCCTGGCGGCCGCCGGCGGCGAAGACTACGAGCTGTGCTTCTGCGCGGCCGCGCAGGACCGCGAGCGCGTGGAGGCGGCGGTGGGCGAGCTCGGCGCGGTGCGGGTCAGCTGGGTCGGCGAGGTGCGCGCGGGGGCGCCCGGCGCGAGCTTCTCAGACGAGCGGGGAGACGCTGTTCGGATCGAGGGATACGAGCATCGCTGGTAGGACCCGAGCCGCGGGCGCCGGGTGCGGCTGCGCTTCGATCGGCTGCGGGATCGCCCCGTCGGGGAGCACCCGCGCGGCGCCGACCGGCACGGTGCGCGTCAGCCGCGCGTACACGAGCAGTCGTTTTTCGGCGGTGAACACGGGCGTGCACGCCGACAGCACGAGCCGCGTGTAGCCGACCTCGCCGACGGCGGCGCCGACGTCATTGGGCGAGACGACCCGCTGGCCGGTGACCGTGTAGGTGAAGTGCGCGTAGGGCATGTACAGCATGATGTGGTTGCCCGGTTTCAGGAAGTTGATTTCGCGGAACGGAGCGAGGTAGGTCGTGCGGTGCCCGGCGATGGCGGTCGTGCCGGGGATGCCGGGGAAGCTCGTTTCCGAGTAGATGCCCGGTCCGCTCTTGAGGTCTTCGGTGTCGGTGCCCCTGACGACCACGTAGTTGGCGTTGACGCGCGGAATCCAGATCCGACCCACCGGTGCGCCGTTGGCGCTGTGGTGCTCCAGCGCGCCGGCGAGGAACGCGATGCGCGCACGCTCGTCGGGCAGGCTGGCCAGCGCGCGACGCTCGACCGGTGTGGGCGCCGCGCGTTCGAGGTGGCGCAGATCGCTGTTCAGGCGGTCCTGGCGGATCAGCGCGACGAGCGCCGTGATCGGCTCCTGCCAGACGAGCGTGACCAGCCCGTCGAGCAGCGCCAGGGCGCCGGCCGCGATCATCACGACGGCGAGCGCGCGCAGCGAGCGCGCGGCCGGCGAGCGACGGCCGTGCGCGGAAAGGACCTCGGCGCCGGGCGCCGTGGAGGTGAGCGGCTCGGACACTGCCCGTTATCGTCGCAGAGCGGACTCCGTACCACCAAGCGATCCGGGGCCCGCATAGGACAGCGGCCCGCGGATGGTGACCTCCATGCGCTCGCCCTCGCGCATCTGCGGGGGCGGCGACGCGGGCCAGACGGCGAGCATCGCGACCGCCGCTGCGCATCCGAACGCGAGGCTCCACAGGACCGCGCCGAAGAAGCCGACGGGGCCGGCCGCGAGCAGCAGCACGCCCGTCCACGCCACGTCGCCGACGCCGAGTCCCAGCTGGTGGGCGTAGAAGGCGATCAGCAGCGCCAGCGCCAGCAGGCCGAGCGCGACCAGCACGAGCGAGACGAGGCGGCCGGCGGCGGGGCCGAGCGCGAGGCGCTCGGGCACGGCGAACAGCAGCCACAGATGCGCCGCCGGCAGCACGAGCAGCGCCGTGAACGGGTTGCCGAGCCACGCGAGCACCCCGACGGGGAGCAGCACGAGCAGCATCGACAGGCCGGCGACGTCGGGGTCGGGGCGCACGCTCCAGCGCAGGCGCCGGACGAGCACGCTCCACAGCAGCCACGCCAGGGCGAACGTCAGCGCGACCGCGACGACGGCGGTGGCGGCGCGCCCGTCGAACGGCAGCGCGCCCGGCAGCACGGGCGCGGCGGGCGCGGCGCCGAGCACGCCGAGCCCGCCGAGCACGTAGGCGAACACCGCGCAGATGAAGAACGGCAGCGCGCAGCTGAGCGTCCACAGCGTCCAGCGCCCGACGGGCAGGCGCCGGCGGCGCGCGCGCGCGAGCCCGTCCAGGGCGGCTGCCAGCGGCGGCAGCAGCAGCGTCAGCACGAGCAGCCGCAGCGCCCACGCGGGCAGCGTCTTGTGCTGCAGCAGCACGCTCGTCTGCATCGCCTGCGACACGTCGGGCGCGGTGTCGAGCGCGTCGACGGCGCTCAGCACCGCGCGGCCGAGGCCTTCCAGGCGTTCCGGGCCGACCGCGTCCGCCGGCGACGGGCCGCGCTCTCCGGAGACCTGGACGAGCACGGCGGGCACGCCGGCGGCGTTCAGCACGCCCTCTTCGCCGACGGTCATCGGAAACGCCAGGTGCGCCAGCTGCCCGAGCGTGCTCGGCGCGCCCGGGTTGATGCCCGCCTCGGTGGTGATCGCCTCGTCGACCGTACGCTGCAGCTCCAGCGGCGCGGAGCCGAGACCGTTGGAGAACGGCACCACGAACGGCGGGCGCTCCTTTGCGCCGGCGAGATCGCCGAGCACGATCGCCGCGTCGAACGGGCCACCGCCGCCACCGGGCGCGGAGGTGCCGCCGATCGCCGGCAGCTGCGCCAGCAGCTGGCGGACGCCTTCGTCGCCGCCGCTGCCGCCGCTGGTCGATGCGAGCACGATCGTGCGCTTGGTCTCGCGCGCGGCGAACACGCGTGCGAGCTCGAGCAGCGCGGCGGTCGCGGACAGTTCCGCCGGGGACCCGCCGGCGGCGGCGTCGCGATGCGCGAGGATCAGGACCGGCGCGGCGCTGGTCGAGCCGGGGCGCTGCGCGACGACCGTGCCGAGCGTGCGTTCGCCGTCGATCGTCTGGGCGGCGGAGCGATACGTGTGCACCGAGAAGCCGCCGCCGGCCGTGCCGCCGAGCCCTTGGAGCTTCTGCGCCACGTAGCGCGCCAGCGCTTCGTCGCCGGGGCTGCCGGGACGGCGCCGCGGGAAGTCCCGGGCCAGGCGCTGAAGCTCGGCGAACGCGGGGGCGCCTTCGAACGCGTCCGGCGCGAGCGTCGAGGTGTACGGCTGCGGGCGAGAGCCCAGCGAGAACGCGGCGATCGCGAGCGCGAACAGGAACGGCACGAATGCCACGCGGTACAGGCGCCCGTTGAGCATGCCCCTAGACCATAGTCCGCATGTCGGCTTCGCGGGCGCGCTTACGCCCCGCAAGCCCGCTCGCACCGGCTTTGGGTCCCGGGTCCGCGTCTCCGGTTAGGTATCGTGCCGGCGCGTGCTGCAGCCCGTCGCCGTCGCAAACAAGACGCTTGCCGACTACACGCACATCTGCGGGCGCGAGCTGATCGCCGAAATCCGTGAGCTGGCCGAGCCGCTGCAGGGCCAGCGGGTGGTGCACATCTCCGCGACCGCGTTCGGGGGAGGCGTCTCGGAGATCCTGTACACGCTCGTGCCGCTGATGCGCGACGTCGGCCTGGACTGCGAGTGGCACGTGATCTACGGCCGCGAAGAGTTCTTCAACGCGACCAAGCTGATGCACAACGCCCTCCAGGGCGCCCCGCAGGATCTCGACGAGGAGCAGTGGGCGACGTGGCGCAAGTACAACGAGATCAACGCGCGCGAGCTCAGCGACGGCTGGGACGTGTGCCTCGTCCACGACCCGCAGCCGGCGGCGCTGTGCCAGCTGGTGCCGGAGAAGGCGAAGGGCTGGGTGTGGCGCTGCCACATCGACCTGTCGACGCCCAACGCGGACACGATCGCGCAGCTGCTCCCGTACCTCGAGCACTACCCCCAGTCGCTGTTCCACATGCGCGACTACGTGCCCGCGGGCATGCGGGGCAAAGTCAACGTGGTGCCGCCCGCGATCGACCCGCTGACGCCGAAGAACATGGCGCTGTCGCCCGAGGACGGCGCGTTCGTGTGCGGGCAGTTCGGGATCGACGTCGACCGGCCGCTGATCTGCCAGGTCTCGCGCTTCGACCCGTGGAAGGACCCGCTGGGCGTGATCGACGCCTACCGCCAGGTCAAGGAGACGATGCCCGACGTGCAGCTCGCGCTGGTGGGGTCGATGGCCAGCGACGACCCCGAGGGCTGGGACTTCTTCAACTCGACGATCGCCCACGCGGACGGCGACACCGACATCCACATCCTCAACAACTTCAACAACGTCGGCGCGATCGAGGTCAACGCGTTCCAGTCGCACGCCGACGTGCTGATCCAGAAGTCCACGCGCGAGGGCTTCGGGCTGACGGTCTCGGAGGCGATCTGGAAGGCGCGCCCGTTCGTCGGCGGCGACGTCGGCGGCATCCCCCTGCAGATCGAGGACGGCGTCACCGGCTACCTGGTCTCCAGCGTCGACGAATGCGCGCAGCGCACGATCGAGTTCCTGCGCGACCCCGAGCTCGGCCGCACGCTGGGCAGGCGCGGCAAGGAGCACGTGCGCCAGCACTTCCTCACGCCGCGCTACCTGCGCGACTACCTGAAGATCTTCAACGAGCTGCGCCAGTCATGACCGGCGAGCCGGCACAGCGCGTTCCGCTGGTGCTGGTGAGCAACCGCGGGCCGGTCACGTTCCACGCGCACGGCGAGGTTCAGCGCGGCTCGGGCGGGCTGGTGACGGCGTTGACGGGCCTGGCCTCGCACCGCGAAGCGATCTGGATCGCCTCGGCGATGAGCGAGCACGACGTGGCGGTCTCGCGCGAGCACGACGGGCGCGCCTTCCCCGTGCGCTCTCCCGCCGGCGGCGAGTACCAGGTGCGCCTGGTCGTCAGCGACCCCGACGCGTACGACCGCTTCTACAACGTGTTCGCGAACCCGATGCTGTGGTTCATCCAGCACTACCTGTGGGACCTGTCGAACGCGCCGGACATCCGCCGCGAGGAGATCGAGGCGTTCGAGTTCGGCTACAACGTCGTCAACGAGGACCTCGCGCGGGCGGTCGTCGAGCAGCTGGAGGGCGCCTCCGAGCCGGTGGTGATGGTCCACGACTACCACCTGTACACGCTCCCGGACCTCGTGCGCAGGGCCCGGCCGGACGTGTTCCTGCACCACTTCATCCACATCCCGTGGACGCAGCCGGACGCGTGGCGGGTGCTGCCGACGCGCATCCGCGAGGAGATCTACTCGGGCCTGTTGGCGAACGACATCATCGGCTTCCACACGCGCTCCTACAGGCACAACTTCCTGCAGTGCTGCCGCGACCTGATGGACCTGGAGGTCGACTTCGGGCGCGGGGTCGTGCTGGTCGGCGACCGGGAGGTGTGGGTGCGCGCGTATCCGCTGCCGATCGACCATCAGGCGACGCGCCAGATCGCGCAGAGCGTACGCGTCCGCGAGTTCGAGGAGGAGCTGCTGCGCCGCCGCCGGGACTTCCTGATCCTGAGAGTGGACCGGGCCGATCTGAGCAAGAACGTGCTGCGCGGCTTCTCCGCGTTCGACCTGTTCCTGGAGGAGCACCCGGAGTTCACCGAGCGGGTCACGTTCATGGCGCAGCTGATGCCGTCGCGGACGGACGTGCCGCAGTACGCGGAGTACCTCGAGCGGATCGAGGCGCTGGTGGCGGTCGTCAACCACCGTCACGGGACGCCCGACTGGATGCCGATCCAGCTGAAGCTGCGCGACGACCTCGAGGAGGCGATGGCGGCGTACAAGCACTACGACGTGCTGCTCGTCAACGCGATGTTCGACGGCATGAACCTCGTGGCCAAGGAGGGGCCGATCGTCAACGAGCGCGAGGGCGTGTCGATCCTGTCGGAGAACACCGGCGCGCACGAGGAGCTCGGCGAGTACGCGCTGTCGGTCAACCCGTTCGACATCCAGGAGCTCGCCAACTCGATCTACGCCGCCCTCACGATGGACCCGCGCGAGCGCCGCCGCCGCGCGCAGGGGCTCGCCCAGATCGTCACCTCGCGCGACCCCGGCGACTGGATCGACGAGCAGCTCGCGGACATCCGCGCGAAGGGCGCCTCGCGCTGATCCGAAGGTCGGCGGGAACGGTCGCATGCTCGATTGGCGTCAGCGGAGGGGGGTGCCGCATGCTCGAAGGATGAGCCGAGGGGATGCCGCATGCGGCATCCCCGGAACGGCCGCATGCGGCCGTTCCAAGGGACCGCACATGTGCGGTCCCACCGGGTGGCGCATGCGCCACCCGGAACGACACCCTGCCGGCGGGCGGGACTTCGCTACCCTGTGGGCCGCATGACCCTGCCCGCGCCCACATACGATCTCGTGCTGCTGCTCGACACGCAGGCGGAGGAGAGCACGCGCGCGAAGATCGTCGCCGACACGCGCGCGGCGATCGAGGCACAGGGCGAGCTGCTGCGCCACGACGAGTGGGGCGAGCGCCCGCTGGCGTACCCGATCGAGAAAAAGGCGAGCGCCGAGTACCACCTGCTGCAGTTCCACGTGGGCACGGTCGCACTGCTCGACGAGCTCGACCGCACGCTGCGGATCACCGACGGGGTGATGCGCTTGCGACTGATCAAGCTGCGCCCGGGCGTCCCCGACGCGCCGGACATGCGCTCCTCCTCTGCGCCCGCGAGGCGCGTCGAGGCCGAGACGCCCGCCGAGGCGCAGCCCGCCGGCGAGGTCGAGGTCGATCTCATCGTCGCCGAGCCCGCGTAGACCCGGCGCTCGAGCACGTAGAAAGCCACCCCTTACGCCGCGGACGCGAGCGTAATAACATCGGCCCATGGGCTGGGCCGAGGCTGAGGACATGACCGACAGAAACGCAAGCAGGACCGACGTGCTGCGCGCCTCGCCGCCGATGTTCGACTCGAGGGTGCTCGACGCGCTCTCGCGCGTGCACCCGGCGGTTCCCGTGATCATCTTCCTGCCGGCGATCGCCGCGATGGCCGCGTGGGGGCTGTCGAAGGTGAGCGTGCTCGCCGTGATCGGGCTGGCGCTCGGCGGCTACGCGCTGTGGACGCTGTTCGAGTACTGGCTGCACCGGCTCGTCTTCCACTTCGAGCCCGAGGACGGGCTGGGGGCGCGCATGCACTGGATCATCCACGGCGTCCACCACGACCATCCCAACGACCCCCTGCGCCTGGTGATGCCGCCGGCCGTCAGCGTGCCCCTGGCGGCCGCCGTGTTCGGGGTGCTGTACCTGATCTTCGGCTCGCGCTACGCGCCCGCGATCGGCGCCGGGTTCTTCACCGGCTACCTGGTCTACGACATGATGCACTACTACCTGCACCACTTCCGGCCCCGCGGACGGCTCGGCAGCATGCTGCGCGAGCGCCACATGCGCCACCACTTCCAGGACGACACCCGCGGCTTCGGGATCAGCGCGCCCTACTGGGACGAGGTGTTCCGCACCTCGCCGCGGGCGAAGCGATCTGCCGGTTCTCCGCAATAAGCGGGATTGAAGCCCGCCCACCCCCCTCGGCGCGAGAGTCGCGCCCGCAGGCCGCTCTAGACTCGACGATCGAGAACTGAAGACCTACCACTCCTCCGCAGAGCGGACGAGAGACAAGCTGAAAGGAAGAGCAGCCGTGGCCGCCACCAACATCAACCGGGTCGTGCTGACCGGAAACCTGACCGCCGACCCGGAGCTGCGCTCGTTGCCGAGCGGCAACTCGGTGTGCAGCCTGCGCGTCGCGTGCAACACGCGCCGCAAGAACGGCGGCACCGGCGAATGGGAGGACAAGCCCAACTACTTCAACATCACCGTCTGGGGCGCGCAGGGCGAGAACGCGGCGCGTTTCCTGTCCAAGGGACGCCCGGTCGCGATCGACGGACGCCTGGAGTGGCGCGAGTGGGAGGCCCAGGACGGGACGAAACGCCAGGCAATCGATATCATTGCCGACTCGGTGCAGTTCCTGGGCTCGCGCGACGACGCCTCCGGTGGAGGCGGGTTCGGCGGCAACGGAGCCTCCAAGGGCAGCGACATCCCGGTAGACGAAGGGGATTTCCAGCCCGCACCGGTCGCCGGCGCCGCCGGCGACGACGACATTCCGTTCTAGCCATCACAGCGAGGTCCCAGTGTTTTCCAGCGTAACCACGCCCGACGATCACCGCAGCCGCGGCGGAGAACGCTGATGGCCAAAGCACGCGGTCGCGGCAAGCCGGTGCGCCGGCGCGACAAGAAGGGCGGACCGGGCAGCGGGCGGCGCAAGCCGTGCCAGCACTGCCGCGACAAGGTCGAGCAGGTCGACTACAAGGACGTCGCGTCGCTGCGCAAGTTCATCTCCGAGAAGGGCAAGATCCGTTCGCGGCGGATCACCGGCTCCTGCCGGCGCCACCAGGTGCAGATCGCCCGCGCGGTCAAGCGCGCCCGCGAGCTGGCGCTGCTGCCGTACGTGAACGAGGGCGGTCGCGACGACGCGCCCGGCGGTCGCCGCGAACGCGGCGACCGAGACCGCGAACGGTAGTCGAGCGATGCCCGAGGCGATACTCCTGCAGGACGTGGACACGCTCGGCGAGCAGGGCAACGTCGTCGACGTCTCCAAGGGCTACCTGCGCAACTACCTGATCCCGCGCAAGCTCGCCCAGCCGGCGACGAAGGGCGCGATCGAGACGGTCCGCCAGCGCCAGGCGGCGGTCGAGCGGGCCGCACGCGAGGCTGTCGAGCGGGCGCAGGAGAACGTCAACCTGCTCAACCGGACGGTGCTCACGATCCCGCAGCAGGCGGGGGCGGACGGGCGGCTGTTCGGGTCGGTGACGGCGCAGGACATCGCCGGCGCGATCCGCGAAGCTCGCGGGCTGCGGATCGACAAACGCAACGTGCACATGCCCGAGCCGATCAAGAACGTCGGCACGTACATGGTCGTGGTCGAGGTGGTCGAGGGTGTGACCGCCACGATCAAGACTATGGTCGTCGCGAAGAAATGACGCTCCGCACTTGAGTCGATCGGTCCCGGCCGCCTGTCAGGTAGCCGGGGCGGTTGCCCGCCCCGGCTCCCACAGAACCGTACGTGCGCTGTTCGCATACGGCTCTTCGGGGCGGCGGGTTGTGAACCCCGCCGCCGGCCGGTTATCGACCTCGATCTATCCCTGCTCCAGGGCCATGATTGGATGGGCAGGGGCGGTGAGGGCTGGGCGTTTGTGCTGATGCAGCCCGGCAGCCGAGACGAGCCCGCGGTCCGCGAAGAACGCGTTGTGCAGGCCGTAATCGACGGCCGGGGCGTGACTGAGGGCCCACGTCGACTTCTTGCCGGCGTAGACCGCGCGCCACGCTGACTGCGGCTTGACGCCCAGCGCGATGAGACGACGAGCGATCGTTCGTTGACGCTTCCAGTGGTGCAGCAAGATGGCCCGAAGCCGCCGACGGATGTGGGCGTCTATCCGGCGCATCGCCTGCTGCTCGGCGGCCGAAACGACCCCGAAGAATTGGTGCCATCCGGCCAGCCACGCGTTGATCCGGGCGATGCAACGCTCTAGCGTGCCTCCCCAGGTTCTCGGTGTGAGCTGGCGGATCCTGTCCACCGCGTTGCGCTTGGTGCGCTGCGATAGCAGCACCTCCACGGACCTGCGCCGCCCGTGCTGCACGACTCGCAGGGAGAACCCGAGGAAGTGGCGATCCTCCGGGCGGGCCACGGCCGACTTGCCCTCGTTCACCCTCAGACGCAAGCGCCGTTCGATGAACCGGCTGAGACTGGACATGACCCGGATACCGGCGCGTTCGCTTTGCACGTAGACGTTGGCGTCATCGGCATATCGAACGAACCGGTGACCACGCCGGGCGAGCTCAACATCAAGCTCGTCCAGCACGATGTTCGAGAGCAGCGGCGACAGCGGCGAGCCCTGAGGCACGCCCTCATCAACACCGATAACGACACCGTCCGGCAACACGATCTTGGCCTTGAGCATCCGCCCGATCAGGACAAGCAGCCGCTGATCGTCGACTCGCGCAGCGAGCCTGGCGGTCAACCGCTGGTGATTGACGCGATCGAAGAACTTCTCCAGATCGATGTCGACCACCCACTCGTACCCGTCGCGCACATGCTCCTTGGCCTCGGCGATCGCCGTGTGGCAACTTCGGCCAGGCCGGAACCCGTGGCTACTGGGATGAAACGAAGGCTCGAACAGCGGGTCCAAGACCTGCCGCACGGCCTCCATCGCCACCCGGTCAACCACGTTAGGGATCCCCAGCCCACGCTGCCCACCGCCCGCCTTGGGGATCATCACCCGGCGAACCCCGCCCGGACGATAAGCCCCCGACAGCAGATCAGCGCGCAACCTCGGGGCGATAGCCGGCCACTGCTCACGCAGCTGGCTGACCGTCATCCCATCCGGGCCTGGAGCGCCCTTGTTCGCGACCACCTTCTTCATCGCGGAATCAACTCGCGCGATCACCTCCTCCATCATCGCCAGGGTGCTCTTCCCCTCAGTGACGATCGCCTTCGGCACCCCCGCTCGGCCTACCCGGGACCGGTCCCAGGCCACCTCACGAGCGGACCCACACGGGTCTTCTGCTGTCGCGATCGGCAGTTGGAGCTGCACCACCGTTTGCTCGACCGGGACCGCCTTCCCTTGCCCGCCACCACCGGCGCCGGGCTGGACGGGCATTACCCCGCCGTCCGGTACTACGCGGTCCTCCGACTTCTGCTGGGCCATCAGCCGTCGTTACCTCCGGCCTACCGAACCTCGGAGCCCAACAGATCTCCCAGGGTAAGTCGTTGAGATTTCGCGGTGATCCCGTCGCCAATACGCCCCCGGCACCAACAGGAATCGGGCTTCGCTGCCACGAGCCAGCTCACCCCGCCAAAGGACGCCTTACGGCGCTTCACTCTCGTTCGCGACCACCACACACCTACGGCTTCCTCCAGACCCGCCCTCACGGAAGCCCACCAGCACCAAACAACAGCACCAGCAAGCCGCCCGGTCAATTCCGGACCGCGCCCTTGCCTCATCGATGTTGGGTTCCCCCTGTCAGGGCCCCAGGACAGGACTTCCACCTCCGATCTCAACAACATGCCTGGCACACTCGCGGCGGGGACCGAGTCGCCTCAATGCTTCGCTTGGCCGAGAACTGCGGCCGTGCGTGGCGGCTCCGTCCTGGTCCGGTGCGAACATTTGTTCGTGACTCGTCCGCCGGCTTTTACTGTCGCGATTTGCGGGAACCGCCTCCTGCCCGGGGCGGCGGCGACCCTACACTCGCCCGACCGATGAGCGCCGTATCGACAGCCAACGGCCACTCGCAGCCGGCTGCGGGCGTGATCACGCCGCCGCACAACCTCGACGCCGAGCAGTCGGTGCTGGGCGCGATCCTGCTGTCGGACCGCTCGCTGTACGCGCTGGTGATCGAAGAGGGGCTGCGCGCGGAAGACTTCTACCGCGAGCGCCACGGCACGATCTACGAGGCGATGCTGGCGCTGTACAACGACAGCGAGCCGGTCGACGTGCTGACGGTCACCGACCGCCTGCGCCAGATGGGCAAGCTCGAGCAGGTCGGCGGCGCGGCGACGGTGGACGAGCTCACGGGGGTGGTGCCCGCCGCGGGCCACGCCCGCCGCTACGCGCAGATCGTGCGCGAGAACGCCCTGCTGCGGCGCCTGCTGAAGAGCACGTACGAGATCCAGGAGAGCGTGCTCGGGCACGAGGCGCCGCCGCGCGAGCTGGTCGAGCAGGCGGAGAAGGCGATGCTGGAGGTCGCCCGCGACGACCGCCAGCAGGACTTCCGCGCGATCGAGGAAGTGCTGCACGAGGAGCTCGACAAGATGCACCGGCTGTCGCTGGAGGGCACGTCGCTGACGGGCACGCCGTCGGGCTTCAAGGACCTGGACGAGATCACCGGCGGCTTCCAGCCGGGGAACCTGATCATCATCGCCGCACGCCCGGCGATGGGCAAGAGCGCGCTGGTGTGCAACATCGCCGAGAACGCCTCGGTGGAGCACAAGAAGCCGGTGGCGCTGTTCTCGCTGGAGATGGCCGAGGCGGAGCTCGCGCAGCGCTTCGTCGCCTCGCAGGCGCGCATCAAGGGCGAGGAGTTGCGCAAGGGGCGCGTCTCCGAGCAGCGCTGGCCGAAGATCCTCGCCGCCAGCCAGCGCCTGGCGGCGGCGCCGCT
Organism: uncultured Solirubrobacteraceae bacterium; assembly: GCA_963735705.1. Taxonomy (GTDB): domain Bacteria; phylum Actinomycetota; class Thermoleophilia; order Solirubrobacterales; family Solirubrobacteraceae; genus Palsa-744. The sequence goes on from CAVTLZ010000012.1 coordinate 853,284, forward strand.
GTGGGTGGACGACTCCAGCGACGTGGGCATGCTGGAGATCCGCGCGAAGGCCAGACGCCTGCACAGCCAGTGCGAGAACGGCCTCGGGCTGATCATCATCGACTACCTGCAGCTGATGCGCACCGACAGCCGCTACGACAGCCGCGTGACCGCAGTCGGCGAGCTCAGCCGCGGCCTGAAGATCCTCGCGCGCGAGCTCGGCGTGCCGGTGATCGCGCTGTCGCAGCTCAGCCGCGCGGTGGAGACGCGCCCGGACAAGAAGCCCCAGCTGTCGGACCTGCGCGAGAGCGGCAACCTCGAGCAGGACTCCGACCTGGTGATGTTCATCTACCGCGACGAGTACTACAACGAGGAGTCCGAGCGCCCCGGCGAGGCCGACCTGATCATCGCCAAGCATCGCAACGGCGCCGTCGGCAAAGTCACGCTGACCTTCCAGAAGGAGTACCCCAAGTTCATGAACTACGCCGGCGAGCGCTACGCACAGTGAGCGACGAGCTGTTCGGCGAGCAGGCGCCCGGCTCCGCGGAGCCGCTGGAGCTCGTGGCGCGACGCTCGGGCGCCGGCAGGGGCGGGTGTCCGCTGGGCATATGCGACGGCAGCGGCTTCGTCGTGGACGAGGCGACGAACACCGCCCGCGACTGCGACTGCCGCGCGGCGCGCATCGCCGCGGCTCGGACGGCCCGCCTGGAGGGGCGGATCCCGAGGCTGTACAGAGGCGTCTCGTTCGATCGTCCGCCCGTCAGCGACATCGCCAGGAGCGCCCCCGACCAGATTCAGCTGATCCGCCGCTACGTGCGCGCGATCGGCGAGCAGCTCGACTCGGGGAAGGGGCTGTGGATCCAGGGCAACGTCGGCACCGGCAAGACGACGCTGGCGATGCTCGTGTCCAAAGCGGCGCTGGACGCGGGACGCTCTGTCGCCATCTACTCGCTCCCGCGGCTGCTCAACCTGCTGCGCGAGTCGATGCAGTCCGACGGAGGCATACTCGACCTGCTCGACAGGCTGAGCGCGGTCGACCTGCTGCACATCGACGACCTCGGCGCGGAGAACAGCACCGACTGGGTCCTGGAGCAGCTGTACTCGATCGTCAACTCCCGCTACGAGGCACAGCGGGCGATCGTGGCGACGACCAACCTGATGCCAGACGAGCTCTCCGACCGGCTCGGATCGCGCACGGTCTCGCGCCTGGTGGAGATCTGCGGCAACCCGATCCCGTTGTGGGGCGAGGACAAGCGCCAGGAGTTTCGCGCCGAGCACACCGAGATCGTCCGGCCCGCCGGCTGAGGCGAGCTGCAGCGCGCCCTAAACTCCTCTGCTCATGCCAGGCATAGTGATAGTTGGCGCCCAGTGGGGCGATGAGGGCAAGGGCAAGATCACCGATCTGCTCGCCGAGCACGGCGACGCGGTCGTGCGCTTCCAGGGCGGCAACAACGCCGGCCACACGATCGTCCGCGGAGATCAGGAGTGGAAGCTGCACCTGATCCCGTCGGGCATCCTGTACGCGGGCAAGCGCTGCGTGATCGGCAACGGCGTCGTGATCGACCCGAAGGTGCTGATCGACGAGCTCGACGCGCTGCGCGCGCGCCGCGTGGACGTCAGCGGCCTGCGCATCTCCGCCAACGCGCACCTGATCATGCCCTACCACCTGCTGCTGGACTCCGCCGGCGAGGCCAAGCTCGGCAGCCTGCAGATCGGCACCACCCGCAGGGGCATCGGCCCGTGCTACGCGGACAAGGCCGCACGCCTTGGCATCCGCGTCCAGGACCTGCTCGACGAGAAGATCCTCAAGAAGAAGATCGTCGCGGCGATGGAGCCCAAGCGCCTGTCGCTGCGCCCGTTCGAGAAGGACCCGACGCTCGACCTGCACGCGATGACCGAGGAATACCTGACCTACGGCCACCGCCTGGAGCAGCACATCGCGGACACCTCGAAGCTGATGTGGGAGATGCTCGACGACGGCCAGACGGTGATCCTCGAGGGCGCGCAGGGGGCGATGCTGGACATCGACCACGGCACCTATCCGTTCGTCACCTCCTCCAACCCGCTGTCGGGCGCCGCGTGCGTCGGCAGCGGCATCGGCCCGAAGGCGATCGACGAGATCTGGGGCATCTCCAAGGCTTACACCACGCGCGTGGGCGCCGGGCCGTTCCCGAGCGAGCTGCACGACGAGATGGGCGAGACGATCCGCCAGCGCGGCGGGGAGTTCGGCACGACGACCGGGCGCCCGCGGCGCACCGGCTGGCTGGACCTCGTCGCGCTGCGCTACGCCGCGCGCCTGAACACGCTGACGGCGCTGGTGGTGACGAAGCTCGACGTGCTGTCGGGTCTCGACCGCATCCAGGTGTGCACGAGCTACCGCGGCGCCGACGGCGCCGAGTTCGAGGACTTCCCCTACCACCAGACGGTGCTGCATCACACCACCGCCAAGCTGACCGAGCTGCGCGGCTGGAAGGAGGACCTGGGCGAGTGCCGCACGCTGTCTGACCTGCCCGAGGGCGCGCGCGAGTACCTCGAGTTCATCGCCGAGCACACCGGCGCGCCGGTCGCGCTGATCGGGGTCGGGCCCGGCCGCGAGCAGACCGTGTGGACGGACGCCGGCCGCGCGACGATCATCGGCGCCAACGGCCTGCGCCCAGAGGCCTGAGCTCAGTCAGCTGGGGCGTCGCGGGCGGCGCGGCAGCCGCTGGCGGCCTCTGAGGTCCAGCGCCCTCAGCTCGCGCTTGCGCCGTCGCTCGTCCTCGCGCGCGAGGTCGTGTTCTTCGCCGAGGCCGATGTCCAGGAACACCAGCAGCAGGCCGCCCACGAGCCCTGCGGAGATCAGCACGATCGTCAGGACTTCGCCGGTGATGCCGCCGACGAGCGCAGCGCACACGCCGCCCGCGATCACCAGCAGGGCGGCGAGCCCGAACATGACGATGCGCGAGCGCTGAGACACCTCTCAACGGTACACGCACACCGAGGCTTCGCCCGCGAGGCGCGCGGGGCGGGGCCCGATGCGACACGGCCCGATGGTGCGCCGAGGCGCACCTCCGGACCGTGCCGCGTGGGTTGCGTCGGACCCTGCCGGCGGTTCTACAGGCCGAAGTACCCGCCGTGCCCGTGGTCGGAAGACCACGGGAACTGGTAGGCGCGGTAGCTGTTCACGCCCGCCGGGAACTGCGCGTTGAAGATCAGCCTGCCGGACGGGCTGAACTCTGAGAAGTACGGCAGCGAGCCCCAGCCGACGACCAGGTCGCCCTCGCGCGTCGTCTGCGCGTTGCCCTGCGACGGCGCCGCCAGGCCCTCCGGCTGATCCTCGGAGGCCACCAGCGTGGCGACGTGGTCCCAGGGGTTCAGCTTGACCGTGACCGCACGGCTGGACGGGAGCAGCGGCGCGCCGGAGGACTCGTTGTCGAAGAACGTGTACACCCCGTTGCCGAGCGCCTGCGGGTCGTGCTGCCAGGCGAAGATCTCGCCCGCGCTGTCGAGGACCTGCCCCGGAGCCGCCTTCAGCGCGAAGCTCGAGTCCTTGCCGCCGAGCTGCCAGATGATGCTGCCGTTGAAGCGGTTGACCTTGTACGTCGTCCACGCGTCGCGGGCGTCGACCAGGAGGTTGCCGTCGGTGTCGAGCGTCACCGCGTTGATGTGGAACCAGTCCCACGGCGTGCTCGCCGACGCGGGCAGCGGCTGCTCGCTCTGGCTGAACGGGACGTGGTCCTCGCTGTTCCACTGGAGCAGCACCTTGCCGGTGGCGATGTCGATCTCCTGCACGACGCCGTTGATCACCGTCTGGTCGGCTGGGCCGCCGATCGACGTCAGGTTTGCGGTGGCGGTCGTGTACGAGAGGATCAGCGCGGTGTTCCACGGCGTGATCAGGAACTCGTGCCCATCGGCGCTGAGCCCGTTTCCGGCGTTGACCGCTGCGATCTGCTGGAAGTGCTCGTTGTAGATGTAGTCGGTGCCATTGGAGAGGCCGCCGAGCCCCGTTCCCTGCCACCACGTCAGCACCGGCTGCCCATCGTAGGTCTGGACTCGGAAGTCGCTCGCCTCCTGGCCCGCGGGGACGGCTTTGAACCACACGACGTTGCCCTGGCCGTCCACGATCTCCGGGCCGTTGGCGTAGGTGCTGCTGTCGCCGAACGGCGAGATGAAGAAGTCCCCGCCGTGCCCGACGAACGGCGAGGACGTGAGGATCGTGACCGGCGGCGGGGACGTGGGCGTGACCGCCAGCGCGGAGCTGGCGGCTGTCAGGGCGATCACGGCCGCTCCGACGGCGATCGCGACGGCGCCGATGACCAGCTGCAGCCGGCTTTGCAACCCGCTGCGGGGCGCGCTCGATGAGATCAGTTGAAGCATCGTTTTGCTCCTTTGCTCGGGTTTGACTTGGTAGTTGAGAGCCGGAGAACTGTGTGGTTCTCAGCCCTCGAACCGCACCGTAGGACATATTCCCCATAATTTCAACTGACTTTGTGATCTTTGTTCACGGGGCCGCTCACCTCCACGACTCGGCGCAACCCAAGGTCGAGGGAGCGGTTAATGCTCCACGCGGGCGTGAGCGATAAGGAGATGAGATGCGCGTGGGATCGGGCTCGGCCGGGTCACTGCTGTTCGCAGGCATCCTCAGCGGTGTGCTTGCGCTGACGTGCACGCCCGCGCCGGCGATCGCCGCGGCCGGACGCGGACCGGTGCTCGGGCGCTCCTACCGTCCAGGGGGCGAGCCGCTCATCCTCGCCTCGGATGGGCACGGAGGGATCTGGTACGGAGGTGCCGCGACCTACGTATTCAGCGAAGAAGCCGAAGCCGAGTCGAGCATCTGGCATCTGACGGCGGGAGGAGGCATGACCCGGCTCCAACTGCCGACCAAGCCGGTGTCCCGCTTCGCGCAGTATTTCGCGACGGGGCGGGAAGGGGTGGAGTGGTTCTTGGCCGAGACCGACGTCAACGCCAGCGTGGAGCTGGGCCGGGTCTCAGCCTCGGGCCAGCTCACCCTGTCGCCGATCGCCCTCCAGCAAGGGGTGCGGCTGCGCGGGCTGGCGGTCGATGCGAGTGGGAACCTGTGGAGCACCCAGAGCGGCACGAAAGGCCGGTGGAGACGCGCAGGGATCGTCCGGATCGCGCCCGACGGGCGGGTGACGGTGTTCAGACGCGGCCTGCTGAAGGACGCGATACCGGCCAACATCGCGGCTGGAGCGCATGGGACACCGTGGTTCCTGGACGATTCGGGGCGCATCGGGCGCGTGCTGGCAGACGGGGCCATTGAGGAGCTGCCGATCGGGCGGCCAATCGTCTCTGAGGAACGCGCCTTCGCGCCGATGCGACCGCTCCTCCTCGCCGGCAACCGCCTGTGGTTCATCTCCGGACCGGAGACCATCGGAGAGATGACGCCGGCAGGGAGGGTGAGATTCATCACGCCCCACTCCTCATACCTGGGGATCGAAGCTCAGGGAGGGCGCGACGGTGATCTCGTGGGCCTCGCCATCGCGCCCGACGGGGATCTGTGGTTCACTCGGGATTCGGGCGAAGTCGCCAGGATCCAAGCGGACGGTCAGGTCCAGACGCTCACGAATCGGTTGGTCAACGCGTACGGGATCGCGTTCGACGGCCAGGGGAGCGCCTGGGTGGGCGAGGGCCCGGGGTATGAACGAGACGACCTCGCGGAAACTCCGTTCGATCGTGAGCTGGAAGCGCAGATGGCACTGCCCCGGATCGGACCTGCGCGCTTGGCGCAAGTCGAGCCGAGCGGGCGCTCCAGACAGTTCCCGCCGGCTCCCTCCTGCCGAGTGCCATCGCTGATCGGGGTCGAACGCTCACTCGTCTGGCTCAACTCGACGGTGCCGTTGGGCGTCGGCGAAGAAGCTTCGCTCTCCGAGTGTGAACACCGGATCCGCCTAGCGCATGTGACCGTCAGGTCCGGCGGACGACACGGACGTTTGTTCGTGGTGGCGCAGCGGCCGGCGCCGGGGCGCCGCACACATGGGTACGTGGCCGTGAGCATCACGCTGGCCGCGCCCAGCACTCCGCGAAGCTGCGGCCTCCCCCGACCCTTCAGGGCTCTTTACCGCTCGCGGCGACTGCTGGTCTGGCGGGTGGCGACAGCCGCCCCCGAACACGAAGGCGTAAGGGAAAGCTATTACGCGTGCGTGCCCGGCCATCGCAAGGCGCGCGAGATCACCTGGGTGGGCGCGGAAGGCCTGGAGGGCGGCAGCGGCATCGCGCGGATGACCTACGCGGGTCACTACATCGCCTACGTGACCCGGTACGGCAGCAAGCGCGGCAGCGGCGAAAGCCTCACGGTCAAGGACGTCGCCACTGGCTCGGCGAGCACGACCGAAACCGAAAGCCACGCCTCGGAATACGAGGGCATGCCGGGGCCCGAGCCACTGCCGAGCCTCGAACGACTCGGCGCCCCCCTCGGGCGCGGCGTCGTCGAGCTCGCGCTCTCATCCGATGGCGAGGTGGCGTGGGTGGGCCACAGCGAAGCCTCCCTCGGATCACCCGGTCAGTCGGTCCTCTACATGCGCAACCACCACGGTATCCGCAGGCTCGCCGCCGCGACTCAGATCAGCGCCGTGCGCTTCTCAGGCGCGGCGATCGAATGGCACGAAGACGGGGGGCCGCGCGCCACGCAGGACTGAATTCGATATCTACAAACGTGGCTCGCAGGCCGGCATTACGATTTCGCCGCACAGTCGCGGAGCAAGCTCAAGCTCCGGCAGCTATGCGGATTCTTGGTTCACAGCTTCGTGTTCATGCCGGATGGCCGGACCCCGTTCGAGTTCGGCGCGCTGCTGCGCAGTGAGCGGCCCGCCGTTGCTTTGCTCAAGCGCCGCGATCTCCTCCTCGACTGTCTTGAGGCCGAGGTCGTATGCGAGGGCGCGTGCACGGTCACGTCGCGTGGTCTGCGAATCGGCGATCTCGACGCGCGCGGCGCGCAGCTCCTCATGGCGCGCGTAGGCTCGCAGTAGGTCGTGCGCGACCGATGGTCCGCTCGGCGGCGTGTCAGCCGTCGGCTGGGGCGGGCCGGGCCGTCCGACCTGCTGGAGGTACGCGCGGTCCTTGGCGCGGTCGGCGGTGCGCTTGGAGTGCTCGACGTCGGCGAGGCTGGCAACCGCCACCGTGATCGTCGTCGCGGCAACGAGGCGCTGCTCGGCGTCAGCGATCAGCTGCGTGTAGCCCTCCGGGAAGCCACTGGGCTCGAGTGTCAAATCGAGCTTGCCATGAGCGGTGCGCAAGTTCCAGGCGGTGGCCTGTGCGAGCACGCTCGCGGTGAAGTAGTCCGGCGGGAGCGACACGGCATTCTCGGGATGCGCCGGATCGACCTCCAGGCGGCACTCCAGGCGGTTGAGTACGTCGGCAAGCCGCGCGAGGTTCTGCTCCGCCCGGTCGGGCGTGACGTCGATGTCCTCGGTCTCGTAGCGCTGTCCGTGACTCTGGAGCGCCGCGCCGCCGATGACCACGAACCGCACGTCCCCCTCGCGCAGTGCGTGGAGCAGCGTCTCGCGCCCGCGATCTATTGGGTCTGCTTGGCCAGCCATTCATCAGCGCGAGCGCGACGCTCGGGCAGGCTCGGGTGCTCGTCCGCCGCGGGGCTCAGGCCGCGTGCCGTGAGCTGCAACGTCGCGTCGAGGGCGAGTGCGAACCGCTGGCTGTACGGCGCGGGATCGGTTAGCGCGATGCGCATCAGATCAACGAGCCCCGCCACCTCCACTGCGCTCCCGCCGACCGTGACCTCGATCGCCGCGCGCGAGAGATCGGCGAAGCCATAGGTGCCAGGTGGCGCGTCAAGCAGACGGACGCGATCGGGTGCCGCCGACGCGGCGAGGACTGTCTCCGTAGCCAGTGCTCGATCCTCGGGGTGCACCACGAGATCAAGCGTGCCCTCATCGCTGAGGATCAACGGCCAGCCGTGCAGCGCCCCGGCGACCTCCCCCACCACCACCGCCCGCAGGCCAACCGCCGCGACAAGCTCAAGCGCCGCGACGCGATCGAAGCGGTCGCGGCTCAGGTGCCTGACCCGCTCCGCCGGCTCGCGCGTAAGCTGCTCGTGGATCAGAGCCGTCCACGAGCCCTCATCCGCCGTGGCGAGCCCGAGCGTCAGATCGAGCTCACACGCCGCCACGACCTCCTGCACCGTCTCGAACTTGGGCTCGGTCGCACCGCTCTCCCACCGCGCGACGGTCACCTGCGAGGTGCCCAGGCGCCCCCCAAGCTCCTGCTGGGTGAGGCCCGCGCGACGGCGGGCAATGACGATGATGTCGCGCGCACGCACCCTACGAGCATAACAGAACTGTTATAGCCACCTGGCTGGGCTTGCTCAACCTAGCGCCGGGGGACGCGTTCTACGGAGCTGCTTGGTACCCACATGTAGGCCGAAACGACCTCATTTCGTGCCCGCCAGCCGCGCCAAAACCAGCAGATCTGCGGGCAATTTGTGAAGATGGGCCGTGCAGGAATCGAACCTGCAACCTTGGGCTTAAGAGGCCCCTGCTCTGCCGGTTGAGCTAACGGCCCGTGAGGGCGCCGGCGGGCTGAGCCGGCTCGAGCTGATTCTATCCAAGCGGGGCCGGTGCCAGCACCCTCGGGCGCGGATCTCGCCCGCGCCCAAGACGATCGCGCGGTCGCAGCCGTGCGGGCGCCGCGGAGCTATTTTTTCTTCGTGGTCGACGCCCCGGTCGAGGTCGTCCCGGTCGAGGTCGTAGACGATTTCGTCGTCGACTTCGGCGTCGTGACTGCCTGAACCGCTTTGATTTCGCCTTTGGCGTTCAGTTTGCCGACGTACGTTTTGCCGTTGGTCGTGATCGTGTAGGCCTTTTCGCCTGAGGGGTTGGTCTTCGCTTCGGCGAGCGCGTTCTTGACGCGGACGCGTTCCGAGGACGGCGAGAGGCTGACCGCCTTCTTCGAGGCGAGATCGCCGAGGCGGGTGTTCTTCGCTCTGTACGCGTAGATCGCCAGCTGCGAGTACCAGGCCGCGCTCGTCGGTTCGGCGGCGACGATCGTCTGCAGGGATTCCACAGCCTGCGAAGGCTGGTTGAGGTATTCGCCGTAGATGCGCGCCATCTGCTTGGCGAGTTCGAGGTTGGGCTTGGGCGGGTTCAGGTTGTTGTAGCTGACCCATGCCTGCGCCGCCCGGTCGAAGATTTCCTTGCCTTTGCCGGTCATGACTCCGGCGGAGGTCACGTACTGTTCGCCGCCGGCTTCGTGCAGCAGGTTCTTCGTCAGGTTTTCCCACGCGCTGAGGTTCTTCGGCTGCTCCCGGGTGAGCTTTTCGTACTTCTTGATCTGGGCGGAGAAGCTTGCGCTGCCACCGCCTTCGCCGTTTTTGAGCGACGTGAACAGCCCGCCGCCGCCAAAGCCGCCGCCGATCCCGAACCCGACCAGCCCGATGCCCATCAGCAGGGCAAGGCCGGTGTAGATGACGCGCACCGTGCGGCGGCGCCCGCGACCTCTCAGGTCGAACAGCATCAGTCGGAAAGCCCTGGGTCTATGTGGTCGATCAGGTCCTGCACGGTCGGCTCAGCTGAATCCTCCGGTGGTGGTGACGCCTGATCCCCCGGGGGATGCTCGACGCCTGCAGTGGTCGCGCCTCCCTCCTCGGGCCGGGCTCGCTCCGCCCGCCCGACAAGCGCAGCGATCAGGATACTGACCTCGTAGAGCAGGTACAGCGGCACGGTCTCCAGCACGAGCGTGATCACGTCGCCGGGAAGGAACGCGGCGACCGCCGCGCACGCGACGACCGCGTAGCGGCGACCCTTGCGCAGCTGCCTCGGCGTCACCACCCCCAGACGCGTGGCGCCGATGATCGCGACCGGCACCTGGAACACGAGCCCCATCGCCAGCAGGATGGTGGCGGCGAAGCTGTAGTACGGGTTCGCCTGTACGAGCGTGTTGAACTCGCTGGCGTTGAAGTTGACGAAGAAATGGATCGCGGCCGGCAGCACGACGAAGTACCCGAACGCCACGCCGGTGGCGAACAGGAACGGGACGGCGATCAGCAGCGGCATCGCGATGCGCCGCTCGTGCGGTTCGAGCGCGGGCAGGATGAATCCGTAGAGCTCGAACAGGATCACCGGCAGCGAGAGGATCAGCGCGAAATACAGCGTCACGGTGATCGTCGTCGTGAACGGTTCGCCGATGCCGAGTGTCGCCGGGTTGTCTCCCACCGCGGCGCGCGGGATCTTCGCGACGTCCGCCTTGAGCGCCTTGATCAGCGGCGAGAGCTGGGCCCGCGCGCCGGCGGAGATGCCGCTGCCGGGCTTGACGAGCACGCCGAGCGCCGTCTGCGTGCTGGCGGCGAGGTTGAGCAGCCCTCGCTGGGCGAGGACCGCCTGGCCGACCGTGCCCTGGCCCTTGGCCACCTGTTTGGAGGTCTGCGCCTGCAGCGGTTTGTTGATCACCCGCAGCAGCGCGTGGTTCTGCCACAGGCAGATGCCGAACGCGACGGTCAGCACCGCGACGCTGACGATCAGGCGTGTGCGCAGCTCTTCGAGGTGGTCCACGAGGCTGAGCCGCTCCTCGTGACCGATGGTGCGGATCGCGCTGGCCATAGGCCTTATGAACCTACCACCGCGCCGGGATCGGCCCGCGCGGCTAAAGGCTCCAGCCCTACGCGTCGATGGAGACCCAGAGCCTCATGGAATCTGAGAAGAACCCCGACATCGAGCAGCGTCCGCAGCAGCAGGCCGGCCAGCCGACCGGCGCCGTCTTCGGCGCTCCGGGCCAGGCCGCCGACGGCGCCTGCGCCCCCGCGCAACTGCACATCTGCTTCCACTGCGCCGGCGAGCTGGTGTTCCCGCTCGACTGGTCGGAGGAGGGTCCGCGGCACTGGCGCATCGTGCTGCGCTGCCCGGAGTGCGAGTCCAGGCGCGAAGGCGTGTTCGACCAGACGGCCGTGGAACGCCTCGATGACGAGCTCGACCGCGGCTCCAGCGCGCTGCTGGGCGACCTCAGGCGCATGACGCACGCGAACATGTCCGAGGAAATCGAGTTCTTCGCGCGCGCGCTAGAGGCAGACCTGATTCTGCCCAGCGACTTCTGAACCCGGAAGAACTAGCGGCTCGTAGGCCAAGCGAGCCAAGGACGCAGGGAGCGTGGTGTGCGGCTCGCACACGAGCGACCGAGGACGCCGGCTCGCGCCGGCATACGAGTCGCTAGCGGTAGCGCTCGACGACGGCGTCGGCTACGAGGCCCAGCAGCGCCGAGCGCCCGTCCGGCAGGATCGCCGGCAGCGCCGCCTTGGCCTCGGCGACCACCGCCAGCGCCCGCTCGCGGGCCTCGTCCAGCGCGCCCGTGGCGGCGATGCGCTCGCACAGCGCCTCGGTCTTCTCGGCCCCACCGACCCCACGCAGCGAGGCGAGGTCGAACGCGGCCAGGTCCGGGTCGCGCTCGCGCGCGAGGATGAACGGCAGCGTGACGGTGCCGTCGAGCAGGTCGGTGCCCCGCGACTTGCCGGTCCGCTCCACCGGCCCGGAGACGTCCAGCACGTCGTCGAGCATCTGAAAGGCCAGCCCGATGCGCCGCGCGAACGCGCCGAGCGCGTCGGCGAGGACGCTCGAGCCCTGTGCCGCGGTCAGCGCGCCGAGCCGGCAGGCGGCCTCGAACAGCGCGGCGGTCTTCAGCTCGCAGCGCCTGAGGTAACGATCGACGGGCACGTGCGACGCGTAGGCGTCCTCGCGCTGCAGCAGCTCGCCTTCGGCGAGCGCGGAGCTGGCGTCGGAGAGCGCGCGCAGCTGCTCGACGTCGTCGTTGCGCGCGAGCTCCGCGAACGCGCGCGAGAACAGCAGGTCGCCAGTGGCCACCGCCATCTGGCGGCCGGCGACCGCCGCCACGGTCGGGTGGCCGCGGCGCAGCAGCGCGCCGTCGATCACGTCGTCGTGGACGAGCGTCGCCGAATGCACGAGCTCGACCGCGACGGCCGCCCGCACCAGATGCTCCTCGTCGTCGGCGTTGTTTGATTGCCCGCCCACCCCTCCCGCGGACTCGGCGGCGAGCACCACCAGCAGCGGGCGCAGTCGCTTGCCGCCGGCGACGACGGTGGCGTTGGCGTACGCGGCGAGGGGCGTGCCGGCGTGCGCGGTGACCCGCTCGAGGTGGCGCTCGGTGCGCTCCATGCGCCGGCGCAGACCCCTGCCGCCGCGGCGCATGATCGCGTCGAGTCCGTCCACCTCCTCCACCGGAACGCTGGCCGCCGTGCTGCGCACTGCGCTCATGATGACCGTTCGTCCGGGACGGTGCCCGCGTGAATGGCCACAATGCCACCGGCGGTGAGCACGTATCTGATCTGCGACAGGCCCGCACGCTCCAGCTCGGCGGCCAGCGCGACGGGGCCGGGGAAGCGCTTGACCGAGCTGGGCAGGTAGCTGTAGGCCTGTGCGATCGTGCCCTCGTCGCCGGCGCGCCGGCGAGAGCCGGGCGACAGCGCACCGACCAGCCGCCCGATCGCGGGGACGATCCGGTCGAACCACAGCCGGTAGAACAGCGACAGCGGAGCGCGCATGGGCGTGGTGATCTCGAGCACCACCACCCGCCCGCCGGGGCGGACCACGCGGACCATCTCCGCCAGGCCGCGGCCGAGGTCGTCGAAGTTGCGCGCGCCGAAGCCGACGGTGGCGGCGTCGAACGAGTCGTCGGGGTAGGGCAGCTCCATCGCGTCGGCCCATTCGAAGCGCGGGCGCACGTGAGCGCCACCCGCGGCGGCGGCCTTGCGGCGGGCACGATCGAGCATTCCCTCGGCGAAGTCGCTGCCGACGACCTCGCCACCGGGCGAGACACGGCGCGCGAGCTCGATCGCGAGATCGCCGGTGCCGGTGGCCACGTCCAGCACGCGGCTGCCCGGGCCGACGTGCGCCAGATCGGCGGCGCGCGCGCGCCAGCGATGATGCAGGCCGGCGGTCATCGCGGTGTTCAGCGGGTCGTACACGCCGGCGATGCGGTCGAACATCGCACGCACCTCCGCCGCCTCCAGCCTCCCCGCCCCCCCGCGGGCAGACCCGCCGGCTGTTGTTGCCCCGTCGAGGGGTGCGCCGTCTCGGGGACGAGCGGGCACGGACGCGGCTACTTGAGCTGCGAGAGGAAGTTGACGATCGCTTCGAACTTCTTCGCCGGCAGGTTCTTGAACGAGGGCATCGGCGCGGTCGGGTTCACGAGCGTCCGCGCGATCGCCTGGCGGGGGATGCGCGAGCCGATCTGGGTCAGCTCGGGCCCGGGCCCCGAGTTGCCGTTGTCGCCGAGTTTGTGGCACGCCAGGCAGCCCGACTGAGCGACCACCTTCCTGCCTTCTTCATAGCCCGCGAGCACGGCCCCGCCGGCCTGCTTGACGGCTGCGGGCGTCGCCATTTCGATCGCCGTCGGCGAGCCGACGTTGGCGCCGGAGTAGGTCAGGTAGGCCATTGCGCAGATCACGAACACGCCGGTGATGGTCGCGATCGGGCGCCGCTCGGGCCGCCGCTCGGGGCCGCGGTCGTAGAAGGGCAGCAGGAACAGCAGGATCATGCCGATCGTGGGCACGCCGATCGTGGCGAGCGGCACGAGGCCCGGCGTCCTGATGATGCGCAGGAGCTCGAACAGGAAGAAGAAGTACCACTCCGGGCGCGGCACGTACGTGGTCGTGGTGGGGTTGGCCTTGGAGCCGAGCTCAGCCCCGAGCACCAGCGACATCGCGATGATGACCGCCATCACCACGCAGGCCATGATCGAGTCCTTGGCCACCGCGTATGGGAAGAACGGTTTGCCCTGAGACTTCAGGATCGCGTACTCGCGGAGGTACTCCTCCTTCTCGCGCTGATTCACCCCTACACCTCGGTCTCGCGCAGCTCTTGGCGTTTCTCGGCCTTCCGCCACGGCGGCGCGGTCGTGCCGAGCTTGGCCACCAGGTACAGGTGGGCGCCCAGCAGCGCAGCGATCAGACCTGGCACGAGCAGCATGTGGATGGCGTAGAAGCGCGACAGCGTGGTGGCGCCGAATTCCGAGCCGCCGCGCAGGAAGTCGCTCAGGTACGGGCCGACCAGCGGGCCGGTGCCGTTGATGTTGACGCCGACGATCGTGGCCCAGTAGGCGCGCTGGTCGAACGGCAGCAGGTAGCCGGTGAAGGACATCACCATCGTCAGGATCAGCAGCACCACGCCGATCACCCAGTTGAGCTCGCGCGGGTACTTGTACGCGCCGAAGAAGAACGTGCGCCCCATGTGCAGGAAGACGAGCACGACCATCACGCTGGAGCCCCACTTGTGCATGCCGCGGACGAACTGGCCGAGGAACACGTCGTTGGTGACGTAGCGGATCGATTCGTAGGCGCCGCCGGCGGGGTCGGGCCGGTAGTACATCGCCAGGAAGACGCCGGTGACCGCCTGGCTGAGGAACGCGAACATCGTCGCCGAGCCGAGCGTGTAGAACCAGTTGGTGCCCTTGGGCACCTTGCGGAACATCATCCAGCGCGCGGCGCCGCTGAGCGAGGTGCGCTCGTCGACCCAGTCGACGACCGTGATCCCGGCCTGCTTGGCGTCCTCGACGGGGCCGCTCTTGCCGTTGCCCTGGCCGGGGCGCGGCGGCGGCGTCCTCAGGGGAGCGGGGAGCGGAGGGGCGGGGAGCTTGGGCACGGTGGGTGGGAAGGCGGTCCGGGACTAGAGTTTCTGGGCGCCGGGACGCGACGGGTACATGTACTGGCCGATGCCGTCCAGCGGCTCGCCGGGGTCGCGCGGGGAGAAGCGGCGCAGCTGGCTGTTGACGCTGAAGCGCGGGCCGACTTCGACGTTTTCGCCGTTCACGCGCGTGTAGAAGCGGTCGAGCGGCCGCACCGGAGGCCCACCCACCCTCCGCCCCAGCAGGTCATACACGCCGCCGTGGCACGGGCAGATGAAGCGCTCGGAGGCGTCCACCCAGCGCACCGGGCAGCCGACGTGCGCGCAGCGGCTGGAGATGGCGATGTAGGGCGTGCCCTGGTCGTAGGGGTCGGTGTCGATTTCGGGGTTGAACTTGCGCACGTACACGGTCGTCTTGCCGGCCTCGCCGATGTTCGGTGTGACCGTGAGCACGACCGGGATGTAGTTGTTGTCGGGGAACAGGTCGACGTTGCCCACGACTTCCCAGCGGTGCGGCGTGCTTTTGAAGATCGGACCGAACGCGAAGCCGAGCGCGGGCAGCGCGAACGAGGCCGCGGCGACCGCTCCGGCGCCGTGCGCGGTGCCGGTCATGAACCGGCGCCGCGTGATCGTCTCGCCCTCGAACGCGCCCGGCATCCCCCGGTCGAGCGTGTACTTGGACTTGTGCTTGTCGCGCTTGTCTGGCACCGGGCGCTAAGAATACCGAGGCGCGATTCAGCGCGGCGCGGCCCCTCCCAGAGCGCTTGTGCGCATCGCCTCGATCGCGTTGGGAGCCCCCGCCAGCACGAGGTCCTTGGCGCGATCGTGGGCAACGCTCGAGCCGTGCCCGACGGCGTGCGCGCCGGCCGCCCACACGGCGTCGGCGAGCTTGTCCTTGCCGGCGCCCTGCGCGAGCGCGCTGAGCGTGATCGTGTCGGCGAGCTCGGCGACGGCGAGCGTGTCGCCGAGCGCGACCAGGCGCGCGAGCCCGATCGCGTACAGGCGATCGCCCGCGAGCAGCCTCAGGTCGGCCTCGGGCATGCGCACGACGCGCGGCGCGCCGTAGTGCAGCAGGTAGCCCTCGTAGATCGCCTCCACGAGCAGCTCGTACTCCTCGCGCCGGCCGGCGGCGCGCGGCCCGTTCGCGGCGATCGCGCCGGGGCTGGCGCCATGCCCGTTGCGCGCGTCAGGCGCGTCCGTAGCGACGGACGTCGGGGCGGGCTCGACGAGCGTCGCGATCAGCCCGCCTTCCTCGCGCAGCAGCGCGCGCAGGCGCGCGAGCGCGTCCTCGCCGGCCGGCCCATGGGCGGCGCTCATCCGTTCGCCGCCCGATCGGGAAGGCATGCGAAGGCCGCGGCGGCGGCCTCGACGGTGCGCTCCAGCTGCTCGGCGGTGTGCGCGAGCGACGGGAACCACGCCTCGAACTGCGACGGCGGAGGGTAGACGCCGCGCGCGAGCAGCTCCCGGCACCACGCCGCGTGCGCGTCCAGGTCGCACGCCTGGGCGTCGGCGAACGAGGACACGGGCTCAGGGCTGAAGAAGACGGTCATCAAGCCGGGCATGCTGACGATTTGTATGGGATACCCGCCCGCCCCGCCGGCCGCCTCGCGCAGACCGTCGGCGAGACGCTCGGTGATCGCGGCGAGGCGCAGGTATGCGGGCTCGTCGAGCAGCTCGAGCGTCGCCAGCCCGGCGGCCACCGCGAGCGGGTTGCCCGACAGCGTCCCCGCCTGGTAGACCTCGCCGCTGGGGGCGAGCATTCGCATCAGCTCCGCGCGGCCGCCGACGGCCGCGGCGGGCAGGCCGCCGCCGATGACCTTGCCGAGGATCACCAGGTCGCCGCTCACGCCGAGCAGCTCCTGGGCGCCGCCGCGGGCGACGCGGAAGCCGCTGATGACCTCGTCGAGCACGAGCAGCGCGCCGTTGGCGTCGGCGCGCTCGCGCAGCAGCGCCAGGAAGCTCTCGGCCGCCGGCACGAGCCCCATGTTCGCGGGCAGCGGCTCGGCGATGATGGCGGCGAGCTCGTGGCGCTCGGTGGCGGCGACGAGCGCATCGGCATCGTTCCACGGCACGACGATCGTGCCGGCGGCGGCGCTCGCGGGCACGCCGGGGCTGGCGGGCAGCCCCTGCGTGGCGAGGCCCGAGCCGGCGGCCGCGAGCAGCCCGTCGGAGTGCCCGTGGTAGGCGCCGGCGAACTTGAGGATCGGCTCGCGGCCGGTGGCGGCGCGCGCGAGGCGGATGGCGGTCATCGCCGCCTCGGTCCCGGAGGAGGTCGTGCGCAGCATCTCCACGCCCTCCATCCGGCGCGTGACCTCGCCGGCGAGCTCGACCTCGCCGGGGGTCGGAGCGCCGAAGCTGGTGCCGCGCGCGGCCGCGTCGGCGATCGCCGCGAGCACGTGCGGGTGGGCGTGCCCGTGGATCAGCGGCCCCCACGAGCAGACGTAGTCGACGAAGCGGTTGCCGTCGACGTCGACCAGCTCGGCGCCCTCGCCGCGGGCGATGAAGAGCGGGTCGCGCCCGATCGCGCGCATCGCCCGCACGGGCGAGTTGACCCCACCGGGGATCAGCTCCAGGGCACGCCTGTACAGCTCGGCCGAGCGCGTGTCGGTGAGCGAGGCCGTCACGAGCCCCCGCCGCTCAAGCGTGCCTGCTCTCCCAGTCCTTGAAGTCCTCGGTGAAGTACAGCAGCCGGATCTTCTTGAACTCGGTGGAGGAGTAGAGCGTCGCGCGCTCGCTGATGCCGGTGCGCTCGGCGATCGAGTCGAGGACCGCGTCGCACTCCTCCTTGGAGCGGCCGTGGGCCATCGTGAAGACGGAGTACGGCCAGTCCTCGTAGGTGGGGCGCTGGTAGCAGTGGGAGACCCCGCGCACGGCGGCCATGCGGCAGCCGATGTCGAAGATCTGCTCGTCGGGGACCTTCCAGACCCCCATGCCGTTGGCGGAGAAGCCGGCGCGGCGGTGGTAGAGGATGGCGGCGACGCGGCGCAGGATGCCCCGCTCCTGCATGCCGGCGAGGTGGTCGAGGAAGCGCTCTTCGGTCATCCCGAGCTCGGCGGCGGCTGCCGCGTAGGGCTCCTCGACGACGGCCATGTCGCCCTGCAGCGCGCGGATGACGGCGATGTCCAGCTCGTCGTAGGGCTGGGGCTCGAGCTCGATCGGCTCCTTGACCTCGGCGGCGCTGGAGAGCGCGTCGGTGTCGCCCTGCATCTCCAGGTCCATGCGGATCTTGAACAGCCGCAGCGTGGGCAGCTGGCGCACGGACTCGGCGCCGGCCTCCCGCGCGAGCACCTCGAGCGTGCCCTCGAGGCCGAGCTTGGAGTCGGGCTCGGTGGCGATCGTGAACCACAGGTTGAACTCGTGGTTGCGCAGGTAGTTGTGCGAGACGCCGGGGTGCTGGTTGATGACCTGCGCGGCGCGATGCGGATGCTCCGGATCGACCTTGGCGGCGACGAGCATCGAGGAGTAGCCGAGAGCGCGCGTGTCGAAGATCGGCGTGACCTGGCGGATGATGCGCTTGTCGAGCAGGTGCCGGACGCGCCGCATGACCTCCTGCTCTGTGACCTCGCCGAGCTCGGCGACGCGCCGGTAGGGGCGCGGCGCGATCGGGAAGCTGCCCTGCATCAGGTTGAGCAGCTTGCGGTCGACGTCGTCCAGCGCGATCGCCGCGCCGTCCTTGCGGCTGCGGATCTTTACTGAAGCCATCTGGCTGCGTCCTTTGCGTGGTAGGTGACGATCGTGTCGGCGCCGGCGCGGCGCAGGGATGTGAGGATCTCGAGCACGGTGGCGCGCTCGTCGAGGTAGCCGGCGGCCGCGGCGGCCTTGACCATCGCATACTCGCCGCTGACGTTGTACGCCGCGACGGGCAGGCGCGTCGCGCGCTTGACGGCCCTGATCAGGTCGCCGTACGCGAGCGCGGGCTTGACCATGACCATGTCGGCGCCCTCCTGCACGTCGAGCAGCGCCTCGCGCACGGCCTCGCGTCCGTTGGCGGGATCCATCTGGTAGCCGCGGCGGTCGCCGAACGCGGGGGCGGAGTCGGCGGCCTCGCGGAACGGCCCGTAGAAGGCGGAGGCGAACTTGGCGGAGTAGGCGAGGATCGGCGTGTCGGCGAAGCCATCGCCGTCGAGCTCGGCCCTGATCGCGCCGACGCGCCCGTCCATCATGTCCGACGGCGCGACGATGTCGGCGCCGGCGCGCGCGTGGCTGACGGCGGTCTGCGCGAGCAGCTCCAGCGAGGCGTCGTTGTCCACGGTGCCGTCCTCGCGCAGGACGCCGCAGTGCCCGTGGGAGGTGTACTCGCACAGGCACACGTCGGTGATCACGAGCAGCTCGGGCACGGCCTGCTTGATCGCGCGCGTGGCGAGCTGCACGACGCCCTCCTGATCCCACGCGCCGGAGCCGTGCTCGTCCTTCTCGGCGGGCAGGCCGAACAGCATCACCGCGGGGATGCCGAGCGCGGCCGCCTCCTGCGCCTCCTCGACAACCGCCGCGAGCGACAGGCGATCGACGCCGGGCATCGTCGCGATCGGTTGACGTCCCGCCCGCCCGGGCGGGCTCCCATCAAAGGCGCCGGCCTCGGTGACGAACAGCGGCAGCACGAGCTGGTCGGCGCGGACGTCGGTCTCGCGCACGAGCCCGCGCAGCCCGACGGTCGCGCGCAGCCTGCGCATGCGCGTCTGGGGAAAGGCCATGGCCTTCGAGGATACCCCGCGCCAAGCTATTTATGGGAGCGCCTGCCGGCGCTCGGGCGGCGTTCGCGGTTGCCCTACTCGACCGATCTCAGGCCGACGCGCGCGAGCGCTCCGAACACGGCGCTGAGCACGGCGAGGTGTACGAGCGAGAGGCCGATCGCGGGCGAGGCGCCGTTGACGGCCGCGTCGAGTGCCTGCAGCGCGGCCTTGAAGGGGAACACGAACGAGATCGCGGCGATCGCGTCGTAGAAGCCGCCGGACACCGATCCCCCGGGCACGAGCGCGAGGAAGGCGAGCGGCAGCGACAGCAGGAAGGCGAGCAGCGAGGCGGCGCGCACCTCGCGCGCGAGCGCGCCGATCGCCACGCCGAGCGCTGCGAACGCGATCGCGCCGAGGGCGAGCGCGGCCAGCCACAGACCGACGCGACTCCAGTCGAGCGCGACGAACGCGCTGATCCCGGCGAGCATCGCGAACGCGATCGCGAACGCGCAGCCGGCGGCGAGCAGCGTCTTCTCGACGAGCAGCGTCTCGCGCGTGACGAGGCCGCGCAGCAGGCGCGAGAGGGCGTGCTCTTCGCGCTCGAGCGCGACGCCGCCGGCGGCGAGCAGCACGCAGACGAGCATCAGCGAGAGGGTGACGGCGACGACGACGGCGAACGTGTTCAGCGGCGTGCGCCGGCCGTGCAGCAGCACGCTGTTCACGCGGATCGGCTGACCGACGATCGACAGCACGCGGCGGGCGAGCGTCAGGTTCTGCGCGGCGAAGCCGGCGAACGCGTCGATCCGTTCGAGCTGCGTGCGGTCGCGCCCGGGCGGCTGGCGCGCGATCACGCCGCCGAGCGTCGACGGTATCCGGGTCAGCCCGATCAGGTTTTCCGGCGCGCCGATGCTGCCGAGGTTGCCGCCGCTGAG
This sequence comes from uncultured Solirubrobacteraceae bacterium, assembly GCA_963735705.1. GTDB lineage: Bacteria > Actinomycetota > Thermoleophilia > Solirubrobacterales > Solirubrobacteraceae > Palsa-744. The sequence continues at coordinate 873,438 of CAVTLZ010000012.1, forward strand.
CAGCGAGCCGATGACGCTGCCGGCGGCCTGCTGGATCTGCGCGGAGAAGCCGAGGTTGGCCTGCGCGAGCGCGGAGTCGAGCGCCGACTGCACGAGCGACTGCTCGAGCGCGTTGCCGTTGTACAGGACTTCCAGCTGCGCCGCCTCGGTGTCGGAGGCGACGCGCGCGGCGATGTCCGGCGGGATCACGACGGCGGCGAGCACTTCGCCCGAGTCGACCTCCGCGACCGCCTGCGCGCGCGTGGGGACGTCGACGGCCTGGACCTTGTCGAACAGCTGCTGGGCGTACTCGCTGACGAGCACGCGCCGGTCGCCCACCTTGACGGTTTCCCCGGGCGGTGTCTCGTCGACGATCGCCACGCGCGGGCGCGACGGGCTGCGCGAGATGGCCAGGCCGATCAGCAGCGCGATCGCCACGGGGTAGACGATCAGCAGGGCGAGCAGCAGCCGCGAGCGCCCGAGGATCAGCAGGTCCTTGCGCAGAAGCCACCTCACGGCGTGCCCTCCGGGCGCGGGTGGGCTCCGGGGGCGGCGGGCGCATGCGCGCGCAGGAACGACACGAGCGCCTGCTCGAGGTCGCCGCCGGCCGGCTCGCCGCCCGGGGCCGATGCGAGCAGCGCCTGGGGAGCGCCGTCGAACAGCAGCCGCCCTTCGGCAAGCACGAGCACGCGGTCGGCGTAGCGCTGGGCCTCGCTGACGTTGTGGGTGGAGAACACGACGGTCGTCCCGGCGGCGACCCGCGCGCCGACGAACTCCCATAGCCGCTCGCGCTGGCTGGGATCGAGCGACGCCGACGGCTCGTCGAGCGCGAGCACGGGCGGGTCGCCGATCAGCCCGAGGGCGACGTTCACGCGCTGGCGGTTGCCGCCTGACAGCCGCCCGACGGGCTCGCTCGCTCGCGCGCCAAGACCTGTCTGCTCGAGCATCCGCGCGACCGCCGCGCGCGGATCCGCGACCCCCTCCAGGCGCGCGAACAGCTCGAGGTTCTCGGCGACCGACAGCTTCGAGTAGAGCGCGGGGGCTTGCGGCGCCCAGCCCACCCGCGAGACGGCCGCCCGCCCGCCCTCCGTGGAGCCCTCGCCGGCGATGCGCTCGACGGTGCCGGCGGTAGGAGCTTGGATGCCGACGATGATCGACAGCAGCGTCGTCTTGCCGGCGCCGTTGGGGCCGACGACGGCGATCAGCTCACCGGCCTCGGCCTGGAAGCTGACATCCCGCAGGGCGTCCAGCTCGCCGTAGCGCTTGCCGAGCGCGCTGACGCGCAGGACGGCGCTCACAGCAGCCCGTTGCGGCCGCGTTCCCAGGGTTCGAACGTCAGATGGCGATTCAGGTAGACAGCCGTCTCGCGCACGACCGCGAGGATCGGCAGCGCGATCAGCGCGCCGAGGACCCCGTAGACCTGCAGCCCGAGCAGCAGCGCGAAGATGACGAGCAGCGGGTTGATGCGCAGCGTGTGGCCGAAGACCTGCGGCGCGACGACGTGCCCCTCCAGCTGCTGCAGGCCGACGAACAGCAGCGCCACCCACAGCGCGGTGATCGGTTTGGTGAGCAGCGCGACGAGCACCGGCGGCACGGCGCCGAGGATCGGGCCGATATACGGCACCAGCTCCATCACTCCGTAGAACACGGCGAAGGCGACCGCGTATGTGCGCCCGTCGGGGAACACGCCGATCACCCCGAACACGTACAGCGCAAGGCCGGTGGAGGTGCCCATGATCGTGCTGAACAGGAGCTGGCCGCCGATGTAGCGGGAGACGGCGCGCTGGACCAGGTGCGGGTAGTCGTCCGCCCTGGTGCCGTCCCCGTCGGGCATCACTCGCCGCACGAGCGTCCCGATCTGGGCGCCGTAGAGCAGCAGGTAGACGGACAGCACGAACACGAGCACGAGATCGAAGATGCCGCCGGCGACTTCGCTGGCGAGCGCGCCGCCGAACGACACCAGTTTGTCGGCGCTCTTGGCGACTTTCGCCTCGAAGCTCTGCAGCGCGGTCTTGCCCTGTTTGACGAGTTCGACGTGGATGCCGTGATGGTTGAGTTCGCCCTGGAACGTCGCGAGCTTCCTGTTGGCTTCGGCGATGATGTGCGGGAGGTTGCCGGCGAACGTGCGGACCTGATCGGAGATAGGGTTGGCAAGCAGGAAGCCGATACCCGTCAACGTCAGGAAGAATGCGACGTACACGGCGAGCACGGCGAGCCCACGGGGAAGACGCGAGCGGTGCAGGAGGGAGACGGCCGGGTTGAGGATCAGCGCTATGAGGCCGGCAACGATGAAGATCACCAGCACTTTCCCCGCGGCTTTCGCGAGCGCCCACAGCGCGAGCACCGTCAGCGGCAGCAGCACCAGCTGGACCCAGCGCGGAACGACCACGCGGGGAACCTGCTCGGAGACGTCCTTCACCTACCTCCCACCATCGCCAGAGTATGGCTGAGCCCCAGGCGGCCGCCGCAGGCGCGGGCGCCGCGCGCATCCTGTTCGTCGGCGACGTCGTGGGCGGGATCGGCCGGCACACGCTGCTCGACTGCCTGCCCGTCCTGCGCGAGCTGCACGCGCCGACGTTCGTCGTGGTCAACGGCGAGAACGCGGCCGGCGGCCTGGGGATCACGCCGAAGATCGCCGACCAGATGTTCGCCGCCGGCGTCGACGCGATCACGCTCGGCAACCACACCTACCACCGGCGCGAGATCTACCCGTACCTGGCGAGCGGCAAGCCGATCGTGCGCCCGGCCAACTTCCTGCGCAGCCAGCCGGGGCGGGGCGTTTGCGTGGTCGAGCACGACGGCGTGCGCCTGGGCGTGGTGAACCTCAGCGGCAACCTCTACCTGCGCGCCGGGCGCTCGGCGTTCACGGAGATCGAGGTCGCGCTGGGGGAGCTGGGCGAGGTCGAGCACATCCTCGTCGACATGCACGCGGAGGCGACCTCCGAAAAGGTGGCGATGGGCTGGCACCTCGACGGGCGGGTGACGGCGGTGGTGGGCACGCACACGCACGTGCCGACCGCCGACGCGCGCGTGCTGCCGGGCGGGACCGCGTACATCACGGACGTCGGCATGACCGGGCCGCGCGGCGGCGTGATCGGGGTCAAGCGCGAGCAGGCGATCGAGTCGCTGCTGACGATGATGCCGATCCGCTTCGAGACCTCGGACGAGGACCCGTGGCTGATGGGCGCGCTGATCAGCTGCTCAGCGCCGCTGCGGGCCGACTCGATCGAGCAGGTGCTGATGCCACGGCCGGCGACTGGCTCGACGGATCGCTGAGCGCCCCGAACAGGGCGACGATCGCCAGCCCGAAGAACCAGGGGATGTACAGGTAGAACCAGTGTTCGATGCCGAGCTGCTCGGCGACGATCACCGCGGCGCACGCCGCCGCCAGGCCGACGACGTCAGGGCGGCGGGGGAGGATCGCGAGCAGGACGGCGAGCGCGACGGCGGCGATCTCGACGAAGGTCTCGATGCCCTGCAGGCCGTACAGCCCCCACGCGGAGAACGGCGAGCCGCGGTTGGACTGGTAGACGAACGTGCGCTCGTAGATCGTGTGCAGCGAGTCGTGGCTGAGCGCGGGGATGGACACCAGCGCGACGGCGCCCGCGAACGCGAGCGCGTACAGCGCCAGCGCGCGAGCGCGGCGCGCGACTGAGAGCTCGCCCAGGCCGTGCGTGGCGAGCAGAGGCGCGAGCGCCAGCGGCGCGAACTTGGTCAGGCCGGCGAGCGCGACGAGCACGCCGCGCCCGGCGGTGGCCAGGCGCGAGCGGTAGCTCGCCGCGAGCACCGCCGCGAGCACGAGCGCGCCGACGAGGCTGTCGTTGGAGTTGCTCTCCAGCGCGTACAGCGTGAACGGGTAGGCGACCCAGGCGTAGGCGAGCGCCACGCCGAGCGTCGGCCCGCGCATGCGCCGCCCGAGCAGGAACAGCAGCGCCGTCGCGAGCAGGTCGAAGAAGATCGCCGCCGCGTGCGCGGCCGGCAGGTCATCCCACTTGCCGCTCCAGCCGAAGGCCTGCTGGAAGGGCACGTACACCTCGTAGTCGACCGGGCCGTACGTGTCTCCGTGTTCGTTGGTCGACGGCCAGTTGCCGTACAGCGCTTCGTCGTGGGCGATCTTGCTGGCCCCGATCACGCCCGCGTAGCCGACGTCGATGACGTTCGAGTCGGTGACGTTCAGGCCGATGCGAAAGCCGAGCAGGAAGATCACGCCGAGCGCGAGCCACGGCGTGGGCACGAGCAGGCGCAGCGGCGGCGGGCGGCGGGCGGCGCGGGGCCGGCGCAGCAGCGCGAGCATGCGCGCGAGCAGGTACAGCAGCGGCGGATAGGCGAGCGGCACCGACGCGTAGATGTGCGCGTGGTTGAAGAACGCGAGCGACACCGAGAACGACAGCAGCGCGAGCAGGTCGAGGTGCAGCAGCCGGAAGGGGCGGCGGAAGTCGAAGAACGGCAGCATGAACAGCACGCACAGCGGCAGCCAGATGTACAGCGCGTTGACGTGCCTGCCGAACGCGCCGGGATAGCCGCGCGCCATCGACCACGCGACCTGGAAGCCGGTCCACTGTTCGACGACCCGCCCGGAGAGGTCGTTGATGATCACCAGGCCGATCTCCTTCTTGCCGCCGCGCGTGAAGTAGCTGACCTGCCACTGCGCCGCCCCTTTGAGGTAGACGTCGCCGAAGGAGCCGTGGTATTCCCTGCGCAGGGCGCGCATCTCGGGCAGGCGGTTGGCGATCGCCAGGACCTTTTCCGAGGAGAGCAGGCGACCGGCCGGCGGCACGTTCGACACCGCCACCGGGATCGGCGTTTCCGAATTCGTGGAGGATGTGGTGCTCGACGCGTGCGCAGCCGCCGAGGGAGCCTCGAGTGCGAGCGAGGCGAGCAGCGCGAGTGCCGCGATCGCTAGGGAGCGCATCGAGCGAGCGTAACGACGTCAGCGCGGCGGATCGAGCCCGAAGTGGCGCAACACGAGCGGCGCGATGTCGCGGATCGCCCACTGCGCCGGCTGGGGCTCGGGCAGCGCCACCCCATGGAGAACGAGCGCGCCGAGCGAGTCGGAGGCGTGCAGCGAGCCGTGGCTGCCGCCGCCGACGTGCGCCTGGCGCCCCCAGTCGATGAACTCGAAGCCGGGAGCGGCCGACAGCAGCACCTCGCCCGAGGTCCGGCACGTGAGCGCCGTCCACGCGCGGGCGAGCGCGTCCGGGTAGGCGGGGCTGAGCAGCAGCCCATCCTCGATCGTCGCGTCGATCGCCGCGAGCGCGCCGTCGACGCTCCACGACAGTCCGCGCGGGTCGATGACAGGTCCATCTGGCGCGAAGCGCAGCTCGCCGTGGCGTGGGCTGGCGATGACGCCCTCGCGGGGCGCGTCGTGGGCGTCGCGCTCGAGCCACAGCACGAGGTCGACGCCGTCGATGGCGAGCGCGAGCGTCACGACCGACGCGCGCATCGCGTCGCGCTCGGACTCGTGCAGCGCGTACACCATCGCCGCGCGCTGGGAGGGGCACACGGCGATCCGCGGCTGTGAGTCGGTCCCACCCACCCTGCCCTCAGAAGAACGCACAGGTCCGAGGACCCCCAGCTCGGCGAGCTCGTCCTGGAGCGCGATCGTGGCGGTGACGGGCGCCTGCGAGTGGTCGGCCATCGCGATCACCGCGTGCTCGGCGAGGAACTCCTCGACGCCGCCGGCGGCATTCATCACCCGCGCGAGCTGCAGGTCGGCCTGCCCGATCGAGTGCGCCTGCGCGTCCGGGCCGTGCTTGTGCGAGTACCAGTCGTTGTCGGGCAGCGACAGCAGCAGGAAGTCGAACAGGTCGTGCTCGACCATGTAGGCGGAGACGCAGCCGGAGTGGCGGTCGCGCACGCCCGGCATCCCGAGGCCCGAGCGGCAGCCGGTGCGCTGCGAGGCGAAGATGTCGGCGTAGAACAGCTCGCGCGGGCCCATCACCGGGTGGCGCATGAGCGCGGAGGCGACGCGCGTGAGGGCGGTGTCGCGCTGAGGCTCGTGACGGTGGCGCCCGCGGTACATCAGGTAGGTGGTGCCGGCGGTGCGCACGTCGGCGTCGTCGAGCGTCTCGAACACCGTCGGCGTCTGCTGGGAGAGGTGGGCGCGGTTCATGTTGTAGACGGTGTCCGTGAGCTGGCGCGCGATGCCGAAGCGCTGCGCGGCACGGAAGCTCGAGCCGTACTCGACGTAGCGGTGCTCCTCGCGGTGGAACCAGTTCATGCCGGGGATCTCGTGCTCGTCCTGGCTGGTCCCGGTGACGATCGACGCGGCGCACACGGGCGTGACCGACGGGAACGCGGCTACGCAGTCGGACACATAGCGCCCGCCGCTGACGAGACGCTCGAGCACGGGCGCGGCGCCGGTCGCGATCGCGCGCTCGAGCATCGCCGGCGCCATCGCGTCGATCACGCACAGCACCAGCTTGGGCGGCGAGGAATTCACGATCCGCCTCCTCAGCGGCGCAGGATGCGCAGCCCCGCGTACTTTTCATCGCCGCGGGCGCGCCCGCGCCAGCCGAACCACGCGAGCAGCGCGAGCAGGACGTAGCCGAGCGGATGCAGCAGCGCGACCAGCGCCGCGAACAGCAGCGCGGCGGCGTCCAGGTAGACGGTCAGCGCCTCGCGCGCGGAGCGGTCGCTGAGGCGCCCGCGGGCACGGACGATCACCGGCCAGGACGCGCGCTGGGCAAAGCCGGCGACGACGATGCCGCCGATCAGTCCGGGCCACCACGCGTCGCCGTGCGCGGCGAGCGTGCCGGCGAACAGGACCGCGCCCGCGCCGAGCCCGAGGCCGGTGAGCGACGCCGCGAGCGGGTCGGCGCGCTGTTTGCGATCGCTCGGATCGATGATCGGCGTGAGCCGGAGCACGATCTGCAGGACGTACGCGAGCACCAGCGCGACGGTCGCGACGAGCAGCCACCAGCCCGACTGCAGGAAGCGGTAGGGAGCGTGCGCGAAGCTGACGCCCAGCACCTTGTCGGATGCGAGCGCGCCGGCGAGCAGCACGGGCAGGAACGGGCGCAGCCCGCAGGCGGCCGCCAGTCCGGCGCCGAGGCCGATGTAGAAGAAGATGCCGTTCATGCAGAGTGCCCGTATCGGTGCGCTACCGTGCGAGAAATGCGTACCCTAATGGGCAGCCTCCCTCCGGCAGGGCAGGCAGGCGGTCATGGACGATAGACGACGGACCCGGCCGGCAGCACACGAGCTGGCGCGCTACGAGGCGCTGTTCGCGACGCGCACGCTCGGCATGAAGAGCTCGGCGATGCGCGAGATGATGGCGCTGACCGAGCGCCCGGACGTGATCTCCCTGGCAGGCGGGCTGCCCGACACGAGCACGTTCGCGCCGGAGCTGTACGCGAAGCTGATGGCGCAGGTGGCCGCCGAGTCGACCGCGCGCGCGCTGCAGTACGGACCGACCGAGGGAATGGCCGCGACCGTCGACTGCATCGTCGAAGTGATGGCCCAGGAGGGCACGCTCGTGGACCCCTCCGAGGTGATCGTCACGACCGGCGGCCAGCAGGTGATCGACCTGGTGTGCAAGACGCTGATCGACCCGGGCGACGTGATCGTCGCCGAGGCGCCCACCTACCCGGGCGCGGTGCCGACGTTCAGCGCCTACCAGGCAGACGTCGAGCAGATCGAGATGGACGGCGACGGCATGCCGATCGACGCGCTGGAGAGCACGCTCGACCGCCTGCACGAGCAGGGCCGCCGGCCGAAGTTCATCTACACGATCCCCAACTTCCAGAACCCCGGCGGGGTGACGATGTCGCTGGCGCGCCGCCGGCGCCTGGTGGAGGTCGCGCGCGAGCGCGAGCTGCTGGTGCTCGAGGACAACCCGTACGGCCTGCTGCGCTACGACGGCGAGGCGCTGCCGACGCTGTACTCGCTCGACGCGCAGGCCGCGGAGTCTGGAAGCCCACCCACCCGCTCCGATCTGGTGATCTACCTGGGCACGTTCTCGAAGATCCTCTCGCCCGGCCTGCGCCTGGGCTGGGCGGTCGCGCCGCGGCCGGTGCTGGAGAAGCTGAACCTCGGCAAACAGGGCGCCGACCTGTGCTCCTCGCCGGTCACGCAGATGTTCGTCGCCGCGTACTTCGGCGAGCGCGACGCGCACGGAGGCGCCGGCTGGATCGACTACGTGCAGCGGCTGCGGGACCTGTATCGAGAACGTCGCGACGTGATGTTCGAGGCGCTCGCCGAGCACTTCGGCGAGCACGCCAGCTGGACGCGGCCGCAGGGCGGGCTGTTCATCTGGGCGACGCTCGACCCGCGCATCGACACCACCGACCTGCTGGCGCTCGCGCGCGAGAACGAGGGCGTCGCGTTCGTCCCCGGCCGCGCCGCGTACGTGGACGGGCGCAGCGGCGCATCCTCGATGCGCCTGAACTTCGCCGGCGTGCCCGAGGCGGAGATACGCGAGGGAATCCGCCGGATCGGCAGGGCGATGCGCGAGCAGCTCGGGCTGCTGGGATCGCTGACCGGCGCGGGCGGGCCCGCGGACCAGCAGGCTCGAGCCGGAAGCGCGGCCGACGGCGGCGATGGCGGCACTCCGACGCGGGAGGCCAAGGACGCCGGCGCCGAGCCACAGCCGAACGACCCAGGCGCCCAGCTGGCGGACGTCGTCGCCCTGCCGCCTGCCTGCCCCCCGCCACGGGGGGTGCCCTTTAGGGTGCGCCGTGACGAGGCGCCCTCGGCGCGACGGCGCCGGGATCGATGACGGCGGCCAGGAGGGTCGCCGTCCTGAAGGGCGGGCGCTCGCTCGAGCGCGCGGTATCGCTGCGCTCCGGCGCGCAGGTGCAGGAAGGGCTGCAGCGGCTCGGTCACGAGGTGATCGCGCTCGACGCCGGCGAGCGGCTCGTGCCGGAGCTGCTCGAGGCCAGCCCAGATGCGGCGTTCATCGCCATGCACGGGCGCGAGGGCGAGGACGGGACCGTGCAGGGGCTGCTGGAGGCGCTCGGGCTGCCGTACACCGGCTCCGGGCCGGCGGCGTGCATGCGCTGCACCGACAAGCTGCTCGCCAAGTACCTGATGCGCGAGGCGGGCATCCCCACGCCCGCCTTCCACGCGCTGCGCGAGGCCTCGATCAAAGAGCTGGGCGCGGCCGCCGCGCTCGCGCCGATCGAAGCGGACCTCGGCTTCCCGCTCGTCGTCAAGCCCGCCAGAGGCGGCTCCGCGCTGGGGGTGAAGTTCGCGCAGGACAGCGGCGAGCTCCCCGGAGCGATGGTCGGCGCGTTCTCCTACGACAGCACGATCGTGCTCGAGCGCTACGTCGACGGCCGCGACCTCGCCGTCTCCGTGCTCGACGCGCCCCCCGATCCCGGCGCAGCGGACGGAGCTCGAGGTACGGACGCGACGACAGCGCGAGCAACGGCGCTGCCGGTCGTGGAGGCGGTGCCGCGCGAGGAGGGCTTCTACGACTACGAGTCGCGCTACGAGATCGGCATGACCACGTTCGTGTGCCCCGCCGAGCTCCCGCACGAGACCACCGCCCGCGCCCAGGAGCTCGCGCTCGACGTGTACGAGCTGCTCGGCTGCCACGGCGTCGCCCGCGTCGACCTGATGCTCGAGCGAGACAGCGGCGAGCTGTGGGTGCTGGAGACGAACGTCGTCCCCGGCATGACCGAGACGAGCCTGCTGCCCCAGGCCGCCGACGCCGCCGGCATCGGCTTCGAGGAGCTGGTGGAGCGCATCCTGTCGAGCGCCTTCACGCGCTGACCGGGCGCCACATGCTGTGGTGACCGGTGGCGGCAGGTGTGTACGGAGCACGCGCGAACGCGTCTCCCATAAAAATCACGTCACGACCGCAGGCGGCTCCTGACCAAGCGAGGCAAGGACGCAGGAAGCGTGGCGTGCTGTGCACGCGAGCGACCGAGGACGCCGCATCGCGCCGGTCAGGAGTCGCCTGCGGCGAAGTCCTCGGGGCTGACCTGGTCTAGAAACTCCTTGAACTTTTCGACGACGTCCTCGGACTCCTCGACGTCGTGCTCGAACTCGATCGCCGACTCGGAGATGACCTCCTCGGCGGCGTAGATCGGGGCGCCGGAGCGCACCGCCAGCGCGATCGCGTCGCTCGGGCGCGAGTCGATCTCCAGCTCGCGGCCGTTGACGCTCAGCGTGATCGACGCAAAGAACGTGTTCTCGCGCAGCTCCGTCACCGACACCTGCGTGCACTTGACGTCCAGCTCGCCGAGGATGTCGCACAGAAGGTCGTGGGTCATCGGCCGCGGCGTGCCGGCGCCCTGGAGCTTCATCAGGATCGACGCCGCCTCCGGATGACCGATCCAGATCGGCAGGAACTTGTTGCCGTCGACCGTCTTCAAGAGCACGATCGGCTGCTTGCCAACCATGTCGAAGCTGACGCCGTAGATCACCATCTCCTGCACAGGGGTCCTCCGAGAGGGGGGGAATCAGAGTATAGGTACCGACTGGGCCGCCGACCAGCGGCTCGCGGCGCGGCGGAGGGGCTCAACGGGGCCGTGCGCGAGAGCGTCTCAGCGGAAGCTCCACAGCTTGTTTCCGAGGAAGTTGAGCGGCATCGACGCGGCCACCGCCAGCGCTTGGGCGGGAATCTTCGCGAAGCCGGCGCCCTGCACGAGCAGCGTCAGCAGCAGCAGGCTGAAGGCCTCCGCCACCAGGCTGACGACGAGGAAGCGCATCGCCTGGAAGTGCGCCCTGCCGTCGCCCGCGTCGAACGTCCAGTGGCGGTTGAGCACGAAGTTGTTCATCACCGCCACCAGCCACGCGACCACCGACGCCGCGCGGTAGTCGAGCCCGGCCGAATGCACGAACAGCGCGTACACCGCCACGTTGACGACGAAGCCGACACCGCCGACGAGACCGAAGCGGACCAGCTGCAGCCAGTTGCCCGACCGGCGCATCCCGTGGAGCAGGCGGACATGCGGCCGGATCTCCACGGCCGAGGCTTCCTCGCGCATCGCCTCAGGTTAGCGGCCCTTCACAACGGACGGTATCGCTAGCCTAGGTACATGACCTTCGCGCGGAAGGCGATCGCCGCGATCGCATGCCTGCTGGCCGCCGCCGCGCTCGCCGCCTGCGGCGAAGCGACCATAGGGACCGGCGCCACGACGTCCAGGACCGCCGCCGACCCGCCCGGCGCCCGGTCGGACCCGCCCGCCACCGCCCCGAGCGACCCCGCGAGGAGCGCCGCCACCGCGACGACCTCCGGGGTCGCCAAGGAGGTCGCCGACCCGCTCGAAGGCGACAGCTACCCCGCCCCCGCCTCCGTCAAGCACGCCAGCGCCGCCACGCCCACCAAGGCCGGCGAAGCGATCGTCGCCGCCGGCGCGCCCTCGAACGCCGAAATCCGCAGCGAGCTCAAGCAGATGCAGGCCGTCGAACGGAGCGCCAAACAGGCCCAGCACCTGCGCCTGACGCCCGTCCCCGGCGGCGAGTCGATCGGGGGCAACGGCACGATCCCGATCCCCAGCGACGTCCCCGAACCAGTCCAGAAGGTGATCGCCGGCGCCAACGAGATCGCCGACTTCCCCTACGTGTACGGCGGCGGGCACGCGTCGTTCGTCGACAACGCATACGACTGCTCCGGGTCAGTCAGCTACGCGCTCGCCGCCGGCGGGCTGCTCAGCTCGCCGGAGACCTCCGGCCAGCTGGAGAGCTGGGGCGCGCCCGGCCCCGGCAGGTACATCACCGTGTACGCGAACGCCGGGCACACGTACATGTACGTCGACGGCATCCTCTACGACACCGCCGGGCGCAGCGGCGTGTACGCGTCGCGCTGGCAGGTGCAGCCCACCGACAACACCGGCTACGTCGTGCGCCACTGGCCGGGGCTCTAGCGGTGGCGGCAGCGCTCGCGCACGCGGCCAGCCTCGTGCTGTCGCTGCCGATCGCCCTCGGCGGGGAAGCCGAAACATCCAACAACCTCGGGCTCGGCGTACTGTCGATCGTGTCGATCGCCGTCGGCTACGTCGGCCTGTTCGCCCTGTGGTTCTTCGTCTTCCGCGACAAGTCGCGCTCGAAGCGAAAGAAGGACTCCTCCCCCGACTGAAGGTCAGGCGGCTGCGGGGCGGGCCAGTCCGGGCGCTCGAGGAGGGAAGCGTCCGTCAGTGGGTGAGCGTCGCGGTGGTGACGACCGTCGTCGTCGCCGGGCTGACCGTCGCGGCGTTGCGCACGATCAGGCGCAGCATCAGCGCGACCTTGTGCACGTGCGCCAGGCGCGCGGCAGCGCTCTTGGAGAACTGGATGTGGACCGCGCTGTGGCCGCCCTTGGTCGTCACCAGGATCTCTTTGCCGACCACGATCTCGGCGGGCGAGCCAGCGGGCAGGTCGGTGGCCAGCGGGCCGCCGATCCTCAACCGGCGCGCGACCGCGCGGCTCAGCAGCAGCTCGAAGTGGCCCGCGACCTGCTCGTTGACCGAGTAGCTGACGACCAGGCCTTTGCGAAGCGCGTTGCGCAGGCGCTGGGGAACGATCGACGCAGCGGCGATCGGCGTGGGGATGGCCAGGTGGCCGGCCGCGGCGCCCGTCCCGGGGTTCGTGCCGATGGCGGGACCCGCCGTGGGCGGCGCCGGCGGCCCGTCGACGGTTACTTGGTGGGTGACGCTCGTCTTGTTGCCCGCGACATCGGTGACCGTCAGCGTCACGCTGTAGGTGCCACCGTACTGGTAGGCGTGGAAGGCGCTGGCGGCACACGGGCTGAGCCAGGGCGCTTCGCACGGCGGCGCGCCGGGAGCGTAGCCCTCGACTTCCGGGGTGCCGTCGCCGAAGTTCCAGCTGAAGGTCGCATATGTCGGCGTGGGCGGGCCGCTCGGACCGAAGGCGTTGCCGGTGATCAGGCTGACCGTCGACTCCATTCCGTCGAGACCGACGATTTCGCCGATGTTGACCGTGTTGGGTGCGGTGAAGCGCGCAACCAGGCCGACGCCGCCACTGCAGCCGCCGCTGGCCAGGTTGAAGACGTTGTTGATGTAGTAGCGCCCTCCGCCGACGGTCACGTTCGACAGTGACCCTGCTTCGGTGTTCGCGTTAGCCTTCACCGAGCCGGAGATTTCACCGCCGCCAGCGCCGGCTGTTGCGCCGAAGACGTTGCGGCAGAGATCGGTGACCTCGCTGCCCGCGGCACCGTGCCACGAGCTCAGGAGCGGGTCGGTGGCGATGTTCATCTGCTCCTCGGAGATCTGGTTGACGAGCACGTCCGACAGGCCGGCGGAGTAGTCGCCCAGTTCGCCTTTGCCTTCCTGGTTGGGCTCCTCCACGTGGGGTCCTTCGAGCCGACGCGCTTCTTCTTCTTCTTTGCGCTTCTTCGCGGTGTCCTTTTTCAGCGCCGCTTCTTCTTCGGCGGTCAGTTCCCGCTCGACCTCTCGCGTCTCTTCGTGCTTTTCGGGGTTGAAGCCACCGTCCTGGCAGTCGAACGAGGTCGCGTAGACGCCCGCGGTGGGAACGTAGCCGGCGAGACCAAGGGTCCCCGCGGTCCACGGGATCGCCGCATAGAGGACCGTGCTGCCGTCCCCCTCCGGTGCGCTGTCGGGGTTGATGGCGCTGTGGTAGCTGCAGAAGCTTTCTTCGTAGCTGACGCTTTCACGCTTTTCTTCCGCTTCTTCCGGTCCGGATACCGCGTAATCCGAGCAACGCGTCGCCGTCGCATCGAGGCAGACCGTCACACCGGGAGGCGTGAGCACGTAGTAGACAACGCTCATCCCCTTGGGAAGGTCATGGGTAGCGATGAAGGACTCCAGCTGTTCGCGCAGCTGGGCATCCGTCAGGCAGGTGACCTCCCCGTATTGCAAAGGATGGGGATCCGTGCAGCCCGCGGTCGGGAATTTCGTGGTGTCCGAGTATGAGCCCTTGAAGCTCGCGTGGAACGGAGTGATCGTGTTGCTGCGGTCGCGATACTGGCCAAGGTCGCCAAACGGCGTGGCCAGTTCGGATTCGCCGAGCGAATGGAAGAACCCGTCGAGGTTAACGAGCCATTCATGGTGAAACTGTTTGTTCGGATCCCAATAGATCGCGTAGTCGCCGCTGCCGTGCAGAACGACGTTCCCGGCTTCGTTCGAGAACGTCAGGGCTTCGGATTCCAGGGTTTCCGGACCCAAGGTCGTTCCGTTCCGCGGTTGCAGCCCGACCTTGGCGCCTTCGACTTCGGCGATCAGCGCCTGCGCCGGCGCCGCGGCGAGCAGCGTTGCCGTGAGGCTCACCGCGAGAGCAGCCGTCAGCCTACGCGCCCGGACGGTTGCTGCGCATGCATGAGCCAGCGAGGAGAGCGAACGGGCAAAGGTCGTCACGGAACCCTCATCGGCACCGGCGGTCGGTTCCCTTAGCCCGCTGGACAGCCTTTGCGCGACCGCGAGCGAACGCGGTTGCATGCCGCCGCGTGGCGGCGCTCGCCGGCCCCGCCATCCGTCCAGCGGGCGATCCAGTCCGACAGCAGCAGCGGCCCGCGCCCGATCCCTCGCCCAGGGCGCGCTCATGCGTGCCGTTACTGACAAGCGCCAAAGACAGACAGCGCGTGATCGAAGACTCAATACCCGACCCGTTGCCCGCACCCGATCCGGGCCTCGCACCCGCGTCGCGAGGTGGCCGCCTCGCGGGCGTTCGAGGGCGCACGAAGGCGCTCGCGGGGGGCCGCCGGAGCTTCTGGGCGGCCGCCACCGTCCTGCTGGTGATCGGGGGGATGCTCGCGTCAGTGTTCGGCGCGCGCGCGATGGCCCACTCCGACGCCGACAAGGCGCGGCTCGCGTTTCACCTTGCCTCGGCAGAGATCGCCTCGACGCTCACGCTCGCGATCCAGCACGAGGAAGACCTGATCGTCTCGGCGAGCGCGTTCGTGGCGGGCAACCCCCACGCCTCCGCCGCCGACTTCGACACGTGGGCTGAAGCGGTACACGCGATGCGCCGCTACCCCGAGCTGCAGAACATCGGGCTCGTGAAATTGGTGCCCGCGGCACAGCTGAGCGCATTCGAGAGACAGCTCGCCGCCGACCCCGTGCGCCCGCTCGGCCCCAGCTCGGCCGGTCAGACCGGCCCCCTGGAAATCGTGCCGGCGGGTCAGCGACCCTACTACTGCCTCGCCGTGGCCGGGATGACGCGCAGCGCCGCGAGCTACCTGCCCGCGGGACTCGACTACTGCGCGATCGCCCCCACACTGGTCGGCGCGAGCGAATCCGGCCAGGCAAGCTACGCCCCCGTCGCCGGTCGCAGCGGGACGGCGCTGGGAATCGAGACGCCCGTCTACCGGGGCGGGGTCGCGCCGTCCACCGCCCAAGCCCGCCGGCGCGCGTTCGTCGGCTGGCTCGGAGAGCTGCTCGAGCCGGGCGTCGTGCTCGAGCAGGCGCTCGAGGGTCACCCGAACGTCGCCGTCGTGTTCCGCTACGACTCGCGCTTCTCGCACGTCGCCTTCTCCCGCGGAGCCGTCCCAGCCGGCGCGCAGAGCACGAAGATCGCCATCCGCGTCGGACGCGACGCCGGCCTCGGCAACGCCGGCGAAGGGTGGACCGTGCAGACCTTCGGAGCCGGGGTCACCAGCGGCGTTTTCGGCAATCGCGACGCCGTCACGCTGCTGGTCGGGGGGCTGCTGTTGAGCGGGATGCTGGGGCTGCTCGTGCTGGTGCTCGCCACCGGGCGCACGCGCGCGCTGTCGCTCGTGCGCGAGAAGACCCGCGAGCTCTCGCACCTGGCGCTCCACGACCCGCTCACCGGGCTGCCCAACCGCGCGCTCGTGCTCGACCGCGCCGAGCAGCTGCTCGCGCGCACAGCGCGCGAGCCGGACGCGGTGGCCGGCGCGCTGTACATCGACATCGACGGCTTTAAGCACGTCAACGACAACCTCGGCCACGCCGCCGGCGACAGGCTCCTGCGGATCACCGGCGAGCGGCTGCAGGGCGCGGTGCGCGAGCAGGACACCGTCGGTCGGCTTGGCGGCGACGAGTTCGTCGTGCTCGTCGAGACGACGCCCGACGAGGCGACGCCCGATGTTCTCGCCGACCGGCTGACCGAGGCGCTGCGCGAGCCCGTCGAGCTCGGCGACGCGGGCAAGTCGTTCTCGATCACCGCCAGCATCGGCGTCGCGATCGGCCACTACGCCACACCGGACGAGCTGCTGCGCGACGCCGACCTGGCGCTGTACGCCGCCAAGGCCGCCGGCAAGGACCGCTACGCGCTCTACGACGCGGGCCTGTACGGCGACACCGAAGGTCGCCTGGACCTCGAAGCCGACCTGAGCGCCGCAGTCGACGCGAACCAGCTGTTCCTGCTCTACCAGCCGATCTTCGATCTGGCGAGCCAGCGGGTGGTCGGCGTCGAGGCGCTCGTGCGCTGGCGCCATCCGCAGCGAGGCGTCGTGCCGCCGGCGAGCTTCATCCCGCTGGCAGAGGAGAGCAGGCTGATCGTCCCGATCGGCCGCTGGGTGCTCGAAGAGGCCTGCCGCCAGGCGGCCGCCTGGCGCGCGGAGGGCCTCGAGCTCGGCATCTCCGTGAACGTGTCCGCCTACCAGCTCAGCCGCAAAGAGTTCGCCGAGGACGTCCAGCGGGCGCTGCGAAGCTCCGGGATCGAGCCATCGTCGCTGACGCTCGAGATCACCGAGACGACGCTCGTGCGCGACGTCCCCGCGGCGTGCGAGCGCCTGGAGGAAGTCAAGGCGCTCGGCGTGCGCGTCGCGATCGACGATTTCGGCACGGGCTATGCCTCGCTCTCGCACCTGCAGCGGATGCCCGTCGACGTCCTCAAGATCGACAGGAGCTTCGTCGCCGCGTTGAACGACGGCGGCCGCAGCCGCGAGCTGCTCGCCGCGATCCTCGGCGTGGGCCAGTCGCTGTCGCTGAGCGTCGTCGCCGAGGGCATCGAGGACCTCGACCAGCGCACGATGCTCGAAGAGATGGGCTGCGAGATGGCCCAGGGCTTCCTGCTCGGCCATCCCGGCGCGCCGGGCGAGATCGAAGGCCTGCTCGGGCCCCGCGCCTACAGGCGCCCCGTCAGCTCCTCCGCCCGCTGACGGTCGAGACGGCGTCTTATACTTCGCCGCCCTGACCTGTGGGGGGTCACACATGTCAACCCGAACGAGGAGGATCCGATGAGCAAGCTGGTCGCCCGCATCGGTGTACCCGCGCTCACCGTCCTCGTGCTGGCCGGCTGCGGCAGCAGCAGTAGCACGAGCTCGACGGCGACCACGGCGAGCACCGCGAGCACGCCGTCAAGCAGCGCCAACGCGACGATCTCCGCGAAGGTACCGGCCGCGATCAAATCGAAGGGCACGTTGGACGTGGCGACCGAAGCGCAGTACGCGCCCAACGAGTTCATCGCCTCCGACGGGCACACGATCATCGGGATGGACCCCGACATGCTGAAAGCGCTCGGCGAAGTGATGGGCCTGAAGGTCCAGATGATCAACGCCAACTTCGAAGCGATCATCCCCGGCCTCGCGGCCGGTCGCTACGACGTCGGCGCCTCTTCCTTCACCGACACCAAGGAACGCGAGAAAGTGGTCGACTTCGTCGACTACTACAGCGCCGGCATCTCCTTCTACGCCAAGACCTCGGCCAACCCCGGCGTCAACGAACTCAAGGATCTGTGCGGCAAGACGACCGCCGTCGAGAAGGGGACGGTCGAGCAGGAAGAAGCCGAAGCGCAGAGCAAGAAGTGCACCAAGGAAGCCAAGAAGTCAGTCAACGTGCTCGTCTACACCGGCCAGAACGCGGTCAACCTCGCCGTCTCGAGCGGCCGGGCGGAACTGGGCATGGCCGACTCACCGGTCGTCGCCTACCAGATCAAGCAGTCCGCCGGACAGTTCAAGCTGATCGGCAAGAGCTACGCGTTCGCCCCCTACGGCCTGGCGATCCCGAAGAAGAGCGGCATGACGCAGCCGATCTACGCCGCGCTCAAACAGCTGATCGCCAACGGCACGTACATGAAGATCCTCGAAAAATGGGGCATCCAGTCGGGCGCGATCAGCGCACCGAAGATCAACGGCGCCACCGGCTAGCGCGCGCCGGTGTCCTCGCCAGAGGCCACCGAAGAGATGGGACGGCCCGAGGAGATCCGGGCCGTCCCAGTCCGTCATGTGGGGCGCTGGGTGGCGGGCGCGATCGTGCTGGTGGTCGCGGTCGCGCTGGTCAACTCGGCGGCGACCAACAGCCGCTTCCAGTGGAGCGTCGTCGGCAACTACCTGTTCGACCACCGCATCCTCGAAGGGCTGGAGAAGACGCTCGAGCTGACCGTCATCGCGATGGCGATCGGGATCGTGCTGGGAGTGCTGCTCGCGGTCATGCGGCTGTCGCCCAACAGGCTCGTCTCCGGCGCGAGCTGGCTCTACATCTGGTTCTTCCGCGGCACGCCCGTGCTCGTGCAGATCTTCTTCTGGTACTACATTGCCGCCCTCTACCCGATGATCGACCTCGGCGTCCCGTTCGGCCCGGCGCTCGTCCACATCAACGCCAACACGGCGATCACGCCGTTCACCGCGGGCATCCTCGCGCTCGGGCTGAACGAGGGCGCATACATGTCGGAGATCGTCCGCGCGGGCATCATCTCCGTCGAGGAGGGACAGGCCGACGCCGCGCGCTCGCTCGGCATGACGCGCCTGCAGACGATGCGCCGCATCGTGCTGCCGCAGGCGATGCGCGTGATCATCCCGCCGACCGGCAACGAGACGATCTCGATGCTCAAGACGAGCTCGCTGGTCAGCACGATCGCCGTCGCGGAGCTGCTCTACTCGGTCGGTGCGATCTACTCGGTGAACTTCAAAACGATCCCGCTGCTGATCGTGGCGAGCATCTGGTACCTCGCCTGCACGAGCGTGCTGTACGTCGGCCAGTACTACCTCGAGCGCTACTACGGCCGCGGCTCCTCGCGCGAGCAGGGCGCCACGCTGCCGGGGATGGTGCTGCGCGGAGTGCTGAGCTTCCGGCGGGCGGGCGAGAGCGCGCGGCCCGGCGGCGGGGAGCATCGATGAGCCTGCCGATGGTGAAGGCCGAAGCCGTCCACAAGCGCTTCGGACGCAACGAGGTGCTCAAGGGCATCGACCTGGAGGTCGCCGCCGGCGAGGTCATGTGCCTGCTCGGGCCGTCGGGCTCGGGCAAGTCGACTTTTCTGCGCTGCATCAACCACCTCGAGAAGATCAACGCGGGACGCCTGTCGGTCGACGGCGAGCTCGTCGGCTACCGCCAGGTCGGCGACAAGCTCCACGAGCTGCGCGAAGCGGAGGTCGCCCGCAAGCGCGCTGAGATCGGGATGGTCTTCCAGCACTTCAACCTGTTCGGTCACATGACGGCGCTCGGCAACGTGACCTGCGCGCCGATTCGCGTGAAGGGCATGCCTCGGGAGCAGGCGCGGGCGCGGGCGCGCGAGCTGCTCGACCGGGTGGGGCTGGGCGACAAGCTCGACGCCTATCCCGCGCAGCTCTCCGGCGGGCAGCAGCAGCGCGTGGCGATCGCGCGGGCGCTCGCGATGGACCCCAAGCTGATGCTGTTCGACGAGCCGACCTCCGCGCTGGACCCGGAGCTCGTGGGCGACGTGCTGGAGGTGATGAAGGGCCTCGCGCGCGACGGAATGACGATGGTCGTGGTGACGCACGAGATGGGTTTCGCCCGCGAGGTCGCCGACGAGGTCGTGTTCATGGACGGCGGCGTCGTCGTCGAGTCCGGCCCGCCGGGCGAGGTGCTCGCCAACCCGCGGCACGAGCGCACGCGGGCGTTTCTGTCGAAGGTGCTGTAAAGCCGCCCCCCGCTTCGAGGGGGACGCAAGCCAGGCCGTAGAGTGCCTGGCGCTCATGCTCGACACCGACACACACGTCGCTGTCATCGGGGGAGGCGTCGTCGGCTGTGCCGTCGCGCACGCGCTCGCTCGGCGCGGGGTGGAGGTCGTGCTGCTCGAGGCCGAGCTCGGCCTGGCGCTCGGCGCCAGCGGCTCCAACTCCGGCATCCTGCACACCGGCTTCGACTCCGCCCCCGGGGAGCTCGAGACCCAGCTGATCCTGCGCTCCGCCGCGCTGCGCGAGGAGCTGCTGGACGAGCTCGGCGTGAGCGTGTGGCGCTGCGGCGCGCGGCTGGCGCCCAGCAGCGAGGAGGAGCGCGCCGCGGTCGCGCGGCTGGCTGAGAACGCGCGCGCCAATGAGGTCGAGGTCCTTCTCGAAGAGAACGGCTCGCTGACCGTTCCCGGCGAGACCGTCAGCGATCCGGTCGCGTATGTACATACGCTCGCCGGCGCCGCGCAGGCGGGCGGCGCGACGATCGTCCTCGGCGCCCGTGTCAGAGGCATTTCGGCGGCGGAGGGCGGCTGCCTCGCTATGACGCTCGATACCGGCGAGCGCCTGCGCGTGCGCGCCGCGGTCAACTGCGCGGGGCTGTACGCGGACGAGCTCGCGCGCAGCGCCGGCGACAAGCTGCCGGACGTGTATCCGCGCAAGGGGGAGTTCCTCGTGTTCGCCGCGCCGCAGGACCCGCCGCTGGAGCAGATCCTGCTGCCGGTGCCGTCGGCGCTCGGCAAGGGCGTGCTCGTGTTCCCCACGCTCGATCGCCGCGCGCTGATCGCCGGCCCGACCGCGCGCGAGCGCGAGGACAAGCGCGACCGCTCGGTCGAGGCGGACGCCGCCGAGCTGATCCTCGCGAAGGCGCGGCGCATGTACCCCGCGCTCGAGGGGCTCGAGCCGATCGGCTCCTACGCCGGCCTGCGCACCGCCGGGCGCGACGCCAACTACGTGATCGAGGGCTCGCGCACGCTGCCCGCGCTCGTCCACGTCGCCGCCATCCGCTCCACGGGGCTGTCGGCGTCGCTTGGGATCGGCGAGTACGTCGTCGCGATGCTCGCCGAGGCCGGCGCGATCTCACCCGGTCCCGTGCGCGCGCTGCCGACGCCCGCGCCGCCGGCGCCCAACGATCGCTGGTGGGAGCGCGCGGCGCGGGGCAGCCACACGGAGGTCAAGCCGTCCGAGGCGGCCGGACCGCCGGTGACGCCGTGAGCTCGGGGCTGCTGCTCGGTATCGACGAGGGCACGACCGCCGTCAAGGCCGCGCTGTTCGACCTCGAGCTGCGCGCCGTCGCCGAGGCGCGGCGGCCGGTGCCGGTCACGCACCCGCGGCCCGGCTGGGTCGAGCAGGCTCCCGAGCTGATCGTGCAGGCGGTCGTCGAGGCGGTCGCCGAGGTGCTCGCGCACGCCGGCGGGCGCGAGGTGCTCGCCGCGGGCCTCGACCACCAGGGCGAGTCCGTGCTCGCGTGGGACGCCGCCAGCGGCCGCGCGCTCACGCCCGTGGTCGTGTGGCAGGACAAGCGCCAGGAAGCGCTGCTCGCCGAGATCGAGAGCAGCGGAGCTGGCAGTCGCGTCATCGAGCGTTCGGGCCTGCCGCTCGACCCGTACTTCTCCGCCGGCAAGCTCGCTTGGCTGCTGGCCAACGACGACGCGGTAAAGGGAGCGCGCGACGCGGGCACGCTGCGGCTGGGGACGGTCGACGCGTTCCTCGTCGAGCGACTTGGCGGGGGCTTTGCCACCGACCTGTCGACCGCGTCGCGCACGCAGCTGCTCGCCGCCGGCGGGCACGACTGGGACGAGCAGCTGCTGTCGGCGTTCGGGGTGCGACGCGAGTGGCTGCCCGCAGTCGGCCCGACGTTCGGGGCGCTCGGCGAGCTGCGACACGAGAGCTGGTCGGCGGCCTTGCCACTGGCCGCGCAGCTCGTCGACCAGCAGGCCGCGCTCGCCGGCTCGGGCGCCGTGCGCACCGGCGAGCTCAAGGCGACGTACGGGACCGGCGTGTTCGTGCTCGGCCGGACGGCCGGCCCGGTGCGGGCGGGCGGCCTGCTACCAACCGTCGCCTGGGCCGCGCCGGATGTGGGCGGCGGTGTGGGCGATGTCGCGCATGCACTCGACGGGGGTGTGTTCGCCGCCGGCTCGCTGCTCGACTGGCTCGCCGAAGGGCTCGGCCTTGCTGCCGACGCACCCGCCCTGACGGCGGCCGCCGCGAGCGTGCCAGACAGCGCCGGCGTGCTCGTGCTGCCCGCGCTCGCCGGCCTTGGCGCGCCGTGGTGGCGCCCCCACGCTCAGGCTGTCATCGCCGGGCTGCACCCGGCGGTGCGCCCGGCGCACGTCAGCCGAGCGGCGCTCGAGGCCATCGCCTGGCGGGTCGCTGACATCGTCGAGGCGATGGCGGAAGTCACGCCCGTCGAGAGCCTGCGCGTGGACGGCGGCCTCACCAATGACGAGACGCTGCTGCAAATCCAAGCCGACGCGCTCGGCGTGCCGTTGATCGTCGGCCGCGCCGACACGACCGTGCTCGGCGCCGCGATGCTCGCGGGCGTCGGCGCCGGCTTGTTCGCCAGCGTGGAGGAGGCGGCGCGGAGACTACCGACGGGACGCGCCATCGAGCCGGTTCTGGGCGCAGCCGAGCGCTTGGCGCAGCGCCAGCGCTGGCGCGCGTTCGTACACGCCGGCGCGGGCCTGTGAGGCGCGCCCCTGGACCTCAGGACACGGACGCGTTGCGGTTCCACTCGACCCAGGCCACGCCCGCCCGCCCGTCCTCGGCGAGCACCCGGCACATGGCGCGGGGAAACTGGGAGATGCGGCCGTCCGGTGCCTCGAGCCTGAGCGGGCCGAAGGCGAGCGGCTGGACCTGCAGCGTCAGCTCGCCGTAGGCGATCTCAGCCGTCGTGATCAGCCCGTCCGCGCCGACCTCCTCCGAGGCGGTGACGCCGTCGAGCTCGACGAGCCCGCCCTCCGGAGGCTGCACGTAGCCGACGCCGAGCGGCGGCGCGCCGGGCAGGCGGAACTCGACGCCATGAAAGCGCGTGCCGTCGTCGAGGTGCCCCGCCGACCACATCCACTCGGCCGACCACCAGTCGCGCGTGCCCCACGAGTGGTCGCGCTGGCCGACGCCGCGCAGCTCGATCGTCTCATCTCCGACGCGCACCGTGCCGCTCACGCGGCAGGGGATCTCATAGCGGGTGGCAACGCGGTAGGCGTACGGCTCGCCCAGCGTCTGCCACACGAGGTCCAGCGCGACTGGCACCGGATCGCCTGCTTCGCCGCGGAGCAGCGCCGCGGGATCGGCGTGCGTCTCACCGGTCGCCTCCAGGCGCACGCGGTAGCGCTCGAGCGGCTCATCGCAGACGTGCTGCGCGTGCAGCCCGTCCGTGTCGAGCGTCAGCTCATCGCCGCCGGGCAGCGGCGCCGCGAAGTCGACGACCGCTACGGTCGCGCGATCCGGGCCGACGACGAACGCCGTCAACCACGACACGCCGAGGTTCGGGTAGAGGCCGAGGCGCGTGTAGACGCCGGTGCGGCCGTCCTCGGAGACGGCGTCGAAGTACCAGCTCTCGTTCCACAGCTGCTCCGGTCCCGGCACATGCCGTCCCTCGTCGCCGGGCTCCGGACGCAGGGCCGGCGGGCGGCCCGATCCCGGCTCGGGGAGCAGCCCCAGCGCGTCGAGGTCGAGGATCTGCTGGGCGTAGCGCGCCAGGGTCACCAGGAACATCTCATCGCCGCGGTCGGTACGCGCCACGAGCATTGCCGGGCCGACGGTCATCAGGACCCCCAGGAAGCTCTGACGCCGGTAGCCCTCCCAGCAGCTATCCCAATCGAAGCCGCGGACCCCGTGCGCGTGCAGCGCGTCGTAGTACTCGCGCACGAGCGCTTGCTCGTTGGCGCGTCGATCCTCGACCGCCAGCGAGCCGCCGAGGAAGTACGAGACGTCGGTCATCACCTGGCCCCAGCCGACGGTCTGCCAGTCCACGACGGCGAACCGCCGCGGCGCGTCCTCGGCGCCGAAGAGCATGTTGTCCAGGCGGTAGTCGCCGTGCACCAGGCCGAGCGGCGGCCGGCGATCGGCCACCCAGCCGTCGAGGCTCGCGACGAAGCGCCCGCACACCTCCTGATGCTCGGGCGCGACCCGATCGCCATGGCGCTCGATGAAGCTGGGCAGCAGCTGCGTCATCAGCGCCTGGCCCAGCACCATCTCCTGGTTGAGCCACGGGGTCGCGCCGAGCTGCGGGTCGCCGAACACCGGCGCGTGCAGCTTCGCCAGCTCGTGGATCGCCAAGCGCGCCTGCTCGACCGTGCAGCCGGCGATCTGGTCGCCCTGGACCGCCGGCGCGACGTCCTCGAGCAGCAGCGTGAACCACCCGTCCGCGTCGATCGCCGCGGCATGGCATCGCGCGAGGGGACCGCCGATGCGCGGGGCGAGCTCGCGGTAGAAGTGGACCTCGCGGTCGTACACGCCCAGGCCGACGCCCGCCGAGCGGCTGTTCTCGTCGGCCGAGGCGGTCTTGAGCACCACGCTCGCCGGCCCGGCATCCGGCCCGGGTGCATATTCAATGCGCACCCGACGACTCTCGCTCATCTGACCCGTGCCGATCGGCTCGATCGCGAAGTCGGCGATCGGGCCGGTGCCAAGGGCCTCGGCCAGCCATGAGCTCGTGAGCTCCTCCGGACGCCGCAGGACCGGCACCTCTCCTCCCATGGCGCCACTTCTATCACGCATCACGCGCCCTGCTCCGCGCTCACCTCATATCCCGCCGCCGCCAGCGCCGCCAGCACCTCCTCGGTGTGCCCCGGCCCGCGCGTCTCCAGCGTCAGCTCGATGCCCGTCTCGCGCACGTGCAGCGGCACCGCTTCGCGCACGTGCGCGACCGTCACCAGGTTCGCGCGGGTTCGCGCCACCAGCTCCAGCAGCTCCGCCAGGCCGCCCGGGCGGTCCGGCACGCGGGTGAACAGGCGCACGCGGCGGCCCTCCGCGGTTTCGTGGCGCAACAGCAGGGCCGCCAGCAGGCCGCTGTCGACGTTGCCCCCCGACACGATCGCCACCGTCGTGCCCGACACCGGGCGCAGACGCCCGCTGCGCAGGGCCGCCACCGCCACCGCGCCAGCGCCCTCCGCCACCAGCTTCGCGTGTTCGGCCATGAACACCATCGCCTCCGCGATCTCCTCCTCGCTCACCGTCTCGATGCCGTGCAGCAGCTCGCGCAGCAGCGGCAGCGTCAGCGCGCCCGGGTGCTTGATCGCGATGCCGTCCGCGATCGTCGCGCCCGCCGCCAGGTCGAGCGCATCCGCCGAGCCGCCGTCCCGCAGCGCCTGCACGTACGGCGCGCACGCGCGCGCCTGCACGCCCACCAGCTCCACGTCAGCGCCCGCGCGGCGCAGCGCGATCCCGATCCCGCTCGCCAGGCCGCCGCCGCCCACCGGCACGACCACGCGCGCCAGGTCCGGCACGTCCTCCAGCAGCTCCAGCGCCAGCGTGCCCTGGCCCGCGATCACGTCCAGGTCGTCGAACGGGTGCACCAGCGCCGCGCCCGTGCGCTCAGCGCGCTCGCGAGCCAGACCGAGCGCCTCGTCCACCGACCCGCCATCCAACTCGACATTGGCG
Source organism: uncultured Solirubrobacteraceae bacterium (assembly GCA_963735705.1). Lineage (GTDB taxonomy): Bacteria > Actinomycetota > Thermoleophilia > Solirubrobacterales > Solirubrobacteraceae > Palsa-744. The sequence goes on from CAVTLZ010000012.1 coordinate 898,732, forward strand.
CCCAGCCGTTCCACCGCCGCCACCTTCGACACCGACGCGTCGCGCGGCATGAACACCTCGCAGCCCACGCCACGAAGGCGCGCCGCCTGCGCGACCGCGCGCGCGTGGTTGCCCGCGCTCGCCGTCACCAGCCCCGCCGACGCGCGCTCGCCCAGCGCCGCCACCTTGCTCAGCGCCCCGCGCAGCTTGAACGACCCCGTCGCCTGCAGGCACTCCGCCTTCAGCGCCACCGCCGTGTCCGCCGCCCGCGCCAGATCAGCGCACGCGAGCGTCGGCGTGCGCACCGCCGCGCCCACGATCGCGTGCCGGGCTCCGTCGAGGTCCGCCGCCGCGATCAGCTCCGCGGCCGAGCGGCCGTGGGATGGGAGCCCACCCACCCGGAGCCCACCCACCCGGCCCACCCCGTCCGCCGCGTCGCCGATGCTCATGATGTTGAAGGTATAGGTTGCATGCCTTATGGCGCAACGGTACGTTGCAAGCGTGAGCAGGCTGGAGGAGATCCTGCAGCGCCTCGAGCCCGCGCTCGGCCCGCTGGCGGGCGAGCCCGCACCGCTGTCCGGCGGCATCACCAACCATAACTTCCGCGTCACGCTCGGTGGCCAGGAGTGTGTCGTGCGCGTACACGGCAAGGACACCGACGCGCTCGGCATCGACCGCCAGGCCGAGCGGCTGGCAAGTGAGACCGCCGCCGGGCTGGGGATCGCGCCCGCGCTGCTCGCCGCGCACGAGGACTGCCTCGTCACGCGCTTCGTGCCCAGCGACCCCGTCGACGCGCGCGAGATCGCCGCGCGCGCGGCGGAGATCGCGCGGGCGCTGCGCGCCTTCCACGACTCGCCCGCCGCCCTGCCCACGCGCTTCTGGGTCCCCGACCTGCTCGACCAGTACGCCGCGCAGGTCCACGCGCGCGGCGTACGCCTGCCCGACGCCTACGGGGAGGCCGCCGCCGTCGCCGCGCGCATCGCCGCCGCGCTCGCGCCGTGGCGCGCGCGCCCCTGCCACAACGACCTGCTCGCCAGCAACATCATCCGCGCGCACCAGCCCGACCGGCTGCTGATCGTCGACTGGGAGTACGCCGGCATGGGCCACCCCTGCTTCGACCTCGGCAACCTGTCCGTCAACAACGACTTCGACGAGGCCGACGACGAGCGCCTGCTGAGCGCCTACCACCCCGCGCCGCCCTCCGACGCGCAGCGCGCGACGCTCGCTTTGATGCGCATCCTCTCCGACGCGCGCGAGGCCGCCTGGGGTGTCGTGCAGGCGGAGGTCTCCGAGCTGGACTTCGACTTCGACCGCTACGCGCGCACGCACTTCGAGCGCCTGCGCGCCGCCGTCGAGCAGCCGCAGCTGGCCGAATGGCTCGTCGCCGCCGGCGGCGGCGCATGGGAGGAGCATCGTGGCCAGACCGCGTGAGCTGCCCGACCGCGCGCGCGTGGTCATCATCGGCGGCGGCGTCGGCGGCGCCTCCATCGCCCACCACCTCGCCAAGCTCGGCGAGCGCGACGTCGTGCTGCTCGACCGCAACGAGCTCACCAGCGGCTCCACCTTCCACTCCGCCGGGCTCGTCGGCCAGTTGCGCTCCAGCGTCTCGCTGACGCGCATGATGATGGACTCCGTCGAGCTCTACCGCACGCTCGACTGCGGCTGGGTGCAGTGCGGCGGCATCCGCCTCGCGTGCACGCCCGAGCGCGAGCAGGAGGTCCTGCGCCAGGTCGCCTGGGCCAAGACATTCGGGCTGCCGCTCGAGCTCATCTCCGCCGATCGGGCGCGCGAGCTGTTCCCGCTGATGAGCACCGACGGCGTGCGCTGCGCCTCCTACCTGCCCAGCGACGGCTACCTCGACCCCTCGCTGCTCACCACCGCGCTCGTCGACGGCGCGCGCGAGCGCGGCTGCCGCGTCTTCACGCACACGCGCGTCACCGGCATCGACGTCGAGCGCGGCGGCGCCGGGGCTCGGGTAAGGGGCGTGCAGACCGAGTGGGGCCCGATCGAGGCCGAGGTCGTCGTCAACGCCGGCGGCATGTTCGCCGCCGAGCTCGGTCGCCTCGCCGGCGTGCGCGTGCCGATCGTGCCCTTCGCCCACGAGTACCTCGTCACGCAGCCCTTCCGCGAGCGCGTCGCGGGCGAGCATCTGCCCACGCTGCGCGACCCCGACCTGCTGATCTACTTCCGCGAGGAGGGCGGCGGGCTGGTCATGGGCGGCTACGAGCGCGCCTCCGCGCCGTGGGCGCTGGACGAGCACCTCGTCGACGCGATCCCGCCGGACTTCAACGGGCGCCTGCTCGAAGAGGACTGGCCGCGCTTCGAGGAGATCGCCGCCAACTCGCGCAAGCGCGTGCCCGCGATGGACGAGATCACCGTCACCAAGCTGATCAACGGGCCCGAGGCGTTCACCCCCGACAACGAGTTCTGCCTCGGCGAGAGCGAGGTGCGCGGGTTCTTCGTCGCGGCCGGCTTCTGCGCGCACGGCCTCGCCGGCGCCGGTGGCATCGGCAAGGTGATGGCCGAGTGGATCCTCGCCGGCGAACCGTCGATCGACGTCTGGGAGATGGACATCCGCCGCTTCGGGGGGGTGGGGTCCCCATTTATCTCCCCCAGCTACACGCTCAAGCGCGCCAAGGAGGTGTACGAGACCTACTACGACATCCGCTATCCCGGCCACGAGCGCCAGGCGGGGCGCCCGCTGCGCACCTCCAGCGCCTACCCGTGGCACGCCGAGCACCGCGCCTACTTCGGCGAGAAGTCCGGCTGGGAGCGCGTCAACTGGTATGAGTCCAACGCTCCCGCCGGCGACGAGTCGCTGCGCCCGCGCGGCTGGGCCGGGATGCACTGGTCGCCCGCCATCGGCGCCGAGCACCGCGCCACGCGCGAGCGCGCCGGGCTGTTCGACGAGTCCTCCTTCGCCAAGCTCGAGATCGCCGGGCCCGGCGCCGCCGCCTTCCTCGAGGGACTCTGCGACAGCCACGTCGCCGGCGACGTCGGCGCGATCACCTACACGCAGATGCTCAACCGCCGCGGCGGCATCGAGTGCGACTTCACCGTCACGCGCGTCGAGGAGGAGCTGTTCTCGATCGTCACCGGCACGGCCTTCGGCAACCACGACCTCAGCTGGATCCGCCGCCACGCGCCGCACGACGGCAGCGTGCGCTGCGCCGACGTCACCGCGCGCTGGGCCTGCTTCGCGCTGTGGGGGCCGCGCGCGCGCGACATCCTCGCGCCGCTCACCGCCGATCCGCTCGACTTCCCCTACATGCACATGCGCGACCTGGCCGTCGGCGACGTGCCCGTGCGCGCGCTGCGCGTCACCTTCGTCGGCGAGCTCGGCTGGGAGCTGTACTGCCCGACCGAGTACGGCGCCGGGCTGTGGCGGACGCTGTGGCGGGGCGGGCAGGAGCACGGGCTCGTGGCCGGCGGCTACCGCGCGATCGACTCGCTGCGCCTGGAGAAGGGCTACCGCGTGTGGGCCGCCGACATCACCCCCGACGAGACGCCGTTCGAGGCCGGCCTAGGCTTCTGCGTGCGCAAGGACGCCGGCTTCATCGGCGCCGCCGCGCTCGGGGTGGGCGCGGGATCCGATGCGGCCCCGGCCGCGCCCGAGAAGCGCCTGCGCTGCGTCGTGCTCGAGGACCCGCGCTCGGTCGCGCTCGGCAACGAGCCCGTGCGCGTCGACGGCGAGGTCGTCGGGCGCGTGACCAGCGGCGGCTACGGCTACACCGTCGAGCGCTCGATCGCCTACGCCTACCTGCCCGCCGACGTGCCGCTCGACACCGCCGTGGAGATCGACATCTTCGGCCGCTGGGTCCCAGGCATCGTCACCCGCGAGCCGCTGTTCGACCCCAAGGGCGAGCGCGTCAGAGCGTCGTAGGCGGGCCCGGCGCGACGAGGCCGAGCGCCGGCGGTCGCGCGGCTGCGGCGTCCGCGATCGCAGCGATCGGCCCCGGGCGCCCGAGGTGGTAGCCCTGGGCGAGGTCGACGCCGAGCTCGCCCAGCAGCCGCAGCGTCGCGGCGTCCTCGACGCCCTCGGCGATCGTGCTCTGCCCGAAGCCCGCCGCCAGCGCCACGATGCCCGACACGACCGCGCGCGAGCGCGGGTTCTCGACCAGGTCGCGGACGAAGTCCATGTCGATCTTCAGGTAGCGGATCGGCAGGTGCTTGAGGTAGGTGAGCGCCGCGTAGCCCGTGCCGAAGTCATCCAGCGCGAAGTGGCAGCCGATCGCCTCCAGCCGCTCCGCGAAGCGCGTCGCCTGCACGATGTCCGACACGACCGCCGTCTCGGTCAGCTCGAACGTGATCAGCGACGGCTCCAGGCCCTCGCGCGTCAGCGTCTCCTCCACGGCCTCCAGGAACGACAGCGTGCCGACCGTGCGCGCGGACACGTTCACCGTCACCGAGCGTCCCTGCGCGGCGATCTGAACGGCCTGCTCGAACACCCATCGGTCGAGCGCCGTGATCGTGCTGTGGCCCTCGGCCGCCGCGAGGAAGCCCGCCGGACCGGCGAGCGTCCCGTCGACCGATCGCATTCGCACCAGGAGCTCCTCGAGGACCGTCTCTCCCGAGACGATCGCGACGATCGGCTGCGAGTGCAGCAGCAGGCGATCGGCGTCGATCGCCGCCTCGACTTCGAGCGCCACGCCCATGTGGCGCAGCTCCGTGCGTATCTGCACCTCCGCCGCCCGCTGCTCGGTCACGTCCTCGAACACCGCCACCGCCCCCCGGCGCCTGCCGCGCTCGTCGTTGACCGGGTTCGCGCTCGTGCTCAGCAGCACGTCGCCGGTGGCGCTGCGCAGGAGCACGTCGACGCCGCGCACCGCTTCGCCCTCCAGCGCGCGCATCAGCGGCAGGTCCTCGAGCGCCAGCGCCAGCCCCGACGGCGTGCGGGGCTCGAGCCGGCCGATCCAAGTCGCCACGTCCATCCCCGCCGCGCACTCGTCGCCCAGCAGCTCGCGCGTGCAACGGTTGACGTGCGTCAGGCGCCCGTCGACCGCGCACGCGACCATCGCCACCTCAACGCTGTCGAGCAGCACGTCCAGCAGGTTGTGCTCGTCTCGCAGCCGCTGCCGCGCACCGCGCGGACGGCCGACTGGGAGAGCAAAGGGCATGCCTATTCTTCGGCCGCCGCGGCCACGGCCGCCATCCCCCACACGTGTTATTCGGCCGCCGCGCCCTCCCCCGAACGGGGTATATGGATCGCGCTGTCTGTGCACAGCGCGATCGCCACCAGCTGCGCGCGGGTATGCGCCCCGAGCTTGGCCATCGCATTGCGCACGTGCGTGCGCACCGTCTCCGGCGAGACGTGCAGCTCCTGCGCGATCTGGCTGGTCTCGCGTCCCATCGCGATCAGCGACACCACCTCGCGCTCGCGGGGCGTCAGCGGGCTCGTCACCGACCGCGACGGCGGCGATGGCCAGGAGCTGTCGTTCGCCATCAGCACATAGATCGCCAGCCGCCGCCCATCGACTGCCGCCAGGCGCGCGGCGAACTCGATCGCCACCGTCGAGCCGTCCGCGCGGAGCACGTCGCGAGCGCCCGTGTATTCGCCTGTGCGCAGGAACGCCTGCCACTGGCGCGCCGACTCCGCCCGCTCCGACGGGTCGACGACGTCGACTATCGACGTGCCGATCAGCTCCGCGCGGGTGCGGCCGACGAGCTGCAGCGCCGGCTCGTTCACCTCGACGATCCGCCGCTCGTCGTCCACCAGCAGAATCCCGTTCGACGAGCGTCGGAAGACCAGCCAGAAGAGGCGCTCCCATCCCATGTCGGGGGCAGGGGCATGCATGCGTTTGAGCCTACGCCATTCGTGGGAGTCGGGGGATGACACGCGACACGGCGTTCAGGGCGCCGGCGCGGCGTGCGTCTGCGACGCCTGCGCCGTCGGGCTGAGCTGCGCAAGCGTCAACAGTCGCGCGGGCGGGCCGTCGAGGATCCGCCGCGTGCTCACCTCCAGCGTGTCGGAGATGTGCAGCAGCTCGCCCTGCGCAAGCATGCGCCAGCCGCGGTCCTCGTCCATGCGCTCGCTCGCGAGCACCACCAGCGGACGCGCCGCTCCTGCGTCGGCGTGGACGCGTGTGCCAAGGCTGCTCGCGTGCCTGAGCGGCTCGCCGGGCGCGCGCTCCAGCAGATACAGCGGGTGCGTCTCCGGGTAGCGCAGCGCCCACAGCCCGTCGGGACCTGCCAGCACGAAGTTGATCGCGTACAGCGGCAGCTGTGCCGCGACCCAGGCGCACGCCATTTCGATGCCGGCGGCCACGTCCCCGTCGCGGGCGGCGATCTCGCGGGTGATCAGCGCGAACAGGCGCTCGGAGTCGGTGTCGCCTTTGACCAGCCGCAGGTCCTCGCCGAGGTGCGCGTCGAGCGCCGGCAGGTCCTCGACCACGCCGTTGTGCGCGAACAACCGCCCGTGCTGCTCGAACGGGTGCGTGTTGCGCAGCTCCAGCGCGCCCGTCGAGGCGAAGCGCACGTGCGCGATGAACGTCCTCGAGGACACCTCGCGCGCCTCGCGCGCGAAGCGCCTGTCGCTGTAGGCGGCGAGCGCCTGCTTGCTGACGTGCGGCTCGCCATGGTCGTCGAACCAGCCCAGCCCGGTCCCGTCCGGCTCGCGATGGCTCTGGGCCGACAGGCTGTCGGGAGCCTGCAGCAGCCAGAACGTGGCCCGCGCGGGCTCGCTGCCAGCGCTCATGCCGAACAGGCGACACACGCACGTGAAGATTACTCGCGAGCCGCGCCCACCTGCCACTCCGCCCGCTTCTCGAGGTATCCCGGCGGCAGCACGCCGTCGAGCCGCTCGATCACCTCCAGCCACTCCAACGCCGAGTGGAAGTGGCCGTCGGCGCTGTCACGCTCGGCGAACGTCAACGCCAGCTCGCGCGCCTCGTCGTGCAGCCCCTGGACCTTCGCCGGATCGTGGCTCGAGGGCGGCAGGTCGGCGAGCGTCTCGTTGCGCGTGAGCGGATTGTGGCCGGCCAGGTAGGGAGCCAGGTAGCGTCCGGCGATCTTGACGGGCGGCCACCACAGCGGGTTGACGGCCGCCTCGAAGGAGGCGTCCGCGGCGCCCGCCGGCTGCGCGCGCAGGTAGGCCGGGGCGATCCCCGTGAGCAACATCCCGCGGAGCGTGTGCACCGCCGGGGACGGGACGATCGCGTCGCCGAGCTGCGCCGCGATCGCTTCGGCCGCCGCATCGGCCTGCTGCGCGGCGATCCCGCCCTGCTTGATCGGGTAGGTCGTGCCGTCGCCGGCCGCGTACACACCTTGCAGGCCCGTCACACGGCTGTGCGCATCGACGGGGATGAAGCCGGAGGCGTCGCTCGGCAGCCCCGGCAGCGCCGGGCCCTCGAGCTCGGCGAGCGCAACCACGCGGTCGACCTCGATCGCGGCGTCCCCGTCCAAGCACAGCCTGCCGTGCTCGATCCGCTGCGCGCGGGCGCCCGTCCGCAGCGCGATCCCGCGGTCCGCCAGCAGGTCGCGCAGCATGCGCCCGGCCGTCGGCCCGAACACCGCCAGCGGGTCCGCCTCGGACGTCACCACCGTCAGCTCCGCGCCGATCACGCCGAGGTCGGCCAGGTGCGAGGCGGTCAGCAGGGCGAGCTCGTAGAGCGGCAGCGTCCAGCTGACCCCGGCGGGGCTGACGAACGCCAGACGCTGATCGGCGCCCGACACGAGGCGCTCGAGCAGTCCGCGGAACGCCGCCACGTCGGCCGCGCCGCCGAAGTGCAGCGCTCCCTCCAGCCATTCGCGGCGGCGCGCGCCGACCGCGATCACCAGGGCGTCGTAGGCGAGCTCGCCGCCGATCGCGAGGTGTGCCTGGCGAGCGGCGGCGTCGACGCGGTCGAGAGAGTCCTCGTGCAGCGTCGCTTCGTGCTCGCGGGCGATCTCGGCGAGCTCGAGCAGACGCGTCTCGGCAAGGTCGAACGGCGCCGCCACCGCCAGCGGCTGGTAGACGAAGTGGCGATTCGGCGCGACCACGTGCAGCTCCGCGCCCACCTCCAGCAGCGCGCGCAGCGCCAGCAGCGTCTCCACCGCGGCAACGCCCCCGCCACAGATGACGACACGCCTGGGAGTCCGCAATCCGTACATGCCTGGGAGGCTACGTCCACGCGCCGCGCGCGCCAGCCGAGGAAAGCCGCCGTCCTGCCGCGGGATAACTACGTAAACGGGCGCCACCCGGAGCTGCGACGATGAACGGGTGGATGCGATCGTGCCCAGGACGGTGGTGCTGCACGGACGGCCCATGACCTATTTCGAGGCAGGCAGCGGCCCGGTGCTGCTGCTGATCCACGGCATGGCCGGCACCTGGGAGAACTGGCGCGAGGTGATCGAGCCGCTCGCTCGCCGCCACACGGTCATCGCGCCCGACCTGCCCGGACACGGCAGCTCATCGCCGGGCGGCGGCGACTACTCGCTCGGGGCGCTCGCCGCGGGTTTGCGCGACCTGCTGATCGCGCTCGGCCACGATCGCGCGACGCTCGTCGGACACTCGCTGGGCGGCGGCATCGCGATGCAGTTCGCCTATCAGTTCCCCGAGGCCACCGAGCGGCTGGTGCTGGTCTGCAGCGGCGGTCTCGGTCCGGAGGTCAGCCCGATCCTGCGGGCCGCCGCGCTCCCCGGCGCGGACCTGTTCATCGCCGCGACCGCAGGGCCTGGGCGCGTCGTCGGATCGGCGCTCGCGCGCGGGCTCGCCGCCATCGGGTTCAAGCCGAACGCCGACCTCGCGGAGGTCGCGCGCGGATACGCGTCGCTCGCCGACCGCGACCGTCGCGCCGCGTTCCTGGCCACCCTGCGCGCCGTCGTCGGCACCGAGGGTCAGCGCGTCCATGCTGGCGATCGCCTGTATCTCGCCGGAGGGGTGCCCGTCCTGATCGTCTGGGGACGAACGGACCGGATGATCCCCGTCAAGCACGGCGAGGCCGCCCACGACGCGATCCCCGACAGCCGCCTGGAGATCTTCGACGAGGCCGGGCACATGCCGCAGCTCGAGGCGCCCGCCCGCTTCGTCGCCGTGCTCGAACGGTTTCTCGAGGAGACCCAGCCGGCGCAGTGGAGCACCGAGCAGTGGCGCGAGCGGCTGACCGCCGCCGGCGAGGGCTGACCGCGAGGGCTGGCGGCGCGCGAGACGGCCCCCGGGGCCTGCTTGAAGCAGGTTCTAGACCGGTTCCGCGTCGGCGCCGGCGCTGACGCCGGTGACCGCGGTGGGCGTGCCGCTGCGCTGGAAGAACGCCTCGATCGCTGCCGCGTCGAGCGGGCGCGCGAACAGGAAGCCCTGCCCGTTGTCGCAGTCCTCGTCTCTCAGCAGCGACAGCTCGTGGTGCTGCTCGATGCCCTCCGCGAACGTCTCTATCGACAGCGCCTTGCCGAGCTGGACGAGCGTGCGGATCAGCGTCTCGCCCTCCTTGTTGTGCCTGAGCCCGGAGATGAACGAGCGGTCGATCTTCAGCGCGTCCACCGGGAACTGCTGGAGGTGGGCGAGCGAGGAGTAGCCGGTGCCGAAGTCGTCGATCGCGATGCGCACACCCAGCTGCTTGATCTCCCCCAGCCGGCGGATGGTCTCCTCGATGTTGCGCATCAGCGTCGTCTCGGTGATCTCGATCGTCAGCGCCGCCGGTTCCAGCCCGCTGTTCGCGAGCGCGCCTTCGATGTCGGCGATCAGCTCGTCCGTGTCGAGCTGACGCGCGGAGACGTTGACGGCCATCACGATCGGGTACCCCGCCCGACGCCACGCGGCGCCCTGACGGCAGGCCTCCGACAGAACCCACCTGCCGACCTCCACGATCAGCCCAGTCTCCTCCAGCAACGGGATGAACGCATCCGGCTGGACGATCCCACGCGTCGGGTGCTGCCAGCGGATCAACGCCTCCACACCCGTCGGCGTCATGTCGGTGAGCGTGAACGTCGGCTGGTAGGCGAGGAAGAACTCCTCCTTCTCGAGCGCTTCGCGCAGGTCCATGTCGAGCTCCATCCGGTTCTGGACCGTGTCCTGCATGCCGGACTCGAACACCGCGTAGCGGTTCTTGCCGTCCCACTTGGCGCGGTACATCGCGATGTCGGCGTCGCGCAGCAGTTCCTCGGCCGAGACCCGCGGTCCCGCCGCGATGCCGATGCTGGCGGTGACCGTCAGGCGCGTCTCCTCTTCCTCGCCGAGCTTGAACGGGTGCTTGAGCGCATCGAGCAGGCGCTCTGCGACGAGCTCCGGGCCTGCCGCGAGCGAGAGCTCCTCGGCGATCACGACGAACTCGTCGCCGCCCAGGCGCCCGAGCGCGTCGGCGTGGCGCACGACCCCGCCGAGCCTGGCGGCGACCGCGCACAGCAGTTCGTCGCCGACGCCGTGGCCGAGCGTGTCGTTGATGCTCTTGAAGTTGTCGACGTCGATGAACAGCGCTGCCACCGGAGCCTGGTTGCGGATCGAGCGCGCGAGCATCTGCTCGACGCGATCGAGGATCAGCGTGCGGTTGGGCAGGCCGGTCAGCGGGTCGTGCGTCGCCAGGAACGCCAGCTCCTCCTCGCGTCGCGTGAGCTCCTCGTCCACCCGCCGCCGCTCCGACTCGAACCGCTCGCACACGCGAATCAGGCTGAACTCGAGGCTCAGCTGCAGCATGTTCAGCGCCTCGGCCAGCGCCTCCGAGGAGACCTCGTATTTCGCGGCGCAGTCGCGCAGCACGTCGGCCATCACGTTGCGCCACCACAGCGAGCGCCGCGTGACCTCGCCCAGCGACGCCGCCCGGTGGGCGGCCAGCTCGCCGAAGATCTTCGAGGTTTCCCGAGCGGCGTTGTTGGTCACCTCGATGCCCTCTCCCGCGATCCAGCGGGCGACGGCGTCCGTCGAGCTCTGACAGATGCGTTCGAAGCTGTTCTGCACCATCGCGTCGACGATCTCGCCCGAGTCCGCGGTGCGAGCGACCGTCTCGCTGAGCACGTCGTCGGCGCGGGCGAGCAGCGTCTCGCCGAGCAGTCGCAGCCCCTCCGCGGGCTGCTCGGGCAGAGCGGTCGGGGGCGACGGGACGCGGACCTCGCCTTCTCCCCTGCTCGTTCGTTTATCCGCCATATCGCGCCAAGACATCGGTCGGCGCGGAGCAGACCTAAAGGCCCGGTTCTCGCGTTGCAGACAGATGTCGCCCCGGTCGGTTCATTGCGGTTTACAACGTGAAGACAACGTGAAGATCCCGTGACTCTTGTCACGGTCTGAAATCCAAGCTGGTAGAAGGCGCGTGTTCACCTTCAAGGATCGGAGACTTCGTGCGTCGTGTAAGTGCCTTCCTCTCTGTCGCGTTCGCGCTCATCTGCGCGAGTGCGAGCAGCCTCGCCCTGTCCGCGACGCCCGCCGCAGCCGAATCCGGGACCACCTACACGGCACAGACGCCGGTCGTGGACACGGAGTCCGGAGGCCCGTGGAACACCTCGCAGGGCGATCCTTCGGCGGGAGGCGAATACGCGAGCTCCGATCTGCTGCCGACATTCACCTTCGGCGGCAGCGAAACGACGCTCGGCGGCGTGAGCGAGCCGAACGTCGCCGTCTACCCGGCCGCGGAAGAATCGAAAGTGCCGCCGTATCCCAGCGGCGTCGCGGGAACCCCAGGGCCGCTCTCCGGCTACTGCAACAAGGAAGAGAGCGAAAACGAGACCGGCTCGCCCGTCTCGCAGCCGGCGGGCAGCACGCTGCCGTTCTCCCCCTACTACTTCCCGGATGTGGTGCGCAACGCCGACGGCTCGCTGACCGGCTACTTCGACTACCGGCCAAAGGACGCCGACGAGGCGATCACGGTCGCGCGCTCCACCGACAACGGCAAGACATGGGTCGCCGAGGGCAAAGCGCTCGAGCAGAACCCCGGCTACTGCCCCACGGCGGACACAAACGACGACGGCCAGGGTCACCCGTTCGCGATGAGCACCGGCTCGACGACCGATCTCTACACGCTGCAACGCCAGGCCGGCGACAACCCCGGCATCGGTCTGCTCGTCCACCAGGTCAACCCGGCAGCGGCGAACCCGCTGTCAACGGTCCCCGCCGGCCAGCCCGTCGGGATCGACCCGAACACGTTCGTGACCGCCTCGACCACGGTTCCGACCACCGGCGGCGTCCCGATTCCCGTCTCGACCCTGGGGACCGCCGGAACCCCGGAGCAGATCGTCAACGGGAGCTACGAGGACGTGCCGGCGGGAAGCAGCGAACCATCGTCGAGCACGATCATCAACTGCACCGGGCCGACGTCAGCCCCGAGCACGCCGGGGCCCGGATCGTTGACGGGCTGCACTTCGGCGACCGGCGGCTCGGTGAACCTGAATCCAGGCGACGATCTCATCCAGGTCATCGCGACCGGTAACCCGACGAGCTCGTCGGGCTCGAGGGACTGCGCCACGATCGGGAACCACGTCCCCTCGGGCCCGAACAACGCCGAAGGCACGGGCGGCCTGTCGGCCCTCTGCTACAGCCAGCCCAGCACTCCCGTCGCCCCGATCACGGATTTCCTGTGGGGCTCGCTCGCGCCCAACCGGGTGTACATGAACGGAGAGACCGTCTACTGCAACGGCGTGAGCTCGGGGCGGGTCAAGCTCGAGAACTGCACGACGACCGGCGCCCCGTTCAGCTACACAACGGCGTCGGAGATCACGGGCGACCCGATAATTCCGCCAAACGCGACGATGACGACCGGCCTCGAAGCCCCGGACGGCATCGTCGGGTCGCTGGGCACCGACTTCACGACCTACAACGGGCACAGCGTCCCGGCCGAAGCCAACGTCATTCTCTACACCGAGAAGATCGTCAACTACTACGACGTCGGCATCGTAAATGGAGAGATCACGAAGAGCGGCAACTACTCGAGCGGCAAGGTCACACTGCCGCTGAGCGCCTCGTTCACGCCACCGCAGACGCAGGCGCAGTGGCTCAGCTACCAGCCGTCGCCCACGTCGAACGAGGGGGTCCCCGCCGCCGATGAGGCACCGGCTAGTGGCTCGTTCACCGTCTACGTCGGCGTCACCGACGCGAGCGGCAACTTCATCCAGCCGCTGAAATGCACGAGCTGGGAGCCTGGCTCGCTGACCACGGGGACGAAACCGCCGGCAGGCAGCATCAACCTCATCGGCTGCAACGAACAGGGCACATCGGCAGAGTCGATCGCCGAAGAAACAGAGGTCGGTGGGCCGAACGCGGCGATCGTCCCGTACTCGGTGCTCAAGCAGACGGGCGAGGGCAAAAACGGAAAAACCTCGGGTCCGACGGAGCTGTTCGGCAACAACGAGGACCTTTCGCTGCTGCGCGCCGCGTACACCACCAACGGCGTGAGCTTCACGGACCTGGGCGCGATCAGCAGCGAATCGGCGACCAATAGCGGCGAGGACAGCGGGACCTACACCGACCTGTCCAACCCCAACCAGCAGGAGAGCCCTGAGAACAGCGCGAACCCGACCGTCGGAACCACCGCTCCGACCGCTCCAACCAACCTGTCGCCCGGGAGCGCCGACACGGTCGAGCTGCGCTACATCGGCTCGCGCGGGACGATCATCACCAACCCCGACGGCAGCCTCGGCATGTTCCTGTCCGGATCCTGGCCGAGCGACGGCGACAGCGACGCGTTCAACCAGATCTTCTACACGTCCTCGACCGACGGCGGCCAGACGTGGTCGGTCCCGAAGGTCGTGCTGAGCACCGAATACGAATTCAACGCCTCGCGCGAACAGGACGAAGCGCTCGCCAAAGGCAAAGACGAACCGCTCGGGATCAGCGCCTACTACTCCGGCCGCGCGTACGGGCCGGCGGTGGTGCAGAACCCGAACGGCTCGCTGACGATGGTCTTCTCCGGCTACCGCCTGCCCAAACCCGTCACGTCGGTCGGCACGGAATTGGGCACGGGCGCGTCCAAGTACAAGATCGGGGCCAAAGACCCTGCGATCTACCGCAACATCCTCACGATGCACCTCGCCTCCGCGACCTCGCCGGGCGTCGCCACGAGCACGTCGGTGAGTGCCTCCGACGAAGGCACCGGGATCGTGGGAGCGCCGGTCACCTACACCGCGACCGTCGCGCCGCAGGCGCCGGGCACGGGCACGCCAACGGGCAAGGTCTCCTTTTCCGACAGCCATGGGCCGATCGCCGGGTGCGCGGAAACGAGCCTCAACGACGGCTCGCCCGACACCGCCACCTGCGCGACCACGCACGGGCCGGCCGGCAGCGACGAAGTGACCGCGACCTACGCGGGCGACTCCAACTACGCCGGCTCCTCGGGCGAGACGACCGAGAACGTGCAGGAAGCGCCGGCGATCACCTCGGCCGACGAAGACACATTTGGTGAGGGCGCCGAAGGGAGTTTCCCGGTGACCGCCACCGGCACGCCGACCCCGACGATCACCGAGTCGGGCACGCTGCCTGAAGGCGTCAAGTTCAACGCCGCGACCGCCACGCTCGAAGGAACGCCCACGCAGACGGGCGTCTATTCGATCGAATTCACCGCCGCCAACGGCGTCGGCTCGAACGCCGTGCAGCGCTTCACGCTGACCGTGAACGAGGCCCCGGCGATCACCTCGGCGGACGAAGCAACGTTCACGGAGGGCGGCTACGGCAGCTTCCCGGTGACCGCGAGCGGCTTCCCGAGCCCGGGGCTCTCCGAGTCGGGCGAAAAACTGCCGCATGGGCTCACGTTCGAACCCTTCAGCGGCACGCTGTCGGGCATCCCCACCCAGGAAGGCGTGTATCACATCATTTTCGAAGCCACGAACGGTGTCGGCGCGAATGCCGTCCAGCAATTCACCCTTACGGTGGATGCGCCGCCGGCGATCGCCTCGGCGTCCGACGCCACGTTCACCTATGGCGTGCCCGGCAGCTTCACGGTGAAAGCCAGCGGGACGCCGTCGCCGTTCATCGAAGAGTGGGGCAACCTGCCGGAAGGTGTGAGCTACTCAGATGGCGTGCTCTCGGGAACCCCGACGCAGATCGGCACGTTCAAGCTCACGTTCACTGCCGAAAACGGGATTGGGGCTGACAGCGTCCAGCGGTTCACGCTGACGGTCCTCGGACTCCACGTCACGACCTCGTCGCTGCCCGAGGCGGCTCCCCGCGTCGCCTACTCGCAGCAGCTGCAAGCGGTCGGGGGCATCGCTCCATACAAGTGGAGGGTGACGGCGGGGAGCCTCCCGGCTGGGCTCCGGCTCAGCTCGACGGGCGTCCTGGAGGGCAAGGTGAAGCCCAGCGTCGGCGCCGGCTCGTTCCCGATAACGGTGAAGGTCACCGACCACACGCCGAGGGTGCACCAGACGGCGAGCGCCACGTTCACCTTGCTGGTGTCGTGACAGCGCCGCTGACGGCCTGACCGCGCGCCGGTCAGGCCGTTCGCCGGAGCCCGATCAGGTCAGCCCGCCGGTGCGCCGAGCCCGAACACGCGCAGGCCGCCGTTGAAACCACCGACGTACACCCGCCCGTCGGCCACCGACGGCGCGGGTGCGCCGACTGACCCAGGGGCGGGCGCGCCGAGGCTCGCGCTGAAGAGCGGCGCGCCCGTGGAGACGTCGAGCGCCTGCAGGCTGCCTTCGTCCTGCAGCGGGCCGGGGTCGGCGACCAGGTAGACGACGCCGTTTGCTACCGCCGGACTCGTGTCCTGGATCGGGCCGGGATCGGACGTTGACCAGAGCTGCTTGCCGTTCTTGACCGCGAGCGCGAGTACCGCGCCCGCTTCATCCGCGGCGATCACCGACAGCGGTGAGAGCTTCAGCACCCCTTTGCCCGTGACGGTCTTCTTGAAGCTCATCGCGACGCCCCCGAGCACCGGAGCGGCTGTCGCGTGCGACCACACGACATCTCCGGTCGACGCGTTGAGCTCGACGATCTCAGACCCTGTCGCGTAGACGAGACGGGCCTTCGCGAGCGTGCCATACGCGGCGGGTCCCTCATCCGGTGCGGGATCCGTGTGCGACCACACCTGGCCGCCCGTGGCAGCATCGAAGGCAACGGTGACGTAGCCGAAGCATCCGATGACCAGCGTGCCGGTGGCGCCGTCGGGGAGCTCCACGTCGGGGACCACGAGCGGGGCCTGCACCGGCCCGGAGTAAGGGGTGCCCATCGACCATATGGGCGCGCCGCTGCAGCCGTCGAGCGCGCTCAGGGTGCCGCTGGCGCCCGCGAAGATCACTTCCTGCCCGTTGGCGACGGGCTGGCTGGAGACGAGGCCCGCGCCGTCGTAGGACCACATCCGTGCCCCCGTGGCGGGGTCGACGCCGAAGATGACGCCGTTGCTCGAGGCGGCCACGATCGCGCACGGATCGGCGGACTGCGGCGAGGAGCCGGCGGCGAACACGGCGGTCGGCGAGCCCAGCACCTGACCGCCCGCGTCGAAGCTCCACAGCTGCTCGCCGGTGGAGGGGTCGAAGGCGCGCACGGTGCCGTCGTCGGAGCCGGTCACGACCACGCCGTCCGTGTAGATCGGCTCGGAGCGCACGCGCCCTTCCCACGACGCTGACGCGATCACGCCGAGCTCGCCGACGTTCACATTCGAGAGCACGTTTTCGTAGGGGTCGAAGCCCCTGGCCATTTCGTAGCGGGCTTCGTTCCAGTTCGTGCGCACGGTGAAGAGCGCGGAGATGCTGAAGCCGCCCACGGCTTCGACGGTGACCGTGTGCACGCCCGGCGTGGCGGAGGCGGGCACGTGGAACTTGGACGTGAACAGGCCGTGGGCGCTCGTCTTCGCCGAGCCGACAACGGTTTCGTCGAAGCTGATCGTGACCACCGCGTTCTCCGGCGGGATGCCGCCTTCGAGGGCGACCAGCGTGCTCGGCGGGCCGACCGTCGGAGTCAGGCCGATGCCCGGAAGCGCCTGCGCGGCGGACGCCCACAGCGCCAGCGCCGCGATCGACGTCGCCACTGTCAACGGGACACGAGCTCGCATCGGCCTCCCCCCCAAGCTGGAAGATCTCATCGCCAACCGTCTGGGTGGATGGTAGCCCCAACCGGGTGCGACCGCCAAGCATCGGGGCCGGCTCGGAGGAGAACGCGGCGTGGGCGAGAAACAGCTTCTGCGGCGTCCATGACCGCGCCCGTTTCCGTGGGAGTCCCATGCTCAGAGGCAAGCGTCGTTTGCTCACGCGCCCGCTGCTTGCGGCGACTGTGCTCGTCGTACTGATCGCCGCCGGGTCGCTCGCGTCTGCTACCGCGTCCGCCGCGGAGACGGATCTGGGGGCGATCGGGTTCGGGGCGATCGTCGTCGACAACGCGCGCGGACACGTGCTCGTATCGGGCCCGCGCGCGAACGTGGTCGACGTGCTCGACTTCGCCGGCAATCTCCTCGCAACCATCCCGAGCATCGACGGCGCATACGGGATGGTGATCAAGGGGCACACGCTGTTCGTGGCCGAGAGCACCGCGGGGGCGGTTGTCGAAGTCAACCTGAAGACGCTGGCGGTGACGAAGAGTCCGCTCGTCACGGGGCTGCGCAACCCGAGGTGGCTCGCGATCGCGGGCGGTGCGCTGTGGATCACCACGGGATCCGAACACGGCTGGGGCGGGCTCGCGGCGGTGAGCTTCGCCTCGCGGGAGCTGAGGCAGTTCGAAGAAGACGCGTACTACGAGCCGGACCTGGCGACCACGCCGGCCAACCACGATGAGCTGTTCGTCGCGAGCGACGGGGTCTCGCCCGGATCGATCTACCGGCTGAACGTGTCGTCGGGAGCTCCCGTGGTGGCGGCGAGTGGCATCGGCCTGAATCAGGAGAACATCGAGGGCCTGGCGGTGTCTCCCAGCGGCAAGCGCGTGATCCCCGCGTCCGGGTGGCCCTACAACTTCGAAGAGCTGAGCGCGAAGACGCTGAAACCCGATGGGATCGTCTACCCCGGGGAAGCGTATCCGGCAGCCGTGGCCGTCTCACGGCGTCCGGCGAACCTGCTGGCGACCGGGCTCGGCGCGGCGTTTGGCCCGGATATCCGAGTCGAGCCGATCGGCAGCGTCACGCCGATCTTCGAAGCGACGACGCCCAGCTCAGGGGAAACTCACAGCATCGCTCCGCACGGGCTCGCGCTCAGCGCGGATGGGAAGGCGCTGTTCGCTGCGTACTTCAGTGATGTGTACGAAGATGAAACGTTGTTGAGCGCGTTTGAAGTGCCGTAGCGGGGTCGTGGCGCCCATGGGACCCGTGGTGGACGGAAGCTTATCGAGCAGTTGCCTGAAGGGCGCTCTGCGTCAACTGTCGAAGACGTCCCCGTTCTCGGCCTTCCGCTCCTCCTCATATGGCACCGCGACCCTGCGATAGAACTCGTCGGCAACATTCTTCATGACGCCAACCACGGTGGCAATGACCCAATACCGCCGCTCGGGCATCGTCTTGACTGCGAGTCTCGTGCATGCGTAGTTGAGGGAACCCGCGAACCCGGTGTCGCTCGACTCCTCGCCGGCGATCGCGGTGATCTCTGCGGCGAGTCTGTCGATATGGGGATCCAGACGCTTCTTGGTCGCCGGGGGCAAGTAGGGCATAAGTGTCTTCCTCTATGCGTAACGCTGCATCGTCGGTCGAAGATGGTCGCGGCCGCATGAATCGGTTCCGGCCGGACCCTGCGTGAGACTAGCGCGTGCTACCCGCGTCAATATCGCAGCTGGAAGGAACACCGTGAACGACGACAAGCAGCGCGAGCTCGAGCTGAGGTTCGCTTGGGAATGGTTCCAGTATCACGCGTCTCAGCGACTCACCGCGTTTAACTTCTTTCTCGTGATCATGGGAGCCCTGGTGGTGGGTTACTCGCAGGCGGCCGCGCGCAGCTCGGAAATACTTGGCGTGGCACTCGGACTCCTTGGAGCGATCGTATCTCTGGCGTTCTGGGCGTTGGATATTCGTAATCAGGAGCTGGTGGAATGCGGGCGTAGCGTGCTTGAACGCGCCGGACTACCACTGCAGCGCTCAATCATGAAAGAAAGCGAGAACCGCGGACAACTTCACAAGTCGCTGCCGTGGCCAGTCCCGCTCTGGTTCAAGGAGCCGCCGGCCGGACAGTTCCTCTCCGCCACGAAAGAGCGGGGCTGCAGATGGTTCACCCATCGACGGTGGCTGCGCCTCGTGTTGCTCGTCGCCTTCGCGCTGTCTGTCGGCGCCACGGCCTGGGCCATTGCCGGCTTTCCGTGAACCGTGAGTGGGCGAGCCAGGATTCGAACCTGGGACCTCTTCCTTATCAGAAGCCCGCGGCAAGCGGGAGGAAGCTGCGCTACGCCTGCAGTTCGAAGAAGACAGACTGGCTAGCGTTGTCGACCCCACTCGGCGTGACTGCGGTGAAGTCGAGCCCATGCGTCGTACCGGGTTCCCACGAAATCCCGTCCGAGGCGAGGCATTGGGTGAAGTTTACCGTGTAGGTGAGGGTATTTGCCGGGCTCGCGGGCTGGCTTGGAGCCAGATCTTCGAGCCCGGGAGGGCTGTGAGCCGTCGAGCGGGCCGGGGTCAGGTCTGGATCCGTCGTGGAGACGGTGCTCGCCGGACAGCCGTACCCGATATCCGAGATTATGGCCTGATAGTCGAGGCCGCCGATGTCTATCCAGTCGGCAGGAGCACACGGGGCACCGACTGGGGGTGGGCAGGTATCCCCAGGCATAGGGCTGCGCTGGGGTCGCCAGAACGTTACCGTCAACACGACGGCGTCAGTGTTCGGGTCGGCCTTAACCGGGAAAGGGTTCATCCTTGTTCCTGGACCCCCACCCGTCCCCGTCGCGGGATTCGGCGCGGCGACCGGATACGAGAATGGTCACAGGGCTCCCTTGTCCCACGCTGAACGATTGGAGAGCCGGAGCAGTGGCGAAGACGAACTGGAGGGTGGCGGGGTACTGGGTCACAGTTTCGCCGGTGGTGACTCGCTCAACCAGGACGTCGCCGGTGTGCATTTGCGCGGTCGTGGTCCCAGGGTGAAGAAAGAAGGCGGGGCCGCCCGGACCGGGCGGCCCGCCGACCGGAGAGAGCGTCCCGAAGCCGTCGCCGCTAGGATCGCAGCACGCGGGGAAAGGCTTGAAGAGCTGCGGCAGCACCCTCGGATCGAACACGCGCCCAGTGCCGCCTTCCGAGCAGTATTCCAAGGCTCCGCAGTCGAGTGCGGCGGAGTCGCCGGGCAGGATGTTCATCATCAGGAGGGAGCCTGGGGCTGTCTGAAAGGACGTCTCGATCTGTTGGTCGCTCGAACCGGCGTCGACATTGGCTGTTTCGTTCAAGGTTAGATTCAGGTAGGAATGGAAGGTGAAATCGTTCTGCGCCTGGGACGCATGAGCCGCGGTTGAGCTATAGAAGCTGTTAAGGATCATGTTGCAGTGGTTGGCGATGTTGAGCACGTCGGGGACCCCGGAGAGGCAGCTGTCTCCGGGGACGGTGCCGGGCGAGTACTTTGAGCGCACGCGTCCAAAGTTCCCGGCGCCGATCGGCGCCCCATTCTTCGCCCGCGCCCAGCGCGTCGTATCGACCCACGTCTTCCACACCCGTTCGTTGAGTCGGGCCAGCGCGTAGCCCGCGGCGGAGTTGACTGTGACCGCGCCGAGCGGTGCCCCGGCCTTGACGCCGAGGATCGCCGTGTTCGGCCTCGCGGCCGCCTGCTTCTTGGCCTCGGCGAGCAGCCGCTTGGCCTTCGTCAGCTGCTTCCTGGCCTTCGTCAGCTGCTGTCTGGCGTGCTTCAGCCGCTTCGCCACCTTGCGCTTGGCCTGCTTGACCTTCCGCTCGGCCCTCGTGACCGCCGCCCGGGCCTGCTTGACCTTGTCGCCCTGTTCCGCGAGCACGATCGGGCCGGCGTAGGAGCCGTCTGGGCCCCGCAGCTGCAGGGTCACTGTCGCGGCCGGCGGCACGACACTGAAGCTGCCGCCTTGCGCGATGACCGATCCTGCTTCGCCGTTGGCGGCAAGCGCGATCACGGTGTATCCGGACTTGTCGAGCCTTCCAGTGATCGGCTTGAACGCCGCGGCACCGGCGAGCGACGATCCTCCCAAGACAAGCGCGATAAACCCGACGGCGCACGCCAACAGATGACCACACGGCCTCATGCCGCGATACAACCACCACGCGTGGCGAGCAGCATCGGAAATCCGCCACACTCCCCGGTCGGAGAACTACCCGCGTCGGAGGGCCACGAACCAAGCGACTTTAGCCGCGTGCTCGCCGGCGCCCCGCGACCGCCACGAACACAGGCGATTTGCAGGCAGTTCTTGAGTGGGCGATCCAGGATTCGAACCTGGGACCTCTTCCTTATCAGAGAAGCGCTCTAACCAACTGAGCTAATCGCCCGCGATCGCCGATTCTAGCGGCCGTGCGAGCCCGGGCGTCGACGCCGCGTCGGCGCCCTACGCCACCGCCCGTGGCCGGATCCGCTGCGCCAGCTCGAGCGCCTCCTCGGGCGTCGCAAACGACATCTGCGCGCTGTAGCGGCCGTCGGCGGTCGGCTTCACGCGCACGTCCGCGCCGAGCGCCGCGCCGAGCGTCTGCGCGATCTCCTGCGCGGCCTGCTCCTGGTCGGGGTGCACGCGCGGCGTGGCCCGTCCATCGCCCCCGCTCGGACCCGGCGCGGCCTCGGAGTTGGCGTCGCGAGCGCGATCTTCCGTGACCCGCACCGACCACCCCTGCTCGGCCGCCTCGCGCGCGAGCCTGCGCCGCTCGCCGTGCTCGTGGGCAAGCAGCAGCGCGCGTCCGTGGCCCTCGCTGAGCTGGCCCTCCTGCACCAGCTCGATCGCCTCGTCGGGCAGGTCCAGCAGGCGCACGAGGTTGCTGACCGCCACGCGGCTGCGCCCGACGCGACGCCCGACGGCCTCGCGCGTCAGGCCGAGCTCCTCCACCAGCGCCGCGCACGCGCGCGCCTCCTCGATCGGGTTGAGGTCCTCCCGCGCCATGTTCTCGACGAGCGCCGCCTCCAGCGCCTCCGCGTCCTCGCGCTCGCGCACGATCGCCGGGATGCTCTGCAGGCCCGCGATGCGCGCCGCGCGCCAGCGTCGCTCGCCCGCCACCAGCTCATAGCTGCCGCCGGCGCGCGGGCGTACGAGCACGGGCTGCAGCACGCCGCGCTCGCCCAACGACCCCGCAAGCGCCTCCAGCGACTCCTGGTCGAACCGTCGCCGCGGCTGCTTTGGGTTGGGAGAGATCAGCTCCACCGGCAGCTCGCGCAGCTGCTCCTCGCCCTGCTGCACGCCCTCCGTCGACACCGACAGGATCGCGCCGAGGCCCCTGCCCATGCCCGGCTTCGGCTTAGCCACGCGCGGCCACCTCCTTGGCCAGCTCGAAGTACGCCGCCGCGCCGGCGCTGTGGGGGTCGTGGTGCGTCACCGGCAAACCGTAGCTCGGAGCCTCCCCCACGCGCACGTTGCGCGGGATCACCGTGTCGAACACGAGGTCGGGGAAGTGCGCGCGCACTTCGCGCTCGACGTCCTGACCGAGGCGCGTGCGGCTGTCGTGCATCGTCAGCAGCATTCCCGCCACCGTCAGGCGAGGGTTCAGCTCGCGCTGCACCAGCGCCAGCGTCTCCAGCAGCCCCGCCAGGCCCTCCAGCGCGAAGTACTCCGTCTGCACCGGCACGATCACGCGATCGGCCGCCACCAGCGCGCTCACCGTCAGCGGGCCCAGCGACGGCGGGCAGTCGAGCAGGATGTAGCTGAAGCTGTCGATGATCGGCGCCAGGCACTCGCGCAGCCGGTACTCGTAGCCGTCGATGCGCGGCAGCTCGATATTGGCCCCCGCGAGACCTGGGCCCGCCGGCAGGGCGCGCAGGCCCGCGATCGGCGTCTCGACGAGCGCCTCCTGCGCCGACGCCGCACCCGACAGGACCTCGTAGAGCCCGGGCGTCTGCGAGCGCGCTATGCCCAGCCCCACGGTGGCGTTCGCCTGCGGATCGGCGTCCACGAGCAGCGTCTCGTAGCCCGCCTCCGCGATGCACGCCGCCACGTTGACCGCGGTCGTCGTCTTGCCCACGCCGCCCTTCTGGTTGGCGACCGCGTAAACCGTGCCCATCGTCCGCACGCTAGCGCCGATCGCCTCCGCGCGGCTGCCCGACGGCAACACCGTCTCGCAACGTCCGCCCTGCGGCCGTCGATTCAATCTCCCAGCGGCCGCTTGCGCGCCATCCCCGCCCGCCTCGGGAACCGCGCCGGCGTCTCGGCCGTCTTCACGAAGACGTGCAGGTGGCGGTCGGTCGCGCCCTCGAACGGGACCACCCTGCGGACCTCCACCCTCTCCAAGCCCAGCAACGCCGCCGCACGATCGCCCGCCTCCTCCGCCGCCTGCTCACGCCTGCCGCGCCAGTCAACCAGGGTGCCGCCCATCCGCAGCAGCGGCGCCGCGTACTCCAGCACCACCGGCTGCGGCGCGAGCGCCCGCGCCACCACCACGTCGCAGCGCAACGCACCCTCGTGCCACTCCTCCGCTCGAGAGCACACGACCTGCGCGTTCTCGATCCCGGCGGCCGCGCATAGTCGCTCCAGGAACTCGCACTTGCGGCGCTGGCTCTCGATCACGGTCACCGTCGCCGCCGGGAGCGCAACCGCAAGGGCGAGCCCCGGGAAGCCCGCGCCACTGCCCAGGTCGGCGATCCGCGCCGCCGTCCTCACGGCATCCAAGTCCAGCGCCACCAGCGAGTCCGCGACGTGTGAGCGTGCGGCCTGCTCCGGCGCACGGATCGCGGTGGGGGCATGCTCGTCAGCCGCGAGCACCCTCAGCATGATGGCCAGCTGCGCCTGCTGCTCCCCGCCCAGGTTCTGCCCTGAGGCCAACAGCTGCTCGGGTGTCCCCTCGTC
Source organism: uncultured Solirubrobacteraceae bacterium (assembly GCA_963735705.1). Classification (GTDB taxonomy): domain Bacteria; phylum Actinomycetota; class Thermoleophilia; order Solirubrobacterales; family Solirubrobacteraceae; genus Palsa-744. The sequence goes on from CAVTLZ010000012.1 coordinate 922,424, forward strand.
GCTCATCGCGTCCACGAACTCGAGGTGGATGTTTCCCGTGAAACGCTCTGCGCGGTTCCGCGCGCCGTCAATCCGCCAGCGGCGTGACGACGAGATACCGCTCGGGCTCGTTGCCCTCGCTGTGCGTCTCGACGTCGCCGCGCTCGCGCAGGTACTCGTGCACGATCCGCCGCTCGAACGGCGGCAGCGGGTCGAGCTCCACGGGTTTGCCCGAGCTCAGCGCCTCGTCGGCCGCGTCGTCCGCTTCCCCGCGCAGCGCCTCGGCGCGGCGCTCGCGGTATCCGTTGGCGTCGATCACGACGCGCACGGAAGACGGGCCCTCCGGGAAGACGATCCGCTGAGCCAGGTGCTGCACCGCGTCGATCGTCTGGCCGTGCCTGCCTATGAACAGGCCCACATCCTCGCCCTCGAGCCGGCCGCTGAGGACCCCGTCGTGCTCCTCCACCTGGACGTCGACGTCGAGGTGCAGCCCGTCGGCGATCTCCTCCAGCAGCTCCTCGAGCGCCTCCACCGGGTCGAGGTCGCCCTCGTCGAGGTCCGCGTTGCGGTCGTCGTCCGGCTCGCTCATCGCCGCCTACCCGAGCGTTTCTTCTTCTTGCGCGGCGGCCTCGGCGGCGGCGGGCCTGAGGAGATCGGCGCCGACGCGCCTGCGACCTCCGCCTTCGGTGGCGGGGTGGCGGCGCCGCTGGCCGCGTCTGCTATCGCCTGGCGCAACGAGCGGGTCGGCTTTCCGTTGGCCGTGGGCGCCGGCCGTTCCGGAGGGGGCAGGCGGCGGCGGATGAGGAACTGCTGCCCGACCGTCCACAGGTTGGTGGTGATCCAGTACACGAGCAGGCCCGCCGGGTAGCGGTAGAGGATCACGACGAAGACGATCGGCAGCACCAGCATCAGCCGGCGCTGGTTGGGGTCGGCGGTCGCGGTCGCGATCAGCGTCGAGGCCAGCTGCGATCCGACGTAGAGGACGATCAGCACCACCAGCACGACCCCGGTGGCCTTGTTGGTGATGTCGGGGATGAACAGGAACTTCGCCGAGTGCGGGTCCACCGAGTTGCAGGTCGCTTTTTCGATCGCCTTGGACGTGACGATGTGGTGCGCGGTCAGCGCCGGCCCGCAGATGTGCTTCTTGAGGTCCGTCCGCAGCATGTAGAAGAGCGACACGAACACGGGCAGCTGCAGGAGCAGAGGCAGGCAGGATGCCAATGGGTTGATTTTGTTCTCCTGGTAGAATTTCATCATCTCCTGCTGCTGGCGCTGTTTGTCCTCCTTGTACTTCTCTTTGATCGCGGCCAACTCGGGGGCGTGCCGCTGCATTTCCTGCATCGACTTCAGCTGCTTGTAGGTCAGCGGCACGAGGACCGCGCGGATCAGCACCGTCAGGCCGACGATCGCGAGCCCCCAGCTCCCGCCCACGATGTGGGCGTGGATGAAGACCATGATTTCTTCGAAGACGCTGATCAGGGGCGAGAACGCGTCCTGGATCACGTTGGCGAAAATCGGCATGCTCTAAGGGTTCTCGGCGGTCGTGGTGGTCGGCGCGTGGGTGGAGCCCGGGGCGATACGGCTTTCCGCCGACTGCGATCGGCCGTCGCACGCCCGCTCAGCCGGCATGATCGGGACTCCCGGCGGGACTCCCCGTCCTGAACACTCGCTGAGCCTCGACCGGATCGTGTCCGCCGTGACTCCACGGGTTGCACCTCAACAGGCGCCACCCGGCGAGCACCAGGCCCCTAAGTATGCCGTACCGGCCGATCGCCTCGAGCGCATAGCGCGAGCACGTCGGCTCGTACTTGCAGCGCCTCGGGATCGCCGGCGAGATCAGGCGCTGGTAGAGGACGATCGGTGTGACCGCGACCATGCGCGCGATCCGCGCCACGCCATGCGGCGGCGCTGGCGCGCCGTGAGCGGACGCGGACGAGCTCATTGCCCTGCGCCCTCCGGCTGCTCCGCTGCGCCATCCGTCGCGCCGGTGCGCAAGCCGGCCTTCGCGATCAGCTCCGCCAGCGCGGCGTCCATACCGGCGAGACCCTCGCGCTCGGCAAGCTCACCAGCGGGCGGGCGGGCGACGACGACGACGTCCTGGCCGGCCGCCAACTCGCCCTCGGCGTGCGCGAACGCCTCGCGCAGCAGCCGCTTGACGCGATTGCGCTGCACCGCGCCCCCGACCTTGCGCGAGACCGACAGCCCGAGCCGCGGTCGCGCCGAGGACGAGTTGGGGAACGTGTACAGCACGAGATGCCGGTTGGCGATCGAGCGGCCCTGACGGTAGACCCGCTCGAACTCCGCGCTGCGCGACAGGCGCCCGCGCGCCTGCGGACGAGATCTCATCGCACGTCCGCCGGCCTCGGAGCTTGTGCCACCACGGCGCTCAGACGGAGAGTCGCTTGCGTCCCTTGCTGCGACGCCGCTTGAGCGTGAGCCGCCCGGCGCGGGAGGCCATCCGCGAGCGGAACCCGTGGGCACGGGCTCGCTTGCGCTTCTTGGGCTGGTAGGTGCGCTTCATGGGGGCTGAAGTATAGGACCGTAGGCGCCGCGCCGGTTTTTTCCGCCAAATGCGGGCAGCCCTCGAGAGCCCCAGCGGGGGTTGGGTATAGTCGCCCGACCGGGCCCCCGGGCCCTCCTTCGAATAGTCCTCAACACTGCCTCTGGGGGAGGAGCGGATCAGCGCTGCCGTGAACCGCGAGCTTGATCACATATGGTCGCGGGTGCAAGCACAGCTTGCCCTCGTCGTCGACGAGCCCACCTATCGCATCTGGCTCGAGCCGCTCCGTGCGCTCGAGCTCGACGAGGATCGCCTGCTCGTCGAGGCCTCGCCACACGCGTGCCGTTGGATTCGCGAGCGCTTCGGCAGAGTGATCCAGGCAAGCGTCGAGCTCGTCCTCGGCCCCCACGTGCGTGTCGAGCTCGCGCCCTCCGGCGCCAGCCCAGACAACGCGACGGCGCTCGCGCCGCCGCCAGACACACACGTCTCGCCACGGGTGGCCAACAGGCGCGCGAACCCTCGCGGTGAGCGCCGCCACAACGCGACGACAGGCGCGCTTGGGAATCCCAAGCTCACGTTCGAGCAATTCGTCATCGGCGACTGCAACCGACTCGCCCACGCCGCCGCCCTGACCGTCGCCGAGCTGCCCGCACAGGCGTACAACCCCCTGTTCATCTGCGGTCCTCCTGGCGTCGGCAAGACCCACCTCCTCAGCTCCATCGCCGACCTGCTGCTCACCCACAACCCCGGCCTGACAGTCCGCTGCACGACCGGCGAGGCCTTCACCAACGAGTTCCTGGGCGCCCTCGCGGGGGGTGGCATCGACACCTTCAAGCTCCGCTTCCGCGACGTCGACGTGCTGCTCGTCGACGACGTCCAGTTCCTCGAGCGCAAGGCCAAGACCGAGGAGGAGTTCTTCCACACCTTCAACGCCCTCCACGACGGCGGCCGCCAGATCGTGCTCACCTCCGATCGCCCACCCGCAGACCTGCAGGCACTGGAGGACCGTCTGCGCGAGCGCTTCGCGGCCGGGCTGGTCGCCGACATCACGCCACCCGACCTCGCAACCCGGCTCGCCATCCTGCGCAAGCGCGTCCAGTACGACCACATCGAGCTCGACGACCTCAGCACGCTGTCCGTGATCGCAGAACGCGTCAGCTCCAACGTCCGCGCGCTCGAGGGCGCGCTCATTCGCGTCGTCGCGTTCAGCTCACTCACCGGCAGACCACTCACGGGCGAGCTGGCGCGCGAGGTCCTCGACAGCCTCTACCCGCGCGCCGCCAGCCCCGGCCAGCGCACACGCACCGTCGCCGAGATACAGGCAGCCACCTGCGAGCACTTCGGCATCTCCCCCGAGGAGCTCCTATCCACAGCGCGCGTCGCCCGGGTCGCCAAGCCGCGCCAGCTCGCCATGTACCTCGCACGCGAGCTCACAGGCGAGTCGCTGCCCGCCATCGGCCGGCAGTTCGGCGGGCGCGATCACACCACCGTCCTGCATGCCTGGCGACGCACGTCTGCCCGCATCGCCGAGGATGACACGACCCGCGAGGCTGTGGAGAAGCTGTGTCGAGAGCTCGAGTGCGACCAGCAATGATCTTCTCGCAGCCGCCGACCGGTCATCCTGAGAGACTTCGCCTGATCCATCCACAGCCTCATCCACCGTCCTGCGCCTCGATTCCTCCCTTCCCGCCCCAAATCCACATATCCACACCCCCTACTGGTACTGATCTCCCTATAGACACGCAGTCATGAAGCTTTCCCTTTCCTCAGCCGACCTGCTGGCGCAGCTGCAGACGACCACACGCGTCGCGTCCTCGCGCAGCGCTGTCCAGGCGCTCTCCGGCGTGATGATCTCCGCGCCCGCCGACTCCAACCCGGAGCTGCTGGCCACCGATATGGAGATCGGCTTGCGCGTTCCCCTGGCCGCCGAGGTCGCTCGCCCCGGGTCGGTCGTGCTGCCTGCGCGGCTGCTTCTCGACGTCGCCCGCTCGCTGCCGTCGGAGACGCTGACGATGGAGCTGCGCAGCGCCGAGCAGGACGTCGAGATCATCTGCGGACCGACCACCTTCCACCTGCGCACGCTGCGCGCGGAGGACTTCCCCTCGTTGCCGCAGCCGTCGTCGGACACGCGCGTCGTGCTGCCGGCAGACGCGTTCGTGGAGACGGTGAACCGCGTTGCCCGCTCCGCCTCGCGCGACGAGACGCGCCCCGTGCTCACCGGCATCCTCATGTCCGCCTCCGGTCAGGAGCTGCGCATGGTCGCGACGGACTCCTACAGGTTGAGCGTCAAGGAGACCGCGCTGGAGTCGCCGTTGCAGGGAAGCCTGGAGGCGAACGTTCCGGCCAGGGCGCTGCAGGAGCTCGTGCGCATCGCGCAGTCGACGCCGAGCGAGTCGATCGCCGTGAGCGTCGGGCAGAACCAGGCGGTGTTCGAGATCGGCGACGTCGTGCTCTCCTCGCGCCTGATCGACGGCCAGTTCCCAAACTATCGCCAGCTGCTGCCGGAGACCGTCGAGCACGAGCTGCGTCTCGCCAGCGCTGAGCTGACCGACGTCGTGCGCCGCATCAGCCTGCTGGCGCAGAAGAACGCGCCGCTGCGCCTGAGCTTCAGCGAGGGGACGCTGACGGTCTCCGCGCAGACCCCCGACGTGGGCGAGGCAAGCGAGGCGATCCCAGTGCCCTTCCACGGCGAGGCCTTCGAGATCGGCTTCAACCCCGAGTTCCTGCGCGACGGGCTGGAGAGCATCGAGTCCGAGGAGCTGGTGCTGAAGCTGATCAGCCCGCTGCGCCCAGGGCTGATCGAATCCCCCGACACAGGGGACTTCGTGTACCTGATCATGCCCATCAGGCTGAACGTCTGAGGTGGGGCCGTGCGCGTGCTCAGCGTGCAGCTGCGCGACTTCCGCACGTACACGCGCGCGGAGGCGGCGCTCGGCGAAGGGCTGACGGTCGTCCACGGCCCCAACGGCGCCGGCAAGTCGAACCTGCTGGAGGCGCTGTACTACGGCTGCACCGCGCGCTCGCCGCGCACGCGCAACGAGCGCGAGCTGGTGCGCTTCGGGGCGCAGGCGGCGCGCGTGACGGTGCGACTGGCCGACGGTGCCGACAGCCACGAGCTGACGGTCGCGTTCGGCTCGCTGGGCGACGGCGCGCAGCCGGTCAAGCGCATGACCGCCGACGGAGCTCCCGTGGAGCGGCTGCTCGACGTCGAGACGCGACCGCTCGTGAGCGTGTTTCTGCCCGACCGGCTCGAGCTCGTCAAGGGCCCGCCGGCCGTGCGCAGGGCGCACCTCGACCAGGTTGTCGCGGCGATCTGGCCACTGCGCGCGGAGACACGCCGGCAGTACTCGCGGGTGCTTGCCCAGCGCAACGCGCTGCTCGGGCGCATCCGCTCGGGGCGCGCATCGGATGCGACGCTGTCGACGTGGGACCGCGAGCTGGCCGGCTGCGCGCTGGAGCTGCGCGCCCATCGCGCCGCGGCGGTGGACCTGCTGGCCGAGCCGTTTGCCGCGCGCGCGACGCAGCTGGGTTGTAGCGGCGAGGTCGTGCTCGAGTACCGGCCTCGCTCGCGCGCGGCCGACGCGGAGGAGTACATGGCGGAGCTGCGCGAGCGCCTGCCCAGCGACCTCGAGCGGGGCTTCACGGGCCACGGCCCCCACCGCGACGAGCTGGCGATCATGCGCGACGGGCGCGAGCTGCGCGTGTACGGCTCCCAGGGCGAGCAGCGCCTGGCGCTGCTGGCGCTGCTGCTCGCCGAGCGCACGGTGCTCGCCCAGGAACGGGGACGCACGCCGCTGATGCTGCTCGACGACGTGATGAGCGAGCTCGACGCCGATCGGCGCGAGCTGCTCGCCCGCGAGCTGCGCTCGGGTGGGCAGAGCGTGATCGCCACGACGGACATCGCCCACGTTCCCGGCGCCACCGATGCGGCCGTAACGCGCCTGCGCATCTCGCCCGGGGCGATCCTGCAGGAGGCGATCGCAGCGTGAGCAGAGCCGCCCCGCGCCCGTTGACAGTAGCCCTCTCGCAGCTCACCGGAGCGCTCGCGCCGGCGAGCACGCTCGCGCGCGTGCAGGAGGTGTGGGAGAGCGCGGTCGGCCCAGCGATCGCCGCCTCCGCTCGTCCCACCGCCGAGCGCGACGGCGTCCTCACGGTCACGTGTGCCGCCGCCGTATGGGCGCAGGAGCTCGACCTCATGGCCGGCGCGCTGATCCCGCGTCTGAACGCGGCGCTGGGCGGCGATGGCGTGCGTGAGCTGCGCTGCCGGACCGGCTGATCGTAAACCGCTTGTTTGCGGCCATTTTGCAGGCATTTACGACCATCAGGAGGCCCGGTCGCGGGGTCCACCGTGCTATCATTTCAGCCATAGGCAACCCGCCCCGGCCGTGGACTCAGCGCCCCGGAATCCGGGGCGTTCTCACGTCATCGGAGGGCCATTGGCAACAGGCAGCAGCAGCTCTGGAGAGAGCACAGGCAAGGGCGGGGTCAACGACCCGTCCGTGAGCGGCGACCCCGCCAGCTACGACGCCCAGGACATCACCGTCCTCGAGGGCCTGGAAGCTGTCCGCAAGCGCCCGGGCATGTACATCGGCTCGACCGGAGTGATGGGCCTGCACCACCTCGTCTACGAGGTCGTCGACAACTCCGTCGACGAGGCCCTGGCCGGCTTCTGCACCGAGGTGTCCGTCACGATCCACCCCGACAACTCGGTCACGGTCGTCGACAACGGGCGCGGCATTCCCGTGGCGATCATGGAGAAGGAGGGCCGCCCGGCCGTCGAGGTCGTGCTCACCGTGCTGCACTCCGGCGGCAAGTTCGGAGTCGGCGGCGGCTACAAGGTCTCCGGCGGGCTGCACGGCGTCGGCGTGTCGGTCGTCAACGCCCTGTCCGAACGCCTGTCCGTGGAGATACGTCGCGACGGCCACGTCTTCTCCCAGGAATACGCACGCGGCGCGCCGCAGTCAGAGCTCGCGCAGGGCGAGGCGCTCCCCAAGGGGGCGTCCACCGGCACCTCGGTCACGTTCCTGCCCGACGCCGACATCTTCGAGTCGCTCGACTTCGACTTCTACACGCTGGAGGAGCGCCTGCGCGAGACCGCGTTCCTGACGCGCGGGTTGAAGATCTCGATCGTCGACGAGCGCGGCGAGGGCCACGCGGCCGAGTTCCAGTACGACGGCGGGATCGAGGACTTCGTGTCCTACCTGAACGAGAACAAGGACACCGTGCACCGCAAGGTCGTGTTCTTCGCGGGCGAGTCCGAGGAGGGCGCCGCGGAGATCGCGATGCAGTGGAACTCCTCCTACCAGGAGTCGACCCACTCGTTCGCCAACAACATCAACACCAGCGAGGGCGGCTCGCACCTGAGCGGCTTTCGCTCGGCGCTGACGCGCACGTTGAACAAATACGCGCGTGACCACAGCCTGCTCAAGGAGAAAGAGGACAACCTCTCGGGCGAGGACGTGCGCGAGGGCCTGACGGCGGTGATCTCGGTCAAGCTGCGCGATCCCCAGTTCGAGGGGCAGACGAAGACCAAGCTCGGCAACCCCGGCATGGCGGGCTTCGTCGAGTCGATCGTCAACACCGGCCTGGGCGAGTTCCTGGAGGAGAACCCCAGCGAGGCGCGCGCGGTGATCATGAAGTCCGTGCAGGCGCAGCGCGCCCGCGAGGCGGCGCGCAAGGCGCGCGACCTGACCAGGCGCAAGTCGGCGCTGGAGAACTCCACGCTGCCGGGCAAGCTCGCCGACTGCTCGATCAAGGACCCGTCGTTGGCCGAGCTGTTCGTCGTCGAGGGCGACTCCGCCGGCGGCTCGGCAAAGCAGGGTCGTGACCGCGAAACCCAGGCGGTGCTGCCGCTGCGCGGGAAGATCCTCAACGTCGAGAAGTCACGCATCGACAAGGTCCTGCAGAACACCGAGATCCAGGCGCTGATCACCGCCATCGGCACCGGCGTTCGCGACGAGTTCAACATCGAGAACGCGCGGTATCACAAGATCGTTTTGATGACAGACGCTGACGTTGATGGAGCTCACATCAGGACCCTCGTCCTCACGCTCCTCTTCCGCGAGATGGAGGAGTTGATCAAAGCCGGCTACGTCTATATCGCCAAGCCCCCGCTGTACAAGCTCAAGCAGGGCTCGCGGGAGCGCTACATCGAGAAGGACTCCGAACTCGAGGAGATCCTGCTCGCCGACAAGTGGGAGAAGATCGAGGTCTTCGACCGGCACGGCACGCAGTTCAAGCTCACCGAGGCGCGCTGGCAGCGCTTCTCCCGCCTGCTCAAGCAGTACGAGGGCTGGTCCCTGGCGATGCGCGGGCACTGGGGGCACGACGTCGTCCAGTTCCTGGAGGAGTCCTCGTTGCTCGGCGAGCAGGTGCTGAGCGCTGAGGCGGCCATCGAGATGCTCGGCCGAGGCACCGTCGACGGCGACACCCACGCCACCGAGCTGCTGGACAGCGACCCGATCGAGCTGCGCGTACGCGCGGTCGAAGCCAAGAGCGGCTTCGCCCGCGTCCATCGCATCAAACGCGACCTGTTCGAGTCGCAGGAGTACCGCCAGCTCGCGCGCGTGCACGCCCAGCTGATCGAGCTCGCCGGCGTCCCCGCCTTCGACGTGCGCCTCGCCGACGCTCGCGAGAGCGCGCCGTCGTTCGAGGCCCTGTACCCGGCGGTGATGGCGGTGGCGCAGAAGGGCATCAAACTGCAACGCTTCAAGGGCCTCGGCGAGATGAACGCCGAGCAGCTAGGCGATACCACGATGGCGCCGGCCACGCGCACACTCGCGCAGGTCACGCTCGAGGACGCCGCGGCCGCCGACCGCATCTTCTCGATGCTGATGGGCGACCAGGTCGAGCCGCGGCGCGCATTCATCGAGGACAACGCAAGGGCGGTTGTGAACCTAGATGTGTGAATGGGACTACGCGGCTATGACCCTCGGGATCAAGCAGATCAAGGACGCAGGGAGCGTGGCGTGCTTCGCACGCGAGCGACCGAGGACGCAGAGATGCGCAGATCGTGAGGAGGCATAGTGGCATCAGCTGACGTAATCGGCGGAGGCAACATCGAACCCCGCGCGCTCGAGGAGGAGATGCGCACCGCCTACCTCGACTACGCCATGTCGGTGATCGTCGGCCGTGCGCTGCCCGACGTCCGTGACGGCCTGAAGCCCGTCCACCGCCGCGTCCTGTACGCGATGAACGAGCTCGGCCTCGGCCCGACCCGTTCCTACGCCAAGTGCGCCAAGATCGTCGGCGAGGTGATGGGCAACTATCACCCCCACGGCGACTCCGCCATCTACGACACGCTCGTACGCATGGCCCAGGAGTTCTCGATGCGCAACGAGCTCGTCGACGGCCAGGGCAACTTCGGCTCCGTCGACGACGACCCGGCAGCGGCGATGAGGTACTGCGTCGCGGGGGACACGCGCGTTCGCACGCGCGCGGGCACGGTGCGAATCGATTCGCTCGTGCCGGACGCCGCGGCGAACTCCGACACTCCCGTCGACATCGAGGTGCTCGATCGCCTGGGTCGCCCCGTTCATTCGTCGGTCATGTTCCACTCCGGCGAGCACCCCACGCTGCGGCTGCGGACCGGCGAGGGCTACGAGCTGACAGGGACCGCGAACCACCCGGTGCTGTGCCTCGTGGAGATGGCCGGCGTTCCGCTGCTGATGTGGAAGCTGCTCGAGGAGATCCACCCGGGCGAGCGGGTGCTGATCCATCGAGGGACAACCGCGAGTACAGACGACCACGAGCTGGACGGGCGTTCTCGTGGGCTCGCGCTGCTGGCTGGAGCCCTCGTGGCAGAGGGCTGGTTCGGCGAGCGGCGGGCCGGCTTCAACAACGTCGACAGGGATTTCTTCGACGCCGTGGTCGAGGCGTACGACCTTGTGGTGGGTGGCGCGCGCTACACGAGCTCGCGCACGATCAGGTCGGGCAGCCTCTGCCATGAGCTGGATGTCCAGAACCTCACAGCGCTCCGTGAGAGCCAGCTGGCGGAGCTCGAGGGACTGACGAGCGAGCACAAGCGCGTACCCGAGTTCGTGTGGTCTGGGTCCGCCGCGTTCAAGCGCGTCTTCCTGCAAGCGCTCTTCGAGGGCGACGGCTCATGCTCGCTGCTTCCTCGCAGCACGATCCAGATCTCCTACTCCACCCGCAGTCGCGACCTGGCGCTTGGCGTGCAGCAGCTTCTGCTCGAGTTCGGGGTCATCTCGCGGCTCAGCCGCTCGAGTCGGGGTGAGATCAAGGTGGTGATCACCAACCGGCGGGACGGGCGACTGTTCGCCGAGCGGGTCGGGTTCCTCGGCTCGAAGCAGCCAAAGCTCGAAGGGGCGCTCGCTCGCATACCGACGATGAGCCGCGCGCTCAGCCACGACCACGTCCCGCACGTCGCCGACTACATTCGCTCCGAAGGGGGATCCAGCTTCGCCGAGCGCGACTGGTTGAGGCGCCACAACGTCGATCGGATCGAGCGCTGGGAGAGCGGCTCGACGGCGATCCTCGAGCGGATCTCATCACAGGAGGTGCGCGACGTCGTCGCTCCGCTCGTCAGCGGCGACTACTACTACGCCAAGGTCGCCTCAGTTGAGGCCGCCGGCGTGCAGCCCGTGTACTCGCTGCGCGTCGACACCGACGATCACTCGTTCCTCACAAACGGATTCGTCAGCCACAACACCGAGGCACGCCTCGCGCGCATCGCGACGGAGATGCTGCGCGACCTGGACATGGACACGGTGGACTTCGTGGCCAACTACGACGGCTCGCGTCGCGAACCGCTGGTGCTGCCGTCGCGCTTCCCGAACCTGCTGGTGAACGGCTCGTCGGGGATCGCGGTGGGGATGGCGACGAACATCCCACCGCACAACCTGCGCGAGGTGATCGACGCGACGATCGCGTACATCGACGACCCGGAGATCGACACGGCGGGCCTGATGCGCCACATCAAGGGCCCGGACTTCCCGACGGGCGGCATCATCCTCGGCCACGGCGGCATCAAAGACGCGTACGAGACCGGCCGCGGCCGCGTGCGCGTGCAGGCGCGAGCGCACATCGAGCCGTTGAGCCACGGCAAGGAGGCGATCGTGGTGACCGAGCTGCCGTTCATGGTCAAGAAGGGCGGCGAAGGCAACCTGATGACGAAGATCGCGGAACTCGTCAACGACAAGCGCATCCCGGAGATCTCGGACCTGATCGACCAGTCGGACAAGCGCGGCATGCGCCTGGTGATCGAGCTCAAGCGCGACGCGATCCCGAAGGTCGTGCTCAACAAGCTGTACAAGCACACGCCGATGCAGACGACGTTCGGCGTGAACATGGTCGCGCTCGTGGACAACGTCCCGCGCACGCTGAACCTGCGCGCGGTGATCCACAACTACGTCGCTCACCAGCGCGAGGTGATCGTGCGGCGCACCAAGCACGAGCTGTCCGAGAAGGAGGCGCGCGCGCACATCCTCGAGGGACTGCTGACGGCGCTCGAGCACCTCGACGAGATCATCGAGCTGATCCGCGGCTCGCGCGACCGCGAGAGCGCGCGCGAGCAGCTGATGGCGCGCTTCGAGCTCAGCGCGATCCAGGCGACGGCGATCCTCGACCTGCGCCTGTCGCAGCTCACCGCGCTGGAGGCGGACTCGATCAAACAGGAGCACGCCGACGTCACCGAGCGGATCGCCGAGCTGCGCGCGATCCTCGGCGACGAGACGCGCGTGCTGTCCGTGATCAAGGAGGAGCTGACGGAGATCTCCGAGCGCTTCGGCGACGAGCGTCGCACCGAGATCAGCCACTCCGAGGACGAGATCGACATCGAGGACCTGATCGCCGACCAGCAGATGGTGATCACGATCACCAGCACCGGCTACATCAAGTCGCTGCCGCTGGCCACGTACCGCCAGCAGCAGCGCGGCGGGCGCGGCGTGACCGGGATGGACATGAAGGACGGCGACTTCATCGAGCACCTGTTCGTGTGCTCGTCGCATGACTACCTGCTGTTCTTCTCCAACCGCGGCAAGGTCTACCGCTCGAAGGTCTACGAACTGCCGGAGGCGCAGCGCACCGCCAAGGGACGCGCGCTCGTGAACATCCTGCCGCTGCGCGAGGGCGAGCGGGTCCAGGCCGTCGTCTCCACGCGCGACTTCACCGAGACCCAGTTCCTCGTGTTCGCCACGCGCAACGGCACCGTCAAGAAGACCGAGCTGCAGTCCTACAACACGCCGATCAAAGCCGACGGCATCATCGCGATCAACATCCGCGACGACGACGAGCTGCTGGCCGTGCGCGCGGTCGACCCGGGCGAGGAGATCATCATGGTCTCCCGCGCCGGCCTGACCGTGCGCTTCGCCGAGTCCGACGCGCGCTCGATGGGGCGCGACACGACGGGCGTGCGCGGCATGGACGTCGGCAAGGACGGGCGCGTGATCGCGATGGACGTCGCCCGCGACGAAATGGACCTGCTGGTGGTCACCGAGAACGGCTACGGCAAGCGCACGCAGATCGCGCAGTACCGCAAGACCAACCGCGGCGCCAAAGGCGTCAAGACGATCAAGCTGACCGAGCAGAAGGGCGCGCTCGCGGGCGCGCTCGTCGTGCGCGAGCACCAGGAGCTGGTGTTCATCAGCGTCGGCGGCATGGTCCAGCGGACGGCGGTCGCCGGCATCTCCCAGCAGGGCCGCTCGGCGACCGGCGTGCGCGTGATGAACCTCAAGGACGACGACGTCGTCAGCGCCGTCGCGCTGGTGGTCGACACCGACACGGACCCCGACGAGGACGCGCAGGCGACCGCCATCGACGCGCCGCCGGCAGCGGCTGAGGATGCCCCGGCGGCGACCGACGACGTCGCCACCGACGGCTCCGAGCCCGGCCAGTAGTCCACCCCGGCCGTCCTGCCGGAAAACCGACGCCCGACGGGGAAACTGCGCAGGTTTCCTTGTTATCGGCTTCAACCCGTCCAAATTCACCCGCAGACGCTCAGAAGGATCCGGTGACAGGTCGAAACGCTGAGGGTGTCCGCTCCCCGCAAGCTTCTCCTAACCGCCCTGTCAATCGTCTCCTGCGCCGCTCTCACAGCCGGCTCAGCCGCCGCCTCGCAGTCCCCCGCGACGCCCTCGCGAGCACACGCCGCCGCTCACGCCAGAGCCGCCTGTGCGAAGAAGAGCTCCGCCCGCGCGGCGCGGCGAAACGGCACGCACGCGTGCCGCTCCAGCGCGCGCAAGACGCGCGTGCAGAGGGCGGCGAAGGCTCGTCCCGTCCGCACTCGACCCGTCACGCCCAAGCCGGTCCGCTCGCACCAGGAACGAAACCGCACGACGACCGCGAACACTCCGCCCGCCTCCTCCGAACCGAGCGCCGCGTCCGTCCAGGCGTCCGACGCCGCGCGCGAGTCGGCGACGATCGCAGCCGTGCTCGCCACCTCCTGCCAGAACACCGAACTGACGCCGGAAGCGGACAACATCGCGCTCGTCCGCGGCGCCGTCCTCTGCCTGATCAACCGCAAGCGCGCGGAAAACGGCGATGTCCCGCTGAAGACGAACCCGCAGCTGGAACAGGCGGCGGAAGGCCACTGCGAAGAACTGATCGCGGACGACTACTTCGCGCACGTGTCGCCCAGCGGCGAGACGCCCGTCGACCGCATCCGCGGCACCGGCTACATCCCCGGCCCGAGCGACGGCTACGTGATCGGCGAGAACCTCGCGTGGGGCACCTACCAGCTGGCGACGCCGCAGGCGATCGTCTCCGCGTGGATCGCCTCCCCGGGGCACCTCGCCAACATCCTCGAAGCGCAGTACACGGAAACGGGAATCGGCATCACAGCCTCCGTCCCGTCATCGCTCGCCGGCGGCGCCCCCGGCGCCACCTACGCCCAGGAGTTCGGCGTCATCATTCCCTGAAGTCGAGCCGGCTTCGCCCGCATGTCATCCACGTCCGCTAATCTGGCTGGACCAGAGAAAGGAGGTGGTCCAAACGTTGAGTGACAGTTCTTACGGGACCCTGGAGGTGACCGGCCGCTAGGTCGGGAGGCTGGTCCGCTTAGCGGAATCCAACCCGGGACACCCCGAGACGACCGCCGGCTCTGGTCCCTCCGGCTTTGCTCCGTCGCTCTCGGTCTTTCCAGTCAGAGCAGTAGGCGAAGGGCGCCCCGTCGTGGGCGCCCTTCGTGCTTCTTGGGGAAGACCATGCCGCATGCGGCATGGTCCAGGGCCGCACATGTGCGGCCCTGCGGTCGGCGCATGCGCCGACCGAACAGAGAGATCTCAACGGCGGCGTTATGCAGCCTGCGGCAGGTACGCCAGCCATGCCTGCGGGATCGTCGGGCTGGCGACGTGGATGAAGATCTCCGCGCGGGGTGTGCGCGGCGTGTGGCGCGGGTGCATCCCCGCCTGCCGCGGCAGGCGGTCGCCCTTGCGCCTGTTGCACGGCGCGCACGACGCGACGATGTTCTCCCAGCTGGAGGTGCCGCCCTTCGAGCGGGGAATCACGTGGTCGACCGTCAGGTTCGAGCGCGAGCCGCAGTACTGGCACGTCCAGCTGTCCCTCGCGAACACCGCCCGGCGCGTGATCTTGCGCCGGTGCGCGTCGCGCGGGACCTTCACGTAGCTGACCAGGCGGATCACCACAGGCCGCGCCAGCGTCGAGCTCTCCGAGTGCAGCTCCCAGCGCCCGCGCTCGAGCAGCTCAGCCTTCTCCTTGAGCAGCAGCACCACCGCCCGCCGGACCGTGCACACGTTGATCGGCTCATACGTGGCG
The DNA here is from genome assembly GCA_963735705.1 of uncultured Solirubrobacteraceae bacterium. Lineage (GTDB taxonomy): Bacteria > Actinomycetota > Thermoleophilia > Solirubrobacterales > Solirubrobacteraceae > Palsa-744. Next base: position 937,635 of record CAVTLZ010000012.1, read on the forward strand.
TTCAACACGAGCACCCGGCCGCTCATCGCCGTGGCTGGCGACGTGCTAGGTCCGTGCCGCTGGTGCTCTGAGGGCGACACGGACCCCACCGGCTCGGGTGGGACTGTGCACTCCATCTTCAGGCCAGCAGTGTAGCGATCCCCGCCCACCCGCAGCCCACCCGCAGCCCGCACGCGCTACCGGCTCGCGAGCACGCCGCTCACGCCCGCTCGCGCGCTGGCTCCGCGGCGGCGCGGTATGAGCCGAGCACGCGCACCTCCTCGCACTGCCCGCCGACGCCCGCGATCGCCTCCGCCACCGCCGGATCCTGCGCACTGCCCGCCGCCTCGACGAAGAACATGTAGCTGCCCAGGCCCTCCCTGCGCGGACGCGACTCGATCTTCGTCAGGTTGATGTCCCTGCGCGCGAACTCGTCCAGGCAGCGCACCAGCCAGCCGGGGCGCTCGGCGCCCGCGCCCCAGAAAACCAGCGATGTCTTCCACTCCCCACCCTCGAGCGCGTGTATCGGCGCCCGCCCGCCCGGACCCGCCGGCTCCCGCCCCATCCACACGAAGCGCGTTTCGTTGTCCTCGCGATCCTCCACGCCCTCGCGGATGACCGTGCCGCCGTAGATCCGCGCCGCGAGCTCCGTGCCGAGCGCCGCCTGCGCGCGCCGCCCGTCCGCCACCACGATCCGCACCGCCTCCGCGGTCGAGCTCGCCGGCAGCACCCGCGCGCGCGCCAGCTCGCCGCGCAGGAAGCGCGTGCACTGTCCCGGCACCTGCGGGTGCGTGAGCACCGTGTCGATCTCCTCCAGCGCCACGTCGCCCGCGGCGATCAGCGAGTGCCGGACTCGCAGCAGCGTCTCGCCCACGATCTTCACGTCGCGCGCCTCGCCCGCCAGCAGGTCGAGCGTCACGTTGATCGATCCCTCCAGCGAGTTCTCGATCGGCACGATCGCCCAGTCGACCCGCCCCTCGCGCAGCGCCGTCACCGTGTCGTAGATGCTCGCCAGCGCCACCGGCTCGACCGCGTCCGGCGTCGCGTCCGCCAGCAGCGCCTCCTCGCTGAAGGTCCCCGCCGGTCCCAGATAGCCGACCCGCTCGCGGCCGGCCGCCGTCTCAGGCGGGCCGCTCATCCCCAGCCGGCCCGCCGCCCTGCTGACCGTCGGCCAGCGCCAGGCGCACCGCCTCCGCCTCCTCCGGCGAGAGCTCCAGCTCGCCGCGCCCGCCGTGCACCTGCTTGCCGTACACGCGCGCCTGATCGCGGTGGTGGATGCACGACAGCACGATGCCCGACTGCTCGTCGTCGAGCAGCGCGATCGACATCGACTGCTGCCCCGACAGCTCGTTGTACGCGTCGTAGCGCACGAGCGCGCGATGCGCGATCCGCCCCCGCAGCGCCGTCTCCACGCCCGCCAAACGCCCGTCCAGGCGCACCGCCGTGTCCTGCACGTACGCGCGCAGGTCCTCGAACGCCTCCTGCAGCGCGGCCGCGTGGGCGATCACGTCCTGCTCCCCGCCCTCGCCCAGCACCAGTCGCTGCGCGCGCCGCAGGCGCCGCAAGCTCACGCTCAGCGCCGCGCACGACACGAGCGCGATCAGCGCCACCGCGCCGGCCGCGATCGCGACGATTCCCTGGGTGTCCGTGATCGATGCCGCCATCGGTCACAAGTTAGCCGCTGGCGCCGCCGCGCCGAGCGCCGCCTCCGCGCTCGGGCGCGCGGCCTATTCGCCGAAGATCGCCAGGAACGTGTCGAGCGTGCCTTCGTGGTTGGTTTCGCCCGGCACCGGCAGGACGTGCGCTTCGACCTTCGCCGGCACGCCCAGCGGCACTCCCGGGATCGGGATTTCGACCGTCGCGACCTTCCCCGGTTCGGTCGTGTTGATCACGTGCGACGCCGTGATCTTTTTGCCCTCCGCCGTGACCGTCACTTCGACCTTCACGTCCGTCTCCGGGAATTCGCCCGCGTTTTCGACCATCACCGTGAACGTCGGGTTGCCGCCGCCGCTGATGTGGTTGAGCGCCGATTCCGGTTCGAGCGCCGTCGTGCCCACGCTCACGCCCTTCAGCGCGCTGCCGTGATGACCGGGCTGCACCCCCGTCTGCGAAGAGCTGCTGCCGGAGGACTGCCCGGTCACGCGCGCGAGGACCGTCGCCGCTTCCAGCCAGCCGATGTTCGGCAGGAAGCGCGTGGAGCTCGTCGTCAGGCCCGTGATCCCGTCCGCCGCCAGCGTCTGCTTGATCAGCGGCGCCACGCGCTGGGAGTAGACGACGTCGGAGGCGAGGAAGACCTCCATGTCGCCGGCGATCTTCGCGCTCGCCTGTTTGGCCTGCCCGCCGAGCGCCGACGGCAGCAGTTCGGTGAGCTTCGACATGCCTTCCACGCGCAGGTCGAGCGCCAGCAGCAGAGCGCGCTGCGCGGAGGCCATTTCGCCCGGGACGCTCAACCCCTTCGCGCGCGTCGCCAGCGTCTGCGCCTGTTTGAGCAGTTCGTCGACCTGCTGCTCGACGTCCAGCGCCGGCTTGCTCGCGGCGCCCGTGAGCGCGACGAACAGAGGCTTGGAGACCTGTGCGTCCGATTCCCCGGCGATCGTTCCGACTTCGCGGTTGTACGTCTTCAGCGACTGCTGCTTTTCGCTTTTCAGGCAGCCGTTGATCAGCAGCACGATCGCGATCAGCAGCACGATCGCCACGCCCGCGGCCACCCGCCGGCGCACCATCAGCGTGTGCTGGTCGGTCCCCGACGCGCCCGCGTGCTGCGCCCGCCGCGGGCGCGGCTGCCGCGGCGCCGCGCCCGCGGGGCGGCCTCCGACCGGCCGACGGGGCGCTCGGGATGACGGGCGCGCTGCTGTCTCCTCGTCATCGTCGAAGAACGACAATGCCAACGGCTCCTTTGCAGGGACTTTACGAAGAGCGCAGTATGACTGGCGGTCACTCCCCTCGTCAGCTTGCAACTTCTCGGTCAGCGCGGCTTTTCCTGCCGTGCGCGGCAGGGACGGGAGCCGCGCACGGCGAACGCGGGAGCCGGTGGAGTCGCCACACACCCTCGTCCAACCGTCTCGCGAGCGCGAGATCACCGCGCGGGAGCCCCCGCGCCGGCGCATCGCGCGCCGCGGCGACGTGCCGGCCGTCGAGGATCTCGTGCTCGATCGCTACCGCCTGCTCGAGCAGCTCGGCTCCGGCGGCTTCGGCGTCGTCTGGCGCGCACGCGACGAGCTCCTGCACCGCGAGGTCGCGCTCAAGCGGGTGTGGCTCGGTCCGGACGGCGACGCCGAGCGCGCCAGCCGCGAGGCGCTCGCCACCGCCCGCCTGTCGCACCCCGCGATCGTCGCGCTGCACGAGGCGTGCGCGCAGGACGGCGCGTTCTTCCTCATCTCCGAGCTCGTCGACGGCGACACGCTCGCACTGCTGATCGCCGAGGAGGCGCTCGAGGACGAGGAGATCCTCGAAATCGGCGCCGCCCTCGCCTCCGCGCTCGCCCACGCGCACGCCCGCGGCGTGATCCACCGCGACATCAAGCCGCACAACGTGCTCGTGCCGGGGCGCGGCACCGATTTCTCGCCGCAAACGCCGCAGACGCTGCTCGCCGCCGCCAAGCTCACCGACTTCGGCGGCGCCGCCCTGGTCGGCGAGGAGGCGCTCACGCGCACCGGCGACGTGCTCGGCACGCTCGCCTACATGGCGCCCGAGCAGAGCGAGGGGCGCGAGGTCGGCGTCGAGGCCGACCTGTACTCGCTCGCGCTCGTCGTCTACGAGGCGCTCAGCGGCGTCAACCCCGTGCGCGGCGCCACCCCCGCCGCCACAGTGCGGCGGATCGGCCGCGAGCTGCCGCCGCTTGCGCGCGCCCGGCGCGATCTGCCCGCCGAGCTCACCCGCGCGATCGACCGCGCGCTCGCCCCCGCTCCCGGGCACCGCGGGACGCTCGAGGACCTGCGCCTCACATTCGAGGAGGCGCTCGAGCGGGGGCTCAGGCGCTCGCGGATCCTGCGCAGGGGCACCGGCTGGCGCCGCGAGCGCGATCCCGAGGAGCGCGATCCCGCGCCTCGCCACGCGCCCGACGGCACCCTCCTCGCGCCGGCCGGCGCCACCCCGCCGCCACGCGCGCGCGCACCGCGGCGGCCCCCCCTGCGTGAGCGCGAGACGGGCGCGGGAGACCTCGACGAGCAGGAGATCTCGGCACCCCCGCGGCGAATCCATCTCCCGCGCGGGGTGTGGGGCGCGTGCGCCGCCGCGGCGATCCTGTGGCAGGCGTTCGCGGGGCGCCCGGGCGTCGCGCTGCTGCTGCTCGCGGGCCTCGTGCCGCTGGCGGTGCTTCCCGCCGAGCGCGAGGATGGGCCGGTGGGAGCGGGCTGGCTGGGCTGTGCGCTTGCGCCGGTGCTCGGCATGGCGGGCCTTGCCGGGGCGTTCCCCGCGATCGCGGGGCAGGCGTCGCGCTGGCGCGATCGCGCGGCGCTCGCGGCGCTCGGATACTGGTGGCTGGCGCTCGCCGCGCCGCTGCTCGGACGGCGGCTGTGGCTCACCGAGAACGCGCATGCGCCCTCGCGCGCCGCGTGGGAGGGCTCGCTGAGCGTGACCGCCGCGCACGTGATCGCGCCGCTGCTGGCTCTCGGCGTGCTCCTCGGCGCGCTGCTGTGGGCGCTCGGCGCGGCGGTGCTGCCGTGGATCGTGCGCGGCCGCAGCGCGGCGCTCGACGTCGTCGCCGTCGCCGTCTGGTCGGCCGCGCTCGTCGCGTCCGCGCCCGTCGTGGACGCCGGTCTGAGCGCGCACGCGGCGCACCCCAGCCCGCGCGGCGCCGTGCTCGGCGCGATCGTCGGCGGGATGATCGCCGTTGCCGCGCGCGCTCTGCGCGGCCCCGTCTGAGACTTGCCCGCGAGCCTGTCGAGCCAGCTTGCGGGCGAGGGTGCGTAGCATGGCTCACGGCTGCCGGCCGATCCGCATAGATCGGTGCCGAGCCGACCGCCGATGAACCCCCTCAAGAGCGTCGAGAACATGATTGCCAGCCTCGTCGAGGGCACCTTCGGACGGCTTTTCCGCGCGGAGGTCCGCCCGATGGAGCTGGCGCGCAAGCTCGCCCGCGAGATGGACGAGCACCGCACCGTGTCGGTGTCCCGCGTGTACGTGCCCAACGAGTACGCCGTGTGGCTCTCCCCCAAGGACCGCGAGCGCTACGAAGGCGTCGAGCACGAGGTCATCGACGAGCTGTGCGCGTATCTGCTGGAGCACGCGCGCCGCGAGGACCTGATCCTGTCCTCGCCTCCGCACATCTCCTTCCACACCGACGAGCGCCTCTCGCTCGGCGAATTCGGCATCCAGGCGCGGTTGGTCCGGCCCGAGGATGAAGATGGGGATGCCAGCCCGCCAGCCCGCCAGCCCGCCAGATCCCCCGCCTCGCGTCCTCCGACTCGGGCGCGGTCCGCATCCCATCCCCCCCAAACCCCGGATCCGCAGGAGCACGGCCAGACGATGATCTACAGCAGCTCCGCACGGGTTCGCGACGCCGTCGAGGACGCGCACGCGCACATGCCCGAGCGCGTGCTGCTGGCGGTCGCCGGTCGCCGGCTGCTGGTGCCGCCGGGCGGCGGCACGGTCGGACGCAGCCGCGACTGCGACGTGGTGCTCGACGACGCCGGGATCTCGCGCATGCACGCCGAGCTGCGCCCGGGGCGCGACGGCTGGACCGTCGAGGACCTCGGCTCGACCAACGGCGTGCGCGTCAACGGCGTGCCCGCGCACGGCGCGCAGCCGCTGCGGTCGGGGGATCGCCTCGAGCTGGGCTCGACGGAGATCGTCTTCGAAGTCTCATGAACACGCTCGCGCCCGTATCCGTCGCCCTCAAGTTCGGCTTCCTGGCGGTCCTGTACCTGTTCCTGCTGTGGATCGCGCGCAGCGCGCGCCGCGACCTGCGCCGCGGCGCCGGCGCGCTGGACCCCGCCAACTCGTCCAGTCCCGTCCACGCCGCCGCCGGGTCGATCCCGCCGGACGCCACCGGCATGTACTCCGCGTCCGCGCTCGGCACCGCGGACGTCGCGCACCGGGCGCCGCGACTGGTGATCGAGCGCGCCCCCGGCCACGACCCGGGGATGATCTACGACCTCGACGGCGACCTCGTGCTCGGCCGCGGCGACCGGGCGGAGATCAGGCTCGAGGACCCGTTCGCGTCCTCGCGCCACGCGCGCGTGTACGAGCAGGGCAACATCGTCGTCATCGAAGACCTCGGCTCGACCAACGGCACCTACCTCAACGAGGAGCTGCTGCAGACGCCCCGACCCCTGCACCCGGGCGACAGGGTGCGCATCGGCGACAGCGAATTCACGTTCGAGGTCGACTGATGTTGCGCGTCGCCGAGCAGTACGCCGGGACCGACACCGGGCGCCAGCGGCGCGCCAACGAGGACTCGCTGCTCGCGCGCGCGCCGCTGTTCGTGGTCGCCGACGGCATGGGCGGCGCGCAGGCCGGCGAGGTCGCCTCGCGCATCGCGGTCGAGTGCTTCGAGCCCGGCCTGCCCGACGCGTCGCACCCGGAGCTGGAGCTGGCAGCGCTCGCGCGCGCCGCGAACGCCCGCATCCACGAGCTCTCGCACACGAACGCCGAGCAGGCGGGCATGGGCACGACGCTCACCGCCGCGTACGTCGGCGAGCAGGAGGTCGCGATCGCGCACGTCGGCGACAGTCGCGCGTACTGCCTGCGCGACGGGCAGCTGCTGCGCCTGACCGACGACCACTCGCTCGTCGACGAGCTCATGCGCCAGGGTCGGCTCACGCCCGAGGAAGCGGTCGAGCATCCCCAGCGCTCGGTGATCACGCGCGCGCTGGGGCCGGAGGGGATGGTCGAGGTCGACACGCGCTCCTTCCGCGCGCGCGCCGGCGACGTCTACCTGCTGTGCAGCGACGGCCTCACGACGATGATCTCCGAGGAGCAGATCGCCGCCACGCTGAACGCCAACCCCCGCCTGCACGACGCCGGCGAGGCGCTGATCGCCGCCGCCAACCAGGCGGGCGGGCGGGACAACATCACCGTCGTGCTGATTCGCCTGGAGGAGGTCCAGATCGCGGACGGGCCGCCGGCGCAGGAGCACGCGACGATGGTCGGCGTGCCGGCCGTGGCCGCTCCGCCGCCGGCCTCCAAAGCGCCTGCCGCGCACGGCGCGGTGACGATCGACGCGCCGCCGTCCACGCCACCGCCCCCGCGCACGCCGCGCGCCCCGCGCACACCCCCGCAGGGCGCCGATGCGGCCGGCACGCGGCGACGGCGGATACGGCACGCGGGCGCGCTCGCGTTCGCGCTGGTCGTGCTGGGGCTGCTCGGCTCCGCCGCCTACCTGGCGCTGCAGTCGGTGTACTTCATCGGCACGAACGGCCGCGGCCTGATCACGCTCTACCAGGGCCTGCCGTACAGGCTGCCGGGCAACCTCACGCTGTACAGCAGCCAGTACGTCTCCGGCGTCAGCGCCGCGACGCTCAGCCCCGAACAGCGCCACCGGCTGCTCGACCACTCGCTGCGCTCGGAAGGCGACGCGGGCTCGCTGATCCGCAGCCTCGAACTGGAACAGCTGGAATGAGGCGCTCGCACCCCATGACGGGGCATAGACGGTGAACCGCCCGATCATCCGCCTGTACGGTCTCGTCGCCGTGCTGTTCGCGCTGCTCGTCGCGTTCACCTCGCGGTGGACGGTCTTCGAAGCCTCCTCGCTGCGCGAAAGCCCGCTCAACGCGCGCCGGGTGCTCGAGCAGGAGCGGATCGCGCGCGGCGAGATCACGGCCGCCGACGGCACCGTCCTCGCGCGCAGCGCGCGCGGCGCCGAAGGCGCCTACGAACGCTTCTACCCCACCGGGGAACTGTTCGCGGCGCCGATCGGCTACGACTACATCGACCTCAATCGCGGCACCGCCGGCCTGGAGCGCTTTCGCAACAAGGAACTGAACGGCCAGAGCGCGGCCAACCTGGAGGGCCTGCTCGAACAGCTGCAGGGCAGGGAACCACAGGGAGAGAAGGTCATCACCACGCTGAACCCGCGCGCGCAGCGCGCGGCGGTCGCGGCGCTCGGCGAACACGAAGGCGCGGTCGTCGCGCTGGACCCGCGCACGGGGGCCGTGACGGTGATGGCCTCCAAACCGAGCTATGACCCGAACGCGCTGCGCTCGCCGCCCGCCAAGCAGGAACACGAAGTCGCCACCAGCTCGTCGAACCGCTCGGAAGTCAACCGCGCGACCCAGTTCGGCTACGCGCCCGGCTCGACGTTCAAGGTCGTCACCGCCACCGCCGCGATCGACACCGGCGCCTACACGCCGGAATCGACGGTCAGCGGGCCCAACGGCCTGCTCGTCTCGGGCCTGGCGCTGGACAACGACAACGGCGACAGCTTCGGCCCGATCACGCTCACGAACGCGCTCGCCCACTCGGTCAACACGGTGTGGGCGCAGGTCGCCGAGCACGTCGGCAAGCGCGCGCTCGGGCGCTACATGGAACGCTTCGGCTTCGACAGCAAGCCGCAGCTCGACTACCCGGCGGAAGAGATGTCGGCCAGCGGCGAGCACGTCGGCGAACGCGTCGTCGCGCCGACGAGCCCGCTGGTCGATGTCGGGCGCATGGGCATCGGCCAGGACAAACTCGCGGTGACGCCGCTGCAGATGGCGGAGGTCGCCGCCGCGGTCGCCGATCGCGGGCGGCTGATGGTCCCGCACCTGACGCAGCGCGTCGTCGACTCCGAAGGGCGCACCGTGCGGACGATCTCGCCGCGCGTGCAGTCGGTCGTGATGAAGCCGTCCACCGCCACCGCGGTCACCTCGATGATGGAAGCCGTCGTCAACGAAGGCACCGGCACCGCCGCGCGGATCCCCGGCATCCAGGTGGCTGGCAAGACGGGCACCGCGCAGACGCAGTTCGGCAACGCGATCAACAACGTGTGGTTCATCGCCTTCGCCCCCGCCGCGGACCCGAAGGTCGCGCTCGCGGTGACGCTCAAGGCCGTTCCCGGAGAAGGCGCGACGTATGCCGCCCCGGTCGCCAGGGCCGTGATCGAAAGCCTGCTCCATGATTGATCCCGACACGATCATCGACGGCCGCTACCGGGTGATCTCGCGCCTGGGCTCCGGCGGCATGGCCGACGTGTACCTCGCGCAGGACCAGCTGCTGGGCAGGGACGTCGCGGTGAAGGTGCTGCACCACCACTTCGCCGAAGACCAGGAGTTCGTCGAGCGCTTCCGCCGCGAGGCCTCGAGCGCGGCGGCCCTGTCGCACCCGAACATCGTCGGGATCTTCGACCGCGGCGAGTGGAACGGCACCTACTACATCGCGATGGAGTACGTGGCCGGGCGCACGCTGAAGACGATCGTGCGCGAACACGGCGCGCTCGACCCCGCGACCGCGATCGAGATCGTCGTGCAGATCCTGCGCGCCGCGCGCTTCGCCCATCGGCGCGGTGTCATCCACCGCGACCTGAAGCCGCACAACGTGATCCTCGACGAAGAGGGCCGCGCGCGGGTCACCGACTTCGGGATCGCGCGCGCGGGCGCCTCCGACATGACGCTCACGGGCTCGATCATGGGGACCGCGCAGTACCTGTCCCCCGAGCAGGCGCAGGGGCTCGCCGTCACCGGCGCGTCGGACCTGTACTCGATCGGGGTGATCCTGTATGAGCTGCTCACCGGCGTCGTCCCGTTCGAGGGCGAGACGGCGGTGGCGATCGCCTTCAAGCAGGTCTCCGCCGAGCCGACGCCGCCGAGCGCGCTCAACCCCGCGATCCCGCCGTCGCTCGACGCGGTCGTCCTGCGCGCGCTCGCCAAGAACCCCGCCGAGCGCTACGCCGACGCCGACGAGCTGATCGCGGCGCTCGAGCACGAGCGCGATCGCCTGCCGGCGCTCTCCGGCGCGGCCGCCACCGCCGTGCCCGACGGCCACGTCCACCACGCCCAGCCGCCCCCGCGGGCGGGGGCCGGCTCGATGCTGCTCGCGCAGCCCGGGACGGGCCAGTACGAGCTCGAGGGCGCGCCGCCGCCGTCCGCGGATCGTCGCCGGCGCTGGCAGCGGGGGCTGCTGTGGACGCTCGCGGCCCTGCTCGTCGCCGGCGCTGTCGTGCTGGCGGTGCTGCTGACGCAGTCCACCAAGTCGGTGACCGTGCCGAACGTCACGGGCGAGACCGAACAGGCAGCCGGTGCCACGCTGCGCGCCGCCGGGCTGTACCCGGCGCCCTCTCTGGCGCCGAGCGCGAGCGTCCGCAGCGGCCTGGTGATCAGCCAGGCGCCGGCCGCGGGCGCCACCGCGAACAAGGGCGCGCGCGTCGGCATCGTCGTCTCGGAGGGACCCCGGACGGTGCCGCTGATGGACGTCAGCGGGCTCACCGAAGCCAGGGCCGTGGCGAAGCTGCGCAAGGCGAACTTCAAGACGAAGATGAAGCCGGAAGCGAGCAAGACGGTCGAAACCGGACACGTGATCGGCACCGAGCCGCCGGCGGAAACCGAGGTTCAGGAAGGCAGCGTGATCACCCTGCTCGTCTCCAGCGGCCCCGCGCCGGTGCACGTCCCAGACGTCGTCGGCGAGACCGTGGAAGCGGCGGAAGCGACGCTCACGAACGCCGAACTGGCGCTGGGCACCGTCACGAAGCGGGTTTCCAGCTCGCAGCCCGCTGGCACCGTGCTCGAGCAGTTGCCCGCCACCGGCAGCTCGGTGCGCGCGGGCACGAAGGTCAACGTGACCGTCGCCAAGGCGCCCAAGGAAGTCGAAGTCCCGAACGTGGTCGGCGCGGCCGAAGCGGCGGCTGTCACCCATCTCAAACACGCCGGGTTCGTGCCCAAGACGGAAGCCCGCACGACGAGCGAACAGGCGCAGGTCGGCGTCGTGCTCGAACAGAGCCCGGCGGCGGGCACGCATGCGCGCAAGGGCACGACGGTGACGATCGTCGTCGGTCAGCTCGGCTCGAGCACCACCACGACGCCGACCACGAGCACGCCGACGACCACCACGACCACGACGACGTCCACGTCGCCGCCGCCGGCGGCGGCCGGATGACCGGCGCGCGCGACACCGAGGACCTCGCCCCGGGCGCGGCGCTCACCGTCGCCGTGCTCGCCGGCGGGCGCTCCTCCGAGCACGACGTGTCGCTGTCCTCCGGCGCGGCCGTGCGCGAGGGGCTGGGGCTTGCCGGACACACGGTCGTGCCGGTGGAGATCGGCCGCGACGGCGTGTGGCGCCGCGACGGGCAGCCGCTGAGCGTCACCCCGGCCGGCGGGCTGCTCGGGGTCGACGTCGTCTTCCCCGTGCTGCACGGCCCGTTCGGCGAGGACGGCTCGGTCCAGGGGCTTCTGGAGATGCTCGACGTCGCCTACGTCGGCGCGGGCGTCGCAGCCTCGGCGGTGTGCCTCGACAAGGTGCTGTTCAAGGACCTGATGTCGGCGCTCGGCGTCCCGCAGGTCGATTACGTGGGCGTGCGCGCCGAGCGCTTCAGGCGCGCGCCCGCACAGGTGCTCGGCGAGATCGCCGCGCTGGGTCTGCCGGTGTTCGTCAAGCCCGCGCACCTGGGCTCGTCCATGGGGATCGTCAAGGTCGGCGCCGTGGAGGAGCTCCACGACGCGCTCGAGCAGGCGTTCGCGCACGACGGGCTGGTGATCGTCGAGGCGATGGCGTACGGCGCGGAGGTCGAGTGCGGCGTGCTCGGCGTGCTCTCCTGCGAGCGCGACGGCGGCGAGGAGGCGCACGCGTCCGAGCCGGGGGAGATCGTGTTCGACGGGGAGTTCTACGACTTCGGCGCGAAGTACGCGCCCGGCGGCATGGAGCTGAAGGTGCCGGCGCGGGTCTCGCCGCTGGCCCGCGAGGAGGTCCGGCGCCTGGCGGTCCGCGCGTTTCTCGCCGCCGGCTGCGACGGCCTGGCGCGGGTGGACTTCTTCGTCGACGGCGAGCGCGTGCTCGTCAACGAGCTGAACACGATGCCCGGATTCACCCCGACGAGCGTCTACGCCGAGCTGCTCGCCGCCTCGGGCGTTCCCTATCCGCAGCTGCTCGACCGCCTCTGCCGCCTGGCGCTCGAGCGCCACGAGCAACGCCGCGCGTTCAGCTACTGAGCGGCGCCGCCCGGCCAGGCGCTCCCACGGCACGCGCGCACGTCGCCCGGCGGAGCTACTTGAACAGCGTCAGCTCGTTGAGCGACGCCGACTCCATCCCCGGCGGCAGCGTGGTCAGCCACACCAGGTAGTAGCGGTGGGGATGCCCGGACAGCGTCAGCGGGATGCGTTCGCCGTCGTGGACGTGGGCGCTCGCGCCGACCGGTCCCAGCCAGCCGCGCGCGCTCAGCGATGTCGAGCTGCCGTAGGGCAGTTCCAGCTCGATGCGGTCGGCGGCGTAGATCTGCACGGCGAAGCCGGGCGTGGCCGTCTGGATCTCGAGCGCCTTGGCGAGCACGCGCGGGGCCGCGTCCAGGTAGACCCCGAGGCCGGTGCCGCCGGGCTTCTTGAGCGTGCCTTCGTAGTACTGCTCGCTGTCCCACGTGGTGTTGGGGTCGCCGTCCACGAGGTTCTCGATCTGATCGCGGTTTTCCGGGCCGGTGCCGAACGGGTTGTAGCCATGCGCGGCGGTCTGGCTGAGCTGGACCGGTTCCAGGCCGGCATGCCCGGCGACGCCCGCCGGGACGCCCGTGCCCCGGTGTGTCCCGAGGCCGCCGGCGATCAGCGCGATCGCGACGATCGCGGCGAGCAGCGCAAGCGAGACGACCCAGCGCGCGGGGTGGCGCATGCGCCACGGCAACCGCCGCCGGGCGGGCGCGGGCAGCGTGCGCAGCACGCTCGTCACCTCGCCGGTGGCCTGGCCGGAGCGGGCGGCCTCGACGGCGAGCACCTCCTCCAGGTCGGCGACCATGCTCGCGGCGTCCGGATAGCGCCGCGTGAGGTCCTTGGAGACCGCGCGCTCGACGACCGCGGCGGTGGCCGCGGAGACGCCCGGGCGCAGGCGCTGCACGTCGGGGACGTCCTCGCGCACGTGCTTCATCGCCACCGCCACGGGCGAGCTCCCCCGGAACGGAACCTCGCCGGTGAGCATCTCGAACAGCACGACGCCGAGCGAGTACACGTCCGACTGGCCGGTGACGGCCTGTCCGAGCGCCTGCTCTGGCGAGACGTAGTCGGTCGTGCCGAGCACGCGCCCGGCCATCGTCAGCCCTTCCTCTGAGAGGGTGCGCGCGATCCCGAAGTCGGTGATCTTGGCGCCGCCTTCCTGGCTGATGAGCACGTTGTGGGGCTTGACGTCGCGGTGCACGATCTGGCGTTCGTGCGCGGCGCCCAGCGCGCGCGCGATCTCGATCGCATAGGCGATCGCCTGCGGGATGTCGAGCGGGCCCTCGCGGCGGATGACGTCCTTGAGCGTCTCGCCGTCGACGTACTCGAGCACGATGTACGGTGTCTCGCGCGCATCCTCGGCGCCTGCCCCATCGCCGTCCGAGGAGGGCTCCTCGCCGGCGTCGATCACGGTGACCACGTGCGGGTGGTTGAGCTGCGCCACCGATCGCGCCTCCCTGCGGAAGCGCTCGAGCTGATCGGAGTCGGCGGCGATCTCGCGGTGCATCAGCTTGATCGCGACCGGCCGTTCGAGCACCGTGTCGAAGGCGCGGTAGACCGTCGACATGCCACCGCGTCCGATCTCGGCGTCGAGTCGGTAGCGCCCGCCGATCACGGTCCCGAGCAGAGTCATCGGCCTCTATTGTGCGCGCAGGCTAGGCGGCGTCGCGCAGGCGTGCGAGGACGAGCGCGGCGAGCAGGCAGCGATAGATGGCGTATGGCAGCAGCGAGCGCTCCTCGCGCCAGAGCCGGCGCATGGCCGCGGCGCTCGCGAGCGTCGAGAGGAACGCGCTCGCGCCGCCGACCGCGAGCACCACGCGCTGCTCGCGCGCGACGCCCGCGCGGCGCATGCGCGCGCCCTTGAGCATGCTCGCCCCGAGGATCACCGGCAGCCCCGCGTGCCATGAGAGCGCCTGAGCGGCGCCGCGTCCGAACCCGCGCGCGCGCGCCGCCGTCAGCGTCGCCCCGCTGCGCGAAACGCCGGGGATCAGCGCAGCCGCCTGCGCGAGCCCGAGCGCGAGCCCGTCGCGCGCGGTCGCATCCTCCTGGGCGCGGCCGCGCCCGGCGCGCGCCCCATTCCCATCGCTGTCCGCGTCCGCATTCGCGCCGGCGCCCGCCCGCGCGTCGGCGAGCGCCATCGCGATGGCCCCGCCGACCAGTCCCGCGGCGATCGAGCGCGGCCCGCCGAGCCGCCGCTCGATCGGACGCCCGAGCGCGTAGCCGGCGAGCGCCGGCGGCGCCAGCGCCAGCGCGATCACGCCCGCCCGGCGCGCGTTCAGGTGCGCGACGTCGTGCAGCAATTCGCGGCGCATGTGGATCGCGAGCGCGAGTCCCGCGCCGGCGTGCAGGGCGACCTCGAAGGACTTGCGCCGCTCGCCGTCCATCCGCGCGTACGGCCAGCCCGCCAGCCACGGGATCAGCGTGATGTGCGCGGAGGAGGAGATCGGCAGCAGCTCGGTGGGGCCCTGCAGCAGGCCCAGCGCCACGGCGTGGCGAAGCGAAGGCGCGCTCTCAGCCGACGGCATCCATCTCCGATGACGACGCGTCCGCCGGATCGCGGCGCGCTCGCCGCCGGCGCACGATCGCGTAGACGATGCCCACCACGACCAGCGCGACAACCACGTAGTCGACGTACTCGAAGCCTTTGCGCACGCTCGTCCAGTCGCCGCCGAGCGCGTGCCCGGCGAGCGCCAGCCCGAGCACCCACGGGAACGTGCCGATCAGCGAGAACAGGGTGAAGCGCCCGAGCGGCATCCGCGCGACGCCAGCGGGCAGCGACACGAACGCGCGCACCACGGGGATCACGCGCCCGAACAGGACGGCGGCCTCGCCGTGGCGCTGGAACCACTCATCGCCGCGCTCTATCTGCTTCGGTCCCATGTGGAGCTTCGCGCCGTGGCGTTCGAACAGCTCCAGGCGCCCGCCGCGCCCGACCGCGTACGCGAGCCACGAGCCGACCATCGTCCCGATCAGCCCCGCGAGCACGATCCCGACCATCGTCAGGTGGTGGTGGGAGAGGCTCTGACCGCGGTCGGCGACGGCGAAGCCGGCGAACAGCATCACGACCTCCGACGGGATCGGGATGCAGGCGCTGGAGATCGCCATCAGCGCGAAGATCCCCGGCAGGCCGGCGTCGCGCACGAAGTGCGACGTTTCGTTGACCAGCGTTTCGGATATCGAGGCGAGGACGAGCACCGGCCGGACAACGATAGCGGCGATTCGGCCCCGCCCACCCGATCGCCGCGCACCGTTACCGTCTGGACGCGCATGCGCATCTGGATCGACCTGACGAACAGCCCCCACGTGCTGGTGATGCGCCCGGTGATCGAGCGCCTGCGCGCGGACGGCCACGAGGTGCGCGTGACGGCGCGCGACTTCGCGCAGACGCTCGAGCTGTGCGAGCGCTTTCAGATCGCGCACACGCAGATCGGCCACCATCGCGGCGAGCGGCTGGGCGCGAAGGCCGTCGGCCTGGCGTCGCGCTCGGCCGCGCTCGTGCGCTGGGCGCGCGGGGAGGCGCGCGCCGCCGGCGGGACGCGCTTCGACATCGCCCTCGGGCACGGCTCCAACGACGTCAGCGTCGCCGCCGCCGTGCTGCGCATCCCGAGCTCGACGATGTTCGACTACGAGTGGGCGACGGTGCAGCACAACGTCAACTGCCGGCTGGCGCGGGCGGTGGTGGTGCCCGACGCGATCCCGCCGGAGCGCCTGGAGCGTTACGGCGCGAGGGGCAAGCTGCGGGCGTACGAGGGCCTGAAGGAGGAGTACTACCTGGCGGACTTCGAGCCCGACGACGCCGTGCTGGTGGAGCTCGGCCTGGACCCCGCGCGGGCGATCGTGGTCGTGCGCACGCCGCCGGAGGTGTCGCTGTATCACCGCTTCGAGAACGATCTGTTCGCCGGCGTGCTGCGGCGACTGGCGGATGCCGCCGCCGAGGAGGGCACGCAGGCGGTGGTGCTGCCGCGGGTGGCATCCCAGCGCGAGGAGCTCCGCCAGGTGCCCGGCTTCGTGGTCCCCGAGCGCGCGATCGACGCGCAGTCGCTGATCGCGCTCGCCGACCTGGTCATCTCCGCCGGGGGCACCATGAACCGCGAGGCGGTGGCGCTTGGCACGCCCGTCTACACGACCTTCCAGGGGCGCCTGGGCGCGGTCGACGAGCGCCTCATCGCCGAAGGCCGCCTGCGCATGCTCACGGCGCCCGAGGAGCTCGACCTGGGCCGCCGCACGGGCGCAAATGCCGCGCCGCGCGTGCGCCGCGATCCGCGCGTGCTCGTCGAGCTGCTGCTCTCGCCCGTCTCCGACTGAGACAAAGCAATGCGGGCTGCGACGCCGGAGTCGGGATCGGCCCCTTACAATCTCTGAAATGCGCCGACGGATCCGCTCGGCGGCCCTGCCCCTCCGCCGTCACTCGCTGCCGCAGCTTGCAGTGGACGGGGCGCTGGTCGCGATCGCATACTACCTCGCCTTTCAGCTGCGCTTCACGACCAACCTGCCGGCGCACTACTCCGACCTGCGCGCGGACACGATCTGGTGGGTGCTCGTGGGCAGCCTGCCGGTGCTCGTGCTCTCGCGCGTGTACCAGCGCAACTGGCGCTATGCGGGTCAGCGCGACTACGAGGCGGTGGTGCTCGCGGTGCTGCTGATCGTGCTGTTGACGGTCGCCGGCGTCGAGATCCTGCGCCCGGTGCATCGCTACATCGACACGGGGCATCCACCCGGCCATGTGACGGCGGTCCCGCTCCCGCTCCCGGACACCGTGATCGTGCAGTTCGGACTGCTGTCGCTCGTCTTCCTCGTGGGTGTGCGCGCGGTGGCGCGCACGCTGTACGAGCGCAGGCCACTGGCCGCGTTTCGCAGCCCGCGCCGCGACCAGCGCACGGTGCTGATCGCCGGCGCCGGCGACGGCGGACGGCTGGTGGCGCGCGAGATCATGCGCAATCGCGACCTCGGCCTCGTGCCGGTGGGCTTCCTCGACGACGATCCGGCGAAGCGACGGCTGCGCATCGAAGGGCTGCGCGTGCGCGGCAACACCGAAGGCGACCTGCCGCGCATCCTCGACGACGCCGAGCCCGACGAAGTGATCATCGCGATCCCCTCCGCTCCCGGATCGACGCGGGCGCGCATCGTGCGCGAGTGCCGGACGCGGGGCATACCGGTGCGCACGCTGCCGACGGTGTTCGAGCTGCTGCAGACCCGCGGCGCGCTCGCACGGCAGGTGCGCGAGGTGCGCGTCGAGGACGTGCTCGGCCGCGAGCCGGTGCACATGGAGCTCGAGCGCGTCGGCGCCTACCTGGCCGGCGAGACGGTGCTCGTGACCGGCGCCGGCGGCTCGATCGGCTCGGAGCTGTGCCGCCAGATCGCGCGCGTGGAGCCCCACCGGATCGTGCTGCTCGACCACGCCGAGGACAACCTCTTCGCGATCCAGCGCGAGCTGGAGGAGGAGCGCCACGTGCCGCCGTCGATGCTCGCCGCGGTGCTCGCCGACTGCAAGGAGGAGGAGCGCATGCGCGAGGTGTTCGAAGCGCACCGGCCGACGATCGTCTTCCACGCCGCCGCGTACAAGCACGTCGGCCTGATGGAGGCGAACCCGGTCGAGGCGGTGCGCAACAACGCGATCGGCACGCGCGTGGTGGCGCACGTCGCCGGCGAGCTCGCCGTCAAGCGCTTCGTGCTCGTCTCGACCGACAAGGCGGTCGCCCCGGCGACCGTCATGGGGGCGTCGAAGGCGCTCGCCGAGTTCGCGCTGGAGGCCGCCTCCGTGCGCTGGCCGGGGACCTGTTACAACGCCGTGCGCTTCGGCAACGTGCTCGGCTCCTCGGGCAGCGTCGTGCCGATCTTCCGCCGCCAGATCGAGCGCGGCGGTCCCGTGACGGTGACCGACGAGCGCATGACGCGCTACTTCATGACGATTCCCGAGGCCGTGCAGCTGATCATCCGCTCCGGCTCGCTCGCCTCCGCGCGCGCGGAGCTCGAGCGCGAGGGGGCGCGCGCCGGCGGCCGTATCGCCTCCGCGCGTCGCGCGTCGCGCGGCGCCGAGGTGTTCGTCCTCGACATGGGCGAGCCGGTCTGCATCATCGATCTCGCGCGCGCGATGATCGACCTGTCGGGCCTCGACCCGGACCGCGACATCGACGTCGAGATCGTCGGACGCCGCCCCGGCGAGAAGCTGCACGAGGAGCTGTTCAACGTGTACGAGCGCCGGCGCGCGACCGACGCCGAGAAGATCCTGCTGGCCGAACGCGAGCCGCTGGGCATGGAGGAGGTCGAGTCGATGTTCGCGGAGATCGGCCTGCTGGTGCTCGAGGGGGACGCCGCCGGCCTGGCGGCGAAGGTGTCCGAGCTCGCCGCCGCGCGCAGGGACGCCCCGCCGGCGGAGGACGGCGAGACGGGATCGAACGGAGCCTCAGGGGCCAACGGCGACGGTCCGCAGGCCGAGGAGGACGTCGACCGTCGCGATGCGCCTGCGCCCCTCGTACACTCCCCGCATTCATGATCTCCCTCCCGTTCGCGCTCTCGCTATCGAGCACGTTCACCAAGATCGGGGCAATCGCCGCGTTCGCCGCGTTGGTCGGCATCGCGGTCCTGGCCCTGCTCGTCTTCTCCCAGGCGCGCGAGCTCAAGCGGCTGCGTGAGTGGGCCGGCCGCGCGCCCGAGCGCGCGGCCGATCTCGAGCAGCGCGTCACGACCGCCGCCGCCGTGCGCGTCCAGCAGCAGACGCCCGGTCAGATGGCGCGCCCGGTCGCGCGTGCGGCGCCGATCCCAGCGGCGGCAGCCGCCACCGGAGTGGCGACACGCGTGGTGGGCGCCCCGGTCGCCCCGGCGGGCGCGGCCGTTCCCGTGGGGCAGGCGCTGAGCGCCGGCGGCGCGCCGGCGGCGCCGGTCGCGCCTGGCACCGCGACGCCCGGAGCTCCCGTGCCCGTGCCTGTGCGGCCCGGCGCCCCGGCGCCGGGAGTCCCCGCGGCCGTGCCGACGCATCCAGGCAACGCGGGCCAGCCGCCGCTCACGGGGCGTCCGGCGACTCCGGGTGTGCCGCCGCCACCTGGCGCCCCCGTGGCCCCTGGCGTACCGCCTGCGCCCGGCATGCCCGTTCCGGCGGCCCGGCCGGCAGCTCCAGGCCAGCCTGGACCGTCGGCGCAGCCCGCCGCGCCGGTTGGAGCTCCCAACTCGTCCTCGCCGACGTCGACGCCGGCGGCGGCGCCCGTGGGGGCGCCCGCGTCGGCGGCGGGCGCGGCGCAGAGCCGAACCGTCGCCGCGAGCGCGCCCGCGGGTCTCGCCGAGCCGCCCTCGCCGGCGCCCGCCACCGCGGCGGCCGCGGCCGGTGTGGCCGCGCCGCCGCCACGCGCTCCGAGTCCGCCGCGCCCGCCGGCGCCGCCCGCGGGGCAGCCGCCATCCATGCCTTCTGCGCAGGCGCCGCGGGCGGCGTCCGTCGCACCCGCCTCCGCGCCGCCACCCGCTGCCCGACGCCCGCCCGCGCCCGCAGCATCTTCACCGCTCGGAGCGCCGCCGTCCGCCGGGCGTCGCACGAACGTCGTCGCGCCACCGCTCGAGGGCCGCTCGGTGTACTCCGCCCGTCGCTCGCCCCGGAAAACGGCGGCGCTGATCGTGGGAGGAGTGCTCGTCGTCGCGGCGGCGGCCGTCGTCGCCCTGACCTCGCTCGGCGGCTCCAAGGGCGCCAACAAAGCGGCGACCAGCACTGCGACGACGACGGCGCAGCGCGCGGCGCACCACGCCGCCAAACACGCGCACAAGGCCGCCGTGAAGCCGGCGCCGAAAGCGCCGGCTGTGAGCCCGGCGGAAACGACCGTGGCGGTGCTGAACGCAACTGAAGCGGAAGGCCTCGCGCGCCGGATGGCGAGCACGCTGCAACAGGCCGGCTACTCGCAGGCCGCGGCCCAGTATGGAAAACCGCCGGGCTCCGATCAGGTCACCGTCGTCGAGTACGCCAGCGGCCATCAGGCGGAAGCCGAAGGAGTCGCCCACTCGATCTCCGTCGCGCACGTGCTGCCGATCGAAGCGGCCGTGACCGCGCTCGCGGGTCAGGCGAGCGTGGTGGTCATCGTCGGCGCCGACAAGGAAAAAGAAACGTCGAGCCCATAGCCGGCTTCCTCGACATTCCGGCGCGGTCGGCGAAGCCGCGCGAGCGCGGCATCACGCACGTGATCGACAGGGGGCTGTCGGTCGCCGACGTCGACGGCCTGCTGGAGGTGGCGGGCGACAGCGTCGACATCGTCAAGCTCGGCTGGGGCACGGCGGTCGTGAGCGCCAACCTCAAGCCCAAGCTCGAGCGCTACGCCAGCCACGGGATCCCGGTCGTGCTCGGCGGCACGCTCACCGAGATCGCGATCCGCCAGGGGCGGTTCGACGGGCTCATCGCGTGGCTGCGCGAGCTCGGCCTGCGCCACGTCGAGATCTCCGACGGCACGATCACGCTCGACGCCGCCGTCAAGCGCGAGCTGATCGAACGGCTGTCGCGCGACTTCGTCGTGCTCGCGGAGGTCGGCAGCAAGGACGCCGACTTCATCATGGCCCCGTACATCTGGGTGGAGCAGATCGAGCGCGACCTGGCGGCCGGCGCCTGGAAGGTGATCGCCGAGGCGCGCGAGTCGGGGACCGCCGGCATCTACCGCGCCAACGGCGAGGTGCGCACCGGCCTGATCGACGAGATCGCGCACGCGGTCGACACCGACCGCCTGATCTTCGACGCGCCGCTTCAGCAGCAGCAGGTGTGGCTGCTCAAGCGCTTCGGCACCGAGTGCAACCTCGGCAACATCGCGCCCGCCGACGTGCTCTCGCTGGAGACGCTGCGGCTGGGGCTGCGCTCGGACACGGTCGAGCGCTTCGCGCTGGGCGGCGGGGATTGAGCGAGGCGGCCGCCGGGCACGACGATGAGGCCCCACCCTCCCCGCCGGGGCCCCCCGCCCGGATGCGTGCGGCGGGCGCGGAGCCGGGCAGCGATCCGCTCGCGCGGGCGGTGTTCGCGCTGCTGGTGCTCGCGTGCCTCGCGGCGTTCCTGATCACGCAGCGGCTCAAGCACACCCCCACGGCTGTGGCCGATTTCAAGCTGGCGACCGCCTTCTCTCCCCATCCGGGCGCCAACAGCCCGCTCGAGGCGATCTCGTTCAAGCTGGCCAACGCGGAAGAGGTGACGGTCACGATCGTCGACTCCGCCGGCAACACCGTGGCGACGCTCCTCAGCGACTACCCGGCGCCACGGTACAAAACGTTCTCGCTGCGCTGGAACGGACGTCGCGGGACCGCGCGCCGCTACGGCCACGTCGTGACCCCCGGCGGGCGCAGCGTCCTCGTGGCGGAACCTGAGGGCAGGCTCGCGCCGCCCGGCGAATATCGCGTCGGCCTCGACCTCCGCCACCGCGGCCAGCAGGTGCTGCTGCCTCGCAGCTTCGCGCTGGTGAAGCCGTGAGCGCGCTTGCGACCAGCCTGCCCAGCGCGGGCACGCTCGTCGCCGGCCTCGCCGTCGCGCTCGTCGTGATCGCGGCGCTGGTCGCGGTCATGCGCCGCCACCGTGACGCCCTCCCGCTGCTGGCCGTGCTCGCGCTCCCGTTCAGGCTGCCGATCTCCACCGGCGGCAGGACCGTGAACCTGCTGATCCCGCTGTACCTGGTCGTCGCGGCGGGCACGCTCACGTACCTGCTGCCGCGGCTGCTGGCGTGGCTGGCGAGCCGGGGCGCACGCGCGGAGCGCCCGGCGCGCGAAGCGGTGTCGCGCGAAGCCGGCGGCTCGCCCACGAGCCCGAGCTGGTGGGCCTCGCCGCGGGGCGTGGAATGGCTGCTGGCGATCGCGGTCGCGCTGTACGCGCTGCAGACGCTGTACTCGAGCGACCGCGCCAAGGCGGCCGAGAACATCGCGTTCTTCTACGTGCCGTTCGCGCTGCTGTTCCTGATCCTGCGCGACGTGCGCTGGACGCGCCAGCTGCTGCTGCGCTGCCTCGGCGTGGTGGTCGCGCTGGCGGTGCTGTTCGCGGGCGTCGGCTTCGTCGAGTACTACCGCAAGTCGCTGTTCCTGAACCCGAAGGTGGTCGCGGCCAACCAGTACGACAACTACTTCCGCGTCAACTCGGTGTTCTTCGACCCGAGCATCTACGGGCGCTTCCTCGCGCTCGTGATGATCGCCGTGATGACGCTCGTGCTCGCCGGCCGCGCGGCGGGCGACGGCGCGGCCGCGTGGCTGCGCGAGCGCCGTCGCCAGCTGCTGGGCGGCGCGGTCGTGCTCGCATGGCTGCTCGCGGGACTGGTGACGAGCTTCTCGCAGTCGAGCATCGCCGCGCTGCTGCTGGGACTCGCGGTGCTGGGAGCGTGGTGCTGGGGCGTGCGTCCCACGCTGTACGCGGTGGGCGCCCTGGTGGCGCTCGCCGCCGCGGTCGTGCTGCTCGCGCCCGCGAGCTTCCACTTCGGGCTGAAGGGCTCCAGCGGCTCGGCGAGCAACGCCACGAGCGGGCGCGCGACGCTGATCAGCGGCGGCCTGGAACTGTTCGCCAAACGGCCGCTGGAGGGCTACGGCTCGGGCTCGTTCGAAACCGAGTACAAACGGCACAGCAAGGCCTCCGCGGCGAGCGCCGAGAACGCCACCTCCGCCTCGCACACGATCCCCGTGACGATCGCCGCCGAGCAGGGGATCGTCGGGCTGGCGGTGTACGTCGCGCTGCTGGCGGCGGCGTTCGTGGTCCTCTTCCGCGGTCTCGGGCGCTCGCCGCCGCGGATCGCGATCGCGGCGTGCTTCGCGGCGCTCGTGCTGCACACGTGGACTTACGCCGACTTCCTCGAGGACCCGTTCACGTGGGCGCTGCTCGCGCTGGGAGTGGCGCTCTCGCGCCAGGAGCTGGCCCCCGCCGTGAGCGCGGGAGAGCCGGACGCGGCCGCCGGCGCGGCGGGCGTGGCGGCCAGTAGCGTCTGAGCCGTGCTCGGCTACCTCAAGCGCCTGGTCACGACGGGGGCGGCGTACCAGTTCGGGGACATAGTCGCCAAGGGGCTGGCGCTGCTGACGCTGCCGCTGTACACGCGCCATCTAGACACGGAAGCGTATGGGGCAGCCGAAACGCTGTTGACGGCGGTGATCCTCGTGAGCATCCTGCTGCGAGCGGGCGTGGGCGAGGCGTTCATCCGCTTCTACTTCGACGACGAGGACACGGCCAGGCGCGAGCGGATTGCGCGCACGGCGACGGCCACCGTGGCGTGGACGACGACGCTAGCCTCGCTCGTGGCGGTCGCGCTCGCAGGACCGCTGTCGCGCCTGGTGCTGAACTTCGAAGACCCGCTGCTGTTCGACTGCGCGGTGCTGGGTCTTTGGGCGTTCACGAACCTGGAGATGGTCTACGCGCAGCTGCGGGTGGACGAACGCAAGCGCGCCTATGTGTACGCGTCGGGAGCGAACGTGGCGATGACGGTCGCGTTCACCGTGCTGTTGGTCGTGTTCGCCAACCAGGGCGCCCGCGGTCTGCTGCTCGGCAACTTCGGCGCGTCGGCTGTCGTCGTGCTCGGCCTGTGGTGGGTGCTGCGCCGGCGCGTGTCGCTGCGCGTGCGGCTCGCCGACCTGCGCGCGATGCTGCGCTTCGGGCTGCCGACCGTCCCGGCGGACGCGAGCGTGTACGCGCTGCAGGTCGCCGATCGGCTGTACCTCTACCGCGTCTTCTCACGCGGCGCCGCCGGCGAGTACGCGATCGCGATCAAGCTCGCCACCGTCGTGTTCGTGGCCGTGCGCGGCTTCCAGTACGCGTGGCCGCCGCTGGCCTACTCGATCGAGAGCGACGAGGAGGCTTCGCGGCTGTACTCGCTCGTGACCACCTACTACGCGCTCGCGACCGGAGTCGTCGTGTGCGCCGTGGCGCTGCTCGGGCGCTGGATCGTGCGGCTGCTGGCCGCGCATGAGTACTTCGGCGCCTACCGGGCGCTGCCGTGGCTGGCGCTCGGGTGGGCGCTGTACGGCCTGTATCTGGTGTTCGTCGCGATCTCCGGTCGCGCCCGCGTCACCTCGCGCAACTTCCCCGCCGCCGCCGCCGGTCTCGCGGTCAACGTCGCGCTGCTGGTCCTGCTGGTTCCCCGCGGCGGCGCCGACCTTGGCATCGCGGGTGCCGGCATCGCGCTGTGCGGCGCTTACGCGGCGATGTTGCTCGTCATGTACGTCCTCACGCGCAGCCTCTTCAGGGTCGGCTTCGAATGGCGGCGCCTGGCGCAGCTGACGGCGATCCTGGCCGGTGTCGCCCTGTCGGGCGAGCTGCTGCTGCCCACCCACGGCCTCGCCGGCCTCGCGCTGCGCGTCGCGTGGCTCGCGCTGGTGCCGGCGGCGCTGCTGCTGACGCGCTTCTTCCACCCCCACGAGCAGGCCCAGGCTCGGGCGCTCGTGGCCGACGGGCGCAGGCGCGTGAGGGCCTTTCGGGCGGGGCACGGCGACGTCGAGGAATATGCCGAGGACCCACTCCGCGATATCTGACGGCCGTCAGATAAATCGTGATGGTGTCTAAACGAACGATTCTTGGCTCAAGAAAGCGACATTTGCGGCCGATGGCTGCCCTGTTGTGGCCGAGCTCACCGCCAAGTCCCCTCAGCGAGCGGGCGCCAAGGAGCGCCGGAGGCGCGCGGAGGCGCTGCGTCGTCATCGCGCCGATGCGCGCGTCAAGAGCATGGCGGTCGCGGGCGAGGTGCCCTACCTGCGCGAGCAGCTGCGCCTGGCTGCGAGGCTGACGGCGAGGCTGGCCACCAAGAGCGACGTGGAGGAGCTTGCGCAGCTGGTCGTCGACGAGCTGCACGAGACCTTCGCGTTCTACCTCGCGGCGATCCAGCGGCTGGACGGGGACGGCGTCCTGCGCCTGGTCTCGGCCCGCGGTCCGCTGGCGGAGGTGATGACCGAGTTCCTGCTCACCGAGCAGTCGGTGTCCGAAGGCGTCAACGGCAAGGTCGCGCGCTCCGGTCACACGGCGCTCGTGGTGGACACGCGCACCGATCCCGACTACATCGTCCGCGATCCCAAGACCGACCCGCGCGCGGAGCTCGCGGTTCCGGTGCTCGTGGACGGATCGGTGTGGGGCGTGTTGAACATCGAGGCGACCGATCCGGGCGCCCTCGCCGAGGCCGACGCCGCGCTCGTCGAGGCGGTCGCGACCAGCTTCGGCGTCGCCGTGCACCGCGCTCGGCTGGTGGCCGATCTGGAGGGCGCGTTCACGACGGCGCTGGCCGCGTTGACGAGCACCGTCGAGGCGAAGGACGACTACACGGCCTGCCACGGCGAGGACGTGGCGGTGCTCGCGGAGCGGATCGCGCTGCGGATGTCGCTGTCGAGCGCGGAGGCTCGCGACGTACGCTACGCGGCGATGCTGCACGACATCGGCAAGGTTGCGGTCCCGAGCGAGATCCTGTTGAAGCCGGGCCCGCTGACGGACGAGGAGTGGGTGACGATGCGCAGCCACGCGGCGATCGGCGGCGAACTGGTCGGGCGCATCGACGCCTTCTCGCATCTCGCCCCGGCGGTGCGCGCGAGCCACGAGCGCTGGGACGGCGGCGGCTATCCCGACGGCCTCGCGGGAGAGGCGATCCCGCCTGCGGCGCGCATCATCGCCGCGTGCGACACCTACGACGCGATCGTCACCGATCGCCCGTACCGCGCGGCGCGCACGCCGCGCGAGGCCTGCGAGGAGCTGCGCAGGGTCGCCGGCACGCAGCTCGACGCCGCGGTCGTGCAGGCCGTCGTGGCGGAGCTCGACGAGGCCTGAGCTCAGGCGGCGCGGTTGTACTCGGCGGCCGCCTCGCGCAGGCCCTCGCCGCGGTCGGGACGCAGCGTGGCGGTGACGTGGCGCCAGTAGCGGCGCGGGTCGTGCCCGGGCAGCGCCAGCGCGGCGAGCGCGCGCAGCGCGTAGCTCCAGGCGGTCAGCCAGCGCACCGCTCGCGCGCTTACGGCTGAGTGGTGCTTGCGCATGTAGAGGTCGCGCCCGCGCGCCAGTTCGACGATCCGCCGCTCGGGCAGCGCGCCGGTCGCCAGCTGCTCGTGGTGGACGGCGAGCGCGTGCGGGACGTACACGCTGCGCCAGCCGGCGTCGCGCAGGCGCCGGGCGAAGTCGACCTCGTCGGAGTACACGAAGAAATCGGGGTCCAGGTAGCCGACCTGCGCGGCCGCCTCGCGCCGCACGAGCAGCGCCGAGGACTGGCACCAGTCGACCTCGCGCACGTGCTCGCCGCGGCTCTGCACGGTGTAGATGCGGTGCAGCATAAGCGCGCCGGCGAGCGCGGTCGCGACCGTCGGGAAGCGCCACGCGCACGCCTGTGCGCGCCCGTCCGGGCGCAGCAGCTGGGCGCCGGCACACGCCGCGCGCGGGCGCTCCTGCAGCGCCCGCCACAGCGCGAGCGACGCCCCTGGGCGCAGCTCGGAGTCCTCGTTGAGCAGCAGCGCGTAGCGTCCGCGCGCGCGGCGCAGCAGCTCGGAGTCGTTGGCGGCCTTGCCGCGGCGTTCCTCCAGCGCGATCGTCTCGTCCACCGCCGGGTGCTCGCGCGCCGCCTGCGCGGAGCCGTCGCGGGAGCCGTTGTCGAGCACGAGCACCTCGGTCGCGAACGGCACGCTGGCGCGATCGCGCGCGATCGCATCCAGCCCGTGCAGCAGCAGCTCGCGCTGGGAGGTGTTGACGACGCAGTAGCTCAGCTCGATCTCGGGCACCCGCACGACCCTACTTCCAACGTCCCGCCCGCTCTGGTCGCCGCCCTACTTGCCGGTGGTGCGGTGCATCGTCCCCCGTGCGTGCCCGCGGCTTCCATGCCCGGCCGCGGTGCCGCCGCCAGCCCTGCCGTGAACGGGCGGCGGGGTGCGCCGGATGAGCAGGCGCAGCGCCCGGTCGTCGGGCCCCTCCTCCGTGCGCTCGCTGAGCGCATCGGGATGAACCGTTCGCAGCACGGGGCCCTTGGTGCGGTCGACGACGGCCACCACCACCTTCGTCCGGCTCGGCGTGTCGAACACGATCGCGTCGAGCTCTGGGCCGCCGCTGGCGACCTTCACCAGCTCGCCTGCGCTTGGGGGCTCCATGCCCACAGCCTACCGGCACGAGCGTGGGGCGACCGTCCAGCAGACGGCGCGCAATA
The DNA here is from genome assembly GCA_963735705.1 of uncultured Solirubrobacteraceae bacterium. GTDB lineage: Bacteria > Actinomycetota > Thermoleophilia > Solirubrobacterales > Solirubrobacteraceae > Palsa-744. Next base: position 964,729 of record CAVTLZ010000012.1, read on the forward strand.
CCCTCTAGTGCGTGCAAGCAATGGAGAAGCTGCGCGCCCGCATGGCCGAGCTGGCGGATCTGGCGGCGATCGGGATGCTCGCCGGCTGGGACCAGCTGGTGATGATGCCCGCGGACGGCGCGGCGGCGAGGGCGCAGCAGCTCGGCACGCTCGCCCGCCTCACCCATGAGCAGGCGACCGCCGCTGAGATCGGAGAGTGGCTGGCGGAGATCGACGCGACGGACGCGGCCGCGGAGCTCGACGAGCTCGACCGCGACATCGCGCGCCTCGCGCGCCGCGACTGGGAGCGCGCCCGCCGGGTCCCGGAAGAGCTCGCGGTGGAGCTTGCGCGAGCGAGCGCCGACGGCCAGGAGGTGTGGCAGAAGGCGCGGGCGAACGACGACTTCGCGGCGTTCGCGCCGGCGCTCGAGCGCAACGTGGAGCTGGCGCGCGCTTACGGGGAGTGCGTCGCGCAGGAGGGCGAGAGCCGCTACGAGGGGCTGCTCGGCGACTACGACTTCGGGTTGCGCACGCAGGAGCTGCGTCGCGTGTTCGGGGCGCTGGCGCAGGCGCTGCCGCCGCTGGTGGCCGAGGCGCGGGTGCGCTCGCCGCGCCGCACGCTGGAGGTGCCGGTGAGCGCGCAGCAGGCGGCGGTGGCGGGCACGCTGCGCCGGCTCGGGGTCGACGATCGGAGCTGGCGCGTTGACGTATCCACGCACCCGTTCACCGCGTGGGTCGGCCAGGGCGACTCGCGCGTGACCACGCGCTACAGCGACGGCGAGGTCGAGTCGCTGCTGAGCTCGCTGCACGAGTATGGCCACGCGCTGTACGAGCGCCAGATCGATCCCGCGCTGGATCGCACGAACCTCGGCACCGGCACGTCGATGTCGATGCACGAGTCCCAGAGCAAGCTGTGGGAGAACCACGTGGCGCGCAGCCCGGCGTTCGCCGAGGTGCTCGCCGCGGAGCTGGGCGCCGGGGGCTTCGCGGTGGCGCCCGCGGAGTTGCACGCGGCGCTCGTCGGCGTCGAACCGGGCCTCGTGCGGGTGTCCGCCGACCCGCTGACGTACCCGCTGCACATCGTGCTGCGCTTCGAGCTGGAGCTCGCGCTGATCGACGGCGACCTCGCCGTCGCCGACCTCCCGGCGGCGTGGAACGAGCAGATGCGCAGCCTGCTCGGCGTGGAGGTTCCCTCGGATGCGCTCGGCGTCCTGCAGGACGTCCACTGGAGCAGCGGCAGCTTCGGCTACTTCCCGAGCTACGCGCTCGGCTGCCTGATCGCGGCGCAGCTGTGGGAGGCTATGCAGGCGCAGATCGGCTCGCGCGAGGACGACCTCAGGCGGGGAGAGGTGGCCCCGATCCAACGCTGGCTCGGCGAGCACGTGCACCGCTACGGGCGGCGCATGGACACGATCCCGCTGCTCGAGCACGCCACCGGGCGGACGCTGGAGATCGAGCCGTTCCTGCGCTACGTCACGCCGCTGGCCGGAGGCTGAGCGGCGGACGGGGTCCCTCGCCTATGCGGGGAGCACGGGCTTCTAACTAGATGGGTGCCCGCGTGGTAGATTTCTGGCATGGTCACAACCATCGATGCAGCCGGTCGAATCGTGGTGCCGAAGCGTCTGCGCGAGGAGCTCGGGTTCACGCCAGGTCAGCGGCTGGAGCTCAGCGCCGTGGACGGCAGGCTCGAGGTCGAGCATCCCACGACGCCGATGCGTCTGGAGAAACGCAAAGGGCGGTTGGTGGCGGTCGCCGATCGCCCGATGCCGGAGCTGACATCCGAGCTGGTGCGAGAGACTCTCGAGCAGATCCGCCGGTGACCCCCGACAGCAGCGTTGTGATCGCTGCGTTCGCGACCTGGAATCGGCATCACGAGGCGGCGGTCGAGGCGCTCGCCGAGAACGACGTCCGCGACCTGCTCGCGCATGCGGAGCTGGAGTCCTACTCGGTCCTCACGCGCTTGCCAGAGCCGTTCAGAGCCGAGCCGACGCTCGTGGCGGAGTATCTGCACAAAGACTATCCCGGTAGGCGCATGGCTTTGCCCGAGCGCGAGCGGCGCAACCTCGTCAAGAGACTCGCCTCGCTGTCGATCGCGGGCGGCTCGGTTTACGACGCGCTCGTGGCGAGCACGGCTGCGCATCATGGCCATGCGCTGCTCAGCTGCGATCGGCGCGCGATGTCCGTGTACAGCAGGCTCGACGTAGAGGTCAGCTACCTCTGAGCACCGTGCGCGTCCACGTCGTCGACCCCTCGGCGTACACGCCGCCCTACGACCACGCGCTGTGCGCCGCGATGGGCGCGGCGGGCGCGGACGTCGAGCTGTACACGAGCCACTTCGCCCACGGGCCGGTCGCGCCACCCGAGGGCTACGAACGCAGGGAGCTGTTCTACCGACTCGCGGCACGCGTACCGGACGCTCGTGCCCGGCGTGTGGTGAAGCTCGCGGAGCACGTCCCCGACATGCTGCGCTACCGCCGCGCCGCGCGCGCCGCCGACGTCGTGCACTTCCAATGGCTGGCCGTCCAGCACCTCGACGGCCATCTGCTGCCCGGCCGCGTCTCCTCTTCCGGCGCGCGGCGCCCGCTGGTGCTCACCGCTCACGACATCCTCCCGCGCGAGGCGCGGCCGGGTCAGAGAGCGGCGCAGCGGCGCCTGTACGAGCACTTCGATGCGGTCGTGGTGCACTCCGAGCACGGCCGCCGGCGCCTGACGGACGAGCTGGGCGTCGATCCCGAGCGCGTGCACGTGATCGCCCACGGCGTGTTCGAGCACCTCGCCGCGGACGGAGCGGACGCGCAGATCGCGCCGCCATTCGCGACGGAGCTGCCCGTGGTCCTGTGCTTCGGCCTGATGCGCCCGTACAAGGGGATCGACCTGCTGCTGGAGGCGTGGCGTGGGGTCGAGGGGGCGGAGCTGTGGATCGCGGGAGCGCCGCGGATGGACATCTCTGCCCTGCGCGAGAGCGCGCCGCCGGGCGTGCGCTTCGTGCCGCGCTTCGTCGGCGACGACGAGCTGCCGGCGTACTTCCGCCGCGCGGATCTGGTCGTGCTCCCGTATCGCGAGATCGACCAGTCGGGCGTGCTGTTCACGGCGCTCGCGTTCGGCAAGCCGCTGCTGCTGAGCGACGTGGGCGGCTTCCCGGAGATCGCCGCCACTGGCGCGGCGCGCACGTTTCCGGCGGGCGACGCTGCGGCGCTGCGCGAGGCGCTGCGCGAACTGCTCGCCGACGAGGATGCGCGCGAGGCGCTGGCCGCGCGGGCACGCGAGCTGGCGACCGGCGAGTACTCCTGGCGGGCGGTCGCGCGCCGCACGCTCGCGCTGTACGAGTCGCTGCTCGGCGAGGATCACAGTCGATGAGGACCGCGCTCGAGATCGTCTTCTGGCTGTCGTGCGCTCTGATCGTGTGGACGCAGGTTGGCTACGCCGCCGCCCTCGCGGTCATTGCGCGCGTGCGCCCGCGGCCGGCGGCGACGCAGGAGCGTGTGCGCGGAGGCGCCGACGGGTCGCTGCCGGACGTGTCGCTGATCGTGGCCGCGCACGACGAGCAGGCGGTGATCGCCGAGAAGGTCGCGAACGCGCTCGACCTGGACTACCCGCGCGAGCGCCTGCAGGTGATCGTGGCGTGCGACGGCTGCACGGACGCGACCGCAGCGCGCGCGCGGGAGGCGGGCGCGGACCTCGTGCTGGAGCTGCCGCGCGGCGGCAAGATCCGCGCGCAGGACGCCGCTGTGCGGCAGGCGCGCGGCGAGATCGTCGCGTTCTCGGATGCGAACTCGCAGTGGCAGCCGGACGCCGCGCGCATGCTCGTCGCCGCGTTCGAGGATCCGCGCGTCGGCTACGCGTGCGGCCAGGTGCGCTTCGTGCGCGATGCCGGCGACCGCCGATCCCTCCGCGCGCAGCGACGGGCGCGCCCAACCAGGAGGGCGTGTACTGGCGCTACGAGCTGGCAGTGCGCGCGCTGGAGTCGCGCCTGTCGTCGATCACGGCGGGCAACGGCGCGATCTACGCGACCCGCCGCGAGTCCTACATCGTCGTCGACCCGATCATGGGCCACGACCTGTCGCTGCCGTTCAACACGGTCAAGCGCGGCCTGCGCGCGGTGTACGTGCCGGACGCGCGCGCGACGGAGAAGATGGTGCCGTCGCTCGCGGGCGAGTTCGCGCGCAAGCGGCGCATGATGAGCCACACGTGGCCGATCCTGCTGCGCGGCGGCATGCTCTCCCCGCGTGGCTACCCGCCGGGCTATGCGCTGATGATCCTCTCGCACCGCGTGCTCCGCTATGCGACGCCGGCGCTGCATGTGATCGCGCTGGCGGCCAACGTGGTGCTCGTGGCACTCGGTGCCGACCCGCTGTATATCGTCACGCTCGCGCTTCAGCTGGCGCTGCTGCTGGCGGCCGCGCTCGCCGGCCTACTGCCGATCCGCCCGCTGCTGATCGCCCGCTACTACGTGCTGACCACGAGCTCGCTCGCCGCCGGGCTGTGGGACTGGCTGCGCCACGGAACGGACGCGACTTGGGAAGCGGCGGAGGGCACGCGTTGAGGCTCGTCGCGCCCCCGCTGCGAGAATCCCCGCGGTGATCCGCCGCGCCGTCGACATCGTGGTCTCGGCCACGGGCCTGCTCGTGACCTCCCCGCTGCTCGCGCTGGCGGCGCTGGCGGTGCGCGTGGAGACCCCGGGCCCGGTGATCTACCGCCAGCGCCGCAGCGGCCTGCATGGCCATGAGTTCGACGTGCTGAAGCTGCGCACGATGGTGCAGGGCGCGGAGCACATGGGGGCGGGGCTGGCGGTGGACGAGGACGACGCGCGGATCACGCGCGTGGGCGCGTTCCTGCGCCGCACGTCGCTGGACGAGCTGCCGAACCTGGCGAACGTGCTGCGCGGTGAGATGTCGTTGATCGGCCCGCGCCCGACGCTGCCGGTGCAGGTCGCGCAGTACAGCGAGCGCGAGCGCGGGCGCCTCGAGGTCAAGCCGGGCATCACGGGCTGGGCGCAGGTGAACGGCCGCGCGTCGCTGCCGTGGGCTGATCGGATCGAGCTGGACCTGTACTACATCGAGCACCGCTCGCCGGCGCTGGACGCGCGGATCCTGTGGCGCACGGTCGCGATCGTGCTGGGCGGCTCGGGCGTGTACAAGGGGCCGGCGGGCGGCTGGGAGGGCGAGCTGTGAGCGCGCCGGGAGGCCCGACCGGGGACCGGCCGGCGATCCTGCTGACGGGCGCGGGCAAGCGCTACGACATCGTGTCGTGCTTCGCGGCGCTGACGAAGACGATCGTCGCGGACCCCTCGCCGCTGGCGCCGGCGCAGTACGCGGCGCAGGTGCGCGTGGCGGTGCCGCGCATGGACGACCGGGAATACGTGCCGGCGCTGATGGCGCTGTGCGCGGAGCACGGCGTCGGGGCGGTGCTGCCGCTGACGGATTTGGATATAGAGATCCTGGCTCGCGGGTTGGAGGAGCACGGGCTTCCTGCGCTCGTTCCGTCGGCCGCGGTCGCCCACGCCACGTACGACAAGTACGAGGCGCACCTGCTGCTGCAACGCCTGGGGCTGCCCTCGCCGCCGACGGTGCTGCCGGAGGACGACCTGGACGCGCTCCCGTATCCGGTGATGGTCAAGCCGCGCCGCGGCTCGGGCGCGCGCTCGATCCACCTGGCGCACGACCCCGCACAGGCACGTTTCTTCATCGACTACGTGCAGCGGGCGCCGATCGCGGCGCGGCCGAAGGGGCTGGCGGGGCCGGAGCCGGTGATGGTCCAGCGCGCGATGGGCGGCGACGAGCTGTCGATCGACTGCCTGGGCGACCGCGACGGGCGCTGCGTGAACGCGATCCCGCGCACGATGCTCGAGTCGCGCGGCGGCGAGTCGATCAAGGGCCAGGTGGTCCACGACGACGAGCTGATCGAGCTCGGCCGCACGGCGATGGAGGCGTTGGGCGTCCGCGGCCCGGCGACGATCCAGGTGTTCCGCGATCCGGAGGTCGGGCTGGGCATCACGGACGTGAACACGCGTTTCGGCGGCGCGTTCCCGGCGCCCGCGTACGCGGCGCTGCCCGGACGCACCTATCCCGAGCTGATCGTGCGCATGGCGGCGGGCGAACGCGTCGAGCCGCACGTGGGCGAGTTCCGCGCGGGCATGACGTTCACGCGCTACTACTGGCAGCTGGAGCTCGACGAGCGGCTGGAGCCGACAGGGCGCGACATCGTCGCCGGTGGGCCGCCTGTGCCCGAACCTGCCCGTCTGCGCCCGGCGTAGGGCTAGAATTCGGGCCAGTGGCCACGTCGCTCGTCGATTCTCCGCCCGCTCCGCCGAATGGGCAGGCGCCACCTCCGGCGCAGCCGCCGGAGGGGTCCGGCGCGACTCCGCAGCCGCAGCAGCCGGCCGACGCCCCGCGGGCCGCGCCCGCCGCGCCCGCGGAGCGCAACTGCAAGCGCTGCGGCGGCGCGATGGTCGCCGGCCAGGACTGGTGCCTGCAGTGCGGCGCCGGCGCCCCGGGCAGCCTCGGCACGCCGAGCTGGCGCTCGGCTGCGACGATCCTGGCTGTTGTCGTGGTACTCGTGCTGGGCGCCGCAGCGGCGGCGTTCGCGGCGCTGAGCAAAGGCCCGGGCAAGGCTCCGGTCGTGACCAAGACGGTCGCGCAGACGCCCGTAGCGACCGCGCCCGCCGGTACGACGCCCGGCACGCCGGGGGCGCTGGGGACGACGCCGACCACGAAAGCGACGCTGCCGCTGGGGACGGGCAAACCGCCGAAGATCCCGCTCACGGCGGTCACGCCAAAAGCCTCCGAAAAAACGACGACGACGACCACGCCGGCCGCCGAAACGAAAACGACCCCGTCGACGAACACGACGTCTACGAGCACGACGCCGAGCGAAAAGACCGGCGAAGAAAGCCAGCAGGCGGCGATCCTGCTGGACACGAACGCGGCCTCGACGTACAACCCGTACAACTACCCCGCGAGCGGCTTCGGCGACCCGAGCCTGGCGATCGACGGCGACACCTCGACCGCGTGGACCGCGCAGGTCAACGCGGCGACGGCGCCGAAGATGGCACAGGGGCTGCTGATCGACATCAAGGCCAAGGAACGGGTGGCGGTGCTCGAGCTGATCACCTCGACGCCCGGCATGACCGTGCAGGTCTACGGCGCCGACGGCCACACCGCGCCGTCCACGATCACGGCGCCCGCGTGGACCCCCCTCAGCCCGCCGGAGGTCGTCAAGAAGAAGCACCTGCGGATCGCCCTGCGCCACTCGGCCAAGGCGTTCACGTTCATCACCGTGTGGATCAGCAAGGCGCCTGAATCGTCCACCCCGCAAGCGCCGGGACACGTGGACGTGAACGAACTCGAACTGTTCCCGGCGAGCTAACCGCAGCGACGCGCGGTCCGCGCGGGCCCGCTCAGGCGGAGCCGCTGCGCGTGCGTTTGGCAGCCGGGCGCTTGCGGCGCTTGCCGGCGGCGGGCGCGGCCCATGCCTCATCCACGAACGCGGCGATCTCGCCGGTCAGGCGCTCGGGCTGCAGGCGCAGCTCCACCAGCGAGTTGGCCTGCAGCAGCCGCGCGTTGGGCATCTCCTTGGCGAGCATGCCCGCGTCGGAGAAGGGGTGCACGGGGTCGCGCTGGTGGCCGAGCACGAGCGTCGGCGTGGTGAACGTCGCACGCTCGTCGCGCGGCGGGGCGATGCGGCCGAAGAACAGGCCCTGCAGCAGCGCGCCGCCCGGGCCGGGATCCTGGCGCACGAGGTCGAGCATCACGTTGCCGTAGTGCGGCAGCAGCCGCCGCGGCACCGCGCGGGTGGTGCGCGCGAGCAGCTTCATCGCGGGCTCGCCGAACGTCAGCGCGACGAGCAGCGGCGTGAACGCGAGCGCGCTCCACAACAGGCCGTTGTCGAGCACCGGCATCTCGATCACCATCCCGCGCAACCGCTCCGGGTTGCGCGCGGCGAGCTCGAGCGCGGCGTTGGCGCCGAGCGAGGTGCCCATCACGACGGCCTGCTCGATCTGCAGGTGGTCCATCAGCGCGAGCACCTGCGCGCCGGATTTGGCCATCGAGTAGCGCCACATGTCGCGCGGGCGGTCCGAGCGCCCGTGGCCGAGCAGGTCGAGCGTGATCACGCGGTTGCCGCGCGCCGCCAGGTCTTCGGCCAGCGGCCGGTGCATCTCCTGGGAGAGCAGCAGCCCGTGCAGCAGGATCAGCGGGCGTCCGTTCGCGGGCGCGCTCTTGGCCGTGCGGCCGCGTCCTCCCCCTGGCGTGACCTCCGCCGGCCCGCCGCCGAACTCGGTGTACGCGAGACGCTGCCCCTCGAACTTGAAGAACGGCATGTCTCCACACTACTACGAGAAGCTGGCCGGCTGGCCAAAGCGCTAGCTTTGCGGTAGGACTTCATCGGCCAGCCACCATAGGAGGAGACCATGGCCAAGCAGCCCCGCATCCTCGCGGGAGAGACAGCGGCTATCACGGGCGCCGCGCGCGGCATCGGTCGCGCCACCGCGGCGGCGTTCCTGCGCCAGGGCATGCGGGTGGCGATCGGCGACGTCGACTTCGAGGCCGCCAGCCGCACCGCCTCCGAGCTCGGCGGCAGCACGGTCGCGCTGCCGCTGGACGTGACCGACCGCGACTCGTTCAGCGCGTTCCTCGACGGGGCCGAGGAGCAGCTCGGGCCGCTGGACGTGCTCGTCAACAACGCCGGGATCATGCAGGTCGGCCGCTTCATCGACGAGGACGACCTGACCGCCCGGCGGATGGTCGACATCAACCTCCACGGCGTGATCCTCGGCACGAAGCTCGCGCTCGAGCGCATGATCCCGCGCGACCGCGGCCACATCGTCAACATCTCCTCGCAGGCGGGCAAGTTCGGCGCCCCCGGCGGCGCGACGTACTCGGCGACCAAGCACGCCGTCGTCGGCCTGACGGAGGCCGTCCGCGGCGAGCTGCGGCTGATGGGCGCGCACATCGACGTCAGCTACGTGATGCCGGCGGTCGTCAACACCGAGCTCGGCTCCGGCCTGGGCGACGTGCGCGGCGTCAGCAACCTCGAGCCGACGGAAGTGGCGGACGCGATCGTCGAGGCGCTGCAGCTGGGCACGGTCGACGTGTGGGTGCCGAAGTCGGTCAAACGCACGAGCATGATCGTCTCGCTGCTGCCGCGCAAACTCGGCGAGGGGATCGGCCGCGCGATCAAGGCCGATCGCGTGCTGGCGGGCGCCGACGCAAACGTGCGGCGCCAGTACGATCTGCGCGCCGCCCGCTCGGAGCCGGGTCTCGAGCCCGCGCCCGAGCGCCCGAGCCTGCAGGCGGCTCCTGAGGGGTCCGAGCAGGAGCCGGCCCCGGAGCGCGAGCGGATCGTCCAGGCCGGCGGCGACTGATCAGCCGGCGCGCCTGCAGCGTCCAAACCAGCCGACGACTGATCAGCCGGCGCTGAGCCAGTCGGCGATCAGGCCGCCGATCAGCGGTCCCTGATCCTCCTGGAGGAAGTGGCTCGCGTTCTCGATCGGTCGCGGCGCGTCGCGGCCGATCGACTCGGCGAAGCGCTCGCCCACCGACGGCGGCAGGACCGGGTCGGAGTCGCCCCACAGCATCAGCGTCGGGCGGCGGTCCTCCGCCAGCGCGGCGTGCACGCGCTGGCCCGCCTCGGCGCCGGGCGCGTCGGGCGTGCGCGGGATCAGCAGCGGGAACGCACGCGCGCCGGCCTTCGACGCGACGTCGGGGTACGGCGCGTCGTAGGCGGCGATCACCTCGTCGCCGGGGTCGGTCTTGCAGGCGCCGCGCACGAGGAAGCCGACGGGCAGGTCCTCGGTGCGCGCGACGAAGTCGCGGAACGCGATCCACGCGTCGGTCATCTTCTGGTGGCCGGTGAACAGGCCGGTGTCGAGGATCACCAGCCGCTCGATGCGCTCCGGGTGCTCGACCGCCAGGCGCAGCCCGATCGGGCCGCCCCAGTCGTGCACGACGACGGTCGCCCCGCGCACGTCGAGGTCCTCCAGCAGCGTTCCCGCCAGCGCGCAGTGGCGGTCGTAGGTGTAGAAGTCGATGTCGGCGGGCTTGTCCGAGCGCCCGAAGCCGGCGAGATCCGGCGCCAGGCAGCGAAAGCCGGCGTCGCGGACGGGCGGGATCACCTTGCGCCAGAGAAACGACCACGTGGGCTCGCCGTGGAAGAAGATCACCGGCGCGCCTTCCCCCTCGTCGAGGTGCGCAAGCCGCAGCCCGTCGACCTCGCGGTAGTGCGAGACGAACGGAAAGTCGGGGAGTCCCTGCAGCGCCTCCTCGGGCGTGCGCACCACCTCGCTCATCTCGGTGCCTAGCATACAGGTGCCCCATCGGCTAGGCTCGCGCCGAATGCACACCCTCGCACTGCAGCTGGCGCCGGTCCTCGCCGCCGAGAAGAGCAAAGTCCCGTTCTACATCGCGGGCGGTCTGCTGGTGGTGTGGGCGCTGATCCTGTCGCTCGGATTGGGCATGCGCAAACCCGACTTCCCCGGCAGCCTCGCCGGCCAGCGCGCGGTGATCGCGGTCACGGGCGTGCTGGTGCTCGCGGCGGTCGCGACCGCGGTGCTGACCTCGAGCGTGCCCGCCAAAAGCGCGGTGCCGCCGACGAAGACCCAGGAACTGGCGCCGATCCCGGTCGTATCCGCGCCGGTGGCGGCGGCGAGCACGTCCAGCACCACGAGCGAACCGGTGGCCACGACGGGGACCCCCGCGCCGGCGTCCTCGCCCGCGTCGAGCAAAGCGGGCGCCGCGCTGGCGCTCGCGGCCAACACCAGCGGGCTGCTCGCGTACAACACCAAGCAGCTCAGCGCGAAGGCTGGAACGGTGACGATCACGATGGCCAACATGTCGCCGCTGGAACACAACGTGACGATCGCCGAAGGCAGCAAGGTGCTCGGCGCGACGCCCACGTTCGTGGGTGGCACGAGGACGCTGACGCTGAAACTGAAGCCCGGCAAATACACGTTCTACTGCTCGGTCCCCGGTCACCGCCAGGCGGGCATGGAAGGCACGCTGAACGTCTCGTGAAGCTGTACGTCTGCTGGGGCACGTTCCCGACGCCGCGCCCCGGCGGACATCCGTGCGCGAACGCCTACCACGCGCTCAAGGACGCGGGCCACGACCCGGAGGTCGTCAAGTCCTACGGCTTGGCGCCTTTGCCCGGCATCTTCAACCAGACGCGCGGGCGCCGCGAGGTCCAGGAGCTGACGGGAAACCGCTGGGTCCCGACGCTCGTGCTCGACGACGGCTCCGTGATCGACGACTCGCGCGCGATCGTCGACTGGGCCCGTGCGAACCCCGCGTAGCTCTGGCGGTAGCCGGTGATCGTCCGATTGGCGCGATGCTCGGCGAGCATGCGGTCGGAGTTCTCATCGGCGAGCGCCGCAGCTCGCCCGAGCGCGACGGCGAACGCCGCGCTGAATCCCGTCGCGCTCAGCACCGAAGCGATGATGATGGTCACTGAAACCACCCCCTTTGCTCCCTCGGGTCCCTTCCCACGATGACCCTCGCACACCATCCGGACGGCGGTCCAGTCCCCGGCGAGCGAAGAGGCCGCTAACTCCGTAGCTTTCTGCGTCGGAGGCCCCATCTCCTCCCTCGCCCAACCCGAGAAACCGACAGAAGGGAACGCGCAAATGGACGTCCTGGCCAGGCTCGACGAGACACGCGTCGCGATCAACGTGCTCGAGCATCCGTTCTACGAGCGCTGGAGCGCCGGCGAGCTGAGCGCCGCCGAGCTCGACTGCTACGCCGGCGAGTACCGGCACGCCGTGCTCGCGCTCGCGCGCGCATCCGCCGAGGCGGCCGAGTGCGCGGATGTGTCCTGGCAGCGCGACGGCCTGCGCCGCCACGCCGCGGAGGAGGCTGCGCACGTGGCGCTGTGGGAGCAGTTCGAGCGCGCGGTCGCCGCCTCGCCATCCGCGCAGGCGGACGCGCGGGAGCTGACCGAGGAGCAGCCGCCGCTGGAGCAGACGCAGGTGTGCGTGCGGGCGTGGACCGCCGGCGAGGACCTGCTCGAGCACCTGGCGGTGCTGTACGCGATCGAGGCCGGCCAGCCGGAGATCTCGTCGACGAAGCTCGAGGGGCTGAGCGCCCACTACGGCTTCAGCGAGGAGGGACCTGCGACCGAGTACTTCAGGGTCCACGAGCTGCGCGACGTCGAGCACGCCGGCGAGGCGCGGGCGCTGATCGCGCGGCTGATGGCCGAGGTCGAGGACCCCGAGGAGCAGGCGGAGCGGATGGTGCAGCGAGCGAGCGACGCTCTGCGTGGCAACTGGCTGCTGCTCGACGGCGTCGAAGCCGCTCGCTGAGCGCGCTTGTCCCCGCGACGGGGACGGTGTGGCGATCGCTACGCCGTCCCCGCCGGCAGCGGCTTCGCGGACAGCCGCCAGGCGAACAGCACGGCCGCGACGGACGTGGCGAGGTTGAGGCTCGAGACGCCCGCCTGCATGGGGATGCTCACGCGCGCGTCGGCCAGCGCGATCAGCTCGGGGCTGAGGCCGTGGCGCTCGGTGCCGAACGCGAGCACCGCGCGCGCGGGCAGCTCGGTGGGCTCGAGCGGCTCGCCGTCGGGGTCGATCGCCAGCAGCGGCCGGCCCACTTCCCGCAGCTGCTCGAGCGCCGCCAGGCGGGCGACGGGCACCGCGTAGTGCAGCCCGGCGGCGCCGCGGAGCGCGTCGGGGTGCCACGGGTCGTGCGTGCCGGTGCTGAGCACGCCGGCGATGTCCGCGGCGGCGGCGACCCGCACGCACGCGCCCATGTTGCCGAGGTCGCGAGGGTCCTCGAGCACGACCACGGGCGCCGCGCGAGGGTCGGCGAGCACGGCGGCGGGGTCGACGTGCCGGCGCTCGGCGATGGCGATCACGCCGGTCGACGGCGGCAGCGGCGCGAGGCGCTCGAAGACCTCCGGCTCGATCTCGCGCGCGAGGGCGCCGATGCGCGCGCTGACGTCGGGCGCGAGCTCGGCGCTCAGCCGCGCGAGCTCGCCGGCGTCGCGCGTGACCGCCTCGAGCACGTCGGCGTCGAAGCGCAGCGCGTGCTTGAGCGGGTGCAGACCTTCCAGCACGGCAAGCGCGGGATCGCGTCGCGCGCGTCCGAAGCGCGGGATGAGCGATCCGTCCTGCACGAGTCGATGATCGCACGCCGGCTGGCGCGTCACGGCGAAGGACCCCTCGACAGGCGGGCCCCGACAGGCATAGAGTTGTGGCTGCGACGATGAAGCTGGAGGGGATACACCACATCAGCGCGATCACCGGGGACGCGCGCGGCAACGTCGAGTTCTACACGGGCGTGCTCGGGCTGAGGATGGTCAAGCGGACCGTCAACCAGGACGAACCGAACATGTACCACCTGTTCTACGGCGACGAGCGCGGCTCGCCGGGGATGGACCTGACGTTCTTCGAGTACCCGGGGGCGGCCCGCGGCGTCGCCGGCGCGGGCATGGTCCACCGGATCGTGTGGCGGGTGGCGTCGGTGGAGGCGCTCGCGTTCTGGCACGAGCGCCTGACGGCTCACGGGGTGAGCGCCGAGCTGATGGGCGACAGCCTGCTGTTCCTCGACCCGGAGGGCCTCGAACACGAGCTCGTGATCAGCACGGTCGAGGACGAGCCGCTGACGGCGGACGCGCCGGAGATCCCGCGCGAGCTCGCGCTGCAGGGCTTCGAGGGCGTGCGCGCGTTCAGCAACGCGCCGGTGCGCAGCGAGCGCCTGCTCGGCGACGCGATGGGGTTCACGCGCGGGGAGGGGGAGCACTGGGAGGTGCGCGGCGAGCGCAGGGGCGGCTTCTACGCGTACGACCCGGCGCCGCCGGAGATCAACCGCACGCAGGGCGCGGGCACGGTGCATCACGTGGCGTTCGCCGCGGTGATGGACGAGCTGGAGGCGTGGCGCACGCGCGTGGCGGAGGCGGGCGCGCGCCCGACGCCGGTGATCGACCGCTTCTACTTCAAATCGGTGTACTTCCTGGAGCCGAGCGGGGTGCTGTTCGAGATCGCGACGATCGGCCCGGGCTTCGCGGTCGATGAGGACGAGCGGCATCTCGGCGAGGGCCTGTCGCTGCCGCCGCCGTTCGAGCCGCTGCGCGCGAAGCTCGAAGCCACGCTCAGCCCGCTGCCGTATCCGCCTGCGTGGCGGGCCGACGCGGCCGGCTGACGGTCGCTCGGCATGGGGCCGCGGTCTTGCGCGGCCGTGAGCGCCGTGCAAGCGCGCTGGCGGGGGAGGAGGACACGTCCAGCGAGCGTGTATTCGGCTCAGGTCCCGGCATCGGCGCCCGATATATACGCATGAAAGGCGACGAGGATCGGGGCATCGTCGACCAGTCGGCGCTGCGCATGCGCGTCGCGACGTTCGCCGCGGGCATCTGGCTGAGCTACGTCGTGTGCGGGACCAGCGCGGTGTACCTGGCGCTGACGTGGCAGCGCCCGCATCGCGCGCTGATCGTGGCGCTGTTCGGAGCCGGCTTCCTCGGCGCGGCGGTCGTCTCGTGCCTGCCGCGCGAGCGAATCGTGCGCAGTCGCTTTCGCGAGACGTTCTTCCTCAGCTGGAGCCTCGTCGACCTGACCCTGATCACGCTCGCCACGCTCGCCGACGGCGGCACCGGCAGCCCGCTGGCGCTGATCTTCTTCATCCCGGTGGTGTTCGCGGCGATGTCCTATCCGCTCGGCTCCGTGCTCCTCGTGGGCGGTCTCAGCGTCGCCGGCTATCTCTCGGTGGCGGTCGTCGTCGGCGGCGCGGATTGGGCGTATCAGGCGCTGTTCGCGGTGATGCTGGCGTGCACGGGTGCGATGAGCGCGTGGCAGGCCCGCAACCACGACCGCCAGCGCTCGGCGCTGATGGAGGTCTCGCGCGCCGATCCGCTGACGGGCTGCCTGAACCGGCGGGGCTTCGAGGAGCGCGCGATCGCGGTGCTCGGCGCGGCCGCCCGCGATGGGGGCGAGGGCGCGGTGCTGGTGCTCGACGTCGATCACTTCAAGGAGGTCAACGACAGGCACGGGCACGCGGCCGGCGACGAGCTGTTGCGCTGGGTGGTCGACACGCTCAAACGCTCGGTCAGGCCCGTCGACGCGATCGGAAGGATCGGCGGCGACGAGCTGGCGGTCCTGTTCGCCGACATCAGCCCGATTGATGCGCTCGAGAGCGCGACGCGGCTGGTCGAGGCGCTGAGCGAGCGCGCGCCGTGCTCGGTCGGCATCGCGA
This sequence comes from uncultured Solirubrobacteraceae bacterium, assembly GCA_963735705.1. Classification (GTDB taxonomy): domain Bacteria; phylum Actinomycetota; class Thermoleophilia; order Solirubrobacterales; family Solirubrobacteraceae; genus Palsa-744. The sequence goes on from CAVTLZ010000012.1 coordinate 979,884, forward strand.
CCTTCCCGATGGACGGGACGGAGCTGGAGGAGCTCATGCGCCAAGCCGACGCGCGGCTGTACGCGTCCCGCTACGGGCGCCCCGATCGCGACAGCGCAAGCACGACCGAGCGCCTCAGCTGGGCGGCGACGCTCGCCAGCGCGGTGGACATGCGAATGCACGCCGAGCACGAGCACTCGCGCGCGGTCGCGGACGTCGCGGTGTCGATCGCCGCGCGGCTCGGCTGGCAGGAGGACATGCTCGGCATGCTGCGGATCGCGGCGACGCTGCACGACGTGGGCAAGATGACGGTGCCCGACCGCATCCTGTGCAAGCCGGGGCGCCTCACCGACGAGGAGTTCGAGCTGATCAAGGGGCACAGCGTCGCCGGGGCGGAGCTGGTCGGCCGCGTGGAGGGCCTGGAGATGATCGTCCCGTGGATCCGCCACTCGCACGAGAGCTTCGACGGATCCGGCTACCCCGACGGGCTGCGCGGCGAGGAGATCCCGCAGGCGTCGCGGATCATGCTCGCCGCCGACGCGTTCGACGCGATCACGAGCACGCGCCCGTATCGCGACGGGCTGTCTGTCGCGCATGCGCGGGTCGAGCTCAGGCGCCACGCGGGCACGCAGTTCGACCCGCAGTGCGTCGACGCGCTGCTGGCGGCGCTGGATGACGAGCTCGTCATCCGCGCGTCCCGGCTCACGCTCGCCTGAGCGCCGGGCCCCCGAAGCCGGCTCTACGCCGCGGCGTCGCGGAGCAGCCGCGAGCGCGGCGATCGTCGCGCCAGCACCTGGCCCCAGTCCGCGTCCTCGAGAAGCCCGGGGGCTGTCTCCTGGATGAACTCGCGCAGCAGCCGCGAGAGCCCGTCGGGATCTTCCAGATGCGGGAAGTGCGCGACGCCGGGGAGCGTCCGGAAGTAGCTGTGCGGTATCGCCTCGTGCGCGCGCCGCCCGTGCTCGAGCGGAATCGTGTTGTCGCGCTCGCCCCAGACGATCATCGTCGGCATGCTCTCCAGCAGGTACAGGCGGTCGGTGGCGCTCACCCGCTGGCCGTGCACGTCGATCACCGAGCGCAGCGTCGTCAGGAATGCCTGGCGCGCGTCGGCGTTCTCGAGCGGCCGCAGCGCACGCGCGATCGCCTGCAGGTAGACGCCGCCGGCGAGCGCGCGCTCGCGCAGACGCCGCCCGCCGACGGCCAGCGCTTCGAGCACGCGCGGCTGGATCGTCAGCGACAGCAGTCCCGAGACGCCCGGCAGCGCGGCGGTGCGCAGCATCGGGCTGACCTCGCGTCCGAGGCCGCCGCTGGAGATCAGCACGAGGCGTTCGACGCGCTGGGGGAACTGGTAGAAGAACTGCATCGCCACGCCGCCGCCGAGCGAGTGCCCGACGATGCTCGCGCGGTCGATCCCGATCGCGGCGAGCAGGTCGCGGATGCTCGCGGCGTGCGCCCCCAGCGAGTAGTCGCCGCGCGGCGCCGCCGAGTCTCCGTGCCCGATCAGGTCGGGGGCGATGACCGTGTGATCGCGTGCCAGCTCCATCGCCACCGACTGCCAGTGGCTGGACGAGTTGAGCATCCCGTGGATCAGCACGACCGGCGGCCCGTCGCCGGCGATTCGGTAGATCACGCGGCGACCGTGCAGCGCGATCTGCCACTCCTCGAATTGCTTTGTCATATACGAGAGGCATCGTCCCACAGCCGCAGGTTGCGGCGTCCCGCGCGTCGGGCCTGCCGTCGCGCGCGCTCGTCCTCGTCGAGCTCCGCGTCGCCAGGCTCGGAGCGGCGGTCGACGTCCGCGTGCTCGTCGTCCGGCTCGCTCCACTCGTAAAGGCAGTGGCTCGCGGAGGCCACGCGCCGGCACGAGCGCTGCAGCTCCTGCGCGAGCTCGAGCCACGCATCCGAGTGCGGCGGGCACTCGGCGTCGAGCAGCAGCTCGGCCCGCCGCAGGCCCTCGCGCAGGCTCGCGCGGAAGCGCTCGAGCTCCTCAGCGGCGGCGCGGCGCGCGTTGCGCCACGCCCGGTGCTGCGGCGACTCCGGCAGCGGCGGCACGCCGCCGTCGCGGCGCGCCCGGCGCAGACGGCGCACACCGGAGCTCGTGAGCTCCCACGTCGGCACGCCGTGTCGGCTGGCGCGCTCCAGCCAGCCGCCCGTCGTCAGCGCGCTCAGGCGCGCGCGGACGTGGCGCGCGGCCGCCGAGCGCCGAGACACGGCCAGGTGGTCGAGGACCGACCACACGGGGACCGCCGAGGTCGCGTGCGCCTGGTGGCGCGCGGCGCGCTCGACGGCCGCCAGCACGAGCTCGTCGGGGGGCAGGTCGGTGGCATTGGTACGCGGGTTTCGGCGTGGGTCGGGCATCTCGACTCCTCGTGTTCGAGGCGCCGAGCGCGCGTGTCGAGTCAGCCGCGTGCCCCCGCGTCAGCGCCGCGTGCGGCGCTGAGGGACAATCGACGGGCATCGAGGACGAGCGACTCGGTGCCGGGCCCGGGGTGTTGACGCACCGCCGGGCCGCTATTTTCGGGACACAATCGACGGTAGGCTGAACCCTCGCCCAAAACAAGCGAACCTGGTAGGAAGTCTCAGTGTTGACACACATCGGCATCACGGCGGGCACAAATGTGAGCGTCGTGTGACAACCGAGCGCCAGCAGCAGACGCCGTATCTGGACGCGCTGTGCGCATACGCGCGCCGCCAGCCCGCACGACTGCACGTGCCCGGGCACAAGGGCGGGCCGGGCGCGGACCCGGGGATGCTGGAGGCGTTCGGCGAGCGGGCGGTGAGCCTCGACATCCCGGCGCTCACCTACGGCGTCGACGTCGGCGTCGAGCCGACCCCGTTCGAGCAGGCCCAGCGGCTCGCCGCCGAGGCTTGGGGGGCCAGGCGCGCGTGGTTCCTCATCAACGGCGCCTCGCAGGGCAACCTGGCGGCGGGGCTCGCGCTGGCCCACCGCGGCAGCGAGGTGGTCGTCCAGCGCAACGCGCACTCCAGCGCGATCGACGCGCTCGTGCTGTCCGGCCTGCGCCCGACGTTCGCCGCGCCGGAGGTCGACCCGGAGCTGGGGATCGCACACTGCCTGACGGCGCAGACGCTCGAGCGCGCGCTCGATGCGACGCCGCGCGCGGTCGGCGCGTGGGTCATCTCGCCGACGTACTTCGGCGCGGTGGCGGATGTGGCCGCGCTGGCGGCGGTGGCCCACGAGCGCGGGCTGCCGCTGATCGTGGACGAGGCGTGGGGCGCGCACATGGCCTTCCACGAGGAGCTCCCCGTGCACGCGCTGGCGCTGGGCGCCGATCTGGTGATCTCCAGCACGCACAAGATCGTCGGCAGCCTCACGCAGTCGGCGATGCTGCATCTCGGCCACGGCGGCGGCGAGCTGATCGGCGAGGACACGGTCGACCGCGCGGTGACGCTGACCGAGTCGACCAGTCCCAACTCGCTGCTGTGCGGATCGCTCGACGCCGCGCGCCGCCAGGCGGCCGTGCACGGGCGCGAGCTGCTGGGCCGGACGATGGCCGAGCTGGCGCGCACGCGCGCGGAGATCCAGGCGATCGACGGCCTGGACGTGCTCGACGAGCGGCTCGCCGGGCGCCCGGGCGTGTTCGCGTACGACCCGCTGCGCCTGGCGGTGGACGTGCGCGGCGTGAACGCGAGCGGCTACGAGCTGGCGCCGCTGCTGCGCGAGATCGACGACATCAACCTCGAGCTGTACGGGCAGAACGTGCTCGTGGCCGTGTTCGGGATGGGCGAGCGCGGTCTGCCGGAGGCGGCGCGGCTGGTGGCGGCGCTGCGCACAGCCGTCGAGCGCGTCGGGCTCGATCCCGGCGGCGCCGGCGCGAGCTTCGCGGCGCCGCCCCCGTGGGGCGAGCTGGCGATGACCCCTCGTGAGGCCTACCTGGGCGCCCAGGAGGTCGTGCCGGCGGAGCAGGCCGCGGGGCGGATCGCGGCGGAGTCGCTGGCGACGTATCCGCCGGGGATCCCGAACGTGCTCCCCGGCGAGCGCCTCACGGCGCAGACGATCGCCTACGTGCAGCACACGCTGGAGCTGGGCGGCAGCGTGCGCGGCGCCAGCGACCGGCTGCTGCGCACGGTGCGCGTGGTCGTCGAGGAGTAGGACGCGATCCCGCGGACGCGCTCGACACGTGTACGGTGAGCCTGTGGAGTTCGTCGAGCTCGACGCGCTGACGGAGCAGGACTGGGACGCTGTCGTGGCGGGCGAGCATCATCCGTTCGGCTCGGTCGGCGCGGAGCTCGCGTGGAGGCCCAAGGACCGGCACTTCGCGCTGCGCGAGCAGGATGGGCGGCTGCTCGCGCTCGCAGCGCTGGTATACGTCGCGGTTGAGATAGAGGGCTCCGGAGGTCTTGACGTGGTCGGTCTTGGCGGCGTGATCGTGACGCCCGCGGAGCGCGGTCGCGGCCTCATGCTCGAGGTCGTGGAGCCGACGCTGGCGCTCGCCGAGAAGATGGGCCCGGAGCGCGCGATGCTCTTCTGCCGCCCCGAGCTCGCCGCGGTGTATCGCCGTCTGGGCTTCGAGGAGATCGCTGCGCCGGTCTGGGCGGACCAGCCGGCGGGGCCGGTGCAGATGCCGATGCGCGCGATGTGGCGGGCGCTGCGCGCGGGCGCCGCGTGGCCGCCCGGCCGCGTGCACGTGAGCGGGCTGCCCTTCTGAGCCGCCCGCTCAGCCGGGGGGCTGCTCGCCGTCGTGGTAGTCGACGGTGTCGCTCAGACGGAACATCGCGCGCAGGCCGCCGCCCTCTGGCAGCCGCTCGAACGCCCCGAGCTTGCCCGAGTCGGGGTAGATCACGACGTCGGGCTCGCCGCTGGTGCTGAAGGACAGGAAGCGCACGGTCTGAGCGGTGCGGTTGACCAGCTGGTGGCCGCCGCGCTCGCCGCGCGGGAACGCGACGACCTCGCCCTCGCGCAGCTCGCGCCAGCCGTCGGGCGTGCGCAGGCTGGGCGCGCCGTCGAGCACCACCACGAGCTCCTCCTCGGTGTAGTGGAAGTGGTACGGGTACGCCGCTTCGCCCGCCGGCAGCTCCCACAGGCTCAGGCCCAGGCGCTCGCTGCCGGCCTGGCGGCTGAGCCGGGCGCGCTTGCAGCGAAAGCCGGGGTGCTCGCGCGGCTCGTCGAACAGGGGATCGTCGATGTTGGCCATGCACGGGACCGTAGACGCTCGGGCGTATACAGTCCAGCGGCGCGGCTCAGGTACAGGCATGGACGGTTTGCAACTGGTCATCTTCGACTGCGACGGCGTGCTCGTCGACAGCGAGGTGATCTCCAACAGCGTCCTCGCACGCCTGTTGAGCGACGAGGGCCTGCCGACTACGCTGGCGCAGGCTCGCCGCGACTACCAGGGGCTGCTGCTCGACGAGGTCGTGCGCGGCGCCGAGGCCAAGCTCGGCCGTCCGCTGCCCGCAGGCTGGCTCGAGCGCTACGAGCGCGAGCGCACGCGGGCGTTTCGTGAGGAGCTGCAGGCAGTGCCCGGTGCGGCGGCGACGGTTGCGCGCATCCACGCCGCGGGCATCGCCGTGTGCGTCGCGTCGCAGGGCAAGCTCGAGAAGACGCAGCTCTCGCTCGAGCTGACCGGGCTGCGCTCGCTGTTCGAAGAGCAGGCGCTGTTCTCGGCCCACTCGGTGCCCCGCGGCAAGCCCCACCCCGACCTGTTCCTGCACGCCGCGCGCGCGATGGGCGCCGAGCCCGCCGCCTGCGTCGTCGTCGAGGACACCCCCTCGGGGGTGACAGCGGCGGTGGCGGCGGGCATGCGCGCCCTCGGCTACGCGGCCGACAGCGACGAGGCGGCGCTGCGGGCGGCCGGCGCGGAGATCGTCCACTCGCTCGAGGAGGTGCCGGGGCTGCTGGGGCTCGCTTGAGTGGCAGTGGGAAGTGGCCCGGTCGAGGTCGAGCGCTCAGCCGCCGCCGACGTCGGCCGTCCCACAACGACGATCATCCCGTCTCCTTTTTGTCGACCCAGCTGGCGAGCAGCGGGTCCTCGGCGGCGGCGGCGCGCAGGCGCTCGGCGGTCGCGCGGCGCAGCTCGCGCTTCGTGCGCGCGTAGGTGTCGGGCGGGAACGCGGCGAGCGTGGCCGCGAGCTCGAGCGCCCGAGGCAGCACCGCGCCGGGGTCGAGCACCTCGTCGAACACGCCGAGGCGCAGGCACTCGGCGGCGTCGACGAGCTCGCTGCCGAGCGCGAGGACTCGCGCGGCGTGGGGCGGGAGCTCGGCGGCGACGACGCCGAGCGCCGCCTGGGGGTAGGGGACGCCGACCTTGATCTCCGTCAGCCCGTAGCGACCGGCGTTGGAGGCGACGCGGATGTCTGTGCACAGCGCGAGCACGAGACCGCCCGCGATCGCGTGTCCGGTGATCGCGCTGATGACCGGACACGGCAGCGAGTACACGCCGAGCGCCATCGCGTTGATGCTCGACACCATCTCGCGCTCCTCCTCCGGGCCGTAGCCCGGAACGAGCTTGAGGTCGACGCCCGCCGAGAAGAACCCCGGGCGCCCGCTCAGCACGAGCGCGCGCGGCGGCTCGCTCGCAACCTGCTCGACCGTCGCGAGCAGCTCACGCAGCAGCGTGACGTCCATCGCGTTCGCCGGCGGGCGGTCGACGCTGAGCGTGACCACGCCGGCGTCGTGCTCGCGCAGGCTGACGTACTCCATCGACGCGAAGCCTATTGCGCGTGGCGATCGTGAGCGCGTCGCCTTTGCGGGTGTATGGTTGCCGCGTGTCCACCAGCGTGAGAGGGAAGGTCGCGTTGATCACGGGGGGAGCACGCGGCGTCGGCGCCGCGACCGCGACCCTGCTGGTCGCGCGTGGCGCCAAGGTCGTGCTCGTCGATCTCGACGACGAGCCGCTGCGCGAGCTCGTACAGCGGCTCGGCGAGGACAGCGCGACGTCGATCCTCGGCGACGTCACGGAGCTTGCGGACATGGAGGCGGCGGTCGCGCACGGCGTCGAGCGCTTCGGCGCGATCGACATCGTCGTGGCGAACGCGGGGATCGCCAGTTACGGGTCGGTCGCGGTCGTCGACCCGGCGACCTTCCGGCGCGTGATCGACATCAACGTCACGGGCGTCTTCCACACCGTGCGAGCGGCGCTGCCCGAGATCGTGCGGCGGCGGGGCTACGTCCTCGTCGTGTCCTCCGAGGCGGCGTACGTGGCGGCTCCCGGGCTCGCGGCATACAACGCGAGCAAGGCGGGGGCCGAGCACTTCGCCAACGCGCTGCGCCTGGAGGTCGACTACCGGGGCGTGGCGGTGGGAAGCGCGCACATGTCGTGGATCGACACGCCGATGGTGCAGGACGCCAAGCGGGACCTGGGGGCGTTTCGCGAGATGCTCGACAGGCTGCCGGGGCCGTTCGGCGCGACCACGTCGGTCGAGACCTGTGCGGAGGCTTTCGTGCGCGGCATCGAGCGGCGCGCGGCCCGCGTCAACGTCCCGGGCTGGGTGGAAGCGCTGCGCTGGCTGAAGCCGGTGCTGACGTCGAGGCTGGCGGCGCGGCAGGCCAGGCGCGACAGCGAGCGCACGCTGCCGCTGATGGACGAAGAGGTCGCTCGCCTCGGGCGCTCGGCGAGCGCGCGCGTGAGCGTCCCGGGCGCCGTGCACGGCGAACCGGCCGAACCGGTCGCGTGAGCGTCGAGCGCGAGCTCGACGTCGTCCTGTTCGGCGCCACGAGCTTCGTCGGTCGCCTGTGCGCCGAATACCTCTCGCGCGCCGCGCCGCAAGAGGCGCGCATCGCGCTCGCCGGCCGTTCGCGTGAGCGCCTGCTGGAGCTGCAGGCTGCGCTCGGCGGCCGCGCGTCCGACTGGCCGCTGTTGGTCGCCGACACGACCGACCCGCGCTCGGTGGCAGAGCTGGCGGCGACGACGCTCGTGCTGGCCACCACCGTCGGCCCCTACCGCAGCTACGGGATGCCGGTGCTCGAGGCGTGCGCGACGGCGGGCACGCACTACGCCGACCTGACCGGCGAGGTGCTGTTCATGCGCGAGGCGATCGACCGCTTCGACGCGACGGCGGCCGCCAGCGGCGCGCGCATCGTCCACAGCTGCGGCTTCGACTCGATCCCGTCGGACCTCGGCGTGCTGCTGCTGCACGAGGCGGCAACGGCGGACGGCGCGGGACAGTTGGAGGACACGACCCTGGTCGTGCGCACGATGAAGGGCGGCCCGAGTGGCGGCACGATCGCGTCGCTGCAGGGCGAGCTCGACGCGGCGCGCGCGGACCGTGAGCTGGCGCGGCTGCTCGCCGACCCGTACTCGCTCAGCCCCGACCGCGGCGCGGAGCCGCGCCTCGGCGACGAGCGCGACCTGCGCGGCGTGCGACACGACGCCGATCTCGAAAGGTGGGTCGGCCCGTTCGTGATGAGCTCGATCAACACGCGCGTCGTGCGCCGCAGCAACGCGCTGCAGGGTTGGTCGTACGGACCGCGGTTTCGCTACAGCGAGGTGATGGGCTTCGGATCGGGTCCGCTGGCCGCCGCGCAGGCGGGCGTGTTCGCCGGCGGCGTCGGCGCGCTGATCGCCGGGCTGTCCGTGCCGGCGGTGCGCGCGGCGCTCGACCGCGTGCTGCCCGCTCCCGGCGAGGGCCCCAGCGAGCGCAGGCGCGAGCAAGGCTCCTTCCGCATCGAGATCCACGCGCGCACGTCGAGCGGCGCGCGCTACCTGTGTCGCGTGGCCGCCAAGGGCGACCCGGGCTACAAGGCGACGTCGGTGATGTTCGGCGAGAGCGCCCTGTGCCTCGCGCTCGACGCAGAGCGGCTGCCGCCGCGCGCGGGCGTGCTGACGCCGGCGACTGCGATGGGCGGGGCGCTCGTGCAGCGGCTGCGGAGCGCCGGGCAGACGTTCGAGGTCGAGCGGGTGGGTTAGGGCGGGGCGGGGGCGCGTGCGGCGTGTTGGACGATCGTCGCCGCGAAGCTCCGCCTGACGCCGCGTGCTGCGGCGTGCTGTGTCGAAGTGGAGCTAGGGGGACTCGAACCCCGACCTCCTGGGTGCG
>CAVTLZ010000013.1:0-856244 GCA_963735705.1 uncultured Solirubrobacteraceae bacterium
GCTCCCAACGCGTGGCGCCTGACCGAGGCTGGCGAGCAGGTGCTGCGAGGCGTGCCCGCGGTGTACTAGCGAAAAGGCGCGCGGAGAGCCGGCCCCCCGGAGGTCGCTGTCAGCCGATCTGGAACACGAGCGAGCGCGCGGCTCCGCCTGCGGGCGTCAGCGTCAGGCGGTAGCTGCCGGCGCGCAGCGCGCCGTGGCCGCCAAGGCTGTGGCTGTTGCGCCCGCCGATCGCGGCGATCGTGAGCGCACGCATCTGCGTCTGCCAGCGCGCATGCCCGTGGCTGAGGACCCGCCTTTGCAGCGACACGCGCACGTGGGCGGCGACGTTGAGCGTGAACGTGAAGCCGATCTGGGAGGTCCGCGGGCGGCTGGTGTTCAGGGCGATCAGCGCTCGCAGCGTGAGCGCGAGCCCGGAGAGTCGGATGGCCGGCTTGGCGGCGGGGGGCGGGCTGCCCGAGCCGGCCGGGGAGACGCCCGAGCCGCTGGCTGTCGTGGGCGTGCTCGAGCCGGAGCCCGCCGGAGGGCCGCCGCCTGCGCCGGGGTTTTCGCCCGAGGACCCCGTGCCTTCGTCTTCAGGGCCGGGTTTTCCGCCGGCGCCTTCGGCGGGCGGCTGGAAGGCGGCGATGCCGTCGGGCGCGCCGACCCCGGTGGGGCCGTCGTAGCCGGTGCCGGCCAGGCAGATCAGGTGCGAGGAGCAGCCGGCGGCGGCCTCTTCGGCCGCGTCGCAGCCCTGAAGGCCGGTCTTTTCGTCGAACGGCGCGAGGCATTCGGCGTTGGAGCCTGCGGTCACGTCGTGCAGCGAGGCGGGTGAGACGATCGCGTTTTCGTAGAGGGTCTGCGCCGGGTATTTGACGCCCTGCGCCCCGCCGGCGAGCGCGAACACGGAGGCGATCAGCGGCGAGGCGAGGCTCGTGCCGCCGATCGTGCACCAGTAGAGCACGTGTTCGACTCCGGCTTCTTTGTACTTGTAGGCGCAGTCGGGGCTGGTGTCGTGGACGGCGAGCCCCGAGTAGGGATCGGCGTCGGCGGCGACGTCGGCGACGGCGCGCTTGCCGGCGCAGCCGACCGAGGACCAGTCGGCGACGCTCGCCTGCCACGGCTGGGCGGCGAACTGGATGCTGCAGCCGCTGCCGCCGGCGCCGTAGCCTTCCTTTTCGCCTTCGCTCTCGCCGCCGTCGTTCCAGACGCTCTCGCCGGTCCATTCGCCTTTGGGCCCGAGCGTGTGCAGTCGGGTTCCGCCGACGGCGAGCACGTGCGGCGAGGAGGCGGGGAAGTTGGCGAAGGCCGTGGGTTCTGCTTCGAGCCAGTTGAGGTAGCCGTCGTCGCCGGCGGCCGCGGCGATGAGGATGCCGGGGTGGTTGAACGCTGAGCTGTCCGGCACGCATTCGCGTTTGCCCGCTTCTTCGGCGCATTCGGGGCCGGCCCACGAGTTTGAGATCTCGGTGGCGTGCAGCGCGACCGCGGCTTCCTCGGCGGCGTCGAGGTCCGCGTAGGAGGCGGAGTCGGCCTCGACGAGCGCGATGTGGCAGTTTTGGCAGACGGCGTGGGCGGTCTCGATGTCAAGCGCGATCTCGACGGTCCAGCCATTCGCTTCTCTCTCTTCGTAACAGGCTTCCTGGCGTTCTTCTTTTTTCAGCTGGGTTTCCCCCGCTTCGCTGCCTTTGCAGAGGGCTTCCCTGGCTTCCAGGCTTGCCTGGCTCCGCGGAAAGGGCAGGTTGGCGGGTTCGCCGTTCTGGTTGACCTTCGCGAAGCATTTGTTCGCGGTCGTGCATTCTGGGAGACCGAATTCTTTGCTGTAGGCCTTGAGGTCTGCTTCGGCGTTGAGGTCGTTGTACGCGTCGACGAGTGCGATCGTCTGTTCTGGAGAGAAGGATGCCGTTTCGTCGGGTAGCCCGTACGCGGCGTGTAGATCCTGTGGCGTGAGGCCAAAGCTGCCACCGGTCAGCGATGGGGTCGGGTTGGCGGAAGCGCGGGCGACGCCGAGAGGGCGGGTGTGCGTGCGCGCCGCGGCGGTGATCGCGATGAGCTGCTGCGACTGGCACGCGGCATGCCCTGGGGCCGGCGGCGGGCAGACGGCGCGCGTCGTGTAGGCGGAGGGCGGCAGGGGGGAGACGGTTTCCATGGCGCCCGCCTGCGCGCAGGGCAGCGCGAAGGCGGCCAGGACTGCGGCCAAGCTCAGCGCGGCTGTGTGGCGCGTGCGTGTCGTCATCGTCTTCGCGGTGTCGGCTGCGAATCTCCTCGGCGCGCGGGCCGGCTCGCTTTAGGCCAGAGCGGGAATGCAGACAGACGGCCGCACCGGTCACGAGATCGTCACAGGCTGGTCACCGGAGGATCACGTCCGGGCGGACGCGGCTCGCGAGGATGCTCCTCGGGACGGTGGGACACGGCAAGGTCAGGAGATCCGTCCGCCCGTCGAGGGCGGGGGGGCGGGCACTGAACCGGCGCACCGAACCGCGCAGGGCGCACCGAACGGGGCGGGAGGCGAGACCCGCCCCGTTCGCCATTAGATGGTTGATCTAGTCTGGTGTCGTGTCATCCCCGTTCGGCTTTCTGCTGGCGTCGGAGCCGCCACCGCGCCGGGTGGGCGCGATCGTGGCGCTGCTGGCGGTGGCGCTGTGCACGCTGATCGTCTACCCGCTGGCGCACGTCGCGCCGGTCGTGTCGCTGAGCGTCGTCTACCTGCCGGCGGTGCTGGTCGTGTCGGTCACGTGGGGCGCGTGGCTGGGGGTGGCGACGGCTGTGGTCAGCGCGGCGGCGTTCAACTTCTTCCACCTGCCCCCGGTTGGCCGCTTCACGCTTCAGAACTCCGACAACTGGGTCGCGCTGGCGGCGTTCCTGGTGGTCGCCTTCCTTGCGAGCTCGGTCGCCGAGGTGACGCGCGCGCGCACCCGCGATGCGGAGGAGCGCCGGCGCGAGGCGGACCTGGCGGCGGAGATGGCGCGGCTGCTGCTGCGTGGGAACAGCCTCGCCGAGGTCCTGCCGACCGCCGCCGCACGCCTGGCGCAGACGCTCGATCTGAGCTCGGCGGCGATCGAGATGGATGCCGTGGAGGGCGACGAGCGCAGGATCGCGTTCCCGCTGCGCGAAGGGACGAGCCGGCTCGGGACGCTGCTGGTGGGGGCGGGCACCTCCGAGGCCAACCTGCGGCGCCTGCAGGAGCGCGTCGTGCCGGCGCTGGAGGCGCTGATGAGCGCGGCGCTCGAGCGCGAGACGCTGCTGGGCGGGGCGGTGGAGACGGCGGCGCTGCGACGCGCGGACACGGTCAAGACGGCGCTGCTGCGGGCGGTCTCGCACGATCTGCGCTCGCCCCTGACCGCCATCTCGGCGGCTGGCGAGGCCGTCGGCTCGCCGTCGCTGTCGCCAGAGGAGCGCGCGGAGATGGCCGCGGTGATCCAGGAGGAGACCAGGCGTCTGGCGCGGCTGGTCGACAACCTGCTCGATCTCTCGCGCCTGGAAGCGGGGGCGGCCGAGCCTCATCGGGAGTGGACCTCGATCGAGGAGCTGATCCGCTCGTCGGTGGACGATGTGGGGGCCGCTGCGGGGGCGTTCACGCTGTCGATCGACCGCGACATGCCGCTGGTGAGCGTCGATCCGGTGCAGATGGAGCGCGCGTTCGTGAACGTGCTCGAGAACGCGCGGCGCCATTCGGGTGGGCACCCGGTGTCGGTGCGGGCGCGCGCGGTGCGGCGTCTCGCGGGCGCCCGCGGGTCGACGCCCCCGACGCAGGGCGGCGACGGCGCCGCGCACCCGCTCGGCCAGCGGGTGTCCGGCGACCGCGTGATCGTGCGCGTCGTCGACCGCGGTCCCGGGATCCCGCCGGCGCAGCTGGAGCGGGTGTTCGAGCCGTTCTACCGCGCCGGCACGCCCGGCAGCGGACACCGCGGATCGGGGCTGGGGCTGGCGATCGCGCGCGGCTTCACCGAGGCGAACGCCGGCTCGCTGCACGTCGAGTCGCTGCCGGGACAGGGCGCGACGTTCGTGTTCGAGCTCCCGTTGTCGGACGCCGCCGGGCAGGCGGATCTCGATGAACCGCCCCACGCTGCCGCGTCGGGCGAGGAGCGCATGCCCGTCTCGCCGAGCGGCGGCAGAGATCGGGCGACGTGAGCTCCGCGACGCCGGTCGAGCCGGCGAAACCCCCGCGGGTGCTCGTGGTCGACGACGAGCCGCAGATCGTGCGCGCGCTGAAGGTGCTGATGCGCGAGGCGGGCTTCGAGGCGGTGCCGGCGGAAACCGGCGCCGAGGCGCTCGACCTCGCGGCGGTGCGTCCCCCGGACGCGGCGATCGTCGATCTCGTGCTCCCCGACATGGACGGCATCGCCGTCACGCGCACGCTGCGCGAGTGGAGCGAGATGCCGATCCTGGTGCTCTCGGCGGTCGGCGAGGAGGAGCAGAAGGTGAGGGCGCTGGAGGCGGGGGCCGACGACTACATCACCAAGCCTTTCGGCGCGCGTGAGCTGGTGGCCCGCCTGAACGCCGCGCTGCGCCGCGCGGCGCGCGGGGAGGAGGAGCCGTGCATCGTGGCGGAGGGCCTGGAGATCGACCTCGCCGCACGGGTCGTGCGTCGCGATGGCGAGCCGATCCACCTGACGCCGATCGAGTTCGACCTGCTGCGCGCGCTGGCGCGCAACCGCGGGCGGCTGATGACGCATCGCAAGCTGCTCGCCGAGGTGTGGGGGCCGGAATACGTGGACGACGTCCAGCCGCTGCGCACGCACATAGCGCGGCTGCGCGCGAAGATCGAGCCCGACGGCGAGGCCGGGGCGGGCGGGCCGCGCTACATCGTCACCGATCCCGGGGTCGGGTACCGCTTTGCCGGGTGAGGCGCTCGTCTCGTTTGCTTGACTCACCGCTTTAGCGCGCCGTTACGAAATCGTTATGTGTGGGGTGGAATTCGTTACGTCGCCGTGACGCGACCTGTCCAATAGTGTTGCCCATGGACGCAGTCGCAATAGTTCTCGGGATCGTGATGTTCGCGATCCTCCTGGCGATGGTCGAGGGGATCGACCGAGTATGAGCTCGCCGCTTCCCCTCGGCTTCTTCGTCGCGCACATGAGCGGCGCCGACTTCTTCGGCCTGGTCGTCTCGGTGCTCGTGATCGCTTACCTCTTTTACGCGCTCATCCGCGGAGAGAAGCTGTGAGACGACCGTGGACACTTCGCGCTGCTGCGTCCTCGGTCGCTCGCGTGCGCAGCACGCCACGCTCCCTGCGTCCTTGCATCACTCGATCCACGATCGTCTCAACTAACCGATGACGTTCGCAGGTTGGCTTACGATCGTGCTGTTCGCGGTCATCCTGACCGCGCTCGCCTTCCCGCTCGGCGGCTACATGGCGAAGGTGTACACGGGCGAGAGGGTCTTCCTTTCACCCATATTCGCCGGCCCTGAGCGATTCCTGTACCGCATCCTGCGAGTCGATTCGGAGCGTGGGCAGGATTGGAAGGGGTATGCGAAGAGCCTGTTGATCTTCTCCCTCGCCGGCTGGCTGCTGCTGTACGTGATATTGCGCACGCAGGACGCGTTCTTCGTGCCCCACGCGCTCAACCCGCTCGCCTACCACTCGGCGCCGTGGAACGTCACGTTCAACACGACCTCGTCGTTCATGACGAACACGAACTGGCAGTTCTACAGCGGTGAGACGACGATGAGCTACCTCAGCCAGATGATCGGGCTGACGGTCCAGAACTGGCTTTCGGCTGGCGTTGGCATCGCCGTGGCGGTCGCGCTCGTGCGCGGGATCGTCGGGCGCAGCGGCAAGAGCATCGGCAACTTCTGGCAGGACCTGGTGCGTACCGTCCTGTACGTGCTCACGCCGATCTCCGTGTTCGGAGCAATCGTGCTCGTCTCTCAGGGCGTGATCGAGAACTTCACCACCTACCTGAGTGCGCACACGATCACCGGTCTCACGCAGTCGATCGCGATGGGTCCGGTCGCCTCGCAGGAGGTCATCAAGGAGCTCGGCACGAACGGCGGGGGTTTCTTCAACGTCAACTCGGCGCACCCGTTCGAGAACCCGACCGCGTTCACCAATCTCTTCGAGATGCTGCTCGTGCTGATCATTCCGGCGGCGCTCGTGTTCTTCTACGGGCGCATGACCGGCAACCGGCGCCAGGGCTACGCGATCTACGGCGTGATGATGGTGATGTTCCTGGGCGCTGCGTGCGTCGCGTACGTCGCCGAGGCGCACGGCTCGCCCGCGCAGCACGCCGCGGGCCTGCACACGCACGTGATCTCCGGCTCCACGGGCGGCAACATGGAAGGCAAGGAGCAGCGCTTCGGGATCGCCGGTTCGGCGCTGTTCGACGTCGTCACCACCGTGACGTCGTGTGGCGCCGTCAACAGCGCGATCGAGTCGTTCACGGGCATCGGCGGAGCTGTGCCGATGGCCAACCTGTCCGCCAGCGAGGTGATCTTCGGCGGCGTCGGCACCGGGCTGTACTCGATGCTCCTGTACGTGCTGCTGGCGGTGTTCATCGGCGGGCTGATGGTCGGCCGCACGCCCGAGTGGCTCGGCAAGAAGCTCGAGGCGAGGGAGATCAAGCTCGCCGGTCTCGGCATCCTGATCACGCCCCTGGCGGCGCTGTTCTGCACGGCATTGGCCACGGCCAGTCATGCCGGGCGCGTGTCGATCTCTGAATTGGGGAAGGGCCCGCAGGGCTTCTCCGAGACCTTCTACGCCTACCTCTCTCAGGCGAACAACAACGGCTCCGCGTTCGCCGGCTACACGGGCTTCATCCAGCCGAACGCGGGCAACCTCGGCTCCCACGGCGTCACCTTCGCCGACCTGCTGGGAGGCTTCGACATGCTCTTCGCGCGCTACGCGCCGATCCTGTTCGCGCTGGCCGTCGCGGGTGCGCTGGCGGGCAAGCGGGTCACCCCCGCGGGCCTCGGCACGATGCGCACCGACAACGTGACGTTCGCCGTGCTGCTGATCGGCGTGGTGATCCTTGTCGGCGCGCTCACGTTCTTCCCCGCCCTGCTGCTCGGACCGATCGTCCAGGGCCTGACCGGACACCTCTACTGAGATGAAGCGCGACATCGTCACATCCGTCATCGGGATCATCGTGCTGACGATCCTGCTCGGGCTCGTGTACCCGCTCGTGATCACCGGCGTCAGCCAGGTCGCGTTCCCGGGCAACGCGAACGGGCAGAAGGTCTACGTGGACGGCAAGCTCGTCGGCTCGAAGATCATCGGCCAGAGCTTCAAGACGCCGGTGCTCGAAAAGAACGGCAAGCCCAAGGAAGAAGAAGGAGAACTGGTCACCGAAGCGGACCCGCGCTACTTCCAGAGCCGACCCTCCGCCACCGAAGGCGGTGCGTACAACGCGGCCGCGAGCACGTTCTCGAACCGCGGCCCCAACGACAAGGCCACCGAGGAAGCGGACGCCGAAAACATCAAGGAATACCTGGAACTGAACAAGCCGTATGACGCGGGCCTGACCGTGGCGCAGATCCCGGTCGACGCGGTCAACACGTCCGCCTCGAACCTCGACCCCGAAATCTCTCAGGCGAACGCCTGGATCCAGGCTCACCGGGTGGCGGCAGTGCGCAAGCTCTCGCTGGCGACGGTTGATGGCCTGATCTCCAAGTACACCGACGCGCGCGGGCTGGGCTTCTCCGGCGAGCAGGGAGTGAACGTCCTCGAGCTGAATCTCGCCCTCGACCGTCTTACCGGAGGAACCAACTGATGTCCGCGCAGATGCCGGCCACCCATGAGCGCCAGGCGATCTCGCTGTTCCAGCGGGACATCGTCCAGCGCGCCCTGATCGACAGCTTCAAGAAGCTCGACCCGCGGGTGCAGATTCGCAACCCCGTGATGTTCGTCGTCGAGATCGGCTCGCTGATCACGACGGTTACGTGGCTGATCCAGGTGTTCGGCGGCAAGCCGCTGGGCGGTGGCAACGAGCCCGCGTGGTACACGCTGACGATCTCGATCTGGCTGTGGCTGACGGTGGTGTTCGCGAACATGGCGGAGGCCTTCGCCGAGGGCCGCGGCCGTGCTCAGGCCGACACGTTGCGCTCGATGCGCAAGGAGACGGTCGCGAGAATGCGCGACGGCTCCACCAAGGCGGCCTCGGAGCTGATGCGCGGCGACGTCGTGGTCGTGCCGGCGGGCGAGCTGATCCCGGGCGACGGCACGGTGATCGAGGGCATCGCGACGGTCGACGAGTCGGCGATCACGGGCGAGTCCGCGCCGGTGATCCGCGAGTCCGGCGGCGACCGCAGCGCGGTCACGGGCGGCACGCGGGTGACCTCTGACGAGATCGTCGTTGAAATCACGCAGGAGCCCGGGCAGTCGTTCCTCGATCGCATGATCGCGCTCGTCGAGGGCGCCTCCCGGCGCAAGACTCCCAACGAGATCGCGCTGAACATCCTGCTTGCGGCGCTGACGCTGATCTTCGTGATCGTCGTGGCGACGCTGCGGCCCTTCGGCCTGTTCGCGGGCACGTCGGTCTCCGAGACGACGCTGATCGCGCTGCTGGTGGCGCTGATCCCAACGACGATCGGCGCGCTGCTGAGCGCGATCGGGATCGCCGGGATGGACCGCCTGGTGCGCCGTAACGTGCTCGCGCTCTCCGGCCGCGCGGTCGAGGCCTCCGGCGACATAGACGTGCTGCTGCTCGACAAGACCGGCACGATCACGATCGGCAACCGGCTCGCCTCGGAGTTCGTGCCGATGCCGGGCGTGCCGGAGTCGGAGCTCGCCGAGGTCGCACAGCTGGCGTCGCTCGCCGACGAGACGCCCGAGGGCCGCTCGATCGTCGTGCTGGCCAAGCAGTACGGCATCCGCGAGCACGACATGACGACCTTGAACGCGGAGTTCGTGCCGTTCACCGCGCAGACGCGCATGAGCGGCGTGGACATCGACGGCAGGCGTCTGCGCAAGGGCGCCGGCGACGCGATCGTCGAGCTGGTCAAGAGCGAAGGCGGCTCGCCGCC
Organism: uncultured Solirubrobacteraceae bacterium; assembly: GCA_963735705.1. Taxonomy (GTDB): domain Bacteria; phylum Actinomycetota; class Thermoleophilia; order Solirubrobacterales; family Solirubrobacteraceae; genus Palsa-744. The sequence continues at coordinate 8,938 of CAVTLZ010000013.1, forward strand.
GCCGGAGCTGCAGGCGGAGCTCGACCGCATCGGCAACGAGGGCGGCACGCCGCTGGCGGTCGCGCGCGACAACCAGGTGCTGGGCGTGATCTACCTCAAGGACACGATCAAGGAGGGCATGAAGGCGCGCTTCGACCAGCTGCGGGCGATGGGCATCAAGACCGTGATGGTCACCGGCGACAACCGCCTGACCGCCGCCAAGATCGCCGAAGAGTCGGGTGTCGACGACTTCCTGGCGGAAGCCACTCCCGAGCGCAAGCTCGCGCTGATCCGCGAGCAGCAGCAGGACGGTCGCCTGGTGGCGATGACCGGCGACGGCACCAACGACGCGCCGGCGCTCGCTCAGGCCGACGTCGGCGTGGCGATGAACACCGGCACGCAGGCGGCGCGCGAGGCGGGCAACATGGTCGACCTGGACTCCAACCCGACGAAGCTGATCGAGATCGTCGAGGTCGGCAAGCAGCTGCTGATCACGCGCGGCGCGCTGACGACGTTCTCGATCGCCAACGACGTCGCCAAGTACTTCGCGATCCTGCCGGCCGTGTTCATCTCCACCTACGCGGCGGCACCGGGGGGCAAGGGGCCCCTGCACGTGCTCAACATCATGGGCCTCGGCACACCCCGCTCGGCGATCGTCTCGGCGATCATCTTCAACGCGATCGTGATCCCGCTGCTGATCCCGCTGTCGCTGCGCGGCGTACGCTACCGCCCCATCGGCGCGAGCGCGCTGCTGCGGCGCAACCTGTGGATCTACGGTCTCGGCGGGATCATCGCGCCGTTCATCGGCATCAAGCTGATCGACCTGATCGTCCACAATCTGCTCGGAGCATGAGCGGCGAGCGCATCGCGGCGGTCGCGAGCGCGAGTGCACTGACATGGTCGCCTCCGATCAGAGCCGGGGCCGCCTGAAGGTCTTCATCGGGATGGCGGCGGGCGTCGGCAAGACCTACCGCATGCTGCTCGAGGGTCACGCCGAGGCGGAGGCGGGACGGGACGTGGTGATCGGCCTGCTGGAGACCCACGGCCGCGCCGAGACCGCCCGCGTCGCCGACGGCATGCCCCTGGTCCCCCGCAGGCGCGTGCGCTACCGCGAGGCGGTGCTCGAAGAGATGGACCTGCCGGCGATCATCAGCCGTGCGCCGGAGCTCTGCCTGATCGACGAGCTCGCCCACACGAACGCCCCCGGGACCGAGCATCCCAAGCGCTACGAGGACGTGGAGGCGGTGCTCGCCGCCGGGATCGACGTGCTCTCCACGCTCAACGTCCAGCACCTGGAGTCGCTCAACGACCACATCACCGAGCTGAGCGGCGTGCGCGTGCGCGAGACGATCCCCGACGCGATCCTCGGACGCGCCGATGAGGTGGTGCTGATCGACCTGACCCCAGAGGCGCTGCTCGAGCGCCTGCGCGCCGGCAAGGTGTACCCGGCGGAGCGCATCGACGCGGCGCTCAACAACTTCTTCAAGATCGAGAACCTCTCCGCACTGCGCGAGGTCGCGCTGCGCCAGGTCGCCGAGGAGGTGGGCGCCAAGCGCCTGACCACCGAGCTCGTCGGCTCGCGCGAGGAGAGCCTCGCGGCCGCCGCGCCGCAGGCCGTCGGTGAGCGGCTGCTCGCGCTCGTGGAGCCCTATCCGGGCGCCCAGCGGCTCGTGCGCCGGGCGTGGCGCTCGGCCCAGCGCCTCGGCGCGGGGCTCGACCTGTTGTGGGTGCGCACGCCGGGCAAGGAGCTCTCCGAGGATCAGCAGCGCTCGCTCGCGGCGCTGCGCCAGCTCGCGTCGGTGCTCGGGGCGAGGATGCTCGAGGAGGAATCCGACGACCTGACGGCCGCGATCGTCGATGTCGTCACGCGGCGCGGGAGCACGTACATCCTGATCGGCGGCTCGCGCCCCGCCCGCGGTCTCGCCCGCCTGCGCGTGCCGCTGCCGCAGCGGCTGATGCAGCGTCTCCCGGGCGTCGACGTGCGCATCGTCGCCGATCGTGCCGAGCGCCCGAGCGGCTCCGAGGTGGAGAGCCCATGAGTGTGTGGGTAACCATTGGGGTCGCGTGCGCGGCCGCCCTGCTCGGCATCGCCGCGGGCTACTGGCTGCCGCCGCACGGGCGTGTGCCCGCGCGCGACCGCGTCGAGGGCACGCGCCGCATCCTGCTCCCGTTCACCGGCGAGGAGATCTCACGTCGCTCCTTCGAGGCGGCGGTGCGTCTGGCGAAGGCGGAGAACGCGATCATCATGCCGGCGTTCCTCGCGCGCGTGCCGATGAGCCTGCCGCTGGAAACCGCGCTGCCGGTTCAGTGCGCTCGAGGGATGCCGCTGCTGGAGGCGATCGAGCAGCGCGCCACCTCGCTGGGCGTCCCGGTCGACTCGCGCGTGGGGCGCGGTCGCTCAGCCCGCGACGCGCTGCGCAAACTGATCGAGCAGGAGCACTTCGACCGCATCATCGTCTCCGCCGACGAAGACCCCCGCGCGGGCCTGGACTACGAGGACCTGCGCTGGATGCTCGACCGCGTGCCGGCCGAGATCCTGATCCTGCGCCCCGCCCCGGAGGACACCCGCCGGATCTCGATCAAGGCCGTGAAGGGGCACTTCTGATGCCGGCGAGCCCCTTCGAAGCCGCCTCCCTCCAGCGCCGCGGGCGGTCGAGCTCGGCACGCGCCACGCCGGCGCTGCGGCTGCGGGTGTACGCGACTCGCCTGTGGCTGGACCGTCGCATAGCGGCGGGCGCCGACTGCGCCGCGACCCGCGCGCTCGAGCTGCGCGCCGCGCAGCTGACCTCCGTGCGGACCCGGCAGCGGCTCGCGCGTGACCTGCGCGGGCTGGTCGCCTACGCAGAGCGCGTCGGGTCGCGCCCGACGTTCTCGGCGGTCGTCGTCGACCGCCGCACGGTGGCGAACGGCCGTCACGCGATACTCGGGCTCGCCGAACGGCTCGAGGGGCACGCCCCGGTGAGCCCGAGGGGCGTCACGCTCGTGCGCGGGCTCCTCACGGACGGCCTCGGCCCGCTGTTCAATCCGAACAGCCAGCAGACCGTGATCCAGGTCGTGTGGAACCTCGAGGACGCGCTCGACGTCGGACTGTCCGGCGGCTAACCGCCTCACGCCGGTCACCATCCCGATCGCGACGGCCGGGTCGGGGCGCGGCCGAGTATCGTAGGCGCCGGTGAGCCGGGAAGACTGGTCGGCAGCGCTTCGCGCTGTCCAAACGACCATGTGCGACCAACTCCACCTCCCGAGCCGCCTTCCGCGACGCCGGCGCCGCCATCTCGCAGGCGCGAGACGGCGATGAGACTCCAGGCCCCGCTGCCCTCGGCGTGGCGCCGCGAGGCGCTGCGCACGAACCTGTGGCTGGTGCCGACGGTCGAGATCGTGCTGGCGGTGGCGCTGTTCGCCGGCACGTACGCGCTCGACCGCGCCGCGTACGACGGCTCGCTGCACTTCCCCTCGTGGGTGATCAGCGGCACCGCGGACGCCGCGCGGCAGATCCTGACGACGATCGCCGCGGCGGTGATCACGGTCGTGACGCTCGTGTTCTCGATCACGATCGTGACGCTGACGCTCGCCTCGACGCAGTTCGGGCCGCGGATGCTGCGCAACTTCATCCGCGACCGGATCACGCAGCTCACGCTCGGCAGCTTCGTGGCGACCTTTATCTACGCGATCCTCGCGCTCATCTCGATCGGCCCCGGCAGCCATGGCGAATTCGTGCCGCATCTGTCGATCACGGTGACGATGGCGCTCGTGATCGTGGACGTCGGCGTGCTGGTCGTGTTCATCGACCACATCGCCAAGTCGATCCAGCTGCCACAGGTGATCGCGTCGATCGCGCGCGACCTCTCGCGGGCGATCGAAACAGAGGCTGCGCTGCCCGCGTCCAACGGCCCGAAGGCGGGCCCGTCGCTGTCGGAGATGCTCGTGCGGCTGGACGAGGACAGCGCCGTCGTGCGCGCGCCCGGCAGCGGCTACCTGCAGTACGTGAGCATGAGCGCGCTGATCGACATCGCCAGCCGCAGCCACGCGGTGATCCGGCTGCTGCGCCGTCCGGGTCACTTCGTCGTGGAGGGCGAGCCGCTGGCCAACGTGTGGCCGGCCACGGCGGCGCCAGGGGTCGCGCGGGCGCTCGGCGGCGCGCACGCGACCGGCCCGCACCGCACGCTCACGCAGGATCTGTCCTTCGCGGTCGATCAGCTCGTGGAGATCGCCATCCGGGCGCTCTCGCCGGCCGTCAACGACACCTTCACGGCGCTTGCGTGCATCGACTGGCTGGGCGACGGGCTGGGCAAGATCGCCGACCGCTGGCGGCCGTCCACCGTGCATCGCGACGCGGCCGGGCACGTGCGCGTGATCACCGTGACCGTCAACTTCGACCGTCTGCTCGAGCGCGCCCACGACAAGATCCGCCAGGCCAGCCGCGGCATGCCGGCGGTGATGATCCGCCAGCTGGACGGGCTCGCGAAGGTGATGGCGTACACGACCTCTCAGCAACAGCGTGAGCAGGTGCTAAGGCAGGCGGCGATGATCATGCGCTCGTGCGAGGAGTCGGTGCCGGAGCAGGCCGACCGCGCGGACGTGCAACGTCGCTACGACGCGGTGCTTGCATCTGTCTCTTCCAGCACAATGGCTCCATGGCCGACGAGCGGGGGCACCTGAAGGTCTTCATCGGCATGGCCCCGGGCGTGGGCAAGACGTATCGCATGCTTCAGGAGGGCGCCGCGGAGGCCGACAGCGGCCGCGACGTGGTCGTCGGCTATCTGGAGACCCACGGGCGCGCGGAGACGCTCGCGCAGGCCGAGGGCCTTGAGATCGTCCCGCGCCGGCACCTGACCTACCGCGGCACGCCGCTCGAGGAGATGGATCTCCCGGCGGTGCTCGCGCGCAAGCCCGAGCTGTGCCTGATCGACGAGCTCGCGCACACCAACGCGCCGGGCGTGGAGCACGAGAAGCGCTACGAGGACGTGCGCGACGTGCTCGAGGCCGGCATCGACGTGTTCTCGACCGTCAACGTCCAGCACCTCGAGTCGCTCAACGACCAGGTGACCCAGCTCACGGGCGCGCACGTGCGCGAGACGATCCCCGACGAGGTGCTCTCGATGGCCGACGAGGTCGTGCTGATCGACGTGACCCCGGAGACGCTGATCGCGCGTCTGCGCGCTGGCAAGGTCTATCGCCCCGAGCGCGTGCAGGCGGCGCTGAACAACTTCTTCAAGATCGAGAACCTGGCGGCGCTGCGCGAGACGGCGCTGCGCCAGGTCGCCGAGGACGTCGAGGTCAAGCGCCTCGTGCGCGAGACGAGCCCGCTGCCGCGCCGCGACGAGGAGGGGCTGCCGGTGCTCGTCGACGGCGGCCCGCAGGCGATCGCCGAGCGCCTGCTCGCGCTGGTGACGCTGGCGCCGCACTCCGAGCGGATCGTGCGGCGCGCGTGGCGCTCGGCCCAGCGCCAGGACGCCGAGCTGGACGTGCTCGTCGTGCGCCCGCCCGGACGCCCGCCGAGCGAGCAGGACCGCAAGCGCCTGGAGGAGCTGCGGCGCCTGACGGCGATGCTGGGGGCCCGCCTGCGGGTCGAGGAGGGCGAGGACGTGGCGGCGGTCGCGATCCGGCTCGCGCGCTCGCTCGGCGCCACCTACGTGATGATGGGCAGGCCCTCCGAGCGTAAGGGGCTGGCGCGCCTGGGCGGTGGCTCAGACCGTTCGCTGCTGACGCGTCTGCTGCGGGGCCTGCCGGGCGTGGACGTGCGCATCGTGGCCGACCCGACGCTGCGCGCCCCCACAGGGGAGCCGGCGCCTCTCGTCGAGGATCTCGCCGGCGCGGACTGAGCGCTCGCGGCGTCATCGACGCGGCGCAGCTCCGGCCGCGGGCTTAAACGCATCGTAAAACTCGTCGCGCGGGGCAGGGCGCGAGCTAAGCGGTGCGTAAGACTGTCCGGAGCCCACGCAACCCTTCACCCCTTACGCTGTTGCGCATCGTATGAGGATTCGTCCCCGCACACTCTCGCTCTTGACCGCCGCCGCCCTGGCGGGCGCGCTTGCGCTGGGCGCGATCGGCCAGGCCGGCGCGGCCGCCGCCGGCGCGTCCCCCGCGCACGCGGCGAGCTCGTATCTGACGGGCATCGGCAACGAGAACCCGAGCATGTTCTCCAACTCCCTCTACCAGCAGCTGCACACGAAGATCGTGCGCTACGTGGTCCCCTACGACGCCGTCGCGCGTCCGTACTCGCTGCAGCAGGCCACCTCGTTCATCGGCGCCGCCGAAGCGGCGCACGAGCAGGTGCTCGTCGCGTTCTACCACTCGGAATACACACCGACGCGGCTGCCCAGCATCGGCACATATCAGCGCGACGTGCAGAAGTTCGTGCAGCTGTTCCCGCACGTCCGGCAGTACGAGTCCTGGGACGAGGCCAACCGCGGCAACGTGGCGCACGCGTTCTCCAGCCCCTCGGCGGTCTCCGCGGCCAAGTACTACCAAGCGCTGCTGCGCGTGTGCAAGGGCTGCACGGTCATCGGGCTGGACGTGCTCGACGAAGCGCAGATCGTCAAGACGCTCCGCTACATCGCGGAATTCAAACGCGAGGTCAGCCGCCTGGAGACGGTCGTGCCGAAGATCTGGGGCCTGCACAACTACTCGGACGTCAACCGCCTTGAAGGCTGGCGCACGCGGGACATCGCCAAAGCGTTCGGCGGCCAGATGTGGCTGACCGAGACCGGCGGGCTCGTGAAGTTCGAACCGAGCTTCCCCAACAGGCACGGCGCGGGTCTGACGCGGGCGGCGAAGGCGCTCAAGTTCATGTTCGCGCTGGCCGGCTCGGTGCCGCAGGTCAAGCGCCTGTACGTCTATGACTGGAGCGGAGGCACGAGCTCCACCCGCTTCGACGCGGGGCTGACGAACTCCCGCGAACAGCCGCGCGCGGGCTACATCGTCGTGTGCCGCCAGCTGCACGCGGTCAACTGCGGCGTGAAGATCGCCAGCAACTGAGCACTCTGAGCACCCGGTGAGCGCCCCGGACGCCCAGCGGACGCACGATCGCCCAGCGCCAGCGCCAGCGCCAGAGCTGGTGCCAAGGCCAGTGCCGTCGTTGGTGCGCCAGGCGCTGTACGTGGGCGCGCTCGGGGCGCTGGCCCTGTTCGTGCTGAGCGCGTTGAGCCGGCGCGAGACGGTCCCGCGCGGCGACGACCTGATCTATGAACACATGGCCGAGCACCCATTCGCGACGCACACCTTCCCGTTCGCCTTTCGCATCGGGCTGCCGTGGCTGGTGCACGTGCTCCCGTTCAGCCACACGCTGTCGTTCGAGCTGCTCGCGTGGATCAGCGCCGGCGCGGCCGCCGGCTTCGCGTTCGTGTTGATGTGCCGCCTGGATGCGCCCCGGAGTCTGGCGGCCGGCCTGGCGTTGGCGCTGGCTGTGTCCCCGCCGATGCTCGTGGTGGCGCTGCGCGAGGGTCACAACACCGACGCGATCACGACGCTGTTCATGATGGCGGCGACGCTGTGCGTCGTCGAACGCAGGCTGCGGGCGCTCACGGCCACGCTCGTCGTGGGAGTGCTGTTCAGGGAAGCGGTGCTGTTCGTGATCCCGCTCGCGTACGCCGTGTGGGCGGTGCGGGCGTGGGACGCGGACGCCGCCCGGCGCACGCTGCTCGTCGGCGCGCCCGCGGTGCTGGCGTTCCTGGCTCTGCGTCTGGCGATCCCGAGCGTCGGCGAAGCCACTGTGCCCGGCTATGGCGGCTCGCTGATCTCCGAGCGCCTGAGCGTCATCGAATCCGGCGCGCACAGCCTGCTCACCGAGGCACGGCGTCTGTTCTCGATCTACGGCCCGCTGTGGATCGCCGCGCCGATCGCGCTCGCGGGCAGCCGCTTCGCCCGGCGCGGGCTCGTGCTCGTGGCCTGCTCGCTCGCCGCGATGACCTTCGCGCTCGACTGGGGGCGCATGATCTTCCTGTCCGCGCCCGTCTTCTATCCGGCGGGGGCGTACACCCTGACCCGGCACCCGCGCTGGCGCGCGCCGGCGCTCCTCGCCTTCGCCGCGCTGATCCTCGGATATGCGATCTACATGGATCGCAGCGGCGTGCGGCATGGGATCATCGAAGCCCCGCCCCCGCCGTACCCGGTTCGTTGATGTCGCGCCGCCCGCCCAACCGAGCACTCTCCGCAGCGGTCTCGCTCGCGCTGCTGGCATGCCTGCTGACCACGGCCAGCGCGCTCGGGGGCACGACCGGTGGCGGTGTCGGCGGCGGCTGTTCGAGCGCCACCTCGCCACGCTGCCAGCCCGTCGCGCAAGCGCGCGCACACACGGCGAGCTCCTACCTCACGGGCATCGGCGACGAGAGCGCGCGGATGTTCGCCAGCCCGCTGTACGAGCAGCTGCACACGCCGATCGTCCGCTACATCGTGCCATACGACGCGGCCGTGCACTCCTACTATCGCCAGCAGGCGAGCGCGTTCATCCGCGCCGCCGAAGCCGAGCACGAGCAGGTGCTGGTCGCCTTCTACCACTCCGAGTACACGCCGATGCAGACGCCGAGCGTGGCGTCCTACCAGCGCGACGTGCAGAGGTTCGTGAAGCTGTTCCCGAACGTCACGCAGTACGAGGCCTGGGACGAGGCCAACCGCGGCTACGTGCCGGGGCTGTTCACGAGCCCGTCGGCGTCGGCCGTCGCCCGCTACTACCAGGCGCTGATCCGCGTGTGCAAGGGCTGCACGGTCATCGGCCTGGACGTGCTGGACGCTGAAAAAATCGAACCGACGCTGACCTACATCGCGGAATTCAGGCGCGAGATACACCGCCTGGAGACGGTCATGCCGAGGATCTGGGGGCTGCACAACTACTCGGATGTCAACCACCTGGAAAGCTGGCGCACGCGGGAGCTCGTGAAGGCGCTCGGTGGTCAGGTGTGGCTGACCGAGACCGGCGGCATCGTGAAATTCGGCGGCGCGTTCCCCAACCGCGAAGGCGCCGGCCTGACGCGCGCGGCGAAGGTGCTCAGGTTCACGTTCGCGCTCGCCGGCTCGGTGGCGCAGGTCAAGCGCGTCTACATCTATGACTGGAGCGGCGGCACCAGCTCGACGCGCTTCGACGCGGGGCTCACCAACATCCACGGGCGCCCGCGCGCGGGCTACGTGATCGTCTGCCGCCAGCTGCACGCGGCCAGATGCGGCGTGAGGATCGCCAGCAACTGATCAGGCGCTGAGCGCCGGCTGGGCGTGCGACCCAGTCCCAGCGCTGCGGCGCTCGGACGGCCGCTGTGGCTGGTTGCGCGCCAAGCGCATCGCGCCGAGGGCGAGGAGCCCCGCGGCAACGGCGACCAGGGCGAGCGTCTTCAACGGATAGGTGCTGCCGGAGTGCAGCTTGAGGTTGTAGGCGGTGTGGTCGCCCGCGTGGTAGATGCTCGTCAGGCCGGCGTGGTCGATTCCGAGCACGGTCGGTGCGAGCGCGGCGAACAGCGCCCACGCGAGCAGTGTCAGCAGGCCCGCCCGCAGCGTGGCCGCTGACAGGCGCAGCCGCGGCGTCGCCCACACGGCCGCCAGCAGCGCCGCGCCGGCGGCGAGGAAGAACGGCCAGATGCCGCCCCAGCTGCGCCCCAGCCCGTAGGCGGAGGCGATCGTCGGCTGGAAGAGGCCTTTGGAGAGGAAGCGCATCCAGGTGACGGTCTCGTTCTCGTAGCCGACCAGCGGGTGGGTGACGGTGGCGATCACGGTGGTCGTGATCGAGACGGCCGCGAGCGCAATCGTGGGGCCGGGGAAGCGCTTGAGCGTCAGCGCGATCGGGAAGGCCAGGAACGGGAGCAGCGTGTCCAGGAAGCGCGGCCCCATGAAGCCCCCCCCGAAGGGCAGGTAGTAGCCGGAGTTGTATGCCAGGAAGCAGGCGCAGATGCCACCGATCGTGAGCGCCTCGGCGCGCTTGCCGCGTTTGTAGAGCATCACCGTGCCGATCGCGCCCATGATCAGGATGGGGGAGATGACCAGCAGGCCGCGCGAGTCCAGCAGCAGCGTCACGAGCACCCGCAGGCTGGGAGCGCCGATCCCGAAGAAGCCTTTGTGCTGGCGGGGCACGTCGGAGTAGGCCAGGTGCGTCCAGGAGCGAAAGGCGTAGTGGTTGTAGAGCAGCAGCGGGACGATGCCGACGAGGCCGCCGGCCACGTACGCGCCGCCGCGCCGCAGCACCCCCAGCGGCGTGAGCGAGTCCCTGCGCGAGAGCAGGAACAGGCCGAGCACGAGCGCGGCGAAGAACGTCGGGTACTCCGAGGAGAACGCATAGCCCATCGCCAGGCCGGCGAGCGCGAGCAGCATCGGGCTGGGCGGGCCGTCGCGCTCGCGCAGCATCAGCCAGAACGCGGCGAAGCCGAGGAAGGTCGTGAACATGTGCGAGAACAGCAGCTGCGAGAACGGAAGGACCATCGTGCCCAGGCCGAGCACGACCGCCGCCGCGATGCCGTAGCCGGGCTCGTAGCGATCGGCCACGCGCCACACGAGCAGCACCAGCAGCAGGCCCGGCAGCACGTTGCCCCACAGGCCGATCAGGTAGATCATCTCGTCGCCCGGGTGATTCGGGGGCGCCACGTGCGCGTTCGTCCAGGATTCTGCGTGGACGAGGTTGAGCGCGTCGTAGAAGGGCAGCACGAACAGCGCGAGGCCCGGCGCGCGCGCGGAGTAGTAATGCCCCTTGTAGAAGACCTTGTCGCCGGTGTTCGACTGGTAGGGGTCGATCGTCGTGCGGTCGTCGTTCAGCGCGCGGGTCAGGTCGTAGTGGGAGGCCTGGTTCCAGGAGAAGCTCTGGATCATCACCGCGGAGGCCAGGCCCACCAAGAGGACCGCCGCCAGCGCCACACGCGGGCGCGTCAGCCAGGCCCGGTGCGGGGAGGCGGAGCGGCGGGAATCTCGTTGAGCGGAGGGCGGGCCAGCGGGGCTGGCCGGGGAGGCGCTCATCAATCGGTGCCGTGCAGGGTCTTGGGCCCTGGTCCGATCTCGTAGATGAAGATCGAGCCGACCTGCCGCCGTGTGATGCCCAGCCCGGCGATCGGTTTGCGCGCGTTGGCGGCCGGGTTGGGCGGCTCGGGGAACACCCAGCCCTGCTCGGGCGGAAGGCCCTTGGGCAGCACGGTGTGCAGGACGACCGTGCGGATGCCGTAGTAGCGCAGCTTCTCGACGCTCGCCTTGTCGGGGAAGCCGAACATCCCTCCGCGCAGGTCGTCCTCGGCGGGGATGTCGAAGGTGCTCTCGCCGTTGGCGATCTTGGGGAAGCCGTCCGTGGAGAAGTACTGCCAGATGCGGTCGAGGGCTCCGTCGGTGGGCAGCTCGAGGATCGGTCCGGGCAGCCCGACCTCGGCGCTTGCCGGCTGCGGCACGATCGGGTGGCCGAGGTGCCCGGCGCCTTCGCCGAGGATGCCGAGGAGCAGTACCGCTCCCGCCAGCGCCGGCAGGCCGACGGCCGGCAGCGCGAGGGCCGGCAGGCGCACGGCCGGCAGGCTCAGCCGGCGTCGCTCGCTCCACGGGCCGAGCCGCTGCACGAGCAGCTGCACGCCCGCGCCTGCGAGCAGCGCGTAGAAGAGGGTGCCGAGCGTGAAGACCCTGCCCGGCACGCGCACGCCGTCCCAGCCGGGGGCGTAGTCGAAGAGCAGGCGATACGGATAGCCCGCGCCGGTCAGGCCGAGTCCGAGCGCGAGGATCGAGCACGTGACGACGCCGACGAGCAGTCCGATGCGCAATCGTCGTGTGAACGGATGCGGGGACCCGTTCGCGCCGCCCATCCGGCTCACCCCGAGGAGCCCGATCAGCGCGAGCGCGAGGATCAGCCCGCCGGGGAAGAACACGCTCTCGTTCTTGGAGTTGACTTTCGCGCGCATGCCGCCGGTCAGCGAGCCCCACACGCGGTTCTCCGAGGAGGCGCCCAGCAGCGCGGCCGGGCCGGAGGAGTAGGTCTCGACTTCTTTGATCGTGCGCTTCGCGGTGGGGTACAGGGCGGCGACCCGCAGGTACGGGCGCGCCTCGTACACCGTGACCGCGCCGACGGCGGCGATGCCGATCAGCGTGACCGCGAGCAGTCTTCGCGGGACGAGCGCTCCGCGCGCTGCGTCGGCGTCGGGCTTCCACGCAGGGCCGGGGGTCAGGCGTCCGCGCCACCAGTAAACGAGCACGACGAGCGCGAGCAGCGCCAGCAGATAGGCGTACTGCAGACCGAGCGTGAAGCCGAGGCTGATCTGCCACGCGGAGACTAGCCAGCCGGCGAGCACGAGCCTGCGTGAGCCGCGGCGATAGCCGCGCAGCAGCAGGAACAGGCCGCAGGCCAGGCCTCCGGAGGAGATCACCTGAAAATGGCCGGCCTCGGTCACGCGGTAGGGCGCGTATGCGAACGCGAGCCCGGTTGCGGCGGCCCCCAGCCGGCGCAGTCCCAGCTCGCGGGCGAGCAGATAGGCGCCCGCGAAGCAGAACGACCATGTCCACAGGAAGATGAGGTTGTAACGGACGAGTGTGGCGACGGTGCCCGAGCCGAAGAACGCCGTCGGCCCGTAGCCGAGCAGCGAGTCCGAGAAGGCGAGACTCAGCGGGTGCGGGTAGAAGGAGTTGGAGTCGAAGACGTGCAGCGGGTCGTGCAGCATCGCGTGCCCGACCCACGCGATTTGCCAGGCGGTGCGCACGGGGTCGCCGAGATCGGGGGCGATGCGGCTGCCCATATGCAGCACGAGCGGCCAGCTGGTGAGTATCGCCAGCAGCAGCCCGCCCAGCGCGACGAGCGCGATCTCGCCGCGGGCGAACGCCGGCGAGGGCGCCCAGCGCTCGGCGCGTCCGCCTGCTCCCGCGGGCGCGGAGGTCTCGGCGCGCGCCACGCGATCGAGCGGCGGAGGCTCGGGCGATCCGGGTGGCGTGCGCGGCGGGCTGGGGAGGCCGGTGCTCATCCCGGAGTTCAGGATCGGCTGGTGTTCGGGACCGCGCGGATCGGCGCAGCATACGGGAGCCGCCTGCTGCATTGCGTAGCACGCGCGACTCGCCCTTGTGACATCTCAAACTTGCGCTTTGCGTCAGACTGGTCGCATGAAGGTCCTGGTTGTCGGAGCTGGCGGTGTGGGCGCGGCGTTCGCCGCGATCGCGCAGCGTCGCGATTGCTTCGCGCAGGTGGTGCTGGCCGACGTCGCGCTCGAGCGTGCGCGGGCGGCCGCCGAGCGGCTCGGCGAGCCCGACCGCTTCACGGCCGAGCGGGTGGATGCGTCCAGCCGCGAGGAGATGGTGCAGCTGATCGGTCGCGTGCAGCCGGACGCGGTCCTGAACGCGTGCGACCCGCGCTTCAACGAGCCGATCTTCGCCGCCGCGTTCGACGCGGGCACGACGTACCTGGACATGGCGATGACGCTCTCCCATCCCCATCCGGAGCGTCCGTACGAGCTGCCGGGGGTGATGCTCGGCGATCACCAGCTGGCCGAGCACGAACGCTGGCAGCAGGCGGGCCTGCTGGCGCTGGTGGGGATCGGCGTCGAGCCGGGGCTGTCGGACGTCTTCGCCCGCTACGCGGCCGACGAGCTGTTCTCGGACATCGCGGAAGTGGGCGTGCGCGACGGCGCCGACCTGGTCGTCGAGGGCTACGACTTCGCGCCGACGTTCTCGATCTGGACGACGATCGAGGAGTGCCTGAACCCGCCGCTGATCTGGGAGCGCGAGCGCGGCTTCTACACGACGGCGCCGTTCTCCGAGCCCGAGGTGTTCGAGTTCCCCGAGGGGATCGGGCCGGTGGAGTGCGTGAACGTCGAGCACGAGGAGGTCGTGCTGATCCCCCGCCAGGTGCGCTGCGAGCGCGTGACCTTCAAGTACGGGCTCGGGCAGGAGTTCATCGACGTGCTGCGGACGCTGCACAAGCTGGGCCTGGACTCGACCGAGCCGGTGTCGGTGCGCGGCACGCTCGTCGCCCCGCGCGACGTGGTCGCGGCGGCGCTGCCCGACCCGGCGACGCTCGGCGAGCGCATGAGCGGGCGCACGTGCGCTGGCACATGGGTGACTGGAACCGGCAGGGACGGCGAGCCCCGCTCGACCTACCTCTACCACGTGGTCGACAACGAGACGACGATGCGCGAGTACTCGAGCCAGGCGGTCGTGTGGCAGACCGCGGTCAACCCGGCGGTGGCGCTGGAGCTGCTCGACCGCGGCGACTGGAAGGGCGCGGGCGTGCTCGGCCCCGAGGCGTTCCCGCCCAAGCCGTTCCTCGATCTGCTGGCGGAGTACGGCTCACCGCATGGGCAGGTCGAGGTGCCGCAGGCCTGACGAAGCGGGCGAGGGGGACGCGGCGTGCCGCGTCCCGCGCATAGGGATTTTCTCACCCGATGCGCGCAGAAGGAGCCCTAGGATGCTCGACGGTGTCCACGGCCGATCACTGGTCTGAGTGGCTGCGTGGGCGCCGCGACGGCGGCAGTCAGCGCCAGCGCTCCACGTCGCTCAAGCGGCTGGAGTCGATCCGCGACCGTGTCCTTGACCTTGCCGAGCCGCTGACGGACGCGGCGCTGCTGGATCTCGGCTGCGGCGAGGGCCTGATCGGGCTCGGTGCCCTGGATCGGGTCGGCGCGCGGGGCAGCGTCACGTTCTGCGACATCTCCGCCCCGTTGCTGGAGCACGCACGCGAGGCGGTGCAAGCCCTCGGCAAGCTCGACCAGGCGCGTTTCGTGCTGGCGAGCGCGGAGGACCTCGCGTGCATCCCCGACGGCAGCGTCGACGTTGCGAGCACCCGCTCGGTGTTGATCTACGTCGCGGATAAGCAGCGGGCGTTTGACGAGCTCCACCGGGTGCTCGCGCCGGGCGGCAGGATCTCGCTGTTCGAGCCGATCAACCGTCTGATGTTCCCGGAGCCCGAGGACCGCTTCTGGGGCTATGACGTGGTCGCCGTCGTCGACCTGGCCGGGAGGGTCAAGGACGCCTTCGCTCACCTGGAACACGCCGGCGCGGTGACGATGATGGACTTCGACGAGCGCGACCTGTTCGCGATGGCCCGGCGCGCGGGATTCGCCCCGATCCACCTCGAGCTTCACTCGAACCTGATTCCCGGGCGCCCGGGCATGGAGGCGCCCAGCCTGGAAACGCTGCTGGAAAGCTCGCCGCACCCGCTGGCGCCAACCCTGCGCGAGACCATCGGGCAAGCGCTGGACGGCGCCGAGCAAGCGCGGTTCATCGATGCCCTTGGCAGCGCGCTCGAGCGCAACGACAGCCTGTTGGTGTGGGCCGCCGCGTTCCTGGTGGCCCACAAGGCGCAGCGGTAGCCCGCACGACGCGCGAGCCTCCCTGCTCGCGGGTCGTGTCCCCCCGTCGAGCCTGCGATCCGGCCTCTCAGAAGTCCACGCGCGCGGGGACGGGCCCGGTCGGCGGCGGCTGGTTGAGCAGCCCCGGCGGCGCGGTTTCGGTCTTGCGCGAGAAGAACTCCTTGAAGTATGGCCGCGAGACGAGCATGACCAGCACACCGAGGAGCATCCCGCCGATGCCCATCCACAATGGCAGCGTGATGCCGAGGATCGGCTTGGATTCGACGTTGGCGGCGTGGCCGTAGTAGAACGCTGCCCTGACTCCCACCCCGAACAGGATCAGGCCGCCGACGACCGGCCCAACGCCCAGGAGCAGGAAGTTGCGCACGCTTTCCGTCAGGTCGCGACGGTAGTACCACGCGCAGGCGATGCCTGTGAACCCGTAGTAGAAGCAGATCGGGAAGCCGATCGCGGTGAGGGAGTCCGCGAGCACGCTTTCGGAGAGCAGCAGCAGGACGACCGTGATGATGATCGAGAGGGCGCCGAAGCCGAGCGTCGAGACGGTGGGCGTGAGATAGCGTTTGTGCACCCGCGAGAGCAGCGATGTGACCGCTTTCCAGTGCGCCATCGAGAGCGTCGTGCGTGCCGTCGGCAGGATCGTCGTCTGCGTGGAGGCCGAGGCCGAGGTCAGCACGGCGATGACCAGCAGCTTGTTCAGAGTGCTGCCGAGCACACCCGAGCCAAGCGCATTCAGGACGTCTTCCTGGTTCGCTTCGTTGGTCAGGAAGCCGACTCCGTGGAAGGACTGGGCGGCCGCGGTGACGACGACGTAGATGAGCACGAGCAGAATCGTCGACACCACCGCCGCCTTGCCGGGCCCCTCGGCGGGGTCCTCGGACTCCTCATTCACCGCCACCCCGGAATCCCATCCCCAATAGATGAAGACCGCCAGCAGCAATGCGACGACCAGGTCGCCGAAGTTCATCGCAAAGGGGTTGATCCATGAGAGCGACGGCTTGATCGAGCCGCTCGGCGGATGGCTGCCGTAGACCTTGACGAAGGCCACCACGGCGAACAGCCCGAGGATGAACACCTCCATCCCGAGCAGGATCTGCTGGATGCGCGCGGACAGCTCGATGCCGCGGTAGCAGATCCACGTCATCAGCGCGATCCATACGATCGCAGCGATGATGATCGCGGCTTTGGATTCCCCGAGTTCTGTGAAGCCAAAGAGCTTGAACGTGTAGATCGCTGCGATGTCCGCGAGCGAGGCCATCACGATCACGTCCGCGAGGAAGATCGCCCAGCCGTTCAGCCAACCCGTCATAGGGCCAAACGCACGCGTCGTCCACGCGAAGGTCGTGCCCGCGTCGGGGTCGGCGCGGTTGAAGTATTTGTAGGCTGACGCGACCAGCAGCATCGGCAGGAACGCCACGAGCATCACCGCGGGTGCGTGCACGCCCACGCCCTTGACCACGACGATGAAGCCGAGCGTCGCTGCGAGCGAGTAGGCAGGCGCCGTGGAGGCGACGCCGATGACGATGTTCGAGAGGTAGCCGATTGCGCCTTTTTTCAGGCCCTTGTCCATGACCCCCGACGATGGTGGGCCTCCCGACGTGGTGGCGCTATCTATGGCCATCAACGGCTCCTCTCATGGATATGGCGGACAGGGCGCGCCCCTTGTGAGGAAAGTTACGGTCAGTGGCGGCGGACGCGCAATGGGCGCGATCCCCAAAACACGTGCCGCGAGTTGGACGAGTCGTACAATGGTCATGGAAGTTGTTGACCACGCAGCGCATTGAGCGGCGTATGGCGAGCGGTTAGCGTTGTCCTGAGTGTCTAGTCAGCGATAGAGAAGGCGGTCTTCGATGTCCGGTGATCTCCAAGAGCAGGCCAAGCGGCACCTGTGGATGCACTTCACGCGCATGGGTTCCTACGCGGAGTCCGACCACGAGGTCCCGGTGATCGTGCGCGGTGAGGGCTGCTACGTGTACGACGAGCACGGCAAGCGCCACCTCGACGGACTCTCCGCGCTGTACTGCGTGAACATCGGCCATGGCCGCCCGGAGCTGGGCGAAGCGGCGGCCAAGCAGTCCAAGGAGCTCGCGTTCTACACCAACTGGAGCTACGCGCACCCGCGTGCGATCGAACTGGCCACGCGCATCGCGGAGCTCGCGCCGGGGAACCTGAACCGGGTGTTCTTCACCTCCGGCGGCTCTGAGGCGGTCGAGTCGGCGTGGAAGCTCGCGAAGGCCTACCACGCGGCGATGGGCGAACCGCGCCGGCACAAGCTGATCGCGCGCAACCTCGCCTACCACGGCACCTCGATGGGGGCGCTGTCGGCGACGGGCCTGACGCCGCTGCGCGTGCCGTTCGAACCCCTGACGCCGGGCGGTGTGCACGTGCCCAACACGAACTCCTACCGCTGGCAGGAGGACCGCGATCCGCTGTGGGCGGCGGACGCGATCGAGGAGGCGATCGAGTTCGAGGGGCCGGAGACGGTCGCGGCGGTGATCCTCGAGCCGGTGCAGAACGGCGGCGGCTGCTTCGTCCCGCAGGACGGCTACTTCCAGCGCGTGCGCGAGATCTGCGACCGCCACGGCGTGCTGCTGATCTCCGACGAGGTGATCTGCTCGTGGGGCCGCCTGGGGTACTGGTTCGGGTGCGAACGCTTCGACTACCAGCCGGACATGATCACCACGGCCAAGGGCATCAGCTCGGCGTACGTGCCGCTCGGCGCGCTGATCGCGGGCGACCACATCGCCGAGCCGTTCCTGCACGGCAAGGCGGCGTTCAACCACGGCTTCACGTTCGGCGGGCACCCGGTGGCGTGCGCGGTGGGGCTGGCGAACATCGACATCATGGCCGACGAGGATCTGTGCGGAAACGTGCTCGCGAACGAGGGCGCGTTCCGGGAGATGCTCGACAGCCTGCGCGACCTGCCGATCGTGGGCGACGTGCGCGGCGCGGGCTACTTCCAGGCGATCGAGCTGGTCAAGGACAAGGACACGAAGGAAACCTTCGACCACGAGGAATCCGAGCACCTGCTGCGCGGCTTCCTCTCGGGCGAGCTGTACAACCGCGGGCTGATCTGCCGCACCGACGACCGCGGCGACCCGATCGTGCAGCTCTCGCCGCCGCTGATCGCGGGTCCCCAGCAGTTCGAGGAGATCGAGGCGATCCTGCGCCCGGTGCTGAGCGAGGCCTCGGAGCGGATGGAGCGGTGGAGCTCACTGTCGAGAGCCTAATCGGCGAGCTCGGCCTGGAGCTGGTCAGCGGGCAGGAGTCCGCGCAGGCGCACGTACGCTGGGTGCACAGCACCGAGCTGCCCGACCCGACGCCGTGGTTGAAAGGCGGCGAGCTGCTGCTGACGACGGGCATCCAGCTGACGGGCCCGAAGGTCCAGCGCGAGCTGGTCGAGCGGCTCGCCGACCACGACATCGCGGGCCTGGGCTTCGGCACGGGCTTCGCCCATCGGCGCTTGCCGGCGGCGCTGGTGACCGCCGCCCGCCGCCGCGACTTCCCGCTGTTCGAGGTCCCGTACGAGCTGCCGTTCATAGCGATCACCGAGCGCGCGTTCGCGCGGCTGCTGGACGAGCGCTACGAGCTGCTGCAGCGGACGATGGTCGGGGATGTGCTCGCGGAGGTCCTCACCGGCCATCTGTACCCGGAGGACCTGCAGGCGCGGCTGCGCCCGTTCGGGATCGGCGAGCAGGTGGCGGTGCTCGCGTTCAGGCTGGCGGACGCGAGCGCTGGCGCGGCCGTGGTGGAGAGGATCCTCGCGCGCGAGCGCGTGCCCAGCCTGGTGGCGATCCGCGCGGGACTGCTGTGCGCGGTGATCGACCCGAATGGCGCGCCCGGCACGGCGCCGCTGGAGCCGGTGGAGCTCGCGCGCACGATCCGCGCGGAGCTGGCGGGCCGCTTCGGCGATGTGCGCGCGGCGGCCTCGCGCGCGACCGCGACGCACTCGCTGCGGATGGCCTTCCACGAGGCGCGCTGCGCGCTGGAGGCGGTGCGGCTGCGCAACGGCAGCGCGCCGGAGGTCGCCTCCTACGCCGATCTCGGCGCCTTCCAGCTGCTGCTGTCGCTGCAGGACGACGACGCGCTGAGCTCCTACTGCCGCAGCGTGCTCGATCCGATCGAACGGGGCGAGGGCGAGTACGGCGACGAGCTGGTGCGCTCGCTGGACGTGTTCATCGAGCACAACGGGCATTGGGAGAAGGCGGCGAACGCGCTGTTCTGCCACCGGCATACGCTGCGCTACCGCATCCGCCGCATCGAGCAGCTGACCGGGCGCGACTTCTCCAACGCGCGCGACCGCATCGAGTTCTGGCTGGCACTGCGAGGAAGGGAGTTGGCACGATGAGGATCGGAGTCCCGAGCGAGGTCAAGGCGGACGAGTACCGCGTGGCGATCACCCCCGCCGGCGTCAGGGAGCTGGCGGCGCGCGGTCACGACGTGCTGGTGCAGGCGGGCGCGGGCGAGGGCAGCGCGATGAGCGACGAGCAGTTCAGCGCGCAGGGCGCGCGGATCGTGGCGGACGCCGACGCGGTGTTCGCCGAGGCGGAGCTCGTGCTGAAGGTCAAGGAGCCGCAGCCGGAGGAGGTCGGGCGCCTGCGCGAGGGCCAGACGCTGTTCACGTATCTGCACCTGGCGGCGGAGCCGGAGCTGGCACGCGGGCTGATGGCCTCGGGCGCGACGTGCATCGCGTATGAGACGGTCGAGGATGCCGCGGGCCGCCTGCCGCTGCTGGCGCCGATGAGCGAGGTGGCGGGCAAGATCGCCACGCAGGCCGGCGCGTTCATGCTCGAGAAGCCGCTCGGAGGACGGGGGATCCTGCTCGGCGGCGTGCCAGGTGTGGCGGCGGCGACGGTGCTCGTGATCGGCGGCGGCGTGGTGGGCATGAACGCGGCGTTCATCGCGATCGGCATGCAGGCGGACGTGTTCGTGTTCGACCGCTCGATCGACCGGCTGCGCGAGCTGGAAGTGGCGTTCGCGGGGCGCGCCTCGACGGTGTACTCCTCGACGCTGGCGATCGAGGAGATGCTGCCGGCCGCCGACCTGGTGATCGGCGCGGTGCTGGTGCACGGCGGCCGCGCGCCGCACGTGATCCGCCGCGAGCAGCTGCAGCTGATGAAGCGCAACGCGGTGCTGGTGGACGTGTCGATCGATCAGGGCGGCTGCTTTGAGACCTCGCGCCCGACGACGCACTCGGACCCGACGTACGAGGTCGACGGGATCACCCACTACTGCGTGACGAACATGCCCGGGGCGGTGCCGATCACCTCGACGTACGCGCTGACGAACGCGACGCTGCCGTATCTGATCGAGCTCGCGGAGCTCGGCGTGAGCGAGGCGCTGGAGCACAACGTGGGCCTGCGCATGGGCCTGAACGTGCAGCACGGGCAGATCACGCACCCGGCGGTCGCGGAGGCGCTCGGCGTCGGCGCCACGGAGCCCGTGGCGCGATGAGAACATGAGACACCCACGACGAGGAGATGGACGATGGCGAGCACGACGGAGACCCTGAGCAACTTCATCGACGGCGAGCGCGTCGCGTCCAGCGGCGAGACGGAAGCGGTGCTGAACCCCGCCACCGGCGAGGAGTTGGCGCGCGCGCCGATCTCGAACGCCGAGGACGTCGACCGCGCGGTGATGGCGGCGCGGCGCGCGTTCGAGGGCTGGTCGAACACGACGCCGGCGCAGCGCGCGCAGGCGCTGCTCGCGATCGCGGACCTGATCGAGGAGCACGGCACCGAGATCGCGCGCCTGGAGGCGCTGAACGCGGGCAAGCCGATCGAAGCGGTCACGAACGACGAGATCCCGGTGATGGCCGACAACCTGCGCTTCTTTGCGGGCGCGGCGCGCTGCCTGGAGGGGCGGGCGGCGGGCGAGTACATGGAGGGCTACACCTCCTTCACCCGCCGCGAAGCCGTCGGCGTGATCGGCCAGGTGACGCCGTGGAACTACCCGCTGATGATGGCGATCTGGAAATTCGGGCCGGCGCTGGCGGCGGGCAACACGGTCGTGCTGAAGCCGGCGGAGACGACGCCGATCACGACCGTGCGGCTGGCGGAGCTGGCGGCGGAGATCCTGCCGAAGGGCGTGCTGAACATCGTCACCGGTCCGGGCCGCCCGACGGGCGAGGCGCTGATCAGCCACCCGGAGGTGGACATGGTGGCGCTGACGGGGTCGGTGGAGACGGGCAAGCACTTCGCTCGCACGGCGGCGGACACGCTCAAGCGCGTGCACCTGGAGCTCGGCGGCAAGGCGCCGGTGGTGGTGTTCGACGACGTGAGCCTGGAGGCTGCGCTCAAGACGATCGCGGGCACCGGCTACTACAACGCGGGGCAGGACTGCACGGCGGCCACGCGCGTGCTCGCATCGAGCGACGTGTACGACGACGTCGTCTCAGGACTGGCGGCGCAGGCGCAGGGTCTCGTGGTCGGTGACACGCTCTCGCCTGAGACGACGCTCGGTCCGGTCAACTCCGCTCGCCAGCGCGAGCGCGTCGAGGGCTTCCTCGCGCGCAGGCCCGACTACGCGGAGGTCGTGACCGGCGGCAAGGCGCCCGACCGGCCGGGCTTCTACGTCGAGCCGACGGTCGTGGCGGGTCTCAAGCAGGACGACGAGATGATCCAGCGCGAGATCTTCGGCCCGGTCATCACCGTGCAGCAGTTCTCAGACGAGGAGCAGGCGATCGCGTGGGCGAACGCGACGCGCTACGGCCTCGCCTCCTCGGTGTGGACGCGCGACGTGGGCCGCGCGCTGCGCGTGTCGAAGGCGCTGCGCTTCGGCTGCGTGTGGATCAACGATCACATCCCGCTCGTCTCGGAGATGCCCCACGGCGGCTTCAAGGAGTCCGGCTACGGCAAGGACCTGAGCATGTACGGGGTCGAGGACTACACGGTCGTCAAGCACGTGATGGCGAACATCCAGTAGCGCCCGGTGTCTCGGCGCTGAGGATCGGTGCGATCGAAAGCGCCCGATCGAAGCGCACCACGCCGATGCCCAGGCCCTGCTGCTGTGGTGAGTCGACGAACTCATACATGGGATAGATCGAGCGGATCAGCCGCCAGAAGGCCGGCACGTCCCCGGCCCACCCGGGCGATGCCGGGTCGCCGACGTCGCAGATGTCGTGGAACGCGATCAGCCCGCCGTCGCGCACGAGCTCGCGATAGTTGAGGAAGTCTTGCCTGACACCGGCCCACGTGTGATCGCCGTCGATCAGCAGCAGGTCGAGCTGGCGACCGCGCAACCTGCGCCGCAGCCGGCGGAGGGTGAGCGGATGGCTGCTGTCGCCGTCGAGGACATGAATCGTCTGCCCGTCGGGCGCGTCGCTGCGTAGGCGCAGCCGGTTCCTCACATAGATGTCCATGACGATCAGCAGCTCCGGCGCGAGCGCGCGGCTGATCATCACGCTGGTGCCGGCGTCGAACGCGCCGATCTCGCAGGCCACGCGTGTGCCGTTATCGCGGGCAAGCTCCAACAGCGCTGCGATCTCGCTGCGGTGCTGAACCGGGCCGTCGCCGAAATGCTCTGCTGCGAAGTCGAAGCACTGCTCGACGGTTTCCAGCCGCGCCGCCTGCTCGCGCTCGGCGCGTCGCTCGCCCGGCCGAGCGAGGTATACGGCGCTCTCCCAGGCGTCGGCGAGCGCGAACTTCGCCGAGTGGCGCCCGACGCGCATCCCGGTCAGCTGTGCGAGCTGTCGCGACGCCGCCGCGATCGCCTTTTCCAGCTCCTCGCGCATGGTGACATCCTTGCAAACGCCCCGGCTCACGGCTCGCTGCGACGTTTTAGTCTTTTGACTCGATCAGGCGGAGCGACGAAAGATCGAGTTGACCGCGAACTCGGGATGTTCGGTATAGACGCGTTCGAGCAACTCGTTGAATCTGAGCCTGGAGACTTCTTGCTTGATTCGGAACAGCTCACGCGCGGCGTCGAGCAGCTTCTCGTCTTCTGCCTGCTTCAAGATCCGCTGGCCTTCGCGGAACGTGACCTTGCTGGGCTTGTACCGCGACCAGCGCTTCCCGTTAACCGGCACGCGCCCGAGCAGCCCATCGTCCACGAGACGGTCGAGGTCGCTGTAGATGCCCGTGCTCATGGGCCATAGTCGTACGGCTTGAAGGTGTACTTGGACCTCGCCGGCACCTGCGCGCGCTGGGCGAACAGGAACAGGCCCTTCTGGAAGCGGATCGGATCGAGCCCGTCGGGCGCGCCCTCGTAGGCCGCGTACAGCAGCAGCCAGTCCCGGCGCTTCACAGCTCGCCTCGCGATCTTGATGCGCATGCGAAAAGCTCGAATTGCGGCCGCCCGCGCATCGGCCCAGCTTGGTCTTTGGATCGGACAGAACCCCCGCATTTTGGTAACTGTTCAGGTCGCCGTCGGGTTGGTTAGGGGCTGGCGGCGGCGGGCAGCCAGGGGGTGTGGTGCGCTAGGCGGGCGAGCGCGTCGAGGATGTCGCGGTGTTGCTTGCGCGTGGTGCTGATGTAGGCGCGCAGGGCGAAGAAGCGGTCGGCTCCGGCTGTGGTGCGCCAGCTGCCGGAGATCTTCTGCTGGATCTTGATCATGCGGATGTCGCGCTCGACGAGGTTGTTGTCGAACGGGACGCGGAAGTCGTGGGCGAAGCGCAGAACCTGTTCGCGTTGCTCGTCGAGGCGGCGCAGCAGGTTGGCTGATGGGCTGCGGCCGATCGGGCCGCGCTTGGCGGTGCGGACGGTCGGTGGCTGGTTCTGGTGGTGGCCGAGCGCGATGATCTGCTCGTAGGCGGCGCGGTAGCCGGCCAGCACCCACGGGTCCAGCCAGTCTTCGCCGACGGCCTTGGCGGCCTTGACCTCTTCGTGCAGAGCGCGCAACAGCGCGTCGATCTGGCTTGCCCACGACTGCTCGTTGGCGTGCTGTTCGATGATCGCCAACAGCTCGCGCAGGTGGTGGGCGTTGCACAGCGCGTGGATGGCGTGCTCATAGGCGCGGTACTGAGGCCAGCCGTCGTGTACGGCGATTCCGCGGAATCGCGGCATCACGCCGGTGTGGTCGATGCCCTCGGTTCCGCGTCGATCATGCAGGGCGTAGAAGGTCAGCGTCTCGGTGCTCGCGCAGTGCAGCCAGCGTCCGCGGCCACCGACGCGAGCGCCGGTCTCATCGAAGTGCACGACCGGCGAGTTGATGATCTGCTCGTGCACGCGGTCGAGGAACTCATCGAGGTCCGCAGCGCCGTCCTTGACAAAGGCCACCAGCGTCGCGGGCGACAGCGGCGCGCCCAGCCAATCGGCCAGCAACTGCGCGGCGCGCTGGTAGGGCAGGTGCTGGGCGGCAATCAGATAGATCCCCAGCGCCCGCACCCTCGGCCCGTACTGCGTCGGAGCGCCAACACCGGCCGGGAACGCCGCAGTCGTCACGTGCCCACACGCGCAACGCCGCCGCTGGGCACGGTGCTCACAGACAGCCAGTCGCACCTCCGGCAAGTCGAACACCTGGCGCGTCTCCTCGCCAACCCGCTCGCCATCGCAGAGCTCGCCGCCGCAGCCGCCGCAGCGAGCCGGCACGTGCACAACGACGTCATCGGGCCGCTCAACGAACTCGAGATGACGGCCCTCATGGCCGGACTGGCCGCCAGGCTTGCGACCCGACCGGCGCCGCAAGCTCTTCGGTGCCGGCGGCTTGGCAAGCCCATCCGAAGACGGCGGCCGCGACGAGTTGCGCGAGTTCGCCGACAACCGCGCCCGCAGATCGGCAACCTCCGCGCGCAGCTCCACGATCAGCGCCGCCTGCTCGCCGACCAGCACCTCCAACTCCTCACGCGACAGCCCGCCACGCGACACATAACAATGTTCGCGGCGAACCCGCTACCCCCTGCCGCGACCTGAACAGTCACGCATTTTGCGAACATACGTTCGCACGGCGACCGGCGGCAATCCCCACGTCCGGCCGCGAGATGACGAGTGGCGCGCTCCCCGATGGCCATTCCTCGACGGTATCGCAGTCGCAGTGTGCCGCGTGGCGGCTTGCGGGGCGCCCACCCGAAGCCTGCTACGGTCGTCCTACGGGCGGCGAAGTCGTCCGTGAGGTTCTTTGTCTTTGTTGGCGCTGAAGGGCGCGGATGGGGTCAGTCGAATCTCCATCTGCAGCGGCGGCCAGACGGTCGCCAGAAGAGGAGCACCAACAACATGACGCACGCAACTTTCGCCGACCTCGGCGTGTCCGAGGTCGTCGTCGATGAGCTCGCCCAGCGCGGGATCTCAACGCCGTTCGCCGTCCAGGGGATGGTCATCCCGGACGTGCTCGCCGGCCACGACGTGCTGGCACAGTCGCCGACCGGGTCGGGCAAGACGCTCGCTTTCGGGGTACCGCTGGTCGAGCTGCTGAAGGACTCCGACGCGCGGCCGTCGGCGCTGGTCCTCGCACCGACGCGGGAGCTGGCGATCCAGATCGTCGATGACCTGCGTCCGATCGCCCACGCGCGCGCACTGTCGATCGCGCCCGTCTACGGCGGCGCGGGGATCGTCAAGCAGGCACGCCTAGCCGCGCGCGCACACATACTCGTCGCCACCCCGGGTCGTCTGCTCGACCTGATCGAGCGTCGCGACGTGTCGCTCGATCGTGTCCGCATGCTCGTGCTCGACGAGGCCGACAGGATGCTCGACATGGGCTTCCGCCCGGTGGTCGACAGGATCGTGAAGATGACATCGAGCAAGCGCCAGACACTGCTGTTCTCGGCGACGCTCGAGGGCGAGGTCGGGCGGATCGCAAAGGCCTACACGACGAACCCGCGTCGTCACGAGCACGCGCATTCGGCGGAACGCAAGGGAGACGTGGAGCACCGCTTCGTGACGGTCAGCCACGAGGGCAAGGTCGCGCGCCTGGTCACCGAGTTGGGTGCGGCCGAGCGCGGCCTGACGCTCGTCTTCGTGCGCACCAAGCGCGGCGCCGACCGGCTCGTCAAGCGGCTCGCGTCGAGCAGCGTGCGCGCCGTGGCGATGCACGGCGACAAGTCCCAGGGTCAGCGCGAGCGGGCTCTGGCGAACTTCGAGGCGGGGGTGGTGGACACGCTCGTGGCCACGGACGTCGCCGCGCGGGGGATCGACGTGGCGGGGATAACGCACGTGATCAACTACGACATTCCTGCCACGCGCGAGGACTACGTCCACCGCATCGGGCGCACAGCGCGGGCGGGAGCGAGCGGCGTCGGCGTGACGCTGGTCGCGCACGACCAGACTCGTGAGCTCGCGGGGATGGTCCGCGAGCTGGGGTTGGACCGTGAGCTCGACCTCGCCGGGATCGCCGGCGGCGAGCGTACGAATGGCGGCAGCCGGGCCTCGACCGTGGGCCGAGGCGCCGCCAAGCGCCAGGGTGGCGCGGCGCGTAGCGGCGCCTCGCGTAGCGGTGCCAGGCGCGGGCGCGCCCCGAGCCGCTCGAGGTAGGCCGGGCGAGCAGTCATTTCGGCCGGTCGGTCAGCTAACGTCGCCAGCATGAAGACGCCTAGTCCGGACAATCCCGAATCCGAGGCAGGGTCAAACGGCGATTCCGCGGAGGCCGGGTCTGAGGCGGACCTGCTCACGCACTACGACATCCTGCGTGTCCGCGCTCCGAATCCGGGACTGCTGACGCTGTCGGGAACGAACACGTGGGTGGTGGGGCGTGGCCCCACCTGGATCGTCGATCCAGGTCCGTTGGTGGATGAGCATCTCGATCGGCTGGCGGCGGCGGTCGACGCTCGTGGCGGGCTGGGCGGCGTGGCGCTGACACACGACCACCACGACCACACCGAAGCGGTCGAGGCGCTGCTCGAGCGCTACCCGGCGCCGGTGGCGGCCGGTCGCGGCGCGGTCGACGTGCTCCTCGGCGAAAACGTGCGCTTCGGCCCGTTCGAGGCGGTCGCCACCCCGGGGCACGCCGCCGACCATTTCGCGCTGGTGGGTGACGGAGCGTGCTTCACAGGCGACGCGGTGCTCGGCGAGGGTAGCGTGTTCATCAGCCCCTACAGGGGCGCGATGGCCGGCTACCTGCTGGCGCTCACGCGCCTGCGCCTGCGCGAAGACTTCAACGTGCTGTGCCCGGGTCACGGGCCGCCGGTATGGGACGCGCACACCAAGCTCGAAGAGTACGTGGCGCACCGCATCGACCGCGAACACGGCCTGATCATCGCCCTGGGGCAGGGACGGCGCACGATTCAGGAGCTACTCGACGCCGTCTGGCCGGAGGTGCCCGAGCCGCTGCGCCCGCTCGCCACCGCGACGCTCGCGGCGCACCTGGACAAGCTGGAGGAAGAGCAGGTCTTGCCCGAGGGCGTGGAGCGCCCGCGCTTCGAGCGGACCGAGTGGTGAGCACGCTGGACGCACCGTCGAGCGGGGAGCTGGCGGGGTTCGCGGCGCGTGCGGTGGGCTCCAGCGCGACGCCGCTCGACTCGCCGTTCCCGCCGATCGCCGACTACGGCTTCCTGTCGGACTGCCACACGTGCGCGCTTGTGGCTTCGGACGGCTCGATCGAGTGGATGTGCCTGCCGCACTTCGATTCGCCGTCGATCTTCGGCGCGATGCTCGACCGTGGCGCCGGCAGCTGGCGGATCGGCCCGTACGGGATCTACGTCCCCGCCGGGCGACGCTACATCCCGGGCACGAACATCATCGAGACGACGTGGATGACCCCACAGGGCTGGCTGCGAGTGACAGAGGCGCTGGCGATCGGGCCGTGGCACGACAACAAGCACGGCTCGAGCCACACGCGGCCGCCGACCGACTACGACGCCGACCACCTGCTGGTGCGCATCGTCGAATGCATCCAAGGGCAGGTGCAGGTCGAGATCGTGTGCGAGCCGATGCTCGACTACGGCTCCACGCCGGCGAACTGGACGGTCGTGCAGACCGGCGAGGAGGGTGTGTGCATGGTCGACGCGGTGAACGCGATGGACGCGACCGAGGAGGACGCGGCCGGGTTCAGGCTGTTCAGCGACATCCGCATGGGCATCGAGGGCAACCGCGTCCACGGCCGGCACACGATGTGCGAAGGCGAGCGGCGCTTCTGCGCGCTGTCGTGGACAGAGGGACGAGGCGGCCCGCACAACGTCGAGCAGGCCGAGGAACACATGCAGCGCACGGGCCATTTCTGGCGCACGTGGCTGGCGGAAGGCAACTACCCGGACCACCCGTGGCGCTTTCACCTGCAGCGCTCGGCGCTGGTGCTCAAGGGGCTGACGTTCATGCCCACGGGCGCGCTGGTGGCCGCCGCCACCACCTCGCTGCCGGAGACGCCCCAGGGCGAGCGCAACTGGGACTACCGCTACTGCTGGATGCGCGACGCGTCGTTCACGCTGTGGGGGCTGCACGCGCTGGGCCTGAACTGGGAGGCCGACGACTTCGTGCAGTACCTCGCCGACATGGAGCGCAACGAGGACGGCTCGCTGCAGATCATGTACGGGATCAAGGGTCAGAAGGACCTAACGGAGTCGACGCTCGAGCACCTCAAGGGCTACGAGGGCGCGCGACCGGTGCGGATCGGCAACGGCGCGTTCAACCAGCGCCAGAACGACGTCTTCGGCGCGGTGCTCGACTCGGTCTACCTGCACTCCAAGAAGCGCGACCACATACCCGAGCGTCTGTGGCCGGTGCTGGCCGACCAGGTGCACTGCGCGGCGAAGGCGTGGAAGGAGCCCGACCAGGGGATCTGGGAGGCGCGCGGCGAGCCGCGCCACTACGTCTCCTCGAAGCTGATGTGCTGGGTGGCGATGGACCGCGGCGCGCGGCTTGCCGAACGGCGCGGCGAGGCCGAGCACGCCGAACACTGGCAGTCGCTCGCCGACGAGATCAGCGAAGACATCCTCACGCGCGGGGTCGACAAGCGCGGGGTCTTCCGCCAGCACTACGACACGGACGCGCTGGACGCGTCGAACCTGCTGGTGCCGCTGGTGCGCTTCCTCGGCCCGGACGACGAACGCGTGCGCGCGACGGTGATGGCGACCCGCGACGAGCTGACCGAGGGCGGCCTGGTGCTGCGCTACCGCACGGAGGAGACCGACGACGGCCTGCACGGCGAGGAGGGCACGTTCCTGATCTGCTCCTTCTGGCTGGTGTCGGCGCTGTCGGAGATCGGCGAGCACCGCGAGGCGGAGCACCTGTGCGAGCGCCTGCTCTCCTACGCCTCGCCGCTGGAGCTGTACGCGGAGGAGCTCGAGGCCTCCTCCGGCCGCCACCTGGGCAACTATCCGCAGGCGTTCACGCACCTCGCGCTGATCAACGCGGTCACGCACGTGATCGACGCGCAGCAGCAGCGCTCGTGACGCGCGCCGCTCCGGCCGGTAGCGCGTGTCAGTAGCCGGGCTCGCCGGGGAGGACGATGCGCGCGACCTCGCCTTCGAGCAGCACCTTCGGCTGCACAGGCTGGACCTCGCGTCCGCCGGCGTAGGCCATGAGCTCCTCGACGGAGGAGAACTCGCTGAGCTGTTCCAGGTGCTTGATGGTGGGGAAGACGAGCGCGATCTCACCGGCGCGGTAGGCGTCGAGCGCGCCGCTCGGCGTGAACCAGCCGAGGTCGACGCACTCCTCGCCGTCGATCTGGGGCTCTTGCCCGTCGGGCAGCGCGGCGAGGAAGAAGTGCGTGTCGAAGCGGATGCTCACCTCGGCGGGGGTGATCCAGCGCGAGAACTTCACGAGCGCGCCCGGATCGTCGAGCGCGATCGCCGCCTCCTCACGCAGCTCGCGGATGGCGGCGACGCGGTGGGCCTCGTCGCCATCGCCCTCGTGCGCGTCGACGGCGCCGCCGGGAAACACCCACACGCCGCCCATGAAGCGCGCCTGCGGCGTGCGCCTGACGAGCAGCACCTCCAGCTGCTCGTCGCCGCCTCGAAGCAGGATCACGGTCGCGGCCTGGCGCGGGGGCGTGGGCGGGCCAGGGTTGTAGTCCTCGCCTGGGCCGGGGCGCTCGCTCTCCTCGGACATGCGCATCGGCTGACCCTACCGGCCGCTAATCTTTGGCGCATGAACGACACCACAGAGCCCACGCGCGTATGAGCACCGCGACCGAGACCCTCCAGCGCTGGATCTGCGAGTCCTGCGGCTACATCTACGATCCCGACGACGGCGACCCGGACGGAGGCATCCCCGCGGGGACCGCGTTCGAGGACATCCCCGACACGTGGTTCTGCCCGGTGTGCGGCGCGCGTAAGCGCGACTTCACGATCTACGAGGACTAGGGAGCCGTTGGGCGGCTCGCCGGCGGTCGCTCTGACGGACTGGGACCGACTGCTCGCGCTCGACGCTGAGCGCGTGTGGCATCCGTACGGGGCGCTGCCGGCGGCGTTGGCGCCGCTGCCGGTCGTCTCGGCGGAAGGGGTGCGGCTGCGCTTGGCGGACGGGCGCGAGCTGATCGACGGGATGGCGTCGTGGTGGTGCGCGATCCACGGCTACCGCAACCCGGCGCTCGACGAGGCGGTGCACGAGCAGCTGGGGAAGATGGCGCACGTGATGTTCGGCGGGCTCACGCACGAGCCGGCGGTGCGCTTGGCCGAGCGGCTGACGGAGCTGGCGCCGGAGGGCCTGGAGCGGGTGTTCCTGGCCGACTCGGGCTCGGTGTCGGTGGAGGTGGCGATCAAGATGTGCATCCAGTACCAGCGGGCGCTCGGGCGCGCGGGACGCACGCGGCTGTTGACGGTCAGGGGCGGCTACCACGGCGACACGACCGGCGCGATGGCGGTGTGCGACCCGGTCGGCGGGATGCACAGCCTGTTCGCGGGCGTGCTGCCCGAGCACGTATTCGCGGAGCGCCCGCCGGACGGCTTCGACGCGGGCCTCGACGAGCACTGGGCCGCCCAGGTGCGCGAGCTGGCCGAGCGCCACGCGGACGAGCTCGCGGCGGTGATCGTCGAGCCGGTCGTGCAGGGCGCCGGCGGCATGCGCTTTCACTCCCCCGAGTGCGTGTCGTTTATGCGGCGCGTGTGCGACGAGCACGGCCTGCTGCTGGTGCTCGACGAGATCGCGACGGGCTTCGGGCGCACGGGCGCGATGTTCGCGTGCGAGCACGCGGGCGTGGCGCCGGATGTGATGTGCGTGGGCAAGGCGCTCACCGGCGGCTACATGTCGCTCGCGGCGACCCTGTGCACGCCGGCGGTGGCGGACGCGGTCTCGAGCGGCGAGGGCGGTGGCCTGATGCACGGCCCGACGTTCATGGGCAACCCGCTCGCGTGCGCGGTCGCGCTCGCGTCGCTGCGACTGCTCGGCGAAGAGCGACTGGCATGGGCGGGTGCGCGCGATCGAGCAGGGACTGCGCGCAGGGCTGGAGCCGGCTCGGGAGCTGCCGGGGGTCACGGACGTGCGCGTGCTCGGCGCGATCGGCGTGGTGCAGCTGGAGCGAGACGTCGATATCGCGGCCGCGACCGCCGCGGCCGTGAAGCACGGCGTGTGGCTGCGCCCGTTCCGCGACCTGATCTACGCGATGCCGCCGTACGTCATCGACGCGCAGGATCTAGCGACGGTGACGAACGCGATGGTCGATGCGGCCCGCGCCGCTATCAGGCACTGACAGAGACCGTGACTGGTTCGACCCCAGTATCTCCCATTGGTCATACCTTTTCAGAGGCAGGAGCAGGGGCCGCGGTCCGGGGGTCGCCGCCGCGAGGCTTGGGGCGCTCGCGCCTTCGAGTGGGACAGCGTGTGGCGGCAGCGGGACGATTTCGGCCGGTGGGACCCGACACGCCGCCGTGATCTTCGTTAGAGTGCCGGCCGCACTGGAGTTCTCAACGGTGGAGGGGGTAGCATGGGCGACGGTCGTCGGCGGGTGAGGGGGCCGTGGTTTTCCGGGCGGCGCGGCGTTGCGCAGGCCGCCAGCGTGCTAATAGCGACGCTCGGCGCCTTCCTCGGTCTCGCTGCTATCGGAGCCGCCCAGGCGTCGGCGAAAGCGCCGCTCATCCCGACGACCATTTCGCTTGCCGCGTCCGCAGCAAGCGCGGCGTACGGCCAAGAGCAGAGCGTGGTGTTCACTGCGACAGTCAGCGCGTCCAACGGCGAAAGACCGAGCGGTAAGGGCTCAGTGCTGTGGGGCAAAAAGAAGGTGTGCGCCCTCACGATCACAAATGGCAGCGGGTCCTGTTCTCCCAAGTCGACCGGCCTAAAAAACGGCTCGTACTCGCTTACCGCCGAAATCAAGAAGGGCAAAACGTTTGCCGGCTCCAGTTCAAACTCCCTCAGCTTCGCGGTCGGCACACCCCCGGATACGACCATCACGAGCGGCCCCGTAGGGAAAGCGCCAAGCGGCAGCACCGAAATCACCTACAGCTCCAACGAACCCTTCGCTGGCTTCGAATGCAGCCTCGATGGCGACCCCTACCACCCGTGTAATTCCCCGTCGCTGCTGAGCGTCGGACCCGGAAGCCACGAATACAGGGTGCGCGCCGTCAGCGCCGTGGGAATCGTCGATCCTACCCCCGCAATCATTAGCTGGGAATCAGTCGGTCAGGCGCCGTACATCGAACTTTGCGGAGAAATCGCCCATAGCCAAAGCTTTTCGCCGTCGTCGGCCGCGGTGTACATCATCAAATGCAACGTCACTGTTCGCCCGAAAGTGACGCTCACCCTAGCGCCCGGAACGATTGTGAAGAGCGAAAGTGGTTACATCAATGTTGAAGGGTCGTTGGTTGGGTCGGGGACTGCTGAAAAACCGGTTACGTTGACGTCTTGGCGTGATGACTCGGTTGGCGGCGATACGAATGGGGATGGTGGCGCGACGCTGCCGGCCGCGGGCGACTGGGGTGGGATCGAAACTTCGCCGCCTGGTGGTGGCAACCCGAATCCGACGTTGACGCTTGAACATGCGGTCGTGAACTATGCGAGCCGCGCTATCGATGCGTCTCAGGCGAAAACGTCGATTACGAACAGTTCGGTCTCGCACTCCAACGGTCAGGGGATCTCCGTCTATTCGCCTGAAGGGCCTCCGACGATCAAGAACAACTCGGTGACCTACGTGGCGAATGAAGCGATTTCGATCTACAGCTCGCCGATCGATATGGGTGCGTTGAACGGCAATTCGGGGAGCAATGACGGTCTGAATGGGATCGCGCTCGGCGACGATACGGTGACGGTGAGCTCGGCGCTGCCTTGGACTGGGTCGTTCGTCCCGGTGCTCGTGAGTGGCTGCAACTCGCTGACGGTGCCCGCGAAAGTCACGCTCACGTTGGGTGCTGGCACGATTGTCAAGGGCGAGAACTGCACCTATATTCGTGTTGAAGGGTCGTTGGTTGGGTCGGGGACTGCTGAAAAACCGGTTACGTTGACGTCTTGGCGTGATGACTCGGTTGGCGGCGATACGAATGGGGATGGTGGCGCGACGCTGCCGGCCGCGGGCGACTGGGGTGGGATCGAAACTTCGCCGCCTGGTGGTGGCAACCCGAATCCGACGTTGACGCTTGAACATGCGGTCGTGAACTATGCGAGCCGCGCTATCGATGCGTCTCAGGCGAAAACGTCGATTACGAACAGTTCGGTCTCGCACTCCAACGGTCAGGGGATCTCCGTCTATTCGCCTGAAGGGCCTCCGACGATCAAGAACAACTCGGTGACCTACGTGGCGAATGAAGCGATTTCGATCTACAGCTCGCCGATCGATATGGGTGCGTTGAACGGCAATTCGGGGAGCAATGACGGTCTGAATGGGATCGCGCTCGGCGACGATACGGTGACGGTGAGCTCGGCGCTGCCTTGGACTGGGTCGTTCGTCCCGGTGCTCGTGAGTGGCTGCAACTCGCTGACGGTGCCCGCGAAAGTCACGCTCACGTTGGGTGCTGGCACGATTGTCAAGGGCGAGAACTGCACCTATATTCGTGTTGAAGGGTCGTTGGTTGGGTCGGGGACTGCTGAAAAACCGGTTACGTTGACGTCTTGGCGTGATGACTCGGTTGGCGGCGATACGAATGGGGATGGTGGCGCGACGCTGCCGGCCGCGGGCGACTGGGGTGGGATCGAAACTTCGCCGCCTGGTGGTGGCAACCCGAATCCGACGTTGACGCTTGAACATGCGGTCGTGAACTATGCGAGCCGCGCTATCGATGCGTCTCAGGCGAAAACGTCGATTACGAACAGTTCGGTCTCGCACTCCAACGGTCAGGGGATCTCCGTCTATTCGCCTGAAGGGCCTCCGACGATCAAGAACAACTCGGTGACCTACGTGGCGAATGAAGCGATTTCGATCTACAGCTCGCCGATCGATATGGGTGCGTTGAACGGCAATTCGGGGAGCAATGACGGTCTGAATGGGATCGCGCTCGGCGACGATACGGTGACGGTGAGCTCGGCGCTGCCTTGGACTGGGTCGTTCGTCCCGGTGCTCGTGAGTGGCTGCAACTCGCTGACGGTGCCCGCGAAAGTCACGCTCACGTTGGGTGCTGGCACGATTGTCAAGGGCGAGAACTGCACCTATATTCGTGTTGAAGGGTCGTTGGTTGGGTCGGGGACTGCTGAAAAACCGGTTACGTTGACGTCTTGGCGTGATGACTCGGTTGGCGGCGATACGAATGGGGATGGTGGCGCGACGCTGCCGGCCGCGGGCGACTGGGGTGGGATCGAAACTTCGCCGCCTGGTGGTGGCAACCCGAATCCGACGTTGACGCTTGAACATGCGGTCGTGAACTATGCGAGCCGCGCTATCGATGCGTCTCAGGCGAAAACGTCGATTACGAACAGTTCGGTCTCGCACTCCAACGGTCAGGGGATCTCCGTCTATTCGCCTGAAGGGCCTCCGACGATCAAGAACAACTCGGTGACCTACGTGGCGAATGAAGCGATTTCGATCTACAGCTCGCCGATCGATATGGGTGCGTTGAACGGCAATTCGGGGAGCAATGACGGTCTGAATGGGATCGCGCTCGGCGACGATACGGTGACGGTGAGCTCGGCGCTGCCTTGGACTGGGTCGTTCGTCCCGGTGCTCGTGAGTGGCTGCAACTCGCTGACGGTGCCCGCGAAAGTCACGCTCACGTTGGGTGCTGGCACGATTGTCAAGGGCGAGAACTGCACCTATATTCGTGTTGAAGGGTCGTTGGTTGGGTCGGGGACTGCTGAAAAACCGGTTACGTTGACGTCTTGGCGTGATGACTCGGTTGGCGGCGATACGAATGGGGATGGTGGCGCGACGCTGCCGGCCGCGGGCGACTGGGGTGGGATCATGCTCGAACCCGAAGCCAGTGCAAACCTCGTCGGCACAACGATCGAGTACGCGTCTACTGCGCTGTCTGTCGCGGAAGGCGGGGAAGCAACCGTGCACGGTGCGATCCTGCGTTCGACGGTCGGGGTGGCTGGCGAAGGCGACGTAGAAGCCACCGAAGTCGACTGGGGATCGCCCTCGGGGCCGGCTCCCATCGGAACGGGTACACTAATCACTGGGTACAACGTAAATCCTGTGCCGTGGGTAGGGATGCCCGCCCCGGTGACGCCGCGACCAACGTCGCCGCCCCCGACTTCACCGCCACCCGCGAAATGCGCTCCGGTGGTGTTCATCGGAGCGCGCGGGTCAGGAGAGGACTACCCGCTCAGCACTCCCTATGGCACGAGCGAAGCGGAACAGGTAGCCGACATGGGCACGAGGGTGAGCGCGATTCTTTACGGCTTCGCAAAGGAAGTCGAACCCACCAAGGTCGAACCCATCGCGGTTGAATATCCCGCGCTGCCGTTCACGAAAAACGTGTTCCTTTCGTATGCGACCGGCAGCAGCTACGGCGAAGAATTCATCTGGAACAACTGGGAAGGTGCGGACAGCGTCGAGAACGCGCTGCTGGAGCAGGAAGCGCGTTGCGCCGGAAGTAAAACAAAGTTTGTGCTCGCAGGCTACTCGTCCGGGGCGTTCGCCGTTCACCAAGGACTGGCAGAAATGGAAACCATCAAAGATCTCAAACCGGGTTCGATAGCGGCGGTCATCCTGCTCTCAGATCCAACCAAACTCGGGACAGCGGAAGAACCAGACGTCGACGTGCAAGGGAGCGCTAAAACGTCAGCGGACGGGCTTTACACAAAGATATACGCCCCAATGTTTCTGCCAAAACCCGTGAGAGTACCGGGCGCACTCGAAGGCAAGACGATTGCTTTCTGCAACAACCACGATCCCGTTTGCGCGCCGGGGCGCGGCTGGAACATGTATGTGCACTCGCACTACGAAGCGACCGAAACGGAACCGCTCGGTGCGTGGGCGGCACAGCAGTACCTGAAAGGCAACTAGCAGTCGCGGGCGTGAGCCATCGGGGCGGCCGGACGATCGCGATGCCGCGAGCGCCGGAACGTCGAGACGAGGCGCACGAACACGCCAGACGGGCGCGCCAACAGGTTGATTCGAGCCTCCTCGCGCAGAACGGTGGTCGACGCCGTCACGTGCATTGATCGAGTGCCGGCTCGGCGTAGGGGGTACGCCGTAGCGGCCACGACCTACCCGCACGAATCTGGGGGTCGGGCCGTCGGGATTGCCAGCCAGGGTCGCCTTGATGGTTGCCC
The DNA here is from genome assembly GCA_963735705.1 of uncultured Solirubrobacteraceae bacterium. Classification (GTDB taxonomy): domain Bacteria; phylum Actinomycetota; class Thermoleophilia; order Solirubrobacterales; family Solirubrobacteraceae; genus Palsa-744. The sequence goes on from CAVTLZ010000013.1 coordinate 45,587, forward strand.
ACCGCACCGGTTCGCCGAGGAGCGCCTCGACGAGCACGTGCACGCTGTCAGTGATCGGCGATCTCGCCGACGAGCTTCGCGAGGATCGACGGGAGGGAGAGCATCGGCCAATGCCCGGTCGGGAGATCGTGGCCGGACCCCGTTCATCGGTCCACCTGCTGTGAGAGCTGGTGGTTGTTGTTGGTGTGAAGGGTAGTGGTGCCGCCGTGTTGCGGAGGGAGCCCGTAGGGCGACCGGAGCAACGCGGCGGGCGCGGCATCGGCGGCCCCGGGGGCCGTTTCGGTGCGGTTTTCACCTTGCGCCGCTGAAACAGACCCGTTCTCGGGCGATCTGAGGGCCTTCGCGGGGCTGGTCAAGGGAATCACCTTGCCCTCCTCGGCCGCTTGGGCCCATGCCCTGGCAAAGCGGGTCGGCGCCATCATCGCAAGCGCGGAGTGCGGCCGGCGCTCGTTGTAGTCCTCGCGCCAATCGGCGACCATGACCTGCGCCTCGGCCAGGCAGCTGAACTGCTCGACAGCGAGCAGCTCGTCACGGACCCTGGAGTTGAACGACTCGACGTAGGCGTTCTGCCAGGGGGAGCCCGGGTCGATGTAGGCGCTGCCAGCACCGGAGAACCGGCACCAGTCCTTCAGGGCGTTAGCGGTCAGCTCGGGGCCGTTATCGCAGCGGATGTGCTCGGGTGCCGTGCCCCGCTCTCGGGTCAGGCGGTCGAGCACGGCGACGGTCTGATCGGCGTCGATGCGACGCTCGCAGCTCATCTCAAGCGCCTCGCGGGTGAACTCATCAACGATGTTCAGGAGCTTCAGGGTCCGCCCGTCCGCGGTCTGATCGAACTGGAAGTCAAGCGCCCACACGTGATCGGGGCGCTCCGCGGACAGGCGATCCGCCGGCACCGTCGACTCGCCGAGACGCCGGCGCTTGCGGCGGCGCTGGGGGACCCGCAGGCCCTCCTCGCGCCACAGGCGCTGCACACGCTTGCGGTTGATCACCCAGCCCTCCTCGATCAGCTGGGAGTGCGCTCGCCGGTAGCCCCAGCGCGGGCGATCCTTAGAGAGCTTGCGCAGCCTCCCGCGGAGCGCCGTGTCGTCTTGAGCGACACAGGGCTCCCTGCGCTGGGTCGAGCGGTGCTGGCCGACGATCTCACACGCCCGACGCTCGGAGAGCCCCTTGCGGTCCATCAGCATCAGGACCGCCTGGCGCCGCCGGGCCGGGCCTACCAGTTTCCCGACGCCACCTCTTTCAGCGCGTCGATCTCGAGCTCCTTGTCCGCCACGATCCGCTTCAGCCGCGTGTTCTCGCGCTCGAGCTCCTTCAGCCGCTTCACGTCGTCGGCCTTCATCCCGCCGTACTGCGCGCGCCAGCGGTGAAACGTGTTCTCGGACACCTCGAGCTCCTTGGCGACCTCCGGGATCGTCTTGCCTTCGCCGAGCATCCTTTCGGCCTCCCGCAGCTTGCGGACGACCTGCTCGGGCGTATGCCTGCGTCGCTTCATCTGAGTTCCTTCCTCGTCCATCATCGTGGACGAGTAGAACTCTCACAAGCACCGGACCGAATCTAAGAGTGCCTAACAGAATGAGTGTTGTAGTTGTTGGTGGCAGATGAGGGCGGCGCCGAGGGTGAGGAACGCTTCGTGGATGTCAGCGCGCCGCTCGTAGCGGCGGTCCAGGCGACGCTGGCGGTGTAGCCAGGAGATGGTCCGCTCGACTACCCAGCGGTCTTTGCCGAGCCCGGAGCCGTGCTCGGTGTTGCGTTTGGCGATCCGGGGTGTGATCCCGCGCTCCTTGAGTGCTTGGCGGTGGCGGCGGCTGTCGTAGGCGCGGTCGGCGAGGAGCGTCTTGGGGCGGAACTTGCCGTAGCGGCCAGTCGGCGGGACCCTGTCGACGAGCGGCACGAGCTCGGTGATGTCGTTGCGGTTCGCCGCGGTCAACGTCACGGCCAGAGGGACGCCCCGCCCCTCGCAGATCACGTGGTGCTTTGAGCCCGGCCGGCGCCGGTCGACGGGCGAGGGGCCTGTCTTTTCGCCCCCCCTTTTGCCCGCACGTGCGAGCTGTCAACCACCGCCCTGGACCAGTCGAGCTGGCCAGCGTCCTGCAGCTCATCTAACAGCGTCTGATGCAGCCGTTCCCACACGCCGGCGTCGTTCCAGTCCCGCAGCCGCCGCCAGCACGTCATCCCCGACCCGCAACCCATCTCTTGCGGCAGATCCTCCCACGGAATCCCCGTTTTCAGCACGAACAAGATCCCCGTCAGGACCTGCCGGTCATCAAGCCGCTTACGCCCCGGATAGCGAAACCGACGCTCCACCTGCGGAAGCAACGGCTCGATCCGCGCCCACAACCCATCACTGACCAAAGGTTTCGCCATAGACACCGTCTACGACAACAGCATCCCAAAACCTCTTTTTGTTAGGCGCTCTAAGGGGTCGGGCCAATCGTGTAGCTCCCAGTCGGCATCGGCGAAGCTCGCAGCGCGCGGATCGCCCTTTACGATGAGTTCGCGCAGGTGCTCTACTTCCATGCCGCCATCGGTACAGAAGATCGCCACGCGCCGAGTATCAGGTGGCTTTTCGTGGATCAGGCGCACCGGTGAGGTCATGGTTGCGTACGGCTGAGGTGTGCCGCGTTCGGCGATCATCTGCAGGTCCTCCTCGCTAAGACCGCCTGTGCTTCCGAAGGCTCCAGTGAGGAGGCTCTCACGGTCGGGGACCGGCCATCTCCAGCCGTCTCCGCTCTCGTCCACCACGCGCTGCTGCTGCGCGCGCTGCTCAGGCGTCATCGCATCAACGATCGCCATCCCGTCTGGAAGTGGAGAGGTGTCGAGGTACACGACGGCATTCAGGCGCTTCCCCACTCGGTCCGCGACAGCCGCGACGACGATCCCGGCGTAGCTGTGCCCGACGAGCACGACATCCTCCAGCGCCTCGTACTCCAAGAGGTTCACGACATCCGTAACGTGCGTCTCTAGGTCGATCCCGGCATGTGCCAGATGCACACGCTCGCCTAGCCCCGTCAGCGTCACCGGGTAGACGTCGCGCCCCTCCCCACGAAGATCGCCAGCGACCTCCGACCAAACCCAGCCGCCGAGGCATGCCCCGGGGACCAGCACAACCGGCCGCCGCGCCCGACTACTCATCCTCGCTCTTCGCTTCTACCTCGCTCGGCAGCCGCCGTGCTCGGTCATCACCCCCGAGCCACGTCAACAGCGCCGTGCGCGCGAACCGCCACTCCTCCCCGAACGCCCGCCCGGGAAGTTCGCCGGTGAGCGCGCTGGCGCGAATCGTCTCAACCGGCAGCCGCAACAGTCCCGCCGCCTCCTCCAGCGTCAACACCTCCTCAGCGCGAGCACGATCCACGATCTCAAGACGCCCTACGGCGAGCTGATCTGCGAGAAGATCGCTAACGACGTGCTGCTTGCGACGGCCAGTCGAATCCGCCAGGCGATCCAGCGCTGTCGCCTGCTCGCGCGGCAGCCTGACAAAGAGCGGGACACGATCCTCAGCCATAGCCACAACATATCATTTTGATATCGATCGATATCGCAAGGTCCCAACGGTGGGGCGGCTCTCAATCGATCTCGACGGCCGGCGCCGACAGGATCGCGTGGTTTGCGCACATCCAAGTTCCGCCCACTGAACGTCCGGCGGCCCTCATTCAATCCCCGTGTCCCAGCGTCCTTCGACGCTATCCGCGCGCGAGAGTTGGTAGAAGATGAACGCGTGCGCGCCTTCGCGCCTCGCGACTTCCTCGGCTTCGAGGTCTTCTTCGATCTGATGGGGGTGCGATGCCTGCACGCCGTACTCGGTCACCAGCAAGGGCACGGGCGCGACCTCCCTGACGAATTCGCCGATGTCGCCGCTCAGAGTGCCGTAGGGGTGGATGCCAACCCCGTCGCTGGGGAGTTGGGCGACGTTCGGTAGCCACTCTGAGATGTTCTTACCCCCGAGTTCGCCCGCGATGATCTGGGCGCCTGGGTCCGCTGACATCACCGCCGCGGAGGAGTCGAGGTACAGGTTGTCGTAGAACGCGATGTGTGTTTCGATTTCGCCTCCGGGCGGAATGAAGTCGGCTCCATTCGGCTCGTTGTCGATCGCGAAGCGCGTCACCTCACCCGCGTAGCGAGTCGCGATTTCCCTGGCGAAGGAGGCGAATAGCCCGATGTTCAAGTGTCTCGCGCTCAGTTCATCGTTCGAGAAGCTTTCTTCGTAGAGCGGCGTCGGCATGATCGTCAGCTGGATCGACCAGCAGCGTTCGCGAGCCATCCGGATGGCCTGGTCGTATGGCGCCCAGCCGTAACGCTTGACCTGTCCCCAGATCACGTTCATCCGCAGCAGCCGAGCGTGAAACACGCTGGCGGCCAGTTCGAAGCCGCGCGCAGGGCTCATCGCCGGCTGCAGGCCGAGGAAGACCGGGTCATCCTCCACGCCCACTTCGAATTCGGGGTTGAGCGGGCAATCGGGCGGTACGGAAACCGGGTTGGGTGGGTTGCCGGACCGTGTGCTGAGCTTCGCGATGAAGCCGTTGGCGGTGAGCTTGCCTTCCTCGATCAGATGCTTGAGGCTCGGGACGACCACATCGACTGCCGCCAGCCTCCAGGCGCGTGCCGGGCTCGCGCCCCGGGGCGTGGCGAAACTCGCAGACTGCGCGGCCGCGAGTTCGAGCCACTCCGCCGTCCTCTGGCGTGGCTCGAACGTCTGCAGGAGCACCCGGCGGCCTTCGGACGCCCGTAGCGCCGCCGAAGGCGGCCGCTGCGCCGTGCTCAGCCCCAACGTCCAGACCAGCGACCCGGCGACCGCCCCGAGCCTTGCCTTCGGCGTCGAGGCCCGCCCCTCCGCGTCTGTGTGCGCCCCCACATAGGGGGCGGATCCGGCGTATGCGACGACCGTGACGCTCGCCGGATAGGCCGCGGCCGCGAGCGTGGCGACGATTCGTCCCGACCACCAGTTCTGCGCATGCGCTTGCCAGACCTCGGTCGCGCCGATGCTCCCGTCGCCGCGAACGACCGGCGTCCAGTGCAGGCCGGTAGCGGTGATGCTGCGCACGTGCTCGCCCGACCGATCGCCGCGTGCGACGACGAACGCCAGTAGGAGGCTATGGGGCGCTCTGGTGCGAAGCTGCCGACTGACCAGCGTCGCTGCGCGCGTGTGCGCGCTCACGCTGACGAGGGCATCGACGCCGGGCGGCAGCTGGGCGTTGGCCGCCGACGGGACGGCCGACGTCGCCAGTGCTCCCAAAGCGACAGCGATCGTCGTGAGTCGGAGGGCTCTCACCTGTCCACGACGTTCGCAGATGCTCTTGCGCAGGTCAAGCGAGAACAAGTGAGATCCGCTATGCCCGCGGCGGATCCGTGGGCACCGGCCCAGATACCAGCCCCGTTCCAGCCCTCGGCCGCCCGCCGACGCCCTCACGCCGTCCTGAGCGCGTCGGCCGGCGCCAGCCGCGCGGCGCGGGTCGCCGGCAGCAGGCCGGCGACGCGCCACGCGCCAGCCCACCCCTGATCCGCTAGCCGATTTCGACTTCTGCTTCGTGGAGAACGAGCCGCTCTTGACCGCCTTGGCCTTCTTCTTGCCCACGGCCTGGCCGGCAGTCGAGCCGCCGGTGAAGCTCTGGGAGACTGAACGCCGCGCTGATGCTGGTGGGGGCGCCGAACGGGCCGCCTTCGAGCGTCCCGCTCAGCCCGGTCAGCGAGAGATCGGCGAGAGGCAGGATCAGCGCAGCCTCTTCCCACTTGCCTTCTTCGCTCGGCGTCCACTTGACCGCCAGCGACACCGCGGACGTGGTCGGTTCGAGCGAGGAGCTGACCAGCGCCGAGCAGGTGACTTCTTCGGTCGTCTTGAGGTGGTCGATGTAGGTGCCCGATTCGATGCCGAGCGGGCCGTCACAGCCTTTCAGCGTGCCTTTGACGGTGATGTTCTGCACAGCCGGGGTTTCGCTCAGGCCCGGCGAGAGCTTGATCGTGCCCGTGTTCTGTTCGCACGTCTCGACGTTCTTGTGTTCTTTTTCGAATTCGCCGTCTTCGTTCGGGGTCGTGATTTCGATCGGCGCGCTCGGCTGGCTGGTGCCTTCGGAGTCGGTGTTGGTGACCGTCACGCTGTAGGTGGTGTTCGTCTGCAGCGGCTCCAGGTAGCCGCTCGACCAGTAGGAGCTGACCGTCGTGCTGAGCACCGGCGCGGTCGAGTGCACCGGGGTGGCGGTGATCGTCGAGGACTGGATCAGGCCCGCCGTTTCCGGGGCCACGGTCCACCCGACCGCCAACCGCGGGAGTTCCGATTCCCCTTGTTCGTAGAGGCTGACGCTCGCGCTGATGCCCGTGGGTGGCGCCGGTGGCTGCAGCGGCGGGGCGCCGTCTTCGAGATACGCGGCCGTGCCCACGTTGTACACGCGGTCGCCGTGGCTGTCTTCGGCGGCGACGCCTTCGAGCGCGCCCTGCAGCGCGCCGTATGAGCGCGTTTCGCCGTACCACGTCCAGACCACGCTGGCGGTTCCCGTGTACGTCGTGCTGTGGCCGCCGCCTCCCTTGCCGCTGCCGCCGCAGGTCGTCGACATGGACACGTTCCCCGTCGGATAGCCGTTGCTGGCGAAGCCGGTCGCGTAGACCTTCTGCTGGATGCCGCCGCACCAGTGGCCGAGGATCGAGAAGGCGGCGCCTTCGCTCAGATACAGCCGGATGGGGCTTGCGGCGGAGGCGGCCGACGCGAGCCCCGCGCAGATCAGCGCCGAGGCGACGACGGTCGAGATCACTTTCCGTGGCATGTCCGAGCTTCCCTCTCTCTCGATGTTGTCGACCGAGCGCCCCGCTTCGGCGCGGCCCGGCCCCGGCGCCGCTGATGGCGCCTTTTTCCTAAGACACGGGCGAGCGCAAAATATCACGCGCAATTCACGACGTTTCTGAGAATCAACCCACGCTCACACGCCCGGATTGGGCGGAACTACGCATTAACTACGTACCCGTGCCCGTGAATCTCACCCTGACGTAGCCGCGGCCGTCATTGCCGTTGAGCAGGTACGTGCCCGAGGCGGGGCCGCGCGCGGTCGGGCGGAACGTGACGGTGACGGCGGCGCGCACGCCGTTTTCGATCGTGATCCCCTCGGGCAGCGGCACCGCCGCGGTGAACTCGCCGACCGGTGCGATCGCGCGGGTGATGGTGAGCGGCACGTTGCCGGCGTCGCGGACGTCGAAGGTCACGCTCTTGGACTGCCCGACGGGAACCGAGCCGAAGTCGATGTGCGTGGCGCTGACGGCGAGCCGCGGCGCGCCCGTGACCGCTGGCCGGTGGCCGGCAGCACGACCGAGCCGTGGTTGGTGGGGATCCGAGGCTCGAGCGGTAGGTGCCGGCGGGCGCGGGTCGAAGTGAACGGAGAGCGTGATCGCCTGGCGGGGGGCGAGCACCGTCCCGCCCGGCGGCAGTCCGCTGACGCTGTAGGGCCCGCCGGGGAGCCGGAAGCCGGTCAGCGTCTCGGGGTGGTCCCAGGAGTTGCTGAACGTGAGGCTCAGGGACTTGCCGCCCGCGCTCGTGCGACCGTTCCGAACGCCAGCGGCTGCGCGGAGAGCTCAGGCCGGGCCTCGTGCCGTAGCCCGACAGCGTCACCGTGCGCGTGCCGGCGCTCGTGCGGATCGAGATCGTGCCGACGACGGGGCCGGCGTGATCGGGCTTGAAAGTGACGCGCAGGTGCAGCGTGGCCCCCGCCGGGATCGCCGTGCCGAGGCGCGGCTGCTGCACCGTGATCACGCCGCCGGAGAGCGCGGTCGTGCCCGACGGCGGGATCTTCGGGGGCCCGCCGTCTTGAGCTTGGAGCTCGGCGTCTGCGCGCCGTCCGCGGCTTCCGGGGCCGACACCGAGCGTCGCCGGGACGGTCACGGGGCCCGTGACGGTCAGCGCGGGTCGCCGAGACCGACAGCGTCCGCGTTTCGCTTTCGCCGACGGGCACCGAGCCGAGTTCGACGGGCGCGGCCTGAACGGGGGCGCCGCCGAGGACCCGAAGGCGAGCAGATGCCCGCGCGGGTGCCGACGTACACGCGGCCTTCATAGGCGGTCGGCACCGCGAACTTGGACGCGGTGCCGATGTGCGCCGACCACAGCAGCGGCAGGTTGCCGCCGGTGGGCATCGCCGCGTAGGCCCGCAGCTGGCCGCGGGCGCCCTTCGGGCCCGCCGGCGTAGACGACCCAGACGACGGCGCTGCCGGCGGCCGTCCCGTTGCTCGTGACCAGCGGCGAGCCGGAGGTGTAGCCGAAGGATTCCGGCTCGTGGCGGCCGAGGTCAGCGGCGGCTCGCCGTCGCCGTTGAGTCCGTAGCTGAGGGCGCGCAGGTAGCCGCCGCCGGCGCTCTCGAGCACGTAGACCCAGCCGCCCTGGCCGCCGTAGGCGGCGGGATGGCCCCACACGCCGCCGTAGGGCCCGAGCGTCTGCAGCACGGCGTCGCCTTCGCCGGGGCCCTGGCGGTAGCCGCCCATGTCGTCGGCGTCGATCAGGAAGATCCGGCCGTCCTTGCCGACCTGGACCACCAGATGGGGGATCGCTTTGGTGCCGAAGTATTCCGTCGGGAGGGCGATGGGCCCGCCGGAGCCGAGGTCCTCGTCGTTCTCGTCGAGCGTGGGGGCGTTGCTGGGCGCGAAGAACTGGGTCGGGGTGAGCTTGCCGGCGGGCCGACCGTGAGGCCGACGACGGACTCCGACAGCGTCGCCGGGGGTTCGCTGGACGCGGCCGGCTGCGGGCGAGACGCCGTTGCCGGTGGTCAGGATGATCCTCCCGGGGATGTCGGAGACCAGGCCGCCGCCGCTCTGCCAGATGCCGGCCTGGGAGTTTTGGTCGGTGCCGACGCCCGACTCGTCGCTCCACATGGTGGTGATCGCGTGCGGCTCGTGCTCACCCCGACGACGATGCCCCGGTAGGGGGTGATGTCGCAGTCGGAGGCGAACGCCATGTAGACGATGCCGCCCAGCAGCAGCAGGCCGGGCCGCTGCTGCTCGTAGCTTTCGTTGAACGGGACCCCGGGCGTGTTGCCGGGGTGCCGGTGATCTGACCGGGAAGCCCGGCACCTCTGCACCGGTCGCGGCGGAGATCGCCTGCAGGTACCAGTGGGCGTTGCTCAGCCCCTGCCGCCTTCTCGAGGCGGGTGGTCAGGTAGACGTGCCCGTGCCGGGTCGATCACCGGGGTGGACGTCGAGCCGATGTCCGGGGTCAGGTCCGAGCAGCCGATCGTCTTGGCCTTGAACGGGGCTGCCGAAGGAGCGGCGCCAGACGATGGCGCCGGTGGTCGCGTTGACGCCGTAGGCGTTCGCCTTCTCGGTGGTCACGATGACGTTGCCGCCGTACACCAGGGGCTGTGCGTAGATCGAGCCGTTCAGCTTGGTCGAGAAGAGCTTGCCGAAGCTCGCGGACTGGACCGCCGAGGGGCTGAGGGCCGGCTCGTTCGGATCCCAGTCGTCGCGCAGGTTGTAGTACCCGGCCGTCGTCACGCCCGCTGTTTCGCCCGCCTGCGCCACCATCGAGCTGGTCGCGATCAGGCCGCTCGCGATCACGGCCAGAAGCCCCGACAGCGCGATAGCCCTCCGTCCGAACATGTCTGCAGGTCTCCTTTCCCCCGGCGTGCAGCACCTGGACGACGCGAATCATAGCCTCGGGCGGGCGTCGGTCCTATCAGCCGGTTCTCAGCGCGGCGAGCAGCGTTGCGCCGGCCGCCGGGAGGGCGACGCGGCGGGGCCGTCGATCGGCGCGAGCGCCTGCACCTCGACTTCGCCCAGCCGCGCGATCGTCTCGCGGTTGGAGCGCTCGAGCACCGAGGGCTCGTGCGGCCACGGCGTGAGCACGACCGCGCGCACGTCCAGGCCGGCCGCGCGCGCGACGCGCAGCGTGAGCAGCGTGTGGTTGATCGTGCCCAGGCCGGGTCGCGCGGCGATCACCAGCGGCAGGCCCAGCGCGGCGGCGAGGTCGCAGATCGTGTAGCGTCGGCCAGCGGCACGAGCAGGCCGCCGACGCCCTCCACGACCAGCGCCGCTCCGCGCTCGGCCCGCGCGCGCGCGCGGCGCCAGCAGCCGCGCCGGCTCGATCCGCTCGCCCGCGAGCGCCGCCGCCAGGTGCGGGGAGACCGCCGGCCGAAGCGCAGCGGCGAGACCTCCTCGGGCGTCATGCCCGCGAGCGCCGCCAGCAGCTCGTGGTCGGGCGGCCAGGCGCCGCGCGCGGCGATTCCGCCTCGTCCTCGAGGCCGGTGACCACCGGCTTGTAGGCGCGCACGGGCTCGCCCGCCGCCGCCATCGCCGCGAGCAGCGCGGCGCTCAGCACCGTCTTGCCGACGCCCGTGTCGGTGGCCGTGACGAACAGCCCGCGCATGTCCCGCGCCGGCGCAGGCGCTAGGCCGCGCGGACGCCGTCGAGCTCGCGCTCGAAGTCGAACGGAGCGCTCGACGCCGACGCGCCGCTCGGCGTCGGGCGGCGCGCTCGCCAGCTCGGCTCGAGCGTCGAACGGCGGCGACCCGGTCGCGTCGACGCGTCCGGGGGTCACCGCGCTCAGCTCGCACGCTCAGCTCCATGTACGCCAGCTCGTGCTCGTCGACCGCCGTCTCGCGCTCGCGCCAGCGCCGGCGTCACGACGCGGGGTCGAGGCCGAGCGCGCGCGCGGCCTCGCCGAGCACGCTCGCCGCCATCTCCAGCTCCGAGGGCGTGTGCGAGGCCATCGCCGTCAGGCGCAGGCGCGAGGTGCCCGCCGGCACCGTCGGCGGGCGGATCGCCTGGGCGAACACGCCGCGCTCGATCGCCTCCTGGCACAGGCGCATCGCCGCGCGCTCCTCGCCGACGATCAGCGGCACGATGTGCATGTCGCCGTCCGCCACCGGGAAGCCCTCGCGCGGCGAGCGCGCGGCGCAGCGCGCGCGCGTTGGCGCGCAGCCGCTGCACGCGGTGCGGGCGCTCCTCGAGCAGCTCCAGCGCCGCCAGCGCGCCCGCGATCGCCGGCGGCGAGGGCGCGGTCGAGAAGATCAGCGAGCGCGCGGTGTTGACGAGGTAGCGGACCATCTCCGCGCTCGCGCACGCGTACGCGCCGTAGGAGCCGAGCGCCTTGCCGAGCGTGCCGACGACCACGTCGACCTCGCCCTCCAGGCCCGCCTCCGCGACCGCGCCGCGTCCGCCCGGGCCGAGGTTGCCGGTCGCGTGCGCCTCGTCGACCACCATGCGCGCGCCGTAGCCGTCGGCGAGCTCGGCGATCTCCGCCAGCGGCGCGACGTCGCCGTCCATCGAGAACACCGAGTCGGTGACGATCAGCGCGCGCCGCGCCGTCGCGGCGCCGTGCCTGCGCAGGCTCCACTCGAGGTGCTCGACGTCGCGGTGGCGGTAGACGACCACCTCCGCGCGCGAGCAGCCGGCAGCCGTCGACGATCGAGGCGTGGTTGAGCTCGTCGGAGAAGACCGTGTCGCCGCGGCCCGCGAGCGCGCCGATCACGCCGAGGTTCGCGAGGTAGCCCGAGCCGAACAGCAGGCACGCCTCGCTGCCCTCGAACGTCGGCCAGCCGCTCCTCCAGGCGGCGGTGGATCGTCATCGTGCCCGACACCAGCCGCGAGGCGCCCGCGCCGACGCCCCAGCGCATCGCCGCGTCCGCCGCCGCCTCGCGCACGCGCGGATGGTCGGCCAGGCCGAGGTAGTTGTTGGAGCACAGCAGCAGCACCGGCTTGCCGTCGAGCAGCACCGTCGGGCCCTGCGGCCCGCTGACCAGCCGCAGGCGGCGGCGAGAGACCGAGCCGCTCCAGCTCCTCCAGGCGCTGTTCGATCTCGCTCATCTCGCTCCCCCCTGCTTTCAGCCGACCGGAACTCTGTTGGGCGCGCCGTCGGGGCGCGGCGGGACCGCGCGCTTGGCGCGGTAGCGCAGCTGCGTGGACGGATCCCACAGGCGCACCTCCAGCTCGACCGCGTCGGTCCGGCGGCGCCTCGCTCGCGCAGCTCCTCGACCACGTCGGGCGTCTCGCCCTCGAGCCAGCCCGAGCGGTTGTCCGGGCGCGGGTTGGCGGCGTTGTCGGGCTGGCGCGCGACGTTCAGGCCGAGCTCCTCGAACATCGCCCGGTCGGGCTCCGGCTCGTTGCCGAGCGTCGTCAGGAAGTTGCCCATCATCACGCCGTTGATGCCCGCCCTGACCGCCAGCTGCTGCAGCTCCGCCGAGGTTCTCCACGCGTCCGCCGCACAGGCGGAACAGCGCGTCGGGCAGGATCAGGCGGAAGATCGCGATCCACTTGACCGCCTCCCACGGGTCCATGTACTCGCGGTCGCCGAACTTCGTGCCCGGGCGCGGGTTGAGCATGTTGATGGGCACGCTCGTCGGGTCGATCTCGGCCAGCTCGAACGCCATCTCCACGCGCTGCTCGCGCGTCTCGCCGAGGTTCAGGATGCCGCCCACGCAGGTCTCCAGCCCCGCCTCGCGGACCGCGTCGATCGTGCGCAGCCGGCCCTCGTAGCGGACGGTGCTGGTGACCTCGTCGTAGTAGCTGGCGGCGGTCTCCACGTTGTGGTGGACGCGCTGGACGCCCGCCTCGCGCAGCGCCTTCGCGCGCTCGGCCGAGATGTGGCCGACCGACGCGCAGCGCTTGAGGTTGGTGTGCTCGGAGACCAGCCGCACGCCCTCCAGGTACTTCTCGAAGTCGCGCTTGGACAGGCCCTGGCCCTGCGTGACCATGCAGAAGCGGTGCGCGCCCGCGGCCTCCGCCGCGCGCGCGTGCTCGAGGATCTGCTCGGGCTCCATCATCGCGTGCATCGGCGTCTCCGCGTCGGCGAAGCGCGACTGCGCGCAGAAGCCGCAGTCCTCGGCGCAGCCGCCCGACTTGGCGTTCACCAGCGAGCACATGTCGGTGGAGTCGGCGAAGCGCTCCACGCGCGCCTCCCACGCGCGCTGGATCAGCGCTTCGATCTGCGCGTGGTCCTCGATCTCGCCGAGCTCGAGGGCTTCCTCGCGTGTGATCAGCGGCGCCACGACGACACCGTATGCGGTGTGGCGGACGGCTATTTCCCGCGCGCGGGGCATGTCCCCGGCGGCCACACCGCGTGTCGCGCCGGCTCTACTCGCCGCGCCAGCGCGGCGGGCGCCGCTCGGCGAACGCGCGCATCCCCTCGCGCATGTCCCGCGAGGCGAACGACGCGCGGCGCAGCTCGATCAGCTCCTCCTCGACGTCCGCCGGCAGCTCGCCCTCGGCGCTCAGCAGCGCCGCGATCACGCGCTTGTTGCCGCGCTGCGAGAGCGGCGCGTTGCCCGCCAGCTCGCCCGCGATCTCGAGCGCCGTCGCCTCCAGCTCCTCGGCCGGCGCCACGCGGTTGACCAGCCCCCACGCGAGCGCCGTGGGCGCGTCGATGTAGCTGCCCAGCAGGAACAGCTCGCGCGTGCGCGCCGCGCCGATCGCGTCGATGAAGCGGCGCAGGCCCGTGTGCGAGTACACCAGGCCGAGCTTCGCCGGCGGCATGCCCAGCCTGATGCCGCCTGCGCCACGCGCAGGTCGCACGCCAGCGCCAGCTCCAGGCCGCCGCCGATCGTGTGGCCCGGCAGCGCCGCAAGCGTCGGGTACGGGAACGCCTCGAGCGCGTCGATCGCCTGCGTGAACGGGTGCGCGACCAGGCGCTCCGCGCGCTCCTCGAACTCCTCGTCGGGGATCTCGCCGATGTCATAGCCCGCCGAGAACATCCCGTGCGCGCCCGTCACGATCACGCAGCGCGCGCGCCGAGGCCCGCGCCGGAGAGCTCCGCGAGCGTCGCGCTGATCGCGTCGAGGATCGGGTGGTCGAGCGCGTTGCGCTTGGCCGGGTTGGAGATCGTCAGGCGGACGACCGCCTCGCCGGCTCGTCGATCAGCAGCTTGCCGTCGGCGAGCTCGCGTGGGGGAGCGCTCGAGGACACCGCAGAGACGCTACTCGAGCACGACCAGCGTGTCGCCCTCGTTGACCGCCTGGCCCTCCTCGCAGCGGATCTCCGTGACGGTGCCCGCGTCTTCGGCCTCGACCGGCATCTCCATCTTCATCGACTCGAGGATCGCCACCGTGTCGCCCTCCTCGATGGTGTCGCCCACCGCGCACTCGATTTTCCATACCGTGCCGGTGATATGAGCCTCGATGTCAGTCATTTGATCCTCCATCTGCCGCTCGCCATCACTGGACCAGGACAATAGATAGCGCCGCCGACCGATCCCCGCGCCACCGGCCGACGCGGCTCGTGCGTAACCTTGGCGCGCCGGAGGTAGACCGATCGATGAGCGATCTCGCCCCCATGCGCGAGCAGGTCTACACCGACCCGCGGCCCAAGGAGCACTTCGACCGCTTCCACGAGCGCTCGCGCACGCGCGAACCGGACTGGGCGTACGAGCTCACGCGCGTGCTCACCTCGCTGTACGCCTACACGTTCCTGCGCGCGCGCGCGATCTCCGTCGAGAAGGTGCCCGGTCGCGGCGCGGTGATCCTCGCCCCCAACCACTTCTCGTTCATGGACCACTTCCTGATGGGCTGCTACATCCGCCGCAAGGTGCGCTTCATGGCCAAGTCGCAGCTGTTCAAACGGCCGATGCAGTTCATCTACACCCACGGCGGCGTGTTCCCCGTGCGCCGCGGCGCACGCGACGAGGAGACGTTCATCACCGCCCGCTCGATCCTCGACCGCGGCGGCGCGATCACCATGTACTGCGAGGGCGGGCGCTCGCGCACCGGCAAAGTCTCCGAACAGGCCAAGCGCGGGATCGGGCGCCTCGCGCTCGAGACCGGCGCGCCGGTCGTGCCGATCGCGATCTACGGCTCCTCGCACATCCGCAACTGGAAGCGCCTGCAGTTCCCCAAGGTGACCGTCCAGTACGGCGACGCCATCCGCTGGGAGCCGATCGAGGACCCCACGCGCGAGCAGCAGCAGGCGGTCGCCGACCAGGTGCTCGTCGAGATCCGCCGCCTGTACGCCGGCCTCGAAGAACACGGCCGCAAGGGCGTCCTGCGCCGCGTGCGCGAGCAGCGCCGCGCCGAGCGCCGCGCGCCCGAGGGCGCCGCCGTCGCCTGAGCAGCCGCGCGCTCGACGTCGGCGGCGTGATCCGCCGCGTGTTCGAGATCTACGTCGACCAGGCGTCGGTGCTGATGCCCGCCGCGGCGGTCGTGTTCGTGTTCACCGGCATCGTCTCCGCGCTGCTCGTCGTCGCCAGCCCCGGGCTCGCTGCTGGTCGCGCTGATCGTCGACCTGGTCGCCGTCACGCTGTTCACCGGCATGGTCGTCGAGCTCGTCGCCGACGTCCAGGACGGCCGGCGCGACGCCAGCCCCGGCCAGCTGCTGCGGGCGGCCACGCCCGTGCTCGGCCAGCTGATCCTGGTCGGCATCGTCGCCGCCATCGGCATCGTCATCGGCTTCGTCCTGATCATCGTCCCCGGCCTGATCCTGCATCACGATCTGGTCGGTGGCCGCGCCCGTGGTCGTGCTCGAGCGCCCCGGCGTGTTCGCCGCGCTCTGCGCGCAGCCGCGAGCTCGTCCGCGGCAACGGCTGGCAGGTGTTCGGGGTGATCTTCGTGCTGTACGTCCTCGTCGGCGTCGTCTCAGCTTCATCATCGAGGGCGCCGCCGAATCCGCCGGCTCCGGCGTCGGCATCGTCGTGCGGGTCATCGTCGGCGTGCTCACCGCGCCGCTCTCCGCGCTCGCCGCGTCCGTCCTGTACTTCGAACTGCGCGGAGCGCGCGCCGCCGGATCGTCGCCCGGCGGGGGCGAGCTCTCAGGACCCGCCGCCCCGGGTCCCGACAGCGCCGACGTCGGCGGCGGGTCGGGCACCGGCGGCTCCGACGCCGAGCGCGCGTTCGGCGGCTGACGCCGGGCCGGCGCGCCGGGTCTCTGCGCCGGCGGCCGCCGGGCATTAGGGTGCTGCGGCGCCATGTCCACGATCGACGCATCCGAGCTGCTGCGCCCGGGCCTGCTGGACGGGGTCTCGATCGTGCTCGCGGGCGCGCACGCGTCAGCAGCGGTTCCGGGGCCGACGCTCACGGGGCTTCGCGCCTGCCGTGCGCGATGCGTGCGCCGTGCTCGGGGCGCGCGTGTCGGACTGCGCGCTGTTCGACGCCGGGCTCCGCGACGATCGAGGAGGGCGCGATCGAGGAGGTGGTCGACCGCGCGCTCGCCCAGATGGGGAGCATCGAGCTGCTCGTGGTCGACGGCGCGGGCCTGTTCGCACGGCGGCAGGCGACGGCGACGGCGAGCGCGCGCGAGGCGCTGCGTCGCCTGCCTGGACGCCAGCTGGAACGTGACGCGGGCGGTCGCCAACCGCGCGTTCCTGCCGGAGTCGCGCGGCGGGCGGATCGTCTACCTGGCGCCGCCCGCCGGCGCCGGCGAGCACGCCGACGCCGCGCGCGCCGGCCTCGAGAACCTCGCTCGCACGCTGTCGATCGAGTGGGCTCGCCACGCGATCACGACCGTCGCGATCGCTCCCGGGGCGGCGACGGCGCCGGGCGAGGTGGCCGCGCTGAGCGCCTACCTCGCCTCGCCCGCCGGCGCGTACTTCTCGGGCTGCCTGCTCGATCTCCGCGGGCCGGCGCGCGGCAGCGCCGGTCGCTCAGCCGGTCATCCCGCCGAACAGCCCGCCGGTGACGTGCAGCGTCTGCCCGTGCACGTAGTTGGACCACGGCGAGCACAGGAAGAACACGCCGCCGGCGGCCTCCTCGGGCGTCGCGGGGCGGCCCAGCGGGATCAGCATCGAGGCCATCTGGCGCATCTGCTCGGGGATGCCGAGCTGGATCTTCTCGCCGTCCTTCTCCATCGTGTTCTCGTCGACCTTCGCCTGCGTGAGGCGCGTGTCGATGAAGCCGAAGGCGACGGCGTTGACGTTGACTTTGAACTGGCCCCACTCCTTGGCGACGGTTTTGGTGAGGCCGACGACGCCGGCCTTGCCGGAGGAGTAGTTGGCCTGGCCGGCGTTGCCGAAGGTGCCGGAGGTGGAGGAGATGTTGACGATCTTGCGGAACACCTCCCTGCCTTCCTCGCGCTCCTTCTTGGCGGGCTCGCGCAGGTGCGGCGCGGCGGCGCGGATCACGCGGAAGGGGACGACCGTGTGGATGTCGAGCATCGCCTGGAAGTGCTCGTCGGACATCTTGTGGATGGGCGCGTCGAGCGTGTAGCCGGCGTTGTTGACGATGATGTCGATCTTGCCGAACGAGTCGATCGCCTTCTGCACGAGCTGATCGGCGGCGCCGGGCTTGGTCAGGTCGCCGGCGAACACGGCCGTCTCGCCCGCGATCTCGGAGGCCGCCTGCTCGGCGACGTCGCCGTCGAGGTCGTTGATCAGGACCTGCGCGCCCTGCGCGACGAGCAGCTCCGCGGTGGCGCGTCCGATCCCGCGCGCCGAGCCCGTGACGATCGCCGACTTGCCGTCGAGTACTCCCATAGCCGTTAGCTCTCCTTGTAGTGGTGGGGAGCGGAAGTTATATACGGCCGGCGGGGGTTGATATGGCCGGCTGCGATCGGCACGCGCCGCCGTGCGCGGGCGCGAACGGCCACATGCGCGGCCGCGGCGCTCAGCCGATGATGACGCCGAAGTCCTGCGTGTAGATCGCGCCGGCCTGGCCGTGGGCGAGCGACGCGGGCGGGTGCGGCGAGACGCCGATGCCGGTTTCGCGGTAGCGGCCGTCGAGGATGTTCGCGCGGTGCGGGGGAGAGGCCATCCACGCGGCGACGATCGCGCGCGGCGTCGCCAGTCTGAGCGTTCCCCAGGCGATGTTCTCGCCGACTTCGTAGCCGACGCGCGTGCTGGAGATGTAGCCGACGGCGCGCAGCCGCGCGAGCGGCGTGCCCCGCCGGGCCGGCTCGATCGCCGACGTGTTCGAAGTAGTCGCCGAAGGCCATGCTCTCGGTGTGCGCCTGGGCGGCGCGTCGCAGCCGCCTGTTCGGCCGCAGCGGACGCTCGCCGGCGCGGCGGCGTTCGCGGTTGATCAGGCACAGCGTGGCGGAGCGGATCAGGGAGAGGTTCTGCGCGGTCGGTTGCAGCGCGGTGTTCTGGCACGCGCTGTACACGGCGGTGCCTGCGCCATGCCCGCGCGCGTGGGCGGCGAATGCGGGGGTGGCGCCGGCGGTTGCAAAGGCGACGGCGCAGGCGGCGAGGAGGGCGAGGGCGGCAGAGGACGAGGGACGTGGGAGGACCACGTCGGACGCATCGGGCCCTCAGGTGGCGCCCGTGAGCGCTGCAAGAAAACTTTGGACAGGTGTTCGAGCGGGTCGCGAAAAAAAAAAAAAGGATGCGAACCAGCTTGATAAGGCTATCTGTAGCGGTAGCGGTAGTGGCGCCGTTGGTGACGATGGGTGTCTCCGCGGCACCGGCCAGCGCGGCCGGCGGCACGATTTGTAGCGCCAACAGCGGCACGATCAAACTCTCACCAGGGTTGGAAGAAGTCGCGCACATTCAGAACATCACGATCAAGGGCAGCCTGTCGGGCTGTACTGGCAGTACGGTTACTGGAGCGACCTACGTGGCCCAGCTCAAGACGACCGATGCGGTTACGTGCTCAGCATTGACGAGCGCGGGTGACGCCGCCACGGGGTCGATCGTCATCAAGTGGTCGCCGAAGGGCCAAGGGACCTCGCACGGAACACTGACGATGCCCTGACCGCGAGCGGGTGACGATGAACGGTAAGCTCGAACATGGACCGTTCGACGAGCTGGGGCTCTACGACCCTGTGTTGCAGTCATACACCGGCCCTGCGGAGGAGGGAAGAAAAGCGAAGAAGGTCAAAGACGGCACGTTGACGGGCTCAAGCTTGAGGGTCACCGGCCGCCGACAGCGACAATCGAAGCGCCGGCGGGGGCGGCGTGTACGCGAGAACGCGATCGTCACGACCACGTTCTCGTGCGTTGAAAATGTCTTCGGTCCGGGCCTGGAATCGTGTTCGGACTCAAACGGCGGGTCGGGCACCTCGGGCACGCTCGAAACGCGACCTGGAGAGCACAGCTATACCTCACCGCGAAGAGCCTCGACGGGCGAGCGGCAAAGCGACGATCCACTACGAAGTCGTGGAATAATCCTGAGAGCCACGGCGTGGGGAGAGGAGGCCCGCTTCGACACGCGCCGCCCGTCTCGTCCGGAGGCGCGCAGCTCGTCTGTAGGGCGTTGACGTCGATGCGCGATTGACCTACGAGGTGGCAAGTGCGACCTTTGGGAGAATCATGAGAGCCGCTCGCGTATCGCCTCTCCGCCTCGTTGCGCGCGCGCGCTCATGTTGACGGCGCGCGGGGCGCGCCTGGTGGGGTCGTGTCGGACTCGCTGCGCTGTTGGTGATAGCGATGCTCGCCGTGGGCGCCATGAATGCCTCTGCGTTGATCTGCATCTGAACGGAAAGGCACTGAGCTACGAACCCGCTTCGAACGGGGCCGCACACGCGCAGCTGAAGACCTCCCGAGGCAAGCCGGACGGAAGACAGCCCACGGGCAAGCTGCTCGAATACCACGGTGGCCCGGTGATGTCGTCGAACACCGACTACGCGCTCTACTGGGACCCGGCGGGGGCGCCTGAATACCCGGCTGGGTACGAGTCGGGTCTCGATAGGTATTTCGAAGACCTCGCCCACGACAGCGGCGGCGTGCAGAACACGGACTCGGTGCTGACGCAGTACAAAGACTCGGCAGGGGAATTCGCGAACTACGACTCGCACTTCGGCGGAGCGCTGATCGACACCGACGCCTATCCGGCGAGCGGGTGCTCGGCGGCGCCGATCTGCTTGACCGACGAACAGCTCCGGTCGGAGATCGCGAAATACGTGGAAGCGCACAAACTGCGATGGACCTCGTCCACGAGTACTTCCTGCTCACGCCTCCGGGCGTCGAAAGCTGTCTGGAAGCCGGCGTTCAGCGTGCTCGGACGGAACCAAGCACGCCGCGTACTGCTCCTACCACAGTTACATGTCGGTCGCGAAAGCGGCGATCGTATACGCGAACGACCCGTATGTCGATGGCATGAACTGCGACTACGGGGAAGAACACCCCAACGGCAACGCCTCGGACGCGACGATCGGCGGCGGGCTTGCGCACGAGCACAGCGAGTCGGTGACCGACCCTGAGCTCAACGCCTGGTATGACAGCAAAGGCAACGAGATCGGCGACAAGTGCCGCACGTTCAAGGAGGCGACCGAATTCGGGGTGCCGCTCGGTAAGGCGCCGGACGGATCGAACTACAACCAGGTGATCGACGGCGATCTCTACTGGTACCAGCAGGAGTGGAGCAACGAAACGGGCGCATGCGAGCAGCGCTCGTCACTGCCTCCGACGGTGACGAAGGTGACGCCGAAAAGCGGCCCGGCGGGCGGGGGAACGGCGGTGACGATAACGGGAGCGAACTTCGTGGCGCCGGCGACGGTCGAGTTTGGCGGCACGCCGGCGAAAGAAGTCGTGGTCCACTCCTCCACTTCGATCACGGCGGCTCGCCCGCCGGCGCCGGCGCCGGCACCGTCGACGTCGTCGTCACCACTGCCGCCGGCGGCAGCGCCGTCAACAAGAAGGATCACTTCAAGTACAAGCCCTGACGGACGGGCCTGAGCCGTGGGGCCGGAGGTCTCAGCTCACTTCGCCGCTTCGCGTTCCTTGCGATGCTGTTCGCGTTCTTCGCGTTTCTTCTGGCGTTCTTCTTCGGTCCTCGGCGGGCGCGACTGGCCGACGCGTTCGCGTTCTTCGCGTTCCTGCTTGCGCCGCTGACTCTTGCGTTCGCGTTCTTCGGTCTTCTGCTGGTGACGTTCTTCGTTCGCCAGCTGGCGCCCCTTGCTTTCCTGCTGGTCTTCCCTGCTCTCCTGTTCGCGTTCCTGGTTCTGGCGCGCGTGTTGTTCGCTCTGCTTCTGATGTTCTTCAGGGCTCTCCCGGGGAGATTGACCGTTCTGCGGCGCATGTCCTTCGCTCTGCCCTCGCTGGCCTTCCCGGGCGCTCCCGCCGAGTTCTCTGCCGCCCCCCGTGTCTGCGCCCCCGCCGCCGCCGCCTCCGACGGCGCGCGAGCCCAGGCGGGTACGCGAGGAGGGCGAAGCGCCCTGAGCTCCTTCTTGCAGGGATTCGCCGCTGAGCCGAGGACGCCGTGCGCGCGCCGAGCTCGACCAGCTGACCGCGTTCGCCCCTCCCGCCGATGCCAGGAGCGACGGCTTCGCGGATCCTGCCGTCGTCGAGGTGCGTGCGCTTTCTGGCGGGGTCGCCGGGGCGCTGAGCACCGAGGCGCCCACCCCGGCGGTGGCGCCGAGGATGGCCGCCCCCGCCGCCACCTTGACTGCGATCGCCTTGATGCCGCCGCCGGCGATCTCAGCGGCGGCGCCTGCGACGGATCCGGCCACGGTCGCGCTGCCGGCGTACGTGGCCGGATCGGCGCCGCCGAGGCCCAGCGCATCCTTGAGCGCGCGATACTTCAGCAGCAGCGATGGCGCGAGGGGGAGCAGGGCGCCGAGATGCCGGCGCTGGCGCGCGACGCCGTCCGCGTACACCCGGCAGTCGGCGCACGAGCGCACGTGGCGACGAAGACGTCCCCTCAGCAGCGCCGCCCCGCGAGCGCTCGCGAGCTCTTCCCGGATCTCTCGACAGTCGGCCTCGCGCGCGCGCTTCTCGGAGATGAGGTTCGATCGCGCCTGGTAGACGTACGCCTTGACCTGCTCGGGCTGGACGTCCAGCACGGTGCCCATTTCGGCCTGGCTGAGGCCGTGCAGCTCCGCGAGGACCAGCGCGGCCCTCTGGGGCTCGGGAAGCTCGCGCAGACCCTCAAGCATCTGACGGACCTCCTTGTGGAGCTCCAGTTCCCTCAGCGGGTCGCCTCGAAGCGCCAGCTCTCCGTTCAGCTCGACCGTCGGGCGGCGCTTGCGCATGATGCTCAGGCAGTCGTTGCGGGCGATCGCGAACAGCCATGGGCGCAGCACGACCGGCCGCTCGTTCGCGCGCAGCGCGCGGTAGGCCGACGCGAACGTCGCCTGAACAGCGTCCTCGGCGTCGTGCCGGGAGCCGAGCATGTAGGTGCAGAAGGAGAGGAGCCCGCCGGCGTGGCGCTCGTAGAGCATCTCGAACGCGAGCCTGTCGCCACGACGGACGAGCGCAACGAGTCGATCGTCGGCGGCCAGACGCAGCCGAACGCGCGAGCCCGCCGTGATCAGTCGCTTACGCTCGGTCAACAACTCGTCTCCGCCTCTCAACCCTCAAGCCTGCTGATAGCTCGTTAGCAGTACTCCGCAAGGCTATCCATGCGTATGCATAGGTTCAAGGCTGGGCGCATGAATAATCTTTTCGCCTCTTCCCAACCTATGTCGCCCCCGGCGCGTTTCATAAGCAGTTCGGGCGGCTATACAAGGAGAGAAACAGATGCGAGCTAGGTATGTGCTGGCGGTGTTGGCGGTCACGCTGGGGACGCTGGGCGTCTCTGTGGCATCGGCCAGCGCTGCGACGACGACATGTGCGGGCAGCAGCGGGACGATCAAGCTGTCGCCCGGATTGAGCGAATCCCCGCAGGTTCAGAACATCACGATCAACGGAACGTTGTCGGAATGCTCTGGTGAAGGCAGCACGGTCACGGGGGCAAAGTATGTCGCGCATCTGAAGACAGCCGAGCCGGTGACCTGCTCCGCGCTCACCGGTGCGGGCGCGGCCGAGGAAGGCGGGACGATCGTCCTCAAGTGGTCGCCGAAGGGCCAGGGCAACTCGATGGGCTCGTTCACGATGCCCCTGACAGAAGTGCCTGGCGTCAGCCTTGGCGGCACGCTTGAAAGCGGGCCGTTCTCCGGCGCCAGCATTGCCGGCACCGTGTCGCATACATTCACCGGGGGTGTCACCTGCGGCGTGGGTCACGGCAAGAAGAAGGCGAAGAAGGTGAGCAAGGGAGCGTTCACAGGGTCTGCCGTAACGATCTCCTAGCCCGGATCTTGGATTAACGGTCCGCGCCCCGGGTGGTCCGGGGCGCGGGGATGTCCGGCTGGGCTTGGAGAATTGGGCTTGCTGAAGGTCCTGTTCTCGAGCTCAGGAGGTCACCTTGAGGGTGCAGCGTGATGGCCGCGATTTCAAGGTAGTTGTCGCGCCGGACGGAGAGGGGCTGGTCTCGCATGCGGGCAGTGCGTTGTTGGCCCAGGTCGCCGAGAAGACTGGGCTGGTGGGCGCGCTGTCGCTGGAGCTTGCGGGGCTGAAGCAGCGGCGGTCCGGACACGACCAGGGCCGCGTGATTCGTGACCTGGCGGTGATGCTCGCCGACGGCGGGGACTGTCTGGCCGACATCGGGGCGCTCGGCGATCAGGAGTCGCTGTTCGGGAGTGTTGCATCGGCCTCGACGGCGTTCCGGCTCGTCGATCGGATCGCCCGTGACCCGGAGGGACTGGAGATGCTGCGGGCGGCTCACGCTGCAGCGCGGGCGCGTGTCTGGGAACTGGCGGGTACCCCGGAGCGTTTGACGATCGACCTGGACGCCACGCTCGTCGGCTCGCATTCGGAGAAGGAGGGAGCGGCGGGGAACTTCAAGGGCGGCTACGGATTTCACCCGATGCTCGCCTATGGCGATGAGACCAGCGAAGCGCTCGCCGGTGAGCTGCGGCCGGGGAACGCTGGCGCGAATACCGCTATCGACCAGATCAAGGTCGCCGAGCAAGCCGTCGAGCAGATCCCCGCCGAGCACATCGAGAACATCAAATTGCTGTTGCGCGTCGACTCCGCGGGCGCCAGCCACGAGCTATTGGACTGGGCTCGCGAGGGCCGGATTGAGTTCTCCGTCGGCTATGAACTAAACGAGGCAGTGCGCGCCGCGATCCTCCAGATCCCTGACAGCACCTGGGTTCCCGCGCTCGAGCAGGACGGCAGCCCACGCCCCAACGGGCAGGTCTGCGAGATCACCAGCCAGCTCGACCTGTCGACTTGGCCAGTCGGGTCAAGGGTGATCGTGCGGCGCGAGCGCGCGCATCCCGGCGCGCAACTGTCCTTCACCGACCATGACGGGCACCGCTTCCAAGCGATCCTCACAGACCAGGCCGGTGACATCGCGCCCGTCGAGCGCGATCACCGCGGCCGCGCAAGAGTCGAGGATCACATCCGCAACGACAAGGACACCGGACTACGCAACCTGCCGTTCCGTGACTTCGAGCACAACCGCGTTTGGCTTGCACTCGTGCGAATCGCCCACGACCTCATCGTGTGGACCCAGCGCCTGCTACTCACCGGCGAACTCGCCAAAACAGAGCCCAAGCGCCTGCGATACCGAATCCTGCACGTCGCCGGTCGCCTCTCATTCCACGCCCGCACAGCAACACTGCGAATACAAGCCAGTTGGCCCTGGGCCGACGCCCTCACCACCGCGTTCCAGCGCCTCAGAACGCTCCCGATGTGTCAAGGCCGGCTGAGAATTGACCCTTCTTCGCCGGTTGAGAATTGACCCCCCTGTGGTTGGCCGCTGGCGTGTGGAGCGAAGGCGCGTAGCGCCGAGCGGGTGTGCCAGGCATGTTGTTGAGATCGGAGGTGGAAGTCCTGTCCTGGGGCCCTGACAGGGGGAACCCAACATCGATGAGGCAAGGGCGCGGTCCGGAATTGACCGGGCGGCTTGCTGGTGCTGTTGTTTGGTGCTGGTGGGCTTCCGTGAGGGCGGGTCTGGAGGAAGCCGTAGGTGTGTGGTGGTCGCGAACGAGAGTGAAGCGCCGTAAGGCGTCCTTTGGCGGGGTGAGCTGGCTCGTGGCAGCGAAGCCCGATTCCTGTTGGTGCCGGGGGCGTATTGGCGACGGGATCACCGCGAAATCTCAACGACTTACCCTGGGAGATCTGTTGGGCTCCGAGGTTCGGTAGGCCGGAGGTAACGACGGCTGATGGCCCAGCAGAAGTCGGAGGACCGCGTAGTACCGGACGGCGGGGTAATGCCCGTCCAGCCCGGCGCCGGTGGTGGCGGGCAAGGGAAGGCGGTCCCGGTCGAGCAAACGGTGGTGCAGCTCCAACTGCCGATCGCGACAGCAGAAGACCCGTGTGGGTCCGCTCGTGAGGTGGCCTGGGACCGGTCCCGGGTAGGCCGAGCGGGGGTGCCGAAGGCGATCGTCACTGAGGGGAAGAGCACCCTGGCGATGATGGAGGAGGTGATCGCGCGAGTTGATTCCGCGATGAAGAAGGTGGTCGCGAACAAGGGCGCTCCAGGCCCGGATGGGATGACGGTCAGCCAGCTGCGTGAGCAGTGGCCGGCTATCGCCCCGAGGTTGCGCGCTGATCTGCTGTCGGGGGCTTATCGTCCGGGCGGGGTTCGCCGGGTGATGATCCCCAAGGCGGGCGGTGGGCAGCGTGGGCTGGGGATCCCTAACGTGGTTGACCGGGTGGCGATGGAGGCCGTGCGGCAGGTCTTGGACCCGCTGTTCGAGCCTTCGTTTCATCCCAGTAGCCACGGGTTCCGGCCTGGCCGAAGTTGCCACACGGCGATCGCCGAGGCCAAGGAGCATGTGCGCGACGGGTACGAGTGGGTGGTCGACATCGATCTGGAGAAGTTCTTCGATCGCGTCAATCACCAGCGGTTGACCGCCAGGCTCGCTGCGCGAGTCGACGATCAGCGGCTGCTTGTCCTGATCGGGCGGATGCTCAAGGCCAAGATCGTGTTGCCGGACGGTGTCGTTATCGGTGTTGATGAGGGCGTGCCTCAGGGCTCGCCGCTGTCGCCGCTGCTCTCGAACATCGTGCTGGACGAGCTTGATGTTGAGCTCGCCCGGCGTGGTCACCGGTTCGTTCGATATGCCGATGACGCCAACGTCTACGTGCAAAGCGAACGCGCCGGTATCCGGGTCATGTCCAGTCTCAGCCGGTTCATCGAACGGCGCTTGCGTCTGAGGGTGAACGAGGGCAAGTCGGCCGTGGCCCGCCCGGAGGATCGCCACTTCCTCGGGTTCTCCCTGCGAGTCGTGCAGCACGGGCGGCGCAGGTCCGTGGAGGTGCTGCTATCGCAGCGCACCAAGCGCAACGCGGTGGACAGGATCCGCCAGCTCACACCGAGAACCTGGGGAGGCACGCTAGAGCGTTGCATCGCCCGGATCAACGCGTGGCTGGCCGGATGGCACCAATTCTTCGGGGTCGTTTCGGCCGCCGAGCAGCAGGCGATGCGCCGGATAGACGCCCACATCCGTCGGCGGCTTCGGGCCATCTTGCTGCACCACTGGAAGCGTCAACGAACGATCGCTCGTCGTCTCATCGCGCTGGGCGTCAAGCCGCAGTCAGCGTGGCGCGCGGTCTACGCCGGCAAGAAGTCGACGTGGGCCCTCAGTCACGCCCCGGCCGTCGATTACGGCCTGCACAACGCGTTCTTCGCGGACCGCGGGCTCGTCTCGGCTGCCGGGCTGCATCAGCACAAACGCCCAGCCCTCACCGCCCCTGCCCATCCAATCATGGCCCTGGAGCAGGGATAGATCGAGGTCGATAACCGGCCGGCGGCGGGGTTCACAACCCGCCGCCCCGAAGAGCCGTATGCGAACAGCGCACGTACGGTTCTGTGGGAGCCGGGGCGGGCAACCGCCCCGGCTACCTGACAGCGCGCCGGCGGCGGGCGGGCTCGCCGCCGGGGGGTGGTTTTTGTGGTCGAGCGCGATGAGGCGGGCTCTGTGGGGGCGTGTGCGGCCGTCGGCTGGGGTGGCGAGGGTGATTGGTCAGGCTGTTTCGGGGGTCTGGGCGGCGGGCCTAGCGGCGAGGTCGTGGTTCTTGAGGCGGTAGCTGTCGCCCTTCAGCGAGAGGATCTCGGCGTGGTGGACGAGCCGGTCGATCATCGCTGCGGCGGTCGCGTCGTCGCCGAAGATCTCGCCCCAGGCGCTGAAGGGCTTGTTGGAGGTGACGATCAGGCTCGCGCGCTCGTAGCGGCGGCTGACGAGCATGAACATCAGGTTCGCGGCCTGCGGGTCGAACGGGATGTAGCCAACCTCATCGCAGACCAGCAGGGGGTAGCGCTCCAGGCGCCGCAGTTCCTCCTCGAGGCGGCCTTGGCGTTGCGCGTCGGCGAGCAAGGCGACCCACTCGGTCGCGGTGCGGAACAGCACCCTTTGTCCGGCCAGGCAGGCGCGGATGCCCAGGGCGATCGCCAAGTGGGTCTTGCCGGTGCCGGGTGGGCCGAGGAGGATCACGTTCTCGCGGGCGTGCAGGAAGTCGAGCTGCCCGAGATGCTCGATCACTTGCTTTTTGATCGAGCGCTGGAAGGTGAAGTCGAACTCCTCGAGCGTCTTGCGAGCGGGAAACCGTGCGGCTTTGATCCGCAGCTCGCCGCCGGAGGCGTCCCTGGAGGCGATCTCGGTAGACAGCAGCGCTTCGGTGAACCGCTCATAGCTCCATTCCTCTGAGCGTGCACGCTCGCAGAGCTTCGCCATCGCGCGGGCGGCCGCTGGCGCCTTCATCGCCCGGAACAGGTGCGTGAGCTCGGCCGTGGCGCTCACGCGATCAGCCGGTCATAGACGGCAAGGGGGCGCTGCTCGACGAGCGGCTCGCTCTCGTTCTCGCCATCGTCGTGGCGCTCCCTGAGCGTCCGGGCGTGCTCGAGCGCTGTGATCGTGAGGTTCTTCGCGAAGCTGCGCTCGTGCGAGCACGCGAGCTCGCCGGTATCGAGCGCCACCGCCGTGACCTGTCGCTGAGAGGCACGGACTTCCACGCGGCGTCCGACGAGGCGGGGGTCGAGCGAGTAGTCGTTCGTGTCGAACCGCAGATGCGGGTCGGGTGGCACCCGCGTCACCCAGCGGCGGTCGACGTCGGGCTCGCGCTCAGGCAACGCCCGCATCACCTCCCGCTCCTGCACGAGCCGGTCGACCGGCCGAGCCCGCAGCGTCTTGTGCGTGCGCGCGTTGGCTTTCTCGAACCACGCGTCGAGCTGCAGCTGGAAGTCCAGCGGGTTCGCGAAGTGCCGGCCGGGCTCGAAGTTGCTCTCCATATACCCCTGCAGACGCTCGACCGCGCCCTTCGCCTGCGGGTCAGCCGGCGCACAGAAATGCCAGTCGAGCTTCAGCTGGCCACAGAAGCCGGCATACGGATCTGTGGGGCGTCCACGGCCAGCGTGCAGGCACCCCTCGCGATCCCACACCATCAGCCGCGCCAGCCCGCCGACCTGCCACAAGCAGCGGCCCATGCCCCACAGCACGTCAGGTGCTTCCTTGGAGAAGATCAGCGCCCCAGCGCCAGCCCGGGAATACCCGAGGCAGCACACGACGACCCACGCCCGCCGGGCCTGGCCGTGACCGACGGGGACGGGCTTGGAGGTCTCCCACAGATCCCACTGGCAGATCTCCCCCGGCTGATAGACAGTCCGCTGATGCGTGCGCGTGCGCTTGAACAGCGGGCGCACCTCCCGCAGGTAGTCATCCACGATTGACTTGCCGCCGTCGAACCCAAGCGGCTCGATCAGCTCACGAACACGAACCCCGGGCAGCGCTGGGTCGCCGCGCAGCAGCTCGTGGATCTCATCCTTGAACGGGTCGAGCTTCGACGGGCGCTCAGGACAACGAAACCCCGGCGGCGCCTCCGCGCGCAGCGCCGAGCGGATCGTGTTGCGCGCCAAACCCGTGCGGCGCATCAACTCCTTGATCGAGACCCCACGAACGAAGTGCTCCCTGCGCATCTCGGCCCACCGCTCCACGTCCAGCACACTCCTTCTCCCGGTCTCGACAACACGATCGAGCCAGGCTCACCAGCACCCCGGACGCCTCCGCCACCGCCCAAGGGGGTCAAATCTCAACCGGCGAAGAGGGGTCAGTTTCTCACCGGCGCCGACACCGATGCCCCCAAGCTGACACAGCCACCGGACCTACGACGACCATCTCGACGTTCGGGCGCGATCCGCCCCGCGAAGCCTGCCCCCAAAACCGGCATTCGGCCAACGCCACACCACCAGCCCGCACGCCCAAACCGCTACAACCCGATCCGCGGCGGCTTCAACTGGCCCCACCCCTCACCGCCCACAAAAACACCACACCAAATCCCCTCATGCAAGATCCGGGCTAGAGGGAGGGATCGACGAGGCCGAGGAGGAGATCGCCCCATGGGTCCGGGATCTCCTCCTCGGTCGGACCTTCTCCGGATGTCACGGATTAACCTGAAGCTGCACGCGCTTGCGATCGCGGCGGTGAACGCGGGCGAGGTGCCGGCGGAGATCCTGGCCCGCGGGTTCTACATGGAGAATCGGGCGTTCTCAGTCACCGATTACACCTATCGAGGCGCAGCCGGCTGGCGGGAATGGATGAGCGATATCTTCGAAGAGTTCAGCGGGCGCGCGCGCTTGGAGCTCGAGGAGATCGTCGAGGCGACTGACGACTTCGTCGTAGCTCGCATGTGCATCGCCGGCACCAGCGCGCGTTCTCGCATGCCGCTGTCGTTGCGCTGGGTCGGCGTCACCTGGTTTCGTGATGGCAAGCTGATCTGCAGCGTCGGCTACGCGACGCGCGGCGAGGCTGTGGAGGCGGCGAGGAACGGGCCGCGAAGCGGGAGGCTGAGGAGCCTGACGCGGGAGCTCACCGGCTGCGGTAGCGAGTAGGCGGCGGGACGCGCCCACCGCTCGTCCGGCCCCGAATCGCCTGCCGACCTTACTCGCAAGTCGACCATCGCTCAAGGCGAGCTCAGCTGAGGTAGCGCCGCTACAGCCCGAGCACGCGCCCGAGGATTTCGCGCATGATCTCGTCGCTGCCGCCGCCGATGGGGCCGAGGCGCGAGTCACGGGCGGCGCGCTCGATGAAGTACTCGCGCATGTAGCCGGCGCCGCCGTGGATCTGCAGGCAGTCGTCCATCAGCTGGAAGCACGCGCGCTGCGTGAGCAGCTTGGCCATGGTGACCTCCTTGAGCGGCTCCTCGCCGGCGACGAAGCGGCGCAGCGCATCGTAGGTGACGCAGCGGCACGTGTACACGGACGTGGCGAGGTCGGCGAGCTTATGGCGGATCGTCTGGTGGCCGGACAGCGGCCGGCCGAAGGCGGTGCGCTCGCGTGCGAACTCGGCGGTGCGCTCCCACGCGACGGTCATCGCGCCGACGGCGCCGAGCGCCATCGCCAGGCGCTCCCACTGGAAGTTGGCCATGATCAGCTTGAAGCCCTCGTTGAGCTCGCCGAGCAGGTTCTCCTCTGCCACGAACACGTCCTGGAAGCTGATCGTGGCGGTGTCGGAGGCGTGCCAGCCGAGCTTGTCGAGCTTCGAGGAGACGACGCCGTCGCCGCGGTCGACGATCAGGAAGGAGATGCCGTGGTGGCCGCCTTCCCTGGTGGTCTTGACGGCGGTGACGATGAAGTGCGCGCGCACGCCGTTGGTGATGTACGTCTTCTCGCCGTTGAACACCCAGCCGCCGTCGACGCGTTCGGCGCTGGAGACGATGGCGGCGACGTCCGAGCCGGCGCCGGGCTCGGTGATGCCGAGTGCGCCGATCTTCTCGCCGCGGATAGCCGGCACGAGGTAGCGCTGCTTCTGATCCTCCGTCCCGAACTTCCAGATGGGCGGCGTGGCGATGTTGGTGTGCGCGCCGAGACCGGCGGCGGTGCCGCCGGAGCCGATCCGCGCCATCTCCTCGCACAGCACCGCCTCGTGCAGGTAGTCGCCGCCCTGCCCGCCGTACTCGTCCGGGTACTTCAGCCCGAGCAGCCCCTGCGCGGCGAGCTTGCCGAACAGCTCGTCGGGGAACCAGCGCTCGTCCTCCCACTGCTGCGCGTACGGCGCGAGCTCGCGCTCGATGAAGCCGCGGATCGAATGTCGCAGCTCTTCGTGCTCGTCGGAGAAGGGGGGAGAGGATGGCGTCATGGGAGCCGACAGGTTAGGTGAGGCTGTTCCGGACGGCGCATGCGCCGTCCGGCAGGGGCGCACATGTGCGCCCCCGAGGCAGGGCCACATGTGGCCCTGCCCCTGGCGCCGCATGCGGCGCCAGGACCGACGATGATCTGGCGATGAGCACGACGGACGCGGAGCCGACCGCCGAGCCCGAGTCCGCGCCGCGGGGCAGGAAGGCGCTGGTCGGGCTGATCGACGCCGCTGTGATGGCGCTGCCAGCGGCGATCCAATGGCGCCGCGCCTGGCGCGCCCGTGGCACCGAGCGGCCGGTCGCTCGCACCCCCGGCTGGATGCGCGTGCTGACGCCGGCCGTCGCAGTCCTGGGCGAGCAAGTCGGCACGCCGGGGGGCTGGATCATGGGCGTGCGCACGGTCGACCGGCGGACCGGCAGGCGGCTTGCGCTGTGGCGGACGCTGACGGTGGCGCTGGTCCAGCTCGCCACACGGCTGCTTGCCGAGCGGCTGACGCCGCGCCCTTCGCACCCGCTGGAGGAGGAGCGCAGGCAGCAGGCGCGCGAGATCCAGGCGATCGAAGAGCGCTACGCGGACGACGAGGAGGCGCGCAACACGGAGCTGATGCGCCACTACCAGGAGCACGGGATCAACGTCGTCTCCGTGAACATCTGGCCCCCGATCGTCGCCGGCCTGGCGTCGGCGCTCGTCAACCGCACCGTCCGCCGCCGGCTCGCCCCGACGCTCGTGGTATCGCGTGGCCCGGCCGTGCAGCCGGCGTCGCCTCACAGCCCGTAGGAGCGGCCGATGACGTCGAGCATGATCTCGTCGGTGCCCGCGCCGATGCGGTTCAGGCGCATGTCGCGCCACACGCGCTCGACGCCGTACTCGCGCATGTAGCCGGCGCCGCCGTGGATCTGGATGCATTCGTCGGCGACTTCGCAGGCGATGCGCGCGGCGTGGAGCTTGGCCATCGAGATCTCGCGCACGGGGTACTCGCCGTTGTTGAAGCGCCACGCGGTCACGTACACCATCTGGCGCGCAGACTCGATTTTGGTCGCCATCTCGGCGAACTTGTGGCGGATCACCTGGAACTTGCCGATTTCCCGCCCGAACGCCTTGCGCTCGTGCGCGTACTGCAGTGTTTTTTCGAAGCATTTCTGCGCGCCCGCCACGCAGCCGGCGGCGCCGATCAGGCGCTCGCCCTGGAGCTCCCACATGATGTGGTAGAAGCCCTTGCCCACCTGGCCGAGCACCGCCGACTCCGGCACGCGCACGTCCTGGAAGGCCAGGAGCGCGGTGTCCGAGGCGTGCATGCCGAGCTTCTCGAGCCTCTTCTCGCGGATCACGCCGGGGCTGTCCATCGGCACGAGGAACAGCGTGAAGCCGTCGTAGCCGACGTCCGGGTCGGTCTTCGTGACCAGCACGATCACGTCCGCGCGGTGGCCGTTGGTGATGTACGTCTTGGAGCCGTTGATCACGTACTCGTCGCCGTCCTTGACCGCGCGCGTCTTGATCCCCGACACGTCCGAGCCGGCGTCCGGCTCGGTGATTCCCAGGCACAGGATCTTCTCGCCCTTGATCGCCGGTTCCGCCCACTCGCGCTTCTGCTCCTCCGTGCCGAACTTCAGGATCGGCGGCATCGCCATGTCCGTCTGCACCGCCACGCCCATCGCCAGCCCGCCCGAGTTCGCGTTGCCGATCTCCTCCGCCAGCACCAGCGCGCTGTAGTAGTCGCCGCCCTGCCCGCCGTACTCCACCGGCTTGTCCAGGCCGAGGAAGCCGAGCTCGCCCATGCGCGTGAACACCGAGTCCGGGAACGTCGTCTCCTCCCATTCCTCCGCGTGCGGCGCCAGCTCTTTGGTCGCGAAGTTGCGGATCGACTCGCGCAGCTGTTCGTGCTCGTCGGTGAAGATGAAGTGCTTGCGCTGGGCTTTGAAGTCGGGCTTCAGCACGCTCGCGGCGGTGGCGGCCATGGGGGCGGATCTCCTTGCTGGGTGTCGTGGGCCGGTCGATTCCGATGCGCCGGCGCGGTGGACCGCAGACGCTAACGCAGGGCAGCGGAAAAGTAAACAGTAGGACTGATTACTTTCCGCGTGGGGCGGGCTGGCATCCGGCGGGGATCGCGCTATGCCTCGCGGATCGGGAATGCCGCCGGCGCCTGCGTAGCGACCATGTCGCCCGGCGGCCGCAAATGCCGTATGGCAGAATGCGCCGCGGTCAGGTCGGCGAAGGCGACTGCGAAGGGGTGACGGAGCTTGCGAGACGCGTGGAGGCTGGCTGGATCGAGGGGGAGGGGGGCGGCTGTCCTCGCGCTGACGGCGGCGCTGCTCTGCGCGGCCATCCCGGCTCGCGCGAGCGCCGCGGCGGCGTTGCCGCCCGATCTGGTCGCGCTCGAGCAGCAGATGGCGCAGCTGCAGGCCAACTCCGAGCGCTTCTCGTTTCAGGAGGAATTTGCGGTGGGAGGCCTCATCGGCGAAGGCGCTCCGCTGCTGTTCATCATCGCCGGCGACGGCGAAGCCAGCGACTCCCCACCCGAGAGCGCGGCGACCGGAGGGTTGTTCGGGGCGCCCGAAGATAAGACGCGAACGATCGGCGACACCGTCTACAGCTACAAGCGCCAGGCGGGCGAAATCGACGGTCGGCGTCCCTGGGTTCGCAGCCAGCGACAGGCCAAGGAAGAAGCGGCTCCCGGCGCCGACACGAGTCTCGATCCCGGCGGCCTGCTGGAAAACGATCATCCCGGGGCGCAGGGGACGTTCAGCAAGCTCATCGAACAGCTCAACGGCGCGCTGTCGATCGAGGAGTCCGGTCCCGCGACGGTCGACGATCAACGTGTCATCGAGTTCGACGCCACGCTCGATCCGGCGCCGTTCCTTGCGCAGCTGAAAGCGGAATCGAAAGAACCGACGCATCCGCTCAGCTCGCCCCTCGAAACGGCACCCGTGGGTCACTCCAAGGCGCCCGCGAAGGCGACCGCGCCGCCAACGCTCGAGCTGGAAGTCTTCATCGCCCCCAACGGCCTGCCCGTGCGCGCGCGGCTCACGTTCGCCGACGAAGGCGCGACGATCGCCATTCGCGTCGACACGCTCGCGATCAACATCCCCGTGAACATCGTGCCGCCGCCCGCGCGGCAGACGATCGACGAAGCGCAGCTCAAACGGATCGAACGACGCCGCGCCGCGCGCGAGCTCAGGCAGGCCCTGCGCTTCTGCGGCCGCCTGCACGGCAAGAGCGCTGCGACGTGCCGCACGCTCGCTCACATCAAGACTCGCGTTCCCGGCTCCGAAGCGTCGCCGCTCTGAACACGTCCATGTTCATACGGTGTCCACCCGTTTCTCCGCACGGGTGGTAGCTTCGTGCCCGAGAGGCCCGGCGACGGGCCGGGCCGTTAGCGAAGGGGGGTCGGCATGGCCGACCGGATGCTGTTCATCGGCTGGGGCACGCCAGTTCGCGGACGCGAGGAGCATGGCCTGGAGGTGTTCAACGAGGCGATCGGCCTCTACGGGCGCATGCAGCAGGAGGGGCGCATCGAGAAGTTCGACGTCGTCCTGCTTGGTCCCAACGCGGGCCTGAACGGCTACATGGAGCTGTACGGCTCCGCCGAGCAGCTCGCCGCCGTACGCGAGAGCGAGGACTATCGACGGATGCTCGCGGACGCGAGCCTCGTCGTCGACGCCCTGCGCCAGATCGACGGCTACGCCAACGAGGCGATCGCGGCACAGATGGCGGTCTACCAGGAAAGCGTCGCGCGGGTTCCGCAGACCGCGTGACGTCCGACCGCGTCTCGGCGGCGCCTCACCCCAGTTGGCGAGGCGCCGCGCGGCCGGCCCGCGATGCCCAGCTCTCATGCCCGGGCGCCTGCAGGCCGATGCAGGTGTCATGGGAGCTCATCCGCGCGACCCGGGGATCATCGCGCACATCGAGTCGGTGTCGAGCAGGGCCGAGCCGGATACACAGCGGCTGGTTTCGACGATGCTGCGCTCCTGCTGGCCGGGCGGCATGGGCGACCGCACGGAGGCCGCGGCGCTCGACTGGGTGCGCCGCTGGGGCCCGCGACGCGCCGGCCCGATCCCGCCCGCGTGCCAGTGCGCGGCGGGACGCTGCGGCGTGTGTAACTGACGATCACGTACCCAGCACACCCGAAGTAAGTAGTAGAGCTGACCACTACGCACATGCTTGCGCTGCGCACTAGGATGCGTGCATGGCCACCGACAAGGTCCTCTACGACGTCGCCGCGTCGGGCGTGGCGAGCATCACGCTCAACGACCCGGACACGCGCAACGCGCTCTCTCCCGAGCTTCTGGGCGGCCTGATCGAAGCGTTCGAGAGCGCCCGCGACGACGCCGCGGTGCGCTGCGTGGTGCTCGCTTCCTCGAACGAGAAGACGTTCTCCTCGGGCGCGAGCCTGGGCGGCTTCGCGGCGGACGCGTCGCTCGTGGAGAAGCACTTCGGCTCGGAGCGCTTCGTCGGCCTGTTCAAGCTGATCGGCGCGCTCGGCAAGCCGACGGTGTGCGCCGCGCGCGGGCATGTGCTCGCGGGCGCGCTCGGGATCGCGCTCGCGTGCGACCTGATCGTCGCCACCGAGGGCGCGACGTTCGGCACGCCTGAGATCAACGTGGGCACGTTCCCGTTCATGATCATGGCGCTGATCTATCGCAACGTCCCGCGCAAGAAGGCCAACGAGCTGCTGCTGCTGGGCGAGCGCTGGAGCGCCGCCGAGGCGCAGGCGGCGGGCATCGTCAACCGGGTCGTGCCCGATGGGGAGCTGGAGGCGACGGTCGCCGAGTGGGCGGGCAAGCTCGCGGGCAAGTCCCCGGTGATCATGCGCCTGGGCAAGGAGGCGATGCGCCGTCAGCTGGACATGCCGCTCGACGACGCGCTCGACTACCTGCGCGCGCAGCTGAGCCTGGCGCTGTCCACGGAAGACATCGTCGAGGGCGTGACCGCGTTCTTCGAGAAGCGCGAGCCGCAGTGGAAGGGCCGCTGATGGCCGACTCGCTGCTGCGCCCGCTGGTCGAGGACCTCGAGGCCCGCCGCGCGCGCATCCGCCTGGGCGGCGGCGAGGAGAAGATCGCCGCGCAGCACGCGCGCGAGAAGCTGACCGCGCGCGAGCGGATCGCGCTGCTGATCGACGACGGCACGTTCGTCGAGCTGGGCATCCACGGGAAACCGCACTTCTCGCAGCGCGCGATGGACGGCGTCGACGCGCCCGCCGACGGCGTGATCACAGGCTACGGCAAGGTCGACGGTCGCCTGACGGCGGTGTGCGCGTACGACTTCACCGTGATGGCCGGCTCGATGGGCATGACAGGCGAGCTCAAGGTCACGCGCCTGCGCGAGCTGGCGCTGCGGGAGCGCATCCCGTTCGTGTGGCTGCTCGACTCCGCCGGCGCGCGCGTCCAGGAGGCGGCGGGCGCGATGTTCGCCGGCTCCGGGCACCTGTTCCGCGAGGAGGTCGTGATGAGCGGCGTGATCCCGCAGATCGCCGCGCTGATGGGGCCGTGCGCCGCCGGCACCGCGTACATCCCCGGCCTCGCCGACTTCGTGCCGATGGTCAAGGGCCGCGGCTCGATGGCGCTGGCGGGGCCGCACCTCGTGCGCGCGGCGATCGGCGAGGACGTCACCCAGGAGGAGCTGGGCGGCTCGCGCGTGCACTGCCGCAAGTCGGGCGTCGGCGACATGGAGGTGGCCGACGACGAGCAGTGCATCGAGCGGATCAAGCAGTACCTCTCGTACATGCCGCAGAACTGCGAAGAGCGCCCGCCGGCACGGCCGGTGAGCGACCCGATCGACAGGCGCGAGGAGGAGCTGCTGGACGTGCTGCCGGACTCCAATCGCCAGCCGTATGACATGTACGAGGTGGTCCGCAGGATCGTCGACGACGGCGAGTACTTCGACATGAAGGGCCAGTGGGCGAAGACGATCATCACGTGCTTCGCGCGCTTCGGCGGCAGGCCGGTGGGGATCGTCGCCAACCAGCCCAAGCAGCTCGGCGGCATCCTCGACAACGACTCCGCCGACAAGGCCGCGCGCTTCGTCAACCTGTGCAACGCGTTCGCGATCCCGCTCGTGTTCATCCAGGACGTGCCCGGCTTCATGGTCGGCACGAAGGTGGAGGCCGAAGGCATCATCCGCCACGGCGCCAAGATGCTGTACGCGGTCGCCAACGCGACCGTCCCGAAGGTCACGGTGATCACGCGCAAGGCGTACGGCGCGGGCTACTACGTGATGAACGGGCGCGCGTACGAGCCGGACCTGATCGTCGCGTGGCCGAGCGCGGAGATCAGCGTGATGGGCGCCGAGGGCGTCGTCGAGATCGCCTTCCGCAAACAGGTCGACGCGGCGGAGGACCCGGCGGCGAAGAAGGCGGAGCTGATCGAGGGCTTCCGCAAGATCTTCGACGTGTACGTCGCCGCCGGCAACGACGTGATCGACGACGTCATCGACCCGCGCGAGACGCGCGAGACGATCTGCCGAGCCCTCGAGATGTCCGAGAACAAGAAAATCGAGCGGCCGTGGAAGCGGCAGGGGGTAGTACCGGTATGAGCCTCGACCATCCCGTCGTGATCACCTGCTCGATCTCGGGCGCGATCGCCAATCGCGAGCAATGCCCGGCGATCCCGTACACGCCGGCGGAGTACGCGGCGGAGGCGCGGCGGATCGTCGACGAGGGCGGCGTGATGATCCACATCCACGCGCGCAAACCGGATGGCACGCCGAGCTATGAGATCGAGGACTTCCAGGCGATCACGGACGCGATCCGCGCGGAGGTGGGCGACGCGGTGATCGTGAACTTCTCGACGGGCACGATCGGAATACCGGTTGCAAAGCGCGTCGCGTACCTCAGGGCGGTGCGCCCGGAGGTGGCGGCGCTGAACATGGGCTCGATGAACTACGCGAAGTACTCGAAGTCGAAAAAGCAGTTCGTGTTCAACATGGTGTTCGCGAACCCGTTCGAGGAGATCATCCAGCTGCTGGAGGCGATGAACGAGCTGGGCATCAAACCGGAGCACGAGTGCTTCGACGTCGGCCACGTGGGCAGCCTCGCGCCACTGATCGACATGGGCGTGCTGAAGACGCCGCTGCACGTCGACTGCGTGATGGGCGTCGTGGGCGGCATCCCGCCGACGGCGCGCAACCTGGCGGCGATGGTCGAGAACATCCCGGGCGGGCGGGATTCCAATCCCGCGGCGGAAGGCTCTGCGGCGTCGCACTGGGGCGTGATCGGCATCTCGCGCGACCAGTGGATGCTGGTCGCCGCGGCGCTCACGCTCGGGGGCTCGATTCGCGTCGGCCTGGAGGACAACCTGTACCTGCCAAACGGGGAGATGGCGCGCTCCAACGGCGAGCTGATCGCGAAGGCCAGGCAGATGACCGAGGACATGGGCCGCCGCCCGGCGACCGTGCAGGAGGCGCGCGCAATGCTGGCGATCCCGCAGCGCGAGGGAGCCGGCGCGTGAGCCTGCCGCTGCAGGGCATCCGCGTGCTCGACCTCTCGCGGCTGCTGCCGGGTGGCTTCTGCTCGCTGCTGCTGGCGGATTTCGGCGCGGATGTGTTGAAGGTCGAGGACACGGGTATGGGCGACTACATCCGCTGGTCGCCTCCCTATTACGAGGGCGCTCACGACAGCGCCAAGTCGGCGCTGTTCCTGTCGCTGAATCGCAACAAGCGCTCGATCCGCCTGGATCTGAAGAGCGACGGCGGCCGCGAGGCGCTGCTGGCGCTGGTGCGCGAAGCGGACGTCGTGCTGGAGTCCTTCCGCCCGGGCGTGCTCGAGCGGCTGGGCGTGGGCTACGAGCGCATGCGCGAGGAGAACCCGGGGATCGTGTACTGCGCGATCTCCGGCTACGGCCAGGACGGCCCCAAGCGCGACGCGTCGGGGCACGACATGAACTACCTGGGGCTGATCGGCCTGCTCGGATTGACGGGAGCCCCACCCTCCCCGCGCGGCGGCGAGCCGGTGCAGGCTGCCGGCCAGATCGCGGACCTCGGCGGCGGCGCGCTGATGGCGGCCTTCGGGATCCTGGCGGCGCTGCGCGAGC
The DNA here is from genome assembly GCA_963735705.1 of uncultured Solirubrobacteraceae bacterium. Taxonomy (GTDB): domain Bacteria; phylum Actinomycetota; class Thermoleophilia; order Solirubrobacterales; family Solirubrobacteraceae; genus Palsa-744. The sequence goes on from CAVTLZ010000013.1 coordinate 84,261, forward strand.
GCGACGGCTCGTCCGAGCATCCTGGCTCGGGCGAGGGGCAGATGGTGGACGTGTCGATGGCCGACGGCGCGCTGTCGTGGCTGGCGATGGTGGCGGCGGCGTACTTCGCCGACGGCGTGGTTCCGCGCCGCGGCGATCTGCCGCTGGCGGGAGCGCTGATCTGCTATCGCCCGTACGAGTGCGCCGACGGCTGGGTGTCGCTGGGCGCGCTCGAGCCGAAGTTCTGGCAGGCGTGGTGTCGCGGCGTCGGGCGCGAGGAGCTCATCGCCAAGCAGTTCGAGCACCCGGGCTCCGACGCGCACGCGCAGGTGCAGGAGATCTTCAAGGGCCGCACGCGCGCCGAGTGGGAGGCGTTCGCGCGCGAACACGACTGCTGCCTGGAGCCGGTGCTGGAGCTCGACGAGGCGCTGGAGTCGGAGCTCGTGCGCGAGCGCGAGATGGTGGTCGAGCTCGACCAGCCGGGCGCCGAGCGGCCGGTGCGTCAGCTGGGCGTGCCGATCAAGCTGACGCGCACGCCGGGCGAGCACGCGCGACTGCCGGGGCCGGCGCTGGGCGAGCACACAGAGGAGGTGCTGCTCGAGGCCGGCTACTCGCAGGCGCAGGTCTCCGAGCTGCTGGCGTCGGGGGCGGCGGCGGGCGCGGCCGAGATGGGCAACTCCTCCCCGACGTTCCGAGCGTGAGCAGCCACCCAGAGCTGCTGAAGATGAGCGAGCTGGCCGAGCGCTCGGGGGTGAGCGCCGGCACGATCCGCTACTACCTGCGCGAGGGCATGCTCGGCGGCGGCGAGGACGTCGTGAGGACGAGCCGCAACATGGCGTACTACCCGCCCGAGTACGTGCAGCGGATCGAGTTGATCAAGCGGCTGCAGGAGGAGCGCTTCATGCCGCTGCGCGTGATCCGCAGCGCGCTGCAGGAGGATCCCGAGCGCGTGCGCGCCCTGATCGAGCTCGAGGACCGCATCCTCGAGCGCGCGGCGATCAGCGTCGACGACGGCAGTCGCGTCTCGCGCAAGCTCGTGCAGGAGCGATACGGCGTGCCGCGCAACGTGCTCGAGCGCCTGGCCGACCTCGGCGTGCTGACGCCCAACCAGCGCGGCTACGACCACGACGACGTGAAGATCATCGAGGCGATCGCGAGCTTCCGCGCGGGCGGCTACGACGAGACGCTCGGATTCACCGTGTACGACACGCTGCGCTACCGCGAGGCGCTCGAGCCGCTCGTCGAGGAGGAGGTGCGCGCGCTGCTGGACCGGCTGGCGGGCGAGGTGGACGTCGAGCGCGCGATGCAGATCGTCGCCGCCGGCGCCGAACCGCTGCGCGAGCTGATCGGCGCGATGCACTCCAAGCTGCTGCTCGCCGAGCTGCGCCGCCAGCGCGGGCGGCGCAGCGAGTAGGGCCAGCGCCGCGGCGCCGGCGCGGTATGCGGCGATCGGGTCCCACCATCCCGCAAGGTCCGGCGGGCGTTATGCTCTGAGCTTGTTGACTGACCAGTCAATCTGTTCTGTGCTGAAGCCCATCGGGGAGCTGCGGGCGCGGGGTCCGCGGGAGGGAATGCGCTTGTGAGGGTCGCGGCAGTCCAGATGAGCTCGACCGCCGATCAGGTCGCGAACATGGCGCACGCGGATCGCCTCACGCGCGCGGCGGCGGCCGACGGCGCGACGCTGATCGTGCTGCCGGAGAAGTGGACGGCGATGGGCTCGGAGGAGGATCTGCGCGCGGGCGCGGAGACGCTCGACGGCGCGGCGGTCGGGTGGGCGCGCGCGATCGCGCGCGAGCTGCGCATCGAGCTCGTCGCCGGCTCGATCCTCGAGCGCGTGCCCGGCCAGGCGAAGCTGGCGAACACGTCCGTGCACGTCGACCCGCGCGGCGAGCTGGTCGCGGCGTACCGCAAGGTGCACATGTTCGACGTCGAAGTCGGCGGGCACAGATACGACGAGTCCGAGCTGGAGGAGCCGGGCGACGAGCTCGTCGTCTCGCAGACCGCGGACGGCGTCGAGCTGGGATTGTCGATCTGCTACGACCTGCGCTTCCCGGAGCTCTACCGGATCCTCGCCGTGCGCGGCGCGCGCATCCTGACGCTGCCGGCGGCGTTCACGCTGACGACGACGCGCGATCACTGGGAGGTGCTCGTGCGCGCGCGGGCGATCGAGAACCAGGCGTTCGTGATCGCCGCCAACCAGTTCGGCGAGCATCCCGCCGGCCAGCACTCGGGCGGGCGCTCGATGATCGTCGATCCGTGGGGGCTGGTGCTGGCGCAGGCGCCCGACAGCGAGGGCTACATCGTCGCCGAGCTCGACCTCGAGCGCCAGCTGGAGATCCGCACGCGCCTGCCGTCGCTCGCCAACCGCCGCCCGGAGGCCTATCGCTGGCCGGTGCAGGAGACGGTATGAGCACCGGCCGCGCATCGGCGCCGCGCGCGCAGGCGCCGGACAAGCGCCGGCTGATCCTCGACGCGGCCGTGCGCGTGTTCGCCCGCCAGGGCTTTCACGCGTGCCGCGTCGCGGACATCGCCGACGAGGCAGGCGTGGCATACGGCCTCGTCTACCACTACTTCGCCTCCAAGGACGAGGTGCTCGACACGCTGTTCCTGGAGCGCTGGAACGTGATGCTCGAGCTGATCCGCGAGGTCGACGCGGAAGCGATCCCCGTGCGCGAGAAGCTCCAGGCGATCGCGTCGTTCATCATCGACAGCTACCAGCACGACCCCGACCTGATGAAGGTGATCATCGTCGAGGTCACGCGCGCGGCTAACTCGTTCGGCAACACCCACATCGCGACGATCACCGAGGCGTACGACCTGATCGGCGGGATGATCGCCAAGGCGCAGGCGGAGGGGGTGTTCAAGGAGGAGATCGAAGCGCGGTTCGCCGCGATGGCCTTCTACGGCGCGATCGAGCAGCTGCTCACCGGCTGGATATTCGCCCTGCTGCCGCAGGGCGACGATTACTTCGAGCGGGCCAAGTGGCTCGTCGTGGAGACTGTCTGCGGCGGGCTGGAGCAATAGACTGGCGCGAGCATGCAGAACGAGATGGTCAAGCGGCTGATGTGGCAGGGTCTGCTGGCGGGCATGAGCGCGCTGGTGGCCATCGTCGCCAACCGCGCCGCCGCCACGATCTGGAGGCGCGTGTTCGACGAGGAGCCGCCCGAGTGAGCGGTCCGCCGCCACCGCCCGCGGGGGGGCGATCGGGGACGGGCAGGGGCACGGAGGAGACCCAGAACATCGCCACGGCGATCGCCGAGGTGTCCGAGCGCGCGACGCTGCTGGTCCGCGAGGAGATCGAGCTGGCGAAGGCGGAGATGAGCGAAAAGGCGACGAAGCTCGTCAAGGGCGCCGTCGTCGGGGCCGCCGCGGGCGTGTTCTTCTTCACGGCGCTCGTGTTCGCGCTGGTCGGCTGCGCGTGGCTGCTCTACTACTACCTGCCGATCGGCAACGCCTACACATACTTCTGGGGCTTCTTCGCGATGTCGGTGATCCTCGTGGTGCTCGGCCTGCTCGCCGGTCTGATCGCCGCGAAAGCCGTCAAAAAAGGCTCGCCGCCGGTGCCCAGCATGGCGATCGAGGAAGCCCGCAAGATCCGCGAGAGCGTCGGTCCCGCCGCCACGCCGGCCGAGCCCGCCGCCGGCAGCGTCCCGTATCCCGCCGCCGGCGCCGGGGGCGAGAGCTGATGGCCCAGCGCTCGCCAGCGGAGATCCGCAGCTCGATCGAGGCCAACCGCACGGAGCTGGCGGTGTCGGTGCAGAAGCTGCGCGGCGAGGTCACGCGACTGACCGACTGGCGCGGGCACATCGAGCGTCACCGCAGCGAAATCACGGTCGGCGCGGCGGTTGTGGGGCTGATGATCGGCGCGCGGGTCTTGCGTCGCCGTCGTCGTCGCCGCGGCTGATCAGGCCAGCAGCGCGCGGGGAATCGCGCCGACGCCGATCAGGCCGGGGCCGGTGTAGGTGCCGATCACCGGTCCGACCTCGGACGTGAACACGGGCTCTGAGTCGAAGATCTCGCGGCAGCGGTCGATCAGGCGCTGCGCCTGCTCGGGGGCCTGGATGTGCTGTACCACCCAGCCGTCGGAGCCGCTGTCGTGCAGCTCCTGCGCGTAGGCGACCATGCGCTCGAAAGCGCGACCGGCGGTGCGCACCCGTTCGACGGGCACGATCTCGTACTCCAGCGAGAGGATCGGCTTGATCTTCAGCGTGCCGCCCAGCCACGCCTGCGCCTTGCCGACGCGCCCGCCTCTGCGCAGGTACTCGAGCGTGTCCAGGCAGAACCAGATGCGCAGCGCCCTGCGCGCGTCGCGCACGCGCGTCACGACGGCGTCCAGGTCGGCGCCCGCGCGCGCGGCGGCGCTGGCTGCGAGCACGAGCAGGCCGGTTCCGCCGCAGGCGGTTTCGCCGTCGATCACCGCCACGCGCTCGCCGAGGCCGCGCTCGGCGAGCAGCTCGTGCGCCTGGCGCGCCGCCTCGCACGTTCCGGAGATGCCCCCGGCGAGGTGGATCGAGACGACGTCGCGGCCGTCCTGGAGCAACGGCTCCCACACCGCGAGGAAGTCGCCGATCGACGGCTGCGAGGTGGTCGGCAGCTCGGGATCGTCGTGCAGCCGCTTGTAGAAGCCGTCGAAGCCGTCCATCTGCAGCTCGCGCTCGGGCTCCCCGCGCCAGCCCACGTACAGGCTGACCTGCTGGATGCCCAGCTCGTCCGCGAGCGCGCGCGGGAGGTAGTTGGTGCTGTCGGTTGCGAGGGCGACTGGAGGCATGCGGCGCGGGACGCTACAGCAACGCCTGCGCGAGCTCTCCCGACTCGAACATCTCGATGACGATGTCACAGCCCCCGACCAGCTCGCCGTCGACGAACAGCTGGGGGATGGTCGGCCAGTCCGACAGCGCCGACAGCTCCTGGCGGATGCGCGGGTCGGGCAGCACGTCGACCGCCGCGAACGGCGCGTCGAGCGACTGCAGCGCCGCGACCGTGCGCGCGGAGAAGCCGCACGCGGGCGCGTCCGGCGTCCCCTTCATGAACAGGATCACCTTGTGCTCCTTGATCGCCTCGGCGATCGCGTCGCGGATCGGGTTGCTCTCCGCGCTCGGCGCGGGCGCCGGGGCGGGCTGGCCGCTCGACATCGGCAGTGGCTCGGATGGGCTGCTGGGCATGGAGTGCTCCTGGCTGTCAGTTGGTGGGGATCTGCGACGGGGCGTCTGTCTTCAGCGCGAGCGCGTGGATCGCCCCGCCGATCTCCGCCCCGAAGACCGCGTACACGAGACGGTGCTGCTGGATGCGGCTGAGACCCGCGAACGCCGGCGCGGTGACGCTCGCACGGAAATGGTCGCCGCCGCCGGTGTAGTCCTCGACGTCGGCGTGCGCCCCTGGAATGGCGGCCTCGATGCGCTGCTTTATGTCCTCCGCGGACGGCATCCGCCTCAAGGGTAGAAGGTCTGCGCGCGCGCCGAGGGCGCCCCGTAGCCGCCGCTATACTTTGGAAAGTCTTGCAGCCGTCGACAGGAGCGAAGCGATGATCGAGATCACCGACAAGGGCGCCGAGAAGGTGCATGAGTTCCTGGCCTCCCAGGAGGCCGACGTGAGCGTCGCCGGGCTGCGCGTCGGTGTGCGTGGCGGCGGCTGCTCGGGCTTCCAGTACCAGCTGGCGTTCGACGAGCAGCGCGATAACGACGTCGTGTTCGAGAGCCACGGCCTGAAGCTGCTCGTCGACGGCGAGAGCCTGCAGTTCGTGCGCGGCTCGACGATCGACTACGAGGAGAGCCTGCAGGGCGCCGGCTTCAAGGTCAACAACCCCAACGTGGTGGCCGCGTGCGGTTGCGGCTCCTCGTTCCGCGTGGCCGAGGAGGAGCAGGTCGCAGCGGTCTGACGGCGGAGCGATGTTGCCGCAGGCGCTCCGCAGCCTGACTCCCACGAGGGTCCGCGACGACGTGCGCATGCGCGCGCTCGCGGTCGGGCTGGGCGCGATCCCTCCGCGCACGATGCACTCCAGCGCGGACGTGCGGGTGCTGCTCGACGCCGCCCGCGACGCGCGTCGCGTGGTCGAGATCGGCGTCTACGAGGGCGCCTCCGCGCTTGCTCTCTGCCAGGCGCTCGCGCCGGGCGCCGAGCTGCACCTGGTCGACCCGTTCGGCTCGCACCCGGACGCGCTGCCAAGCGGCTGGGGCGCGAGCGAGTGGGCCACCAGGCGCGCGGTCGCGCGCGCGGTGCGCCGTCGCGGGCGCGACGCCCCCACAGTGCGCTGGCACGTGGCGCTCTCCGGTGACGTGGCCGCGGGCTGGCGCGACGAGGTCGACCTCGTGTTCATCGACGGCGATCACTCAGAGGCTGGGTGCGAGCTCGACTGGTCGTGCTGGCGGCCGTTCGTGGCGCTGGGAGGGCGCGTGGTCTTCCACGACGCCCGCGCCGGCGAGCCCGGCGGGCGCGGCCTGCCCGGGCCGAGCGCCGTCGTCGCGCGCCACTTCCGCACCGCGGTCACGCCCGGCTGGGAGATCCTCGCCGAGGCGGACCGCACCGTCGCGGTCGCTCGCGTGTCCTGAGCGCACGCTCGCGCTTCACTGTTAAGTTGGACGGCCAGCCCGGACGCGGGCAAACGCGCGCAGCACGGTAGGGTTGACGTCAGGTCACCCCGTGTGGTACCGTCGCCGCGACATGATGTCAAGCGTCGTAAAGGGTGCGGAGCGCCCAGGCCTCCTGCAAAGCTCGGGCTCCCGCCAGGGGGCTGCTTGCGGAACGCCTCGACGTGGTCGTGGCTTGACCTTGACGCAGGAGAGATTTTCTGCCAAGGTCGGGTGTACAGCGTCGTTTGCTGCGGATCAGCTGACGACAACAACTGGCTTTGGGGCGTCTCTGTCCTGAAGAGGGGATTCCTGGGGTCGGTAGTTCTATTCCTAGAGGGAAAAGGAGCAGTGGACAGATGAAACGCATCAGGATCGTGGGGCTCTGCCTCGTTGCCGTGTTCGCGATGAGCGCGGTCGTCGCCAGCAGCGCGTCGGCCACCCCGACGTACAAAGTGTGCAAGAAGGCCTCGCCGAAGGGCAGCGGCAAATTCAACACCAAGACGTGCACGGGTGAATCCAAAGGCGGCAAGAAAGAAGGCGGCTACGAACTGGGCGCCTGGAACGAAGGCAAGGAAAAAGAACCTAAGATCAAGGACGCCAACGGCGCGAGCACGCTGACGAGCTACATCAAAGGCTTCGGCATCGTGGGCGCCGTCACCTGCACGAAGGCCAAGGGCGAAGGCCACATCACGGGCGCGAGCAACGGCAACGTGACGGTCACGTTCGAAAAATGCACGAGCAGTGGTGAATCCTGCGCCTCCGCTGGTGAGAGCGCCGGCAAGATCAAGACGGAAAGCCTCGCCACCGAACTGGCCGAACTCTCGCCGACCGAAGTCGTCGCGCGGGTTGGTACGACCGGGAAAGTGTCCGCCGCGTTCTCCTGCGGCGCTGAGAAAGTCGTAACGACGGGCATCACTGACGGCGTGGTGACCGGGGACATCGGCAGCTTCGCCAAGGAATCCACGCAGACCTTCTCGGTCAACGCTGGCGGCGAACAGGTGAACACCGTCGAAGGCGACGTGCTGCTGACCGAAGTTATCGGCGTCGGCACGTTCGAATCAGGCGAGAACACCACCGCCAAAGTCAAGGGCGAGGAAATGGAGATCGTAATCTGATCTCGCTGTACTCGTTGTAGCTGCAGTAGCAGTAATCAGTCAGGCAGGGCAGTACGTGTGTGGGGCCCCCAGGGGCCCCACACACGCATCTAACGGACAGGTGCGAAGCGGGGTGAAGCGCGGTGCGCACCCGCCCAGGGCACGACCTCGCACCGGCCAGGCATGACCTGGTAGCCGGGCGCATGAGCCCGGTTATCGCTTGAACATAAGCAACCCAGGTGTTAGCCTCGTAGAGGGGCGCAGCGCAGGAACCAGAGAGGGTCGGCGATGGGGAAGGGAACGGGACAGATCAGATGCGACGGATGACCGTCAAGTCAGGCGGCGCGCGGCGAAGCGCCCGCTTGCGGTCAAGCGCCCGGCTCCGGTCAAGCGTGCGCCTCGGTCGGTCAAGCCTCAGCCGCGGCGGGTCGCTGCGCCGGAAGCTCGTCACGGCTCTGCTCGCGCTCGCCGCGCTCGCGCTGTACAGCGCTCCCGCGCAGGCGCTCAGCCAGCGGGGCCACGAATTCGCCGGCGCCTTCGGCGAAAGCGGCGAACCGGCGAACCCGTCCAAACCGTCCGCGCTCGCCGTCAACGAAGCGACGGGCGACGTGTACGCGCTCGAAGCCGAAAGCAACCGCGTCGTCGTCTACGGGCCGGCTCCCAACCACGAATTCCTCGAGGCGTGGGGCTACGGCGTCAGCAACGGTGAAAAGAAGCTCGAGACGTGCACCGCAAAATGCGAGCCGGGGCTCGCCGGCTTCGGCAAGGAAGGGCAGCTGGACGATCCCGTCGCGATCGCCATGGACAACTCACAGGGCCCCTCCAGCGGCGACGTGTACGTGGTCGCGAACCGGACCTGGAAGAAAGCCGCGGTCTACAAGTTCGGCTCCACGGGGGGGTTCATCGGCAACCTCGTGACGAAGGCCGAAAAAGAAGAAGAACTGGAAGGCGCCATCCAGGGCGTCGCCGTCGATCGGTCCGGGAACGTGTGGGTCGAGCGCGAAGACGAAGAAGAAGAAGTCCGGCTGGAGCAATTCGCGGGCGGCACGCTGGGCGGGCGGACCACGGGATCGCAGGAAGAATTCACGATTGTCGAAGAAGGACCGCTCGCCGAATGGTTCCACTTCGGAGAACTCACCTCAGAAGATCTGGCGATCCTGGAAGCAAAAAAAGCCGAAAACAGCGAACTCGAAATCAGCAGCGTCGAGCGTCCCGTGAGGCCGGGGTTCACGATCGACACCGAAGGCGACTTCTACGTGACCTACGAGCCGTTCGGGCACTACATCGACGAAATCGAAGAACTGAAAAAAGAACACGAACACCCTGAAACGCTGGCGCAGCCCTGCGTGGCGCATCGCTGCTTCACGGAGAAGCTAACGACGTCGCCGACAGCTGAAAGCCCCACGGCGATCGCCAAACTGGCGCGCGAAAACACGACCGGGCTCGCGGTGGACGGCTCCAGCGGCGAAGCGAGCAACGACGTCTACGTCGACAACGGCTCGAGCGTGGCGGCGTTCACGTCGAGCGGAAAGCTGATCCAGCGCTTCGCCAGCAGCGAGCTCGAACACGGCGGTGGCGGCGGTGTGGCGGTCGACTCCGCCACCCACGAAGTGCTCGTCGCCGACGCGGTCGAAGGCAAGATCGGTCGCATCGAAAGCTTCGCGCCGGAAAAGGAAGGGCCTCCGGTGATCGAGCCCGGCAGCCCGTTCTTCAGCCACGCCAGGTCGACCTCCGCTGCGCTGACCGCGACGATCGACCCGAACGGCAAGGAACTCAGCGAACTTCACTACTACTTCCAGTACGGGACCGGCAGCTGCGCGAGCAGCCCCGAAGCCTGCACGCAGCTGGCGCCCGAACTCGGCGTCGGCGAAGAACTGAAGGAAGGCTTCGGCGAACAGACCGTCTCGGTGCGCCTGACCGGGCTCTCCCCGAGCACGACCTACCACTACCGCGTGATCGCCGAAAGCAGTCTCGGCAAGAGCATCAGCACAGAAGGCACGTTCACGACGCAGACCTCGGCGGCCCAGGCGAGCATGCTCGACGGGCGCGCGTGGGAATTGGTCTCGCCCGGCGACAAGCACGGCGCCTCGATCCGCGCGATCGAAAAAGAAGGCGGGCTGGTTCAGTCCTCGCCCGATGGGAGCTCGGTCGTCTACACGGCCACCGGGCCCGTGGGCGAAAACGAAGAAGCGCTCCTGGGCGCCCGTGGGCCGGAACCCACGGAGGTGGTCGGCCAACGCCACGGCACCCATTGGTCCGCGGAAGACATCGCCACCGAAAACGGCGTACCGGCCCAGGGTCTACAGCTGGGAGGACCGTGGGAGTACGAGTTCTTCTCTCCCGAACTTTCAACTGCCTTCGTCAACCCGTACTCGGCCGTCCCCCCCACGACGGAAACCGAAAAGACAGAACGAGACATCTACCTGCGTCAGATGACCACATGCGCCAAATCGCCCGCGACGTGCTACCTGCCGCTGGTGAACGCGGCCGACGACACCGCGAAGAGCCCGCTTGCCGGAGCGGACCTGTCGTTCGAGGGGGCCACGCCCGATCTCAAGCACGTGATCTTCGACTCGGCCGTGGGGCTCACGACGAACGCCGCGGCCAAGGGCCACGGGCTCTATGAGTGGTCCGCCGAAGCGCCGCCGTCCGAACGGCTGCAGCTGATCAGCATCCTGCCCAACGAAACCCAGGAACTGGAAGACAAAGCCCTCAGCCTCGGTGCTTACAACAGCGCAGCCTCGCGGACCAACGCCATCTCCGAAAACGGCTCGCGCGTGGTTTGGAGTGGTGGTGAAAAACACCTCTACGTGCGGGAGCTCAGGCAGGAAGGCGGTCACACGGTGGGCCAGACGCTGAACGTCGACGAACCCGACAGCACCGCGCCGAGGTTCGGGGGGAAGCTGTTCGGAGAAGAGCGACCGATCTTCGAGGCAGCAAACCCGGAAGGCACCAGGGTGTTCTTCACCGACGCGCAGCGGCTGACCTCGAATGCGACTGGCGGAAGCAGCGAACAGCGAGACCTGTATGTCTTCGAACCCGAAAAGCCCGCGGGCGAACGGGTCACCGACCTCACACCGGACATCAACAAGCTCGAAGCCGCCGCCGTGCAGGGAGGCTTGCTCGGCATGGAAGAACACGGCTCGTACCTGTACTTCGTCGCCAACGGCGTGCTCGTCGCGGGCGCCCAGCCTGGCAACTGCCGCACCGAAGAAGCGCCGCCCGGCTCGAGCTGCAACCTGTACGTCGTCCATCACGGCGCCTCGGGGTGGGAACAGCCGCAGTTCATCGCACGGCTCTCCAACGAAGACCGCCCGGACTGGGGTGGGAGCCTGGGCGACTCCAAGGCATACGAATACGCGATGCAGAACCTGAGCGCCCGGGTCTCTCCCGACGGCCAATTCCTTGCGTTCATGTCCAAGGAAAGCCTCACGGGGTACGACAACATCGACGCGAACAGCGGCTACCCGGATGAGGAGGTCTATCTCTACCACTACGGCCCGGGCAGCACGGGCAAGACCCTGTGCGTGTCGTGCAACCCCAGCGGAGAGCCGCCAGTGGGCGTGCTCGACAACCCCGAAGCCGGCGAAGGCGAAGGGCTGCTCGCAGATCGCCCCCAGAGCTGGCCGAGCGCCATCAACGGTGAAGTCGACGAACTGGAAGGCATCGACAGCTGGCTCGCCGCAAGCCTGCCGGGATGGACGGGGTACGGCGAGTTCAAATACGGCGCGCTCTACCAGTCCAGCTACCTCTCCGACAGCGGCCGGCTGTTCTTCAACAGCGCCGACCCGCTCGTGCCGCTGGCGAAGCCCACCAGGGAAGAGACGCTCGACGGCAAGGCCTCCGAAGTCGGCCTGGAGAACGTGTACGAGTACGAGCCGCGAGGCCAGGGCAGCTGTACGACCGAAAACACCGCGGGCGGCTGCGTGGAGCTGATCTCCTCCGGCGAATCCGAACACGAATCGGCGTTCCTCGACGCGAGCAAGAGCGGCAACGACGTGTTCTTCCTGACCAGCGCGAAGCTGTCGCCGGCGGACCCCGACACGACCTACGACATCTACGACGCCCGCGTCTGCAAAGGCTCCGGCGCGGAAGCGTGCCCGACGCCGCCGCCGGAATCCGCTCCGGAATGCACCGGCGAAGGCCAGCACAACTGCAGGCCGCCATCGACGCCGCCGCCCACGTTCGCGGAACCATCCAGCTCGACCTCCTCGGGCTCCGGCAACATCGCGGCCAAAGCCGGAACGCTCAACGCGAAAACCGAACAGAAGCCGACGGTGACGCCGAAACCGAAAGCGCCGACGCGCGCGGAGCTGCTCGCGAAAGCCCTGAAGTCCTGCAAGAAGGACAAGAAGAAGAGCAAGCGCGTCGCGTGCGAAAAGCAGGCGCGCGCCAAGTACGGGTCCAAGTCCAAGGGCAAGAAGGCGAGCGCGCGCCGCGGAGTCCCGCTCGGATCGTCCTCGAAGGCGAGAGGGTAGGGGTGACGTCGTGACCGATCGCAAGCCATCGCACCTCCGGACCGCCGTTCGCTCGCTCGTGGCCGCCCTGGCGCTCAGCGTGTGCGCCGGCGTCGCTCCAGCCCTCGCGCAGGTCGCAACGCCGCACTGGTATGTCATCACGAGGACGGCGCCCACCTACCTGCACCCCGGCAAGACGGGCTGGATCACGATGGTCATCGCCAACCTCGGCGACGCGCCGGTCTCGGCGACCAGCGGCAACCCGGTCGAGATCACCGACACACTGCCCAAGCCGCTGATGCAGGCGGGGGAAGCGGTGGGCGAAGTGGTCGCGACCGAAAAGATGAAGGGCGTCGCCGATCCAGGGACCAACCGCAGCCAGGACAAACCGGCGTTGAGCTGCGAAGCGCTGCCCGCCCTCAGCTGCAAGTTCGTGGGGACGCTGCCAGCAGGCACGGCGATCACCGCGGAGCTGCCCGTGGAAGCGAAGCTCAAAGAAGGCTTCCTCGCTGCCGGCGAGACCAAGGGTCTCGGGGAAAACGTCGTCACAGTGACGGGCGGCGAAACCGAAGCCGGCGGTGAAGTCCCGGTCAAGATCACCCCCCACCAGATCACCGTGAGCCAGAGCGAAAGCGAAGTGCCGTTCGGAGTCGAACAGTACGAACTCAGGCCCGAAACCGAAGACGGCTCGCTCGACGCCCACGCCGGCTCGCATCCCTTCCAGCTGACGACCACGATCGCGTTCAACCAGACGTTCATGCTGGAAACGAAAGGCGCTCCGGAATTCCTGCCGAGCGTCCCCGCGCTGGTGAAGAACATCGACACCACGCTGCCGCCGGGGCTCGTCGGCAACACGAACACCAGCATCATCCCGCAGTGCAGCGACGTCGACTTCTCGACCGTGTTCGAAGGCAACTACAACGAGTGTCCCGCCGAAACAGCCGTCGGCGTCGCCGTCGTGACCTTCAAAAGCCCCGGCGAGAACACCGGCTATGCGACGGAAAGCATCCCCGTGTTCAACCTCGTGCCGGCGCCCGGCGAACCGGCGCGCTTCGGCTTCGAGTTCACGAAGGTCCCGGTGACACTCGGCACGTCGCTGAAGACCGGCAAAGGCTACGCCGTCGAAGTGCTCTCCAAGAACACCTCCGAGCTCGCCGAAGTGATGAGCGCCGTCGTCACGGTCTGGGGCGTTCCCGGAGCCGCCAGCCACGAAGAAGAGCGCGGCTGGCAGTGCCTCGGCGGCGGCTGGCGCTACTACGCGGCGCCGAAACACCCGAAATGCGAACCCGCGGGACCGCAGCCGGCACAGCCGTACCTGACGCTGCCGACGACCTGCGGTAAGGCACTGGAAACATCGCTGCAGGTCGAATCGTGGCTGCCGCGGACCAAGCCCGAACCGGTCGAGGCGCCCGAATCGCCCACGGAGACGCTCCAAGGGTGCGCCGGGCTGCCGTTCAACCCGTCGATCGAAGTGCAGGCCGAACAGCACGACTCCAGCACGCCGACGGGCCTGAAGGTGGTCGTCGACGTCCCGCAGGCCTCGACCCTCGAACCGACGCTTGAAGAAACCGGCAAGGCCGAGGCCAACATCAAGGAAACGGCCGTCACGTTCCCGGCGGGCGTGCTGGCCAACGCGGGTCTCGCGCTTGGCCTGCAAGCGTGCGAATCGAAAGCGCTCGGCTTCGAGCTCCCGGAAGAAGAAGGCACGCTCAACGCGCAGCTGGAAAACAACATGTTCACCGCGGCGGCGGCGAGCTGCCCGGAAGCGTCGAAAATCGGCAACGTCAAGATCGTCGCGCCGCTGATCAAAGAACCGCTGACGGGCTCCGTCTACCTGGCCAAACAGGACGCCAGCCCGTTCAAATCGCCGCTCGTGCTGTACCTGATCGCAGAAGCCAAGGAATCGGGCGTACGCGTGAAGCTCGCCGGCGAAGTCAAGATCAACCAGGAAACGGGCCAGGAGACGTCCACCTTCCGCGGCACACCGCCCGTGCCCTTTGAAAAGCTCGAACTCACGCTTCCCAACGAAGAAGAAGGGCGCGCCGCGAACTCGACGCCGCCCCGATGCGGCCAGTACCCGACGAACGCCGCCTTCACCACCTTCTCCGAAGAAGGCGAAACGCCCGCCACGACCACGCCGGCGTCGTCGAACCCCGAAGGCTTTGAAATCACGCACGGCGTGGGCGGCTCGCCGTGTCCGCCCAGCGCGCCCACCCCGCTGTCCTTCACGCCCAGCTTCAAGGGCGGGTCGGCCGACACGCAGGCGGCCGCGTTCACGCCCTTCTCTGTCACCATCGGGCACGCCGACGGACAGCAGGCGCTCGAATCGATCGACATGGAACTGCCGCCCGGCCTCGCCGCGCTCCTCTCCGAAGTCACGCTCTGCACCGAAGCGCAGGCCGAAGCCGACGCGTGCCCCGCGGAAAGCCTCGTCGGCCACACCACCAGCGTCTCCGGGCTTGGCGACAAAGTCGTCACGCTCGACGGCGAGCTGTACCTCACGGGTCCGCTGAACGCGAACTCCAAGCACGGCTCCGGGCCGTTCGGGCTGATCGCCGTGACCGAAGCCAAGGTCGGTCCCTTCGACCTGGGCGACGTCAACGTGTTCTCGACGATCAACGTCAACGAAACCACGGCGGCGGCGATCGTCAACAGCTCGCAGATCCCGCAGTTCGTCAAAGGCGTGCCCGTGCAGCTGAAAGAGCTCAACGTCGTCGTCGAACGACCCGCAGGAAAGCCCTTCCAGTTCAACCCCACGAACTGCGAAGAGCTGAAGATCACCGGGAAGCTGACCGGCTACGAAGGCACGAGCTCGGGGATCTCCGAACCGTTCTTCGCGTCCAACTGCGCGACCCTGCCGTTCACGCCCAAGCTGACCGCCACGGTGGTGGGGCAGGGCAGCAAAACGAACGGCACGACCTTCGCCGTGACCGTCGAATCGCCCGGGATCGGGCAGGCGAACATCCACAAGGTCGACCTGACGATCCCGTCGGTGCTCCCGTCGCGACTGACGACGATCCAGAAAGCCTGCGTCGCGGCTGTGTTCGAAGCCAACCCGGCCTCATGCGACGAAGGCTCGGTGATCGGCGAAGGCATCGTGCACACGCCCGTGTTCAAGAACCCGCTCAGGGGTCCCGCGTACCTGGTCTCGCGTGGCGCCGAATTCCCCGACGTGGAGTTCGTGCTCCAGGGCGAAGGCGTCAAGATCCTGTTGGACGGGAAGACCTACATCCACGGCGGGATCACCTACTCGAAATTCGAATCGGCTCCGGACGCGCCGTTCACGAAGTTCGAAACGATCTTCCCGGCCGGGCCGCACTCCGCGCTCACCCCCAGCGTGCCGGAAACCGAAGACTTCAACCTCTGCAGGCAGAGCATCTCACTGCCCACCGAAATCACCGGCCAGAACGGCGCGTTCATCAGCGAGACCACCCCCGTCACGATCACCGGCTGCAGCGGCGTGCTGCCCTCCAAGGTCGTCAAGCCGACCAAGGCGCAGCTGCTCGCCAAAGCGCTCAAGGCCTGCAAGAAAGACAAGAAGAAGAGCAAGCGCGTCGCCTGCGAAAAGACCGCGCGCAAGAAGTACGGGAGCAAGGCCAAGAAAGCCCCCAAGAAGGGCGCGAAGAAGTCCTCCAAGAAGTAGGCGCCGCGAAGCCGGCGGCGCTACGCCGGTTCGTTCTGCAGCGAGCGCCACAGGTAGCGGCACGCGAGCGTGCGCTGCGGGCGCCAGGGCTCGGCGATCCCCTCGATGGTCGGTGGGTCGGGGAGGTCGTCGAGCCCGTATGCGCGTTCGATCGCGCGGCGGATGCCCAGGTCGCCGACCGGCAGGACGTCCGGGCGCTCGAGCTGGAACATCAGGAACATGTGCGCCGTCCACACGCCCACGCCCTTGACCGCCACCAGCTCCGCGGTCACGTCGTCGTCGCTCAGCTCGTCAAGGCGATCGAGCTCCAGCTCGCCCGACAGCACGTGCTCGGCCAGGGAGCGCAGGTAGCCGACCTTCGCCCGGGAGAACCCCGCCGCCGCGCGCAGCTGCTCGGGGTCGTCGTCGAGGATCTCCTGCGGCGTCGGCGCGCGCCCGCCGAAGCGCTCCGTCAGGCGCCCGTAGATCGCCCGCGCGGCCAGCACCGACAGCTGCTGGCTTGCGATCGAGCGCACCAGCGCGCCGTAGTGATCGTTTGATTCGATCTTCGCCCGCCCCTGGCCCTCCCGCGAGTCTCCCAGCGGACCGACCGCGTCGATCAACCGCGCGAGCACCGGGTCCGCCGCCCGCAGCTGCGCCGTGGCCCTGCGCTCGGAAACCGGCGCTACGGCACGCCTGGCCACGCCGCGCTCGCTCAGACCGCCGGCAGCGCCGACTCCAGCGCCACCGGCTCGCCGTCGAGCGCGTTCAGCGCGCGCTCCAGCGACATCGCCAGGCACGTGAAGCTCGGCGTGTCGCGGACCGTGAAGCGCGACGCCTCCGTCGTGCGCAGCCGCTGCACCAGGTCCAGGAACGTGCCCACGTCGTCGGTGTCGAACGCGACCACGAACTCCTGGTCGTCGAGGCCGAACGAGTACGTCGTGTGGTTGTCCACGCCCGGGTATTCGCGGCCGACCTGGATGTGGCCCTGCATGATCCGCCAGCGCTCCTCCGCCGGCAGCGCATACCACTCGCGCGACTTCACGAACGGGTACACGAACACGTAGCGTCCGCGGAAGCCGCGCGCCACGTTGCGCTCGTCCTCCGAGTACTCCGAGCTCTTGCGCATCCCCAGGAACGAGTACGGGATCTGCGCCCACTGCATCAGCCCGCTCTGCGCCAGCACCACGTGGAACTCGTGGATGCGGTCGAGGTTCTCAGCCTCTGAGACGAGCAGCAGCTCCGCGTCCCCGCGCGTCCCCACCAGCGAGAAGCTCTGCAGCAGGTGCCCGTCCGCGAAGTCCTCGCACGCCGCCGCGAACTCGCGCTTGTCCTGCGCGCGACGCTCGCCGTCCAGCCGCCGCCACGCCGGGTCCAGCTTCAGGAACGTGTACTTGACGAAACGGCGTGTGCTCACGCGCTCGATTATCGCACGGGCACGCCTCCGTTCCGCGGCGGGGGATAGAGTAGGAGGCCGTGCGGATCGCGCTGCTGTCGCCGTACTCGTGGACCTACCCCGGCGGTGTCACCCGCCACATAGAGGCGCTCGCCTCCGAGCTGAGCGCCGCCGGGCACGAAGCGCGCATCCTCGCGCCGTTCGACCCCGACGACGAGCTCTCGCGCCGCCTGCACCGCGGCGCCCGCCCGCAGCCGCGGACCGTCGGCGAGGACTTCGTCTCGCTCGGACGCACCGTCGGCGTGCCCGCCAACGGCGCCGTCTCCAACATGGCGCTCGCGCCGCAGGCCGTGTTCGCCATGCGCCACGAGCTGCGCCACGGCGGCTACGACGTGCTGCACATCCACGAGCCCGTCGTGCCGTTCCTCTCCTGGGACGCGCTCACCAGCGTCGGCCAGCTGCCGCTCGTCGGCACCTTCCACACCTACTCCGAGAACCTCCTCACCAACGGCATCGCCGCCGGCCCGCTCGGCGGGCGGCGGCGCATGAACCGCCTGCACGTCCGCATCGCCGTCTCCGACGCCGCCGCCTGGACCGCCCGACGCTTCTACGGCGGGCGCTACCGCATCGTTCCCAACGGAGTCCACCTGCTCGACGGCGCCCCGTCCAGCGACACGCTCGCTCACCAGCCCACGGGCGCCTCTCCGCACGACGCCGACCCCGATAGCCAATCCGAGCACAGCGACGGCCGGCCACAGCTGCGCATCCTGTTCGTCGGCCAGGCGGTCGAACGCAAGGGCCTGCCCGTGCTGCTGCGGGCGTTCGAGGCGCTGCGCGAGGAGATCCCGGCGACGCTCACGCTCGTCGGCGCCAGCCGCGAGGAGGTCGCGCACATGATGCTCGACGACCGCGGCGTGCACGCGCTCGGCAAGGTCTCCGAGGAGCGCAAGCTCGCCGAGCTCGCCCGCGCCGAGGTCCTCTGCGCGCCCTCGCTGCACGGCGAGAGCTTCGGCATGGTCCTCACCGAGGCGTTCGCCGCCGCCACGCCCGTGCTCGCGTCAGACATCCCCGGCTATCGCGACGTCCTGCGCGACGGGCACGACGGCCTGCTCGTGCCCCCCGGCGACGCGCTCGCGCTCGCCGAGGCGCTGCGCGCGCTCGCGCTCGATCCCCGTCTGCGCGCGCGCATGGCGAGCGCCGCGCGCGAGCGCGCCGAGCGCTTCGCCTGGCCGCACGTCGCCGCCGAGGTGCTCGACTGCTACGAGCAGGCGCTGCGCGTCGGCGCGCCCGCGACGCGCGTCGGACGCGCCGCCGTTCGCCACGGGCTCGCGCCCGCCGACCTGCTGCCGCGCATACCCGCCGAACGGCTGCCCTCGCTCGTCCCCGCCGAGCCGCCGCTCGTCGGCCGGCCGCGTCGCCTGCGCGCCCTGCGCCGCGCCGGCCTCCTCGCCAGCTCGCTGGTCGGTGGCGGACTCGCCGCGCTCGCGCTGCAGCGCGTCGGCGTCGCCCGCGTCGCCACCTCGCTGCTCTCCTCCAAGCCCGGCCTCATCGCCGCCGGCCTCGCGCTCATGTGCGCCGCCATGTTCGCCCGCGCGCTCTCCTGGCACGCGATCCTCGCCGCCGCGCCCACCTGGCGCCGCGCCAAACGCCGCGACGCCATGCAGGGCACGTTCATCGGCGTGCTCATGTCCGCCACGCTGCCCGCCCGCCTCGGCGAGCCCTCACGCGCGCTGATCGTCGCCCGGCGGCTCGGGCGCGCGCGGGAGACGCTGCCCGTCGTGCTCGGCACGATCGTCTCCCAGACGCTGCTCAACCTGCTCGCGCTCGTCATCCTCGGCGGCGTCACGCTCTCCACCGTCAACCACCTCGACGGACACGATCGCCCGCTGCTGCTCGTCGCGCTCGCGCCGCTGGTCGCGCTGCTCGCCCGCTCACTCGCGGCGATCCTCGTCGCGCCAGCCGCGCGCTCGCGCTCGCAACGTCTGCACGCGCTGCTCGCCGCCCTGCGTCGCGCGCTCGTGCGGCTGCGCGACGGCCTGCGCGTGTTCGCCCAGCCGCGGCGCGCCGCGCTCGCCACCGGCGCGCAGCTCGGCGCCTGGGCGCTGCAGTGGCTCTCCTGCTGGCTGCTGCTGACCGCGTTCGGGCTCGACCCGCGCGGTGGCGGCGCCGCCGCTGCCGCCGCCGCCGTCCTGTTCGCCGTCAACGTCACCGCCGTCGTGCCCGCCACGCCCGCCAACGTCGGCGTCTTCCAGGCCGCCTGCGTCGCCGTGCTCGCCGGCGCCTACCACGTCTCCACCCCCGACGCCATCGCCTACGGCATCGTCCTGCAGGCCGTCGAGCTCGCCACCGCGCTCATCATGGGCCTGCCCGCGCTCGTCAACGAGGGCCTCTCCTGGCGCGAGGTGCGCCTGCGCACCATGCACGCCACGCCCGTCACGCTCGCGCCGCTGCCCGCCGGCGGTGTGGGCGTCGGTGTCGGGAGCGTCGCGGTGGGCGCGAGCGCCGATCGCTAGCTCGGGCCGCTTGCAGGCATCTGCGCGCGCGCGACGTATCGAGCCACGATGGCCGACGCCTGGGTCTACATGCTGCGCTGCGCCGACGGCTCGCTGTACACCGGCTGGAGCACCGACGTGCAGCGCCGGCTTGCCCGCCACCGGGACGGCAAGGCCAGCCGCTACACGGCCAGCCGCCGGCCGGTGGAGCTCGCGCTCGCCGTGCCGATGTCCGACCGCACCGCCGCGCGGCGAGAGGAGGCGCGGATCAAGCGGCTCGATCGCGCCGCCAAGCTCGCGCTGATCGCCGCTTCAGGGGTGCGCCAAGCGGCCGGCTGACGCGTGAGTGGTGGGGACCGCCGCCGGTTTACGGCATGATGGGGGTATGGCCACACGACCTCCGGCGCGCAGCGTCAAGATCTCCGACGACGAGCGGACGGGCTGGTCCTCCGATCGCCCCCGCCGCGACGGCGCCCCGCCGCGGCCCGCCGACCTGACCGTCCACTGCCGCGTGCTCGCGCCCGCCGACCGGCTGCGCTACTCGCCCGGAAGCCTGCTGATCGTCGCCAGCGCATCGCTGCAGGAGCGCGACCGCTTCCTCGATCGGCTGATCGAGGACCGCGCCAGCATGCTCTCGCTCGGCAAGGTCCGCGCGCTGCTCGCCGGGCGCGTCGAGGAGGCCGAGCTGGACGCCCGCGCCGAGGAGCTCCTGCGCGCCGCCGTCTCCAAGCGAATGGACAGCAGGGAGACCGTCGTCCTCGGCGTCGAGCGGCTCGACGCCGACGAGCGCGAGCCGTTCGTGCGCATCGCCGCCGCGCTCAAGCGCCCGCGCCACCTGATCCTGCTCGAGACCGCCCGCGAGCAGGTCCGCGATGAGGACCTCGCCGCGCTCAACGAGCTGCGCCGCGCGCTCGACGCCGGCGAGCTCGGCGGCGAGGGCTTCCAGACGGTGCTGCGCCTCGGCGGCGGCACCGCCGGCGAGGTCAAGCGCATCCTCTTCCGCCCGCCGCCGCGCGAAGAGTCCTAGGGCCTACCGGGAGGCCCTCAGCTTGCAGCGCTTCAGTCGCTCTGGCGAGCGGCCGATGGGTCAGCCGTGCCAAGCCCTAGCCCCGCCGCGTTAGAGTCACCAGCCCTCCAGCCCAGGGCCCCTGAAAGTCCTCGGATCGTCAGCTGCCGGGCCACCCTCATCGACACCCGGCTCGTGCGCGCGGAGCTCGCCAGGCTGCGCGGACCGCGTCCCGGGACGCAGGTCCACAGCGCGCGCGTGATTCGCTCGACACTCTCGCGCTGAGGTTCTGAGGAGGCCGCCGCATCGCCACGCGCCTGAGCCGCGCCCCGGTGGCGCGTACCCGCCGCGCCGGCCGCGCCGGCCGCGCTGGCCGGCTAGTCTCAAGCTGTGTTCGAGCGATTCACCGAACGCGCCCGGCAGGTGGTCGTCCTCGCGCAGGAGGAGGCGCGCACGCTCGGGCATGACTGGCTCGGCACCGAGCACATCCTGCTCGGGCTGGTTCGCGAGCGGGAGGGGCTCGCCTCGCGTGTGCTCGCGAACCTCGGTGTGACCCTGGAGCAGGTGCGCGCGCACGTCGTGCGGGCCGTCGGTGCTCGCGAGGAGGAGCACCGCGCCGGCCAGATCCCGTTCACGCCGGAAGCGAAGAAGGTGCTGGAGCGCGCGCTGCGCGAGGCGCTCAGCCTCGGGCACAACTACATCGGCACCGAGCACCTGCTGCTGGCGCTGACGCGCGAGCGGGAGGGCCTCGCGGCGCGCATCCTGCGCGAGCTCGACATCGACGCGGACAGGGTCCGCACGGAGATGATGGGCATGCTCGCCGAACCGCACGCCGGGGTCGCGCGGCCGACGCCCGACATGGACCGCAGCTGGCTCGACTTCACGCCATCCGAGGCGTTCGAGCTCGCCACGCGGCTCGCGCCGCTGTCGAGCAAGATCACGTTCGAGGTGCGCCGCCACGGCGACGAGGAGCCGACGTTTCGCGTCTCCGCCAGGCTGGCCGGCAACGACGACGTCCTGCGCGATCTCGTCGCGCTCGAAGCGCACGGCATCCGCGCCGTCCTCGATTGGGATCGCAGCGTCCGGCTCGGGCATCTCGGGTGGAAGCCGGACGTCGACGACGCGCCCGGCGCCGACGTCCCTCGCGACGACGGGCCTGATGCCCGCACGCCGGGCGAGGCTGCGCCGAGCGGGGCGCAGCCTGAGGAGGCCGCACCAGGCGAGGCGTAGCCCTGTAGGCGCGCCCCCCGCCGCTACGGCGCCTCTGAGATCACCAGGCGCAGTGCGCCGTCGAAGCTGTCCTGCTCGCGCAGATACCCGTGCTCGGCGTCCCACGCGCCGGTGCGCAGCGCGGCGTCGAGTCGCTCGACCATGCGCTGCTCGACGCCCGGATCGAGCAGCGCCCACATCGACTGCGCGCTGCGCACCGCCGGGTCGAGCAGGCCCTCCGGTCGTCGCCAGAACGCCTCGAAGAAGCCGTCGGCACAGTCCCCCGGCGTCGGTATCCGCTCCACACGCGTGCTTCCGCCGAGCGCCGACGCGATCGCGTCGATCGCCGGGAATCGCGGCAGCTCCCTCACCAGCCCCTCGCGCAGGAACTCGTGCTGCCACGCCGGCAGCGCGTCGAGCTCGAACGTGAAGATCACGACCGGCCCGCGGGACACGCGGCGCAGCTCCGCCAGGCCCGCCCCGGAAGGATCCCAGTGGTGGATCGTCACGCACGCCATCGCCGCGTCCACCGCGCCGTCGTCGAGCGGAAGCGCCTCCGCGCGAGCGTCGATCACGGGCGCGGCGTCGGCGGGGCGCTGAGCGCGCATCGTCGCGCTCGGCTCGACCGCGAGCACCCAGCGATCGGTGGGCTCGTATGAGCCGGTGCCCGCCCCGACGTTCAGCACGGTCCTCGCGTCGCCGAGCGCCGCGTGGATGCGCGCCGCTATCCGCGGGTCCGGGCGTCGGTGCTGGGCGTAGGTGCGGCCGTGGCGCTCATAGTCGACTTGAGCGGACACGGCGCGCCAGGCGGGTCCTAGCCCGCCATCGCTGGCTCGTCCTCGGCTTCCACCGCACCGTCCGGCGGATCCTCGTCATCGAGCTCGCCGAACAGCGACGGGTCGCGGCTGGAGCCGCGGATCACGTCATCCGGCGAGCCGTCCGGCAGCAGGCGTCCCTGGCGCGTGCCGAAGTAGATCGCCTGCGGGTGGTGGGCGACGAGCGCGAGCGTCGACTGCTCCGGCTCGGGCGCGTAGCCGTCGGTGATGCTCATCCCGATCTGCTCCAGGTCGAGCAGCTTCTCGACCTTCAGGTGCTCGGACTGCTCGGGCACCGCCGGATAGCCCCACGAGTAGCGGCGCCCCTGCGTCAGCGGTATGTCGAGCATGCGACGGGCTTCGTAGTGCAGCCACTCCGCCAGTCCCTCGGCGGTCTGCACGCCGAGGCCGTGCACGAACAGCTGCTCGGCGAACTCGCCTTCGGACTCCAGCTTCGCCATCAGCTCGGTCACCTCCGAGCCGACCGTCACCGCCTGCACCGCGATCACGTCCAGCTCCGCGGGCGGCTTGCCATCGATCGCCGGGCGGAAGAAGTCGGCGAGGCAGATGCGATCGCCCTTCGGCTGGCGCGGGCACACGAAGCGCGTCAGCTCCGTCGCGCGGTCCTCCGGGTCGAGCACGACGATGTCGTTGCCGAGCGAGTAGCACGGGAAGAAGCCGAGCAGCGCGCGCGGATGCAGGTAGTCCTGCTCGCGCCACATCCGCTCCAGGCGCGGGCGGAAGTCATCGCGCAGCAGCGTCTGCCATGCCTCGCCTTTGACGCCCCGCCCGCCCCAGTGCAGCTTGAACAGCACGTGCGTGTCCAGGTGGTGGTAGACCTCGTCGAGGTTGACGGGGATCTCGCGCACGCCCCAGAACGGCGGCGTGGGGATCGGCGCGTCGGTGCGGGCGGGTGAGCGGACGGAGTCATCGGCGAGGTTGACCGCCTCGACCGGCTGCTCGCCTTTCTCGCGGAACGCCTTCGCGCCCGCGCGCAGCTTCTCGGCCAGCGCCCTGCTCGCGTCGGCGTCGATCAGCTGGTCCATCACCGCGAGGCCCTCGAACGCGTCCTTGCAATAGAAGACCCCCGGCTCGTACATCTCCTCGGAGTCCTTGCCCCCCGGGAACAGCGCGCGGTAGCCAAACGCGCGGTTGATCGCCGCGCCGCCGATCAGCACGGGGTAGGAGAGGCCCTTCGCGTGGAGCTCCTGGATGCACGCGGGCATCTGCTTGGAGGTGGAGACCAGCAGCGCCGACAGGCCGATCGCCGTCGCCTCGTGCTCCTGCGCCGCATCCACGATCGTCTGGATCGGCACCTGCTTGCCGAGGTCCACGACCGTGTAGCCGTTGTTCGTGAGGATCGTGTTGACGAGCGACTTGCCGATGTCGTGCACGTCGCCGAACACCGTCGCCAGCACGACCGTGCCCTTCGTGTAGCCCTCGATCTTGTCGAGGTATTTCTCCAGCTGCGCGACCGCGCGCTTCATCACCTCGGCGGACTGCAGCACGAACGGCAGGATCAGCTCGCCGGCGCCGAACTTGTCGCCGACCTCTTTCATCGCCGGCAGCAGCACCTCGTTCAGCGTCGGCACCGCGCCGATCTTCTCCACGCTCCTGTCGATCCAGTCCTCCACGCCGTCGCGGCGGCGGCGCAGGATGTGGAAGTGCAGCGCCTCCTCCGGCTCCATGCCCTCGGTCGGGTCGGCCGCGCCCTGCGCCTCGTCTTCCGGGCCCTTGGACTCGAAGTGCTCGATGAACTTCTCCAGCGCATCCTCGCGGCGGTTGAACACGAGGTCGTCCGCGAGCTCGCGCTCGACGTCGGGAATCTCCGAGTACGGCGTGATGTGGTTGGGGTTGACCATCGCCAGGTCGAGGCCTGCATCCACGCAGTGGTGCAGGAACACCGAGTTGAGCACCGCGCGCGCGCCCGGCGAGACGCCGAAGGACACGTTCGAGACCCCCAGCGAGGTCTTCACGTGGGGGATTTGCTCCTTGATCGCCTTGATCCCCGCGATCGTCTCCACCGCCGACGGGCGCCACTCCTCGTCGCCGGTCGTCAGCGTGAACGTCAGGCAGTCGAAGATCAACAGCTCCGGGTCAAGGCCATGCTCCTCGCAGCACAGGTCGCGAATGCGCTCGGCGATCTCGACCTTGCGCTGCGCCGTCTTTGCCATCCCCACCTCGTCGATCGTCAGCGCGATCAGCGCGGCGCCGTGGGCGATCGCGACCGGCACCACGCGGTCGAGCTTCGCGCGACCGGCCTCGAGGTTGACCGAGTTGACGATCGCGCGGCCGGGGATCTGCTCGAGCGCGCGTTCGATCACCTCGGGCTCGGTCGAGTCGACCTGGATCGGCGCCGGCTGGGTCAGCGAGATCTTCTTGACCACCAGGCGCATCTGTTCGTCCTCGTCCTGGCGCTCGGTCAGCGCCACGCACACGTCGAGCACGTGCGCGCCGCCGGTCACCTGATCCTCGGCGATCTGCACGAGCCCGTCGTAGTCATCCGCGAGCAGCAGCTCCTTGGCCTTGCGCGAGCCCTGCGAGTTCACGCGCTCGCCGACCATCGTCGGCGCCGGCTCCTGCGCGAGCGGCGTCGCCGCGATCATCGAGGACAGGTGCGGCGCGCGCGGGGCGGGGCGAGATGCGACCCTGCGCCGAGCGTCGCCGGCGCCGACGCGCTCGACGATCGCCGCGATGTGCTCCGGGGTGGTGCCGCAGCAGCCGCCGACGATGCCGACGCCGTAGCGCTCGACGAACTCCTTCAGCGCGTCCGCCAGCGGTCCGGGCCGCTCCGGGAAAATCGTCTCGCCGTCGGGTCCCTGCAGCGGCAGGCCCGCGTTGGGGATGCACGCGACGGGCACCGGGCAGAGCTCGCCGAGGAAGCGGATCGCGTCGCGCATGTCCTCAGGGCCGGTCGAGCAGTTCAGGCCGATCACGTCGACCTTCAGCGCCTCCAGCGTGCTCAGCACCGCGGAGATGTCGGTGCCCAGCAGCATCTTGCCGCCGTTGGGCAGCAGCGACACCGACGTGTGGATCGGCAGCGTGCGCCCGGTGCTCTTGAACGCCGCGCGCGCGCCGAACACGGCCGCCTTGACCTCCAGGATGTCCTGCGCGGTCTCGACGATCAGCAGGTCAGCGCCGCCGTCGATCAGGCCCTCCGCCTGCTCGGTGAACACCTCCACCAGCTCGCCGAAGCGGATCTGCCCGAGCGAGGGGTCCTCCGACGCTGGCAGATAGCCGGTCGGGCCGATCGAGCCGGCGACGAAGCGGTGCTCGCCCGCCGCTTTGCGCGCCAGTTCCGCGGCCTTCGTGTTGATCTCGACCGTGTAGTCGGCGAGACCCCACTCGCCCAGCTTGATCCGCGAGCCCTGGAAGGTGTCCGTCTCGACCACTTCGGCGCCCGCGTCGAGCATCGAGGAGTGCACGCCCTCGATCACGTCGGGACGGTTGAGCACGAGCGCCTCGTGGCACTTGCCCTCCAGGCCGCCGTAGTCCTCGCTGGTGAGGTCGAACTGCTCGAGCGTCGCGCCCATGCCGCCGTCGTAGACGACGACGTGCTCGGAGATCGCTCGTAGGTAGTCGCGCTGGGGCATCCAGGCAATGCTATCGGCGATCAGATGCCGCTCCCGCCCCGGCCTCGACCCCGTTCGGGCGTCGCGCTTGCCCGAAACGACCGTCACGTCGTTGCCCCGCTGGGACGCTGGCTTCGGTCAAGCGTCGAACATCTCCGAGGGTCGCGTGAGGAGGGTGCACACTGCGCGCGAAGGCCAAGCGAGTAGGGGCGAAGGCCAAGCGAGCAGGGGGACTGACGATGACACCGCAGCATCTACTTGAGGCACCTGTCAAGGACCGGATCGAGGAGACCGCGCACGTTCGCGGCGGTGAGGCTCAGTGGGAGACCGCCGCGGGCGGCGCGCGGATCACGCGCGAGGCCGGAGCTGCGCAGACGCTCGTCGCGGTCGTGGGTCTCGGCTACGCCGGCCTGCCGAGCGCGATGGCGCTCCGCCGCGCCGGTCTGCGGATCGTGGGGATCGACGGCTCCTCCGGCCGTCTGAACGACATTCGCAGCGGTCGCACGGAGCTCCGCGGCGACCCGCGCGGCGGCTTGCCCGATGAGGACTTCCTGCTGAGCGGCGAGATCGAGTCGGTCCACGCGGCCGACGCGGTTCTGATCTGCGTGCCGAACACGGTCGACCGGCACGGGCACCCGAACACCGAAGCGCTCAGGCGCGCGTGCGCGGGAGTTGTCGAGCACGCGCGTGCCGGCCAGACGCTCGTGCTGACATCCACCACGTTCGTGGGGAGCACGCGCGAGCTGCTCGTGGAGCCGCTCGCCGAGCGCGGCCTGCACGTCGGGGAGGACGTGTTCGTCGCCTACTCGCCCGAGCGCGTCGACCTCGGGGTCGACGATCGCGAGCCGCTGCCGGCGACGCGCGTCCTCGGCGCCGTCACCGAGAAGTGCTTCGCGCACGCCGCGGAGCTTTTGCGCCCGATCTGCGGAGGGCTGCACCGCGTGTCATCGCCGGCGGCCGCCGAGATGGTGAAGCTGTACGAGAGCGGCTTCCGCGCCGTCAACATCGCCCTCGCGTTCGAGATGGCGGACGCCTGCCGCACGCAGGCGCTCGACCCGATCGAGGTCACCGACGCGGCGGCCACCAAGCCGTTCGGGTTCATGGCGCACTACCCGTCCGCGGGCGTCGGTGGGCACGGCGTCGGCTTGGACTCCCACTACCTGCTGCACGCGCTGCGTGAGCGGGGTCGTCCGGCGGCGCTCACCGAGCAGGCGCTGCGCACCGTCGCCGCTCGCCCTGGTCGTGTGGCGATGCGGGCGCACGAGCTGCTGCTGCGATCCGGGCGCCAGCTGCGCGACCTGCGCGTGATCGTCGTCGGCGCCGCATACAAGCCCGGCGTCGCCGACTCCACGCGCGCGCCCGCGATCGAGATCATCTCGCGGCTGCTCGCGGAGGGCGTGCACGTGGACTTCCACGACCCGCTCGTGCCGGTGCTGCGGGTCGACGGTGAAGAGATCGAGGGAGTCGACCCCGACCCGCGTCGCGACGCGTCCGGATTCGGCCCCGAAGACTACGAGCTGGCGATCGTCATCGGCATCCAGCCCGGCTATGACTACGGCTGGCTGCGGCGCTGCCCGCAGGTGCTCGACTGCACCTACCGAGAGCGGACCGGCCACCGCCACTTCCTGCTCTGAGGGCAAGCGTGGGTGGCTGGCGGCCGAGCATGGCCCCCCGGTCGTCAGCCACCGCGTACTGGACCCACGCCGCGCGCCCTGGCGGCCGTGGGTCAAGCGGGGCAAGGACGCAGTGAGCGAAGTGTGCTCTGCACATGAGCAATCGAGGACGCCGCACCGCGCAGCGCCCACGGTCGCCAGGGCTACTTGATGAAGAGCATCTCCGAGTACTTGGGGAGCGGCCAGAGGTCGTCCGCTACCAGCTTCTCCAGGCGGTCGCCCACGTCGCGGACGTCTTCCATCGCCGGGATGACCGTGTCGCGCATGTAGACGGCCTCCTTCTGAGCGGAGCCCTCGGGGTGGTTTTCGTCGAGGTTCGCGTCCTCGAGCTTGACCTGCGCGAAGTGCAGCTCTTTGATCAGCGGCTCGAGCTCGCCGATGAGATCTTCGAGGCCGCTTTCGCGGAGTTCGTTGAGGTAGCGCACGCTCGCCGGCAGCAGCATCGTGCGGCCCATCGACGCCTCGGTCTCCGCCTCGATGTTGATCGTCATCACGTACTGCTCGGTGAACACCTCGTAGCGGGCCTCGAGCTCGCGCTTGGAGAGCACTTTGTATTTTTTGAACGTGGCGACCGTCTGTTTCTCGATCAGCCACGGCAGCGCGTCCGGCGTCGTGCGCAGGTTCGCGAGGCCTCGCTTCTCAGCCTCCTTGTGCCAGGCCTCGGAGTAGCCGTCGCCGTCGAACACGATCTGCTTGTTGGCGGCCCACACCTCCTTGACCACGCTGGTGACGGCCTTCTCGAGCGTCGCGCCCGAGCCTTTCAGGGCGCTCTTGAGCTTCTCGGTGAGCTCGTCGACGGACTCCGCGACGATCGTGTTGAGCACGGTGTTGGGGAACGCCGGCGAGGAGCTCGAGCCGAGCGCGCGGAACTCGAACTTGTTGCCGGTGAACGCGAACGGGCTCGTGCGGTTGCGGTCGCCTCCGTGCAGCGGCAGCGGCGGCAGCACCGGCGTGCCCAGCCCGAGGAACGAGCCCGGCTTGGACGCCTGCACTTTGCCCGCCTCGATCGCGCCGAAGACCTTCTCCAGCTCGGCGCCGAGGAAGATCGAGATGATCGCCGGCGGCGCCTCGTTGGCGCCGAGGCGGTGGTCCTGCCCGGCGCTCGCGATCGACGCGCGCAGCAGCGCCTGGTGCTTGTTGACGGCCTGGATGACCGCCGTGCAGAAGAACAGGAACTGCAGGTTCTCGGCCGGCGTGTCACCCGGGTCGAGCAGGTTCAGCCCGGTGTCGGTGCCCATCGACCAGTTGTTGTGCTTGCCCGAGCCGTTGACGCCCGCGAACGGCTTCTCGTGCAGCAGGCACACCAGACCGTAGCGACGGGCGGTGTTCTGCATGATCTGCATCGTGATCATCTGATGGTCGGCGCCGACGTTCGAGTTCTCGAAGATCGGCGCGACCTCGTACTGGTTGGGCGCGACCTCGTTGTGGCGCGTCTTGATCGGCACGCCCAGCTTGGCCAGCTCCAGCTCGACCTCGAGCATGTAAGCGAGGATGCGCTCGGGGATCGAGCCGAAGTAGTGGTCGTCGAGCTCGTGGCCCTTGGGGGGCTTGGCGCCGAACAGCGTGCGTCCGGTCGTCAGCAGGTCAGGGCGCTCGAAGTAGTACTGCTCGTCGATCAGGAAGTACTCCTGCTCGCAGCCGATCGTCGTGAACACCCGCGCCGCGTCATCGACGCCGAGCTGCTCGAGCGCGCGGATCGCCGCGCCGGAGAGCGCGTCCATCGAGCGCAGCAGCGGGATCTTGTTGTCCAGCGCCTCGCCCGTCCACGACGTAAAGGCCGTCGGGATGCACAGCAGCGCGCCGTTGGGGTTTTCGAGGATGAACGCCGGGCTCGTCGGGTCCCACGCGGTGTAGCCGCGCGCCTCGAAGGTCGCGCGGATGCCGCCCGTCGGGAACGACGACGCGTCGGGCTCGCCCTGGATCAGCTCCTTGCCGGAGAACTCGGCGATCGCCGTACCGTCGCCCGCCGGGCCGTAGAAGGAGTCGTGCTTCTCGGCGGTCGACCCCGTCAGCGGCTGGAACCAGTGGGTGTAATGCGTGGCGCCCTTCTCCATCGCCCATTCCTTCATCGCCTGCGCGACCGCGTCCGCGAGCGAGGTGTCAAGCGCCTCGCCGCGGGCGAGCGTGCGCTGCAGCGCCTTGTAGACGTGCTTGGGCAGGCGGCGGCGCTGGACGGCCGGGGAGAAGACGTTGGCCCCGAAGACCTGGTTGTCCGCGATGGTTAGGTCGCTGGAGCCGAGCGCGGCTCCGTTGGCGCTCCACTGCGCGGCGGTGACGTTCTGCTGGCGTGTCCTGGGCATGGGTGGGGTCGATTCCTCCTGAAGAAGGGGTGGAGTGCGCCGGCTCCGGCGAGCGCGGGCCGAACGCAATCGTAGTGCCAAGTGGGCCGAACGGGATCACCCGATGGCGAAATCGAAGGGGCCCGGTTTCGACATCCGGCCAAACACGCCGGGCGTCGTGCGGTACTTCAATGGAGTCGCCGGCGCCGCGCCTGTCGGCGCCTGCCCGGTTATGAGTTCGCCGGCGCCGCGCCTGCGGCGCATGCCCGACTTCTACGGAGTCGCCGGCGGCGCGGATGAGGCGGGGTACTGCCCGGCTTCGATGCGCCCGGTCTTCGGGTTGACGTGGGTGGGCGCGGGGGCGGGCTTGATGTAGACGGTGAACTGCCCCTGTACGGGTCCGCCGGCGGAGAGGCCTGCCTTCGCCTTGCCGGCGAGGCCGGCGGCGACGGTGTAGTGGACGGTGTACGCGCCGGCCTTGACGGGCACCACGTGCCAGACGAACGTCCGGGTCGCGCCGGGCGCGAGGGCGCCGAGCGCCCAGGTGTTGACGTACGCCGTCTGACCGCCGCCGGGCGGGCTGACCTGCTCGCTTTCCACCGGCGGAGAGGCGATCGTGCCGGGACCTCGTTCGATCACCCACACCGGGCGCTTGTCGGCGGCGAGCCCGGGGTAGGTCGAGGTGTAGTCGAACGAGTCGATGGTGACGGCGACGCTGGGGACCGTGCGGCTGCCCGTGTTGCGCACCGGCAGCACGAAGCTCGCCTGGCGGGCGATCGACTGCGCGGTCGGGAAGCGCGCGCGGAGGACCTGCATCGCGAACGTGCCCGCCGATTCGCCGGCGTCCTGGCGGCTGCCGCTGCCGCACCCGGCGACAAGCAGCGCGCATCCTGCGGCCGCGAGCCCAAGCGGCGCGCGCAGACGGACGTAGCGAGCGCGACGCGGCACCGCACGGAAGCCTTTGTGCCCTCCCCTCACGATCGCGCCACGATACCAGCGGGGGTGGGCGCGAGTGGGGGCCGTTTGATTCCCGCGCGGGGTAGCCGAGCGCCAGCGGTGGCGTACGGGTAGCGCATCGCGTAGAGTTCGCCAGACCACTGATCGCGACCCGAGGAGGGGCAGGGAGAGATGGTACGCAACGTCGCCGAGCCGGCGTTTGGCGCCGCACGGCACGTGCTCGAGGAATTCGGGGACATGATGATCCTCACCGGGCGCACGATCTGGTCCGCCCTGAGGCCCCCGTATCCCTATGGCGGGGAGCTCGTCTCCCAGTTCCTGTTCACGCTGCGGCTCGTGTGGTTCCCGCTGTTGATCTCGACGGTCGCGATCAACTACGGCGCGCCGGGCCTGCAGGCGGCGGACTTCCTGCGGATCTTCGGCGCGCTCGACCGCCTCGGCGGCTTCTTCGTGCTCGCGGCGATCCGCGAAATCGGACCGCTGATCACCTCGATCGTGCTCGCCGGCGTGGCCGGCACCGCGATCACCGCCGATCTCGGCGCCCGCAAGGTGCGCGAGGAGCTCGACGCGCTGCAGGTGCTCGGCGTGGACCCGGTCAAGAACCTCGTCGTGCCGCGCTTCCTGGCGCTGATGGTCGTGACCGGCCTGTTCGACATCTACGCGCTGCTGTTCGGGATCTTCGGCGGCATCCTCGCGTCGATCGCCAACGACCAGCCGCTGGGACCCTTCTGGGGGACGCTGTTCGCCAACGCGTCGGTCACCGACCTGTGGGGCTCGGTGCTGAAGACGACCGTCTTCGGGGCGATCATCGCGATCGTCTGCTGCTACAAGGGCATGACCGCCTCCGGCGGCGCCGAGGGCGTCGGGCGCGCGGTCAACGAGGCGGTCGTGATCGCGTTCCTCGGCATCGGCGCGTTCAACTACGTCTTCACGCAGACACTCCTGGCCACGCACCCCCAGATCCTGGTGATCAAGTAATGAACGAACTGCTCGCGATGCCGCGCGAATGGCTCGCGGCGACCGGCGAGATCGGGCGCTTCACGGGGACCATCGTCCGCGACGTGTGGAGCCTGCGCGTGTTCAGGTTCTTCGGCGAGGCGCTGCGCCAGTCGGGGATCCTGATCGTCGGCTCGACCGCCGTCATCTGGTCGCTGGTGTTCATCACCGGGCTGGGCACGTGCGGGATCGAGGCCGCCTATTTCAACCAGTCCACCGGCACCCCGAACTACGCGGGCGTGTTCGCCGCCTGGTGCAACCTGCGTGAGGCGATCCCGTACGCGTTCGGGTACATGATGGCCGCGAAGGTCGGCACGGGGATCGTCGCCGAGCTCGGCGCGATGCGCATCTCCGAGGAGATCGACGCCCTGGAGGTGATGGGCGTCGACTCGATGGTGTTCCTCTGCGCCACGCGCCTGCTGGCCGCGTGGATCGTGCTGCCGTTCATGTACGTAGGCGCGATCGGCGTGGCGTTCTTCGCCTCCTACCTCGGCGTGGTCGACCAGATCGGCTACACCTCGAGCGGCGGCTATCTGCTGATCTTCTGGCAGTTCCAGAATCCAACGGACTTCCTGTACAGCGTGATCAAGGGCATGACGATGGCGACCGCGATCGTGCTCGTCGCGTGCTACTACGGCTACAACGCCAGTGGTGGGCCCGTCGGCGTGGGCAAGGCGACGGCGAAGTCGATGGTGCTCAACCTGATCCTTGTTAACCTGATCGGCATGCTCGGCACAGAGATCTTCTGGGGCACCAATCCCCGAGCCCCGATCGGGGGCTGAGGATGGCGGCCGAGCAGCCCGGCCGCAAAGCGGGCGAGAGCGAGGAGGACGAGTTCCAGTACCACACTGGGACGATCCGCCCAACCGAGGCCCCCGACGCGATCGAGTTCATCGACGTACACAAGTCCTTCGGGCGCAACCACGTGCTGCGCGGCCTGAACATGGGCCTGCCGGAGGGCAAGATCTCGATGATCATCGGCCCCTCGGGCACCGGCAAGTCGGTCTGCATCAAGCACATCGTCGGACTGCTGTATCCGGACGAGGGCGACGTGCTGGTGCACGGCCGCTCGATTCCGAGCCTCCCCGACGCGGAGCTGTTCGACCTGCGCAGGAAGTTCGGCGTGCTCTTCCAGGACGGCGCGCTGTTCGGCTCGCTGAACCTCTACGACAACGTCGCCTTCCCGCTGCGCCAGCACACGGAGAAGGGCGAGGACGAGATCGCGGAGATCGTCAACCGGCGCATGCGCGAGGTCGGCCTGGGCGGAGAGGGCGCGAAGATGCCCAACGAGCTCTCCGGCGGCATGCGCAAGCGCGCCGGCTTCGCGCGCGCGCTCGTGCTCGATCCCGAAATCGTGCTGTTCGACGAGCCCGACTCCGGCCTCGACCCGGTGCGCACGGCGCTGCTCTGCGAGCTGATCAAGGAGGTCCACGCGGAGAACGGCGGCTGCTACGTGGTGATCACCCACGACATCATGAGCGCCAGGCGCGTCGCCGAGCACATCTCCGTCCTGTGGAAGGGGCGGATCGTCGAATCCGGCCCCGCCGAAGAGCTGTTCGCCTCCGAAAACCCCTTCGTGCGCCAGTTCCTCTCCGGCGAATCAGCCGGACCCCTCGGCATGGAGTAACGCCTGGGGCCGCCTCGTCGCCCCTGGCTGTGTCCTCGGTCGCTCGTGTGCGCCGCACACCACGCTCCCTGCGTCCTTGCCAGAAACGACGATCCGACCCCAGGGGCGGTGCGTTCGACCGATGCGCGAGACTAGCCTTCACCTGTGAGCTCCTCACGCGTCCTGTCGGCCCTTGCGGGCGGTGCGGCCCGGCGGCCGCGGTTGGTGCTCGCGATCGCGGTGGTGCTTGGCCTGGGGGCGGCGGGGCTGTCGCTGCGGCTGCGCCCGACGGCCGCTACGAACACGTTCGTGTCGAGCTCGAGCCCCGAGTACCAGGCGACGCAGCGCTTCTATCGGAACTTCGGGGAAGAGCCGATCGCGGTGCTGGTGAAGGGCAACCTGCAGCAGCTGGTGCTCAGCTCGGACATCGAGCGGCTGCTCGGCCTGGAGGGGTGCCTGTCGGGCAACGTGCCCGCGCGTGCGCTCCCAACGGAGGGCGGGGTGGACGGCCCGTGCGGGAAGCTGGCGCGCGCGAGGACCGTCAAGGTCGTGTTCGGGCCGGGCACCTTCCTCAACGAGGCGGCCGAACGGATCAACGAACAGCTGGTCGCCGAGACGCGCAACGCCGAAGCTCAGGCCAAGCGGGCTGAAAGCACCATCTATCGCGCGGCGCTTGCGCGCGGGCTGCCGGTCTCCGAAGCGCGCACGCTCGGTCACCAGGCGAGCAAGGTGACGCTCGCGGAATTCAAGTCGAGCCTCGTGACCCAGGCGCTCGAACACGGCCTGACCACTCAGCCGAGCATCGAAAACGCCAACTTCGTCTCGGACGTGGTGTTCGACTCGACCAAGCGCGCCGGCACCCCCAAGTCGCGCTTCGCCTACCTGTTCCCGAGCCCGGACGCGGCGCTCGTGTCCGTGCGCATGAAGGCAGGCCTGTCCGAAGCGGCGAGGATCAGGACGATCGGGCTGATCCGCCAGGCGGTGCGCATGCCGCAGTGGCAGCTGACGCACGGCGAGACCTACCTCGTGACCGGCGAGCCGGTGATCGTCTCGGATCTGACGAGCTCGATCAGCCACTCGATCGAGCTGCTGCTGATCGCCGTGCTGCTGGTGATGGCCGCAACGCTCGGCCTGGTCTTCTCAGGGCGCCCGCGACTGCTGCCGCTCGCGCTCGCGCTGCTCGCGGCGGCGCTCACGTTCGGCGCGCTTTCTGCTGTCGGCGCATCGCTGACGATGGCCTCGATCGCCGTCCTGCCCGTGCTCGTCGGCCTCGCGGTCGACTACGCGATCCAATTCCAGGCGCGTGTGGACGAGGAGGCTGCGCTCGGCGCGGGCGGGCAGTCCGGCGCCGCTTCCAGCGTCGCGCCTGGCGCCCCGCTCACGGACGCTTCCGCGGCCGTCCGGCGCGCGGCCGCGAACGGCGCGCCGACGATCGCGACGGCCGCCGCCGCCAGCGCGGCCGCGATGCTCGTGCTGCTGCTCTCGCCCGTGCCGATGGTGCGCGGCTTCGGCGTGCTGCTGGTGGTCGGCGTGGCGATCGCCCTGCTGTGCGCGCTGACCGCCGGCGCCGCGGCGATCTCGCTGGCCCCCGGAACGGCGCGGATGGCTCGCGACGGGGCGCTGGCCGACGGCGCGCTCGCCGCCGCGTGGCGCGGCGCGCGCGAGCTGCTGGCGGACAACCTCCTGACGCGCCTGATCACGCACGCCGCGCTCGTCGGCTCGGTGCGCCGCCCCTGGCGCGTGCTGTGCGTGGGGCTCGCGCTGGCGGCGCTCGGCTGGGGTCTGGACACGCAGACGAAGGTGCAGACCGACATCACCAAGCTCGTTCCTCAGAACCTGAGCTCGCTGCAGAACCTCGACACCGTCGAGCGGATCACCGGTGTGGGGGGCGAAATCGAGCTGATGGTCGAAGGTCAGGATCTGACCAGGCCGGCGACGATCGAATGGATGATCGGCTATCAGAAGGCCGTGCTCGCGCGCTTCGGCTACAGCTCCGCCAAGGGTTGCAGCAGGGCTCGCCTGTGCCCCGCGTTCTCGCTGCCAGACCTGTTCGGGGAACAGGTGTCCGGCTCCGCACGCGCGCCAAAGCTCTCACAGCGGGAGATCGACGGCCTGCTCGGCGTGATCCCGCCGTACTTCTCCCAGGACGTGATCACGCCAGACAGGCGCGTCGCCACGCTCGCGTTCGGCATCCGTCTGATGGGGCTCGATCAGCAGCAGCGCCTGATCGAACAGATGCGCTCGAGCCTGCATCCCCCCGCCGGCGTGCGCGCAAGCCTCGTCGGCCTGCCGGTGCTCGCGGCCCAGTCGGGGTCTGAGGTCGCCGACCCGTGGCGGCGCCTGGAGACGCTGCTGGTCGGGCTCGCCGCGGTCGCGCTCGTGCTGCTGCTCGCCTTCCGCGGCGACCGCCGGCGCGCGCTGGTGCCGCTCGTGCCGATCGTGCTGGCGACCGGATGGTCGGCGCTGATCCTGTTCGCCGTGCGGGTGCCGCTGAACCCGATGTCGGTCACGCTCGGCGCGCTCGTGATCGCGATCTCGACCGAGTTCAGCGTGCTGCTGTCCGAGCGCCATCGCCAGGAGCGGCTCGCCGGCTACGACACGGTCGAGGCGCTGCGTCGCACATACCGCCGCACGGGCGCGGCCGTGGCCGCGTCGGGGGTGACCGCGATCGCCGGCTTCGGTGTGCTCGTGCTGTCGGACATCACGATGCTGCGCGACTTCGGCCTGGTGACGCTGATCGACCTGAGCGTCTCGCTCGTCGGCGTGCTCGTCGCTCTTCCCGCCACGCTCGCGATCGCCGACGCCGCCGCCGAAGGAGGGGCGCGCAGGCGCCCGGTGCAGGTGGCGCGCCGCGTTCGTCAGGCGTGGGTCCGGCCGTGAGCCGGCCGCGCTACGCGCGCTACGCCGGCGTGATCGGCGTCGTCCTGCTGGTGGCGATCTTCGTCAACTCCCTGTTCGTCCACCGCACGGACGCGACCGGCATCGCGCCGGGGCACAGGCTCGCGCCGTTCGCGGCGCCCCTGGCGCTGGGGGGCCTGACCGGCGACGCGGACATCGCCACCCACGCCAACCAGGGCTCCGACGGACGGGTGCCCGCGTGCGCCGAGCGCGGGTCGCAGATCCTGAACGTGTGCCAGCTCTACGAACAGGGGCCGGTCGTGCTCGCGCTGTTCATCGATGCGGGCTCGTGCACGGCGGTCCTCGGCGAGATGCAGGCGCTCTCGGCGGAGTTCCCGCGCGTGCGTTTCGCGGCGGTCGCGATCAGGGGCGAACGCGCCCAGCTGCGCCGGCTGGTGCGCGCGCACGGGCTGACGCTGCCCGTCGGCCTCGACAGCGACGGGGCGGTCGCCGCCCTCTACAAAGTGTTCACCTGCCCGCAGGTGAACTTCGCCTATCCCGGCGGCGTCGTGCAGAGCAAGGCGCTGCTGGCGAACCCCACGCTCGCCGGCCTGCGGGCGCGGGTGAGCGAGCTGGCGGCCGCGTCGCGGGCGCGCGAACGGCGGGGGCCGGCCGCTTGAGCGACAGCCGCGACCCCGCCGCGAGCGCCCGGGAGTCGACCTCCGGCTGGTGCGCGCGCGAGGTCGAGGAGGAGCTGCCGGGGCTGCGCCTGCTCGTCGGCCAGGCGTCGCACGCGCGCGCGCAGGCGCTCACGGGAGACTCCCCGCCGGAGGTCAGGCGACGCTTGCGCGAGCTGTCCAACCGCTTTCGCGGCGCCCGCGCGGTGGGCGTGCGCCGCGAGCCCGTGCCGGGCGCCTACCGCGTCTTCTATCGCCAGATCGGGCTGGACCCGGACGCGGTGCGCACGCCGATCGAGGCCGCTCTCATGGAACGGATGCTGTACGGCGGCTTCATCACGGCCAGCCTGCTCGAGGACGCGCTGACGATCGCGCTGCTCGACACCGGCGTCCCCGTGTACGCGCTGGACGCGGCGTCGATCGACGGCGAGCTCGGCATTCGCGCGAGCGGCGAGGGTGAGCCGCTGGGGCGCTCGGCCGACGCGCCGCTGCTTCCGGCCGGCCGCCTGGTCGTCGCCGACTCCTCCTCGGCGCTCGCGGTCCTCTTCGGCGAGGTCGCGCCCGGGCACGCGCCGCATGCCCGCACGTCCCGCGTGACGCTGTTCGCCGTCCAGGTCGCCGGGGTGCCGACGCTGTATGCGGAGGAGTCGCTGTGGACATGTCGCGCGGCGCTCGAGCAGTCGTAGCGGACCCGCGAACCGAGCCATCGCACGCAGGGGCGCTGATAGAATTGCCCTCTGCCGGAGAGGAGGCGGGTGTGACCTACGGCGAGCAGCAAGTCATCGATCGAACAGCCGGGCAGGCGCCGCAGGCGCGGCCCCGGCGAATCGATACCGATGGGCAGGCGCCGCAGGCGCAGCCCCGGCGAGTCCGAACAGCCGGGCAGGCGCCGCAGGCGCGGAGCCCCGAGCGGGCTGACGAGCGCGCTGCCAGAGCGTCCCTGCGGGCGCAGATCGCGCGGCTGGAGTGCGCGCGCTCGGCGATCGTCGCCGAGCGCTTCCCCTTCATCTCCACCCCCGCCGCAGTTCCCGGCGCAGCGGCGGGCGCTCCGACGCTGCTCGACCTCGGCGAGCTGGAGCGTGTGCGCGACCGTCTCGCCGCGAGCGTGCAGGAGCTGCGGGCGAGCGTGGACGAGCGCCTCGAGCGCGAGCGCCGCGCGCGCGAGCAGCTGCGACGGATGCGACTGGATCCGGGCAGCTACAAGTTCGCGCGGCTTCCCGTGCAGGATCTCGGGCAGGGCGTATGTGGCGTGTGGGAGGTGCGCCCGCGGCTCGGCCTGATCGGCATGCTCGCCGGCTGGTGGCAGCTCAAGCTGTCGTCAGGTTGTCCGTTAGCCAGGGGGTCGCGGTCCACGCGCGACCCCGGTTCACAGAGGTCAGCATCGCGGCCAGCGTGCGGCGCTGACGCTCGGTCATCGACCCGATCGTCTTCTTCTCGGACATCGGCACCTGCGAGAGGAACTTGCGGCAGCGCGTCTGGCCCCAGCGGCGCTGGCTCATCAGCAGGTCGGCGACGGCCATGCTCTCGGCCTCCCACGGGCATTCGAGGATCACCTCGGCCACGTGGAGCTCGCCGATCGCCACGCGTCGCTTGAGCTCCGCGCGGGCGAGACGAACCTGGTTGGCGCGTTCAAGCGCGCGCATGTGCTGCGGACCGGCAGGGGCAACCGTCGCTGTCGCGTTCATTTAGGCACTCTCCCCGTCCTCGCCGCGAGTCTTGCGCGGTGACGACGTGCTTGCTAGGGGTTTTCAGTTACGCGCTCGTTGGGCCGCACGAGGTTCGCCGCGACGAACGCGGCTGTCCCGCCAACCAGCCCCTCTCCCGACGGCTTTGTGGCGGGGCGAACTCCCGAAACGGTCTTGCAGAGCGCAGATGGAAGCTATGTCAGGAGCGGGTCGCCGGTCAACAGCGCGGCGAGCGCTTCGTACGCTAGAAGCGATCTTTTTCGATGGCGCCGCGACTTGTGAAGAAATGGACAAGTCGCCGGCTGCCTCCGGCGCACGCCTCCGGCGCCCGGCCCGCGAGCGGGCGGCGCGGCTCAGCCGTCCTGCGGCCCCGGCAGCGGCCCGTGCTCGGACTCGAACTCGCGCTTGACCCGGGCGAACACGTCGAGAGCGCGGTCGAGCGTGGCGACGTCGTGCGTGGCCATCACGCTCGTGCGCAGCAGCGCGCCCCCCGGCGGCACCGCGGGGTGCAGCGCGCAGTTGGTGAACACGCCGCCGTCGTACAGAGCGCGCCACAGCAGCGCCGCCCGCCAGTCGTCGCCGACCAGGATCGGGACGATCGGCGTGCCGATCGAACGCACCGGCGCGTCCGGCTCGGGCCCGGTGCGCACGGGCTCGCCGCTGAGCGTGCGGTAGCCGAGCGCGCGCAGGCCGTCGGTCAGGTAGCGCGCGCGTTCGAGCACCCGCGCCAGCAGCACCGGCCCCTCATCCGAGCGGACGATCCGCAGCGCCGCCAGCGCCGCTCCCAGGGCCGCCGGCACCGCGGACGCGGTGAACAGGAACGGACGCGAGGAGATGCGCAGGTAGTCGATCACCTCCGCCGGTCCCGCGACGAAGCCTCCGCACGCGGCCAGCGACTTGGAGAACGTTCCCATGCGCAGGTCGACGCGGTCCTCCACGCCGAGCAGCTCGCTCGCGCCCGCGCCGCGCGCGCCCAGCACGCCGGCGCCGTGCGCCTCGTCGACCATCAGGCGCGCCCCGTGGCGCGCGCACAGCTCGGTGATGTCGACCAGCGGCGCGACGTCGCCCTCCATCGAGAAGACGCCGTCCACCACCACCAGCACGCCGCCGCCGTCCCCCTCCGCGCGCGCGAGCGCCCGCTCGAGCTTGTCGATGCGGCCATGGCGGAACGGGCGCATCTTCGCCTTGGAGATCAGCGCGCCGTCGAGGATCGACGCGTGGTCGGCGGAGTCGACGATCACCGTGTCGCTGGGGCCGAGCAGCGTGCCGAGCGTGCCGACGTTCGCCTGGTGGCCGGTTGTGAACACGATCGCGTCGTCGGTGTCCATCCAGTCGGCGAGCTCGCGCTCGAGCTCCAGATGCAGGGGGGTCGTGCCGTTCAGCAGGCGCGAGCCCGTGAGGCCCGTGCCGTAGCGGTGCAGCGCGTCCTCGGCGCCCTTCATCACGCGCTCGTCGGCGGTCAGCCCGAGGTAGTTGTTCGACGCGAGCATGATCCGCGGCGCGCCCTCCATCTCGACCACCGGCATCGCCGGCGACTCGACGGTGCGGAAGTACGGCATCAGATCCGCCTCGCGCGCGGCGCGAAGCAGCTCCTCGCGCTCGTGGCCCCGGACCTTTGCGAAGACGTCGATTGAGGTTGGCATATAGGGTTCCGCCGCGATGGCAGTCGAGATAAGGCCCGTGCGCGGCAGGCGCGAGCTGAGCACGTTCATCAAGCTGCCGTGGCGGCTCTATCGTAACGAGCCCAACTGGGTTGCGCCGCTGCTGCTGGATCTGAAGGAGCAGCTGGACCAGCGCAAGAACCCGTTCTTCGAGCACGCCGAGGCGCAGTACTTCCTCGCCTGGCGCGACGGGCGCGCAGTCGGGCGCATCAGCGCGCACGTCGATCGCCACCTGCAGGAGTTCCAGGGCAACGACTGGGGCCTGTGGGGCTGGTTCGAGTGCGAGCAGGACCCGGAGGCCGCCAGGGGACTGCTGGACGCGGCCGAGCAGTGGCTGCGGGCGCATGGCGCCGGCACGATGATCGGCCCGATGAGCTTCACGACCAACGACGAGGCGGGCCTGATGGTCGAGGGCTTCGAGCATCCGCCGCTGATCCTCAACCCCTGGCATCACCGCTACTACCAGTCGCTGCTCGAGGACGAGGTCGGCCTGACGAAGGCGATGGACCTGTACATGTGGAGCCTGAGCGTCACCGGGCGCGACAAAGTCCACCCGGCGATCTGGGAGATGGCCGCGAAGGTCGAGTCCGAGCACGGGATCGTGACCCGCAACTTCCGCAAGAGGGACCTGGAGGCGGAGGTGGGCCGCTTCCTGGAGGTCTACAACGCCGCCTGGGAGCGCAACTGGGGCTTCGTGCCGCTGACCGAGCGCGAGGTGCGCCACTACGCCAAGAAGCTGAAGCCGATCCTCGACGAGAACTGGGCGATGGTGGCCGAACGCGAGGACACCGGCGAGGTGGTCGGCGCCGCGCTGACGCTGCCCGACTACAACCAGGTGCTGGCCAAGCTGCGCCCGCGTGGACGGCTGCTGCCGCTCGGCTGGCTGACCGCGCTGCGCCAGCGGAGCAAGATCGACGCGGTGTACGTGTTCGCGCTGGGCGTCAAGCCCGCCTACCAGCACACGGGTGTCGCCGCGCGCTTCTACCAGATGCACTTCGACGCCGCCGAACGCACACCGCAGAAGGGCGGCGAGATGGGGTGGATCCTGGAGGTCAACAAGCCGATGAACCGCGCCATGGAGGGGATGGGCGGCAAGATCGTGCGCCGCTACCGCGTGTACGAGCGCCCGCTGAGCCTGAGCGCCAGGTCGTCCCTGCGCTGGGAGTCTGGGCGGACCTCTACACTTCCGCGGGTGAGCGAGTCCCCGCAGTCAACCTCGCCGCACGACGCGCCGACGGGCGCGGACGATGGTGAGGCGATCGACGCGCTGCCCGTGTTGGTCGGTGCGTCGCAGATGCCGCG
Source organism: uncultured Solirubrobacteraceae bacterium (assembly GCA_963735705.1). Lineage (GTDB taxonomy): Bacteria > Actinomycetota > Thermoleophilia > Solirubrobacterales > Solirubrobacteraceae > Palsa-744. The sequence goes on from CAVTLZ010000013.1 coordinate 126,143, forward strand.
CGCGCAACCCGCGCATGGAGCCCTCCCGGGCGAGCGGCGATCCGCCGTGGTTCTCCCGGCGGTGCAGGCCGCGGCCGTCGCCGCGGGCGGGTTCGTCGCCGGCGCGGCGGTCGTCGGGCTCGTACATCGCCATCAGCGGCGCTCCTCGACGCTCGCCAAGGGCCGGCGCGCCGGGCGCATCGGCGCGGCGAGTCGATCGCGCTCGGGGAGTCGATCTCGCCCGCCCGCGGCCGAGCTGGTCCAGATCGTCGGCAGCCGCTCGCTGCTCGTGGACGTGCACCTGCTGGGTGGCTCGGCCGATCGCTGAGACGGGAACGCCGGGCCGGTTGCGGGAGCTGCGCGTGGAGGTTGCGCCCGCCGGCGGAGCGGGGTCGTTCCTGCTGCCGCGCCGGAGCGGGGGAGACGGGCTGCTGCGCCGCCGTGGCGGCGTGCTCGAGCGCCTGCTGCATCACGACGATCAGCCGGTGGTCGTGCGGGTCGCCCAGCCGGCCCCTGACAGGGTCGTGTTCGGCGCGCGTGCGGCCAGCCGGGTGGCGGCGGAGCACGGCATCCAGCGGATGCGCTTCGCGCTCGGCGTCGATGAGGATCTGCGTGGGTTTCTGCGCGGGTTCGCGCGCGATCCGCTGATCGGGCGCTCGCTGCGCCGGCGCCCGTGGCTGCGCGTCGTGCGCCGGCCGGAGCCCTTCGAGGCGCTCGTGTGGGCGATCTGCGAGCAGCTGATCGAGTACGAGCGGGCGGTGGCGATCCAGCGGCGCCTGGTGGCCGCGCTGGGCCGTCGCGGCAGCGACTGGGACGGGGTGCGGGCCGGCCTGCGCGACCTGCCGGCGGCGGCCGAGCTGGCGGGGACCGCGCCCGCGCTGCTGCAGTCCTTCGACCTGGCCGGCGCGCGCGCGATCGCGCTCGTGCGCGCGGCGCGCGAGGTCGCGCGCGGGCACGTCGACCTGCACAGCCACGAGCACGAGCGCGGCTGGCGGCGCCTGCGCGCGATACCGGGCATCGGCGCGTGGACCGTGGAGATGCTCGCCCTGCACGGCCAGGGCCGTCACGATCAGGTGCCCGCCGGAGACCTGAACCTGTTGAAGCTCGTCGGCAGACGGCTCAGCGGCGGCGACCCTCGCGCCGTGGCCGAGGAGCAGCAGGTGCGCGACTTCTTCGCCCCTTACGGCGAGTGGGCCGGGCTGGCGGCCACGCACCTGCTCGCCGGCGCGGCCTGAGAAGCAGGGTCTGGAACGCCTCAGCCACGCTCGTGCTTGCGTTCGCGCTCGACCAGCAGCGCGAACGTGGGGCACGCGCGCGCCGCGCGCAGCGCGTGCTCGACCTGCGAGCCGTGCAGCGGCCCATCCTCGAGCACCGGGTAGCCCCACTCGTCCAGCACGATCCGCTCGGGGAGCAGCTCGGCGCACATGCCGTGCGCCTCGCAGGCGATCGGGTTGACGCGCACGCGATGGCTCATGCGCGCGCCTGTCTGTCGCGGGCGGTCGCGTCGCTGGGCGGCCGCTCGGGCAGCGGCAGCTCCGCGGGATGCGAGCAGGCGGCGCACGGCCCGTGCCGCGCGTGGTCGGCGAACTCGGCCTGGAAGGCGTCCAGCGCGCTGAGCAGCGGGTTGAGCGCCCCGTCGGGGTGGCCGCAGGCGCCGCGGCGGGCGACGAGCGACGCGAGGCGGTCGATGCGCTGCGCGACGCCCGCCCCGGCGATGCCGCCGGCGAGCTCCGCGAGCGTCGTCGCGAGCGCGTCCAGGCCGTGGACGCACGGGCCGCACTGGCGGGCGCTCTGATCTGCGAGCCAGCGCGCGAGGCGCACGGTTTCGCCGACCGGGCAGGCATCCGCGGAGAGCAGCAGCACGACGCCCGCGCCCAGCGACGCGTCATGAGGGGCCAGGTGTTCGTTCGACAGCGCGACACCGTCCAGCTGCGCGGCCCCCACCCACGATCCGGCGTAGCCGCCGAGCAGCGCCCCGCGCACACTCGCGGTCGCGCCGCCGCCGGCTCTGATCAGCGAGGACAGCGAGGCGCCGTGCTCGATCTCGTACACGCCGGGGTGGGCGATCGGTCCGGAGAGCGTCACCAGCGCCGACCCCGGCTGCGTGGGGGTGCCGAGCTCGCGAAACCACGCCGCTCCGTAGCGGGCGATCAGCGCGACGTGGGCGAGCGTCTCGACGTTGTTGACAAGCGTCGGGCGCTGTCCGACGCCGCGTTCGAACGGCATCGGCGGCGTGAACGTCGGCTTGGCGGGACCGCCGTTCAGGAAGTTGACCAGCGCTGACTCCTGGCCGGCGACGTAGTGGCTGGGCACCGTCGCCAGGCGCAGCCCGGGCAGGCGCTCCGAGCTCGCGCGGGTGCGTTCTTCGATCGCGCGGGCGACGCTCTCGATGCCCACGTCGGCCGACTCGCATGCGCACACGATCACCTCGTCCGCGCCCACCGCCTCGGCCGCCGCGAGGGCGCCGTCGAGCACGAGGTGCGGCAGCGACTCCAGCAGCGTCCGGTCCTTCAGGCTCGCGGGCTCGCCCTCGACGGCGTTGACGACGACGATCCCGCGCCTGCGCGCGGAGGCCACCGCGCGCATCTTGGTGGCCGCGGGAAATGCCGCGCCGCCGTGGCCGAGCAGTCCCGCGCGCTCGACTTCCGCGATCAGCATCATCGCCCGCTCGCGGGCGCGGCGGCGCCCGCCGCCGCCGCTGGGCAGCGGGCCGTGGACGCCGAGATGCTCGTCGAGCGAGAGCGCGCCCTGCGCGCGGATCCCGCTCAGCAGCCGCGGCAGCGCCGGCGCCGGCGCTCGCACGCCGTCGGCGGGCCGCGTCTCGAGGATCGTCGGGGAGGAGGCGCTCATCGGTGCCCCGCGCTCGTGCCGGCGTGGGCGTGGGCGTGTGGCAGCAGCGCGGCGGGCGTGCCCGCGCGGCGCGCCCATTCCGAGCCGAGCGGGCCGCCCGGCAGCCACACCACGATGAACAGCGCAAACGCTCCCGTGCCGGCGAGCGCCGCGCCGCGCCAGCGCAGATCTCCGGGCCAGCCGACGAGCACGCGCGTCAGCACCGCGGCCACGACCAGCGCGATGCAGGCGATGCTCAGCGCCAGTAGCCAGCTGCTGTTGGCGTCGCTGCCCGTGCCGAAGCCGTGCACCAGCGCGATCGGCCAGCTCGCGTACGTGAGCCAGTGGACGGCGCGCCAGGTCGAGAACCCCATCCGCGCCCGCAGCAGGCTCGTGACGATCACCGCCACGATCAGGTCGAAGGACACGGCGCCGAGCCCCAGCCAGAACGGACGGTAGGAACCGACGAACGGGACGAACGCGTCGACGATCGAGATCGAGGCGAAGCTGTCGAGTACCGAGGTGAGGATGTGCACGACGAGGAACGCGAGCGCCAGCAGCGAGACGTTGCGGTGCAGCGAGTCGAGCACGAAGCGCGGCCAGCGGGCGGTGCTCCAGCGCTCCACGTCGACCACGCCGAGGGCGATCGCGAGCGTCAGCAGCAGCAGCGACACCGCTCCCGTCGAGCGGGTCAGGTACCAGTAGGCGCTCGGCCCGGCGCTCGCCAGCAGCGCGCTCACGCCGCGAGCGCCTCCGCCGCGGCCTCGGCCGGCCAGTCCCCGACGGCCGTGACGTTGCCCGCCCAGTCGAGCAGCCTTGCGGGCAGGCCGAGTCCCGCCAGCCAGCCGGCGGCGGGCTGTCCGCGCACGAGCGCGGCGGTCGCGGCGACGTTGGCGTCGGTACACGTCGCCGCGGCCACGCTCACCGTCCGCCATGTGTCCTTCACCGGCGCTCCGGTGCGGGGGTCGATGATGTGGTGCATGGTGTGGCCGGCGTGGCTCCAGCGGCGCACCGCGGTGCTCGACGTGGCCAGGCCGCCGGAGTGGATCGCGATCGTCTGGCCCGGCGCCGAGGGGTGGCTGCGGTGATCGTCGGTCACCCTGATCCGCCAGCCGCCCTCGGGGGCGCTCCCGGCCGTGGCGATGTCGCCGCCGAGGCTGACGAGCACGCCGCAGCCGGCGGTGCTCTGCGCCGCCGCGGCGGCGCGGTCGGCGGCCCACGCTTTGGCGCTCGCGCCCAGGTCGAGCTTGACGCCGGCCGGCACCCTGACGGCGTGGCCGGCTCGGTCGAGCGCGATCTCACGCCACCCCGCGCGCACCCGTACGGTGATCGCGGCCGGCGCTTCGGGCTGTCCGCTCGCGGGCGCGAGCAGACGCCAGTCGCGGTCGTATCCGGCCAGCTCGAGCGAGCGCCCGACCGTCGGGTCGACGTCGCCGTCGGTGCACTCGGCGGCGCGCACCGCGACGTCGAGCGCCTCCATCAGGAGCGGGCCGGCGTGCGTCGAGCGACCCGCGCGCGCGTTGACGCGCGAGAGCTCGGAGTCCGCCCGGAAGCGGCTGCAGGCGCGGTCGATCGCGGCGAGCTCGCCTTCGACCGTCGCGCGCGCCGGCGCGAGCGCCTCGGGGTCGCGCACGCGCAGCACGACGCTCGTCCCGAGCGCCTCCCACACGGCGGACGCGAGCGGCGCCGATGTGCGCGGGCCGGTACGCATTTCAGGAGCCACCGGACACCACCGGAGCCGACGCTTCCGGTTCGGGCGCCGGTTCCTGCACCGGCGCGGATTCCTGCGCCGGCGCGGATTCCTGGGCGGGCGCGGATTCCTGGGCGGGCGCCGATTCTTGCGCGGGTGCGGATTCCTGGGCGGGCGCCGATTCTTGGGCGGGCGCGGATTCCTGGGCGGGCGCCGATTCCTGGGCGGGCGCGGCGGCTTGCGCCGAGGTCTGCGATTCCGCCGCGGCCTGCGGAGCCTGGGCGGGTGGCTGCAGCGCGTGCGTGGACGTCTTCGCGGTGGTCGCGGTGCCCGTGGCCGAGCGCTTTCCCTTGCTCGCCGACGCCGGCTTGAGGGTCTTCCCGTGGAACGCGCTGGCGGCCGTCTCGGCGAACAGCCCGGTGAGCGCGACGCTGCCGGCGATCAGCCAGCGGTTGAGGCGGCGCAGCTCGCGCAGCGCGGCGTCCCGCGTGTGGGTGGTGTGGATGGCCATCTAGATCAATGGTGATGATGGAACAGGCCGGAATCGTGGAGCCAGGGCCCGAACTGCGGGATCACGAGCACCGCAAGCACGACACCGGCGACGAGCGCGCCGCCGAGCGCCAGCACGCGGCCGGCGCGGCCGGTGACGTCGCTGCTCAGCTCTTCCGAGCGGCCGTAGTCGGCGCGCAGCACGTCGGGCATCGCCGGCAGGTGGCCGAGCACGTGCAGCGCCATCAGCGCCAGCCACACGAAGAAGCTGTCCTTGTGGATCGGCAACAGCGTGGCGCGCGAGGACGGTCCGATGAAGAGCAGCAGCACGCCACTGACGAAGACGACGAGCGTGGACAGCACGACCAGCGGCGCGAGCACGCGCAGTCCCAGCGGCGGCGCCCCCTTGCGCCGGTAGCGCGGGTTGGCGGTGTAGTAGCGGGCGAAGCGGTAGCTGGTGCTCGACAGCTTCAGCAGCACCGGCCCGATCAGCAGCATCCCCAGGAAGAGGTGCTCGGGGAGCAGGCCGCCGATGCGCACGATCGTCAACCCGAGCAGCGCCAGCAGGACGAGCAGCGCCGCCCCCGCCGCGGTGGTGAGGCGCTCGTTGCCCTCGGTTCCACCGCCCGTCAGGCGCCCGGCGCGCGTGTGCGCCGGGCGGGCGTGGGAAGCGGCGGGTCTTCTGCCGGCGCGCGGCCGCTCTTCGACCGCGGACGACGTTTCGTGGCCTGCTGCCATGGCCTCAGTGTGTGCACGCAGACTAAGGATCCGGTAACCGCTGCATGAGAAACCTCATCGGAATTTGACGCAGGGCCGACGGCAGCGGCGTCGACGCCTATCCTAAGGCGATGGGCACCGCCGCGGATTCGAGCCCTGGGCACGCGGCTTCGGCGCTTGACGGGCGGGGCGCCGAGCCGGTTCCCGTCAACCCCGCGCGCGTGCTGCTGATCGAGGACGAGCCGGGGATCGTGGACTTCGTGCGTCGCGGGCTGGAGGCCGAGGGCTTTGCCGTGGAGGCGGCGCTCGACGGGATCGAGGGCGAGCGGCTGGCGCTGCAGGGCGACTTCGACGCGGTCGTGCTGGATCTGATGCTGCCGGGTCGCGACGGGCTGGAGGTGCTCGAGGCGGTGCGCCGCGCGACGCCGAGCCTGCCGGTGATCGTGCTGACCGCGCGCGACGGGATCGAGGATCGCGTCGAGGGGCTCGAAGCCGGCGCCGCGGACTACCTCGTCAAGCCGTTCTCGATGGCCGAGCTCGTCGCCCGCGTGCGCGCGCAGCTGCGGGTGATCGCCCAGGCTTCGGCGCGGCTGTTGTGCGAGGAGGACATCGAGGTCGATCTGCTGACCCGCCGGGTGCGCCGCGGCGGCAGGCAGGTGGCGCTCTCGACGACAGAGTTCGAGCTGCTCGTGTACCTCATGCGCCACCACGGCCGTGTGGTCTCGCGCGAGCAGATCCTGAGCTCGGTGTGGGGCTACGAGCACGATCCGGCGACCAACGTCGTGGATGTGTACATCGGCTACCTGCGGCGCAAGCTCGGCGGTTCGGGCGATCCGGCGCCGATCTTCACGGTGCGCGCCGTGGGCTATCGCCTCGGCAGCGCGAGCTGACCGCCGTGCTGTCCAGGCTCCGACGTCTGGCTCCCGCGGGCCTGCGCTGGCGCCTGGCGGGCTGGGTGACGCTGGTGACGCTGGGTTGCACGGCGATCGTGTTCGTCGCCGTCTACCGCGGCACCGGCGACCAGCTGCGCCACCAGATCGACAGCGAGATCGCCGGCGACTCCGCCGAGCTCGCCCACAACCTCCTGCTCGCCAGAGCCCACACCCCGCGCCAGCTGGCACAGGCGGCCACCCGCTACATCCACGCCCAGCCGTTCGGTGCGAGCTCGACCCTGCTGTTCGCGCTGATTCCGGGACAGGCGCCGAGCACGAACCGTCCCGAGCTGTTCGGCTACCACGTCCCGGACAACGGCGAGACCCACGGCGAGCAGGAACAGGAGAACCGGCTGTCCGCGCGCCTGCCGATGGCGGTTGACGGCTACTCCACGCTGCTGATTCCCGACGTCGGCAACCTGCGCCTGCTCAAGCGCTCGCTGCGCGTGCCCGGCGGAACGCTCGTCACGATTGGCGTGGGCGAGCCGCTGGAGCCGGTCGCGCACGCCCAGCGGGGCGTCGCTCGGGCGTTCATCCTCGCCGCGCTGCTGGCGCTCGCGGGCGCGCTGCTGGGCGCGTATCTGATCGGCACGCGGCTGTCGCGGCCGCTGCGCACCATGGCCGCCGTTGCCGCGCGCGTGGATGCGGGCGATCTGCATCCACGCATCCACGACGCCGATGGTCAGAGCGAGGAGGTCAGGGTGCTGGCCGACGCCTTCAACCACATGCTCGATCGTCTGACCGACGCGTTCGCGGGCCAGCGCGCGTTCGTCGCAGACGCCTCACACGAGCTGCGCACGCCGCTGACGGTGATCCGCGGGCAGCTGGAGGTGCTGGCCTCGCAGTTCGATCCCTCCGGCGATGAGGTGCGGCGTGTCGAGCGCCTCGTGCAGGCGGAGATCGCGCGGATCAGCCGCCTCGTCGACGACCTGCTGCTGCTGGCGAGGACCGAGCAGAGCGAGTTCCTGCGCGTCGAGCCGATCGACCTGCCCGCTTACGTGCGCGAGCTGTGGGATGGAGTCAGCCTGATCGCCGACCGTCGCTTCGAGCTCGGCGCCGTCCCGCAGGGCACCCTCCGCGCCGACCCCGACCGCCTCGCGCAGGCGCTGCGCAACCTCCTCACCAACGCGATCGACCACACCGCCGCCGAGCGCGGGCTGGTGCGCATGCGCGTGGAGTCGCGTCCCGGCGGGCGCGTGCGCTTCCTCGTCGAAGACGACGGCCCGGGCATTCCCGTCGATCAGCGCGAGCGCGTGTTTCACCGCTTCCATCGCACCGACGCGGCGCGCGACCGCGCGTCGGGGGGCACGGGGCTGGGCCTGGCGATCGTGCGAGCGATCGCCGACGCCCACGGCGGCAGCGTCAGCGCGGGCGAATCGCCCGAGGCGGGAGCGCGCGTCGAGCTCGAGCTGCCGGGCTTCGTGCCATCGCGCGCTCGCGCGGGGGCCTACGCGGCGACGGGCACGCGGTAGCGGCGCGAGCGCGGGTCCTGCTCGAGCAGGCCGACCGAGAGCAGCGTCGTCATATAGCGGTGGGTCGTGCTGGGGCTGAGCCCCAGGCGCTCGGCGACGTCGGTCACCGCCAGCGCGCCGCCGTCGGTGGGGAAGCAGGCGAGCACGAGCAGGCCCAGCAGCAGCGATCGCGACAGGCGCGGGCTGGTCGAAAGCGCCTCGTAGCTCGACGCGAGCTCGCGGTCGGCGAGGCCGTGCAGGAGGCTCGACACGCTGGACCCCTCCGAGCTGCGCCGCACGATGTGGTCGACCTGGGGTCGCGTCAGATCGATGGTGATGCCGCTTGCGCTCATCGAGGTCCGATCGGGGGCGGAGAAAGCGAGCCGAGCGCCGCCTGGCGCCCGGCTCGGCCACTGGCGAGACGAAAGCGGGACCTGGACCTGGCGCGCCCTGCATGGCCTGCGCATGAATCCAGCTTCACGCTTGGCGATGATCGCGCCGGAGGCTGCCGCGGGCAAGGGGAAAGTCCAATACTTGACTCTCAAGTGCGGAGTCGAACAGTTGGCAAGCTTGCGCTGAGCAGCCGGCTCGCCGCGCGACGTGCCCTGAGCACCGCCATCGTCGGCGCCGCCAACGCTCCCATCGTCTCCAGCACCCGCTGCGCCGCGGGCAGCGCGCCCGGCGCGGCGGTGGCCGGCGCGGAGAGATAGAAGCTGGTCATCGCGGCGACGATCAGCGCGTGATGCACGCCGTCGGGCAGCGCCTCGGCGCCATGCACCGCGCGCGCGGCGATCCATGAGAGGCGGTGTGCCGCTTCGGCGGGCGAGGCGTAGTGGTCGATCAGGTTGTGGTGGCCGAGCTCGAGGTCCTTGGCGCGGTCGATGAGGCTGTCGAGCAGGACGTGCAGCGCGCTGATCCAGGGGAAGTACGCCTCGTGGGTGGCCGCGGTCTCGGCGGCGCTCAGCCCTGGTTTGGCGGCGGCGGCGATCAGCGCGAAGACGGTCATCGAGGACGCGCCGCCGGCTGCCGCCTCCCACCAGCGCAGACCGCTGCCCGGGGCCACCGTGGCTCCCCAGCGCGCAAGCGCCCGCGGGCCGTCGGCGGCCTGCTCGTGGTTGAGGCTCTGGTAGGCGACGATCGTGCTGGCGGCGCGCAGCGCCGGCTGTGCGACGGCGGCATAGGAGGGCAGCGCGGCGAGCGCGTCACGGCAGGCCTGCACGAGGTGCCTGATGTAGCCGTTGTCGAGGCCGCCGGCCGAGTGCTCGTAGTAGTCGGCGTGGTCGCTGTCGGGGTCGAGCGAGCTCAGCAGCGCGCGGTGCAGCTGGCGGCCGTTGGCGACCGGGTCGGGGCTCGGCTGCTCGGAGAGCGTGTCGACGTAGTCGTACGTGGTCTGGAAGGCGACGACGGCGCGCACGACGCGCGCGCGGTACGCGTGCGGAACCAGCGCTGCGTATGCGGCCGCGCCCTCGTAGTTGCCGCGCTCGACGCGCTGGGTGAGGAGGGCCAGGCGGCGGAGCACGGGATCGGGAATCTGGCGCGCCTGCTCGTGCCAGTGGCGGAGCTCACGTCCGACGAGTGGGAAGATTCCGAGCCAGTATCTGGAGGCGGCGCTGGCGAACGCGCTCGCCAGCGACAGGTGACTCCTCCTCCGCTGGGAAGCAACCACCAGAACAGTTTCGTCTACCCGAGCAACGATACATAGTCACTCCTGAAGGCTTGCCCGCGCCGGAGCCCTTGCCGCCACGAGCCCGGGGATCGCGATCACGGCCAACGCCATCGCGGCGAGCAGCGCCAGCGTGAGCAGCACTCTCCCGAGCCCGACCTGAAACGGCGCCGGGAAGCCGGTCTCCAGTCGCAGCCAGCGGCTGGCCAGCGCGTGCCCGTAGACGCCGGCAAGCGCGCCGATCGCGCAGCCGATGCCCAGCACGATCGTGCTCTCCAGCAGCAGCGCTCGCCACAGCTGCCCGGCGTCGTAGCCCTGGATCTTCAGGGACGCGAGCCGCGGGCGCCGCTGCCAGACGCTCGCGCTGAGGGCGGCCGCGACGGCAAGCGCCGCGGCGATCAGCAGCAGGCCGGAGATCTCGCTGAGCGCGCTCAAGCCCTGGCGCGCGTTCGCGTCGTACTGGCTGACGCGTTCGTCCAGCGTCTGCACCCCCAGGCCCGGACGGCCCGCCAGCGCCGCCACGACCGCACGCCGGCCCGCCGCCTGATCCACGCCCGGCCGCAGGTCGACCTCGAGCGCGGACGGATCGGCGGTCTGCCAGTAGCGGCGGTAGTCGACCGTGTTGAGGATCACGGCGCCGGGCGACCAGCCGAGGTTGGTGGTGATCGCCGCGACGCGCAGCCGCGCGGCGCCGGCGGGCGTCGGCAGCGTGACGGCGCTGCCCACGCCGAGGTGGTGTTCTTCGGCGAACGCGCCCGAGACGGTCGCCCATCCGCCCTGGCGCAGCAGCCGTGTCGCCTGCGCCGGGTTGCCCTTCAGGAGCTGGCTGGCCGGGACCATCCTCGCGTCGGCGGCGGGCCTGGCGATGATCCACATGCGTCGATCGCCGACGTCGAGATACCCGCCCTGATAGACGCGCACGGATGCGACCGCGGGGGAGCGTTCCACCGCCTGGATCGCGTTCCCCGCGGAGAACGCGTTGGTCGTCAGGTCGTTGCCGCCGGTCGTCACCCACACGTCGGCCGTGCCCAGGTATTCGCCGAAGCTGGCGTCCAGGCCGTGGATCAGGTCGGCGCGCGCGCCACCGATCGCGACGCTGCCATACACGGCCAGCGCGGCGATCCCGGCGAGTGCGACCGTGCGGATGGTGACCGCGCGCAGCTCGGAGACGACGACGATCAGCGAGCTGCTGGCCACGTGCTCGCCGGCCCAGCGCAGGACGCGCCCGACGCCGACGAACACGCTCGGGAGCGCGAGCAGCGCGGCCACCGCCAGCGCCATGCCTCCGACGATCGTCGCGCCCGGGGCGATCGCCAGCACTACGGCGATCGCCGCGAGCAGCGCGACACCGGTGAGCGCGAGCGCCAGCGCGGTTGCGCGTGAGATCGTCTCGCCACCGCCGGAGCGGTCGCGGAACACCGCGTCGGCCGGCCGGCCGACGCGCAGGTCGAGCGCCGGCGAGAGCGATGCGAGCAGCGCCGCGAGCACGCCGCAGCCGACGGCGATCAGGACCGTCCCGACGTGCAGGGACTCCTGGGTGCCGATCGGGAAGGCGGTCGTCAGGTACGTGGGCACGCGGTGCAGGAAGGCATGGGAGAGCAGGTCTCCGAGCGCGACGCCGACGCCCGAGGCGACGACGCCGAGGACCGCCGCCTGAAAGGCCAGCAGCACGACGATCTGGCGCCAGTCGTAGCCCTGCATGCGCAGGTCTGCCACGAAGCGCCGGCGCTCGGGCACGGTCAGCAGCATCGCGTTGAGCGCCAGCAGGAAGCCGACCATCACGCTGATCGCCGCGAACAGCGTCGTCGACTGGTCGTTGGGCCTGACCGCCTCGGCGAGCAGTCCCAGCTCGTCGTCCGCTGCCGCCACGTTCAGGCGTCCGCCCGCGAGCGTCCGCAGCTCCGCGTCCACGCGCTGTTCGGATCCGGGCTTGGGCTTGACCAGGATCTGCGTGAGGCGGTCGGGCATGCCGGTCAGCTGCTGGGCTTCCGGGAGCAGGCCCACCGCCACCGGGCTGGAGGCGAGCACCCCGAAGGGGTAGCTCTTGAGGACGGCGCCGACGACGATCGTGTGCGCGGCGCCGAAGGCCAGGATCGTGACCCGCTGCCCCGGTTCGACGCCCACCGAGCTCGCGACGCTCGCGGGCAGGATCAGCCCTCCGGAGAAGCGGAAGCCGGCCAGCCCGAAGTCCTGCGTGTCGAAGCCGCCGAGGCCGGCGACGGCGCCGGTCACGCCGAGCAGCTGCACCGACTGACGGCCGTGCGGCCCGAGCACCGCCACGTCCTCGCGCAGGATCGGCGCCGCCACATCGACGCCCGGCAGATGCCGGCTCGTCTTGAGCAGCCGTTCGTCGAAGCCACTGGAGGAGCGCGCCGCCAGCTGCAGTCGCGCCGAGCCGGTGACCAGGTGGATCAGCTTTCCCGCCGATCCCGTCAGGCTGGCGTTGGCGACCAGCACGCCGAGAACGAGCGCCACGCCGACGGCGATGCCGCTCCCGGCCAACAGCTCCTGGCTGGCATGGGAGCGCAACCGAACCCGGTACAGGTGCGCAAGCATGCTCAAGCGGACCCCCGCGATCGAGGGGTTCAGGAGTCTCTTCACGACGAGGTCGCTGCCAGCTCCGGGTCCAGGCCGTCGGCCACCTGGCCGTCGCGCAGGGTGTGTATGCGATCGGCGAACGGCGCCGCGTCGAGATCGTGCGTCACGAGCAGTCCGGGGATGCCACGCTCGTGGCAGATGTCGCGCATGAGCGCAAGTATCTCGCGGCTGCGCTTGGAGTCGAGGTTGCCGGTCGGCTCGTCGGCGAGCAGCAGCCGCGGTTCGTTGGCCAGCGCGCGGGCGATCGCGATGCGCTGACGCTCGCCCATCGACAGCTGCTCGGGCGTGTGGTCGGCGCGTGCCGCCAACCCGACGCGTTCCAGCCACGGCAGCGCCCTGCGCCGACCCTCGCGCAGGGTGCATCCGTCGCCGGTCAGCTTGACCGTCGCGTTGTCCAGCGCCGAGGTGTGCGGCATCAGGTGAAAGGACTGGAAGACGAAGCCCACGTCGCGGCGGCGGTAGAGCGCGCTGTCGCGCTCGGACAGCTCGTTCAGCACGCGTCCGTCGAAGGAGATGCTGCCGCTGTCGGGCGAGTCGAGCGCCGCCGCGAGCATCAGCAGGGTCGTCTTGCCCGAGCCGCTCGGGCCGTACAGGGCCACGAGCTCGCCGCCGGAGACGGTCATCGACACGCCGTCCACCGCCTTCACCGTCTCCACGTCGGTCGAGTAGTGCTTTACGACCTCGTGCAGCTCGAGCGTGCTCACTGCCCGAAACGCTCCGCCCCGGCGCGCCTGCGCCCCGGCAGCTGCACGACGGTGCCGCGCGTGTCCGTGGAGAGCAGCTCGCCGTCGCCGATCGACATCATCACGCCGACCCCCTGCAGCGCCGACATTTCCTCGGAGGCCATCAGCAGCGTGGTGTCGCGCTCGCGCGTGCTCGAGCGCAGCAGCGCGAAGAACCTGTCGCGGTCGCCGAGGTTCGGCAGCAGCCCCAGCTCGTCGAGCACCAGCATGCGCGGCTCGCGAGCGAGCGCCCGCGCGAGCATCACGCGCGCCCGCTCGGTCAACGACAGCGACGTGGTCAGCTCCGCGGCGCTCGCAACGCCGACCTCGACCTCGTCCAGCACCCTGATCGCCCGGCGTCGCGCCTCGCGCATCGTCAGCCCCTCGCTGCCCAGCGACGTGGCCACGTGGTCGAGGACGCTCTCGCCTGCAGTAGCGCGCCAGTCCGCGGCGGACACGAACGCGATCTTGCCGCGCAGCAGGCGGCCGCGCTCGCCAGCGGCCATGCGGGCGATGTCGCTGCCTTCGAAGCTGACCGAGCCGGAGTCCGCCAGCGCGATGCCGGCCGCCAGACGCAGCAGCGTCGACTTGCCCGAGCGCCGCGGGCCGTACACGCCGACCGAGGAGCCGGCGTCGATCTCGAGCGAGACGCGGTCGAGCACGAGGATCTCGCGGCCGCCGTCCGGGTAGCGCTTGCTGACGTTCAGGAAGGAGAGCAGCGGCGTCATCGCGGCGGCGGCGCTACTGATTGCGTTCCAGGAACTCGTTGATCCGCCTGCGCGTGCGTGCCGCCCAATCGATCTCGATCTGCAGCTGCGCGTAGACGGCGTCGCGCGTGCAGTCCATGCACAGCGCGGTCCACGAGCGGCCCCGGCCGTCCGTCGGGCTGACCAGCTGCGCCAGCATCAGGCACTCGCGCTCGTACGCCTTCAGCGCCAGCAGCAGTCGCGGCGCGTCCTGTTCGCGCGCCACCGACAGCTTCGCCTGCAGCCCGAGGCGCACCGGCTCGCGCGGCAGCAGCGTCTCCATCCACAGCGTCAGCGCCTCCGGGGTCTCCTCGGTGGGGTAGTACACGAGATGCGTGCGGCGGTTGTTGTTGCGCTTGGGCTCGTCCCTGGAGACCGCCAGCCCTGTTTTCTCGAGCTGCTCGAGCAGTCTGTAGACATCGTTGGTGTCCACGCGCCAGGTCTCGCCGAGCCGTGCCGCGAGACGGTTGGCGAGATCCCCGCCGTGTCCCGGGCGTTCGAGCAGCAGTCCGAGCAGGGCGCCGCGAAGCGGCGTCGAGGGCCCCCGCATCCACCTCGTCTTCTCCGAATTTACGCTCGCCATTGCTCCCTGATACCAGCCGAGTTTGTCCGACTGGACAATACACCACCACGACGACGGCTGTCGAATCGTTCCGACATCCTGGAGTCTGTTCGCTGAGGCGCTCGCAAGGTCGTTTCAACGGACTTAAATGCAGATAGCTCTCACGGCACGAGCACGGCCGCCCCGGTGAAGCGCCCGGCGCGCAGATCCGCGAGCGCCGTGTTGGCTTCCTCGAGCGCGTAGGTGCTGACGTGCGTGCTCACGGGCACACGCGGCGCCAGCGCCAGCAGCTCGTCGCCGTCGGCGCGGGTGAGGTTCGCGACCGAGCGCACGGAGCGCTCCTCCCAGAGGATGTCGTACGGGAAGCTGGGGATGTCGCTCATGTGGATCCCCCCGCACACCACCGTGCCGCCCGGCGCGAGCGCGCGCAGCGCCGCGGGCACGAGCGCGCCGACGGGGGCGAAGATGATCGCGGCTTCAAGCGACTGTGGCGGCGGCTCCTCGGAGGAGCCCGCCCACACGGCGCCGAGCTCGCGCGCGAAGGCCGCCGCCGCGTCGTCGCCGGTGCGCGTGAACGCGTACACCTCGCGTCCCTGCCAGCGGCAGATCTGCACGAGGATGTGCGCGGAGTCGCCGAAGCCGTAGAAGCCGACGCGTCGCGCGTCGCCGCACATCCGCAGCGCGCGATAGCCGATCAGCCCGGCGCACAGCAGCGGCGCCGCCTGCTCGTCGCTGTAGCCGTCGGGGATGGGGAAGCAGTAGCGCTCGTCGGCGACCGCGTACTCGGCGTATCCGCCGTCGATGTCGCGGCCCGTGAACTGGGCGTTCGGGCACAGGTTCTCGCGCCCGCTGGCGCAGTACTCGCAGGTGCCGTCGGTCCAGCCGAGCCACGGCACGCCCACGCGCCGGCTGTCCTCGCCCGCGCCCTCGCCGCCGCCGGATACGACCGTGCCGACGATCTGATGGCCGAGGATGCGCGGCGGGTGGGCGATCCGCACCTCGCCGTCGAGCAGGTGCAGATCGGTGCGGCAGACGGCGCACGCGTGCACCTTTATCAGCAGCTGGCCGGGCCCGGGCTCGGGGATCGGGCGCTCGACGGCGCGCAGCGGCGCTCCGACCTCTTCGAAGGCCATCGCGCGCATCGTCCGTGCGGGCTCAGCCAAAGAACAGCTCGGCGGTCTCGAACAGCGCGGGGTCCACCAGCTTGGGCTCGCGCAGCGCCTCCTCGAGCGCGACCTCGACGATCTCGGTCCCGCGCAGCGCCACCATGCAGCCGAAGCGCCCGCCCGCCGCCGCGTCCGTCGCCGCCACGCCGAAGCGCGTGGCCAGCACGCGGTCGAAGGCCGCGGGGGTGCCGCCGCGCTGCACGTGTCCGAGGATCGTCACGCGGCTCTCGTAGCCGGTGCGCTGCTCGATCTCGCGCTCGAGCGTCACGCCGATCCCGCCGAGGCGCACGTGCCCGAAGGCGTCGGTCTGCGTCCCGGGCAGCGTTTGCATGGTGCCCTCGCGCGGCGTGGCGCCCTCGGCGACGACCACGATCGAAAAGCTGACGCCGCGCTCGTGACGGCGGCGCAGGTGCGCGACGACCTGCTCGATGTCGAACGGCCGCTCGGGCACGAGGATCGCGTCGGCTCCGCCGGCGATGCCCGAGTGCGTGGCGATCCAGCCGGCGTGGCGGCCCATCACCTCGAGGACCATCACGCGGTTGTGGGACTCGGCGGTCGTGTGCAGGCGGTCGATCGCGTCGGTGACGATCTGCACGGCCGTCTGGAAGCCGATCGTCACGTCGGTCCCGCCGAGGTCGTTGTCGATCGTCTTGGGCACCCCCACGATCGGCACGCCGTCGCGGTGCAGGCGCAGGGCGACGCCGAGCGTGTCCTCGCCGCCGATCGGTATCAGGGCGTCCACGTGCTGCTCCTCCAGCGTGTGCCGGACCAGCGCCGTGCCGTCCCTGCCCTCGGCGTACGGGTTCGTGCGCGAGGTGCCGAGGATCGTGCCGCCTCGCGGCAGGATGCCGGCGGTGCTCTCGCGCGTCAGCTCGATCGCGTCGCCCTCGAGCACGCCCGCCCAGCTGCGGCGAAAGCCGACGAAGCTGTGCCCGCCCAGCGCGAGTCCCCGCCGCACGACCGCGCGGATGACCGCGTTCAGCCCGGGACAGTCGCCTCCTCCCGTGAGCAGTCCGATGCGTGCCATCGACGTCAGTCTACGTCGGTCTGGCGCGGCGTTAGATTCCCTGTCCCGGTAGGAACTCGTTTGTAAACGGGGGCAGCCCGCCGTTGGGGTTGTGCGCGAGCAGCGAGTGCGAGTACATCCAGTTGCCGAACGCCGCCCACGCGGAGGGTTCCTGCCAGCCGTAGGGGTCGCTGGAGCTGGCGGGCTGCGTCGCCGGCAGCGTGTGCTCGATCGATTCGAGCTGGAGCTTGGCTTCCAGCGACGGGTTCGCCTTCAGGACCAGCGCGGCCGCGGCGGCGGGGTTCGCGCGGACCGCGCGCTCGCCCCGTGTGAGCGCCTGCAGGAACGCGCGCAGGTCCTGGCCGTCGGTGTGCGCCTCGCCTTCGCGCACGACCAGCACCAGCTCGTCGTAGCCGGGCACGCCCGCCTGATCGATCGGGATCACGAGCGGATGCTTGTGCATCAGGCGCAGCTGGACGGCCTCGTAGTTCCAGTAGCCGCCGAGCGTCGCCGCCACCTTGCCGGAGAGCATCGCCGCGACGAGGTTGAAGCCGACGTTCACTTCCCTGACCTTCGCGGGGCTGACGCCGGCGTGTTCGAGCGCCGCGTGCAGCTCGACCGCCTGATACGGGATCCCGGCCGTGCCGACGGTCTTGCCGGCGAGGCCGGCGACGCTCGAGACGTGCTGTTCGGGCAGCGCGATGATCGACGTCAGCGGGCGCTGCACGAGCGCCCCGATCGACACGACTTTCAGCCCCTGATCGCGCGCGAGCAGGACCTCGGGCTCATAGGAGATCGCCATGTCGACCTTGCCGGCGGCGAGCAGCTTCAGCGGTTCCGCCGTTTCCGAGGGCACGACCGGTTCGACGTCCAGGCCGGCCGCGCGGAAGTCGCCGTGGGCGATCGCCGCGTACAGCGGCGCGTGGTCGGCGTTGGGGAACCAGTCCAGCATCACCTTGAACGGCTTCGTGCCCGCCGCGGAGATCGTGTCCTGCTTGGCGCCGCACGCCGATAGCGCGAGCGCGCAGACCAGGAACGCGGTGAGCATCTTCTTCAAGTCGTCTCTCCTCGGGGTCGGATCTTCCAGGGAACGAGCTTGCGCTCGGCGAGGCCGAGGGCGTGGAAGCAGGCGATCGCGAACGCGAACAGCACGGCGGTCGCGGCGTACGCGCGCGCGGTCTGAAAGCCGCCGGCATCGGTCATGATCTCGCGTCCCAGGCCCGAATAGGCTTCGGTGGTGGGGGTGCTGGTCTCGGCGATGAAGGCGCCGATGACGCCCACCGCCAGCGCGATCCGCGCCCCGCTGAGCGCCGCCGGCAGCGCCGCGGGGAGCTCGGCGAAGCGGAACGCCTGCCAGCGCGACGCGTCGAGCGTGCGCAGCAGCTTCGGCTGCTCGGGGTCGACCGCCGCGAGGCCGTCGACGGTGGCGACCACCACCGGGAAGAAGCAGATCAGCGCGATCACCACCAGCTTGGGGAAGATCCCGAAGCCCCACCAGAACACGAGCAGCACGCCGATCACGGGGATCGGCACCGCCTGCGAGCCGACCGCCAGCGGGTACACGGCGCGGCGCAGCAGCGGGAACAGGTGAATCGCGACCGCCAGCGCGAAGCCGCTGAGGAGCGCCAGCGCGAGCCCGAGCACGACCTGCTCGGCGGTGACCGCGAAGTTCCGCCACACCAGGCCGCCGTTGTTCCACAGCGCCGTCGCCACCGCGTGGGGGGCGGGCAGCAGGTCTTCCTGGACGCCGGCGAAGTCCGCGTAAAGCTCCCACGCGCCGAGCAGCGCCGCGCTCAGCAGCAGCGGCGCCCAGGCGCCCCGACCCGGAGCCCAGCCACGCCGTTCGTTACGCGCGCGCGCGGGACGGGCGCTCATCGCGGCTCGCCCGTCGCCAGGGCGTCGAGCGCGCGCTCGCGCAGGGCGACGACGTCCGCGTCGGTGCGGTGGCGCGGGCGCCGCAGCTCGATCTCCAGCTGCGCGATCACCCGTCCGGGCCGCTGCGAGAGCACGACCACGCGATCGGCGAGCAGCACGGCCTCCTCGACGTCGTGGGTCACGAGCACGACCGTGCGCGGCTCGCGCGCGAGCGTCCCGCCGAGCCACTCCTGCATCTCCCCGCGGGTGATCGCGTCGAGCGCGCCGAACGGCTCGTCCAGGCACAGCAGCGGCTTGCCCGACAGGAGCGTACGCAGGAACGCCACGCGCTGGCGCATGCCGCCGGACAGCTCGTGCGGGCGCGCGTGCTGGAAGCCGTCCAGCCCCAGCTCCGCGAACAGCGCGTCCGCTCGCGCGCGCGCCTCGCCGCGGGGTAGGCGCGCGATGCGCAGCGCCAGCGCCGCGTTGTCGACGGCGCTCAGCCACGGCAGCAGCAGATCGCGCTGGGGCATCAGCACCGCCGGCGCGCACGCGATCGCGCCCGCGTCTGGCGCCTGCAGCCCGCAGATCAGCTCCAGCAGCGTCGTCTTGCCGCAGCCGCTCGGCCCGACCACCGCCAGCAGCTCACCGGGGGCGGCGCGCATGGACACGTCCGCGAGCGCCTGCACGGCGCCGCGGCGCCCCGCCGAGTAGGAGAAGCTCACCGCGTCCAGCGAAACCGCGTCGCCGCCCGCCGATCGCCGGATGACGGGCCGTGCGCGGGACTGCAGTTCGGTGGCCACTTCGCTCCCTTCGCGGGCATTACCCCACAGGTTCTAAGGGTCGACGCCGGGCGAATCGTGGGTGGGTGGGGTGGGTGGGACCCCAATTAGCGTCATCTCAGCCGGCCTTCCCGCCAGCACCCCTGGTGTCTGCTGATCGTGCGCGGATGCTAGCGCGCTGGACACCGGCCGGCGGCGCGAGACGGCCTGCTAAAACGCGGATGATGCGCCAGGGCCCGCTCGCCGGTCGGTATGCCGCGGTCGCGGCGATGGTGATGTTCGCGCTGATTCCGTACCTGGCGCTGTCCGCTGCGCTCGAGCCGCTGACGCCGATCATCGCCAGGCAGCTGCACACGAGCCTGCAGACGATGAGCCTCAGCTCCGGCCTCGGCAACGCCGCATACGCGGCCGGCACGGTGCTGGCGGTCCAGCTCGCCCAGCACCTGCCGCAGCGGCGCATGCTGATCGTCTACGCGACGCTGCTCGTGATCGGCTCGGTGCTGGCGGCGACCGCGCAGGACCCGGGTATGTACATCGCGGGCCACGTGCTCCAGGGCGCCTGCACGAGCCTGCTGCTGATCTCCGCCGTGCCGCCGCTGGCGATCGGCTATCCGGCAAGCAAGCTGCGCACGACGGCGATGATCATGAACCTGTGCATCTTCGGGGCGGTGGCGCTCGGCCCGGCGATCGGCGGGCTGCAGGCGCAGTCTGACGCCTGGCGGCCGCTGTTCTGGGTGATCGCCGCGATCGCGGCCTGCGCGCTGCTCCTGGCGGTGTTGACGTTCGACGATGCGCCCCCCGCCGACCCCGAGTCGCCGATCGATCCGCTGGCGATCGCGCTGGCGGTCGTCGGCTGCGCGGCCGCGTTCTTCGGCGCCTCGGAGCTGCTGACACACCGTTTTCTCGACGTCGAGACGATCGTGCCACTGCTCGCCGGCCTGGCGACCATCGTCGTCCTGATCGTCTACCAGTTCCGTGCCAAGCGGCCGCTGTTGACGATCCGCTCGATGCTGACGAGCACGATGCCGGTCGCGGGCGTCGTCGTGGCGCTGTTCGCGGCCGCGGCCTCCGTCTCGGCGACCGCGCTGAGCGTGGGCGTGCTCGTCGGACGCTACCGGCCGCTGCATCTGGGCCTGCTGTATCTGCCGGAGGTCGCGGGCGCGGTGATCACCGCGGTCCTGCTCGGCGTGGTCATCACCAGGCGGGCGATCCACTACCTGCCGTTGGTCGGCATGGTCTTCCTCGCGGCCGGGATCGCGGTCTTCCGCATCGACGTGCCGTCGAGCGAAGCGGCCACGCTGGTCGGCTCGGGGCTGACCGGCATCGGGCTCGGCGCGACCGTCGCGCCCGCGCTGTTCGTCGCCGGCTTCTCGCTGCCCTCCGCGAGCCTCCAGCGCGTGTTCGCGATCGTCGAGCTGATGCGCGCGGTGGCGGCGTTCATGATCGCGCCGATCTTCGCTCACTTCGCCGCGACCGTCGGCGGCGGCCTCGACGCCGGCACCGGCACCGCGCTGTGGATCGGCCTCGGGCTCGCCCTCGGCGGCGCCGTGATAGGCGTCGCGATCTACGCGCTCGGCGGCGCGCGCCCGCAGACGCCCGACATCGAGCGCTTCGTGGCGGGCGAATGTCCTGCTTGGTACTCGCCGCCGCTGCTTGCGAGAGTCCGTCCGGGCCTGGCGGCCGCACAGCCCGCCACCGAAAGCGCCAACTGAGATGGCGTCGAATGACACCCGCGCCGCAACGCCCGCTCCGCTCACCGGCCCGGTGCTCTTTGCCTACGACGGCTCCGAGCTCGCAAAGCTCGCGATCGACGAGGCCGGCCGCCAGCTCGCGCCCGGACGCGACGCGCTGGTCGTCTGCGTGTGGCAGACGGGCGATGTCGGGTTCCTGCCCGTCGACGAGCGGCGCCTCAACGCCGCCCAGGCCACCGAGGTAAAGAAGGCCGCCGAGGAGGTCGCCGCTTGCGGAGCATCGCTGGCGGAGAAGGCGGGGTTTCGAGCACAGAGCGTCGCGGTCACGGCGGCGCCGACGTGGAAGGGGATCGTCGCCGTCGCCGGCGAGCGCGACGCCAGCCTCATCGTGCTCGGCTCCCACAGCCGCCACGGGCTCGCGCGGCACCTGCTTGGGAGTGTCGCCGCGGCCGTGGTCGCGCACTCGGGGGCGTCGGTGCTGGTTGTGCATTCTTGAGGGTTGGCGCACCGCCTTCGGCATGATCGCGTCTCGTAAACGAAGCGGTTGAGCTAGCGAACCGGCCTCCATCCTGCCGGCGGTTCGTAGAGGAACCGTCGCCGGGAACACAAAGAATATGAGGGATGCCGCGTATCGACTGGTCGAAGTCCATCAGCATCACCTGGGATGAGAAGCTTCGCGAGAACTCGGTGGTGCGGGTGCCGGGGTTTAAGGTGCCAGCCGATCCGCCGACCGTGCGAACCCGGCGCGCTCTCTGGGAGCTCAGCACCTTCTACCCCCGAGTGTTCGGCGCCGCGTACCGCTTCCCGTTGGACGCCGTGGCGGTGAACCGGGGTCTCAAAGATGGGCGCGGCCGGACGCTGGTTGCCCGCCATGTCGAAGAGCCCGGCAGTCAGATGCCCCTCGCGGTCATCGGCTGGCACCTTTCGCGACGCTTGGAGGATCCGTTGCTAGTTATCGCGGCGAGCCCGAGGCTGGGATCTGGTGTCTCGCCCATCCCGGAGATCATCATCGAGACAGGGTTCCAACTGCTCGTCGACGCGCTGCTGTACATCGCACGTGACCACCGGGCGTGGGTCCTCGAACGGCTGCCCGCCGGTGCGCGGTCGTACAAGGGAGCTGAGGCGGAGCTCGGCGGCCTGCTGTTCGATGTCGAGGGTCAGGACGCTCTGGCTGCGTATCTACGCGAGCTCTACAGTGCTCGGCTCAGCGTCAAGGCGCGGGCAGGGGGTGCTCCGAAGCTGCTGCGTCTGGCGCCGTGACGCCGGCGCGAGCCAGGATGGCGTCGGCGGCGTCGGTGCCGATCGCCTGGCGCATCTCCTCGATCACCGCTGAGAGCTGGTCCTCGCGAGGGCCGGTGGCCCGCATTGCCTGCCCTGCGAACCATGCGCCCATGTCCTGCTCGGTGGCTGCGATCAGGGACTCGGGGACGCCTGAGCGCTCAGCGATGCTCAGCACGTCGTCGGCGACCTTCGCGACGTCGGCGCCGTACTCGACGGCCAAGTCCAGTAGCGCCACGGGCGCGATCTTGCGCGTGCGGCCCCCGAGCTGATGCTTCGGGATCTTCTGCGTGTCCATTGCGCGTGAGAGGGCCGACAGCGACAGGTCGAGCATCCGTGCGGCCTGGCTCAGCGACGGCCACGCGCGTAGGCGCTCCCTCGAGGGCGCGGCGCCACGGATCGCATCGGCGAATGAGGAATGAGCTGAAGCCATGTGCGCAAGTGTAGCAAGGTACGCAAGGAACGCAAATATAGATCGGGCGGTGACCGCTCTTACACCGGGCGAGACTATGATTCCAAATCTCAGGACCATGCAGCCTCCGCGCGTCTCTTACACGACTCGATGGCGTGATCGCGCCAGCGGCCTAGCGTTGGTCATTGCTGCGAGCGTCGCTGTTGTTGGGCTCGCGCTCCCGGCCACGGCGAGCGCCGAGGCGCCGGTCCTCGGGTCCATCAAGGCGAGCAGCGATTACTCCGGCCAAGAGACGATCGAAGCCCAGATCGATCCTGAGTCCTATGAAACCGTGTGGACGATCAGCTTGGATTGCCCGGATCAGCGACGGTGCCAGAGCGCGGAAGGTCGGCTATCTGCCGACGATGAAAGCCACACGGTCACCGTCGTGGTGACAGGACTAGAGACCGACACTCGCTACCAATACACGGTCGAAGCAAGCAGCCTGGCTGGTGCGACAAGCCTCTCGGGCGAATTCGAGTCGATCCCGCCTGGTGCGGCGCCCGAAGGAAGCAAGGACGAAAAAGTCTATACACCGCCTGAACTCCCCTGGGCCAACCAGAGCGGCAACGAAGCCGCCGAACGAACAGTTCGAGAACAGCGGGAAAGAGAACATGAAGAACAAGAACATGAAGAACAGAAGGCCAAGGAAGCTGCCAGCCACGCCGCTGAGGAAGCACAAGCCCTGAAGCGCCGCGAAGAAGAAGCAGCACATCAAGTAGCAGTCCACCCGAAGATGAACCCACCGTGCGTCGTCCCCGCGCTGAAGGGCGATACGCTCGCGGTCGCCCGCCGCACTCTTGCCGCGGCGCATTGCCGCCTCGGAATCGTCCACCGGCCAGCGCACCAGCATGGCGCGCTGCACGTCAGGCGCCAGAGCTCGCGGGCTGGGAAGCGGCTTGCCTACGATGCTCACGTTGCGCTGTGGATCGAAGCAAGGAGCGACACGCAGTAAGCGTGCTGAGGAATGCACGCTTCGAGCAAGGGCTTGTCGCGGATAACTATTCGGATGGGCGAGAACGGAGGACAGTCGAGCCGCGGTGCTGACGGTTCGACTTTCGGGCGAAACATGGAGCCAACCGAAGTCAATACGAACCGCTTTGCGCTGATCCTGGGCGGGCGTATGGCAGTCGGCGCTGGCAGATAGGCCCGCCGGAAGTCGCCGCTTGGCGTGCGCCTCTAGATGCCCGCCTTGCGGCGTGCTGCTCGTCTAGACATCTGGACCAGCGCGATCGCGATCACGTAGAAGACGGCCCCAAGCCCTTGAAAGCCACCAAAAACGAAGAAAAGCCCCATGGCTGGCAACGCCGCCCAGTACCACGGCGATTTCACCTGATCTCGCCAAGACACTGTGCGCCACGTCGGATCGTTCGCGGCTTCTTTTGCCTTGCGAGCCCACCGCTCGGTGAGGCGCTGGTCCCATGGCTTCTTGGGAGTGTTCGAGGTCACGTCCACAAGGCTACCAGCGGACTCTGAGCCGTTGGAGGGCCGGTACGACCGCCTATCGGAACGACGCTCGCCATCCGATCGTCCGCGGCGACGTGCTGGGAGAGCTCTCCGGCGCAGACAAATACCTGACCGTTCGGCCCGGCCGCGTAGTCGCGCTAGTTCTTTTTGGATACGACCTGATCGACGGTTAGGGGATCGTCAAGAAGCGAGATGCCGATCAGTGCCCAGTTGCCGGGGTCGTAGATTTCCTCCTCGGCTTGGATTGGCAGTCGATCGAGGGCGTCGAGCAGTGCCGCTCGTTGGAGAGGCGTCATTCGCTCGATTTTGTCGGCCGCCTGGTAGGCGAATGATTCTGCTGGCTGGCCGTCGCTCTCGGCCTGAGCGATTTGGCGCTTGACGACGCGCAGTAGGTAGTCGCTTGGATTCTCGTGCTCGGGGATGAAGGGGTCGAAGGAAAGCGTCTGGTCAATTTGGTGGCGAAACTCTGCTGCCGCGAGCCAAGTCGCCTCTCGTCGGGTGAGCCGAACATCTCCGAGGGCCTGCCCGAGAAGCAGGTAGTAGCGCCCGAGATCGCGCTTCACGATCTGCCCCTCGGTGCCCGCGCGTACCGCTCGCTGCCTGATCGCAGCACGGAGCTTGCCTGGCCGAAACGAAACCGGCGCCTCTCGGGGCTGCGAGGTTTGCTTGGGCATGATGGGCTCGGAGTTTACCATAGGTCTACCACTGGTAGACCATGCGCCACATGTGCCCGCCGCCGCTGTGCCGTCGCCAGTCGCGGGCGTTCCGAGCCAGGTCACTCGCTCGCCGGTTTAGAGCTGAACCGGGGGGCGCGGGTTGAGCTGATCAGGCTGGGCTGGGCGCCTTCTCGCCTAGCGTGGGCGCGGTTGGCTCCGTCTTGCGGAGTTCGTAGTACAAGGCCGTCGTGGCGAGCACCGGGATCGGTGCCACGAGTGTTGCCAGCAGCAGCCCGCCGACGAGCGCCGGCCCGGCACCGCCTAGGTGCGGCACGCTTGCAAGCGCAGTTGTGCCTACCGATAGCGGCAGCGTGAGCATGAGGACGAGCGCGAGCACGCGTGAACGGTTGCCGCGAACGAGTTCGCGGCTGCGTCCCAGCGCACCCAGACCACGGGGGCTCTCCAGTACCGCGACCGGCGCGAACACCGACCAGATGGTCATCAGGTACAGCGTCGGTATCAGCAGCACGATCGTCGCCAGTAGCGCACCCACGAGGATCGTCGCGATATTTGCTCCCGCAGCGAACGCCGCACCGATGATCATCGCGACGAGGAGCCCGGACCCGGTGGAGCTGACCAACCCGAGCGCCAGACCAGCGATCACGCCCACGAGCAGCAGCCGGCCGGACGCTCCCCATGCGCTATGCAACAACTCGCCGGCACGGCGATGAGCCCCGCGTTCCCACGTCTCGTTTGCGACGAAAACGACGAAGCACACGAACAGGGCGAGTAGCAGCAGGTTGATCAGTCCCGCAACAATCCCGGCGGCGTCTTCAAACAGGGCAGTGTCCAGCTTCACGACAACCACCAGCATGAGTGCCGCAGCCAGCAGCACTGGCGCTTGGCCAACGTAGGTTCTGAACGTGCGGCGCAGGACCGCGCTGATGCTTAGCGTGTTATTCATCCCACGCGTGCCTCGGCGTGCCGTCCTCGCCCTCAGCGTCCGAAGGGGTCGCTGGGTGTGTCCGCCTCGCGGCCGACCAGACGCCCGATTGCGTGGCGCATGCGGTGTCCCCCTGCTGGCGTGGCTGCCTGTGCCCTGTCCTCCGCAACATCTGCGGTGTCGGCTGCGCTCTGCGCGGCCGGTGAGACGTGATGCGCCCAGCGCTGGCCGGCTTCTTCGCTGAGTCGGGCAAGTTCTTCCTCATCGAAGTCAGCGCGATCTTCTTCGAGAATCTCCTGCGCGCGGGGAAGGCTCGCCTCGTCCACGTATATCCCGCGGGCACTGCGAGGAGTCCCGCGTGGGCCTTCTGCGCCACCGCGCATACAGGTGATACCAGCGTCGCGGAGGCGCGCGACCAGCAAGGCCGCCTCCGTTCTCCCGCTCGCTGTCGTCAAAAGCTTGAGCATCCTCTGTTCGCCGAGCGAGCATATTCCAAAGAATGGGCACACCGGGCGGCGTCGTGGAGGCTTCTAGGATCGGTCACGTGAGCGCACCACCACCGCCGATCCGCGGAGGCTTCGTGGACTGGATGCACGAGATCACGGAAGGCAAGCGTCCGCTCCCCACCTCCGACTCCAGCCGACATCACTACGTCGCGCGGTTCCAGCTGGCGAAGTTCAAGGGCAAAGGCCGCCTGTACCAACTCGACAAGGAGGACGGCTCCTGCGAGGTCGTCACGCCGAAGGAGGCCGCCTGGAGCTCGAACCTCTACACGGTCGAGAGCACGACGGGCGAACACGACGGCGTAATCGAGGGCTTCTATGCGCGCGCCGAGGACTTCGCCGCGCCCGCGGTCAAACGGTTCCTCGCAGACCCGGCGAACCTGTCGGACCGCGACCGCGGCGACCTCGCGTTCCTCGTCGCGATCCAGGAGCAGCGCACGCCTGGGTTCCTCGCCGAGCAGAAGGAGACGATCACGCACGCCGGGATCACATTCTTCGCCACGCAGCTCGCGAGCATGCAGGGCTCGAAGGCGAAGCGCAGGAAAGCGCAAGAAGCCTACGAGGCCCTGACCAGCGGCGGCGTGAGGATCATCCCGCCCGACCAGGAGGTGCTGCGGCTGTCGCACCAGATGCTCGCCGAGTCGTCGCAGATCGTCAACTTCCTGCCGTGGACGCTGCTGAAGGCAACCGAGGGCTTCTTCGTCTGTTCCGACCGGCCGCTCACGATGCACGACCCCACACCTCCGTACCCCTTCTCCGCTCCCGCGTGGATGTCATCCGAAATGGTCGAAGCGACGCTGCCGCTCAGCCGTGACGCCTGCCTGCGGATCAGCCCGCGCCAGCACCAGCGCATCGCGGTCCAGCCGACGGCGAAGCAGGTCGAGCGGATCAACCGGCGGACCTATGGTGCGGCAACGCGCTACGTCTACGGGCCGTCCGCGGAGGTGCTCGAAGACCTCTACGCCCTCGCGCAGACCGAACCCGACGCCATCCCGAAGCCGATCAGGAAATCGATGGTTCTATTCGAGGACCCCGAGACGGCGGACCCGAAGGTAGGCGACGAGAACGTCGCGCGGGGCTGGCCCCGCTACGTCGAGGACCCCGAAGGCTCGGGACGGATGCTCTCCTACGAGGTGCTCGACTCCGAGGAGGCGGCCAGGAGGTCCGTCGCCCCGAGGCCCGATGCCACGCTCGAAGGTTTCAAGGCCGGCGACCTGCGCGTGCGCAGACAGCAGACGGCGTAGAGCGCTAGATGCTCGCGGCGTTCAACAGCACCTGGGATTGGACGGCGATCGGCACGCTGACGCTGGCGGCAGTGACGTCAGTGGTAGTCGACGATCTCGATGCCCTCGGGTCCAGCCTCGACGTCGCTTCTACCCCGCGGCGGCGATAACCGGCCGCGTCAGCGCCCGCACGAAGTCCTCCAGCTGCGCCGTCGTCCAGCACTCGAACGCGGTGCAGAACTCCTCATACGCGGCGATCACCGAGTCGCCGTAGTTCCAGTACAGCCGCGGCTCGGGGTTCAGCCAGAACGTGCGCCCGGCGCGCGCGGCGATCTGCGCGAAGATGTCCGCGCGCGGGTCGCGTCCGTTGGTACGCGCGTCGCCGAGCACGATCACGGTCGCGCGCGGGTGCAGGTCGTCCTCGACCTGCACTAGGAACTCCGACCACACGCGCCCGTAGTCGGTGTAGCCGGAGATATCGGCGACGCCGGCGTCGCTGAAGATCTGTTCGCTGACCTTCCTGAAGTTGCGCTCGTGTTCGAAGATGTCCGTGACCTCGGAGATGCGCTCGATGAACACGAACGAGCGCATCTTGCGGAACGTGTCGTGCAGCGCGTGCAGCACCGACAGGAAGAACACGGACGCCGAGGTGACGCTCGTGGAGACGTCGCACAGGACGTAGATCTCGGGCCGTTTGGGTCGCCGCGGCCGGTACTTGAGCACGACCGGCACGCCGCCCGTTTGCAGCGACGCGCGCATCGTGCGGCGCACGTCCACGTGCGCGTGGTGGCGGTGGCCGCGGTTCTGCATCCCCTGCGTGGCCAGGCGCCGGCGCAGCTGCGCGACGACGCGGTGCACCGCCGCCAGGTCCGCCAGCGGGCCGGAAGGCAGCGCGCGGTCGAGCTCGCCGAGCGGCCGCGAGGGCGGCAGGCTGCCGGTGCGCTCGATCTGCGCCCGCTCGAGCTCGCGTCGCAGCAGCGCCTCGAAGCGGCGCAGCGCGTCCCTGGGCAGACCCTCGCGTCGCGGGTCCCCCTGCGGCAGCTCCGGCTGTGGCTCGGCGCGCAGGCCGAGCGCGCGGCGGATGCGCTGCACGTCCACGCCGATCACCCCCGAGCCCTCCTGGCGGTGGGCGAACGCCGCGATCGCCATCCGCGCGAGGTCGCGCATCGCGCCCTCCGAGCCGTCGCGCAGCGCCGCCGCGATCTGCGCGCGCAGATCCTCCAGCTGCTCGTCGGAGAGCTCTTCCAGGCTCGCCCGGTCCTCCTCGCGCACGCCCTCGCGCGCGGCGGCGATCTCGACGGCGCGGAAGAAGAAGCGGTCGAACACCAGCTCGAACACGCGCCGGTCCTCCTGGCTCTTGGCGAGCGTCGCCGCCAGCGCCTCGCGGAAGTCGTCCTGCGAGGTCCAGCTGATCTCGCCCAGCACCTCGAACGCGTCGAGCATCTCCGAGGTGCCCACCTTGACGCCTTCGCGGCGCAGCTCCTCGCCCAGCTCCAGGATCCGCGCCGGCAGGCCCTCCAGGTCGGCGCCCGAGGTGGGCGCCTGCCCGAGGCGGGTGTTCAGCGCCTTGGTGCCGTCCTCAGGCGACATCGGCGGGCGCCGAGAGCTTCAGCCCGACGCGGTCGGCGACCACGTCCATGTCGGTGCGGTGCTTGACGATCACCGACATCGTCTCCATGAACGTGTCCGTGTCGATCTCCTTGACGCCGAGCAGCAGCAGCGCGCGCGCCCAGTCGATCGACTCGGCGATCGACGGCGGCTTCTTGAGGTCGAGCGCGCGCACCATGCCGATCACCTCCACGAGCCGGCGGGCGATGGTCTCCGAGAGCTCGGGCGTGTGCAGGCGCACGATTTCGAGCTCGTGCTCGAGCGCCGGGTAGTCCAGCCACAGGTACAGGCAGCGGCGCTTGAGCGCCTCGGTCAGCTCGCGCGAGTTGTTCGACGTCAGCAGCACGATCGGGTGCGTGCGCGACTCCACCCGCCCGAGCTCCGGGATCGAGATCTGGAAGTCGGACAGCACCTCCAGCAGCATCGCCTCGAACTCCTGGTCGGTCTTGTCGATCTCGTCGATCAGCAGCACCACCGGCTGCTCGGAGGCGATTGCCGTCATCAGCGGGCGCGCCAGCAGGAACTCCTCGCCGAAGATGTCCTCCTGGACGGCGTCCCAGCCCGTGTCCGATGCCTCGGCCTGGATCCGCAGCAGCTGCTTGCGGTAGTTCCACTCATACAGCGCCTTCGCCTCGTCCAGCCCCTCGTAGCACTGCAGGCGCACCAGCTCTCTGCACAGGTACGCAGCGAGCGCCTTCGCGAGCTCCGTCTTGCCCACGCCCGCCGGCCCCTCCACGAGCACCGGCTTGCCGAGCCGCGTCGCCAGGAATGAGACCAGCGCCGTCGACTCGCCCGGCAGGTAGCCGACGGAGCGCAGGCCCGCCGCCACATCGGCGACTGAGGCGGGCGCGTCTGCGAGCGGGGCGGACGCCGAGGACGGGGGGACGGACATCGTCCGGGCAATGATAGGTGGCGGGTGAGGGCGGGCGTGTGGAGGCGTCGCGGACGGGCGATGTCGCAGGCGGTCGGGACATGTCGCGCAAGTCCAGGTCGTCGCGCACGACGCGCAGAAAGTCGCCCGAGTCGTGCTAATCGTGACGATATCGTGCTAATTCAGGGCCTGATTAGCACGATTATGCGGGCAAGCGCAGCATCTCGCCGCACGCGACGCAGGGAAGGTCAGGCTCGAAGGATCTGGCCCTGCGGCGCGCTGGCATCGCCTGTAAGCGGTCTCACTCTGGGTCCTCGAACGACAGCTGCTCGGGCGGGGCCGGTGGGTACCGAGGCCGCTCGCCCCGCTCACGTGAGGCCACCCGCCTACCCGTCGCGCCCGGCTCGCGCGCGGCCACCGGCGTCGAGCGCGGCCGGCGGGCGCTCCCGGACGTGACCACGGTCGCGTCGGGGTCGGCCGGTACGGGCGCCCGCCCAGGCCTGGTCGGTCGCGCGTCCACCGGCGCCCCTGGGCCCAGGGCCGGGCGCGGTCGCGGGCCTGCGGGCGGCGACGGGTCAGCTCCTCGGCTCCGCGGCCGCCGCAGCGGCGGCCCCGGCCGTTCCAGCGCGCGCATGCGCCCACCGGCGTAGGCGACGGCGATCGCGAGCAGCAGCGCGATGAAGATGCCCCACTCGACGCCGACGGTCGCGGTGATGCGGTCGGTTCCCTGCAGTCCGGGCTTGTCGAGCAGCCGGTAGAAGATCAGCAGCGCCGTCCAGCCGCCGGCGACGAGCACGATCACGCCGTCGCCGCCGGGAAGCTGGAAGCTGCGGCCCTCGGCGCGCTCGAACAGCATCACGAGCACACCGGCGCTGACCAGCAGCACGGCGGCCTCCACGAACGAGAAGGCCTGGAACGCGCTGAGGCTCGTCTGGGTGGCCTTGGCGGCGCCGTGCACGACGACGGTGTCCGTCTTGTCGTACCACGGCAGGAACATCGACACGAACAGCCCGAGCGCGGCAAGCGCCGCGAGCTGCTGCTCGGGCGCCAGCGCCCGCCATGCGTTGACGAGCCTCGTCATCCGCGCCCTTCGCTTCGCCGGATCGTCTCTGCGGGGATCACCTGCGCCTAGTCTAGGTGCGGCGCCCGAGGGCTAATGGCGGCTCGGGCGGCTGACGAGGATGGTGCCGCTGGCGGTGGAGGAGTTGCCGGCGAGGTCGGTCGCGGTGAGCTGCACCGAGAAGCTGCCTCCCTTTGCAGGCGTGATCCACAGCAGCTTCGGCTTGCCGTGTTCGACCATCGCGCTGTTCGTCCACACGACCTTCGTCCCCTGCCGTACGGTCAGTGACACGGTCGCGATCTTCGACAGCGACAGCTGCACGCCGGCCCGCGCGCCTGCCGGCAGTGTTTTCGACAGCAGCGCGATCGCCGGCGGGGTGTGCAGGTCGGCGGTGAAGCGCTGGGCGGTCGTGCAGTAGAGCTCATCGCCGGGGATCTGAACGCCGCTCGGGCTGCTCGTCTGCGCCGCGTGGGCGCCGCGCCCGGCGGCGGCCGCGCTCGCGCCGCCGGTGTTCGACGAGGGCGTGGTGGCGGTCGAGGTGGGGGTGGTTGGGGTGCCGCTCGCGGGCGGGGCGGCGGATGCGAGCGGCGGCCCCTTGCTCGTGCGTTCGCACAGGTGCTGGAGGAATTCGGTGAGCAGTTCGTGGTAGTTGAGGTCCGATTCCCCGAACTGGTCGTACATCGACCACGCGCCGGTGTCGTACAGCGGCACGATCGCGCGCGCCTCGGCGTCGCCGGCTTCGAACAGCGCCAGCCCGAGCGGGTCCTTGGTGATGGACGTGTAGTCGTAGAGGCCGACCAGCGACTGGATGAAGCCGTTGAGGATCCTGTCGCTGGGCGCGTACGTGTACTCGGCATACATCGCGCCGGCGGGGGTCGTCACCCGCACGCCCTGCGGCGGCGGCGTCTGGAAGATGCCCAGCGCCTGCTGCGCGGCCGTCAGGTCGGCCGGTTCCTTGAAGCGCGACCACGCGCGTGCGAGCACCTGCAGCGCTGTTCCCTGCGACAGGCCGCTGGTCCACGGCGGCGCGCCGCCATCGAAGTCGAACATGTACTCCCACGCGATCCCGCCCGCCCGCTGGGTAGCAAGCGGGATGACTTCTGCGAGGAGCTGGCGCAGGTTGGCGTTTTCGTGGCCGGAGAGGTAGTAGCCATTGGCCTCGCCGAACGTCGCCAGCCACTGGATCTCGATGCCCTGTCCCGGATAGTGCTCCCAGACGATGCGGCTGCCTGGGAAGCTCACGCGCGTCTCACCGACCAGCAGGGGCCCGGTCGTCCACCACTGCCGATTGCGTTCGAGCGTCATGAACAGCACCGGCAGCCGCGAGGGGATCAGCTCGTGGGCGCTCGCCATCGCCTGGACATTCGCGACCACGACGCCCAGTTCGGTCCTGCGCGTGCCGGTCAGCTTGCCGAGCGAGCTTTTCGCGGCCACATACGCGGAGTAGTCCTGGTGGTAGGTCGCTTCGCTGATCGCGGCGCTGCGCAGCAGGCCCTGCATGGCGGCGGTGACGCTCGGCCCGTGGGTGGACGCGGCGTGCGCGCGCACGCGCGCACGCACCGGCGCGAGCGTGGTCGCGCCTTCTGCGGCAAGCGCGGACGGGGCGCAGGCGCTGCCCACAGCGAGCGTGCCGAGGACGAGCGCCGCTATACGAGTGGCGCGCACCGCATCGATGCTACGCATGCGGATCGCCTCCGGTCGCAGCACGCATTGCAGCGTGCGCCCGGGTCAGTCCGGATCGAGCTCGAGCTCTTCGACCCCGTCGAGCTCGTCGTCTTCCTCGTCGTCGTCGTCCTCGTCGTCGAGGTCATCATCCGGCGCCAGGTCGGCGGTCGCTCCGTGGGAGAGCTGGAAGCGCTCGACGAGCTCGTCGCGCTTGGGCTCGTCGAGCGGGGAGTCCTCGGAGATCAGCACCCACTCGTCGGCCTCGAAATCGTCGCTCTCGAAGATCTCGTGGTCGACCTCCGGGGAGTCGTCGACGACGATCATGATCTCCGTCTGCGGGTTGAAGTAGGTGCCCGGTCGGAGCGTGAGCTCGTCGAGCTGGAAGCGGCGCGCGTTGCTCATGGGGCGTTTATACCCGACGCCACCGTGCTTGTGTTACGGGCTGGGTCATGGCTCCAGCTCATCAAGCGTGCGCGCCACCTCGGCGTCGACGTCGAGCGGGTCCATGCCCTGCCGCAAGCGCCGTTCGTTGCGCGCCACCACCAGCTGGCGCACCTCCGCGACGACCCCCTCGTCGCGCGGGCGCGGCGCCTGCTCGTCGGCCAGCAGCCGCGCGAGCTCCGCGTCGACGTCCAGCGCCGGCTGCCCGTTGCGCACGAGCCGCTCGCTGCGGGCGCTGAGCATCTGGCGGATCTCCCGCTCGCGCTCGGCCTGCGCCGCGGGAGAGTCGGGCGCCAGCGCCGGCGCGCCGGTGCCGTGGTCGCCTTCGCGGGAGATGCCGCCCGCGCCGATGCGGTCGTATGCGCTTTCGCTCCCACGGGTCGTCAGGAACAGGATCGACATCACCAGCGAGAAGGCGACCGCCCCGAACACCACGAACGCGAGTCCGTTTTCGATGAGGGCGAATGCGACGGTCGCAGGCACGCTGGGCACAGACGTCGATTGTTGCCGATCCGCCGGTACTTCGCTACCCTGGCAGGCCTGGGTTGACTGACCAGTCAATCTACTTCACGTGTCAGCCCGTTAGGAGATCTGAGAATGGTCGATTTCACGCTCACAGACGAGCAGAAGAGCCTGCGCGAGATGGCGCACGACTTCGCCGCCAAGGAGA
The DNA here is from genome assembly GCA_963735705.1 of uncultured Solirubrobacteraceae bacterium. Lineage (GTDB taxonomy): Bacteria > Actinomycetota > Thermoleophilia > Solirubrobacterales > Solirubrobacteraceae > Palsa-744. Next base: position 159,856 of record CAVTLZ010000013.1, read on the forward strand.
TACGCCCGGTCGCCTGGGAGTACGACAAGGACGGCACGTGGCCCGCGGACATCATCAAGAAGGCGTGGGAGGTCGGCTTGATGAACTCGCACATCTCCGAGGAGTACGGCGGCGCCGGCGCCGGCTACCTCGAGGGCTGCCTGATCGAGGAGGAGCTCTCGTGGGGCTGCTCCGGCATCCAGACCTCGCTCGGCTGCAACGGGCTGGCGACCGCCCCGATCGCGCTGGGCGGCTCGGAGGAGATCAAGAAGAAGTACCTGGGCATGCTCACCGAGGCGCCGCTGCTCGCCTCCTTCTGCCTGACCGAGCCTGACGCCGGCTCGGATGTCTCCGGCATGCGCACCACGGCGGTGCGCAAGGGCGACAAGTACGTGATCAACGGCTCCAAGTGCTTCATCACCAACGGCGGCTACGCCGACTACTACACCGTCTACGCGAAGACCGACAAGGACGCCGGGCACCGCGGCATCTCCGCGTTCGTCGTCGAGCGCGACTGGGGCGTGGTCGTCGACAAGAAGGAGGACAAGCTCGGTCAGCGGGCGTCCAACACCGCGACCATCTCCTTCAACGACGTCGAGGTCCCCGCGGAGAACCTGCTCGGTGAGGAAAACCAGGGCTTCAAGCTGGCGATGATGACGCTCGACCGCACCCGTCCGGGCGTCGCCGCGATGGCGACCGGGATCGCCCGCGCGGCGATGGAGTTCGCCGTCGACTACTCACGCGAACGTGTCCAGTTCGGCGTGCCGATCGCGATGCACCAGGCGATCCAGTTCATGATCGCCGACATGGCCACCGAAGTCGAGGCCGCGCGCCTGCTCACGTGGAAGTCGGCGGTGATGCTCGACAACGGCGAACGCAACACGCTCGTGTCCTCACACGCCAAGCGCTTCGCCGCCGACGCCGCGATGAAAATCGCGACCGACGCCGTGCAGGTTTATGGCGGCTACGGCTTCATCAAGGAGTACCCGGTGGAGAAGCTGTTCCGCGACGCCAAGATCATGCAGCTGTACGAGGGCACATCGCAGATCCAGCGGCTGGTCATCGCTCGCGAAACGCTGCTGCCGCGGCGCGTCGAGGAGCCGACGGCAGTTCCCGCCTGATGTTCGTCTTCAAGGCAGCCGTCGTCGGCGCCGGCACGATGGGCGGGCAGATCGCCCAGACGATCGCCGCCGCCGGCATCCCCGTGGTGCTGAAGGACATCGACGACGCGCTCGTGCAGGCCGGTCTCGACGAGGCCCGCAACGTCACGCAGGGACAGGTCGGCAAGCTCGCTGAGAAGGGCAGGATCACCGCCGAGCAGGCAGAGGCGCAGATCGAGGAGATCCTCGGGCGCATCCACGGCACGACCTCGTATGAGCGCTTCGGCGAGGTCGACCTGGTGATCGAGGCGGTGCCCGAGCGGATGGAGATCAAGCAGAGCGTGTTCGCCGAGCTCGACGCCGCCACGCCCGGTCACGCGATCCTCGCGTCGAACACGTCCTCGCTGTCGATCACCGAGATCGGCGAAGCGACGCTGCGCCCGGAGAAGGTCATCGGCTTCCACTACTTCTATCCCGCGTCGATCATGCCGCTGATCGAGATCGTCGAGGGCGAGGAGACCTCCGCGGAGACGGTCGCCGCCGCGATCACGTTCGCGCAGGCGATCCGCAAGCAGCCGATCACGTGCGTGGAGGTGCCGGGCTTCGTCGTCAACCGCATCCTCAACTCGGGCATCTCCGAGGTTTGGCGCGCGCAGGAGGAGCAGGGCCTGTCGATCAAAGCGATCGACGAGAGCGTCGGCGCCGCCGGCGTCGTGCCCGTCGGCCCGTACTACCTGGTCAACCTGCTCGGCCTGGACACCGTCCTGCACGTCGCCGAGCACCTGGTCGAGTCCTACGGCGAGGAACGCTTCTACGTCCCCAAGGGCATGCAGAAGCTCGTCGCCAACGGCAAGCTCGGCGCCAAGACCGGGGGCGACGGCTTCTACGACCCGCAGGGCCAGCCGAACATCGAGGGCGAGAACGAGCCGGACATCCCCGAGCTGGTCGAGCTGCTGTCGCTGAAGACGTTCCTGGAGGCGTGCCTGGTGCTCGAGGAGGGCGTCGCCACCCACCGCGACATCGACTTCGGGATGATGGCCGGCGCCGGCCTGGACCCCCGCCGCGGTCTGATGCCGCCGTTCATGAAGGCCGACAGCGAGGGCCTGGACACGATCCTCGAGCGCATGGAGAGCGCCCAGGAGCGCCACGGCGAGCGCTTCACGCCGCCCACCATCCTGCGCCGCCTCGTCGCTCAGGGCCGGCTCGGGCAGAAGACCGGGCAGGGCTTCTACGCCTACCCGCAGGCGGACGCCGAGCAGCCCGCGGAGGTGATCAAGCTCGAGACGCGCGCCGACGGCGTCGCGATCGCGTGGCTGGCCAACGGGCAGATGAACTCGATCTCCCCGCAGGTCGTCGAGGACCTGCGGAAGGTGTGGGAGAAGGCCAAGAGCTCCGGCGTGCGCGCGCTGGTGATCGCCTCCTCCAACCCGTTCCTGTACTCCGCCGGCGCGGACATCAAGGCGTTCACCCAGATGGACGAGTCCTCCGGCGCGGCGCTGATCGAGGGCGCTCACGCGCTCTTCAAAGAGCTCGGCACGGAGGGCATCGTCACGATCGCCGCGGTCAACGGACTGGCCTTCGGCGGCGGCTGCGAGCTCGCGATGGCCTGCGACGTGCGCATCGCCGCGCGCTCGGCGATCTTCGGCCAGCCGGAGATCAAGCTGGGGATCATCCCCGGGTTCGGCGGCACCCAGCGCCTGCCGCGCCTGGTCGGCGAAAACAAGGCACTGGAGATGAATCTCATCGGCGATCCGATCCTGGCGGACGAAGCGTTCGAGCTCGGCCTCGCCAACCGGCTCGTCGAGGACCACGAACTGCTCGACACCGCCCTGCAGTGGGCGCGCAAGCTCGCCGGCCAGGCGCCGCTCGCGGTCGAGCAGATCAAGCGCGTGTCCGCCGCCGGCGACCTCGACGAGGGGGTCGAGGCGGAGAAGCGCGCGTTCGCGGAGGTCTTCGCCACCGCCGACGCCAAGGAGGGCATCGCCGCCTTCCTCGGCAAACGCGCGCCGCGCTTCACGGGGAAGTGAGCACACGCGCAGCACCGGAGTCGCCGCTGGTCGCGCAGCTCGCTGAGCTCGTACGCGGCGCGCGCTCGGTGGTCGCGCTGACGGGCGCGGGCATCTCGGTCCCTTCCGGCATCCCCGACTTCCGCACGCCCAGGACCGGGCTGTGGGAGAAGGTCGACCCGATGGAGGTCGCGCACATCGACGCGTTTCACAGCGATCCCGTGCGCTTCTGGCGCTTCTACGGCGAGCGCTTTGCCACGCTCGGCGACAAGCAGCCCAACGGCGCCCACCGCGCGCTGGTGGCGATGGAGGAGCGCGGGCTGCTCGACGCGGTGATCACGCAGAACATCGACATGCTGCACCGCAAGGCCGGCACCCGCGATCTGGTCGAGGTGCACGGCAGCATCGCCAGCGGCTCGTGCCTGAGCTGCCGCGCCGACGCGGTGGCGCTCGAGCAGGTGCGCGCCCGAGTGGCGAGCGAGGCCGACGGCGTGCCTCGCTGTGCGGAGTGCGGTGGCCCGCTGAAGCCGGACGTGGTGCTGTTCGGCGAGATGCTCGACGCGCGGACGCTCGAGCGCGCGCGGCAGCTGTGCGAGCAGGCCGACGTGCTGCTGTGCATCGGCTCTTCGCTGGAGGTCCATCCCGTCGCGGGCCTGCCCCAGATCACCCATGCCGCCGGTGGCGCCGTCGCGATCCTCACGCAGGGGCCGACGCCGCTGGACGAGCTTGCGAGCGTGCGCCTGAGCGGAGATGTGGTGGAGGAGCTGGACGCGCTGCTGAGTGGGCTCGACGCGCTTGACCGGCTAGAAGTGGACGCGCGCCCGTCGGGCTCCGGCGCTGCTCAGGCCGGCAGCTGAGCGACCGTCAGCAGGTACTCGGCGCGTGCGCGAAAGCCGCCGTCGTCCGCCTCGTTGCCGCCGGCGTACAGCTCCAGCAGCTCGTTCCTGAGCTCGTCCCACCTGCCCTGCGGCTCCAGCGCCGCCTTGGCCATGATCGTCGGTCCGAGCACGCGCTCGTTGTAGTCGAGCCAGCTCTCGGCGGAGTCGTGCTCGAACGTCACCATGTGGCGCTCGAACGCCAGCTCGGCGCCGGTGTCCGCGAACAGCGAGCGGACGTGGTCCTCGTTCCCCCACATGGTCGGCGGCTTGAGCTCCGGCGGCGGCGCGGGCATGTAGGAGCCGACCGTCTTGAACATCCTCCCGTTCAGGCCCTCGGGGGTCCACGCGGCGACCACGATCCTCGCGCCGGGTCGTGCGACGCGAACGAGCTCGGCGGCCGCGAGCTGCTGGCGCGGCGCGAACATCACCCCGAAGCAGGAGGTCACGCGGTCGAACGATGCGTCCTCGAACGGCAGCTCCTCCGCGTCTCCCTCGACGAAACGGATCTCGAGGCCGGCGTCCGACGCGCGCCCGCGCGCCACCTCGAGCAGCCGCGGCGTCAAATCCAGGCCGATGACGTTCGATCCCGCGGCGGCCGCCGGGATCGCGACGTTGCCGCTGCCGGTGGCCACGTCCAGCAGGCTCAACCCCGGGGCCGCGCCCGCCCGCTCGACGACCAGCTCGGCGGCCGTCGCGATCGTGCGGGCGATGTCGGGATAGTCGCCGACCGTCCACATCCTGCGCTGCCCGTCCTTGATGGCGCTGACGTCGATGTCCATCGGACCCCCTCTTTATCGGTTGACGGTGGAGAGCTCGTGTTTGAGCAGGTCGCGCGCCGGGTCAACGCCCCAGCGCCCGGCCACCGCCGCAAGCTCCTCGTCGACCGCCCAGCGGTCGGCGCGCGCGTCGCCCTCGTGTTCGAGGCTCGCGCCCTTCAGCGCCATGCAGCCAGCGTTCTGCCCGATCTCGCGGATCGCCTGAAGCTCCTCGCCGCTCAGCAGCTCGCCCGCGGCGTCGGGGAGCGCGGCCAGCTCCGCGCGCTTGTCCTCCACGGGGCGCGCGTCCGCGCCGCTCTCCTGGATCAGCGTCGGCGCCACGCAGCGCACCGCCTTCTGCGCGAGGTTCCACGCGCACGCCAGCTGCAGCATGCTCAGCCCGTGGCGCGCGGCGAACGGGCGCATCAGCTCGAGCTTCTCGCGCCCGGCCGCCACCCAGCCGTCGGGGCGGAACTTGCGGTGGTCGTACTCGGCGAACGCGTGGCCGGGCAGCACGTCGTCGTGGAACAGGCCGCCGTAGTCGACCACGCGCGTGATCAGGCTCACGTCGTTGGCGGCGGCGGCGTCCAGGACCAGTTCGCCGGGCCACGGCTCCAGCGGGCCAAGGATGATCATCGCCCAGTCGATCAGCGTGCCGAAGCGCTCCAGGCAGTCGATCAGGTCGAGCGTGAAGCCGTTGGCGGGCCCGGGAGCGACGCCGAGCAGGCGCGTCAGGCCCGTCTCGCGAACAGCCTGCATGCCCTCCCACACGGCGGGGCTCGAGTAGCCGATGCGGTCGGGGTTGTGCAGCAGCAGCAGGTCGAAGCGCTCGACGCCGCAGCGCTCGAGGCTGCGCTCGGTCGCCATGCGGATGTAGTCGGCGTACGCGTCCGGCCCGCGCAGCCGCGGGTCGGTGAAGCGCGGGAAGCCCTTCGCTCCGTCGCGCTCGCCCGTGTAGAAGTCGTGGCCGATCGCGCCGATCAGGCAGTAGCTGTCACGCTCGACGCCGGCGAGCGCTCGGCTGAGCGCGCTGTCGGCCTCACCGGCGCCGTACACGTCGGCGGTGATCACCGTGTCGATGCCGGCGCCGGGGCGCAGCAGCGCCGTCAGGCGCTCGTCTGCCAGCGGCTCGCCGAAGTGCATGAAGCGCCCGCCGCTCCACGTGCCGATGGCCGTCTGCGTGGGGTCCATTGCCATCAGATTAGATGCCCGCCGCCGTGCGGGCGCGCAGCGCCGCCTCCAGGCGCTCGAGCGCGTGTGCGACGACCTCCTCGTCGAGCCCGTTGCGGGACGCCTGACCGGACGTCTCGACCGCGACCCCGTCCGGCAGCGCCGCCTGCGCCTGCGCCTGGACTCCCGGCCGCAGCTGTTCGAGCTCGGCGATGCGAATCGCGAGATCCTGGCGCTGCTCGGCGTGCAGCTCGGCTATCGCCAGCGCGTACGCGCGATCCAGCTCGAGCACGGCGTGTGACAGGCGGCCGTGATCGAGGTCCTGGCGCGTGCGCAGCGCAAGCTCCTCGCACAGCAGGGCCTCGCCGCGCGCGCCCAGCAGCGCCGCCAGGCGCTCCTGCGGTCGCAGCGCCCACGAGCGATCGCGACCGGGACCTCGCCGCGAGCCCGCCGATCTGCGAGCGGATCCGGGCCCGCCCGGCGTCGGCAGCGCGCGTGCGTGCAGCCAGCGTCCGTCGGCGACCTGCTCGCCCTCGCCCCAGCCCGCCCTGATCACCAGTGCCTGCACGGCTGAGATCTCGTGGATGTACGGATCGGCCGCGGCGATGCGGTGCGAGTGGATGACGCGGTTGACCACCGCCACGGCCGCGCCGACCTCGCGGTCGCGGTCGAGCTCGGCCAGCCACGCCCGCGCCTGGTTATCCGCCGCCAGCGATACGGGGTCGATCACGGTGACGCGCGTCGTGGCGACGGTGGCGGGCTCGGGTCCTGTGGGCATCGTCTGCCCGCGGCGCACGCGTCGCAACAGCGAGGCCCCGCTCCACGGTGGGGCCGGCGAGGCGCCCAGCGGCTGACGTCCCGCCGCGAGCTCGCTGAGCACCACCACGCGCTCGGGCTCGCCGTCGGCGCTGTCGCGGATCAGATAGCGCCCGTCCGCCGGGCCGAGCGCCCACGGAAACTCGAGCTGGATGAACACGAACAGCTGTTGCGGCATCCCTTCACCGTATCCTTGCAATCGGGTCGACCCCCGACCACAATCAGAAGCCCCGCCCTCGCGGGCCCATCCGAGCCGACCGCCGGGAGCACGCACAGCCATGTCCGACGCCAGTAGTGCCGCCAAGAGCCTGCGCGAGCGTCTGGGCGGGAACACCGAGGAGCGACTCGGCAAGGCGCTCTCCGATCTGCTTGAAAACCCGCTGCTCACCGGCGCGATCGGGCGCGCGTTCGACGCGCGCGAGAAGGCCGCCCAGGCCCAGGAGCTGGCGATGGGCGCGCTGAACCTTCCCTCCGCCGCTGACATCGAACGGCTGACGCGGCGCCTGCGCTCGGTCTCGCTGCGCCTGGAGGGCATCGAGGAGGGTGTTGACCGTCTCGATCGCACGCTGTCTCCAGCCGGCGTCGACCGCGGCGACATCGCCAAGCGCCTATCGGCGATCGAAGATCAGCTGACCGGGCTGACCGACAAGCTCGATCGCGCGGCGACGCCGCAGGGCGGCGGGGCGAAGGCCGCCGGCACGAGAGCGAAAGCGCCCAGCACGAGAGCGAAAGCCGCTGGCACGAAAGCGAAAGCCGCCGGGGCCAAGGCGAAGGCCGAGCCGGCGAAGACCTGAGCGCTCACGCCGACACGGCGGCGATCGCCGCTCGGCCCATGCTTTCGGCCGCGGCCAGCAGCGTCGCGTCGTCGACCCGCTCGCGCGCCCCGGACGCGTCGAACGTGTCCGAGACCGCCAGCACGCACGCCACGGGCACGCTCGCCGCGGCTCCCGTCGCAAACAGCGCCGCCGCCTCCATCTCCACCGCGATCGCGCCCGGATGGAGCCGGGCCTCGCCGCGCTCGTAGAACAGGTCGACGCTGACGATCGTGCCGAGCAGCGCCGACGGCGCGTGGCCGGCGAGCGCGTCCGTCAGCGCGGGGTCGGCGGCCGCGCGCTCGCCAGCGCCCAGCGCCCGCGAGGTCCCGTCCGCGCAGATCGACTCGCGCGCGATCACGAGGTCCCCGAGCGCCAGGCCCTCCACCAGCGCCCCGCACGTGCCGACGCGGATCGCGCGCCGCACGCCGAGCGCGATCAGCTCCGTGAGCACGATCGCGGCCGACGGACCGCCCATGCCGGTCGCCTGGATCGTCAGCGGCTCGCCGTCGGGCGCCGTGCCCGTGTAGCCCCACAGCCCGCGGTGGTGGTTGAACATCTTGGGCTCCTGCAGCAGTCCCTGGGCGAGGGCGAGGGCGCGGCCGGGGTCGCCCGGCAGCAGCACCCGCTCGGCGAGGGGCGCTGTCGGGCGCAGATGGATGGGGGCGCTGTGCGACAACGGCGGCGACTTTAGACTTTGGACGGGATGCCAGCCCACCCCCTGCCCTTCGCGTCGCGCGCCTGAGTGGCCGAGCCCGCGGATGACCACGCCGCGGGGACGGGCGAGCTGACGCTCGCACAGGTCGCCGCGCGCGCCGGCGTCTCGCCGGCGACCGTCAGGCGCTGGGTGGACGGGGGGCTGATCCCCGGCTATGAGGGGAGCTGGACACCCGCGACCGCCGCATACGCGCGCGTCGTGGCCAGGCTGCGCGCCCGCGGGCACACGCTCGCGCAGATCAAGCGGGCCGGCGAGAACGGCCAGCTCGCGGTCGGCCCGCTGGAGAACCTGCTGAGCAGCCCGGGACCCCGCTATCCGATGCGTGAGACGGTGCGCCTCAGCGGCGTGGACCGCGAGCTGATCGAACGGATGTACACGACGATGGGCCTGGGCACGCAGCCGCCGGACGAGTTCTCCGACGAAGACGTGCAGATCCTCAAATACGTCGCGGCGGTGCGCGACGCGGGCCTGCCGCTGCCCGCGTTCCTGCAGCTGATGCGCGTGTATGGACAGGCGGTCGCGCAGATCGCCGACGCGGAGGTGCGCCTGATCCACCTGTACGTGCACGAGCCGCTGATGCGCGCGGGCGTGCCCAGCGTGGAGATCGCCGAAGAGATGGAGGGGCTCACGCGCGAGATCCTTCCGTTCGCGACGCCGTTCATGAACTACCTGCACGGGCGTCTGCTCGCGCAGTTCGTAGAGCAGGACATGATCGGCCACATGGAGGCCGACCTCGGCGAGGACGCGCTCGAGGAGGGGCGCCTGCGGGTGGCGATCGCGTTCGCCGATCTCGCCGGCTATGCGCGCCTGACCAACGAGCGCGGCGACGAGGCCGCGCTCGACGCCGTCGAGCGCTTCGTGCAGCGGGTCGAGCAGACGCTGCCGGTCGACGCGCGGGTGATCAAGACGCTCGGCGACGAGGTGATGGTCGTGGCATCCGACGCGGCCGCGCTGGCGGCCTGGGCCGTCGAGCTGCGCTCGGGGATCGCCGAGGGCGATCCGCTGCCGCGGATCGGCATCCACTACGGCGAGGCGCTGTACCGCGACGGCGACTACTACGGACGCGACGTCAACCAGGCGGCGCGCGTGGTCGCGCGCGCGGGCGGCGGAGAGGTGCTGGTCACGCGCCCGGTCGCCGAGATGGCGGCGAGCGTCGAGGGCCTCGAGTTCGATCGGATCGGCGAGGTCAGGCTGAAGGGCTTCTCCGAGCCGACCGAGCTGTTCACCGCCACGGCTCGGAAGGACTAGCTGCCGATGATCTGCGAGCAGGTGCGCGAGGCGGTGCGCGCCGGTGGCCTGTTCGCGCGCGATCGACCGGTCGTGGCGATGCTCTCCGGCGGGCGCGACTCGACGTGCCTGCTGGATGTTGCGGTCGCCCTGCTCGGCGCCGACGCCATCGGCGCGCTGCACGTGAACTACGGCCTGCGCGAGCAGTCCGACGCGGACGAGGAGCACTGTGCGCAGCTGTGCCTGAAGCTGGGGGTGGAGCTTGAGATCGTGCGCATCGAGCGAGCCCCGATGCGGCGGCCCCTAAGCGCTCCCACGGCAGATGCTCGCGCGGCGGATGTGCCCGTGGCGGACCTGCAGGCGAGGGCGCCGGGCAACCTGCAGGCGTGGGCGCGCGACGTGCGCTACGCCGAGGCCGGCCGCATCGCGCTCGCGCGCGACGGGCTGATCGCGACGGGGCACACCGCCAGCGACCAGGTCGAGACGATCCTCTACCGCCTGGCGGCCTCTCCCGGGCGCCGGGCGCTGCTGGGGATGGTGGCGAGCGAGGGACGCCTGATCCGCCCGCTGCTCGGCGTCACCCGCGAGCAGACCGCCGCGTACTGCCAGGCCCGCGGCCTGAGCTGGCGCGATGACGAGAGCAACGAGGACGAGCGATTCGCGCGTGCGCGCGTACGCCACGGCCTCGTGCCCGCGCTGCGCGCCGTGCACCCGGCGGCGGAGGCGAACGTGCTGAGGACCGCGTCGCTGTTGCGCGAGGAGACCGAGCTGCTCGACGGCCTCGTCGCCGCGGAGCTCGCCGGGCGGGCGAGCATCGCGCTCGCGCGCCTTCAGGAGCTGCCCGCCGCGCTGGCCCGGCTCGTGGTCGTGCGACTGGCCGAGGACGCCACCGGCGCATACGTCCCGCAGGCCGGCGATCGCGTGGAGGAGCTGCTCGCGCTCGGCCGGCGTGGCGGCAGGGCGGAGCTGCACGTGGGCGGCAACGCGGGCGCGGTGATCCGCGAGGGCGTGCTGGAGATGGTCCGGCTCGAGCCGCGGGGATAGGAATCCCCACCCGACCCCGCGAGCCCTCGAGGGCTCGCCGCCGGGCGAGGACTAGACTCCCTGGCGTGGTCAGCACCGCGCGCGTCTCGAGCGAGCCCGGCCTCGGCGAGGTGCTCGTGACCGCCGAGGATCTGCAGCGACGGGTGATCGAGCTGGGCGAGGAGATCTCGCGCGACTACGCCGGCAGGTCGCTGTTGCTGATCGGGGTGCTAAAGGGGGCGGTGTTCTTCCTGAGCGACCTGATGCGCTTCATCGACATCCCGGTCGAGGTCGACTTCATGGCGGTCGCCTCCTACGGCTCGGCGACCGACTCCTCCGGGGTGGTGCGGATCCTCAAGGACCTGGACGCGGCGATCGAAGACCGCGACGTGCTGATCGTCGAGGACATCGTCGACTCCGGCCTGACCCTGCAGTACCTGCTGCGCAACCTCGGCTCGCGCAACCCGCGCACGCTCGAGGTGTGCGCGCTGCTGACCAAGCCGGAGCGTCGCAAGGTCGACCTGCCGACCCGCTACGTCGGCTTCGAGATACCCGATCGGTTCGTCGTCGGCTACGGGCTCGACTACGACGAGCGCCACCGCAACCTGCCCTACGTGGCCGCCCTGGAGCGCTAGATCGAGACGTCCCGCTGGCGCTGGCGCGCGCCCGCCGAGGGGCGGGCGGGGTGCCGTAGCTGCCGGAAAGACCGACCCTGCATGGTACGCTAGGGCACCGGTGGCCACGACTTCAGACGGTGCCAGGACCCTCAGGAACCAGCCATGAGCCGTTTCTTCAAGAGCGCCGCATTCCCGATCCTCATCGTCGTGGTGCTGGCGTTCCTCGCGGTCAAACTCGTCAACCCGAGCAGCAGCAACAAACGCTCGCACAGCTACCAGACGCTGGTCGGCAAGGAGCTCCCCGGCGGCGAAGTCGAATCCGTCGTTCTCAAGAACAAGGGCAAAGCTCTCGAAGTCAAGCTGAAAGACAAAGAAAGCTATGAAACGGGCTACTCGGAACAGGCTGCGCCGCAGCTGATCGCCCAGCTCGAAAAGACGCCCGGCCTCAAATTCAACATCGAATCGGAAAAGAGCAGCGCGCTGCTCGGCCTGCTCACCTACATCCTCCCGTTCGCGCTGTTCCTCGGATTCTGGATCTTCCTGATGAACCAGGTCCAGGGGGGAGGATCGAAAGTCATGTCCTTCGGCAAGTCGCGCGCCAAGCGCATGTCGGCGGACTCGCCCAAGATCACCTTCCGCGACGTCGCCGGGGTCGACGAGGCCGTCGAGGAGCTCCATGAGATCAAGGAATTCCTGGAGAACCCCAAGAAGTTCCAGGCGCTCGGGGCGCGCATCCCCACAGGGGTGCTGCTGTATGGGCCGCCGGGCACCGGCAAGACGCTGCTCGCGCGCGCGGTCGCCGGCGAGGCGGGCGTGCCGTTCTTCTCGATCTCAGGCTCGGACTTCGTCGAGATGTTCGTCGGCGTCGGCGCCTCGCGCGTGAGGGACCTGTTCGAGCAGGCCAAGCAGAACAGCCCGTGCATCATCTTCATGGACGAGATCGACGCCGTCGGGCGCCACCGCGGCGCCGGCCTGGGCGGCGGTCACGACGAGCGCGAGCAGACGCTCAACCAGCTGCTCGTCGAGATGGACGGCTTCGAGGCGAAGGACAACATCATCATGATCGCGGCCACCAACCGGCCCGACATCCTCGACCCCGCGCTGCTGCGCCCGGGGCGCTTCGACCGCCAGATCGCCGTCGACCGGCCCGACCGCAAGGGCCGCGCGAAGATCCTCGAGGTGCACACGCGCGGCAAGCCGCTGGCCAAGATCATCGACATCGACGCGCTCGCCGGCCAGACGCCGGGCTTCACCGGCGCCGACCTGTCGAACCTGATCAACGAGGCCGCGCTGCTGTCCGCCCGCACCGGCAAGCGCGAGATCGGCCAGGAAGAGCTCGAGGAGGGGATCATGCGCGTGATCGCCGGCCCCGAGAAGAAGACGCGCGTGATGAGCGAGAAAGAGCGGCTGATCACCGCCTACCACGAGATGGGCCACGCGCTCGTCGGGCACTTCCTCGAGCACTCCGACCCCGTGCACAAGATCTCCGTCATCTCCCGCGGGCAGGCGCTCGGCTACACGATCTCGATGCCCCAGGAGGATCGCTTCCTGACGACGCGCGCCGAGCTCGAGGACACGATGGCGATGACGCTGGGCGGCCGCGCCGCCGAGGAGCTCGTCTTCGGCGAGATCACGACCGGCGCCTCCAACGACATCGAGAAGGTCACCGCCACGGCCAAGCAGATGGTGATGCGCTTTGGCATGAGCGAGAAGCTCGGCCCGCGCGTGTTCGGGCACGACCACGGCCAGCCGTTCCTCGGCCGCGAGTTCTCCACCGAGCCGGACTACTCCGACGAGATCGCCCGCGAGATCGACGACGAGGTCCGCCGCATCATCGAGGCGGCTCACACCCGCGCCCGGGAAATCCTCACCGAGCACCAGCACGACCTCAGCAACATCTCCGAGATCCTCGTCAAGCGCGAGACGATCGAGAAGGAGGAGTTCCTGGCGCTGCTCGCCGGCAAGAGCGACGAGGAAGTGTTCGGCATCGAGGAGGAGACCAAGCCGCAGCTGCCCGCGCCGCCCGCTCCCGTCGACCGCACCGAGCGCGAAACGCCCCGCGCGATCCCGCGTCCCGGGCTCGCCGGCGGCACGGCAGACCTCAGAGCGACTGACAAAGAGCGCCCCGAGCCTGTCTGACGCAGCGCCGTATCGCGTGATGGGCGTCCTCAACGTGACGCCCGACTCGTTCTCGGACGGGGGGGCGTTCCTGGATGCCGAGGCGGCGATCGCGCGCGCACGCGAGCTGGTCGCCGAAGGCGCTGACATCCTCGACGTCGGCGGCGAGTCGACGCGGCCTGGCGCCGAGCCGGTGTCCGCCGAGGAGGAGCTGCGCCGCGTGCTGCCCGCGCTCGAGGGAATCGCGGCGCAGGGGCTCGACGTGGAGGTCTCGATCGACACCTCCAAGGCGTCGGTCGCGCGCGCCGCGATCGCCGCGGGGGCGACGATCGTCAACGACGTGAGCGCGCTGCGCGCGGACCCTGAGATGGCCGAGGCGATCGCCGACGCGGGCGTCGGCTGTTGCCTGATGCACATGCTCGGCGAGCCTCGCACGATGCAGGGGGCGGGCGGGGCGAGCGGGGCTGGCGGACCTCGGTATGGAGACGTCGTCGACGACGTCAAGGCGTTCCTCGCGGAGCGTCTGGACTTCGCGGTGCGCGCCGGCGTGCGCGAGGAGCGCGTGATGCTCGACCCCGGCATCGGCTTCGGCAAGACTGTCGCGCACAACCTCGAGCTGCTCGACCGGCTCGGGGAGCTGATCGCGCTCGGACGGCCCGTGCTCGTGGGCACCTCGCGCAAGAGCTTCATCGGGCGCATCCTCGCCGACGCCGCCGGCGAGAGCGAGCCCGTGGCGGTGGCTCAGCGCCTGCCGGGGACGATCGCCACGAACGTGCTCGCGCTCGAGCGCGGCGCGAGCGTGTTCCGCGTGCACGACGTCGCGGCTGTTCGCGGCGCGCTGGCGGTGGCGACTGCTACGTTGGGCGGGCGATGGACGGCGAAGGGGACGACGCAGACGAGCTAGACGACGAGCGCGACCTCGACGAGGAGGGCGAGGAGACAGCCGAGTCGGTGACGATCGAGATCACCGGGCTGTCGCTGTACACCCACCACGGCGTCAGCGACGCCGAGCGCGAGGTCGGCCAGCGCCTGGTGCTGGACCTGCGGCTGGACATCGGCGAAACCGACGCCACCGTCACGGACTCGATCGAGGACACCGTCGACTACGCCGAGGTCTGCCAGCTGGTCGCGCTGATCGCCCAGCAGCGCTCGCACAGGACGCTGGAGCGCCTTTGCAGCACGATCGCCGACCGGCTGCTCGCCGACTACGAGCTCGAGGGTGTGTGGGTCAAGGCCGCCAAGCCCGAGCCGCCGATCGCGCTGAGCGTCGACGAGGTCTCCGTCGAGGTATGGCGGGAAGCCGAGGGATGAGCACCGCCGCCTCCTTCCGTGCCGCTGTCGAGCGCCTCGACGTCGAGGCCGTGCGCGAACTGCTCTCGCCCGAGATCGTCTTCCACAGCCCCGTCACCTTTCACCCGTTCGTCGGTCGCGAGACGGTGATGGCGCTGCTGTCGCTGGTCGCGCAGACGTTCGAGGACTTTCGCTACACCGACGAGCTGACCGTCGACGGCGCCCACGCGCTGATCTTCCGCGCCAGCGTCGCCGGCAAGGAGCTCGAGGGCATCGACCTGCTTCGCTTCGACCAGGATGGCCTGATCGACGACTTCACCGTGATGCTGCGACCGCTCTCCGGCCTGATCCCGTTCGCCCAGGCGATGGGCGAGAAGGTCGTCGCGGCGGGCCTGGAGACGACGCGCTCCTGATGCGCGCCTGACGCGTCCGCGGGGGCGCCCGCACGGTAGCGTCCGGCGCATGACAGCGATCGAGCAAAGAGTCGGGCTGCTCGGGCTCGGCTCCAACGTGGGCGAGCGCCGCGCGCAGCTGCAGGCCGCCGTCGACGCGCTGCCGCGGGCGGGCGTCACGGTCCTCACCTGCTCCTCCACGTACGACACCGATCCCGTCGGGGAGGTGACCGACCAGGCGACCTTCCTGAACGCGTGCGTGCGCGTCCAGACGGCGCTCGAGCCGCTGGCGCTGCTCGACGCGGTCAAGCGCCTGGAGCGCGAGCTCGGCCGCGGCGGGGACGCGGTCCGCCACGGACCGCGCGCGATCGACATCGACATCCTGCTGCTCGGAGAGCTGCAGCTTCGCCACGAGCGCATGGTGCTGCCCCACAAGCAGCTGCTCGCCCGCCGCTTCGTCCTGATCCCCGCGCTCGAGCTCGACTTCGAGCTGAGCGCGCCGGACGGCACGCGCCTGGCCGACGCGCTGGCGGCGCTGCCGCTCCAGGAGGGCGTGCGCTGGGCGGGAGCGCCGCTACGGGCGCCCGGCGCCTGACGCTCGCGTTCAGGCGGTGAGCGTGCCGCGCTCGCGCCAGCTGGCCAGCGCCATCAGCGTGGCTTCGTCGACGCCGTGTCCGGCCACCACGCACAGACGCCCCTCGCGCAGCCACGTGACCACGCTCGCGCCGCCGACGCTCGAGAAGCGGTAGGACGCGCCGTCGCGCTCACGCACGACGCCGCCGCCGACCTTCGGCGCGGCGCCGGCGACGATCGCGTACCCGATCCACTGGCCGTGGCCGCGGGCGTAGAAGACGGTCGTCACCCTGCGTCCGCCGAGCCGGTCGACGCGCGCCCCCGCGGCGCGCCAGCCGAAGCTGTCTTCCCAGTAGGGGAACGCGACGCCTTCGACGTCCGCCGCGAGCTCCGTCGCGTTGTGGGGATCCTGAGTCGGCGCCGGCATCGTCGGCGAGCGCAGCGTCAGCGCCACCGCCGAGTTCAGCGTCAGCGCCGAGCCGCCGCCGCCGGACAGGCCCACGACGAGCGCCACGGCGATCGCGGCCAGCGCCAGCGCGCCGGCCACCCCGAGCCGCAGCGGCGCCGGCGCCCGTCGAGCGGCGGGCGCCCGTTCGGCGATCAGCGCGTCGATCCGCCGGTGCAGCTCCTGCGGCGCCGGCACGTCGATCGAGCGCACAAGCTCGACGATCTCTGATTCGCTCTGTGGGGGTCGCTCGCTCATGGTGCTCCTTCAGTGAACATGACTCCGCTGGAGTCGTTGTCTTCCCGCCGGGTCTCCGCGATTCGCGGTCCTTGGGGAACAGGCGCGCGATCCGCCTCGCCCGCGCCGGGCGCGCCCGCCGCGCGCCGGGCGGCGTCCTGTGGCTCACCGCGCCGCGGCGGCTCGGGGGCGAGCCGCTCGGCGACCTGCTTTCGCGCGCGGAACAGCCGCGTCGTCAGCGTCGCCTCGCGCACGTGCAGCGCCCGCGCGGCCTCCTTGTAGGACAGGCCGAGCACGTCCACCGCCACGATCGTCAGGCGGAAGTTGTCGGGCAGCTGCGCGATCGTCGCGTACACCTCCTGCGCCTCGTACGCCTGCTCCGGCCGGTTCGTCGGCCGCGGGTCGGCGGCCACCACGTCCTCGATCGCGGCCGCCGTCACCGGCCGCCGCGACGCCGTGCGCAGGCTCGTCAGGAACGTGTTGCGCAGGACGCGCATCAGGTAGTACAGCTCGTCGTCGCCGCGCAGCACGCGCGGGCGCGAGAGAACCCGCGCGAATGTCTCCTGCACGAGGTCCTCGGCGTCCTCGCGCGAGCCGCACAGCGCCCACGCGGCGCGATACAGGCGGTCCACGTGCTGGCTCAGTGATTGCGGATCGAGGGTGCGCATGAGCTCGGCGGAGCGTCTGCCATCGGCGTGGCGTCGCGCGCATCCGCCACCGCGACTGTAGCGCCGGCGGCAGCGCTGCGGCCCCGACGGGAAGGAATCCGCGCACGTCGGGGTCCTTGCAGGTTGACGGCGCCGGCCCGCCGCAGAGCGGGCGCCGCGCCGACGTGCTCCGCCGGCGTGCCCGTGAGCCCGACGCCGGCGAAGACCAACTGGGAAGGCACGTGCACGTTCGAAGCGCCCGGGCGCTACATGCTCGAAAGCGCCACCCTGTACGCGTCCTACAGGAACTACGAAATCGTGGTGCAGGCGCCGGGGACGACCGGCACCAGCACGACAGGCACCACAACGACCGGCTCGACGACCACCGGCTCCGGCTCGGGCGCGGGCGCCCCAACGCAAACCGGCGGGTCCACGGGCGCCGGCACGCCGCTCGGCACGCTGCTCGCCGGCAGCGAGTCCTCAGCCGTCACGCTCGGCGCGACTCAGCGCGGCGCCTCGGTGCACGGCTCGGTCGATGTCGCGCAGGGCGGCGCGGGCGGGCGCCTGGAAGTGGAGCTGCTGGCCTCGCGCGCGTCGCTCGCGAGCGCCGGTCACGCCGCCCAGGTGCAGGTGGGTCGCGCCGTGCGCGCGTCGCTGCGGGCGGGCACGGTCGCGTTCACGGTGGCGCTCGACGCCAGGGCCAGGCACGCGCTGCGTCTTCACCGGCGCCTCGCGCTGAGCGTGAAGATCGTGCTTTCGCCGGCGCATGGCGGGGCGGCGACGATCACGCGCCGGCTCGTCCTACGCGGTTGAGCCCCTACGCGCTCGCGGCTGGCGGCAGCCACTGCGCCGGCAGCACGCCCGGCGGAACTTCCCCGACCATCGGCGGGAAGTAGCGCGTGAGCCCGGCGGCGGGGCGCTCGGCGATCAGCGGGCGCACGTCGCCGATGCTCATCAGGATGCGGATCGTGCTGCCGATCTGCAGGTCGGCGGCGTTCGGCGGCTCGCCGCCCAGCAGCCCCTCGGCGATCCAGCCGTCGATTCGCTCGAGCTGGCGCGGCAGCGCGGCGAGGTCGGCGCGCGCGCTCTCGTCGCGCGCCCTGTTCTTGAACGCCATCAGCCGCGCGCTCAACGGCAGCGCGGGGCGCAGCAGGGGCCGCGGCAGCGGCAGCTTCGTCTCCGCCGCGTAGCTCTCCATCGCCGCCGGGCGGCGCATGAACGCCACGTCGATCAGCCTCCGGGGCACGCTCTGGAAGACCTCGTCGCCCCAGCGCTCGGCCTCGAGCACGCGCGCGTAGTCGGGATCGCCGGGCTCCGGCAACAGCGGCGGCTCGGCGGCGAGCGCGTCGAGCCGGCGCATGATCCGGCGCGAGCCGACCAGGCGCTCTCCGTCGATGCGCATGCCGGGCACGGTCGTGCCGCCCCACAGCAGCGGACCGAGCAGCACCTCCCCCGACGGCAGCAGGTCGACGCGCTTGTACGGGATCGACTTCAGCCGCAGCGCGGCCTCGACCGCCGCGCACGGATGCGAGCCGGGGAGTGCGTAGAGCCTGGGTTGCTTCACCGTCATGGCTTCGCCGAGCATAATGGTCGCCGATGCTGCTGGCAGTGGACGTTGGAAACACTCAGACCCACTTCGGGGCCTTCGAGGGCGAGCGGCTGCTCGAGCACTGGCGCTTTGCCACCGTGCGCCAGTCGACCGCCGACGAGCTCGGCGCGGCCCTGCGCAACCTGCTCGAGCTGCGCGGCTACGGCTTCGGCGACCTGGA
Organism: uncultured Solirubrobacteraceae bacterium; assembly: GCA_963735705.1. GTDB lineage: Bacteria > Actinomycetota > Thermoleophilia > Solirubrobacterales > Solirubrobacteraceae > Palsa-744. Next base: position 178,428 of record CAVTLZ010000013.1, read on the forward strand.
CGCGTCGATCGTCTCCTCCACGGTCCCGCAGCTCGAGCCGGAGTGGACGGCGATGGCCAGCCGCTATCTCTCGCACGAGATGCACGCCGTCGGGCCGGGGACGAAGACGGGGATGGCAATCCGCTACGACAACCCGCGCGAGATCGGCGCCGACCGGCTCGTCAACGCCGTGGCGATCCGCGAGCGCTTCGGCGGCCTGGCGGTGTGCGTCGACTTCGGCACGGCGACCACGTTCGACGTCGTCTCGCGCGAGGGCGACTACGTCGGCGGCGCGCTGATGACCGGGATCGAGATATCGCTGGAAGCGCTCTCCGAGCGCGGCGCGCGGCTGCCGAAGGTCGACCTCGCGCCGCCGCGCAGCGTGATCGGGAAGAACACCATCGACGCGATCCGCTCGGGCGTCGTGTTCGGCTACGCCGGCGCGATCGACGCGATCCTGCGCCGCCTCTACGACGAGCTCGGCGAGCGCACCGACGTGATCGCCACCGGCGGCCTCGCCCGGCTGGTGGTGCCGTTCACCGAGGAGATCGAGGAGGTCGACGATCTGCTCACGCTCACCGGCCTGCGCCTGCTGCACGAGCGCAACAGCTGAGCGCTGCTCCCACGCTCGCACCGGGCCCGGCGTCCGAGGTGTCGTCACCGGCGTCCCATAATGCGCTCATGCCCGCAACGCCCGCGCGACTCGACGAAAGCTGGACCCTCGGCGCCCTGCGCGTGCCCAACCGCGTGCTGCTCGCGCCGCTGGCGGGCATCGGCAACTGGTTCGTGCGCCTGCAGGCCAAGCGCTACGGCGCCGGCATGGCGGTCTCGGAGATGGTCTCATCGCACGCGATCCATCACGGCAACGAGAAGACGTGCACGGAGATGCTGCGGATCGACCCGCGCGAGCGTACGGCGGGGGTGGGTGGGCCCGTTTCGATCCAGCTGTTCGGCGAAGACCCGGCGGTGATGCGCGAGGCGGCCGCGGTGGTCGTCGCGCGCGGCGCCGACGCGATCGACATCAACATGGGCTGCCCGGTGCCGAAGGTGCGCAAGACCGGCGCCGGCGCCGCCCTGCTGGACGACCCCGACCTCGCGGTCGCCGTCGCGCGCGCGACCGTCGAAGGCGCGCGTGACGGAATGAGCGCGGGAGGGGGGACGGGGGCGGCCGGGGTCCCGGTGACCGTGAAGCTGCGCTCCGGCCTGCGACCGGGCGAGGAGAGCGGCTTCGAGCTCGCCCACCGGCTGGTCGACGAGGCGGGGGTGGCGGCGATCGCGTTCCATCCGCGCTCGGCCGCTGTGCATCACAAAGGCACGCCCGACTACGCGCTTGCCGCGCGCCTGGTGGAGTCGCTGCCCGCGCCGGTGATCCTCACGGGCGGCATGGACGACGCGGACGCGGCGCGCGAGGCGTTCGCGTGCACCGGCGCGGCGGCGGTGATGCTCGCGCGCGGCGCGCTCGGCAACCCGTGGCTGTTCTCCGAGCTGCTCGGGGATCCCGCCGGCCAGCACGAGCGCCATCCCACGCGCGAGCAGGTCGTGGCGGAGCTCGAGTGGACGATCGAGCGCGCCGTCGAGCACCTCGGCGAGCAGCGCGCCACGCGCTACCTGCGCAAGTTCTACCCGTGGTACGTGCCGCGCCTGGCGCTCGAGCCGGCGCGCGCGAAGGGCCTGCAGGAATCGCTGCAGTCGGCGGACACGCTCGCGCACGCGCGGGAGCTGTTGGCCCTCGCCTGCCGGCCGTCGGCGGCCCTCGTCTGAGCCCCGGCCGAGGGCTTTCGCGCCCCGCTATACTGCTGCGCTCGCTGAAGCCTCCGGCCGGCGACGTCCCCGCTAGCAGCGGGGTTTTGTGCGTTGCGGACCGGACCATCAACCCGTGGAATCGAGTCCCGCCCGCCCACATGCCGAAGGACGTCATCCTTACACCAGAAGGCCTGCAGAAGCTCAAGGACGAGCTGGAGCTGCTGTCCACGGAGAAGCGCCGCGAGGTCGCCGAACGCATCAAGGAGGCGCGCGAATTCGGAGACATCTCCGAGAACTCCGAGTACGACGACGCCAAGAACGAGCAGGCGATGGTCGAGAGCCGCATCGCGCAGCTGCAGGAGAAGCTGCGCATGGCGACGGTCATCCAGGCGAAGGACCTGTCGACCGACGTCGTGCAGGTCGGCTCGGTGGTGCACGTCAAGGACGAAAAGACGGGCAAGTCGGTCAAGTACACGATCGTCGGCTCGGCCGAGGCCAAGCCGACCGAGCACAAGCTCTCCAACGAGTCGCCCGTCGGCCGCGCGCTGATCGGCCACAAGCGCAACGACACGGTCGCGGTGAAGGTCCCGCGCGGTCCCGCGCGCAAGCTCAAGATCACCAAGATCGACGTCGGCCTCGAGTAGGCTCGCCGCGATGAGCGGAAGCGACGAGGAGTCGGCCGCCGCGGAGTCGGGCGAGTCCGGCCGCCATGGCCTCAGCGAGCTGATCGCCGAGCGCCGCGCGAAGGCCGAGCGCGTGCGCGCGGAGGATCCCAGCGCGTTCCCGTACGCGTTCGCCGGCGCCGAGCCGATCGCAGAGATCCTGCCCCGCTACGAGCACCTGCAGCCCGGCGAGGAAACCGACGAGCGCCACCGCGTCGCCGGCAGGATCGCCGCGCGCCGCGGCGCCGGCAAGGCGGCGTTCCTGGACCTGATCGACCGCACCGGCAAGATCCAGCTGCACGCGCGCGTGGATGTGCTCGGCCCGGAGCGCTTCGAGCTCCTGACGACGCTCGACCTCGGCGATCTGATCGGCGTCGACGGCAGCGCCATCCGCAGCCGCCACGGCGAGGTGTCGCTGCGAGTCGAAGGCTTCCAGGTCCTCGCCAAGGCGCTGCGCCCGCCGCCCGACAAGCACCACGGCCTGTCAGACGTCGAGACCCGCTACCGCCACCGTGAGCTCGACCTGATCGCAAGCGAGGACGCGCGGCGGCTGTTCGTCGACCGCGCGCGCATCATCTCCGCCGTTCGCTCCTACCTCGACGCGAACGGGTTCATCGAGGTCGAGACGCCGGTGCTCCAGCCGCTGTACGGCGGCGCGATGGCGCGCCCGTTCACCACGCACCACAACGCGCTCGACCGCGACCTGTACCTGCGGATCGCCACCGAGCTGTACCTCAAGCGCCTGCTCGTCGGCGGCCTCGAGCGCGTGTACGAGCTCGGCAAGGACTTTCGCAACGAGGGCATCTCGCACAAGCACAACCCCGAGTTCACGATGGTCGAGTGGTACGAGGCGTACGCCGACTACGACGTCGAGGCGCAGCGCCTGGAAGCGCTCGTGCAGGGCGCGGCCGCGGCCGCCGGCTACGAGGGCGAGACCGACTTCTCCTCGCCGTGGGCGCGCGTCGGCTTCGTCGAGGCGATCGAGCGCCAGACGGGCATCGACGTGATGGCCCACCCGCAGGCCGAGCAGCTCGCCGCGGCCATCAAACAGCGCGGCCTCGACATGCCCACCGACGACCTCTCCTGGTCGGCGCTCGCCGACGACCTGCTCTCCAAGTACGTCGAGCCCAACCTGCGACAGCCGACGTTCGTGCTCGACTACCCCGCCGAGATCTCGCCGCTCGCGCGCCAGCACCGCTCCAAGCCCGGCCTCGTCGAGCGCTGGGAGGCGTTCGCCGGCGGCATGGAGATCGCCAACGCGTTCAGCGAGCTGATCGACCCCGACGTGCAGCGCGAGCGCTTCGCCGCGCAGCAGCGCCTCGCCAGCGGCGGCGAGGAGGAGACACAGCCCTACGACGAGGCGTTCGTGCAGGCGCTCGAGCAGGGGATGCCGCCGGCAGGCGGCGTCGGCCTCGGCATCGACCGCCTGGTGATGCTGCTCACCGGGCGCGAGTCGATCCGCGAGGTCGTGCTGTTCCCCGCGATGCGCGATTGAGGCGCCCGTAGATCAAGGCGTGCGCTGCCGCTGCCGATGACCCTGAATAGGGCGGGGTGGCCGGTTGGTAGACTGCTTCGCAAGGCGTCATTGGGGCCCCGAAGGTCTTGAGGCACCGTCCCAGCAGGAAGGAATCACACCATGTTCGAGCGATTTACAGAACGGGCCCGCCAGGTCGTCGTTCTCGCGCAGGAGGAGGCGCGGACGCTCAAGCACAACTACATCGGTACGGAGCACATCCTTCTGGGGCTGCTGCGCGAGGAGGAGGGCCTGGCCGCGCGTGTGCTGGAGAGCCTGGACATCACCGTCGAGCGGGTGCGCGCGCAGGTCGTGCGGATCGTCGGCTCCGGCGAGGAGGTCACCTCCGGTCAGATTCCGTTCACGCCGCGCGCCAAGAAGGTGCTCGAGCTCGCGCTGCGGGAGGCGCTGAGCCTCGGTCACAACTACATCGGCACCGAGCACATCCTGCTGGGTCTCGTGCGCGAGAACGAGGGCGTCGCCGCGCGCATCCTGCTCGACTTCGACGCCGACTCCGAGAAGATCCGCAACGAGGTCATCCGCATGCTGTCCGGGCCGGGCGGTCGCCGCCAGAGCCAGTCCGGCGGCGGTGCGGGCGCCGGGGCGGGCGCGGGCGCGGGCGAGGGCAAGAAGTCGTCCAAGCTGCTCGACCAGTTCGGCAGGAACCTGACGAAGCTGGCCGCCGAGGGCAAGCTCGACCCGTGCGTCGGGCGCGAGACCGAGATCGAGCGGATCATGCAGATCCTCTCGCGGCGCACCAAGAACAACCCCGTGCTCGTGGGCGAGCCCGGCGTCGGCAAGACCGCCGTCGTCGAGGGCCTCGCGCAGCGGATCACCAGCTCGGAGGTGCCCGAGCTGCTGAAGAACAAGCAGATCTACACGCTCGACCTGGCGGCGCTCGTCGCCGGCTCCAAGTACCGCGGCGAGTTCGAGGAGCGCCTGAAGAAGGTGATGAAGGAGATCACCCAGCGCGGCGACATCATCCTGTTCATCGACGAGCTCCACAACCTCGTCGGCGCCGGCGCCGCCGAGGGCGCGATCGACGCCGCGTCGATCCTCAAGCCGGCGCTCGCCCGCGGCGAGCTGCAGACGATCGGTGCGACGACGCTCGACGAGTACCGCAAGTACCTCGAGCGCGATTCGGCGCTCGAGCGGCGCTTCCAGAAGATCACCGTCGACGAGCCGACGATCGACCAGACCGTCGAAATCCTCACCGGCCTGCGCGACCGCTACGAGCAGCACCACAAGGTGCAGATCACCGACGAGGCGCTGCGCGCCGCCGGCGAACTGGCCTCCCGCTACATCTCCGACCGCTTCCTGCCAGACAAGGCGATCGACCTGATCGACGAGGCTGCTTCGCGGATGCGCATCAAGTCGATGACCTCGCCGCCCGCCAACCGCGAGCTCGAGGGCGAAGTCGAGTCCACGCGCCGCGAAAAGGAGGCGGCGATCGAGGCCCAGGAGTTCGAGAAGGCCGCCGCGCTGCGCGACAAGGAGCGCAAGCTGACGAACAAGAAACGTGAGCTCGAGCAGGCGTGGGAATCCGGCGAGTCCGGCGAGCGCCCGTCGATCGGCGAAGAGGAGATCGCGGACATCGTCTCGATGTGGACCGGCATCCCCGTGTTCAAGCTGACCGAGGCCGAGACGCAGAAGCTGATGCGCATGGAGGACGAACTGCACAAGCGCGTGATCGGCCAGCACCCCGCGATCGAGGTCATCTCCAAGGCGATCAGGCGCTCGCGCGCCGGCCTGAAGGACCCCAAGCGCCCCACCGGCTCGTTCATCTTCCTCGGCCCCTCCGGCGTCGGCAAGACCGAGCTGGCGCGCACGCTCGCCGAGTTCCTGTTCGGCGACGACGACGCGCTGATCCGCATCGACATGTCCGAGTACATGGAGAAGCACGCCGTCTCCAGGCTCGTCGGCTCGCCCCCCGGCTACATCGGCTACGACGAGGGCGGCCAGCTGACCGAGGCGATCCGGCGCAAGCCCTACAGCGTGCTGCTGCTCGACGAGATCGAGAAGGCGCACCCGGACGTGTTCAACATCCTGCTGCAGATCCTCGAGGACGGGCGCCTGACCGACGCGCAGGGGCGCACGGTCGACTTCCGCCACGCGATCGTGATCATGACCTCCAACATCGGCGCCGCCGAGATCGCGCGCAACACGCCGCTCGGGTTCGCCGTCTCCGACGACGAGACCGGCATCACCTACGAGGACATGAAGAACCGCATCATGGGCGAGCTGAAGAAGGTCTTCCGCCCTGAGTTCCTCAACCGCATCGACGACGTGATCGTCTTCCACAAGCTGCAGAAGGAGGAGATCAAGCAGATCGTCGAGCTGCTGCTGCTGCGCATCCGCGAGTCGATGGCCGAACGCGAGCTGCAGCTGGAGCTGACCGAGCCCGCCAAGGATCTGCTCGTCGACAAGGGCTGGGACCCGGCGATGGGCGCGCGCCCGCTGCGCAGGGCGATCCAGCGCTACATCGAGGACCCGCTCGCGGACTTCGTGCTGCGCGAGCAGCTCACGCCCGGCGCGACCGTCGTCGTCGACCCCGCCGAAGGCGACGAAGAGGGCGAGGTGCGCCTCTCGATCGTCCAGCCCAAGAAGCAGAAGACGCCCGTCGGCGTGGGCGCCGAAGGCGCCGGCGCCGAGGAGATCGTGGAGGGCGACAGCCACCCCGCGGGCGACCAGCCGGGGATCGGCGAGCCGGACGAGCACTAGGCGCGGGCAGCTGAGCGCCACCAGCGATCGCATCCTCCTGGCGCCGCTGAGCGCCGAGGACTGGCCTGACGCCGCACGCGTCTACGAGGACGGCATCGTCGGCGGCAACGCCACCTTCGAGTCCGCCGCGCCGTCATGGCAGGAATGGTCGGCCACGCGCGCCGGCTACCCCGCCGTCGTCGCCCGTGACGCCGAGCGCGGCGAGCTGCTCGGCTGGGCGGCGCTCGGCCCCGTCTCCTCGCGCTGCGTCTACCGCGGCGTCGGCGAGGTGAGCATCTACGTCGCGTCCGCGCACACGCGCCGCGGCGTCGGCCGCGCGCTGCTGCACGGGCTGATCGACGCCTCCGAGAGCGCCGGCTTCTGGACGATGCGCGCCGGCATCTTCCCCGAGAACGCCGCGTCGATCGCGCTGCACGAGGCGTGCGGCTTCCAGCGCGTCGGCGTCAGCGAGCGCATCGGCCAGATGCCCGACGGGCGCTGGCGCGACGTCGTCCTCTTCGAGCGGCGCAGCACCTCCGTCGGCGCCGGCTGAGCCGTCCCCGCCGGGACGTAGTCTGGGGCGATGGCCCGAACGACCGTCCACGTGTGCTCGCAGTGCGGCTTCCAGTCCGCGCAGTGGCATGGCCAGTGCCCCGAGTGCGGCGAGTGGAACACGCTCGTCGAGGAGCGCCTGCCGACGACGCGCGGGCGGGCTCAGGCCGGCGGCAAGCGGCGCGCGGGCGCTGAGACAGCCGGTTCCGGTGGTGGTGGCGGCGTCGTCATCCCGCTCCCGCTCGGGGAGATCGGAGCGGCTCCGGTCGAGCGCATGTCGACGGGCATCGGCGAGCTCGATCGCGTCCTCGGCGGCGGGCTCGTGCCGGGCTCGCTGGTGCTGCTCGGCGGCTCGCCGGGCATCGGCAAGTCGACGCTCACCAACATGGTGCTCGGGCACCTGCAGCAGGCCGGGCACAAGACGCTCTACGTCAGCGGCGAGGAGTCAGCGGAGCAGGTGCGCCTGCGCGCCGAGCGGCTGTCCGGCGCGGCGCTGCAGGTGCCGATCCTTGCGGAGACCGACCTGGACGTGGTGCTCGACACGCTCGCCGAGCACACGCCGCGGGCATGCGTGATCGACTCGGTGCAGACGCTGCGCGCCGCCGACCTGTCCGGCGCGCCCGGCTCGGTGGGGCAGGTGCGCGAGGTGGCCGCGCGGATCATGGAGCTGGCGAAGGCGCGCGGCATCGCGGTGATCCTCGTCGGGCACGTCACCAAGGAGGGGGCGCTCGCGGGTCCGCGCGTGCTCGAGCACCTCGTCGACTGCGTGCTGCAGTTCGAGGGCGAGCGCGAGCGCCCCTACCGCGAGCTGCGGGCGCTGAAGAACCGCTTCGGCTCGACCAACGAGGCCGGCCTGTTCGAGATGCGACACGGCGGCCTCGTGGAGGTGCTGGACGCGTCGGCGAGGTTCGTCGCGGAGGCCACGCGCTCGCCGGGGAGCGTCGTGCTGGCGGCGATGGAGGGCTCGCGCCCACTGCTCGTGGAGGTCCAGGCGCTGGTGGCGCCGTCGGAGCTCGAGCAGCCGCGCAGGGTCGTCTCCGGGCTCGACCGCAACCGCCTGGCGCTGGTGCTGGCGATCCTCGGCCGCCACGGGCACGTGCGCACGGGCGGCGCGGACGTGTTCGTGAACGTCGTCGGCGGCGTGCGCGTCGATGAGCCCGGGTGCGACCTGGCGGTCGCGCTGGCGGTCGCGAGCGCCAGCCGCGGCGTGCCCGTCAGCGGCGCCCCCAGGGCCTGCTTCGGCGAGCTCGGCCTCACCGGCGAGCTGCGCTGGGTCGGGCACCCCGAGCGTCGTCTGGAAGAGGCCGCCAAGCACGGCCTGCAGGACGTGATCGCGCCCGCCGACAGCGGGCGCTCGGCGCGCGAGGTGCCGACGCTGCGCGCGGCGCTCGCGGCGGCGCTGCCGGGCGGCGCGCCCGGCGGTCGGCCGCGCACCGTCCCCGAACCGGCCGGTCCGGCGCTCGCGCGTGTCGAGGATCGACGCCCGCCCGCCGGGGAGCGCACGCTGCGTCCCGCTCCCGACCCGGCCGCGCGCTCCAGCTGAGCGCCCGCGCGCGCCCGAGCGGCGCTTCGCACAGGCCCCAGGGGGGTCTGTGCCCAGTGTACGAGCTGCTAAAGGATTGCTAATTGCCCTAGAATTGAGGACCGTGGCTCCACGATCCGGCGAAGACCTAGACAACGAGGTACGACCGGATCCGGGCCTGATGAGGGCGCTGGAGATGATCGCGCCCGGGACCGCGCTGCGGGAGGGCATCGAGAGCATCCTGCACGCGCGCACGGGCGGCCTGATCGTGATCGGCGAGCCGGAAGACCTGAGCTTCCTGAACTCCGGCGGCATCAAGCTCGAGATCGACTACACGCCGGCGTTCCTTTACCAGATCGCGAAGATGGACGGCGCGATCATCCTCAACGCGAACGCCACCAAGATCACGATGGCGAACGTCCAGCTGATGCCCGATCCGACGATCCTCTCGCACGAGACGGGCACCCGCCACCGCACGGCGGAGCGCGTGTCCAAGCAGACCGACGCGCTGGTGATCGCCATCTCCCAGCGGCGCGAGGTCGTCTCCGTGTACGTGGCCGGCGTCAAGTACATCCTCGAGGACATCCCCGTGGTCCTCGCCAAGGCCAACCAGGCGCTCGCGACGCTCGACAAGTTCCGCACCCGCCTGGACCAGGTCTCCACGCGCCTGACCGCGCTGGAGTTCGAGGGCGGCGCGACGCTGCACGACGTGCTCACCGTGCTGCAGCGCTCCGAGCTGGTGACGCGCATGGCGGTCGAGATCGAGCGCTACATCGTCGAGCTCGGCAGCGAGGGACGGCTGATCGAGATGCAGCTGGAGGAGACGATGGTCGGCGCCGCCGCCGAGAAGTCGGCGCTGGTGCGCGACTACCTGTCGAACTACTCCGACGAGGCGTTCGCCGCCGCGCTCGAGGAGGTCGGGCGGCTCGTCCACCAGGATCTGCTCGACTTCGGGCGGCTGGCCGAGCTGCTCGGCTACGACCGCAAGCTGAACACGCTCGACTACCCCGTCGCGCCGCGCGGCTACCGCGTCCTCGGGCGCATCCCAAGACTGCCCAGGCTGGCGGTCGCGCAGATCGTGGCGGAGTTCGGCGGGCTGGACGAGCTGCTCGCCGCCGGCGACGCGGAGCTCGAGGCGGTCGAGGGTGTGGGGGAGATCAGGGCGAAGGACATCCGCGAGGGCCTGCGCAGGCTGCAGGAGCTGAACCTCGTGGACCGCTACCTACAGACTTGAATCAACGGCCGTCCGTCGGTCGGCCGCAACGAAGGAGGACATCATTCCCGCACAAGCAACCGAAGAAGTAACGCTCACGGAGGAGCTCGAGGTAACCCGCGAAGTCGAGTACATCGAGTTCGAGCTCGGAGACCACGTCGTCTATCCCCACCATGGAGCGGGGAAGGTGCTCAAGAAGGAGGAGATGGAGATCCTCGGAGAACGACGCGAGTACCTCACGATCAAGATCCTGCACAACGACATGACCGTACGCGTTCCCACCGAGAACGCGGCACTCGCCGGCCTGCGCAGGGTGATCGACGAAGAAACCGTCAAGAAGGTGCTGGACGTCCTTCGCGACGAAGTCTCGGAGATGCCGAAGAACTGGAACCGCCGGTTCAAGCACAACCGCGACAAGATCAAGACGGGCGACATCTACGAGCTGGCCGAGGTGGTCCGCAACCTCTCGCTGCGCGAGAGCGAGAAGGGCCTGTCGACCGGCGAGAAGCAGATGTTCACGCGCACCAAGAAGATCCTCGCCTCCGAGCTGATGTACGCGCTCGACAAGGACGAGGAGGAGGCCGAGAGCTACCTCGACGAGCTGCTCGAGGACTCGGCCAACCACCAGATGGCGGCCGCCGGAGCGAAGTAGCGAGGCCTCGCGCACGCGGCAGCGCCAGTTGCCGCGTGCGCGAGCGCCCCAGGCGATGACCGTCGCGCTGATCGTGGCCGCAGGTAGCGGCGAGCGCCTCCGAGCCGGCCGGCCGAAGGCTCTCGTCGAGCTTGGCGGGCGGCCGCTCGTGCAGTGGAGCATCGACGCGCTGCTGTCCGTGGCCGATATCCAGCAGATCGTCGTCGCGCTGCCCGCGGGCGCCGAGCTGCCGGCCGGCGTGAGCACCGCTCGCGTCAGCTCCGTGCCGGGCGGAGCCTCGCGCTCGGACTCCGTGCGCCGAGCGCTCGCCGCGGCGGGAGAGGCGTCCGAGGGAGTGGGCATGGACCTCGTGCTCGTCCACGACGCCGCGCGCCCGCTGCTGGCGGCCGTGCTGGCCGAGTCGGTGATCGCGGCGCTGGCGCGCGACCACGATGCCGACGCGGCGATCGCGGCGCTGCCGGTCACCGACACGATCAAGCGCGTAGATCGCACCGACGCCGTGCTCGAGACGCTCGACCGAAGTGAGCTGTGGGCGGTGCAGACCCCGCAGGTGTTCCGCCGCGGGGTGCTCGAAAGGGCGCTGGAAGTCTCCGCCGACGATCTCGCCAGCGCGACCGACGACGCGCTGCTGATCGAGCGCGCCGGCGGCAGGGTGATCGTCGTGCGCGCGAGCGACGAGAACCTCAAGGTCACCACGCCGATGGACCTGCGCGTGGCCGAGCTGCTGCTCGCCGAGCGATCCGGCACCAGCGGCGAGTAGCGCGAGCAACGCGAGTAGCGCAGCGCGGCCGAATCCTGCTTGAATCGCAGCCGTCCAAGTGCTCACCGACTACCACCTCCATCTGCGGCCGGACGGCCACGACGCGGACGTCGCCGAGTACCACACTCAGGCGAACGTCGAGCGCTACCGCGCCGCCGCCGACGAGCGCGGGATCGCCGAGCTGGGCGTCTCCGAACACGTGTACCGCTTCGCGCAGGCGCTCGATGTCTGGCGCCACCCCTTCTGGGAGGCCTTCGCGCACGACGACCTCGACGCGTACTGCGCGTTCGTGCGCGAGCAGACCGACCTGCGGTTGGGCATCGAGGCGGACTTCGTGCCGGGTGCCGAGGACCGCATGGCCAACCTGCTGGACGCGCGCGACTTCGACTACGTCGTCGGCTCCGTGCACTTCATGCGCGGCGGCGCCGTCGACATGGACGACTACAGCGTGTGGGACGGCGGCGGCAGCGTCGAGGAGATCTGGACGCGCTACTTCCAGACGATCGGCGAGGCCGCGCGCAGCGGCCTGTTCGACATCGCCGCGCACCCCGACCTCGTGAAGTACTGGACTCCACCTGCGACCGCTCGTGCCGAGCGGCGACCGGAGGGGGACCTGCGCCGCTACTACGAGCCCGCCGTCGAGGGCATCGCCGAAGCGGGCATCGCCGTGGAGGTGTCGACCGCGGGGCTGAGGAAGCCCACCGGCGAGATGTACCCGGCGCGTGCGTTCCTGGAGATGTGCGTGGACGCGGGCGTGCCCATGGCGCTCTCCAGCGACGCCCACCGCCCCGAGGACGTCGGCGCCGACTACGACCGCGCGCTCGAGCTGCTCGCGAGCGTCGGCGTCAGCGAGCTGTGCGTGTTCGAGCGGCGCGAGCGGCGCCTGGAGCCGATCGGCGCCGCCAGCTCGCACGACGCCGCCGCAGCCGGGAGCAGGGGTGCCGCTCCGGGCGAGGCAGAGCCTCGATGAGCCTGGTCGGGATCGGGTTCGACTCTCACCGCCTGGCCGCCGGGCGCAGGCTGATCCTCGGCGGCGTTCACGTGCCGAGCGATCGCGGCCTCGAGGGCCACTCCGACGCCGACGTGCTCGCCCACGCGGTGATCGACGCGCTGCTCGGCGCCGCCGGCCTGGGCGACATCGGCGAGCACTACCCCGACACCGACGAGCGCTGGCGGGACGCCGACTCGATGCAGTTGCTCGCGGACGTCGTGCAGCGCGTGCGCGCGGCTGGCCTTGAGCTCGTGAACGTCGACTGCACCGTCGTGATGGAGACACCCAAGCTCGCCCCGCACCGGCAGGCGATTCGCTCGCAGCTCGCGGAGGTGCTCGGCCTCGAGCTCGCCCGCGTGAACGTCAAGGCGAGCACCGGCGAGGGCATGGGCTTCGTCGGTCGCGGCGAGGGCGTCGTCGCGCTCGCGACCGCGGGTTTGCGGCGGGTGGACTGAGCTTCCGCGATCGTGACGCTTCCCGGGGCAGGGGCGAGACGGGACGAGTCACAAGGGCGGTGTCGTTGCGATAGCGTGGACACGTGATCCTGTACACGTGTGACGCGGGCAAGTCGGCGGCGGCGGTGCACCCGTGCGGCAAGGCCGCCAAGGCTCTGGACGACGCGGGTCACACCTACGAGCATCAGCAGGTGAGGGGCGGCTCGCTGAAGCTGTGGACATGGCCGGCGCGGGCGCGTGACCGCGCCGAGATCGAGCGGCTGAGCGGGCAGCGATCGGTGCCGATCCTGGTTCTCGATGGGGGCGAGGTCGTCACTGGGTCGGGCAGCATCGTGCGCTGGGCACGCGAGCGTCAGCCGGCTCGAACCGGGTGAGCTCGGGCTCACTGCTGCCGAGTCGAGCCGGTCCAGTGCCGGACCGGCTCACGATCTGGCCGGTCGACGACGGCAGGTATGGCCTGGATGCGACCTTTCACGGAGCTTCCGGCTACCAGCGTGCGCGCCAGCATCAGACGGAGCTGGAAAGCGAAGGGGTGCCGCACACCTTTCGCCAGGAGCACGACGGGTCATGGACCCTGCGGTTCGGGCCGCTGCCGGCGGCGGACATCGCGCAAGCACTGTCAGCGTTCGTCTACTGACATGCATGTCTGAGATGGACACAATGCGGCTCGTCACGATTCCGATCAGCCACTACTGCGAAAAGGCGCGGTGGGCTCTCGACCGTGCGGGGGTTTCCTACCGCGAGGAGCGCCACGTTCAGGGGATTCACCAGCTCGCGGCAAGGCGTGCGGGCGGTGGGATCACGGTTCCCGTGCTCGTGACGCCCGACGGGGCGATCGGAGAGTCGCAGGAGATCCTCGCCTGGGTAGACGGGCACACGCCCGCGGCGCACCGGCTGTTTCCCGAGGACCCCGAGGCGTACCGCGAGGTCGAGCGGCTGTGCAGTCGCTTTGACGAGGAGCTCGGGCCGAAGGGGCGCCGGTTGATGTATGTCCATATGCTCGCCCAGCGCGAGATCGTCCTCCGGTTCAACAACCAGGGCGTGCCCGCGTGGGAGGACCGCGCGCTCCGCTACGGATGGCCGCTGATCGTGCGTTTGGTGCGGCGCGTGCTCGATATCCGTCCGGGGGTCGAGACCGAGGACGAGGCCGCCGTGTGGCGCGAGCTCGACCATGTCGCGGAGCTCCTCGCCGACGGCCGTCCGTACCTGTGCGGCGAGCGCTTCACCGCCGCCGACCTGACCTTCGCCGCCCTGTCTGCCTCGGTTGTCGTGCCGCCCGGATACGGCGTGGCGCTTCCTCAGCCCGACATCCTCTCGCCGCAGACAGCCGCCCTCGTCGAGCGCGTGCGCGAGCATCCCGCCGGGCGCTATGCGCTGGGGCTCTTCGCCGAGCACCGGCGAGAGCGGGTCGTCTGAGCGATCGACATCCTCAACTGAAAAGTCACTTAATCGTGACCGGCGCCACGGTCGTGCGACGGCTGCGCCGACCCGGGTGAAATCGCTGCTTGCTCGTCGGCAAAGACCCCGGCCCGTTGCGGAACAATACGGTTGGAGCGCGGGGCCTTTTGACTGACGATGTCACTCATGGAGGCGCAGAGGGAGATTCAGACGGTGGCGTGCAGGCGGTGCGGAGCCGTCATCGCCAGGCACGAGCCGCTCGTGATCGTCAGCGGCGACGGAGCTCACAGCAGCACGCTGGCGCTCGAGGCGCGCCCACCTGGGAAGGGGGAGGCGGCCTACCATCCGGCCTGCTACGAGCCCGCCGGCGGGCGGTTGCCCTCGAGCGACGGTGCGCGGTTGTTCGCAGAGGCGCTGTGCGGTGTCGACGGAGGCGAGGGGAGCTTCGCTGCCGTGGAGCAGGCCGCGGAGCTGGTGGGGCCCGGCGGCCGGCTGACCGTCCTGATCGCGACCAAGCTGCGGACGGGCACCGGCCAGATGCCCGGGGACAGCGCCACGGAGATGGTCGATCGCGCGAACGCGCTCGCCGACCAGGCGGGGGTCTCGTGCAGGATCGAGGTCGACCCGGCCGGGCCTGTGCACGAGATCTTCAGCGACTGGGCCAGCGGTCACGATCTGGTCGCGATCGGCGCGCCGCCCAAGTCGGTCCTCGCGGGAATGCTGTTCAGCGGCGTCACCGACACCGCCATGCGCTCGCTTTCGACGCCGCTGCTCGTCGCGCGGCCCGTGCGCGCCGCCGCGCGTTTCGGCGAGCGCGTGCTCGTCGCCAGCGACGGCCTGGGCGGCTCGGACGAGCTGGTGGCGCTCGCCAGGCGCATGGCCGGCGACGGACGCTCGGCGCTGACGCTGATCCATGCGCTGGGACGGCGCTCGGTCTCGCGCAGATCGCGGATCGACGCACAGGTGCAGAGCATCCAGCCGGATGGTGCCGACGGCGACCGGGCGGTGATCGAGAGCGGCAGCGCCGAGGAGACGATCATCGCCGCGTGCTCGCGGCTGGACGCGTCGCTGGTCGTGATGAGCAGCCGCAGGCGCGCCGGCCTGAGCGTGCTCGGTAGCGTCAGCAGACGGGTGGTTCACCACGGCGACTGCTCCGTGCTGCTGGTGCCGCCCGACTGGCTCGCGCAAGGCGACGCGGCGACGGCGGAGAGTGCGTGAGGCTGCGACGGTGGGCGCGCACCTGTCAGCCCTCGACGCGACCTTCCTCGAGCTTGAGGAGGCCGACGAAAGCGCGCACATGCATATCGGCGCGGTCATGGTCTTCGATCCGCCGCCGGACGGTCGGCCTCCTTCGCGCGAGGAGCTGCGCGAGCACCTCGAAAGTCGCCTGACACGGCTTCCGCGCTACCTCCAGCGCCTGTCTCAGACGCGCACCGGCGGACTGTCGTGGCCCGAGTGGGAGGACGATCCGGCGTTCGATCTCAGCCAGCACCTGACCCGCGCGGCGCTCCCCGCACCGGGGGGCCGGCAGGAGCTCGCGGAGTGGTGCTCGGAGTTCTTCTCGAAGCGCCTCGATCGCCATCGGCCGCTGTGGGAGATGGCGATCGTCGAAGGGCTCGCGGACGGCCGCTGGGCGCTCGCCCACAAGACGCATCACTGCCTCGTCGACGGCGTCGGGTCCGTCGACGTCCTCGACGTGCTGTTCGACTCCGAGCCGGATGCTTCGAGCTCCAGGCCGGCGGGCGCCCGGATCACCCGCCGCGCGCGCTCCACCCCGCAAGCCGAGCCCCCCGCGCCCACCCACGGCCACTCAGGCGAGGGCACCCTGCACTCGGTGGCGCACGCCGCCGAGGAGCTGCTGGGGATCGACACGATGGTGCACGCCGCGCAGGCCGGAGCGCACGGGATGCTGCACCCGCGCGAGACGCTCGGAAGAGCGCGCTCGGCGATCGAGCTGATCGTGCGCGAGGAGCTGAAAGGCGCGCCGCACACGAGCCTCAACGAGCCGATCGGAACCCGCCGGCGCTTCGAAGTGCTGCAGGCGCCGCTGGCGGATCTGAAGTCGATCAGGCGCGCGCTCGGCGGCACCGTCAACGACGTCGTCCTCACGGTCACCGCCAGCGGCCTCAGAGCGCTGCTCGAGTCGCGCGGCGAGTCGCTGCCGGCTCAGGGCCTGCGCGCGATGGTGCCGATGAACGTGCGTGGCGCGAGCGAGCGCCTGGCGCTTGGCAATCGGGTCTCCTCGCTGTTCGTGGATCTGCCCGTCGCGCCGGCGGACCTGGCGACGCGCCACCGCGAGACGATCGCGCGCTCGGAGGCGCTGAAGGCCACCGGGCAGGCACAGGGCAGCGCCGCGGTGATCGAGATCGCAGGATTGGCGCCGCCGCTGCTGCACGCGACGCTGGCGCGGAGTCTGTACGCGACGAGGCTGTTCAACCTGACCATCACCAACGTGCCGGGCGCGCCGGACACGCTGTACGCATTCGGCGCGCCGGTGAGCGAGATCCATCCGCTTGTGCCGCTCGCCGCCGAGCACGCGATCGGCGTCGCCGCGGTCAGCTACGACGGCAACGTGTTCTTCGGCGTCGTCGTGGACCCCGATCGGGTGCCGGACCTGACGGTCTTCCTCGACGCCATGACAGCCTCGATCGAGGGGCTGCTCGCAGCCGCTCGTGCCCGCGAGGCGGTGCCGGCGGGCGCTACGGGTGCTCCGCGCGCGGACCAATGCACGACGCCCTGACGATCGCGCCGGCTGAGGTCGAGGTGCCCACGCTGGATCCCGAGCGCTTGCGCAGCGTGCTCAGAGGCGACGCGCTCGCGCAGTTCGAGCACACCCTCAGCAGGGGACGCGAGCTGCTCTCCTCGCGGACGTTCTGGAACGTCAACTCGACCGCCCAGGGCGGCGGCGTCGCTGAGATGCTGCGCTCGCTGATCGGCTACGCGCGCGGCGGCGGCGGCGACGCGCGCTGGATGGTGATCGGCGGGGACCCCGAGTTCTTTCGGATCACCAAGCGCCTGCACAACATGCTGCACGGGCACGGCGACGGCGCCCCGCTTGGCGAAGCCGAGCGCGACGCGTACGAGCGCTGCACGCAGGCCAACGCCGAGCTGCTGGCGCGGCGCGTGCGCCCCGACGACGTCGTGCTGCTGCACGACCCGCAGACTGCGGGCATGATCCCGCGGATGCTCGAGACGGGCGCGGCGGTCATCTGGCGCTCGCACGTCGGCATCGATCTGCCCACCGATCTTGCGCGTCAAGCGTGGCGCTTTCTGATGCCCTACGTGGAGCGGGCGGACGCGTACGTGTTCTCGCAGCCCGACTACCTGTGGGAGGGCCTGGACCGCGCCAAGCTGACGGTGATAGCGCCCTCGATCGACGCCTTCTCGCCGAAGAACCACGCGATGGCGTTCACGAGCGTCACCGCGGTGCTGCGCGCGGCGGGGCTGGCGGCCGACCGCTACCAGCGGCACGCGCGGGCGCTGTTCGAGCGGCTCGACGGCAGCGTCGGTCGCGTGCGCTCCAGGGCTCAGCTCGTCGAGGAGCAGCAGCTCTGGCTGGGCGTCCCGCTGCTCGCGCAGGTGTCGCGTTGGGATCGCCTGAAGGACCCGCGCGGCGTGCTCGCGGCGTTCGCGGAAGAGGTTCACGTCGAGGACGACGATCCGCATCTGGTGCTGGCTGGCCCCGACGTCACCGCCGTCGCGGACGACCCCGAGGGCAAGCAGGTCTTCGAGGAGGTCTACACGATCTGGTCGGAGCTGCCGCGACGGATCCGCCGGCGTGTGCACCTCGCGTTGCTCCCGATGGTCGATGCCGACGAGAACGCGGTGATCGTCAATGCCCTGCAGCGGCGCGCCGACGTCGTCGCTCAGAAGAGCCTCGCGGAGGGCTTCGGCCTGACCGTCTCGGAGGCGATGTGGAAGGGGCGCCCGGTCGTCGCTTCGGCGATCGGCGGCATCCGCGAGCAGATCGAGGACGGGCGTACGGGCCTGCTGGTGGAGCCGGACGATCTGCAGGCGTTCGGCGAGCGCGTGAGCGGGCTTCTGAACGATCCCCACCGGGCGGAGCGCATGGGCGAAGCGGCGCAGCTGCGTGTGCGTGAGATGTTCCTGGGCCCGCGGCACCTGGGCCAGTACGTCGACCTGCTGGAGTGGGTCCTGGCCCGACGCGCGACCGGCCTAACAACATAGACGATCGTACGTATATGTAGTAGGATGCCGGGCGTGCCGAGATCTCCTGAGCTCGAGTTCCCAGGAGCTGAGGATCGATGAGCGCGCGGGAGCTGGAGCCGCTGATCGACGGGCAGCCGCCGCAGGCGCCCACCGACGGCCGCCGGGCCAGGGGCATGCGCAGCCGCGCGGCGGTGCTCGAGCGCTCGGTGCAGATCGCCTCGCGGGACGGCCTGGAAGGGCTCACGATCGGCGGGCTCGCCGCGGAGCTGGGGGTGCACAAGAGCAGCGTGTTTGCGCTGTTCGGGTCCAAGGAGGAGCTGCAGCTGGCCACGCTCGCCGCCGCGCGCGCGATCCTCATCGAGCAGGTGATCGCGCCTGCGCTCGCGAGCGGGAAGGGTCTGCCGCGACTGACGGCGATCGGGGCGGCGTGGTGGGATTACCTCGCGTCGGACGTGTTCGCCGGCGGCTGCTTCCTGTGCGCGGCCTCGACGGAGATGGACGGCCGCCCCGGCCCCGTCCGCGACGCCGTTGCGGCCGTCATGCGCGAATGGGTCGCGGTGCTCGCCGCCAACGTCGAGGCGGCGATCCGCGCGGGGGACCTGCGAGCGGATGTCGACGCGGAGGCGATGGCGTTCCGGCTGAACGCGCTCGGGATGGCCGCCAACTGGCAGCGACAGCTGCTGGACGATCCCGCCGGCATCGAGCACGCCCGTGTCAGCTGGAGGGCGGAGCTCGACGGGCACAGAGCCAACGACCAGCAGACGCGGAGGTGAGACCGGATGGCGAAACGGAACGTGGACGAGGACGATCCGCTCGATGACTTCGACCGCCGCGCGATCACGCTCGACGGCGTCGAGAAGGCGGTGTACGTGGCCGGCAGCGGACCGGCGGTGATCGTGATGACGGAGATGCCGGGCATCAGCCCGCACGTGGCTCGCTTCGCCCGCTGGGTGAGGGACGCGGGATTCACCGTGTACATGCCGTCGCTGTTCGGCCGCGACGGCGCGGTGCCGGGCGTCGAGGAGGGCATCGCCACCTTCCGGCGGGTGTGCGTCAGCGCCGAGTTCCGCGCCTTCGCCGCCAACGAGTCGAGCCCCGTGACCGTCTGGCTGCGCTCGCTCGCGCGGCTCGCGCACGATGAGTGCGGCGGTCCCGGCGTCGGCGCGATCGGGATGTGCTTCACGGGCAACTTCGCGCTGACGATGATGCTCGAGCCGGCGATGCTCGCCCCCGTGCTCTCCCAGCCGTCGCTGCCGCTGGACGACCCCGCCGGCCTGGAGATTGCCCCCGACGAGCTCGTCGCGGTGCGTGAGCGCCTGGAGCGCGACGACCTGACCGTCATGGCCTACCGCTTCGAGGGGGATCGGGTCTGCAGGGCGCAGCGGTTCGCGGCGTATGCGGAGGCGCTCGGCGATCGCTTCGTC
Source organism: uncultured Solirubrobacteraceae bacterium (assembly GCA_963735705.1). GTDB lineage: Bacteria > Actinomycetota > Thermoleophilia > Solirubrobacterales > Solirubrobacteraceae > Palsa-744. The sequence goes on from CAVTLZ010000013.1 coordinate 198,162, forward strand.
GGGCGCGTGCTCCCCGACAGCGCCGCCAACACCGACACGCCGCCGTTCTTCGAGCAGGTGGTGGCATGCCCGCACAGCGTCGTCACGGCGCACCTGATCGACGAAGCCGGCCAACCCACGGTCGCCGCCCGCGACGAGATCCTCGCGTTCTTCGCTCAGCGCCTCGCCTCGTGAGCGCCGCCCGCTAGGGTTGCGCGGCGATGCGCGAGATCGTTCTGCACGACACGCTCAGCGGGGAGCTTCTGCCGCTGCGGCCACGCGACCCGGGGCGCGTGGGGATCTACGCGTGCGGGCCGACCGTGTACAGCCGCATCCACATCGGCAACGCGCGTCCGTTCGTCGTGTTCAGCCTGCTCGAGCGCTTCCTCGAGCACGAGGGCTACGACGTCGACCTGGTGGTGAACGTCACCGACGTCAACGACAAGATCTACGACGCCGCGCGCCCCGCCGGCCGGCCGAGCGCCGAGCTGGCGGCCGAGATGACCGAGCACTACCGCGCTGACACCGACGCGCTGGGGTTGGGTCGCCCCGACCACGAGCCGCTCGCGTCGGAGACGATCGCGCCGATCGTCGAGTACATCCAGGCGCTGATCGTCGGCGGACACGCCTACGCGGCTGACGGAGACGTGTACTTCCGCGTGCGCTCGGACCCGGGCTACGGCACGCTCTCGCACCGGCAGCTGGAGAACATGGACCAGGGCGAGGGAGGGGAGGGCGTACAGCTGAAGGAGGACCCGCTCGACTTCGCGCTGTGGAAGGCGCACAAGCCGGGCGAGGACACCTCGTGGGAGGCGCCGTGGGGCGTCGGTCGACCGGGCTGGCACATCGAGTGCTCGGCGATGGCCGAGCAGTTCCTGGGCGTCGGCTTCGACATCCACGGCGGCGGCTCGGATCTCGTGTTTCCCCACCACGAGAACGAGGCCGCGCAGACACGCGCGGCGCGCGGTCGGGAGCTGACGAAACTGTGGATGCACAACGGGATGATCCAGTTCACCGGCGAGAAGATGGCCAAGTCGGTTGGAAACATCGCGCTGCTGCACGAGGTGCTCGACCGATACGGGCGCGAGGCCGTCGTCATGTACCTCGTCTCCGGCCACTACCGCCAGCCGCTGGCCTTCTCAGAGGCGGCGCTCGAGCAGGCGCAAGCCAACGTCAAGCGCATCCGCGAGGCCGGCCGGCGCCTGTCGCCGGGCGATTCCCCGCCAGGGCTCGAGCCGCTGCGCGACAGGTTCTTCGACGCGCTCGCGCGCGACTTCAACACGGCTGAGGCGCTCGCCGTGCTCAACGAGTGGCTCGGCGAGGCGACCAGCCCGACGCGGGACTCGGCGGGCGATGCCGACCTGCGCGAGATGCTCGCCGTGCTCGGGCTCGAGTCGCTGCTCGCGCCGGTCGAGCAGGCGCCCGAGGACGTCCGCGGGCTGGCCGAGCAGCGCGAGCAGGCACGCGCCGCACGCGAGTTCGCCGCCGCGGACAGGCTGCGCGATGAGATCGCGGCGCTGGGCTGGGAGGTCCGTGACGGGCCGAACGGCTTCGACCTGCTCCCGCTGTGATCCTCTACGGCCGCAACCCCGTCAAGGAGGCGTTGCGCGGGCGGCGGGCCGGCAGCGTGAGGGACGTGTGGGCGACGGCCGGCGCTGCGCGCGAGCCGTGGCTGGCGGGCGTATCGGTCCGCACGGTCGGCGCCGATGAGATCGAGCGCCGCTGCGGCTCGGAGGCGCACCAGGGCCTGTGCGCGGACGCCGGGCCGTACCACTACGCGAGCGCCGAGGAGCTGCTGTCGGGTGAGCAGCCGCTGCTGGTGGTGCTCGATCAGGTCCAGGACCCGCAGAACCTCGGCTCGATCTGCCGCACCGCCGAGTGCGCGGGCGCGGCCGGCGTGATCATCCCCGAGCGCCGCGCCGCCGAGGTGACGCCCGCCGTGTGCAAGGCCTCGGCCGGCGCCGTCGAGCACCTGCCCGTGGCGCGCGTGCGCAACCTCGCCGACTTCCTCGCCGACGCGCGCAGCGCGGGGTGCTGGTGCTACGGCGCGAGCGCGGCCGAGGCCGCCTCCGATCAACCGAGTGAGCGGGCGCCGACCCCGGCGCCGGTCCCCTACGACGCGCCCGACTACAGCGGCTCGGGCATCGTCCTGGTGCTCGGCAGCGAGGGCGCCGGCCTGCGCCCGCGGGTGGCGAAGGCGTGCGATCAGCTGATCGCGCTGCCGCTGCTCGGGAGGATCGAGTCGCTCGGCGTCAGCGCGGCCGCGGCGGCGCTTCTGTACGAGATCTTGCAAAGCCGCAGTTTGCGGCCTTGACAAGGTTCCATAACTGTGTAAGGCTGCGCCGACATAACGCTGAACCTAAGGTTGAGAAAAGCCAAGGTAAAGCGCAATCTCATAGCTTTGGCGCCAGGGGAGGAGTGCGCCACTGAGCACGTTGGAGGCCGCCAGGGAGGTGGTCACCGAGAAAGGATCTGCTCGTGGCAAGAATCTCGCACAACTCTAACTCTGAACCTAAGGTCGAGGATGTGTTCTTGATCGCCCTTGCAAAGCAGGGGGATCGCAACGCATACGACCGTCTTGTCAGGCGCTACCACGGATTCGTACGCCTGAAGGCCTCCTCGTACTTCCTGGCGGGCGGTGACTCAGAAGATCTCATCCAGGAGGGCCTCGTGGGCCTGTACAAGGCCATCCGCGACTTCCGAACGGACCGCGAGTCGAGCTTCCGCAACTTCGCCGAGCTGTGCATCACGCGGCAGATCATCACCGCCGTCAAGACGGCCACGCGCAACAAGCACACGCCGCTGAACCAGTACGTGTCGTTCTCCTCGACGCCGGCTGGCACGGGTGACGACGTCCCGACGCTCGACCAGATGCTGCCCGGGCCGAGCGTTCAGGATCCGGTCAACCAGGTGATCTCCTCAGAGGAGCTGCGCTCGCTCGTCGGCTGCCTGTCGACGGCGCTGTCCGAGCTGGAGAGCCGGGTGCTCTCGCTGTACCTCGACGGCTACTCCTACGAGCAGGTGGGCAGCAGGCTGTCGTGCGACACCAAGACGGTCGACAACGCGCTGCAGCGGGTCAAGCGCAAGGTCGGCGCGCATCTGCAGTCGCGCGCCGTCGCAGCCTGAGAAGCGGCGCCGCCGGCAGGACCTCCGCGCCCGGGTCCGGCGGTGCGCCGCGGGCGTGGCGCCGAGACGATCGGCGCCACTGCGGCCGCCCCACGAAGGGACGGCCGCAGCGCACCGAGGGGCGTCCCCCGGACTTGGTTAGACCTGGCCTTCTGGAGGCTGGCCGGAGTTGCCCGGCGCTTCGGGCATGAGCGCGTCGGGCGATGGCGCGGGTGTCACCTGGATGCTGAACGTCTGGCTGGCGGTCGTCCCGTTCAGCGGGCCGCCAGGGATCTTGATCCGCACGACGCTCGTGCCCACGTTGAAGAACGTGTGCACGATCGAGTACGTCGAGGCGGATGTGACGGTGCCCACCGCGATCACGTGGAAGCCCAGCCCGCTCGCGTTCTCGCGCTCGAGGTAGACCACGTGGCCCGTCTCGCCGGGGGTGACCGTGCCCGAGAACGTCAGCGGCTGGCCCGACTGGACGGTGGTGGCGGAGACTCCGGCGGTGAGCACGAATTTGACGCCCTCATACAGCACCGCTGAGTGTTTGCCCGCGCCCTGCACCTCGTAGTAGGTGCTGACGAGCGGCGTCTGCGCGGGGAACGTGTAGTCGCCGGAGCCGTCTGTCTTGACTTCACCGACCGGCGTGAAGCCGGTCTGCCCGGCCGAGCGCGCCAGCAGCTGCACCGGCGTGTTCGGGGCCCCCGCCACGGCGCCGCTGAGCGTCACCGACTGCCCGTAGGAGATCGGGTTGGCAGAGCTGTTGATCGTCAGCTGCGGGTTCTGCGCCTGGACGATCTCGTAGCTGAGGACGTTCGACGCGCTGGCGATGTTGCGCCTGCCGCTGCGCACGACCACGCGAATGTTCGCGTCGCCCGCCACCACGAAGGTGTGGGTGATCGAGAACGTGCCTTCTTTGCTGACGATCCCTTCTTTGCCGACCACGCCGTGGTCGATGCGGTGCCATTCGTTGCCCCTGATCGCGTTCTGGCGCTGCAGGATCACGATCGCGCCGGCGTCCGCCGGGCTGACCGTGCCGGTGAACGCGACGCGGTTGTGGCGTCCGGTTCGCAGCAGGGTCGGCACCACGCCTTCGGGCGGCCCGGTGAGCGTCACCTGGGCGGCCACCCTGACGTAGCGCAGCCCGCTCTGGGCGGTGCTGGCGGTGACGTAGAAGCTGCTGTTCGTGGTCAGGTCGCTGGCGCTGACCTGGAAGAAGCCATGCGTGTCGGTGGTGGTCGTGCCCGCGACGCTGTAGCCGAGCGGGCTCACCGAGCTCTCGTAGAGCGTCACCGTCTGGTTGGCGTCTTCGTTGGCGCCGCCGCACGACAGATGCCCGAAGGCGAGTACCGATTCGCCGGCGGTGATCAGCCGCGGGGCCACGTTGAGGGTGACGCGGCAGACTCCCGAGTGCCTGCCCGCATGCCTACCCGCGGCCGACGCTGTGGCCCCCGACAGCGCCAGTGCGGCCGCCGCGGTGGTAACCGCTGCGGTCAGCTTGATTGAACGCATATGTACCTTCTCCTTGTAGTGCAAATTGGTCTTGAACGGCGCTTTCGGTCCGATTCCCCTAACCCGCAGGGGCCGGATTCGATGCGGTTGCTGGACGCGGGCTGTATGGAGTCCTGAAGATGATCCTGTTCTTCCTGCTTTTCCTGCTCGTGCGCGGCACGCCCGCCCTGCTGCTCTACCGCGGCGTGCTCGACGCCCGCGATCGGGTCGCGCTGGCGCTGATGAGCTCGACCCAGCTGCCGATGGTGCTGGCGATAACCGCGCTCGCCACCAGCAGCGGGCACATGCGCGCCTCCACCGCCGCCGCGCCGGTCGGGGCGGCGGTGCTCTCGACGCTCGTGTACCCGTTCCTCAGGCTGCGTCTGCGTGCGGCGGCCGTGCGCGAACCGGTGTCTCCGAGCCCGTCACTGCCGAGGCTTGACATTCGAGGTTTCAAGTCGGCTTGAGTTGGGTAGACGTCATCCGTTCGTATAAACAGTCGGGGGAATGGGGTCTGGGATGGGGGCAGCCGGGAGGCGGGAGAGGGTGCGTGTCGTGCGCCGGCGAGTGGCAGTATGGGCGGTGACTTTGCTCGGGGCGGCCAGTGCGTCGTCAGTGATCGGGGTCGCCGACGCGGCTGGCGCGCCCGTGAACGCGTCGGCGCCGAGCATCGGCGGAACCGCGCAGGACGGCAAGATGCTCAAGGCATCCAAGGGGACCTGGAGCGGACAGAAGCCGATCGTCTACGCCTACCGATGGGCTCGCTGCGACGCCGCCGGCGGCGAATGCGAAGAGATCGGCTCAGCGACCAAGTCCGTCCACAAGGCCACACACGAGGACGTCGGCCACACCCTGCGCGTCACCGTCACCGCAACCGACGGCAGCGGCAGCGCGAGCGCCAACTCGGCTCTCACAGGGCCGGTCGCGCCGCTCGCGGTATCCAGGAAGGGGAGCCCGAAGATCGCCGGCGCCGCCGAGGACGGGCAGCTCCTGAGCGTCGCCGGCGGCAGGTGGAAGGGAACGCCGCCGCTGTCGTTCGCCTACCAGTGGGAGGCTTGCGACGCCTCCGGTGCCGGCTGCTCTGCCATACCCGGCGCCACCGCCTCCGGCTACCGCGTCGTCAGCTCGCAGATCGGCTCGAGGCTCAGGGCGATCGTCACCGCCAGCAACGCCGGCGGCAGCGCGGTCGCGACGTCCAGGGCAACCAGGAAGATCGCGGCCGGACCGCCGGTGAGCCTGGCCGGGCCAGAGATCTCCGGAAGCCTGCAGGAAGGGCAGACGCTCACCGCCAGCGCGGGCAGCTGGGCTGGGACCGCACCGTTCGCGTTCACCTATCAGTGGCAGCGCTGCAGCATCCTCGGCGGCTCCTGCGAAGACATCCCCGGCGCGACGAGCTCCACCTACACCCTCGAAGCACTCGACATCGCCAGCCAGCTCGCCGTCGTCGTCACCGCGTCCAACGCGCAGGGCTCCGCGTCGGCGACCTCCGCTGAAACCAGTCCCATTCTTGCGCTGCTGCCTGCCAATACCCTGTTGCCCGCGATCTCCGGGCTGTTGCAGGACGGGCAGCTGTTGAGCGTGGGAACGGGGAGCTGGTCGGGGTCGCTTCCGATCAGCTACAGCTACCAGTGGCAGTTGTGCAACGCGTTGGGGAAATCCTGCGCGAACATCTCAGAAGCGACGGGGTCGAGCCTCAAACTGTCGCTGGGCGATATCGGTGACACGCTGGACGTGGTCGTGAAGGCGACGAACGTGGCGGGCTCTACCTCGGCGACGACCCCGGTGACGGGCCTGATCGAAGGGCTCCTGCCGACGAACACGGCGCTGCCGTCGATCTCCGGCCTGCTGAAGATCGGGCAGCTGCTGAGTGCGAGCAACGGCACCTGGTCCGGCACGACGCCGATCACGTACACCTACCAGTGGCAGCTGTGCAACCTGCTGGGGAGCGACTGCAGCAACATCGCCAAAGCGACGGGCCCGAGCTTCCTGCTCGGCCTGCTGGACATCGGTCTGCCACTACGTGTCGCGGTTACGGCGACCAACGTCGCGGGCTCGACCTCGGCGACGTCGAACGTGACTGGCCTGATCGAAGGGCTCCTATGACCCGGAGCCCGGCTGTGGCCGCCGCTGCAGCTGTTGCTGCTGCCACCGCTGCTCGCTCTCGCTGAGGAAGGCATGCAGGCGCTCGTTGTAGGCGGCGCCGACGGCTGGGATCGTGTGCGCGCGCCCGCTGATCACGATCCGCTGCGCGCCGATGCGGCTGGCGACGGCGTCGCACACGGCCTCGAATACGGGTGAGTGCCCGCCGGAGATGACGAGCTTGGGAAACTCGGCGGCGCGGAGGGTCTCGAGCGGCGGGTCGGCCTCCCAAGGCGGGCGCTCGCGCATCACCAGGCGGGCGCCGTGCAGCAGCTCGCCGTCGAGCTCGGCGGGCGTCGAATTGGTCGAGCCGACGCCCCCGCGAAACAGGCGCAGGAACTCGAGCGGCTCCACGCTCGAGGTGAGCTCGTACAGGCGTTCGCCGCCGGCGATCTGCAGGTCGACGCGCTCGTCGCCCGCGGCCAAGCGCAGGCAGCCGGGCTCGGAGACGGTCAGCGAGCGCACCGCATCCGGTCGCTGCGCGGCCGCGTACAGCGCGACCACCGCGCCGTATGAGTGCCCGACGAGGTGTGCGCCGTCATCCAGCAGCTCGGCGATCAGCGGCGCCTCGAGCTCGAAGTCCCCGCGCGCGAGCGGCGGACTGGCGCCGAAGCCCGGGCGGTTGGGCAGGCAGAGGGTCCAGTGCTCGGCCAGCGGGAGCTGGTGGCGCCAGGTGCGTGCGGCGCCGACGACGCTGCCGTGCGCGAGCACGACCGGCGGTCCGCTGCCGAGGCGGGTGACGTCGAGGTCGGATGCCGTCAGCGATCCCATCCTGGACGCGCCCTACCGGCGCGTGGCGCCGAGCGAGAGCTGGTTCAGCGACGCGGCGCCGTCGATCGTGATCGCCTGGCCGCTGATCTGGGCTGCCTCTTCGCCTGCGAGGAACGCGATCGCGGCGGCGATCTCAGCCGGCTCGACCGCCCGTCCGCTGGGCAGCGCGGCGAGCGCGCGCTCGCGCACCTCCTCGGGCATCGCCAGCACCTGCTCGGTGGCGACGAGCCCGGGAAGCACCGCGTTGACTGTGATCCCGCGCGCGGCGTTCTCGCTGGCGAGCGTGCGCACCATCCCGAGCTGCCCGGCCTTCGACGCCGCGTATGCGACCTGCCCTGGCAGCCCGCCGAGCGCGGCGACGCTCGAGACGACCACGATGCGGCCGTAGCCGCGCTCGCGCATCGGACCGAGGCACGCCTGCACGGTGCGAAACGCGCCGGTCAGGTTGACGTCGATGTCGCGCTGCCACTGCTCGGCGGTCATCCGGTGGCCGGGCGCGATCGTGGTGGTGACGCCGGCGTTGGCGACGCACACGTCGACGTCCAGCGGCGGGAACTCGTCGCGCGCGACGTCGAGCGCGAGGTCACAGCCCTCGCGCCGGTCGAGCGTCAGCACGTCGAAGCCGTCGGCGGCCAGGCGCGCGGCGGTGGCCGCGCCGATCCCGCGCGCGGCGCCCGTCACCAGCGCGCGGCGCCGCTCGGTCACAATTGGCCCCCGACGATCATCGAAGGAGGGAACGATGACAGACCGCTGGTTCTCAGAGGAGGAGCTCGCGCAGCTCTCGCGGCCGACGATGGATCGCGCGATCGAGGCGATCGACGCCGGCGATCTGCAGCTGGCCAGGCGTCTGTGCGCGGAGATGAAGCACGAGTGGCAGATGCTGCACGACCTGATGGCCGGTGGCGTGCTGGACCTGGTGTCGTTCATCCAGCAGCGCCTCGGCGACGACGGCGTGGCGGAGGCGTGGACGGAGAGCATGGGCCGCGGCTGGCGAAAGCACCACGACGCGATCGTGGCGCTCGACCGGCGTGAGCTGGTGGGCCTGCTGGCGGCGACGTGGCGGGCGCACTCGTGCTCGGGCGTGGGGCCCAACCCCGGCAGCTTCACGATCGTCGAGGACGAGGAGAAGGTGACGTTCACGATGAACCCGTGCGGCTCGGGCCAGCGCTTGGTGCGCAATGGCGCCTACGAGGGGCTACCGGACGGCGGCGGCACGCGCGAGGCGCACGACTGGTCCTTCGGGCGCAAGGGCTTCCCGCTGTACTGCACGCACTGCAGCTTCATGAACGAGTCGATGCCGATCCAGTGGTCGGGCTATCCGCTGTATCCGTCTGACCCGCCGGATGACTACGCCAAGGACCCGTGCACGTGGTACTGGTACAAGGACCCCGACGCGATTCCCGAGCGCCACTACAGCCGCTACGGCGCGGTCAAACCGGAGCGCGCTACGGGACGATGACGTTCTCCGGGTTGGGCTTGTCCTCGGCGGGGGCCTGGCTGTAGTCGCCGAAGCCGCCGTCGCGCTCGGCGACCGCCGCGCCGACGCCCTCGCGCTCGGCCAGCTCGATGAAGCGATGGGCGTCCGGCGTGTTGCGCATCAGCCCGTCGAGCACCGGGCCGAGCAGCTGCGTCGAGGCCAGCCCCATGTTCTCGTAGGCCTGGTTGACGATCAGCTTCATCGCCGAGAGTTGGGAGGCGGGGATGCTCGCCAGCTGCGCGGCGCGCTCGCGCACCTCCTGCTCCAAGCGCGAGAACGGCACCGCGGCGTTGATCAGCCCCGCCTCCACGGCCTCCGTCCCGGAGAGCGGTTTGCCGGTCAGCGCGTACTCCTTGGCCTTGGTGAGCCCGAGACGGTAGAGCCACATGCCGGTCAGGTAGCAGCCCCACATGCGCGAGTAGGAGGTGCCGATGCGCGCGTCCTCGCTGGCGATCACGAGATCGGCGCACAGCGCCATGTCGCTGCCGCCGCCCACGCACCAGCCGTGCACCTGCGCGATCACCGGCTTGGGCGAGCGCCACAGGCTCATGAACCGGGGCACCGCGCCGAGGCTCTGCGAGGTGGCCGTCGTGAAGTCCTTGCCGGGGTCCCACGCGCCGTCGGTCGTCAGCGCGTCGTCCCAGTGATGAAAGCCGTCGCCGAAGTCGAAGCCCGCGCAGAACGAGCGCCCGGCGCCGCGCAGGACGATCGCCTTGACCTGCGGATCGGCGATCGCGGCGTTGACGGCCGCCTCGAGCTCCTCGGGCATCGGCGGCACGATCGTGTTCAGGCGCTCGGGCCGGTTGAGCGTGATCGTCGCGATCGCCTCGTCGGTGTCGTACAGCAGCGTCTGGTAGGGCATCGCGGCCTCCTCGGGCACTTCCTGTCGTGGGCTGCGAGGGGAGAGAGCTACGGCGCTCCCGCTCACGCGGACAGTCTCCCAGAGCCGCCCGCTCACACCCGCCCGGAGACCGCGTCGACGAGCCGCCCGAGCCGCGACGGCCGCCCAGTGCGCTCCTCGATGCGGTCGGCGCGGCGGTAGAGCGAGTAGACGCCGTGGATCGCGCTCCAGCGCAGTGGCTCTGGCTCCCAGCGCCGCGGGCGGCGTCCGACCCATGGCAGCGCGGTGAGCGCGGTGGGCTCGCCGAGGATGAGGTCGCGCAGCGTGCGCGCGGCGAGGTTCGAGGCGGCGACGCCCTCGCCGACGTAGCCTCCGGCCCACGCGAGCCCGGTGTCGTGGTCGGCGTCGACGGACACGCACCAGTCGCGGGACACGCCGAGCACGCCCGACCATGCGTGCGCGAGCTCGACGCCGGCGGCGGACGGGAACATCGCGCGGAGCTTCGCGCGCAGGCTCGCGACCGTCGCCGCCGCGGTCTCGCCCGAGCCGTCGGTGCGCGAGCCGAAGCGATACGGCGCGCCGCGGCCGCCGATGGCGATGCGCCCGTCGTCGGTGCGCTGCAGATAGACGTACACGTGCGCGCCGTCGCCGATGACCTCGCGCCCGGCCCAGCCGATCTCCTCCCACGCAGCCGGCGGGAGCGGCTCGGTGACGATCATCGAGCTGTTGATCGGCGCGAGCGCGCGCCCGAGCCCGCGCACCTCGGCGGTGTAGCCCTCGGTCGCGCGCACCACCCAGCGTGCGCGCACGCTTCCGGCGGGAGTGATCGCCTCGTGCGCGCGGATCTCGCTGACGGGTGTGGACTCGTAGATGCGCACGCCGAGGCGCTCGACGGTGGCGGCCAGGCCGCTGAGCAGCTTGGCGGGGTGAACGCGCGCCACGTGGGGTGAGAAGGTCGCGCCGCCTGCACCGGCGATGTGCACGCGCTGCTCGAGCTCGTCGGGCGTCAGCTCGCGCAGATCGCGCTCGTCGAGGCCGTGCGCGCGGGCGTGCGCGAGCTCCTCGCGCAATCGCCGCGCCTGCGCGTCGCCGAGCGCGACGGTGAGGTTGCCGCCCTTGATGAAGTCGGCGTCGATCTCGTGCTCGGTGAGGACGGCGGCGATCTCATCGACGGTGTCGAACATCGCGCGCTGCAACGCGATGTAGGAGGCACGCCCGCCGCGCCGTTCGTAGACGCGCGCGGGACCGGAGAAGAACCCTGAGACCCAGCCGCCGTTGCGTCCGGACGCGCCGAAGCCGGCGAGCTCGCGCTCCAGCACGACGATCTGAAGCGACGGCCGCGCGCGCTTGAGGTAGTAGGCGGTCCACAGGCCGTTGTAGCCGGCCCCGACGATCGCGACGTCCACCTGCACGGGACCGGGCAGCGGCGGTCTGGTCGGTCGGCCTGCGTCGAGCGAGCGCCACCAGTACCCCAGTTCGCCCATCCGCATTCGCTTGAGACTAGCCAGCGGGAGGGTATGATCGATCTGGACCTGCGTGTCCGAACAGTCAGACCCAATGGGGATTGGGACGAACCGCGAGAAGAGGGAGCGTTGCGATGGAGGCCGGACTCACTGAATCGGTGACACCCGAGCGGGCAGCCCTCGGCGCGGCGACGATCGCGGAGGCGTTTCGCATCACGGCCGCCGAGCGCTTGGACGAGGTGGCGATTCGCACCAGGCAGGACGAGTTCACGATCACCTGGGGAGAGCTGCGCGAGCGCGTCGACGCGCTCGCGGGAGGCCTCGCGAAGCTCGGCGTCGGGCGCGGCGACACGGTGGCGCTGATGATGTCCAATCGCCCCGAGTTTCACCTGTGCGACCTGGCGGCGATGATGCTCGGCGCGACGCCGTTCTCGATCTACAACACGTACACGCCCGAGCAGATCCAGTACCTGATGACCGACGCGGACGCGAAGGTGCTGATCTGCGAGCAGCAGTTCCTGCCGCAGGTGCGCGAGGCGCGCAGGTCGCTGCCGGACCTGGAGTACGTGATCGTGGTCGACGGCGAGGCGCCGCTGGGGACGCTGGCGCTGTCCGAGGTCGAGGGCTCGAACCCGGGCTTCGACGTCGACGCGGCGGTGGCGCAGATCCAGCCGACGGACGTGCTGACGCTGATCTACACCTCCGGGACGACCGGCCCGCCGAAGGGCGTGCAGCTGATCCACCGCAACCTGTTCGCGACGGTCGAGGGCATCGAGGACCTGATCAAATTCCCGCGCGACGGCCGCGTGATCTCGTGGCTGCCGGCCGCGCACGTCGCCGAGCGCAACGCCCATCACTACCTGCCGATCGTGTTCGGCCTGCAGATCACGTGCTGCCCGGACCCGCGGGAAGTGCTGTCCTACCTGCCGGAAGTGCGCCCGAGCTGGTTCTTCGCGGTGCCGCGCATCTGGGAGAAGCTGAAGGCCGGCCTGGAGACGATGGTCGCGGGCCAGCCGGAGGAGCGCCGGCAGGAGCTGCAGGCGGCGCTCGACGCGGGCATGCGCAAGGTGCGCCTGGAACAGGCGGGCGAACCGGTGCCGCAGGAGCTGGCCGAGCAGGTGGCCAAGGCGGACGCGGAGATCTTCGCGGGGCTGCGCGCGATGCTGGGGCTCGACCAGGTCGAGGCGATCAACGTCGGCGCCGCCCCGACGCCGCTGGAGGTGCTCGAGTTCTTCCACGCGATCGGCCTGCCGCTGGCGGAGCTGTGGGGGATGAGCGAGACGTGCGGCGCCGGCAGCGTGAACCCGCCGAAGAGGATCAAGCTCGGCACGGTCGGTCCGGCGGCGCCGGGGATCGAGCTCAAGCTCGACAGCGACGGCGAGGTGCTGATCAGGTCGGAAGTGGTGATGCAGGGCTACCGCAACCTGCCGGAGAAGACGGCTGAGGTGTTCACCGAGGACGGCTATCTGCGGACGGGCGACATCGGCGTGTTCGACGAGGACGGCTACCTGACGATCGTCGACCGCAAGAAGGAGCTGATCATCAGCGCGGCGGGCAAGAACATGTCGCCGGCGAACATCGAGGCGGCGCTGAAGAGCTCCTCGCCGCTGATAGCGCAGGCGTGCTGCATCGGCGACCGGCGTCCATACAACACGGCGCTGATCGTCCTGGACGCGGACTTCGCGCCGGCGTGGGCCGCCAAACAGGGCATCGAGGACACGACGCTCGAGTCCCTCGCGGACGACGAGCGCGTGCGCGCGGCGGTCCAGGAGGCCGTGGATGCCGCGAACGAGAAACTCGCGCGCGTTGAACAGATCAAGAGGTTCGAGATCGTCCGCGGCGACTGGCTTGCGGGCGGCGACGAGCTGACGCCGACGATGAAGCTCAAGCGCAAGCCGATCGCGGAGAAGTACGAGAGCGCGATCGAGGCGCTTTACGCGGGGTAGCCGACGGCGCGGAGCCGCCGCCTGCGGGCCGGAGCCGCCTGCCCCGGCTCACTGCTCGCAGATGGGCGGCGCGCTCGCCCACGAGGGCTCGCGCGGATGCAGACGCAGCAGCGCCCGCCAGGTGGCGGGGCCGAGGACGCCGCTCGGCGTCAGCCGATGACGGCCCTGAAAGGAGGTGACGGCGCGCGCGGTCTCGGCGCCGAAGTAGCCGCCGACGGGCAGGTGCGCGCCGGCCGCGTCGAGCAGCTCCTGGGCCTGCACGATCTCGTCGCCGCAGGCGCCGGCATGCACCACGGGCGCGAGGATCGCCTTGCGCGCGAGCCGGGGGAGCGGCGCGCCGAGCGCGGCGAGCGCCTGCGGCTGGGCGCTGTCGAGGTCGAAGAAGCTCAGCCCAGGCGAGCCGTAGGCGCGAGCGAGGGCACGGAAGCGCGTCACTTCCGCCGCGGTCGGCGCACCGAAGATCTGCCCCACCGGCAGGATCGGGCGGCCGTAGATTGAGTCGCCGCCGATGGTGGCGGCGTAGGCGGCGTCGACGCTGACGCCGAGCTCGAGCCAGTAGATCTCGGGAAGGAAGACGTTGAAGCCGCCGGGCCCGAGGAACACCGAGTAGGGGAACGTGGGATGGCGGAGGATCTCGGCTTCGCCGGCGAGCCCGATGGGGAAGCCGGCGCCGAGCCGGGAGCGCAGCGTGCGCACGAACAGCTGCGCGGCGCCGTACAGCTTGTCGTACTCGCCCTCGGCGTCGACGACGAGGCACTGCGCTCCGTCGCGCACGGCGGCCACGGCGGCGGCTGCCTCGGCTGATGGGTTCTGGCCGTAGGCGAACGTCCATGCGCAGACGGTTGCGCCGGCGGCGCGCATTTCGCTGACGAGCGCGGCCGAGAACTGCGGTTCGGTGCTGGAGCCTTCGGCGGCCTTCACGTACAGCGTCCGCACGCCCGCGCCGGCGGCCTCGGCGACGAGCTGCTGGCCGGTCTGTCCGGCGGGGATCTGCGTGACCCACAGCGCGGCGCCGGCGAACGGTGCGGGGATCGACGTGCCCGCGGCGAGTGCTGAGGAGGGGAGGAGGACTCCGAGTGCCAGCGCGAGAGCGATACCGACGGTCCAGAGGGTTGTCTTGGGCCACGGCCGACTCACAGGGAGGGATCGTAGTGCCGCGACCCCGGCAGTCACTGAAGTGTCGGTAGCGGCCGGTACGCTCGAAAAATGAGCCGTGGCGACTACTACACGCTGCCCACGTGAGTGCGCCAGATCTCCTCGGCCTTGTCCGCCCATTGCGGCGGTAGCGCCGCGCGGAGCTCGGCAAGGAACTCGTCAGCTGGCGTTGCCTTCGGCGAGGGAAGCCCGGCGAAGAACGCGTCTATCTCCTCGGTCGTCTGCTGCAGGGCGCCTGGATGGTTCTGCTCTGTCCACTCCAGGATGCTGCCGGCGACCTCCTCGAGCGACGCGCGCTGCGCGGTCCTGGCGATCTGGAGCACCTGGGCGACCTCCAGGTGCTTGTCGCGCCGGCCCCACCGCAGTGGCTCGATGGCGGCAGCGCGCACGGCCCGGCTCATGCCGCCGGTGTCGAGGCCGATGAAGATGGCGGCCTGAGAGAGCGTTGGAAGTGAGCGAACCCGACCGGCGGGCGAATGAGTGGCTATCGCGGACATCGGATATACGCTAGCACAGGAGACACCGATAACGCAGGATACGCAGTAGATGCAGCAATCACGGAGAACTTCGTAAGGATCGCCTTCGATCCTTACGGAACCGTGTGCGCCTTGAAAGGACCTGCGCGCACCTCCCGCAGCACGGGGCTCCAGCGCTCGGGGTCTTTGATGGCCTGCTCGCGCGCCCAGCGAAAGTGGTGGCGCGCGGAGCGGCGCAGCGGCTCGCCGAGCAGCACGCCGGCGAGCGCCCAGCGCCGCGCGTGCGTCGGCGTCTCGGTGAGGACGGCGAGCAGGCCGGAGGCGAACCAGAAGTGCAGGATCGCGTTGTAGGCGGGCAGCTGCTCGGCGGTCAGGCCCTCGGCTTCGGTCAGGTGGGGGATGCCGGCACGCCGCTCCCACGGCCACTCGACGAAGTGCACGATCGCGCCGGACAGGCCCATGCCGTTGCTGAGCGCGAGCAGCTTCTCGGCGCGCTCGTCGTCGCTGACGAGCGCGGAGAGCAGCCATCCGGGCAGCTGCACGGTCCACAGCGCGATGGCGCCGCGGCGGCCGATGAACGGCTCGAATACGAGGCCGACGCCCGAGCGCAGCTCGAACCCGTGGTGGGCCATCGTCCCGAGCGCGGTCAGGGCCGTGAATGGACGCCGCGGATGCCTGCGGGAGCTGTCAGCGCGCTGGGACATCGTGCCTCGCGAGCGTCAATCCGAGGGCGGGGGCCAGCTGGCGTTTGACAGGACCGGAGGCCGTGAGCCGTCGTCGGCCGCGAGCAGCGCGTCGGCGGCCTCGTCCATGCGCATCAGCTTCGCGCAGCCGCTTGCGACCTGGTGGCCGAGGAGGCTCAGCACGTCGCTCATCGTAGCCCAGCCCTCCTCGCCGGTGAACGCGAGCGAGAAGGGGTGAAACAGCAGGGCGACGTGGCCCGCGTCGTGCTCCCGCGTGCGGATGGCCTCCGACATCGCCTCGCCCATGCGCGATGCCGGCAGCGGCTGCGCGGGGAAGCCTTCGTGCTGGCGCAGCCCGGAGAAGTGGGGCATGTAGTAGAAGGCGTCGACGAGCGACCAGCGAAACGGCAGCACGGCGACGCCGTCGCTGACACCCTCGCTCTGACCGGCGGGGGAGACGTAGCGAAACCCGCGCGAGCGCAGCAGCTCGAGCGTCAGCGGCGTCATCAGCCCGCCGGGCGGGCGAAAGCCGAGGGGGGAGAGGCCGATGTCGGCCATCGCGCTGTGCGCGCGGTCCAGCAGCGCTGTCTCGCGCTCGGGCTCGAGGCTTGCCCAGTCCTCGTGGCGCCAGGCGTGCAGCGCCAGCTCGTGGCCGTGCGCGGCGATCGAGCGCAGCGCGTCGGGGTAGGCGACCGCGTTGAGGCCCTCGACGAAGAACGTCGCGCGCAGCTCGAGCGTTGACAGCAGCTCGAGCAGGCGCGGCAGGACTTCGGTGACGGTGAAGTGCTCGCCCTGGGCGACGTCGTCGGGCCACATCCCGAGCTCGAGCTGCGCGGCCTCGCCGAGGTTGTCGAACGTGACCGAGATCGCGCCGGGCGGACCCAGCCCATCGGATGTGTCGCCTGCGCCGGTCACGAGGCTGCCAATCCTCGCACGCTGGCGGGCCGTTCACTGGGGGCAGCCCGCCCGGCCATCGGGTTGACTAGATAGATCGCTCTAGTGGATCGGAGCCTATGATGAGGCTGAAAGCGCGAGTGGAGGGAGAGGAGATGGCGGGAACGAAGGAGCGGATCATGGACTCGAGCGCGGAGCTGTTCCGCCGCCAGGGATACGCGGGCACGGGCATCAAGCAGATCCTGGCCGCGGCGAACGCGCCGTTCGGGTCGCTGTACCACTTCTTTCCGGGCGGCAAGCAGCAGCTGGGGGCGGAGACGATCCGCTCGTCGGGGGCGCTGTACATGACGCTGTTCGCGACGATCGCCGCGCAGGCCCCCGACGTTCAGACGGCGGTCGGCGAGTTCTTCAGCGGCGCCGCGGAGACGCTGGAGGAAACCGACTACGCGGACGCGTGCCCGATCGCGACGGTGGCGCTGGAGGTGGCGAGCACGAACGAGCCGCTGCGCGAGGCTTGCGCGGACGTCTTCGAGAGCTGGATCGCGGGCGCGACGCAGTACTTCGTCGCGGCGGGCATCGCGCCGCAGACGGCGCGTGAGCTGTCGCTGTCGATGCTGTGCCTGCTGGAGGGCGCGTTCATCTTCTGCCGCGCGATGCGCAGCACCGAGCCGCTGCACGTCGCGGGAGCGTGCGCGGTGGCGGCGGTGCGGGACGCGCTGGCGTCGTAGGGCCGGCGTCGCCGCACGCCGGCTGACGTTCCGCGGGTATCGTGCCGCGGATGCCGGCGGACGCGACGCTGTACGTCATCGGGACGCCGATCGGCAACCTCGAAGACGTCAGCTACCGCGCGGTGAGGGTGCTGGGCGAGCTCTCGGCGCTCGCCTGCGAGGACACGCGCCGCACCCGCCAGCTTCTGGATCGATACGAGATCCCCAGGCCGGCGACGATGTTCTCGCTGCACGAGCACAACGAGGATCGCGCGGCGCGCAGGGTGCTGGAGCTGCTCGACGGCGGGACGAGCGTGGGCGTTTGCTCCGACGCGGGGATGCCGCTGGTGAGCGACCCGGGGTTCACGACCGTGCGAATGGCCGCGGAGGCGGGCCACCGCGTCGAGGCGATCCCGGGCCCGACGGCGGTGACCTCGGCGCTGGCGGTGTCCGGCCTGCCGGTCGCGAGCTTCACGTTCAAGGGCTTCTCCCCGCGCAAGCCCGGTCCGCGGCGCCGCTTCCTGGAGGCGGACGCGGAGGCGGCGCACACGCTCGTGATCTACGAGTCGCCGCACAGGCTCGCGGCGCTGCTCGCGGACGCGCTCGAGGTGCTCGGCGACCGCCAGGCGTGCGTGTGCGTGGAGCTGACGAAGCTGTATGAGCGGGTGGAGCGAGGGTTCCTCACCGACCTGTGCGCGATCTACGGCGAGGCCGTGCCGAAGGGCGAGGTCACGGTCGTGATCGCGGGCAACCATCCCAAGTTCCGCCGAGAGCGCCCGTCGTCCGCGGACGGCTCCTGACCGCGGGCTCGCTAGGCGGCAAGCCGCTGAGCGGCGTGCGGCGAGGAGTCGTGGCGGCGGAACTCCATGCCGCCTCCGCCGGCCCAGCCGACTTCGCCGGAGATGCCACCGGGCTCACCGTCGATGACCATCCACATGCGCTGGGCGCAGTGGGATACGGCGTGCTCGCCCTGCTCGATCCCGATCCAACGGCGTCCGAGCTTGTGGGCGGTGGCGCTCGTCGTGCCGGAGCCGAGATACGGGTCCAGCACCAGGTCTCCGGGATCGGTGGCGATCTCGAGCACGCGGCGCATCAGCCGCTCGGGCTTCGGCGTGTCGAACACCAGCTCGTCGGGAAACATGTCGAGCAGGTGGCGCTTGGCGTCGCGAGTCGTCCCTGCCATCTCGGCCGTCCAGAGCGTCTCGGGCGTGAGGCCCTGATTGCCGAGCGAGAGGTAGCGCTTCAGGCGCGGCACACCGTCGCCGTTTCGTCCGAACCAGATCTCGCCCCGCTCGATCGCTTCGCCCATCCGCGCTTGTGAGTAGACCCAGCAGCGTCCCTTGGGCGGGTGATGAACATGCCCGCTCGGTGCCACCAGCTCGTAGAACTGCGCCGGCGTTGCGTGCCCCGCCTGCGCGGTGGCGGAGACCGACTGCCACGGGCCGCGCGGATCGTCGTCCGGGTTCTTGTAGCGGGCGAGGACCTCGGGGCTCGGCGCGAGGAGGTTGCGCGTCGCCTTGAAGCGCTCGGCCGAGCGCGCGTAAACGAGCAGGTACTCGTGGTTGTTCGAGAAGACGCGCCGGTTCTCACGCGACGTACGGTGCTGCCAGACGATCGTCGTGACGAAGTTCGCGCGCCCGAAGACCTCGTCCGCGAGGACCTTGAGGTAGTGCATCCCGGTGTCGTCGATCGAGATCCACAGGCTGCCGTCCTCGCGCAGCAGCGCGCGCAACCTCACCAGGCGCTGCTCGAGGTCGGCCAGCCAGGTGTCGTGGTGGACGGCGTCGTCATAGTGCGTGTAGCGCTCGCGGTTGTTGTACGGGGGGTCGATGTAGATGCATCGGACCGCCCCTGTAAGCTCGCCGCGCAGCTCATCGAGGACGGCGAGGTTCTCGCCCTGGACCAAGAGGTTGCCCGTCTCGGAATCCCCGTAGGACAGCTCCGGCACGACCGTCATGCCCATGCATTCAGCCTTCTCCATCGCCACGGCATCACCGGACGGACAATACGAGGAGGCGAAGACAGCTCAGCTCGCGTTCGGAGAGATGCCCGCGCGCGAGCGCCCGCCGGTGCGCCCGATCCAGTACCTCGGGAGCAAGCTGCGTCTGCTCGACGCCATCGGCGAGGCAGTCGATCGGGTCGACCCCGCCGGCGGTCCGGCGGTCGACCTGTTCTCGGGCTCAGGCGTCGTCGCCGCCCGTCTGGCGGAGCGGCGCCCCGTTACCGCGGTAGACATCCAGGAGTACTCCCGCGTGCTGTGCTCGGCACTACTGGCCCCCGAGCGTCTGTCGCCGGCGGACGCCGCCGAGCTGGCGGGACTGGCGCGTCGGTCCGAGCACGAGCGGGCCGGAGGGGCGCTGGCGCACCTCATCGAGCACGAGGCGGCGTGCCTGGAGGCCGCAGCGGGCGGTGAGCACGAGTCGCTCGCGGAGCTGCTCGAGTCGGGATCGATGCTCGCATTCGAGCGCGGCGAGGGTCCTGCGCCGGGCGCCCTTGCCGACGCGCTGCGTGCCGCGGGTGAGGGATCGAGCGGGGGAGTGATGACCCGCTACTACGGCGGCGTCTACTTCTCCTACCGGCAGGCGCTGCAGCTGGACTGCCTGGTGGAGTGTGTGCGCGCGCTTGCTCCAGACGAGATCGATCTTGCGCTGGCCGCGGTGATCGCGGCCGCGAGCGAATCGGTCTCGAGCGTGGGCAGCCAGTTCGCGCAGCCGGTTCGTCCGCGGGACGCCGCCGGCAGCCCAAAGGGCGCCCTGCTGAACGCGGTCGCCAGGAAGCGCGAGACCGACGCGATCGATGCGTTCGGGCGGTGGGCGTGGCGACTGGCCAACGATGGCGGTGCTCGCCACGCCAGCTCCGCTTTGCGCGCCGACTACCGCGAGTTCCTACGCGCGTGCTCCGAGCCGGTGTCGGTGATCTACGCCGATCCACCGTACACTCGCGACCACTACAGTCGCTTCTACCACGTTCTCGAGACGCTCGCGCTCGGTGACACGCCGGCGGTGTCGACGACGAATCTGAACGGAGGCACGAGGCTGAGCCGAGGGCTTTATCGCGCGGAGCGTCATCAATCGCCGTTCTGCATCCGCTCCCAAGCTGCAGACGCCTTCACGGATCTCTTCGCGGGCGCGCGCCGGCTCCAGGCGCCGCTGGTGCTCTCCTACTCTCCCTATGCCGAGAACTCATCCGAGCGTCCGCGCGTGCTGAGCGTCGCGCGTGTCGTGGAGCTCGCGCGCGAGCACTATCCCGGCGTGGAAGTCGAATCGGTTGCGGAGCTCGCGCACAGCAAGTTCAACGCCGCTCACCGCAACACGTCGGTTTCGCACGACGCGGAGGTGCTGATGCTATGCACGCTGTGACGGCGGCTATCGCCGGCCGCAGTCCCTACGGTTCGTAGCGCGCCTGCTCCTCGGCGGTCCGCTCTGCCCACGGGATCGCCTCCAGGCGCGCGTCTGGGATCGGCTCGCCGCTCTCGATCGATACGCCGTACGTGCCGTCGGCGAGTCGCTGCTCGGCCCGCTCGATCGCGTCGAGCTCGTCGCGCAGCTGCTCGGCCTCGCCTCCCGCAAGCTCCTCGTCGAACAGATCACCGGCGACGTCTGCGGCCTCGTAGGGATCGGTGACGGCTTCGGGGTCGTGGGGCTTCAGCTCGGCGAGGGCGTGCTCTATGCGCGCTCGCTCCCGGGCGAGGAGATCACTGGCGTGTTGGGTGTCCATGCCGGGAAGTATGGCCCGTGGCGCGGCTGGCTGCCCATAGCCCTTGGCTCGAGCGATTGGCGATCGCGGATGCACGTTCTCGTTCCGGGCCTCAAGCGCCGGTGCCAGACGGTCGATAGCGAACACCGGAAGACCGACAGGTCATCCGGGTAGAGGGCGACCCCCGGGAGGTCTTGACTCATTCTCCGGGCCTCCCGGGTCGCCCTGAAAACCCCGCTCATGCCCCGCGTAGCGGCGCGCGCGTGAGCGCCGCGGGCTATGGGCGCACGCACGCGCGGCGAGGTCATCCTCGCCGGTGCCGAGATCGATGTGGTCGGCGCCCCTGCCGCGGGCTATGGGCGCACGCACGCGACTATCCGCGGCACCCGGGCAAAGCCGACGGCCGGGATCGAACCGGCGACATCCGCTTTACAAGAGCGGTGCTCTACCAGCTGAGCTACGTCGGCGTGCGCTGGCATGGTACCGCCGCAGCGCCCCGGGATAGTCCGATATCGCTGGCCCCAGGGTCATCGCGCCCAGCGGGTCGGCCTCGGCGGCTTCGCGCGACTACGTAGTTGGCCGTCGCGCGATGCGGGCGCGTGCGGATGCTCCGTACACGGAAGGTGCCTTAAGTTCGGGGTATGCGGGCATTCGTGATCGGCGGGCTGATCGCGCTTCTAGGCTGCGTCGCGGCGTTCGCGACGCCTCCGGTCACCAAAGGGGTATACGGCGGGGTGATAACGGTCGGCCGCGGAGCCGCTGGTGTGACACTGGGTATGACTCGTGCGCAGGTGATCGCGCGCCTTGGGCGTCCGCTCGAAGAGCGTGGGCCGATGTCTTACGAGAACCTCCCACTCGGCAGGATCAGCCCAAAGACTCCGAATGGGATATTCGATCTGTATCTGGCGAACGGACGGGTGCGAATGATCGTGATCTCGCCGCACAGCGGATGGCACCTCTCGGACGGCACCCACATCTTCGGGAGCGGCGTGATCGCACGGCTCATGCACCGCTACGGACGGCGCTTGAAGCCGACGCGCATAGAAGATGGCGAGCGGCTTTACCGAATCACGGAACGCTACCTCGGACGAACTGTGTGGACGGAGTTCTACGTAGAGCATTTCCGGCCAAACGCGAGCGTCTACGGTTTCGACATGCTGTTCCCGTGGTCAGGCTGACCGCGCGGTCACGGGTGGCGTTCGCCGAATGGTTGCAAGCCGAGCGCCTAGAAGTACGGGTTTTTCGCGCAGCTGAACGCGGCTTAACCCGGATGACCGCTCACGGGTCGCGATTTAGCGTGGAGCCATGCTCTCTTCAGTCTCCACCGACACACAAACAGTGAAGCTCAGCCCGCAGCCATGGCGCTGGAGCCACCCGCGGGTGCTCGTCGAGCACCCCGACGAGGCGACCGGCCTCGCGATCGCCTCAGGCCTGCGCTTTGCCGGTTATGCGGTCGCCATCTGTCCCGGGCCGGCCGGACACGGGCGCTGTCCACTGACAGGTCCCGCGGGATGCGCCCCCGCCCATGACGCCGATCTCGTCGTCAGCTCCCTCGGCTACGAGCACGAGTCCGCTCGCGAGGTCCTGCGCGAGCTGCGCACGCGCTACCCCGACACGCCGCTGCTGGTTGAGGCCCCAGCGAATATGGACGCGAGCCTGCGCGAGCTGCTGGATGGTTGCCACCAGTTGCCGGCGCCCGCGAGCACCGAGCAGATCGTGGCCGCCGTGCAGAGCCTCGCAGGCCACGCCGCCGATGAGGACCGCACCGATGCGTAGCCCATTTCACAGCGAGCAGGAGGCCTTCCGCTTCGTATTGCTGGTGATAGTCGCCCTGCTTCCCGTCGTGCTCGCCGCGGTGCTCGGTCCGGCATGGCTCGCGCTGGTCGTGCTCGCGGTCGTGCTCGGCGCCGGCGCCGCGCGCGTGGCGCAACTGCGCGTGCGCAAGCTCCGCGGCGTCGAGCTGCCGGTGAAGATGGCGCCCCCGCACGTCGGCTCGCCGGAGGAGCGCCGTGTGCTCGTCCTCGCCGGCGACACGCTCGGCGAGCAGGCGCTGCTCGCCGAGCTCGAACGGCTGGCCCGCGTGCCGCACACGCACGTGCTCGTGCTCGTGCCCGCGCTGATCTCACCTGGAGCCCGTCTCACGGGCGCCGTCGACGGTCTCCTGGACCAAGCCCGCGTTCGCTTGAAGACCGCCCTCGATCGTGTCGGCCACGAGCTCGTCGTCGCGGGCGAGGTCTCAGAGGCGGACCCGCTCGAGGCCGTCGAGGACGCGTTTGCCACCTTCACTCCGGACGAAGTCATCGTCTCCACCCGCTGGGAGCGGGCGTCCGGCGGGCTCGACCCCGCGCTCGCCGGACTCGTGCGCGAGCGCTTCGCCGTGCCCGTTCGTCACCTCGTCTTCGAGCACGGCAGCGGTGCGCAGGAGCCCGACGCGGCCACCGAGGCGAGATATCGGCACGAGTCCGGCGACGCAGCCGCGAGGATGTTCGGGTTGAGGACGCTCGCCGGCGCGGCGGTTCTCGCCGCGCTGCTGATCTCGATGGTCGCGTTGGTCCGCAGCGGCGAAAGGAACGAAGCTCGCACTGTGTCCCAGGCCGCCGCCGAGCAGGTCGCCGCGCAACCGCACGCCGCAAAGCTGGTCGTCCTCAAGGTCGTTCCCGAATACAAGCCCGGCCCGGAAGGCGAAAAGCACGATGCGTTCTCCGTCACCGAATTCACGGTCAAGGTGGGCCAGCCCCAGGAGCTGAGGATCGACAACACCGATGAAGTGCCACACAGCATCACCTCGCCGGGAGCCGGCGTGAACATCGTCGTGATGCCGGGCATTCACACCTACACGCTGCTGGTGAAGCACGCCGGCGCATTCCTCTGGTTCTGCACCTTCCAGTGCGACGAATGGGCGATGCAGCACCCGGGCTACATGTCGGGTTACATCACCGCCACGTAGCGCAACGCTCGCTGGTTCTCACCGTCGGGCGTCCGACGCGGTGGGGCAGCAGTCCGGCACGATGGCCGTCATGCGGTCACAAACCGGACGGCAGGATCGTTATGGATGACGTGCCCAGGCCCGTGGACGCGACGAGCGACGGAGAGCTGCTCGAGCGCACGCGGGCGGGTGACCGTGAGGCGTTCGGGGCGCTGTACGAGCGCCGCCACGAGCTCGTGCTCGCGTTCCTGCTCAAGCGCACCCGCAACCCGGAGGTGGCGATGGACCTGATGGCCGAGACGTTCGCCGCGGCGCTCCTCGCGCTCGCGGACAGGCCGCCGGCGATCGACGGCTCCGCCGCTCCCTGGCTGCTGACGATCGCGCGCAACGCGATGGTCGACAGCTTCCGTCGCGGCAGGGTCGAGAGCGCCGCCCGCCAGCGGCTGGCGCTCGAGCCGGTCGAGATCGGCGACGGCGACGTCGAGCGGGTGCTGCAGGTCGCCGCCGAGACCGACCTGCTGATCAGGCTTGCCGCCGAGCTGCCCGTCGAGCAGTTCGACGCGCTCCGCGCGCGGGTGCTCGACGAGCGCGGCTACGGGGAGATCGCGCAACAGCTGCAGTGCTCGCCTGCTGTCGTGCGCAAGCGGGTCAGTCGCGCGATCGCGACCCTGCGACAGGCGAGGCAGGCAGGCGCATGAGCGACTTCCACAGCGACTACAAGCAGCAGCTCGTCAAGGCCGCCGAGTCGCTTTTCGCTACGCCCGCCGGGAGGCCCACACGCTTGATCGGCCGCTCGCGTCGCGTCCCGGTCGTGGCCTTGATCGCGCTGGCAGCGCTGCTGCTGGCAGCCGCTGCGCTCGCCGCCACCCAGATCATCGGCTTCGGCGCCCCCGTGACGCCCTCTCACGCCCGCGGCGGACGTGAACGCCCATCGGTGTCGACCGGCATCGGCGTCCCGGTGGCGGGCGTCAGGGGCAGCCCCGCATCGGCGCAGCCGCTGGCGATCTCCGTGCCCGACCCCGGTGGGGGCCTGCCCTGGGGGATGCGGATCGTGCGCACCACTCGGGGATTGCTCTGCATGCAGATCGGGCGGCTGCTCGACGGGCGCCTGGGGGTGCTCGGGCAGGACGGCGAGTTCGACGACGATGGGCGCTTCCATGAACTGCCGGCGACGGTCCTCGACCCCGACTCGTGCATCCCGCCGACAGCTTGGACGATCTTGAGCGACGCCGGGTTGCCGGCCGCCGGGGCGCTCCAGAGCCCGACGACGTCGTGCCTGGCCCCCTGGTTGCGTTCCCGACCCTCCGACCCGAAGCCCTGCCCCGCGGGCGATGAGCGGCTGATCGGGTTCGGCCTGCTCGGTCCCCACGCCGTCAGCGTCGCCTATGTGGTCGACGGCCGGCTGCGCACCGTCGCGACCGCCGGCGGCCTCGGCGCCTACCTGGTCGTCCTGCGCACGCCACCCGAGCTGGCGCAGAACCTTCCCGTGCTCGGGGGTAAAACCGGACTGCTCGGCGGCTTCCCGATCGGAGCAGGGCGGGGGGAAGTCGTCTCGCGGCTACTGTTCCGCTACGGCGGTCACCTCTGCCAGACGGGGTTCGACAGGGGGGCCGGCGGACCGCGGCAGTGCACGACCTCGATGGCACGCAGACCGATGCTCGTCCCGGCGATCCCGCGCGGGTTGCGCACGCCGGTCGCGCTGAGGGCGCGCAGGGTGCCCGGCGGGTATGACCTGCGGATCACGTTCACCGCGCCGGCCGCCGTGACCAACGCGAGCATCGCCTACGGCATCGAGGTCAGGAGGCCGAGCGGCTCCGCGTGCGGTCGCGGAGGCGTCTGGGGGCAGTCGATCGAACGCGACGTCGCCCGCGGGCGGATCCTCCACGTCACCGAATTCGTCCCTCAGCCCCCCGGCTGCCACGGGGTCGTGCACGGCCAGGTTCTCCTCGGAGGTCAGGAGGGTGCGCTCCGTCTCCTCGGCCGCGACGAGACGATCGGCCGTTTCGCCTTCACGTTGCCGTAGCGGCAGGGGGGGGTCGACAAGCAGCGATATAGAAGCTATTATGATTAGCACCATGATCGAGGTAAAGCTAGATCGCGGCGACCAGACGGCCTTGCACGATCAGGTGGCCGCGCAGATCCGCCGCGCGATCGCCGACGGCGAGGCGCGGCCGGGGGAGCGCCTGCCGCCCGCCAAGGACCTGGCCGCGGTCATGGACGTCAACACGAACACCGTCCTGCGAGCGCTGCGCGCGCTGCGCGACGAAGGCCTGCTGGAGTTTCGCCGCGGGCTCGGCATCCGCGTCAGCGGCACGCCGCAGCGCAGCGCTGTCGCCGCCCGCGCGCGCGACCTCGTCGCGTTCGCGCGCGAACAGGGCTACCAGCCCGAGGAGCTCGTGACCATCATCCAGGGGCTTCGCTGAGCGATGCCATCGCTGCTCGCCGATGAGGAGCGCCACGACGCTGCGCCCCCGTCCGCCCGCGGACCGGAGCAGGGAGTCATCGAAGAGGCACGGCGCCGCCGGCGCGCGCGGCGGGCGCGCCTCGGCGCGGGCGTTCTCCTGGCGCTGGTTGGCATCGGAGCGCTCGTATGGGCGGTCTCCGGGCAAGGCGCTCCAGTCGAACGTGGCCGTGTCGCGCACGCGACTGTCCGAGCGGGAGCGAGCCGGCGATCCGTCGCCGTCGCCGGGTTCGGCATTCGCCTGTCGCCCGCCCTCGACGGCGGCCAGTACGGCTGGTGCGTCGGCGTCGAGGAACCTGGGTTCAGCGGCATCGCCGGCGGCGGCTGCTCCGCCACGCCCACCGGGTCGCTGCCGCTGTCGATGGTTCTCACCAGCGCTGACGCGAAGACGCGCAGGGAATCGATCGTGGTGCTCACCACGCCGCAGGTCGCCGCCGTGCGTCTCGGCGCTCATCGCCGGGTCGCCACCGTCGCGCTCCCAGGATTGCCCTACGGGCTGCGCGCCGCGCGGATCGTCCTCCCCTTCCTCGGCAGGAGATCCGCCGGCGGGAGGGTCGTCTTTCCGGCCCCGGTCGAACCGTCGCTCACGCCGCTCGACGGTGCCGGCAGGCCGATCCCCAGCGCGCAGGTGCGACCGTCAGCGCAAACGCCGGCGCTCGCGGCGCACGGGCCGTGCACGTTGAAGGCCGGCGGCGTCCCCGGGCTGGCGGCCAGGTGGAGCCACGTCGCGAGCGAGATCGCGCCATACCCCGGCGCGCTCGTCGGTCGGGCGTTCTTCTCGTGCATCGACACCGAGTACTCGCTCCACGGATGGCCCCTGGACGCGGCCATCCTGCTGGACGCCGCGCGCCCCGGCGGCGCGCCGGCCGCGATCCCGGGTCTCTCGCCCGTCCCCGGCAGAGCCGGCTACGTCAACGGGCCGGGCGTCTTCAAAGGCGGGCTCACCGCCACCCGACGCGGCGACGCGTGGCTCGTCGTCGCCGGCGGCAGCGGCCTCTCGCAGCGCATCGACGTGTTGTCCCACCTCACGGCTTCCGTCAAGCTCTGAGAGCCGTGAGCGTCCGCCAGCGCCGAGTCGGCCTGCTCGTCGGCACTATGGCGCCAGGCGCTCGATCGCCCAGCCCGCGTCGTCGCCGCGGCGGTATCTCAGGCGGTCGTGCAGGCGATCCTGGCGCTGCTGCCAAAGCTCGACTGTCTCCGGGACGAGGCGAAAGCCACCCCAGTCACTCGGCAGCGGCAGATCACTCCCTCGACAGCGCTGCTCCAGCTCGGCAACTCGGCGCTCGAGCGCTTGGCGGCTGTCGATGATCTGGCTTTGCGGCGAGGCAAGCGCGCTGAGCTGGCTGGCGCGCGGGCGCTCGCGCACGTAGGCGGCCGACTCCTCGGCGCTCGTGCGCGCGACCGGTCCCTCGATCCGCACCTGTCGACCCAGGGGGTCCCAGTGGAAGAGCAGTGCCGCGCGCGGGTTGACGGCGAGCTCGCGGCCCTTGCGACTGGCGTAGTTCGAATAGAACACGAAGCCACGCTCGTCGAAGCCCTTGACGAGCACCATCCGCGCCGACGGGGCGCCGTCGCTCGACGCCGTCGCCAGCGCCGCCGCCTCGGGCATGCGCACGCCGGCCGTCTCGGCCTCTCGAAACCAGGCTGTGAACTGGCGCAGCGGGTCGGGGTCGACCTCCTCCTCGCGCAGCGGGCTTCCGTGGTCGCTCATGCAGCGCATTGTGACCGCGCGGGCCGTCGCGCCGCGCTCGGCCGCGATATCACCCGTATGGTTGCCCGGTGGCGAGCGATCGTTTGAGCGTGGTGCTGAGGGCGATGGCCGATGCCGGTCCCAGCGGATCCGGCTCGATGGTCGACCGGGTCTGCGGCGCAGCCGTGGAGCTGTTGTCGCTGAGCGGGGCGGGGCTGTCGTTGATGGTGAACGGCGAGTTGCGCGGCACCGCGGGCGTCTCCGAGCCGGGGATAGCGGCGGTGCAGGAGCTCCAGCTGACACTGGGCGAGGGCCCGTGTGTCGATGCGTGGCGGAGCATGGAGCCCGTGCTGGAGGCGGATCTGGCCGACCCCGCGCACGTGCGTTGGCCAGCGTTCGCCCACGCCGGCGTGCAGGCCAGCGTGCGGGCCGTGTTCGCCCTCCCGCTACAGCTGGGAGCCGCCGGGCTCGGAGTGCTGGCGCTCTACCGCGATCGTCCAGGCCCCCTCGGTGACGAGGAGCTCGCTCTCGGATTGGTGCTGGCCGACGTCGCGACCCAGACGATTCTCGGCCTGCAGGCCGGCGCTCCCCCAGAGCAGCTGCACGTGCTGCTGGCCGACGAGCCGGCGCACTGGGCTGAGGTCCACCAGGCGACCGGCATCGTCTCCGCGCAGCTCGAGGTGTCGCTGGACGAGGCGTTCGTGCGACTCAGGTCCTTCGCGTTCGCCAACGATCGCCCGCTGCGCGACGTGGCACGTGACGTCGTAGCGCATCGTCTGCACCTTGCCGACTCGGCCTGACGTCCATGTTCGCCGCGGCACGCGCCATAATGTGACAGATTCGGATAAACGGGAGACGGCAGAGGGGCGTCCTGGGTCATGACGCGGGAAGAACGGATCGTGGAGACCTTCGTCGAGCTGGCTGACACGATGGTCGACAACTTCGACGTGATCGAGTTCATGCACCGCCTGGTGGAGCGCAGCATGGAGCTGATGGACTGCGCCGAGGTGGGCCTGCTGCTGGCGAACGCCGCGGGTAGCCTGCAGGTCATGGCATCCTCGGGCGAGCGCTCCGAGGCGCTCGAGCTGCTGCAATCCCGCACCGAGGAGGGACCATGCCTCGAGTGCTATCGCGACTCGCGGCTCGTATTCAGCGAGGATCTCGCCGCGGACACCGGTCGCTGGCCGACGTTCGCGCCCGCTGCCGTGCAGAACGGGATCAAGTCTGTGCACGCGATCCCGATGCGCGTCCACGGCCGCACGATTGGCGCGCTCAACCTCTTTCGTGCCGAGACCGGCCGGCTTCCCGAGCGCGACGTGCCGCTCGGGCAGGGAATGGCGGACATCGCCGCCGTGGCCCTCATCCAGGAGCGCTCGATGCGCGAGACGCGCGGCGTCGTGCAACAGCTCCAGGGCGCCCTGAACAGTCGGGTGCTGATCGAGCAGGCCAAGGGCGTTCTCGCCGAGCGCGGCCAGGTCAGCGTGGACGAGGCATTCGCCAGCATCCGTCGCTACGCGCGAGCCCACAACAGCCGCCTCAGCGACGTCGCACGCGACGTGATCGACGGCCGTCTGGACGCGACTGCGCTCGCCGAGCTCTCGCTCGGCGCCGCTTCGAAAGCACGCCCCTGACGCGCCCGCGGCGCCCGCGGGGACCCGCGCCAGCTCACGGATCCGTTCTCCATAGAGAATGGATTCCTACTACCGGACTTGTGGCGGGCCGCACATGGTGCTACGCTCGCGCTGCGTCGCTCCAGACCCTGGTGACGTCCTTGTAGAGGAGGAACACGTCTGGAGGCACCATGCGGCGCAAGCAGGCTCTCGTCGTTCCAGCCAGAAGCGGGCGCTCGTGATGCCCGACGGGGAAGAGCAGGACATCGCCGGCCTGGAGGAGGCTCTCCCTGAGGCCGAGCAGAACAGCGCCGACGTCGATCAGATCCTCTCCGACTCCGATCAGACCGGCTCAGAACACGATCAGATCTCATCCGACCGCGATCAGGCGGCGGCGGACATCGACCAGGCCGCAAGCGACGGAGCGCGCGTCCAGCGCGGCGACCCGATCGCCTATGAGCGGACACGCCGGATGCGCGCGGACAGCACGCTCGAGCGCCACACGGCCAGTCGTGCGCGCGGCACCAGCTCGGTCGTGCGCGACCGAATCGCCGAGCAGCGCGACCGGCTGGCGGCCGCGCGTGACCTGACGAGCGCCGCGCGTGACCAGATCGCGACCGATCTCGATGCCGAGATCGAGCGCCTCGAGCGCGAGCATCGCGCGGAGGAGGACGGACGCCCAGGCGGTCGTGGGGTCCAGCTACGGGCAGCCGGGGAGCGACGGCTGGCCGCGCAGTCGCGAGCACGCGCCGCGCTCCAGCGCCAGGCAGCCGCGGAGGATCGTGAGCACGCCGCGCGCGATCGGCAGTTCGCGGCGCTCGATCGAGAGGCCTACGCTCAGGAACTCGCCACCGCCGCGACAGACGAGGTGACGGGCACGCTACGCCGCGGCGTCGGTCTGGCGGCCCTGCAACGGGAGATGGACCGCACACGGCGCACCGGCGAGCAGCTGATCGTGGCTTTCGTGGATGTCGACGGCCTGAAGGCGGTCAACGACGACCAGGGACACTCGGCGGGTGACACGCTGCTGCGGACCGTCGCTCGCCTCATCGGTGACGAGTTCCGCTCATACGATCTGATACTCCGCTTTGGCGGCGACGAGTTCGTGTGCTCGTTCTCCGGCGACGGCCTGGATGGGATCGGCAAACGCTTCGCGCGAGTCGGTGTGCATCTGAACGAGGCGATACCAGGAGCCAGCATCAGCATTGGTGTGAGCCAACGACGTCCCGCGGACACGATCAAGACGCTGCTCGACCGCGCAGACACCACGATGATCGCCACGCGTCGTGAGTACTGCAGGCGAGTGGCCGCGATGGATCGGGCCGGGCGGGTATCAGTGCCCGGTGAGGCCGAGCGACTGCACCGCGTCGGGGAATGATGGACCGCGTGCTCCCGATCCTGATCCCGGTCACCGCGTTGGCGCTGCTCGCATTTGCGGTTGCCCTCTGCAAGGCTGCCGCTCGAGCCGACGTGTTCGCGTCGCGTGAGCGCCCAGAGGGTCGAGATTCAGGTGAACGAGCTGCTCGCTCCGCGCTCATTGCCGTGTCCCCCGTATTCGCGAAGAACGGCGCGCCGGCGATCGGCGAGAGCCCGGCCGGGAAGGCGCCGGTGTTCCTCGTCGACGAGCGAGCTGACAGAGAGAGGTCAATCGAGATCAGGCTCACGACCAACCGCGTTCGCGCGGAGGTCAAGCGGGCGAGGGACTCCCGACCCACATGTGCGCGACGCGCGCGCGACGGGGGGCGCCTGCGACCTCGCTACCGGCACGGTCGTTACCGGCAGCTCAGCGATCGCACGCGGTCGTTGGGTCTCTGGGGAGCGGGCGGTGACCGTCGAGGGCCGCGGCGGCTGGATCGATGAGCTTGCTGTTGCTGACGTCCGACGGCGTCTCCATCCGCCGCCGTCGACGAGCGAGCGGCCGCTCCACAGGTCGCTCACGCAGGCACACGTGAGCCAGCCCGTCCGGCTCCCCCCGCCGGGCGGGCGGCTCGCGTGCGCGCCATGACGCCTCCCACCTGACAGGCGCCTGAGTCGCCTGGGCTGCGCCGCCGGCGTCCACGTATCTATGGTCTGCAGATGCGGCCAGCGGACCTCGGTTGGTGGGGCTCCTCGACATGGAGGATCTAGGCCTGCCCGAGCGCATCGCGCTCGCGCTGATACGAGCGGTGCGCTGGCTGGGACGCCTGCTGCGCGGACAGGTCGTCGAGCTCGTGGGCGGTCCCGCGCGGGCGCGCGTGATCGCGCTGTTCGCGTGCGTGCTCGCGCTCAGCAGCGCGCAGATCGCCACCGTCGGCGCGGTCGCGCCGCAGCTGGAGCGCTCGCTGCACATCGGCAACACGAAGATCGGCCTGCTCAACTCGGTGGCGCTGCTCGTCGGCGCCGTCGCGGTCGTCCCGGTGGGGCTGCTGGTCGACCGCGCGCGGCGGATACCGCTGCTCGCCGCGAGCATCGTCCTGTGGAGCGTCGCCACGCTGCTCGCCGCCGTCGCGCACTCCTACTCGAGCCTGCTGCTCACGCGCGTCGGGCTCGGCGCCGTCGCCGCCACCGCCGGTCCGGCGATCGCCTCGCTGACCGGCGACTACTTCCCCTCGCGCGAGCGCGGGCGCATCTACGGCTACATCCTCTCCGGCGAGATCGCCGGCACCGCCGCCGGGTTCATCGTCAGCGGCACTGTCGCCAGCGTGTTCTCCTGGCGCCTGGCCTTCGGGCTGCTCGCGCTCCCCGGCTTCTTCCTCGCCCGCGCGCTTTGGCGCACCGTGCCCGAGCCGCACCGCGGCGGGCAGAGCCGCCTGCAGCCGGGGACACGGGACCTCGCCACCGCACACGCTGATGCTGGCCGCGCCGCCGAGGCCGCCGACGCCGAGCAGGATGAGCAAGGGGAGCCGCCAAAGCCGGACCGCGATCTCGCCCACGACGTCGCCAGCGCTCGCGGCTTCGCCCCCGACCCCGGGCTCGTCCTCGAGCGCGATCCCAACGGGATGTCGCTCGGCGAGGCCGTCCGCTACATCCTGCGCATCCCCACCAACATGCTGCTGATCATCGGCTCCTCGCTCGGGTACTTCTTCTTTGCCGGCCTGCAGACGTTCGCCGTCGTGTTCGTGCGCGGCCACTACCACGCCGGTCAGGCGACCGCCACGCTCGTGCTCGGGCTGCTCGTGCTCGGCGCGCTCGCCGGCACGCTCGTCAGCGGCCACATCACCGACGCGCTCGTCCGCCGCGGCAATCTGCAGGCGCGCGTCTGGGTGCCCGCGATCTGCTATCTGGGCGCCGCCGCGCTGCTGATCCCCGGCCTGCTCAGCAGCCACCTCGGCACCGCCGTCTGGTTCGACGTCGGCGGCGCCGCGCTCATCTCCGCCGCCAATCCGCCGCTCGACGCCGCGCGCCTGGACATCATGCCCTCCGGGTTGTGGGGGCGCGCCGAGAGCACCCGCACGTTCCTGCGCTCGGTCGCGCAGGCGCTCGCGCCGCTGCTGTTCGGCGCGGTGGCCGACCTCGTGACCGGCATCCTCCCCGCGCAGGCGCCGATCGGCACGCACACGCACGGGCTCGTCTCGGCCGCCACCGGGACAGGTCTGGAGGTCAGCTTCCTGATCATGCTGAGCACGCTCGCCGCCGCCGGGGTCTTCCTGCTGCGCGCGCGAACGACCTACCCCACGGACGTCGCCACAGCCGGTGC
This sequence comes from uncultured Solirubrobacteraceae bacterium, assembly GCA_963735705.1. GTDB lineage: Bacteria > Actinomycetota > Thermoleophilia > Solirubrobacterales > Solirubrobacteraceae > Palsa-744. The sequence continues at coordinate 231,354 of CAVTLZ010000013.1, forward strand.
GGCCTGGACGTCGGCCTCGCCGGCCGCTCCCGCCGCGAGCGAGCGCTAGCCGGTTCTCGCAGTCGTCCGGGTCGACCCTGTCCGATGGCTGTAACGGCGCGGTCGCACGCGGTGTATCTAGAGCATGGCCCAGATGCTCAACCATCAGAATCCCGAGGAGCCCAGGCGAGTGCCCGACCGCGCGCCGGTCGACCTTGGCGGCTTTCGCGAGCGCTCGCTGCAGCGGGGCGTCAACCCCTTCGTCTACTGGACGCTGCGGGCGATCCTGGTGCCGTTCTTCCTCGTCTACTTCCGCATGCAGCGCGTCGGGCGCGAGCACCTGCCGCGCAGCGGCCCGCTGCTGCTCGCCTCCAACCACCGCAGCTTCCTCGATCCGTTCGTGATCGGCACGCTCGTGCGCCGTCCCGTCTACTACATGGCCAAGCGCGAGCTGTTCGAAAAGAGCTGGCAAGCGTGGATCCTGAACGCCCTCGGCGCCTTCCCCGTCGACCGCGGCGCCGGCGACCGCGACGCGATGGAGACCGCCCGCGCGATCCTCGCGCGCGGCGACTGCGTGGTCATCTTCCCCGAGGGCACGCGCGTGCGTCGAGGGCCGCTCGGACAGCCGCGGCGCGGCATCGGACGCCTCGCGCTCGAGACCGGCGCGCCGGTGGCGCCCGTGGCGGTCATCGGCAGCGACGCCGTGCGCAGGGGCTGGCGCATCCGTCCGCGCAAGGTCAGGCTGCGCGTCGGCGCGCCGCTGCGCTACCCCACCGTCGAGCGCTGCTCGCCGGCGCTCGCCGCGGGCGTGACCGAGCGGATCTGGGCGTGCGTGAGCCTGCAATGGGAGTGGCTGGGCGGCGCCAAGGCCGCGAGCCCGGCGCCCGCCGAGGCGGCCCGCCAGCACGAGGTCTCGCGCGCCGCCTGAGCGGCAACGAGGGCTCGAGTGCGACGCGGGGGTAGGGTGCAATGAGTGACCGAGCAGGCCAGCCAGAAGCCCAAGGCGCAGCTCGACGCGGAGTTCTCAGAGCTCTACCGGGCTCACCTGCGCGACGTGTACAGCTACGCCTACTACCGCGTCGGCGATCACCACGACGCCGAGGATCTCACCGAGCAGACCTTCCTGCAGGCCTACCGCCACTTCGAGCGCGCGCAGCGCGAATCCCACGGACGGCCGCTGCGCCCGTGGCTGATCCGCATCGCGCACAACCTCGCCGCCAACCTCTATCGCGACCGCTCGCGCAAGCCGGTCTCGCCGATCGACGACACGACCGCGCTGACCGCCATGCACACGACCGAGCAGCTGGTCGAGGGGCGCGACGAGCTCAGCCGCGTGCTCGCCGGGGTGCAGATGCTGCCCGACGACCGCCGCGAGGCGCTGATCATGCGCTTCGCGCTGGGCATGGACAACCGCGAGATCGCGCGGGCGCTGGGGCGCTCCGACGGCGCCACCAAGGTGCTGATCCATCGCGCGATCAAGCAACTGGAGGAGATCGTCCATGACTGAGGCCGCCCCCAACTTCGAGGGCCTCTTGCGCGAAGCGCTCGCGCCCGTCGAGCCGCCCGCCGACCTCGTCGAGCGCCTGGAGAGCACGCTCACGAGCATCACCGAGCTGGCCGCCGACGAGCTCGAGGCGTGGGAGCTCTCCGCGATGCGCGACCCGCGCAACTGGGCGCGCCCGGCCGCGGCGCTCGTCGTCGGCGGCAGCGCCGGCGCGGCGCTCGTGCTGCTCCGCGCGCGCAGGCGGGCGCACGGCTCTCCGGGCGGGCTCGACGGCGTGCGGGACGCCGCCGAGCGCGCGATCAACGACCTCGGGCGCGAGGCGCGCAAGCTGCTCGGCGATCGCTGATGGCCACCTGCTACCGCCACCCCTCGCGCGAGACCGGGGTCTCCTGTGCCAACTGCGGGCGTCCGATCTGCCCCGACTGCATGACCACCACGCCGGTGGGGATGCGCTGTCCCGAGTGCGCCGGCCAGCGCACGAAGGTCGTCCGCATGCGCGACATGGCAAAGATCCCGCAGGTCACCTACGCGCTGATCGTCATCAACGTCATCGCCTTCATCGCCGAGGGGAACATCTCCTTCGGCGGTGGGCCCACCGACAAGGTCTACGAAGAAGGCGCCCTGTTCGGCAGCCTCCCGGGCTTGCCGCACCTCGGCGTCGCCCACGGCCAGTGGTGGCGGATAGTCACCAGCGGCTTCCTGCACGAGAACCTGCTGCACATCGGCTTCAACATGTACGTCCTGTACGTCCTCGGCATGCAGCTGGAGCCGGTGCTCGGGCGCGTCAAGTTCGCGACGATCTACGGCGTATCGCTGCTGACCGGCTCGCTCGGCGCGCTGCTCGTCTCTCCACATTCCCCCACCGTCGGCGCCTCCGGCGCGGTCTTCGGGATCATGGGCGCGTTCGCCGTCGAGCTGCGCGCGCGTCAGCTGCCGCTGATGGGGGGCAGGATGGGCGGCATCGGCGGCCTGATCCTGATCAACCTCGTGATCAGCTTCACACTCCCCGGCATCTCCTGGGGCGGGCACGTCGGCGGCCTGATCGGCGGCGCGGTCGCCGCGCTGGTGATCCGGCTCGGCGATCGCATGCGCGCGCCCGCGCTGGCGCTGGCCGGCTGTGGCGCCATTGCCGTCGCCGCCATCGCCGGCTCGATCGCCATCGCCAAGTCGAGCGAATCCGAAGCGCTCGCCGTGCCGATCACGCAGGAAGCGCCCTGAGCGCTCGCGCCGGCGCCTCTGCGACCTGCTCCGGGTGCAGCACGTGCGCCAGCAGCTCCAGTCCGTCGATCAGCCGCGGCCCCGGCCGTGAGAAGTACGCCGACGCGTTGACCGCGACGATCCGCCGCGCGCCCACGCCGGCGAGCTCGCTGGCATACGTGCTCGTCTCCTCCTGCGCGCGGCGCTCGTCATAGCCGCACGGCATCGCCACCACGACCTCCGGGCGCGCCGCCGCGACCTGCTCCCACGAGACCGTCCGCGACGGTCCGCCCGCGACGCCCAGCACGTCCTCGCCGCCCGCCAGCTCGATCAGCTCGGGCGTCCAGTGGCCCGCCACGTACACCGGGTCGAGCCACTCCAGCGCCGCCACGCGCGGGCGCGGTTGGGCACGCACGGCGAGCTTCACGCGATCGATGCGCGCGGCAACGTCGGCGACCAGCGCCTCGCCCTGCTCGCGCCTGTCGGTCGCCTGCGCCAGCGTGCGCACGTCGCCGAGCGTCTCGCCGAGCGTCCTCGGGTCGAGCGCGATCACGCGCGGACACGACGGCAGCGTCTCTGCGACCTGCGCCACCTCCTCGTAGGAGACGGCGCACACCGGGCACAGCGCCTGCGTGACGATCAGCTCCGGCTCGAGCGCCGCCAGCGCGTCGCGGTCGAGCTCGTAGATCGCCTCGCCCGCGAGCGTGCGCTCGCGCACCGCCGCGTCGATCTCCGCCGCGCTCAGACCGCCCGCCAGCACGTCGCGCGTCAGGAGCCGGCGCTCGGCCGCCGCCGGCGGGAAGTCGCACTCGTGCGTCACCCCCACCACGTCCGGGCCGGCTCCGAGCGCGAACAGCAGCTCCGTCGCGTGGGGGACGAGGCTCACGATCCGCATCCCGTGACTGTACGGCCCGCGAGCGCCGGGGGCGGCGCGTCGCGAGGATCCTCGACGGCGTCTATGCTCGCAGGCGATGAGCTCGCTCAGCGACTCCGAGGTCGAGCAGCGGCTGCGCGACGTCCCCCTCTGGCTCCTCGACGAGGAGCGCGAGATCGCGCGCGAGCTCGCGTTCGCCAACTTCGCCGACGCGATCGCGTTCGTCAACCGCGTCGCCGAGGCAGCCGAGGTCGCCAACCACCATCCCGACATCCTCCTGCACGGCTGGAACAAGGTTCGGCTGACGCTCGCCACGCACTCCGTCGGCGGTCTCACCGACGCCGATTTCCAGCTCGCCGCCCGGATCGACCGCCTCGCATAGCGCTCGCCCGACGCCCTTGCTACCTTTGAGCCGTCGACCAGCGCGATGAACGACGACGAAGAACTTCCCCGAAGTAGCATCGCCCCGACCGGCCACCCGCGCCGTGGTCGACTCGGTTGGGGCCGCGTGAGACCGCGCGAGCGCGTGTCGGGGACCGCCGGCCGCGCGTGAACGGCCTGAAGCTGATCCTGACGGCGCTGCTGATCGCCGTCAACGCGTTCTTCGTGATCGCCGAGTACGCGCTCGTGCGCTCCCGCCGCGCGCGGCTGGAAGTCATGCGCGAAGAGGGCGCCAAGGGCGCCGCGCTCGCGCTCAAGCAGCTGGCGAACGTCAACGAGTACATCTCCGCGGTGCAGATCGGCGTCACGATGACCTCGATCGGCGTCGGAGCGCTCGGCGAGCCCGCGCTCGCTTCGATCCTCAAAGGCTGGCTCGGAAACACGCTCGGCCACAGCGCCGCCGTCGCGATCGCCGTGATCGTCGCCTTCGCGATCATCGCCTCCGCACAGCTGATCGCCGGCGAGATGGTGCCGAAGTTCTACGCCATCGATCGCGCCGAGGCCGTCGCACGGCGCGTCGCCACGCCCCTGCGGATGTTCAGCATCCTCTTTCGCCCGTTCATCCTCGCGCTGACCGCCGTCGCCGACCGCATCCTGCGGCTGCTCGGCGTCGACATGAGCGTCGAGCGCCGCGGCGGCTCCTCCGACGAGCTCAAGCTCCTGATCGCCGAGTCCCAGGCCGGCGGCCAGATCGACCAGGGCGAGGCGGGGATGCTCACGGGCGTCTTCCACCTGCACGAGCAGGAGGCGCGCCAGGTGATGACGCCGGCGCCCGCGGTCGTCACCGTCGACGTCTCCCAGGACGTCGAGACGGCGCTCAAGCTGTGCGTCGCCAGCGGCCACTCGCGCCTGCTCGTCACCGAAGAGGAAGACCGCGACCGCGTGCGCGGGCTCGTGCACGTCTCCGAGCTCGTCGGCAGGCTGATGGCGGAAGGGCCGCACACGCCGCTCGAGCCCGTCGTCCACGACGCGCTGATCGTGCCCGAGACCAAGCCGCTGGACGACCTGCTCGCCGACCTGCAGCGCCAGCGCACCTCGATGGCGGTAGTCGTCGACGAGTACGGTCGCGTCGTCGGCGTCGTCACCGTCGAGGACATCATCGAGGAGGTCGTCGGCGAGATCGCCGACGAGACCGACCCGGCGGCCGGGGAGATCCGCCGCCTCGCCGACGGCGACTGGTTCGTGCGCGGGCACGTCGCCGTCACCGACCTCGCCGACCACGGCCTGCACCTGCCCGTCGACAGCGACGCGTACAACTCGATCGGCGGGCTCGTGTTCGCCGAGCTCGGGCGCCTGCCCAAGCGCGGGGACACCGTCGCCGCCAACGGCTACTCGATTCGCGTCGAGTCCGTGCGCGACAACCGCATCGAGGCCGTGCGCATCCGCGAGCGCCGGCGCGTGCCACCGCGCGAGGGCGGCGGGCGCGAGTCAGACGACTAGCCAGCGCGATCCGCCGCCCGCGACGCCCGCCACAAACCGACCCCGATCCTCAATACAGGTCGTTAAACACGTCCGGCCCGCGGGGGGAGCGGACCGGATCGTGCGCACTGGGAGGAGGCGGGTGTGCGATGCGACTTGATGTCGCATGAACCAGTATCGCCAGGTTGATGAACGACAGCTAAAAGTCGCCTGAGCGCGGATAAATGTTTGCGAGCAGCGCCCGTCCGGCGCCCACGGCGGCCCTGTTCTGTTGCTCCTGCGCGGGCGCTCAGTAGGCGTGGATTCCGCGCCCGCTCTTGCGTCCGAGCGCTCCTTCGGCGACCAGCTCCCGCACGCGCGCCGGCACCGGCTCGCCGATCGTCTCGCCGATTGCCTTGGAAACATCCAGGCCAACCAGGTCCAGCAGCGCCAGCGGGCCCATCGGGTGCCCCGCGCCCAGGCGCATGCACGTGTCCACGTCCGCCGGGTCCATGCCTGTCTCTTCCACCAGGCGCACCGCGCTGAACAGATACGGGAACAGCAGCCGGTTGACGACGAAGCCCGGCACGTCCGGCACTTCAACCGGCGTCTTCTCGAACTTCTCGCACAGCTCCAGCGCGCGTCTGCGCGTCTCCGCGCTCGCCTCGCGCGGGAAGACCAGCTCGACCAGCTGCATCTTCGTCACCGGGTTGAACACGTGCAGGCCGACGAAGCTCCGCGGCCGACCGCTCTCCTGCGCCAGGCGCTCGATCGACAGCGACGACGTCGTGCTCGCCAGGATCGCGTCCTCGTCCACGATCCCGTTCAGCTCCGTCAACAGCGCCGCCTTCGCGTCGTGGTCCTCGATCACCGCCTCCACCACGAACGTCGCCTCCGCCAGCGCCGACGTGTCGGTCACGATTTCCACGTGCTCGGGGTCGACCTCCGCCTGCAGGCGGCTGAGGGTCTTCTCGACCGTCGCGCGGGCGCGATCGGCCGAGGACTCCGAGCGGGCCAGCAGCAGCACCGGTCCATGGTGGGCCGCCGTGGCCGCCAGGCCACAGGCGATGGCTCCGCTACCGGCGATCGCCAGGCGTTTGCTCACGGTTCTCCTTTGTGTTCTCGCGAAGCTCGCGCATCCTGGCTGACTGACCAGTCAATCGATCGACGCGGTAAAATACCCATGCAGGGTCCGGCATCTTATTCAGGCGCATAGGAGGACTGCTGACATGAGGCAACCAGAGGGCCGCGAAGTCGTCATCGTCGAGGCCGTTCGCACACCGATCGGCCGCGGGCACCGCGAGAAGGGCTACTACAAGGACACGCACCCGAACGAGCTGCTCGGGACCTGTTACACCGAGGTCATCGCGCGCGCCGGCGTCGACGCCGCGCAGGTCGAAGACGTGATCGCCGGCTGCGTCTCCCAGTTCGGCGAGCAGGGTCTCAACGTCGCGCGCAACGCGTGGCTGCAGGAGGGTCTGCCGATCGAGACGCCCGGCACGACCGTCGACCGCCAGTGCGGCTCCGCCCAGCAGGCCGTCAACTTCGCCGCCGGCCTGATCGCCGCCGGCGTGCACGACGCCATGATCGGCTCCGGTGTCGAGCACATGGGCCACCTGCCGTTCGCCGCCGTCGCCCAGACCCAGCAGGAGTTCGGCGTCGCCTTCCCGCCCGAGCTGCTCGCCAAGCACAACATCGTCGGCCAGGGCCTCGGCGCCGAGATGATCGCCGACCAGTGGGAGATCTCCCGCTCAGAGCTCGACGAGCTCGCCGTGCGCTCGCACCGCCTCGCCGCCCAGGCCACCGAGGAGGGGCGCTTCGAGCGCGAGATCGTGCCCATGACCGTCGGCGGCGACACCTACGTAACCGACCAGGGCATCCGCCCCGAAACCAGCCTCGAGGCGCTCTCGCAGCTGAAGCCCGCGTTCAAGCCCGACGGCAAGATCACCGCCGGCAACGCCTCGCAGATCTCCGACGGCGCAGCCGCCGTGCTGCTCATGTCCGCTGAGAAGGCCAAGGAGCTCGGGCTCACTCCCCGCGCGCGGATCGTCGACCAGACGACCGTCGGCTGCGACCCCGTCAAAATGCTCGAGGGTCCCATCCCCGCCACGCGCAAGATCCTCTCGCGCAACGGCATCAGCATCGACGACATCGACCTGTTCGAGATCAACGAGGCGTTCGCGCCCGTCGTCGCCGCCTGGCGCCGCGAGCTCTCGCCCGACATGGACCGCGTCAACGTCAACGGCGGCGCCATGGCGCTCGGGCACCCGCTCGGCTCCACCGGCGCGCGGCTCATCACCACGCTGCTGCACGAGCTCGAGCGCTCCGACAAGGAGATCGGGTTCGTGACCATGTGCTGCGGCGGGGGGTTGGGCACGGGCACCCTCATCCAGCGTGTCTGACGCGCGATAGCCGGCGCACCCATAGGGCACAGGCGGGGCGGCGTCCTCGATCGCTTTCCGGGGCCGGCCTTCGCGCCGGCCCCGCGCGCGTCCGCACGTCGTGATCATGGACATCAATGATGATGCGTTAGCGCAGGAATAGCACTTAAGGCATCAGAATCGATTTATGTGTTCGGGCGGTGTGCTATGGTTTGCATCAGATCTGATGTATAGACTTCTCTGCGGCACCTAACACATCACAATCGATGCATCTTGATGAGCTCATGACCGACGCTGCCGTGCTCTCAGAGCTCGGCCGTCGATTGACGCGTCACCGGCTGGAACGCAATTGGACGCAGGCCGACCTGGCCGCCGAGGCGGGGCTCGGCCAGGCGACCGTGCAGCGGGCCGAGCGGGGGGAGTCGGTTCAGATGACCTCGATGATCAAGCTGCTGCGAACACTGGGGTTGCTCGGCGCCTTCGACGCGGCCGTGCCCGAGTCGATCGTCCTGCCGATCGCCCAGCTGGAGCGCGAGCAGCGCAAGGTCCGACGGCGCGCCAGCGGTCGCGGACGTCCACCGACTGGATCCGACGAGCCGCCGTGGACGTGGGGGGACGAGTCGGGCACGGCCGCATGACCGTCGCGGCGGTGACGCTGTGGGGGGCGCGGATCGCGGCGGTCTCGATCGATGCGCGCGCTCGCTACGCGATCTTCCAATACGACCCGGCGTTCGCTCGCAGCGGCATCGAGATCGCGCCGGTCCGGATGCCGCTGCGCGTGCAGCCCTACAGCTTTCCGGGCCTGCCGAAGGATGCGTTCAGCGGTCTCCCCGGGTTGTTGGCCGACTCGCTGCCCGATCGCTGGGGAACGGCGCTGATCGACGCCTGGCTGGCTTCGCAGGGGCGCGACCGGTCGAGCTTCGACGTCGTTCAACGCCTCTGCTACGTCGGCACCCGCGGCGTCGGCGCGCTGGAGTTCCAGCCGGCCAACGAGCCGGTCGTGTCCGGCGACGCGGACCTGCAGGTCCGGGAGCTGGTGCGCCTCGCAAGCGAGGTGCTCGCCGAACGCGCCGAGTTCGTGGCCGAGCTGAGCGAAAACCCCGACGAGGAGGCGATGAAGGCGATCCTCGCCGTCGGCAGCTCCGCCGGTGGCGCGCGCCCGAAGGCGTTCATCGCCTACAACGACGCCACCGGCCAGGTCCGCTCGGGGCAGGTGCAGGTCGGCGACGGCTTTCGCCATTGGCTGCTGAAGTTCGACGGGGTCCGGAGGGCCGGCGACCACGGGCTCGCCGATCCCGAAGGCTGGGGCGCGGTCGAGTACGCATACTCGAAAATGGCCAAGGCGGCCGGGATCGACATGACCGAGTGCAGGCTCCTGGAGGAGAACGGGCGCCGGCACTTCATGACCCGCCGCTTCGATCGGCCCGACAGCGGCGGCAAGCTGCACATGCAGACGGTCGCGGCGCTGGAGCACGTCAGCTACAACGAGCCCGGCACCTACAGCTACGAGCAGGTCCTGTTGCTGATCCGCCGGCTGGGCCTCGGCACGCCCGTCGTCGAGCAGCAGTTCCGACGCATGGTCTTCAACGTCGTGGCGCGCAACCAGGATGACCACGTCAAGAACATCGCCTTCCTGATGGATCGCGACGGCGCCTGGTCGTTGGCTCCGGCCTACGACGTGATCTGGGCCTGGAAGCCCGGCAACGTCTGGCTCGACAGCCATCAGATGTCGATCAACGGCAGGCGCGACGGCTTCACGGTCGCCGACCTGCGTGAGGTCGCCGCCGTGGGCGGTCTCAAGCGCGGCCGTGCCGAGGCCATCCTCGCGGAGGTCGGTGGCGTCGTCGCCGGCTGGGGCGAGCTCGGCGACGAGGTCGGGCTCGACCCGCGGCTGGCCGAGCAGATTGCCCGCTCCCACCGCCTGACGCTCCCAGCCGGCTGACGACGGGAGCTCGCGCGATTCAGTCGCTCGGCCCGCTCCCCGTCCAGTCGACCGCGACGGGGGGCACGGCCAGCAGCGCCGCCCACGTCGCCGCTTCGACGACCCCGGTGGGCGCGATCGCGTGCGCCGTCTGGAACGCCTCGACGTTGGCGAGGGTCTTCGAGGCGAACACGCCGGTGGTTTCCTGCGTGGGGATCGCCGTGGCGAGGTGCTCCTGCATCCACAGCACCTCATCGCCCCTGGCGCCGCTCTTCAGTTCTGGGTATTCGGTGTTCGGCGTGACGCTCGTCAGCGGCGCCAGCGGCGCCGCCAGGGTGCTCCAGTCGACCGCGCCGCTTTCCTGCCAGTCCCAGAACGACACGCCCGGGGAGCCGTAGTCGACCGCCTCCTCGCGGAAGCGCAGCAGTTCGGTGGCCGACACGCCGCCGTAGGTCTGCCCGAGCGGGAAGATCGGACGGCCGTAGACGCGGTTGGCGATGAACGCGTTCGCGTAGACGGTGTCCACCGACTGGCCGATGTCCTTCCAGTACATCTGCGGGGCGTTGTACTGCGCGCCGCCCGGGCCGAGGAACACCGAGTAGGGGAAGGAGGGGTGGTCGAACACGTACGGGAACGAGGCCAGCCCGAGCGGATAGGTGGGGCCGATCTTCGCGCGCAGATCGTCGATGTAGGTCTGCGCGGCGGCGTAGCGGCCTTCGTACTCGGCCTCCGCGTCGATCACCAGGCAGTCCGCGCCGGCGGCCACCGCCTCGGCGCCGAGCGCCGCCTCGCCGACCGGTTCGCTCCCGTACACGTACTGCCACGCGCACGCTTTCAGGCCGTTGGCGTGCAGTTCCGCGACCAGTTGCGCGGAGAACTGGCTCCAGTAGTTGGTGGAGCCGTCGGAGCTCTTGATGAACAGCGTGCTCACGCCCGCCGCATGGGCCCGCGCGGCGATCGCCGCGACGCTCCCGCCGTCGGACTTGCTCAGGTACCAGATCCACATGCCCTGGCCTTCGAAGCCCGTACCGGTGACCGCGCCCGCGCTCACCGGGGGCGGGTCCTTCGGCGGCGGCGGGTGCAGGGCGTGCTCGTACACGTAGATCGGCCCGTAGGAGCTCGTGTAGCGCCCGCCGCTGAGCAGGATCATGATGTGCCCCGAGTGGGCGTTCTTGGGGACGGTCACGAGCAGGCCGGCGCTCGGCTTGCCGGGCATCGCGTAGCGCAGGTGCGCAGCCGGTTGCGCGGTCGGCGAGACGCGGCTGATGTGCGCGCCCGGGGACTTGGGGAACGCGACGACCATGCCCGGCGTCAGGCCGACGCCCTCCAGCAGCAGCATGCCGCGCGCGGAGACCTGGCGGGGGTTGCCGCTGCAGTGGGCCGCCGGCACGCAGCTGACGCTCGCGATGCGCACGCTCGTCACGTGTGCCGATGGCGCCTGGGCCTTCGTGGGGGATGAGCCGCCGCTCTTGGTCGGCGAGGAGCCGCCGCTGCTGGCGGTGGAGGTGCCGCCGGCGGCCTGTGTCCCGCCCGCGTTCGCGGCCCTCGCCGGGAGCGGGCATGCGCCCGGCAGGCACACCGCCAGCGCCATGGCTGCGGCTGCAACGAATCTCACCCCGTATGGGGCGCTTCGCGATCGCTTGTGGGCGCCTTTGCTCGCCAAGACTGGAAGAACTCCTTCGAGCGGAATCACCCTCCGGCCGGTTGGGCGTGGATCGAAGCCCGGCCGGCGGCCCCCGACGTTATCGGCTACGAGGTCGCAAACCGCATACTGGCACGGAAGTTGCGCCCGAGTGGGCGTCTGGCAGGTTTCTCATCCCCAGCGAAAGCCGAGCGCGCTGGGGGCGGGGGCGAGCGGGCTCGCCGGCAGGTCCGCGGGCGGATCCGGCAGGTTGAAGCCGCTCGGCGCCACGTCGTTGGGGCCGTCGGGGTGAAACAGCGAGGCGAGATACTGGTTCTGGCCGCGCCCGACGCCCAGCTCGAACTGGCCGCCGCCGTAGTTGCCGATGCCGCGCTCGGCGCAGTAGTCGTAGGTCTCGAGCAGGCTGCGCAGCCCGCCCAGGCGCGAGGGCTTGATGTTGACCATGCGCGGCGGGTACGGCAGCGCTTCGATGTCCGCGATCGAGTGGATCGGCGCATCCCAGGAGAAGCGCTCGCGATACGGGGCGAGCACCGCGTCGGTCTCCGGCGTCAGCGCCGGGTCCTCGATCCACGCGTCGGGAAAAGCCTCCACGACGCGGCCGTACAGCGGCGGGTCGGCCGGCTGGTCGACGATCGAGTCGTGGTAGAGGCCCTTGAAGTCCACCGAGTCGACCGCGCCCGTCGCCACCAGCCCGGCGATCAGCCGCTCATCCCATGAGCTCGTCGGATCGAGCTTGAAGCGCAGCCCCGGGTAGACGTCCAGGCGCCGGCGCAGCGGCTCGAGCGTCGGCGGCTCGCCGAGACGCAGCGAGACGACGAAGCGCACCGGCCGCGGCTCGCGCCCGAGCGCCTCGTGCAGCGTCGTGCCCGCCTGGCGCAGCGCCAGGTCGAGCGCCGCCGACTCATACGCCCACGTGCGGTACAGGACGGAGACCTCGCGCTGCGGGGGCTCGGGGAACAGCTGCAGCTCTGCCAGGTTCGCGCTGAAGGAGGCCAGCGTGTGGCGCCCCGCCAGCGCCAGCGTCGGGCCGGCCGCCTGCAGGATCTCGTGGTCGACCGCGTCATAGGTGACGTCCTCGCCCAGCCCCTCCTCGCCGGCGCCGCGCAGGCGGATGACGGTGCTCTTGCGTTCGAACCCGCTCGACACCGTCGCCTGCAGCGGCTCGAGCGAATAACCCTCGATGTGGACCTCCAGGCCCGCGAGCGTCTCCCACGTGCTCAAGCGCCGGCCTCGCGTTCCAGGCGCCCGACGAGCTCGTCCAGGCGCAGCTCCTCGAGCGCCTCGCCCACCGCCGCCAGCTGGCTCGCGCACAGCTCGATCAGCGTCTTGCCCTCGCTCACCAGCGCCAGCGTCTCATCGAGGCTCGCCTCGCCCGAGTCCAGCCGGCGGATGATCTCCTCGACGCGCGCCGCCGCCGCCTCATAAGTCTGCGGCTCGCTCATCGCTCGACGATCCTCGCCGGCAGCGATCCGTCGGCAAAGCGCAGTCGCAGCTCGGCCGCCTCGCGCGCGCCCGCCGCCGTCACGATCGGCTCGCCGCTCGCGGACTGCGCAAGCACGTAGCCGCGCTCCAGTGTGCGCTGCGGGTCGTGCCCGGCCAGCGCCATCTCCAGCTGCGCCAGCTCCCGCGGACGGCGCTCGCGGCAGTCCAGCAGGAACGACGCCACCCTGCGCTCGATCACAACCGCGCGCCGCTCGGTCACACGGCGCTCTGACTCGACACGACGCCGCGAGCCCGCGCGGATCTCGCGCAGCTGCTGGTGCAGGCGCGCGCGCTGGCGGTCGAGGTGCGCGGCCGGAGCGCGCGACAGCGTCGCCAGCAGACGCGCGCGCGTCAGCACCGCGCGGCGGCCGTGGTCGCGCAGGCGCGCCGCCGCCGCCGCCTGCTCGGCGCGGGCGCGCTTGCAGTCCACGCCGACCGCCGCCTCAGCCGCGTGCGTCGGGGTCGAGCAGCTGACCGCCGCCACGTCGTCGAGCAGCGTGCGGTCGGTGTGATGGCCGACCGAAGCGATCACCGGCACGCCCAGCAGCGCCACCGTGCGGCACAGCGTCTCGTCGCAGAAGCACAGCAGGTCCGCAAGCGAGCCGCCGCCGCGCGCCACGATCGCCACCTCGACGCCGCCCACCGCCACCAGCTCGCCCAGCGCGCGCACGATCGCCGGCGCCGCGTGGCGGTCCTGCACGGGCGCGAAGCCCCACACCAGGCGTCCCGCCCAGCCGCGGCGCGCGAGCGCCGCCAGCACGTCGTCGCGTGCCTTGCCGCCCTCGCCGGTGACCACGCCGATCGTGCGCGGCAGCGTCGGCCGGGGCAGGAGCTTCTGGGTGTCCAGCAGCCCCTCGGCGTCGAGCTGCTTGCGCAGGCGCTCGATCCGCGCCAGCAGGTCTCCGTCGCCGGCCAGGCGCAGGTCGAGCACCGAGAAGGAGAAGCCGGGGGACGAGGTGGCGCTCCCGGGGTAGTAGTCGCAACCGCCCGCCACGACCACCTGCATCCCCTCCTCCGGCGTGCCCGCGCGGGCGACCATCGCATCCCAGTCCCCGCGCCACGCCGCGCACGGAATCGCGCCGTCGCCGTCGCGCAGCTCGAAGTACACCTTCGCGCGCGACGGGCGCAGGTTGACGAGCTCTCCCATCACCTGCACGCGGGCGAACGAGCGCAGCTTCGAGCGCAGCGCCGCCGCGTACTCGCCGACCGGATACGGGCCCGGCAGCTTGCTGTCCGGGATGCCCGCCGCCGGCGGCGGGACGGGGGAGGCGGACGTGGACACGCAACGCAGCATAGGCGCTAGCATCGACGGCGATGCACCGCTCCGAGCTCCGGCCTGGCTTCTAACCGACCCCGTGGCCAAGCGCAACACCGGGCGGCGCGGACGCTCGCGCAAGCGCCGGCCGAGCCCGCAGAGCGCGCGGGAGCCTGCGCAGCGCGCCGCACCCGTCGCGCGCCCCTCCGAGCGCGCCGCGCGCGCCCTCGGCGACCTGAAGGCGCAGGGCGATCGCCCACAGGCCCCGTGGCATCCGCTGCCGCTGTCGGAGCTGCTGATCCTGATCGGCGGGATCGGCGCGGTCGTCGGATTCCTCAGGGGCCCCGAAAAGGACGGCGCGCTGCTCGGAGCGTCGATCGGCGCGGTCGCGATCGGCACCATCGAGGTCACGCTGCGCGAGCACCTCAGCGGGTTCCGCTCGCACACGGTGATGCTCTCGGCGCTGCCCGCGATCGTGTTCCACTCGGCGGTCGTGCTGATCGTGCTTGCGCTCGCCAACCGCGCGCCCACCTGGCTGAGCCTCGCGCTGCTGCCGATAGACGTGGCGATCGTCGTCGTCTGCTTCAAACTGCTGCGCGCCCGCTACGTCGACGCGCGTCGCGAGCGGACGTTCGCGGGCCTGCGCTAGGAACAGGTTCTAGAGGCTCAGCGACGGCAGCGGGCGCTCGCCCTCCGCGGCGCCCTCGCCGCGGTTCTCGCCGTCGTATCCCAGCCGCTCCAGGCGCGCGATCTCGCGCTCGCCTTCCACGCGCGCCGGGTGATCGGACGGCAGCTCGGCGATCAGCTTGGCGATGCGGTTGCGCAGCTGCAGCGCGAAGTGCGGGGTCGACGCGCCCATCAGCTGGCGCACGTCCTCGACGCTCACCTCATGGGCGCTCGCCTTGCGGCTCAGGCGGGGATCCTCGGCTTGACTCAAGCTCTTCTCCTATTCGACCTGCGAGACCGACGGTTCTGACGTGTGCGCCTGCGGGCGGATCTCGAGCATGGAGTCGATTTCGGCCTGGATGACCGCCGAGATCGCGCCTTCGTCGCCGATCAGCCAGCCGTGATTGTATGCGCCGCGCACCGGCGGGAACTGCGGGGTGCTGTACGCGGGCTGGATGTCCGACAGGTAGGTGGCGAGCGCGGGTGGCACCTGCGCGGCGCTGGCGAGCAGCAGCAGCGGCCCGTAGTCGCCGCTCGCCGACAGCAGCGCCGATGCCGGCGCGTCCAGCGGCCGCGTCGCGTTCGCGAACACCAGGCCGTGGCCCGGTTCTTTGACCCCCCAGCCGAACGCGCCGTCGATGAAGCGCGCGACTTCGATCGCGCCTGCCTCCGGTTCTTCGCCGGAAGCCGCCGCGCCGCCGGCGGTGATCGACCTGACCGTGCCGAAGTGGCGCAGCTCGTCCATCGTGTGGTGGCCGATCGCCGCCGCGTCGATCACGTAGATCGTCGGCTGGTGCAGGCCCGCGAGCACGGTCCCCGTCGGCGCCGGCACCCGCGAGGGCGTCACCAGCAGGATCGGGGCGCCGCTCTCGGCGGCCAGGCCCGCCGCCGGCATCGCCAGCGCCGGCGCGGCGGACGCGGCGAGCACGATCACGTCGTGCGGAGCGGCGCCGCCGTCGAGCGTGACCGCGAGCTGCTCGATGCCGGCGGCGGTGACCGTCGGCACGCCCAAGCGCACAGTCCGCGTCACGTAGCCCGCCGGCGCCGGCGCGGAGGCGCCGATCCGGATCACCTGCGCGCCGCCGATGCTCGGCGCTCCTAGCGGATGCATCGCTTCCAGCGTCTGGCGGCTCACCTCCGGCAGCGTTTCGCCTTCGCTGAACAGGATCGGCGCGCCGGTCGGCGCGCTCGCGAGGACCGACGCCGCCAGCGCGGGCAGCCAGTCGTGCTCGTCGACCAGCACGACCGCCAGCGGTCGCGTCGCCGCCGTGAGCCCCGGGTAAACCGCGCGGGCGACCGCCGCCGCGTCCGCTGCGACGTCCGCGCCGCCCAGGCGCGTCGTGTTGCGCGTCGCGACGCTCACCGCCCCCTGGACGGTGACCGGCGCGAGCTTGCGCGCCTGGCCGCCGCCGAGCTGTTCGGATCCTCCCTTGCCGCAGCCGGCCAGACCAGCGGCGACGAGCGCCAGCACGGCAAGAAGCGGTCCTCGCGCGGGGCGCATGGCCCGGCACACTAGCGATCCGGCAAAAAGCGCGGCATTTGCGGGAAAACCTGCGAAAAGCTGTGCAACCGCTGCAAGCGTCCTTGCACTCTGTTAGCGTACCCGCCCGAATGCCGAGTCCTTGACCAGGTGTCAAGGAACGGGGGACCCAAGTTGTTGGGGCGAATCCCACGGTAACCGTGAGAAGCGCAGGCTCTTTCAGCGCTAGCCCGTCAGCTAACCCCGCAGGCCGACGAAAGAGGTTGTTGCCCGTGTGGATGCGTACCTGTAGCGCGGTTATCTGCAGTTTGGCGATAGCAGCAGCCGGCGCCTCCGACGCCCTGGCCACCAACGGGCCGGGCGGCGCTGTGGCGGTCACGCCCTCGACGACCACGACCAGCACGACGAAAGCCGCGCCGACGCCCCACGCGCCGATCACCGCCAAGACGTCGAACGTCGCCTACAAGGGCCCGGTCTACGAGAAGACCGCCACCGGCGAAATCGTCGCCTACCAGCCGCCCGCGAAGACGAGCACGGTCGGCACCGCGGCCAGCAGCACCGGCGGCATCGCCGCGGCGCCAGGCGAAGCGACCGACCTCACGGCCACGATTCCCACCGAACTTACGACCGGCAACGGCATGACCTCCGCGACCGGTCCGACCCTGCGTCCCGAGCTGCTGGTCCCCGGCACCACCGCGCGCTTCGTCGACGGCCTCGCCGCCGCCCCCATCGGCGCCCCGGCGGCCATCCAGGAGATCATCTGGGCGGGTAACGAGCTGATCGGGCTTCCGTACATATACGGCGGCGGCCACGCTTCGTTCATCTCGCCCGGCTACGACTGCTCCGGCACGGTGTCCTTCGCGCTGCACGGCGCCAATCTGCTCGCCGCGACTGAGGACTCGGGCGAATTCGAGGCATGGGGCTCGCACGGGGTCGGACGCTGGGTGACGACCTTCGCCAACGGCGGCCATGCCTACATGACCGTCGCCGGCCTGCGTCTGGACACAAGCCCCGCCGAAGACCCCGCCAACCTCGAGGGTCCTCGCTGGCGCCCGTTGCGCCAGACCAACGCGGGATTCGTGGTTCGCCACCCGGTCGGTCTCTGAGCGCTCCCTGGTCGGCTACGCTGGTGGTGTTGGCCGAGCTCAGGTCGGTCGCCTCTCAGAACAGCAATAGGAGGATCAGATGGCCGGGTTGACCGGGCGCATGTCTACCGTTGTGAAGGCGAAGGTCTCCAAGCTGCTGGATCGGGCGGAAGACCCGGCCGAGACCCTCGACTACAGCTACCAGAAGCAGGTCGAACAGCTCCAGAACGTCAAGAAGGGCATCGCCGACGTGGTGACGGCCAAGAAGCGCCTGCAGATGCAGGAGAGCACGCTGCAGCAGAGCGTCGTCAAGCTCGACACCCAGGCCCGCCAGGCGCTCGCGGCCGGCAAGGAGGACCTGGCCCGCACGGCGCTCGAACGCAAGAACGTCGCCCAGACGGAGCTGCAGGGGCTCGACACCCAGGTCACCGAACTCGAAGATCAGCAGCAGAAGCTGACCGACTCCGAGCAGAAACTGCGCGCGAAGATCGAAGCGTTCCGCACAAAGAAGGAGGTCATCAAGGCCCAGTACTCGGCCGCGGAGGCCCAGGTGCGGATCTCCGAGGCGGCCACCGGCGTCGGCGAGCAGATGGCCGACGTGGGCCTCGCGATGCAGCGCGCGGTCGACAAGACCGAAAACATGAAAGCGCGCGCCGACGCGGTCTCCGAGCTGGAAGCCGCCGGCACCTTCGACGACATCACCCAGCTGGGAGGCGGCGAAGACGACATCGACCGCCAGCTCAAGCAGCTCTCCAGCCAGCCGGCCGTCGACGACGAGCTGGCGAAGATGAAGAGCGAGCTCGGCCAAGGCGCGCCCGCGCCGCAGCTTGCCGCGAGCGCCGCGGACGCCGGCGAGGCGCCGGGCTCAAACGGCGGCGTCGAGCCCGCCGCGCCGAGCGAGAGCGGTGGTCAGGGATGATCGTCCGCATCTCCGGCGAGGGCCAGTACCGGCTCCCCGACGGCGACGCCGAGCGCCTGGAGGAGCTGCGCCGCGCGGCGCTGTCGATCGTCGACAGCGGCCAGGAGGACGGCTTCGCCGACGCCTTCGCCGCGCTGCTCGAGTACGTGCGCACGCAGGGCACGCTGCTCGGCGACGACGAGCTTGAGGGCTCCGACGTGATCCTCCCGCCCGCCGACTTCAGCTTCGACGAGGCCGGCCGGGAGTTCACCGGCGAGGGTCTGATCCCCGACTGAAGGACTGAGCGCTGACGGTCGCGGACCAAGCGTCCACGGCCGTCAGATCGGGATTCCCCAGAGCGGGAACCATCGCTCGAGTTCCGGCTCGATCGGCAGTTCGGAGGCCATCTGTGCCTTCAGCTGCAGCTCGCGCTCGGTCGAGCGTTCGCTGGAGCTGCCGTTGACGGGCACGAACGGGTACCAGTAGCCGCGCTTGTAGTTGTAGATGAAGTAGATCCGCCGTTTCTGCGCGTCGACGAACGCGAACACGGCGCACAGCAGGCGCTCGCCGTAGCCGGCCGTCTCGATCGAGCTGGAGACGGCGTTGATGCCGACGGCGAGGTCTTCGACGCTCGGCGCGCCATCGGGGTTGCGCAGCACCATCCAGCGGTAGCCGAAGCTGTCGTCCTGGCTGGCGACCTTCGTGCCGCTCTCCCCGCCGGTGGCGGTGACGACTTCTTCCATTTCGCGCAGCGTCGTTTCGAACTCGCTCGTGGCCAGCGCCTGGAAGACGATCGCGGCCGTGCCCACCGGGTCGATCTGGTGCTCGGCCTGGAGCGTGACGTATGCGGTGGAGATCGCGAACAGCCGGTCGGGCGCGGGACCCTGGACCGTGTGTCGGCCGGTGAGGATGTCGCGCAGACCCATCAGATGGTCGGATCAACCATCGAGGTCAGGCGGCGCTCTGGAGCTGTGACTCCAGTCGTTCGAGCGCTGCCAGACGCTGCTCCAGCGGCGGGTGGTCGGAGAAGATGTTCATCAGCGAGCGCTTCGTGCGGGCCGGGATGATGAAGAACGCGCTCATCCCTTCGGCCTTGCGCAGATCCTGTGTGGGGACCCGCTCGATCGTGCCGCTGATCTTCAATAGGGCGGAGGCGAGGGCGCTCGGGCGTCCGGTGAGCACCGCGGACCCGCGGTCGGCCGCGAACTCGCGGTAACGGGAGAGGGCGCGCAGCAGCAGGAAGGAGATCGCGTACACGAGCACCGAGACGAGCAGGACGACCATGATCTCCTCCTCCTCGTTCTGGTTGCGCCCGTATCCGCCGCCGAAGCCGCCGCCGAAGAACAGCGCGAACTGCGCGATCAGCGACGCGAGCGTGGCGAAGAAGCTCGCGAGCGTCATCACCATCACGTCGCGGTTGATCACGTGGGTGAGCTCGTGCGCCATCACGCCTTCGAGCTCGGCTGGCGAGAGCAGATCGAGGATGCCGCGCGTGGCGCACACGGTCGTCGACTTCTTCGATTTGCCCATCGCGCAGGCGTTGGGCATCGGCGTCTCGATCACGCCCACTTTCGGCTTGGGCAGGTTGGCCTGCACGCAGAGCCGTTCGACGATCGCGTGCAGCTCCGGCTCCTGCGCCGGGGTGACCTCTTTGACCCCGAGCGTCGCCATCGCGATCTTGTCCGAACCGAAGAACTGCACCAGCAGCAGCACCAGCGCGACGATCACGATCACACCGGCGGCCGCCCCCGCCGCGAACAGCACGCCGACGAACACGACGTACACGAGTCCCAGCAGGAACAGCGTGAGCAGCATGCGGGCCTGCAAGCCCGTGTCCTTGCCGAAGTTCGATCTACGCGCGGCCATGCGCCTGATTCTCGCAGAAGGACCTACGGTTGCCCTAAAGTTCGGCCGCGAACGATGCCCCGCGCCGCCCGCACGCCATGAAGCCGGAAATCGAAATCGCGGGCATCTCGATCAAGACGTTCGGCGTGATGTTCGCGCTGGGCTTCCTCGCGTGCGGCGCCGTAGTCGCGCGGCGGCTGCGCGAGATGGACAAGCCCGTCGACTGGGCGTACGAGATCACGTTCGCGGCGCTGCTCGGCGGCGTCATCGGCGCGCGCGGCTACTTCGTGATCCAGAACTTCAGCCAGGTCAAGCACAACCTGCTCGGGAGCATCTTCTCCGGCTCGGGCCTCGTCTGGTACGGCGGCGCGATCGGCGGCGCGATCGGCGTGCTGCTGTGGATGCGCTGGCGCGACGCGCTGGAACTGCGGATGTTCGACATGTGCGCCACCGCGCTCGCGCTCGGCTACGCGATCGGGCGCATCGGCTGCCAGGTCTCAGGCGACGGCGACTACGGGATCCGCTCGAGCCTGCCGTGGGCGATGGGCTACCCCCACGGGACCGTCCCGACGCCGCCCGGCGTGCGCGTGCAGCCGACGCCGATCTACGAGACGGTCGCCATGTGCCTGCTCGCCTACCTGCTCTGGCAGCTGCGCGACCGCGTGCGCCCGGGCGTCGTGTTCGCGCTGTACCTCGTCGGCAGCGGGCTCGAGCGCTTCCTCGTGGAGTTCATCCGGCGCAACAAGGAGGTGCTCGTCGGGCTGACCGCGCCGCAGCTCGAGAGCCTCGCCCTGCTCGCCATCGGCTCGGTGTGGCTGGCGGTGATGGCGCGGCGCGGTGGGGTGGCGGGGCTGCGGCCGGTGGCGGCCTGACTCGGAGCCATCGACGAGCGCCGCGGGCCGCGGACAGCCTCGCCCGCCAGCCGGTGACGGGGGCTTTCCCGCAAGGCAAGCAATAATCAGCGGCGATGGCCACCGAAACCAGCCTCTCCGCGGTCTTCCCCTTGGGCAGCCGGCTCAACGAGCACGGCCGCCTGGAGGTCGGCGGGTGCGACACGATCGAGCTGGCGCGCGAGTTCGGGACGCCCGTGTACGCGGTCGCCGAGGACGACCTGCGCACACGCGCGCGGGCGTTCGTGCAGGCGGGCCGCGACGCCGGCCACGAGGACTTCCACGTGGTGTTCGCGTCCAAGGCGTTCCCGTGCACGGCGGTGCTGGCGCTGTTCGCGAGCGAGGGGCTGTGGTGCGACGTGGCCTCGGGAGGCGAGCTGCACGTGGCGCTGGCGGCGGGCTTCGCCCCGGAGCGCATCGTGGTCCACGGAAACGCCAAGTCCGAGGCCGAGCTGCGCATGGCGCTGCGCCACCGCGTTGGCCTGATCGTGATCGACAACTTCGACGAGATCGACCGCCTTGCGGCGCTCGTGGCCGAGGGCGCGCTCGCCGATAGAAGCGGCGGCCAGCCGGTGCTCGTGCGTGTCACGCCGGATGTGAAGGGGGACACCCACGAGAAGATCTCGACCGGCCAGGCCGACTCGAAGTTCGGCTTCGCGATGGTCCACGCGCAGGAGGCGATCGCGCGGGTGCAGGCCGTCGCGGGGCTGACGCTCGAGGGACTGCACGCGCACATCGGCTCGCAGCTGCTCGACCTGGAGCCGTTCCGCCGCGAGGCCGGCGAGCTCGCGAGGCTGGGCGACTTTCCCGTGTGGGACCTGGGCGGCGGGCTGGGCGTGCAGTACACCGAGTCCCAGCCCTCGCCGCCGTCGATCGAGGAGTACGTCGGCGCGGTCGTCGCGGCGGCGCACGCCAACGGCATGGGGCCGAGCAGGCGCCTGCTGATCGAGCCGGGCAGGGCGCTGTGCGCGAACGCGGGCGTGACGCTGTACACGGTCGAGAGCGTCAAGCAGAACGTCTCGCGCTGGGTGGCCGTCGACGGCGGCATGTCCGACAACATGCGCCCGATGCTCTACGGCGCCAGCTACGAGGCGCAGGTGGCTGACCGCTTCGGCGGCTCCACCGAGTGCGTGCTCGCGGGCAAGCACTGCGAGTCGGGCGACGTGCTGCTGCGCGAGGCGTACCTGGAGGACCCGCGCCCCGGCGACGTGATCGTGACGCCCGCCACCGGCGCCTACGGCTTTGCGATGGCGAGCAACTACAACGGCGTGCCGCGCCCGCCGGTGGTCTTCTGCCGCGACGGCGACGCGCGCGTGGTGGTCAGGCGCGAGAGCTACGAGGATCTGACGGCGCGCGATGTCCGCTGACGACCCGGTGGCGCCCGGCGGCGCGAGCGCCGTGCCGTTCAAGGTCGGCCTGCTCGGCCACGGCACGGTCGGCGCGGCGTTCGCGGTGCTGCTCGAGGAGCGCGCGGCGGAGATCGAGCGCTTCAACGGCCGCCGCCCGGTGGTCAGCGGCGTGCTGACGCGCTCGCGCGGCGACTTCGAGGAGATCCTCGCCGACGCCGACCTGCTCGTCGAGGTGATGGGCGGGATCGAACCGGCGCGCGAGTACCTGCTGAGGGCGATGCGCTCCGGCAAGGACGTGGTCAGCGCCAACAAGCAGCTGCTCTCGCAGTACGGGGAGGAGCTGTTCGAGACCGCGCGCGAATACGGCGTGCGGCTGCGCTTCGAGGCGGCGGTCGCGGGAGTGGTGCCGGTCGTGCGCGTGCTCGAGGAGTCGCTGTCGGCGACGCCGATCGAGCGCATCCACGGGATCGTCAACGGCACGACCAACTTCATCCTCAGCGAGATGGCCAACGGCTCCAGCTACGCCGAGGCGCTCGCGGAGGCCCAGCGCGTCGGCTACGCGGAGGCGGACCCGAGCGACGACGTCTCAGGGCGCGACGCGGCGGCGAAGATGGCGATCCTCGCGCGGCTCGCGTTCGGCACGCCGGTGCACCTCGACGACGTGCGCTACGAAGGCATCGAGCACCTGCACGCCGACGACCTCGAGTACGCCCGCGAGCTCGGTCTCGGCCTGAAGCTGATCGGCACCGCCGAGCGCCGCGACGGCGGGCTGTCGGTGCGGGTGCATCCCGCGTTCCTTTACGCCGGGCATCCGCTCTCGTCGGTGTCCGGGCCGTTCAACGCGGTGACCGTGGAATCCGAGCCGATCACCGAGATCACGATGTCCGGGCCGGGCGCCGGCGGCCGGCAGACCGCGAGCGCGGTGCTGGGCGACGTCGTCAGCGTGATGACGGGCGGTGCGCGCCCGCCGGCGCCGCCGCTGGCGCTGCGCCTGGTCGAGGACGTCGAGAACGCGTTCTACGTGCACCTGGACGTGGCTGACCAGCCCGGCGTGCTGGCCGCCGTGACGCAGGCGCTCGGCGAGCAGGGAGTTTCGATCAAATCGGTGGTGCAGCGGGGGATGGGGGAGAATGCGCGGCTGGTGATGGTCACCCACCCGGTGCTCGAGTCGAGCATGCGCGCGGCGATCGACCGGGTCGGGGGCTTCGACTTCGTGCGCTCGGCGCCCCGGACAATTCGCGTGATCGAAGAGGAGTTCATATGAGCAAGCCGATCGCAGCACGACTGCCCACGGTCGAGGGGGCGACGTTCTCAGGCACGCACGTGCCGCTGATCGAGCGCTACCACGACCGCCTCCCGTTCGCCCCGGGCGACCCCTTGGTCAGCCTGCAGGAGGGCTCGACGCCGCTGCTGCGCGCGCCGGTGCTCTCGGAGATGGTCGGCGCGACCGTGCGTCTGAAGCTGGAGGGCGCCAATCCGACGGGCTCGTTCAAGGACAGGGGGATGACCTGTGCGGTGTCCGCCGCCGTGCGCGACGGCGCCAAGGCGGTGATCTGCGCGTCCACCGGCAACACCGCCGCCAGCGCCGCCGCATACGCGGCGCGTGCGGGCATCACCTGCGCGGTGATCGTCCCCGAGGGCAAGATCGCGCAGGGCAAGCTGGCGCAGACGCTGATGCACGGGGCGCGCGTGATCGTGCTCGAGGGCAACTTCGACCAGGCGCTGACGCTCGTGCGCGAGCTCACCGACACGCATCCGATCGTGCTCGTGAACTCCGTCAACGAATTCCGCATCGAAGGCCAGAAGACCGCCGCGTTCGAGATCCACGAGGGCCTGGAAGGCGGGCTGGAAGCGCTGTGCATCCCCGTCGGCAACGCCGGCAACATCACGTCCTACTGGCGTGGCTTTCGCGAGGTGGGCGCGGCGCCGAAGCTGTTCGGCTTCCAGGCCGAGGGCGCGGCGCCGCTGGTGCTCGGCCACCCGGTCCAGCACCCGGAAACGGTCGCCAGCGCGATCCGCATCGGAAACCCCGTGCGCTGGGAGGACGCGATGGCCGCGGCGCGGGACTCGCGCGGCTCGATCCGCTCGGTCACCGACAGCGAGATCCTCGCCGCGTTCAGGCTGCTCGCCTCGCGCGAAGGCATGTTCTGCGAGCCCGCGTCGGCGGCGTCGGTCGCGGGGCTGCTGAAGTACGGCGCGGACGGCGCCGAGCAGGTCGTGTGCGTGCTCACCGGCCGTGGCCTGAAGGACCCGGAGACGGCGATCGCCCACAACGACGGTCGCGTGATCCCGTGCCCGGTGGAGATGGGGCCGCTCGAGGAAGCGGTGCTGGGTGATCCCTAGGAGGGTGGCGCAGTCGGCCGGAGGCCGACCAGCCGGGCCCCTCTTCCCTCGGACAAGGGTGGCGCAGTCGGCCGGAGGCCGACCAGCCGGGCCCCTCTTCCCTCGGACAAGGGTGGCGCAGCCGGCCGGAGGCCGACCAGCCGGGCCCCTCTTTCCTCAGACGTCGTCGGGTCGTGCGCGTGCCGGCGTCCTCGGCCAACCTGGGCCCCGGCTTCGACTGCATGGCGGCGGCGCTGTCGCTGATGCTGGAGGTCGAGGTGGAGGAGACGGGCACGTTCGCGGTCGAGACGGAGCTGCCGGTCGCCAGGGGGCGCGAGAACCTGTTGGTGCAGGCGTTCGAGCGACTGCACCCGGCTGACGGCTTCACGTTCCGGATCGACTCGCGGATACCGCTTTCGGGCGGCCTGGGCTCGAGCGCGGCGGCGATCGTCGCCGGGCTGATGGCCGCCGACCACCTGTTCGAGCTGGACGCCGACCTGCTGGCGCTGGCCACCGAGATCGAGGGCCACCCGGACAACGTCGCGGCCGCCCTGCACGGCGGCTTCGTCATCTGCGCGGATGGCGACGTCGCGAGATTCGACCCGCCGACGGGGCTGGAGGCGCTTGCGGTCGTCCCGGAGCAGGCGGTGCGCACGCGCGCCGCGCGCGCGGCGCTGCCGGCGCAGGTGCCGATGGCGGACGCCGTCTTCAACGTCGCGCACGCGGCGTTGCTGACGCTCGGCCTCGCGCGCGGAGACTGGGATCTGCTCGCGCGTGGCCTGCACGACCGGCTGCACCAGAGCCAGCGCGCGAGCCTGTTCCCGCAGTCGTTCGAGCTGGCGAGCCGTGCGCGCGAGCTGGGTGCGCTGGGGGCGACCATCTCGGGCGCCGGCCCGACCGTTCTGGTGTGGTGCTTCTACGAGCAGACCGGCACCGTCGCGGAGGCGCTCGCGGCGGAGATCGATGGCTGGGCGAAGCTGCTGCGCGTGTCCTTCGAGATGCAGGGCGCCTACGTGGACGCGCTCTGAGCTAAGAGTCGGCGGTCAGCTGCGCGAGACGCTCGCCGGCGCCTTCCAGGCCGTCGAGGCGCTCGAGCACCTCCGCCGCCAGCGCCAGGTAGTCGGCGCCGAGGTCGGGGCGATGGTCGAGGATCGAGCGCGCCCGCTCGGCCGACTCGGCGTAGGCGATCGACGTGCGGATGACCGAGTCGAACACCCGATCGCCGAAGCGCTCCCTGAGCGAGACGAGCGCCTCGCGCGAGTGCACGGTGCGCATGTCGGCGAGGTTGAGCAGCACGCCGAGCAGCGCCAGCTGCGGATTGAGGCTGTCGCGCGCGAGCTCGACGACCTCCATCGCCTGCTCGACGCCCTGCAGCGCGAAGTACTGGGCCTCGGCGGTGACCAGCGCGCGATCGGCGGCCACGAGCGCGTTGACCGTCAGCAGCCCCAGCGACGGCGGGCAGTCGATCAGGATCACGTCGTAGTCCTCGGTCGTCTCGGCGAGCGCCCGTCTGAGCGTCAGCTCGCGCCCCATCTTGCCGCCGAGCATCAGCTCCGCCTCGGCGAGGCTGAGGTTGGCGGGGATGATGTCCTCGTGGATCGCCTCCGACGCCGAGGAGCGCCCGGCGAGCACGTCGGCGATCGTCGGCGCGACGTCGGTGGGCAGATCGAAGTAGTCGGACAGGTTGCCCTGGGGGTCGAGATCGACCGCCAGCGTGCGCACGCCGCTGCGCCGCAGGACGTCGGTCAGGGTGCGCACCGTGGTCGTCTTTCCGGTGCCTCCCTTCTGCGAGAGCACAGCGATCGTGTGAGCCATTGCCGCAGCGATACTACGCGCCAACGGGCGCGGGGGCGCGGCTGGGCTTCGACCTGCCCGCGTCCGCGGCGTGAGCGGCCGCGGACGCCTCAGCCGACGCTGTGCAGCGGCGTCGCCGCGAGCGGCTCGTCGGCCGCGTCGGGGTCCGCCGGCACGCTCACGAACGCCAGGCGATAGCGCCCGACGATGATCTCGTCGCCGTCGCGCAGCGCCTTGCCGTCGACGCGCGCGCCGTTGACGAACACGCCGTTGAGGCTGCGGTCGTCGAGCAGGCGCACGCCGTCGGGATGGCGCACGATCAGCGCGTGCCGGCGCGAGACGGTCGGGTCGTCGAAGCGCAGGTCGGCCGCGAGGCTGCGTCCGATGCGCGTCCACTCGCGCGTGAGCGCGACCGTGCGCTGCTCGCCGTTCTCCTCGTAGCAGAGGTACTCGCCGGGGTGCTCGATCAGATCCCTGGCCCTGGCGAGCCGCAGGTCGCGACCGGGCGCGGGCGGCTGCACGAGCGTCCCTTCGTCGTGGTGGGAGTGACCGACGCTGGCTCCCGACGCGATCCGCTCGGTGCTGAACAGCGACGCGCGAAGGAACTCCCTGCCTCCGCAGCCGGGGCAGTCGGGGAGCATGTCCGAGCCGCTGAGGGTCAGCGTGTAGTCGCAGCGGGCGCACCTGAAGGAACCGGCTCCTACGAAGGTGCCCGAAGTAAGTGAATCCATGGTGTGCTCCTCCCTGTGATTTGCTGCCGGGTGTGGCCGCCGGCGGGGCGATCCTGCTTGTCGGGGGAAACTTGTGGCGATCATAACAAGGCTGTCAAGCGCCTCCTGAGTTCTGAATAATCGTATCGCGGTGCTCGCCCCGGCGCGTTGTGGGCGGTCACGATGTGGTCGCCACGCCACCGGCGCGCGTGCGTTTGGGCTACCCCCGCGAGGGGCCGCGTAAACGGGGTTTGGGACGCTTCGCCCAGCGGCAGGAGCGCGGCGCTAGGCGGCGAAATCCAAACGATCATGGCCTCCTCGTCAACCCATGTGGAGCAACTGGAGCGCGTGCTGTTGCGGCGCGGGCTCGGCGCGCTGGAGGCCAACCGCGACTGCTGCGCGGACTGCGGGCGCACGCCGCTGACGGGCGAGCAGGTGCACCTGTATGCGGGGCGCGAGCAGCGAATCGTCTGCGAGCTGTGCCGTCCGCGCCGCCGCGAAGCGCCGGTGGCGAGCGAGATCGTCAGGCACTGCGAGCACGGCCACGCCGTGCGGCTCACCGCCCGCGCGGCCTAGCGCTGTCGGGCGCGGCTCTGTCATAGACTTCCGGCTCGCCATGGACCCGGTGACCGTCTCGATAGTCGTATCCGCCCCGCGCGAGCAGGTGTTCGACTACCTCCAGGACATCGCCAACCATCCGGAGTTCACCGATCACTACCTGGTGGACTGGCACCTGACGAGGATCGACTCCGTCGGCGCGGGCGCCGGCGCGCGCTTTCGCGTGAAGGCCCCCGGCAACCGCTTCAGCTGGGGAGACGTGACGTTCGCCGAGGTCGAGCGCCCGCACCGGATCGTCGAGGTCGGCCGCACCGGCAAGAACAACCGCATCCGCACGCTCGGCGTCTACGACCTCGCGCCGGGCGCCGCGGGCTCGACGCGGGTGCAGTTCACGCTCGAGACCGTCCCGTCGACACTGGCCGATCGCCTGCTGGAGGGGCTCGGCGCGCGCACGTGGCTGAAGCGCAAGAACCAGCGCGCGATGCACCGGCTGCGGGAGAGACTCGAGCGCGGGGAGGGCCGCGGCCATCGCGTCACGGTCGCCGGTGGATAGACTGCCGCGTCGCATGTCCAGCCGTCTGCGCAAGCTCCCACTGGCCCTGCCCGCGCTGCTCGCCGTCTTCGCCCTGAGCGCGTGCGGCGATTCCCACACGCGGGTCACGACCGGCACCTACGCCGGCGAGTCCGGCGCGAACGCGCCGTACCTGAACGTGGGGCCGCTGATCTACGAGGTCCAGCTCTCGCGCGAGCTGAACC
This sequence comes from uncultured Solirubrobacteraceae bacterium, assembly GCA_963735705.1. GTDB lineage: Bacteria > Actinomycetota > Thermoleophilia > Solirubrobacterales > Solirubrobacteraceae > Palsa-744. Next base: position 259,781 of record CAVTLZ010000013.1, read on the forward strand.
CCGCCAACAGCGAAGACGCGACCTACCTGCAGGGGCTGACCCCGGCGGAGCGCAAGATCGAGCCCGGGCAGGAGTGGTTCGCGGTGTTCATGCAGGTCTACAACAACTCCAACCAGAGCTACCCGGCGGCCACCAGCCTGACGATCAGCGACACGCAGAACAACGTCTACACCCCGATCGAACCGAGCGAAATCAACCAGTTCGCGTATCGGGCCGGCCCGGTCGCGCCGAAAAACCAGATCCCGGAGCCGGGCACGATCGCCGACGACGATCCCGCCCAGGGCCTCGTGCTGCTCTACAAGATCCAGGTCGTCTCGCTCGACAACCGGCCGCTGGAGCTGAAGATCGTCGATCCGGAAGACCCGAGCGAAACGGCGATCGCCGAGCTCGACGTCTAGCCTGACGGACGTCTCGTCGCCCCTGGCGGTGTCCTTACCCCGTTCGGGGCACTTCGCGGTCGCTCGCGTGCGCAGCACGCCACGCGGGCGGGTGGGGTCCGATCAATGCCAGGAACGACGATACGTCCGTCAGGAGTGTTCGTGTTCGTGCAGCGCCGCTTCTAGAACTTCGCGGGCGACGGGGGCGGCGGTGGCGCCGCCGGCGCCGTCTTTGACGAGCATCACGCAGACGACGATGCGCGGGTGCAGCGCGGGGGCGAACGCGGCGAACCAGGCGTCGGTGTTGGCGGCTTCGCTTTCGGTGCTCTGACAGCCTTCCTTGCCCGCTTCGCGGGCTTCCGTCGAGCTGGTTTCCGAGCTCGCTTCCGTGCTCGCGGTGGGGGAGGTGCAGGCGGTCTTCAGTTCGGCGGTGCCCGTCTTGCCGGCGACGGTCACCCCGGGGATCGCCGCGGCGGTCCCGGTGCCCTCGCGCACGACGCCGATCATCAGCCGCCGCATGGTGTGCGCCACCGACTCGCTCATGACCGTCGCGCCTGCGGCGGGTGTACCCGCGAGGAAGGTCGGGCTCGGCCGCCGCCCCTCGTCGGCGATCGTCGCCGCGACGGTCGCCATCTGCAGCGGCGTGGCGAGGACCTCTCCCTGGCCGATCGCGGTGGAGCCGACGTCGAGTTCCCCCTGGATCTCAGCGGCGGGCGGCAGCGTGCTCTCGGCGGCGCCGGGGATCCCCGGCTCGTGGTTGAAGCCGAAGCGTTCGGCCATCGCCACCAGGCGCGTCGCGCCGAGCTTGACGCCAAGCGGCGAGAACACGGAGTTGCACGACACGGCGAAGGCGAGTTCCAGCGTGCCGCCGCATTCCTCGCCGTTGGCGTTGTTCAGCTTGACGCCGTCGAGCGTGGCGTAGGTCGCGTACGGGAAGACGCTGTGCCGGGTCGCGATCCTGGCCGCGAGCACGCCGCTGGTGGTGACCATCTTGAACGTCGAGCCCGGCGGCTGCAGGCCGTCGAGGCCGATGCCGGCGACGGCCAGCATCTGCCCGCTGGCCGGCTGCATCGCGACGATCCCGCCGTAGTGGCTGCCGAGCGCGGTCACCGCCGCCTGCTGCAGCGTGGGGGAGACGGTGGTGCGCACCGGCGATGCCGGATGCGCCGGCGCGTGGGCGAGCAGCCGCGCTCCGCCGAGCAGCTCGCCGCCGGGGGTGCCGCGCAGGCGATCGTCCAGCGCGAGCTCGAGGCCGCTGACGCCGACGCTCGCCTGCGGCGGCACGCCCTGTTCTTCGAGCTGCTGTCGGCGTGCGGCGGGGATCGGTCCGATCGTGCCGACGACGGCGTTCGCCACGTCCCCGAGCGGCGAGTTGCGGGTGGCTTCGCTCGACAGCGCAGGCGCGGGGCCGGTTGGGCTTTCGGCGAGCACGCTGCCGTCGCGAGCCAGCAGGCTCGCCCGCTGCGGCAGGCTCGTGCGGCGGCTGAGCTGCTCGCCGGGGAGCAGGCCGGGGAACTCGAGCGAGCGCGACCACACGATGCGCGTTCCCTCGCCGGGCGTTTCGACGGTCTTCAGCGCGAAGTCGAGCGAGAGCACGCCGAACAGGCGCGTGTGGACGCGGACGGGCACCGTCACCTCTCCGCCCGCGCTCGCGTGCGTGGCGCCGGCGATCTTCGCGTGGGTGGCGGTCGCGGTGATCAGCGCTTCGCGGTAGGCGCGCGCGAGCTCGTCGACCGAGATGGCGCGCCGCGAGGAGGCGGCGATGTCGGTGTACATCGCCGCGTATTCGCGCCTGGTCCAGGCGGTGACGAACTGATCGGCGAGCGCGTACCCCTGCGGCGCGGTGTGGCGCGCGCCGATGACGGCGCCGGCCGCGAAGGCCACGGCGGCCAGCACGAGGACTGGGCGTGCGCGTCGCAGGCGCTGGTTGCGGCTTTCGGTCACGGAGCTTGTAGAACATGACAGGTGACTCAGCTGGATTGGCTCATAGTCGCGTTTGCGTCGATCCTCGCCATCTTCGGGTTCAGGCAGGGCTTCATCGTCGGGGTGCTCTCGTTCTGCGGGTTCGCGCTGGGCGCGTTTCTGGGCACGCGCGTGGCGCCGATCGTGCTGCCGCAGGGCTCCGCATCGCCGTACGCGCCCGCGTTTGGCCTGCTCGGCGCGCTGTTCGGCGGGGCGATCCTGGCGAGCGGGCTGGAGGGACTCGGGTTCAGGCTTCGTCGCACCCTGATCGTCCCCGGCATGGGCCTGCTCGACGGTGTGCTCGGCGCGGCGCTGGGCGCGGTGCTGGCGCTTGCGATCGTGTGGATCGCCGCGGCCGTCGCGGGGCAGACGCCCGGGCAGGGCCAGCTGCAGGCGGACATCCAGCGATCGGTGATCCTGCGCAGGCTCAACGAGGTGCTGCCCCCGTCGGGGCCGATCCTGAACGCGCTCGCGCGGCTGGACCCGATTCCGTCGATCAACGGCCCGTCGCCGGACGTCGCCGCGCCGGAGCCGGCGATCGCCCACGCTCCGGGCGTGCAGCGCGCCGCACGCAGCGTCGTGCGGGTCGACGGCACGGCTTGCGGGCTGGCGATCGAGGGCTCGGGTTGGGTGGCGCAGCCCGACGTGGTGGTGACGAACGCGCATGTGGTGGCGGGCGAGACGGACACGACGGTGGAGGTCGACGGCGAATCGCCGAGCCTGTCGGCGGAGCCGATCGCGTTCGAACCGCAGCACGACCTGGCGGTGCTGTTCGTGCCCGAGCTCGACCTGGCGCCGCTGAGCTTCGCGCCGAGCACGCCGTCGGGCACGCCTGGCGCGATCCTCGGCTATCCGGAGAACGGCCCCTTCGACGTGCAGCCGGGCAGGATCGGGGTAACGCAGACGGTGATCACCCAGAACGCATACGGCCAGGGGCCGGTCTCGCGGCTGCTGACGCCGCTGCGCGGCCTGGTGCGGCCGGGCAACTCGGGCGGTCCGCTGGTCGACGTCGACGGCCGGGTGTTGACGACGGTGTTCGCGGCGACCGTCGACAGCCGCGTGCACGGCGGCTACGGGGTGGCCAACGAAACGGTCGTGGGCGTGCTGCGCGAAGCCGACGCGCACGAGCGCGAACGCGTCCAGGTGAGCACCGGACAGTGCACCGGCGGCTGACCCGGCTACGCTGACCGCCATGTCCAAGACGCTGCTTGTCGCCGAGAAGCCCTCCGTCGGGCAGGACCTGGCGCGCGTGCTGCCGGGCCCGTTCAAGAAGCAGGAGGGGTTCCTCGAGGGCCCGGAGCACGTGATCACGTGGGCTGTCGGACACCTCGTGCAGCTCGCCGAACCGGAAGCGTACGACGCGAAATACAAGAGCTGGCGCATGGCCGACCTGCCGATCGTGCCCGAGCGCTTCAAACTCGAGGTGCGCGACGAGCGCTCGCGCAAGCAGATGTCGGTCGTCACCAAACAGCTCGGCCGCGAGGACGTCGATGAGGTCGTCAACGCGTGTGACGCCGGGCGCGAGGGCGAGCTGATCTTCGCGTACCTGTACGAGAAGGCGAAAGGCAAGAAGCCGGTGAAACGGCTGTGGCTGAACTCGATGACCACGGCGGCGATGAAGAGCGCGCTCGCGGCGCTGCGCCCGGAGCAGGAGTTCGAGCGCCTGGAGGAAGCGGCGCGCTCGCGCTCGGAGGCGGACTGGATCGTCGGCATGAACGCGACGCGCGCGGCGACGATCAGGCTGCGCAGCTCATTCGACGGGGCGGTCTCGCTGGGACGCGTGCAGACGCCGACGCTGGCGATCGTGGCGCGCCGCGAGGAGGAGATCAAGGCGTTTACGCCCGAGCCGTACTGGCTGGTGGACGCGACGTTCGCGGCCACGGGAGCGCTCCCGGGCGAGACCTCGGCGAACGGCGAGCGCGTGTACGTCGGGCACTTCCAGGCGCCGGCGGGCAGCCCCGGCAACACGAAGGGCCCGCGGATCGGCACCGAGGAGGAGGCGCTCGCGATCGTCGCGGCGTGCGAGGGCAGGCCGGGGACGATCACGAAGCTGGAGAAGAAAGAGCAGCGCGAGAAAGCGCCGATGCTGTACGACCTGACGACGCTGCAGCGCGAGGCGAACAACCGCTACGGCTTCTCGGCCAAGCGCACGCTGGGGGCCGCCCAGCGCCTGTACGAGGAGCACAAGGCGCTCACCTACCCGCGCACGAACTCGCGCTACCTGCCGAGCGACATGGTCGAGGAGATCAAGCCGATCGCCGAGCTGGTGGGCCACCACAGCGAGTACCGCAAGGGCGCGGAGTACGTGACGGGCCTGGAGGCGCTGCCGCTCGGACGGGTGGTCAACGACGAGAAGGTCACCGACCACCACGCGATCATCCCCACACGCTCGGAGCACAACCTCGAGAAAATGGGCTCGGACGACAGGCGCATCTACGACATGGCGGTGCGGCGCTTCCTCGCGGTGTTCCACCCGGAGGCGGTGTTCGAGAACACGCGCGTGGAGACGACGGTCGCGGCCTCCGACGCGGGCGACGGCCCCAAGGGCCACGTGTTCCGCACGCGCGGCAAGCTGCTGATCGTGCCGGGCTGGCGCGGCGTCTACGACGAGGTCTCCGCGGACGCGAAAGCGGCGGAAGCGCAGGAGCGGGGCGAGGAGGACGAGGAGACCGAGCAGCAGCTGCCGCGCCTGCTGGCGGACGAGGAGGTGCAGACGCGCAAGATCGAGAGCCTGCGCAAGGAAACCAAACCGCCGCGGCGCTACAGCGACGCGTCGCTGCTGGGGGCGATGGAGACGGCGGGCAAGCTCGTCGACGACGATGAGCTGCGCGAGGCGATGAAGGACTCGGGGATCGGCACGCCGGCGACGCGCGCGGCGATCATCGAGCGGTTGATCACGGTTGGCTACATCGAGCGCGACGGGCGCGCGCTGGTGGCGACGGAGAAGGGCCTGAACGTGATCCGGCTGCTGAACGAGCACGCGCTCACCTCCCCGGGCCTGACGGGCAGCTGGGAGCAGCGGCTGGGGAAGATCGAGCGCGGCGAGGACTCGCGCAAGCAGTTCATGAGCGACATCGCGGGCTTCGCGCAGGAGACGGTGAAAGAGCTCGACGAGACGCTGAAAGACGTGCGCATACCGCGCGCGAAGCTCGGCCCGTGCCCGGTGTGCGGCCACGAGATCGTGGAGAACCGCAAGGGCTACTCGTGCTGGGCGCGCGACGATCCAGGCTGCGGCTTCGTCATCTGGAAGGCGAAAGCGAGCAAGACGCTGCCGCTGGCGGTCGCGCGCGAGCTGATCAGGCAGGGCTACACCGAGCAGGCGGTGACGGGCTTCCGCGGCCGCAGCGGGCGCAGCTTCCGCGCGCACCTCGCGCTGAGCCAGACGGACGAGGGCAAATGGCGGGTCGAGTTCGACGAGCTGTGGGCCAAGGAGGGCGCCAAACCGCCCGAGGCCGAGGCCGAGGCCGAGGCGGGGGCCGAGGCTGAGACGACGGCCGCGACCGTCGAGGCTCGCAGCGCCGCGTAAGCGGTTGCCGATCACGCTGATCACGGGGCCCGCGAACGCGGGCAAGGCGCAGGTGGTGATGGAGGCCGTGCGCCGGCACGTGGCGCACGGCGAGGAGCCGCTGCTGGTGGTGCCGACGCGCGCGGACGCGGAGCTGTACCTGCGCGAGCTCGCCGGCGGGCAGGCGGCGATGGGCGTGCGCGTGGAGCGCTTCGCGGGTTTGATCGGGGAGGCGGTGCGCCGTGCGGGGATCGGCGAGGCGGTGATCCCCGGCGTGGCCCGCGAGCGGATGCTGGAGGCGATCGCGGCGCGCACGGGAGCGCCGTCTGCGCGGGGCTTCGTGCACGCGTTGGGCGAGCTGTTCGCGGAGCTGCAGGTGCGGCGGGTGACGCCTGCGCGCCTCAGCCAGGCGCTGGCGAGCTGGCGCGCGGCGGACGGCGCGGCGGCGCATCCGCCGGAGCTCGAGCGGCTGTTCGGCGCCTACCGCGCGACGCTCGAGCGGCTCGGGCGCGTGGACGCGGAGCAGCGTGCGGTGCGCGCGCTGGACGCGCTGCGCGAGCGCCCGGCGCTGTGGGCGCGCACGCCGGTGCTGTTCTACGGCTTCGACGACCTGACACGGCTGCAGCTGGATGCGATCGAGACGCTCGGCAGGGTGGTGGACGCCGAGGTGACGGTGTCGCTGGCGTACGAGCCGGGACGGGCTGCGTTCGCGGGGCGCGCGCGGACGTTCCTGGACCTGCTCCCGCTGGTGAGGGAGCATCGCCAGCTCGACGCGCGCGCCGACTACTACGCGCCGCGTGCGCGCGCGGCCTTGAGCCACCTCGAGCGCTCGCTGTTCGAGCCCGACGCCGCGCGGGTGGAGCCGGGAGCGGCGTTGCGGCTGCTGGAGGGCGGCGGCGAGCGCGCGGAGCTCGAGCTGGTGGCCGCGGAGATCGGCTCGCTGCTCGGCGAGGGGATCGCGCCGGAGGATGTCGCGGTGCTCGTGCGCCCGGGCGGGACCGATCTGGACCTGCTGGAAGAGGTGTTCGCGGCGGCGGCGATCCCGTTCGCGCTGCGGCGCTCGCGGCCGTTCGGCGACACGGCGATCGGCAGGGCGCTGATCGGCCTGCTGCGGTGCGTGCCGGCGCCGGACGGGCGGGGCGCCGACGAGCAGCGCTCGGATGGGCGGGCCGAGACAGAGGAGACGGGCGAGCTGGGGGATCTGCTCGCGTGGCTGCGCGCGCCGGGCCTGCTGGCGAGGTCCTCCGCTCGCGGCGCCGGGCCGTCGCTCGCGGACCGGCTGGAGATCTCGGCGCGGCGCACGGGCGCGGTGAGCGCCGAGCAGGCGCGGGCGCTGTGGGAAGAGCGCAACTGGCGCCTGGAGACGATCGACCGCCTCGCCGAGGCGCAGGAGCGGGGCGCGGCGGCGCTGTGCGAGCGCGCGGCGCGCGAGCTGTATTGGCTGTTCTGCGCCCCCAGGCGCGCCGCCGCCCACGTGCTCGAGGCCGACGAGCGCGACGAGGCGAGCGCGCTCGCGGCTGGTCGGCGGGCGCTCGGCGAGCTGCGCGAGCTGGCGCGAATCGCGCCCGAGCTGGCTGCGGCCACGGCGGGCGAGCTCGCGCGCTCGCTGGAGCGGGTCGAGCTGATCGGCGAGGAGCTGGGCCGGGGCGCTGCGGATGGCCCGGGCGGCGCCGGCCCGGACGCCTCGGCCGGCGGCGATGCTGCGGGCGGCGCGGTGGCGGTGCTCGACCCGCTGGCGCTGCGCGCGCGCAGGGTGCGGGCGCTGTTCGTGTGCGGCCTGCAGGAGGGCGTGTTCCCGGCGCGCGCGCGTCCGCAGCCGTTCCTGGCCGAGGAGGAGCGACGGCGTCTGGCGGAGCTCTCGGGCCTGAGGCTGGGTGAGCAGGAGGACGTGCTCGCGGCCGAGCGCTACCTGCTGTACGCGGCCGTCTCGCGCCCGCAGGAGCGGCTGTTCCTGAGCTGGCACGTGGCGGACGACGAAGGCGAGACGATGTCGAGATCGCTGTTCGTGGACGACGTGTGCGACCTGTTCGCGGACAGCCTCTCGGAGTCGCGCGCGCGCAGGCCGCTGGGCGCCGTCGACGGGCTGCCCGCCGAGGGCGCGGCGCAGCGAGGGGCGCCGGCGAGCCGCGCGCTGCGTGACGAGCGGCTGCTGGCGCAGCTGCGCGAGCACGTGTGGTCGCCGTCATCGCTGGAGCGATGGATCGCATGCCCGTTGAGCTGGTTCGTCGAGCGGATGCTGCGCCCGGACAGGTTCGATCCCGACCCCGAGCCGCTCGCGCGGGGAGCGCTGGCGCATGCGGCGCTGAAGGACACGCTGGAAGGGCTTCGCGAGGAGACCGGAAGCGCACGGCTGACGCCCGCGAGCCTCGCACGCGCACGCGAGCTGCTCGAGCGGGCGCTGGCGGACAACGCGGCCGAGCATCCGCTGTCGACGACGCCCGAGCGGGGGACGGCGGTGCGCAGGCGTCTGCAGGCGGACCTCGAGCGCTATCTCCAGCACGCGGCCGCTGCGGACAGCCCGCTGGAGCCAGTCGCGCTGGAGCTCGGGTTCGGCTTCGCCGAGGGCGACCCCCATGCGGGGACGGGCGATCGCGACGAGGCGAGCGAGCTGCCGGCGCTCGACCTCGACGGCGTGCGACTGCGCGGACGGATCGACCGCGTCGACACCGGCGCCGGCGGCGAGGCGGTCGTGTACGACTACAAGGGCGGTCGTGCGCCGGCGGGCGCACGCTGGCTCAGGGACGGCAGCGTGCAGGTGGCGCTGTACATGCGCGCCGTCGAAAGCCTCCTGCGGCTGTCCGTGGTCGGCGGCTTCTACCAGCCGCTCACGGGCGAGGACCTGCGCGCCCGCGGCGTGCTCGACGGCGACGCGGGGCTCGAGCTCGAGTCCGTGCGCTCGGACGTGCTCGAGCACGACGAGGCGCGCGAGCTGACGGCGCAGGCGGTCGCGCTGGCCGTGGCGGCGGCCGGCGAGGCGGGCCGCGGCGAGCTGCAGGCCCGACCGCAGACGTGCGCGTTCCGGGGCGGCTGCATGTTCCCGTCGATTTGCCGCTCCGAGTGGTGATGGCCGAACGCGCGAACGGGATGGCGCTGACCGCCGAGCAGGCGCATGCGGTCGCGCGCAGGGCGGAGCCGCTGCTCTTGTCGGCGGCGGCGGGCAGCGGCAAGACGTCGGTGCTCGTGGAGCGCTTCGTCGCGGCGGTGCGCGAGGACGGGATCGCGCCGGCGCGGATCCTCGCGATCACGTTCACCGAGCGCGCCGCCGGCGAGCTGCGCGCGCGCGTGCGCGCGCGCCTGCTGGAGCTCGGCGACCGCGAGGCCGCACGCGACACGGAGGCGGCGTTCGTGGGCACCTTCCACGGCTTCTGCGCGCGGCTGCTGCGCGGCCATGCGCTGGCGGCGGGGCTCGACCCTGGCTTCGCGATCCTCGACGAGGGCCTCGCGGGGCGTCTGCGCGAGCTGGCGTTCCGGGCGGCGCTGCGCGACTTCCTCGCGGAGGAGCGCGGCGAGGCGGTGGACCTGCTCGCCGCGTACGGCGTCGATCGCGTGCGGGCGATGCTCGAGCAGGTCTACGGCGAGCTGCGCAGCCGCGGCGAGCGCCTGCCGCGCCTGCCGCCGGCGCGAGCGCGACCGCCGCGCGAGGAGGACCGCTCGGATGCCGAGGACGCGCCTGAGGACGCCCACGCCAACGCCGCGCTCGACGACGCCGACGCCGTGCGGGCGTGCGCGCTGCTGGACGAGCTGCTGCACCGCTTCGGCGACGCCTACGAGCGGCTCAAGCACGGGCGCGGCGCGGTGGACTTCGACGACCTGGAGCTGCTTGCGGGCGCGCTGCTCCTCGAGCGCGAGGACGTGCGCTCGGCGTGGTCCGATCGCTTCGAGCTGCTGATGGTCGACGAGTTCCAGGACACGAACCACCGCCAGCTGGGCATCCTGGCGGCGCTCGACCGCGGCAACCTGTTCACGGTTGGCGACGAGCTCCAGTCGATCTACGGCTTCAGGCACGCCGATGTGAGCCTCTTCCGCGCGCGGCGCGGCCAGCTGGAGGAGCTCGGCGGCAGCCTGCGCCTGAGCCGGAACTTCCGCAGTCGCGAGGCGCTGCTGGAGGTCGTCAACGCGGTGTTCGCCGAGCGTTTCGCCGGGTACGCGCCGCTGGTTGCCGGCCGGGACGCCCCGGCGCCGGGGCGGCACGAGGGCGATCTCGGCCCCGCGGAGGACCCGGCAGCGCAGGGCGAGCCCGACGTGGAGCTGCTGCTGACGGACGTCCGCGGCTGGGAGCAGCGCGAGGACCTGGGCGGGCCGATCGCCGCGGGCCTGCCCCACGCGCAGCTGTGGCGTCAGGCGGAGGCGCGGATGCTGGCCCAGCGCGTCGCCGAGCTGATCGCCGACGGGCGCGCGCGGGCGGGGGAGGTGGTGGTGCTGCTGCGCGCGGCTGGAGACCTGGAGGTGTTCGAGCGCGCGCTGCAGCTCTGCGGCCTTCGCACCCTGGCGGCCGTGGGCGCCTTCTGGGGGCACCAGCAGACCGGCGACCTGATCTCCTATCTGCGCGCGCTCGCCAATCCACTCGACGAGCGCGCGCTGTACTCGGCGCTGGCCTCGCCGCTGGCGGGCTGCTCGCGCGATTGCCTGGCGCTGATCGCGGGTGCCGCCCGCGCGGATCGACGCGGGGTATGGGAGACGGCGCTCGCGGCGGTCGGCGACGCGGTCGACGAGGAGAGCCCTGGCATCGGCGATGGGGCGGCTGGCCTCGCTTCGCGACTCGCGTCCGCCGATCGCGCCGCGCTCGCGTCCTTCTGCGCGCGCCTGCAACGCGAGCGCGAGGCGGCCCCGCGGCGGACACTCTCGGAGCTGATCGAGCGGGCGATCGACGCCGGCGGCTACCGCGAGCACGTGCTCGGGCTCGACTGGGCCGAGCGGCGACTCGCGAACGTCCACAAGCTGCTGCGCCTCGCGCGTCGATTCGAAGCGAGCGAAGGACGCGACCTGCGCGGCTTCCTCGACCACGTCGCGTACCTCGAGGAAGCGGTCAAGGTCGAGCCGGACGCGCCGGTTGAAGGCGTCGAGCCCGACGCGGTGCGGCTGATGACGATTCACGCGGCCAAGGGCCTGGAGTTCCCGGTCGTGTGCCTGGCCGACCTCGGACGCCAGCCGAACACGCAGACCCCCGACATGCTCGTGGACGGCGAGCGCGTGGGTCTGCGGCTGATGCGCCTCGACGGCGCCCGGTCGACCCCGGCGCTCGACTACGAGCAGCTCTGCGAGGAGCGCCGCGCGCGCGAAGCCGAGGAGGAGGACAGGATCCTGTACGTGGCCATGACCCGCGCGCGCGAGCGGTTGCTGCTGAGCGGCGCCGTCGACTTGGAGCGCTGGCCCGCCTCGCGCCAGGCTCCGACCCCGATCTCATGGCTCGGACCGGCGCTGTCGGCCGATCTCCCGGCGCTGGTCGCGGACCTGCCCGCGCTGGCCGAGACGACGCAGGCGTCCGTGTTCGACCTGCCGATCGGGGCCGGCTCGGCGAGCGTGCGCTGCCGGCTGAACACGCCGGCCACCGTCGGCAGCGTGCTGCGCCTGCCGGCCGTCGAGAGCGTCGAGGGCCCCGCAAGCGTCGAGAGCGTCGAGGGCCCCGCAAGCGTCGAGGGCGTCGAGCCCGTCGAGGCGCTCGCTCCGACGCAGCCGGTCGCGGGCGAACAGCTCTCCATCGAGGTGCTCGCGCTGGGCTCGCGCGCGGCGGCGACGCCAAGCACGCTGAGCTACACGTCCCTGAGCGAGCTGGAGCGCTGCGGCTACCGCTACTACCTCGAACGCGTCCTGCGCCTGCCCGAGGACCATGCGGCGGCGCGAAGCGCGGCCGAGCACCGGGGCCTGGAGGCGCGCGCGCGGGGGACGCTGATCCACCGCCTGCTGGAGTCGTTGGACTTCGCGCGGCCGCGTCCGGTCTCGCCGCAGGACGTGGCGCGCTGCGCTCGCGAGCTGGGAACGCGGGTGGGGGAGGGCGAGCGCGACGAGATCGCGCGGCTGATCGCCGCCGCGACCCAGGCGCCGCCGGCCGCGCGCGTGGCGGCGGCGAGGACGGTGCGTCGGGAGTACCCGTTCGCGTTCTCGCTTGGACCACGGACGCCGCTGGTCACCGGGGTCATCGACGTGCTCGCGAGCGAGGCGGACGGAGGACGGCTGGTCCTGGACTACAAGAGCGATCGGGTGGGGGCGCAGGACGATCTGCGGGCGCTGGTCGAGCGCGACTACGCCGTCCAGCGGCTGCTCTACGCGCTGGCGGTCCTGCGCGACGGGGCGGCGGCGGTCGAGATCGTCCACTGGTTCCTGGAGCGTCCCGCGGAGCCGGTGAGCGTTCGCTACACGGCACTCGAACGCGGTGAGCTCGAAGGCCGTCTGGCGGCGCGCGTCGCGGACGCGCAGGCGGGCGGCTTCGCCGTCAGCCGACGGCCCCACCGGGGCCTGTGCCTCACGTGCCCGGGCAGAACGGGCCTGTGCTCGTGGGGCGAGAGCGAGACGCTGCGCGAGGACCCGCGGCCCGAGACCGCACCGGGCGGCCAGCCCCTGGCGGACTCCTGAGCCTCGCGTTTTGGCTCGCTGCGCAGACCATTGAACTCGTGTGCGCCGCCTGGTTTATGGCGCCATCGCACTGCTACGCTTTCGGCTCCGCCTCAGGTGCCCGCCTGCCTGCGCGACGGTGGGTATGCCCGCAAAGCGGACTGCCCGCCTCTCTGCCGGGATGCACCGCCCCAAGGGAGCACTTCCATGAACTCGCACAACAAGCAGCCGCCAAAGGCCGTCGGACTTTACGACCCCCGCTTCGAGCACGACGCGTGCGGCGTGGGGATGGTCGCGCGGCTGGACAACGTGCCCACCCACGAGGTGGTCGTGCGGGCGATCACCGCGCTCGAGAACCTCGAGCACCGCGGCGCGTCGGGGGCGGACCCGTGCACGGGCGACGGCGCGGGGATCCTCATGCAGATGCCCGACGAGCTGCTGCGCGCGGTCGTCGACTTCGATTTGCCCCCGCCCGGCGAGTACGGCGTGCTGATGTGCTTCCTGCCGACCGACACGGCCGCGCGCGCGCGGCTGGAAGGGCTCCTGGAGGGGATCGTGCGCGCCGAGGGCCAGTGCCTGCTCGGCTGGCGCGACGTGCCGACCGAGGAGGAGCACACCGGCGAGGTCGCGGCCGCCTGCCGCCCGGCGATTCGCCAGCTGTTCGTCGGGGCCGCGGGAGACCTCCAGAACGACCGCGACGCGTTCGAGCGCAAGCTCTACGTGATCCGCCGGATCAGCGACCTGACCGCGCAGGAGCCGGGCCTGTACGTCGTGTCGAGCTCGTCGCGCACGATCAACTACAAGGGCATGCTGATCAGCTACCAGCTGGCGCAGTTCTACACGGACCTGCGCGACGAGCGCACCAAGAGCGCGCTCGCGCTGGTGCACTCGCGCTTCTCGACCAACACGTTCCCGAGCTGGGAGCTCGCGCACCCCTACCGGGTGATCTGCCACAACGGCGAGATCAACACGGTGATGGGCAACGTCAACTGGATGCGCGCGCGCGAGAGCGAGCTGCGCAGCGAGCTGTTCGGCGAGGACCTGCAGAAGATCCTGCCGGTCGTCACGCCCGGCAACTCCGACTCGGCGACCTTCGACAACGTGCTCGAGCTGCTGATGCTCGCCGGCCGCTCGCTGCCGCACGCGGCGATGATGATGATCCCCGAGGCATATCGGGACCGCGAGGACCTGCCCGACTACCTGAAGGGCTTCTACGCCTTCCACTCGTGCCTGATGGAGCCGTGGGACGGGCCGGCGTCGGTGGCGTTCACCGACGGCCGCGTGGTCGGCGCGACGCTCGACCGCAACGGGCTGCGCCCGGGACGCTGGGTCGAGACGACCGACGGGTACGTGGTGCTCGGCTCGGAGTCCGGGCTGCTCGACATCCCGCCCGAGCAGATCCGGCGACTGGGCCGCCTGCAGCCGGGCAAGCTGTTCCTGGTCGACCTCGAGCGCGGGCGCATCGTCGAGGACGAGGAGGTCAAGCGCGAGGTCTCCACCCGCCATCCGTACGGCGAGTGGTTCGCGCGCAACGCGGTTCCCTTCGCCGATCTGCCGCCGTCCGAACAGGTCACGCTCTCCGACCAGCCGCTGCACCTGCGTCAGCGGGCGTTCGGCTACTCCCAGGAGGACCTGCGAGTGCTGCTCGCGCCGATGGCGATCGACGGCGCCGAGCCGGTCGGATCGATGGGCAACGACCTCTCGCTGGCGGTGCTCTCCGACCAGGCGCCGCCGCTGTTCTCCTACTTCAAGCAGCTGTTCGCGCAGGTCACCAACCCGCCGATCGACCCGATCCGCGAGGAAATCGTGATGAGCCTGGCGACGAGCCTCGGCAACGAGCGCAACCTGTTCGACGAGACCCCCGAGCACGCGCACAAGCTCCTGCTCGACCAGCCGATCCTGCTCAACCGCGAGCTCGAGACGCTGCGCAACGTCGAGCACGACGTCTACAAGGCCCGCACGATCGACATCACCTGGCCCGTCGCCGAGGGCCCGGAGGGGATGACCGAGGCGATCGAGCGCATCTGCCGCCAGGCGCGCGAGGCGATCGCCGAACACGTCAACATCATCATCCTCAACGACCGTCGGGTCGGGCCCAAGCGGGTCGCGATCCCATCGCTGCTGGCGGTCGCGGCGGTCCATCACCACCTGGTTCTCGAGGGCACGCGCCTGCGCGCGGGGATCATCGTCGAGTCGGGCGAGCCGCGCGAGGTGCACCACTTCGCGACGCTGATCGGCTACGGCGCGAGCGCGGTCAACCCGTACCTGATGCTCGAGACGCTCGACGGGATGGTCGCCGAAGGGCGCATCGCCCGCGCCGCTCAGAATGGATCCCCACCCGCCCAGCCGGTGGCGCTCGCCGCCGAGGAGGCGGCCCAGAACGTGGTCAAAGCGATCGACAAAGGGCTGCTGAAGACGATCTCCAAGATGGGCATCTCGACGATCCAGTCCTACCGCGGCGCGCAGATCTTCGAGGCGGTGGGCCTGGATAGGGACCTGATCGACAAGCACTTCACCTACACCGCCTCGCGCATCGGCGGTGTCGGCATCGACGTGCTCGCGACCGAGGCGCTCGAGCGCCACGCCCGCGCCTATCCGGCGGCGCCGGACCGGCTGCTGCCCGTCGGCGGCGTGTACGCGTGGCGGCGCGACGGCGAGCACCACATGTGGAACCCCGAGACGATCGCGCTCGTCCAGCACGCCGTGCGCGCCGCCAACGGCGACGTCGGCGCGGCGCTGAAGGGCGACCGCGCCGCGCACGCGGCGGTGCGCGAGAGCCCGGCGTTCGAGAAGTACCGCGAGTACGCGCGCATGGTCAACGAGGACGCCGCGCGCCGGGCGACGCTGCGCGGCCTGTTGCAGATCGGCGACGGCAGTCTCGAGCCGATCCCGCTGGAGGAGGTCGAGCCGGCGAGCGAGATCGTCAAGCGCTTCTGCACGGGCGCGATGAGCCTCGGGTCGATCTCGCGCGAGGCGCACGAGACGCTGGCGATCGCGATGAACCGCCTCGGGGGTCGCTCGAACACGGGCGAGGGCGGGGAGGACCCCTCGCGCTTCACCCCCGACAGCAACGGCGACAGGCGCCGCTCGGCGATCAAGCAGGTCGCCTCCGGGCGCTTCGGCGTGACGATCCACTACCTCGTCAACGCCGACGAGCTGCAGATCAAGATGGCCCAGGGCGCCAAGCCCGGCGAGGGCGGCCAGCTGCCCGGCCACAAGGTCGACGCGTACATCGGCTCGATCCGCCACACCATGCCCGGCGTCGGCCTGATCTCGCCGCCGCCGCACCACGACATCTACTCGATCGAGGACCTCAAGCAGCTGATCTACGACCTGCGCTGCTCCAACCCGGCCGCGCAGGTGTCGGTCAAGCTCGTCTCCGAGGTGGGCGTCGGGACGGTCGCGGCTGGCGTGTCCAAGGCGAACGCCGACCGCGTGCTGATCGCCGGCCACGACGGCGGTACAGGCGCCTCGCCGCTGTCCTCGATCCAGGCCGCGGGCATCCCGTGGGAGATCGGACTGGCGGAGACCCAGCAGACGCTGCTGCTCAACGACCTGCGCTCGCGCATCGTCGTGCAGACCGACGGGCAGCTGAAGACCGGCCGCGACGTGGTCATCGCGGCGATGCTGGGCGCGGATGAGATGGGCTTCTCGACGGCGCCGCTGATCGCCACCGGCTGCATCATGATGCGCGCCTGCCACCTGAACACGTGTCCGGTGGGGATCGCCACGCAGGACCCGGAGCTGCGCAAGCGCTTCAAGGGCACCCCCGAGCACGTCGTCAACTTCTTCTTCTTCGTCGCCGAGGAGGTGCGCGAGATCCTCGCGTCGGTGGGCCTGCGCTCGCTGGACGAGGCGACCGGCAGGGTCGACCTGCTGGGCGCGAGCGCGGCGATCGAGCACTGGAAGGCGCGCGGCGTCGACCTCACGCACATCCTCACGCACATCGAGGACGACGATCCCGCCCACCCCGCGCCGCGGCGTCGCGTGGAAGCGCCACCGGAGGTGCTCAAGGACGCGCTCGACTGGGAGCTCGTCGAGCGCTCGCAGGCGGCGCTCAGGGAGCGCACGGGGCCGTCGGTCACGGGCGGTCGCGTGAAGCTCGAGCTGCCGATCCGCAATCGCAACCGCTGCGTGGGCGGCATCCTCTCCAGCCACATCGCCCAGCGCCACGGCGCCGAGGGCCTGACGGAGGACTCGATCGTCGTCGACTTCGAGGGCTCGGCTGGGCAGAGCTTCGCCGGCTGGCTCGCGCCGGGTGTCACGTTCACGCTGCACGGCGACGCGCAGGACTACGCTGGCAAGGGGCTCTCCGGCGGCGTCTTCGCGATCCGCCCGCGCGAGGGCATGGGCGAGCACTTCAAGGCCGAGCAGAACGTGGTTGTCGGCAACACCGTGCTCTACGGCGCGACCGCCGGCAGGGCGTTCTTCCGCGGCCTCGCGGGCGAGCGCTTCGCCGTGCGCAACTCGGGCGCGTGGACGGTCGTGGAGGGCATCGGCGACCACGGCTGCGAGTACATGACCGGCGGGCGCGTGGTCGTGCTGGGCCCGACGGGACGCAACTTCGCGGCTGGCATGAGCGGCGGCGTGGCATACGTGCTGGACGAGGACGGGACGTTCCACAAGCGCTGCAACATGGGCATGGTCGGCTTCGAAGCGCTGTCGGAGAGCGACGCGATCGAGCTGCGCGCGATGGTCGAAGAGCACCTGCGGCGGACCGACTCGCCGGTGGCGGCGCGCGTGCTCGAGCAGTGGAGCGAGCTGCTCGCGCGGGGCGCGTTCGTGAAGGTGATGCCGCACGACTACAAGCGCGTGTTGCGTGAGCTGGCCGAGGAAGAGGCGCTGGCATCGAGCGCCGCGGCGAACGGAGCCTCCCCCACCGAGGTGGACGCGCTGCGCCCGCTGGACGCCGTGGGTGAGACGGGCGCCTGATGGGCAAGCTGGGCGGCTTCCTGCAGATCGAGCGGCACGGCATCCCCCAGCGGGATCCGGTGCAGCGCACGCGCGACTACAGCGAGTTCCTGCTGCCGCGCCCCGTCGAGGAGCTGCGCGAGCAGGGCGCTCGCTGCATGGACTGCGGCGTGCCCTTCTGCCACAACGGCTGTCCGCTCGGCAACCTGATCCCGGACTGGAACGACCTCGTCTACCGCGATCGCTTCGCCGACGCGATCGCGCAGCTGCACGCCACCAACAACTTCCCCGAGTTCACCGGCCGCCTTTGCCCGGCGCCGTGCGAGGCGGCGTGCGTGCTGGAGATCCGCGAGGGCGACGCGGTCACGATCAAACAGATCGAGAACGCGATCATCAACCGCGCGTGGGAGGAGGGCTGGGTGACCCCTCAGCCTCCGCGCGCGGACCGCGAAACGGGCCAGGCGGTGGCGGTCGTCGGCTCGGGCCCGGCGGGCATGGCGGCGGCGCAGCAGCTGCGGCGCGCCGGCCATCGCGTGACGCTGTTCGAGCGCGACGAGGCGATCGGCGGGCTCGTGCGCTTCGGCGTGCCCGACTTCAAGATCGAGAAGACCGTCGTGCAGCGGCGGGTCGAGCAGCTGCTCGCGGAGGGCGTGGAGATCCGCTGCGGCGTGGAGGTCGGCAGCGACGTGAGCGTGCAGGAGCTGCGCGGCGGCTTCGACGCGGTCGTGCTGGCGACCGGCTCGCGCGTGCCGCGCGACCTGCCCGCCCCCGGCCGCGAGCTCGACGGCGTGCACTTCGCGATGGACTACCTCTACCAGCGCAACCGCTGGGTGGCGCGCGAGCTCGGCCCCGAGCCGACCGTCGCCCAGCCCCCGGCGCGGAACGAGATCACGGCCGCGGGCAAGGACGTCGTCGTGATCGGCGGCGGCGACACGGGCGCGGACTGCGTGGGCAACTCGCTGCGCGAGGGCGCCCGCTCGGTGGTGCAGCTCGAGCTTCTCTCAGAGCCCCCGGCGCACCGCCCGGACGAGCGCACCCCGTGGCCGCAGTGGCCGCTGAAGTACCGCCTCAGCTACGCCATGGAGGAGGCCAGAAAGCTCGGCGTGGGCGAGCAGGACTACTCGGTCACGACCACCGCGTTCGCCGACGACGGCCGCGGCGCGCTCGCCGGACTGCGCATCGCGCAGGCCGCGCCGCAGCCGCCGTTCGCCCCGATCCCGGGGACAGAGCGCGAGCTGCCGGCGCAGCTGGTGCTGCTGGCGATGGGCTTCCTGCACCCCGAGCAGGAGCTGCTCGACCAGCTGGGCGTGGAGAAGGACCCGCGCGGCAACGTCGCCTCGGTCAAGCCGTACACGACCTCCGTGGACGGCGTGTTCGCCGCCGGCGACGCCCGCCGCGGGCAGTCGCTGATCGTGTGGGCGATCAACGAGGGGCGCCAGTGCGCGCGCATGGTCGATCGCTACCTCGCGAGCCGGCGCAACGGAGCGAAGGACTCCGGCGCGTCGCTCCCGGAAGACGCAGGTCTGGCCGGCCACGCCGACGCGGACAACGGCCCGGAGGGCCCGCCCCAGCACGCGGGGCCGGGCATCAGCGCGCCGGACGGGTAGGCTTGAGCACAATGAACGCGTCGTACGCAAACGGTCATCGAGGTGCGAGCTCGCCGACCCTGCCGAGCGTTTGCCTGATCGGCGCCGGCTCCTCGGGGATCGCGACGGTCAAGGCGCTGCACGAGCGCGGCATCCCCTTCGACTGCTTCGAGAAGTCCGACCGCGTGGGCGGCAACTGGGTGTTCGAGAACAAGAACGGGATGTCCGCCGCCTACCGCGACCTGTTCATCAACACCTCGCGCCCACGCATGGAGTACTCGGACTTCCCGATGCCCGAGTCCTATCCGGACTTCCCGCACCACACGCAGATCGCGGCGTACTTCGACGCCTACATCGACCACTTCGGCCTGCGTGAGCGGATCACCTTCCAGACGGGAGTCGAGCACGCCTCCAGGGACGAGGCGGGCCTGTGGACGGTCGCGCTCGACACGGGCGAGACGCGCACCTACGACGCGCTGATCGTCGCCAACGGCCATCACTGGAACCCGCGCTGGCCCGAACCGGCGTTCCCGGGCGCGGACGCGTTCACGGGGCAGCAGCTGCACGCCCACTCCTACGTGGACAACTCGATCTTCGCGGGCAAGCGGGTGGTCGTCCTGGGAATGGGCAACTCGGCGATGGACATCGCGGTCGAGTCCTCGTACGTCGCCAAGAGCACCTACCTCGCGGCGCGCCAGGGGGTGTGGATCGTCCCCAAGTACGTGTTCGGCAAACCGGTCGACCAGATGCGCAACGACCCGCGCATCCCCTTCAGGATCCGCCAGCGGATGATCCAGCAGGTGATCCGCAGCTACGCCGGGCCGCCGGAGCGCTACGGCCTGCCGAAGCCCAACCACCGCTTCGGCGAGGCGCACCCGACGATCTCCGGACGCATCCTCGACCGCATCCAGCACGGCACGATCGCGCCGAAGCCGAACATCGACTCCTTCGACGGCTCGCGCGTGCGCTTCGTCGACGGCAGCACGGTCGAGGCGGACGTGGTCGTCTACTGCACCGGCTACAAGATCACCTTCCCGTTCTTCGACGAGGACTTCATCTCCGCGCCGGACAACCACATCGAGCTGTTCCGGCGGGTCTTCCACCTGGACATCCCGAACGTGTTCTTCATCGGCCTGCTGCAGCCGCTCGGAGCGATCATGCCGCTGGCGGAGGCGCAGGGAGCGTGGGTGGGCGACTACCTGGAGGGTGACTACGCGCTGCCCACCGACGCCGCGGTGCGCGCCGACATCAAGGCCGATCAGGCGGCGATGCGCGCGCGCTACGTGGCCTCCAAGCGCCACACGATCCAGGTCGATTACGACGACTATCTGCACGCGCTCGCCGCCGAGCGGCGCGCGGGCGGCGCACGCGCGCGCGCAAACGGGTATATCCCACCGGCGTCATGCCGACCTTCTGCCGCCACAATCGCTTCATAGAGCGCTGCCCGATCTGCAGCAAGACGCTGCCCGGCCAATCCCCGAGCGCCGCCTCCTCCTCGTCGCGCGCCAAGGCCCCCGCGCGCAGCCGCGCTCGCTCCGGCGGCGAGGGAGCCCAGCGCCGGCGCGTACGCGCCGAGAGTGTGCGCATCCACCGCGAGGGGCGCGCCGAGGACGACGGCTACCGCTCGGAGCTGGTGCCGGGCCTGCGCGCCTCAGCCGACGCGCTGCGGCTGGTCGAGGAGATCTCGTTCTCCAGCGGGCGGCTGCTCGCGCTCGCCGCCCAGCCGCCCGGGCTGTACGGCGAGGCTCGCACAATGGCCGGCGAGGACCTGGAGCGCGCGACGTGGATGTGCTTCCTGATCGTCTACCTGTGCCCGCTCGAGAGCGAGGATCCGTTCGCGGGCATCCGCCGGGCGCTGGCGAGCGCGCCCGGCGAGCTGCCCGACCTGGAGGGGATCCCGCTTGGCCCGTTCACGTCCCATGACCCGCAGCGCGGCTCCGAGACGCTGATCGCCTACCGCCAATGGGTCGCGCGCGGCGGGCGCGCGAGCGTGGCGGCTCAGCCGGCGGACGGGGGAGAGGGCTCGCAGGCGGTCGCGCTCACGGGCGACCCCGCGTGGAGTCCGCAGCGGCGCTTCGAGCGCGTGTTCGAGCGGCTGGCGCTGCCGGGCTTCGCCCGCACCGGGCGCTACGAGCTGCTGGTCGTGCTCGGACGCCTGGGCCTGTACGAGCTGCTTCCCGACTCGCTGCAGCTGGCGGGCGCCCGCGGGCTCTCCGCGGAGGATCTCACCACGCTGGCTGCCAAGCGCGTGTTCGGCATCGGCGATCCGCTGCTGCTGGAGCGCCGCGCGGCGGCGCTCGCGCAGGCCGCCGAGGTGCCGGTCGAGACGCTCGATCTCGCGCTCGCCAACTGGATCGCGCCGCAGCCGGCGACCCTCGGCTTCCCGCGCGAGACCCGCGATGACGGCGCGTTCGAGCGCGCCGGCGACGCGCTCGGGCTCTGAGCCGGCGCCCCCGAGAAATGCCGTCCACACGGCCGCCTACAGTGCCTGCAGAAAGTTGTTCCGAACCCCCGGGAGTCGCCGATGCCACTCTGCTTCATCGAGCCTCAGGATGCGATCCGCGTCATCGCCGAGTCGGTCGGCCGCGAGGCGCGCCGACAGCTGGTCGGCGAGGTCGTGCGCGCGTGGGTCGACGACATCCCAGACCAGGAACTCTCCGTCCACTACGCGAAGGCGATCGCGGACCTCGACGAGGACGACCTGCATCTCCTGGCCGCCTGGCACGCATCGCTCGAGGTCGGCCAGCCGATCCCCAACACCGACTTCCTCGTGGGCGTGTTCCCGAGCCTCGGCGAGAACCGGCGCGAGGCGCTGAAGATCGCGGCGGGCTTTCGCGGCGAGGAGGCCTTCCAGGCGGGCGTGGCCGAGGATCAGGCGCTGGACACGGTGCTGCCGCGCCTGTCGAGCGCGCGGGCGATCGAACTCGCCAACGAGTGCATACAGCTGTACATGTGGGACCGCCTCGGCTGCGACAACTAGCGAACCGTATGCCTGCGCGAGGCGGCGTCCTCGGTCGCTCGCGTGCCAAGCACGCCACGCTCCCTGCGTCCTTGCCTCGCTTGGCCTACGGCCCGCTAGGGGCCGTTGACCCGCCGAGCGCGTGGGCTCTCCGTGTCGCGGCTAGACTGGCCTCATGACTGAGCTGACCGCTGCGCCGACCGAGGATGAAGTGATGGAGGCGCTTGCGAACGTGATCGACCCGGAGCTGGGGTTGGACTTCGTCGAGCTGGGGCTGATCTACGGGGTGGAGGTCGCGGAGGGCAACGTGCGCGTGACGTTCACGCTGACGACGCCCGGGTGTCCTATCGGTCCGCAGGTCAACGAACAGATCGAAGAGTTCGTCGGCGAAGTCGACGGCGTCAAGACGGTGGAGTCGGAGATGGTCTTCACGCCGCCGTGGTCGCCGGAGATGATGAGCGAAGACGCGAAGTTCGCGCTCGGCTACTGAGCGAGGCCGGAGTGGCTAGCCTCGCTGCGGCTGGTGACGGTGCGGTCACGGCCGAGGCGCTTGGCGTGGTATAGCGCCTCGTCGGCCAGCGCGAGCAGGTCGGCGGGCGAGGTGTCTTTGGGCGAGGCGGTCGCGACACCGGCCGAGCACGACAGCGTGCCGTCGGCGACGGGGACGCGTGCGATCGCGCGACGAGCACGCTCGGCAATTTCGTGGGCGGCCTCGGCGTCGGTGTCGGGCAGCAGGATCGCGAACTCCTCGCCGCCCATGCGCGCGGCGGTGTCGAGCCCGCGAATCGCGGCGCGCAGCGCGTCAGCCGCTCCGATCAGGACCTGATCGCCATACGGATGCCCGTGCTCGTCGTTGATCGCCTTGAAGTCGTCGAGGTCGAGCATGACGATCGACATCGAGCTGCGCGCGCGCTGGGCGCGGCTGAGCTCGGTGGCGCAGTTGCGATAGAAGGCGCGGCGGTTGGCCAGCCCCGTGAGCGGGTCCTCGGCGGCCTGCCGTTCCAGCCGGTCGACCAGGCGGGCGTTCGACAGCGCGATCGCCGCGTGCGCGCCGTAGGCGGACAGCGCGGCGGTGTCCCCGGGCAGGAAGACGGTCGAGCCGTGCGCGAGCGCGACCAGCACGCCCAGCATCTCCTCGCGGAAGACGAGCGGCGCCGCGCACATCGAGCCGAGCGGCATTCCCTCCTGGCGCGGCAGCTCCGCGAGCGCGGGATCGGTGGCGAGATCGTCGACCACCACAGTGCCGCGCTCGAGCAGCGCTTGACGATGCTCCTGGGCCCACGCCTCGAGCGCCGCCAGCGAAGGCGCGGGAATCCCCGAGTGCCGGTCCGCGCGCATGCGGCCGCCGTCGGCCAGCAGCAGCGCGAACTCCTTGCCGCCGACGGCGGTCTGTGCCTTGGCGGTGATCTGGTCGAGCACCTCGTCCAGGCGCAGGTCGGAAGACAGGTCCTTCAGCGAGGACAGCAGGCGCTCGGCCGCGTCGTCCTGCTCGCGCACGCGCAGCTCGAGCACGCGCAGCCGTCGGCGCATGAACCTCAGCGCGCGGGCGGCGATGCCGAGCTCGCCGGCGGCCAGCACGCCGGCCGCCACCGGTATCAGCGCCGGATCCGTCAGCGCGCCCGCTCCGGCGAGCGCGGCGGCGCCAGCCGCGAGCGCGATCGCCGCGCGTGTGAGGCCGTGGGTGCCGGTGCTCCAACGGATGTCGAACTCGCACCACGGACCGCCGGCGGCGCCGCAGACAGGGTGCTCGACGTGCGCCAGCGGCAGCCCGAACAGCTGCGGCACCGTCGCCAGCAGGCCTTTCGTGTAGGCGCAGTCGTAGCGGTGGTAGCCGACGTCGGCGATGTCCGTGTAGCGCATGCGCACGCGCGTGGGGCCCTTCTCGAGGACCACCAGCTGGTGCGCCCAGTTGAACTTGGCGTTCGCGCGCACCACGTTGCCGTAGACGAATCCCGGCGTGCCGAGCGCGCGCAGTGTCTGCTTGAGACCCATCGCGACCGACAGGTCGAGGGCGGACGCGCCCACGTGCTCGGCGATCTCAGGGTCTTCCAGCACTTGTTCGGCGGCGTGCCACAGCGCCAGCTTCGTCTCGTAGGAGAACCAGCGGTTCTCGTCGCGCAGACGCTCCTCGGCGTCGGACAGGCCGGCGAGGGCGAGCATGCGCTCGACCGCCTGCCCGCCGGCTTCGCGCTCCACGTAGGTGAGGATCAGGCGTGAGGTCAGGCCCGAGCCGGCGTGCTCGCGCCGCCACGCGATCTCGACATCGCGCGTGCTCCCATCATCGATTCCGCCGAGTCCGGCCATCTTGTATCTATCGGCCGCAAGAAGCGTCAGATCAAGTTGGATATACAGCGATGGATAACCTCTAGCCCGCAGGCTGCGCGACGAAGCATCATGTCTCCAAGGAACATCCGGTACGTCATGACCACACTCGGTCCCACCGCTCGGCGCTCGGCCTGACGCTTCACGGTCGCCGGATGGTCGCTGATCGACGGCATCACCTGCAGGCGTTGATGCTCTGTCTGGCCTGCTCGCCGCTCTTCGCCGGTTGTGGAGGCTTGGCACCCAGACGCGATCCGGTCCAGGAGGCGCGGGTCATCTCGGAAGTAAACGCGTACTGCCGGCACGTAAGCACACTGCCGCCTGTCTCCCGCCGCTCCCAGCAGCAGACCAGGACCATCCAGGCTCGCCTCGCAGGCCTACAAAGAGAGCTCAGCAAGACAGCCGCGTACCTGCCCGCAGGTAGGGATCTCAACGAAGCGCATGCTGCGCGTCGGGCGCTCTACGTTGAAGAGAGCAGGCGCACAAAGGCTGGATTGGTCACCGACGCCGCGGCCCTCAACCGCCGTTTCGATTTCCTACAGCTGCGGATCTACCACGACGAGATGGCCCTCGGCCTCAGCTGCAACGGAGAAATCGCGCGCGCCGCCCACGAGAGAGAGCGCGCGCTGGCTAGTTCCTAGACGGGGGCGGCGGCCGACTCGCGCGCGAGCGCGACGAGCGTGGCGAGTTCGGCGGCGATGTCCTCGCCGATCGAGTCGATATCCGGGAGCGCGTCGAAGTCGCCGAGCAGGCCGAAGTTCATCTGGCCGTTGTAGGACATGATCGCGATCGCCAGCGCGTGGTTCTCGGGCAGGAACGCCACGGGGATCGCATGCAGCATCTCGCGCCCGAGCACGTACAGCGGGAACTGCGGGCCGGGCACGTTCGTGACGATCAGGTTGAACAGGCGCGTGGAGAAGTTCAACCTGGAGGCCTGGGCGAGGATCGTCGGCGGCGCGAAGTTCTGGGCGCCCGCGATTACCTCCGCGCCGAGCGCCTGCTTTGACTCCTTCAGACCGTCCATGGCGCTCGAGACGAAGCGCAGCCGGTTGAGCGGATCGCTGATGTAGATCGGCAGCGGGCCGCGCATCACGACGATCCGGTTGCCGCCCTCGTTGTGTTCGCCCTCGCTGCGCACCGACACGGGCACGAGCGCGCGCATCTCGACTCCCGCGGTGTGCCGCCCACGGGAGATCAGGAAGGAGCGCAGCGCGCCGGCGACGACGGCCAGGACCACGTCGTTGACGGTTGCGCCGAAGGCGTTCTTGACGGTCTTGAAGTCATCGAGCTGGCTGGTGATCCCGACGAAGCGCCGGTGCGGCCCGATCGGCACGTTCAACGGTGTTTCCGGCGCGGGGTTCAGGCCCGCCCATAGGATCTCGCCGACACCCTCGGCCGCCTCGCGAGCGCGCGAGATCGCGCGCTCGGGGTGCGTGAGCGCGTCGATCGCGCCCTCGGCCAGCGTCACTCCCGCGCGCGCCGCTCCGAGCAGGCCGGCGGCGAGCAGCTGCGCGGTCCCAGGTTCGGGGTGGGGCTGCCACGGGCGCCCGGAGTAGGTGATCTGCGGCGGGTCGGGCGAGAGGTCGAACAGCACCGTCGCCAGATCGACGCCGGCGATGCCGTCGATCAGCGAGTGGTGGGTCTTGGTGATCAGCGCGAAGCGGTCGTCCTCCAGGCCCTCGATCAGCCACATCTCCCAAAGCGGCTTGGAGCGATCGAGCTGCTGGGAGAAGATCCGCGCGGTCAGGTCCTGCAGCTGCTCCCACTGTCCCGGCGCGGGCAGGGCGGTGTGGCGGACGTGATAGTCGAGGTTGAAGCTCGGATCGTCGATCCACACGGGTCGGCCGCTGTCGATCGCGGTGTGCGCGAGCTTGTGGCGGTAGCGGGGAACCAGGTGCAGCCTGCGGCGGATCTGTTCGAGGAACTCCTCCATGTCCGGCGGCGGGCCTTCGATGATCGTCAGCCCGCCGATGTGCATGTGCGAGACGGCGCTCTCCTGATGCAGGAATGAGGCGTCTACCGGAGTCAGCCTGTCGAGGTGGCGTTGGTTCATCAGGCTTAGCGTACCGAGGCGCCCCCTACAATGGGAACCATGTCCAACAGCGTCGAGAAGCTGCTGCTCGCAGCGCCGCGCGGCTACTGCGCGGGCGTCGATCGGGCCGTGCAGACAGTTGAACACGCGCTTGCGATCCACGGCGCGCCGGTGTACGTGCGCAAGGAGATTGTGCACAACAAGCACGTCGTCGCGCAGCTGCGCAAGAGCGGCGCGATCTTCGTCGACGAGCAGACGGAGGTGCCGGAGGGCGCGGTGTGCGTGTTCTCCGCGCATGGCGTCGCCCCCAGCGTGCGCGCGGGCGCGTCCGAGCGCGGCCTGCACACGATCGACGCGACGTGCCCGCTGGTGACGAAGGTCCACCGCGAGGCCGCTCGCTTCGCCGAGCAGGGCTACACGATCGTGCTCGTCGGCCACAACGGGCACGAGGAGGTCGAAGGGACGATGGGCGAGGCGCCCGATCAGATCGTGCTCGTCGAGAACGAGCAGGACGTCGACGAGCTCGAGGTGCAGGACCCCGAGCGGATTGCCTACGTCACCCAGACGACGCTCGCGGTGGGCGAAACCACCGCGATCATCGAGCGGCTGCGCGAGCGTTTTCCAAGCATCGTCGGACCCCGCACCGACGACATCTGCTACGCGACGACCAACCGCCAGGCGGCCGTCAAGCAGATGGCGGCGAGCTGTGACCTGATGCTCGTGATCGGCTCGAGCAACTCCTCCAACTCGGTGCGCCTGGTCGAGGTCGCCCGCGACTGCGGCACCGAAGCTCACCTGATCGACTCCGCGTGCGAGGTCCAGGAGGAGTGGCTGGCGGACAGGCGCGTCGTGGGCATCTCCTCGGGGGCGAGCGCGCCGGAGGAGCTGGTGGTCGAGCTGGTCGAGTTCTTCCGTGCGCGCGGCGTGGAGGACATCTCGGAGTTCGACGTGATCCGCGAGGACGTCCGTTTCATGCTCCCCAAGCAGATACGCGAAGCCTGCGCACTCTAGTCGTCTCCGACCTGCACCTCGGCAGCGTCTCCCGATCGGACCTGCTGCGCCGCGCCGAGATGCGCGCCGTCCTGCTGGAGGCGATCGCGGACGTCGATCGGGTGGTGCTGCTCGGCGACGTGCTGGAGTTGCGCCACGGTCCGGTGCGCGAGGCGCTGGCCGCCGCGCGGCCGGTGTTCGAGGACCTCGGACGCGCGCTCGCGGGCAGGGAGCTGGTGATCGTCGCCGGCAATCACGACCACGCGCTGGTCGAACCGTGGCTGGCGCTCCGCGGCCAGGAGGAGGAGCCGCCGCCGCTTGGGCTCGAGCAGCTGCTCGACCCCGCGGACGCCTCGCCCACGCTCGCCCGGATCGCCGGCTGGGCCGCGCCCGCCAGGGTGCGCGTCGCCTACCCGGGGCTGTGGCTGCGCCCGGACGTGTACGCGACCCACGGCCACTATCTCGACTGCCATCTGACGGTGCCGACACTCGAGCGCCTGAGCGTCGGCGCGATGAGCCGCCTGCTGGGACGCCCCGCGAGCGCATTCGGCAGCGTCGGCGACTACGAGGCCGTCGGTGCGCCGATGTTCGCGTGGCGGGACGCCGTCGCACGCGATGCGCGCACAGGGTCTGCGCTCAACGGCGCGGCGACGGTCGTCGCCTGGGACGCGCTCAGGGGCGGCGGCGCGGGAAACGGTCGCGCTCGTCGCAAGCCCTTGCGCTGGCTGCGCCGTCGCGCGATCGTCGCCGGCTTCCCCCTCGCCGTGGCTGCGCTCAACCGCGCGGGTATCGGTCCGCTGCGCGCGAACCTGTCGATGAGCGAGCTGCGTCGCGCCGGGCTGGCGGCGATGGGCGAGGTCGCCGCGCGCCTGGATCTCGGCGACGCGTACGTCGTCTTCGGCCACACCCACCGCGTGGGGCCGCTTGCCGGCGACGACGAGCGCGAGTGGCGCGGACGCGGCGGCGCGCGGCTGGTGAACACCGGTAGCTGGACGTACGCGAGCATCTTCCTCACCGGCACTCCGGGGGAGAGCCCGTATTGGCCGGGCACGTACGTGCTGGTCGAGGAGGACGGTCCCCCGACGGTCGGGCGCCTGTTGCAGGACCGCACGCTCGCGCAGCTCAGGTCAGCTCAATAGTTCGGCGCCCGACAGGCCCGCGTAGAAATAACCGAGCGCTCAGGCGAGTCCCGGCGTGAAGCATGTCGCTAGGCAGCGCACGCCCGCGCCGATCTCCAGCTCGAGCACGCCCGTGGTGTGGCGTTCGTGCTCGATCAGGGGGTAGGCGCCTGGGTGGGAGACCTCCAGCTGCCGGCCGCCGGCCGCCGGGCCGCCGTTGACCCGCACCGTGCCGCTGCCGTCGAGCACCGCCCACACGCCGCCCGCCTCATACGGGCCGCTGTAGGCGCCCTCCTGGTCCTGCGTCTGCGGGGCCAGCAGCGCGTCGTGGGCGTCCTCCCGGCGCAGCGGCGCCAGCGGCTCGCGCTCCACGCCGAGCAGCTCCTGGATCGCCAGCTCCGTCTCCGCATACGCGCCCTCGCCGAAGTGGTAGTCGAACAGGCGCGCGCGGCCGTCGAACAGGTAGCGCGCGGGCCAGCCGACGTTCTCGTACTCCTGCCACACCTCGAGCTCGCTGTCGATCAGCACCGGATACGCGATCCCGAGCCGGGCGACCGCGTCCCTGACCGCCTGCTCTGTGTGCGAGGCCTCGAAGCCGGGGCAGTGCACGCCGATCACGCGCAGGCCGGCGGCGGCGTAGCGCTCGTGCCACGCCGTCACGTACGGCAGCGTGCGCAGCGAGCTCGGCCGGCAGAAGTCCCAGAACTCCACCAGCATCGGCCTGCCCTGCTGGATGATCGACTGCGGCCCGCTCGCGTTCACCCAAGGCAGCTTCGTCGGGAACAGCGGCGCAACGATGTTGTCGACAGGCGCTCTCAAGACCGAGCGCGCATTAGCCGATGCTGCCGACCATCTCCAGCTGTATCAGGCGGTTGAGCTCGACCGCGTACTCCATCGGCAGCTCCTTCGTGACCGGCTCGATGAAGCCGTTGACGATCATCGCCGCCGCCTCGTCCTCGGTGAAGCCGCGTGAGCCCATGTAGAAGAGCTGGTCGTCGGAGATGCGCCCGACGGTCGCCTCGTGGGCGACGGTCACGTGCGGGTTCTGGATCTGGATGTCGGGCCATGTGTCGGATTTCGATTCGCCGTCCATCATCAGGCCGTCGCACTGGACGCGGGCTTTCGAGCCGGCGGAGTTGTGGCCCATCTTGACCAGTCCGCGGTAGCCCATGATCCCGCCGTCCTTGGAGATCGACTTGGCGAGGATGTTCGACGTCGTGTTCGGCGCCAGGTGCACGACCTTCGCGCCCGTGTCCTTGTGCACGCCCTTGCCCGCCACGCCCACGTTCAGGTGGTCGGCGCGCGCGCCCTCGCCCATCAGGAACGAGCCGGGGTAGAGCATCACGTACTTGGCGCCCATCGAGCCGCCCACCCACTCGACCGTGCCCTCGGCCTCGACGACCGCGCGCTTGGTGTTGAGGTTGTAGACGTCCTTCGACCAGTTCTGCACGGTCGTGTAGCGCGCCTTGGCGCCCTCGTGCACGAAGATCTCGACGACCGCCGAGTGCATCGAGTTGACGCTGTAGGTCTGCGCCGTGCAGCCCTCGATGTAGTTCACCTCGGCGCCCTCGTCGGCGATGATCAGCGTGTGCTCGAAGGTGCCCTCGCCGGCGCCCTCCATGCGGAAGTAGGACTGCAGCGGCAGGTCGCACTTGACGCCCTTGGGGATGTAGCAAAACGCTCCGCCGGACCAGACCGCGCCGTGCAGCGCCGAGAACTTGTTGTCCTGCGCGGGCACGCACTTGGTCATGAAGTATTTCTGGACGAGCTCGGGGTACTCGGTGATCGCCGTGTCCATCGAGCAGAACAGGATCCCCTGCTTGGCGTACTCCTCCTTCAGGCCCTCGTACACCGGCTCCTGGCGCCACACGCCGACGACGCCCGCGAGGTGCTCGCGCTCGGCCTGGGGGATGCCCAGGTCCTCGTAGGTCTGCTTCATGTCCTCGGGCACGTCGTCCCAGCTGTTGAAGCGCCCCGCCGTCGGAGGCGAGTACAGAACCAGGTCGTCGAGGTTCAGGCCGCTCAGGTCCGGTCCCCACGTCGGGATCGGCTTGCGTTCGAAGATCTCCAGCGACTTGAGCCTTTTCTCCGCCATCCAGTCGGGCTCGCCCTTGATCTTCGAGAGCTCCGTCACGACCTCGCGCGAGATGCCCTGGCGAGCGCGCAACTGACCCTGCTCGTTCTCGACTATCGGGCTGGGCTTGTCGATCTTCGTGCGGTCAATCGTGGCCATGAGGCTCCTCGCAGGCGGTTCGCTTGGCA
The DNA here is from genome assembly GCA_963735705.1 of uncultured Solirubrobacteraceae bacterium. Taxonomy (GTDB): domain Bacteria; phylum Actinomycetota; class Thermoleophilia; order Solirubrobacterales; family Solirubrobacteraceae; genus Palsa-744. The sequence continues at coordinate 290,354 of CAVTLZ010000013.1, forward strand.
ATCCTGTGCTGTGAAGTAGGAATTGTATCGAGCCCGGCGGTCTGGCCCGGGCGCTCGCCCGTTCGGTCTCTTGTGTCCGGTAGGAAGGAGGTAGTAAGATCTCAGTATGGCCGTTCAGAAGCTGTCCGTTGGGCTGGAGGAGCAGGTCGCACATGCGGCCAAGGAGGCCGCGGAGCGCCGCGGCATCAGCCTGTCCGCCTGGTTGAACGAAGCCTCTCGCAACGCCTTGGCCATAGAGGACGGTCTGGTTGCTGTCACGGAGTGGGAAGCAGAGCATGGGCCGCTCCCCGAGGATGCGCTCGCCGACGCCGACGCTGCGCTCGACCTTGCCCAGGTCGCCCGCGTCGCGTGAGCGGCGTTACCTACGACGCCGGCGCTCTAATCGCGGCTGAGCGGAACTCGCTCTCGATGTGGGCTCTGCATAGACGGCTGCTCGAACGCGGTGTTCGCCCGACGCTCTCGACGGCCGTGCTCGGCCAGGTATGGCGTGGGGGGCCGCAGGCACAGCTCTCGCGACTGCTGCGGGGCTGCAGCATCACGCCACTCAGCGAGCCCGACGCGCGGGCCGCCGGGGCGGCGCTCGCGATCAGCCGATCCAGTGACCTCGTGGACGCGGTCGTCGTCGTCACAGCGCTCGCGCGGCGGGATCTGATCGTCACCAGCGATCCCGACGATCTCCGGCAGATCGCCTCCGCGATCGGCGGCCAGATCTCGCTGCACCTAGTCTGAAGGTCGAGCCGCGTTGAGGAGGATCACCCGTCGGTGGCGTCCCACGCGACGTCGATTGACTCGACGAGCTCCTCGTCGGAGACGTTGAAGGTCACCGAGCCGCGGCCCGCCAGCAGCTCATCCAGCGCCCGGCCGCTGAGCACCGACGTGGGCTGCTCGGCGACGACGTCCGAGCCGGGGCGCGCGTCGTCGTCGCGGCGCTTGAGCAGCAGCCATTGGGACTTCGGCCCAGTCCGTGCTCCCGTGCGCTGCAGGGCAAAGCCGCCGCGCAGCTTCTCGCCGTGCAGGACGAACACGGCGTGCCCGCGTTCGAGCGCCTCCGGCCACGCCACCCTGCCGCCCTGCTCGTAGCTGCCGCGGTCCCACACGATCACGCCACCGCGCTCGGTCGCGCCCTCGAACGCGTTGTGCGCGATCTCGTGATCCTCGACCTGGACGGCAAGGCGCTTCACCGCCGGGTCGAGCGACGGGCCCTTCGGCACCGCCCACGAGCGCATCACCCCGTCGACCTCCAGACGCAGGTCGAAGTGGCGCGCGGTCGCCGCATGCTGCTGCACGACGAACACGCCAGCGCTCACACCGCGGATCGCGAACTGCTCGTGGCCCTCGACCCGGACGTCCTGCACGCTCGCGTCGAGGACGGCGGCACCCGGTGGGCCGTCGCGAAGGAAGGAGATGAGCGCCTCGATCGCGGCCGGCGGGCCCTCCGCGTGCACGGCCACGGTGCCGTCCTCTTCGTTGCGCACCCAGCCCTCCACGCCGAGATTGGCCGCCCGGCGTCGAGCGGTCTCGCGGAAGCCGACGCCCTGGACCGTTCCCGCGACGAGGGCTCGGATCGCGCGGGACGTGCGTGGGTCAGCGCTCAAGGGAATGGGCACGTCGGAGGACTCGGGCCGGAGCTAGGATATCCGAGGCATGCTGATCTCGACGATGAACGATCTCCCCGGCTACGAGATCGAGGAGGTGTTCGGCGAGGTGTTCGGGCTGACGGTTCGCTCGCGCAATCTCGGCTCTCAGATCGGCGCGAGTCTCAAGTCGCTGGTCGGCGGCGAGCTGAAGGGGATGACGAAGATGCTCGCGGCGGGTCGCCAGGACGCCACCGACAGATTGACCGAAGAGGCCGAGGCGAAAGGCGCGAACGCGATCGTCGCGTTCCGCTTCGACACCTCCGAGCTCGGCTCGGTCTGGACGGAGATCTGTGCGTACGGGACGGCGGTCAGAGCGCGTAAGGCGTGAGGGCTGCACAGGGCGAACGAACGGTGTAATTAGCTACTTCCTGCGGAAAAACTCTCTGAGATGACGAACGGCCGCGCTTGTTGAGGGCGCGGCCGTTCGGTCAATGAGTGGTTGCTCTGGTCAGGAGCTTTTGGAGTGTTTCACTGGGCTCGGACGGCGAGCGTGTCGGCGTCGTAGGCGAGGATTCCCCACTCAGTCCAGATCCGTTGGCCCTCGGTGCCCTTCAGGCGGCTGCGGCCCATCCCGTAGCTGCGCTTGAGGTGGCTGATCCGGCCCTCCTTCCCGGTGCGGTAGCGCTGCAACCGGCGGTTGGTGCGTCTGGAGCCGTGTTCCTGGCGGCCGGAGATGAATACTCGCTCTGGTGTGAGAGCTTTGAGCGCCTCGTTCGTCGGGCCGGGCATGAACCCACCGTCGAGCGCCAGCTCGCGCGGGGAGATCTGAAGCCGTTTGAGCTCGGCGACCGTGCCCGGGAGCAGCGTGTTCTCGCTCGGGTTGCCCGGCGCGGTCGACGCCGGCAGGATCAGCCCGCGCGCGCCGCGCTTGGTGTTCTCGGTCACCTCCGCGAGCTGGGTCACATAACCAAACTCGGTTGGCTTGCCCAGCTTGCCCTTGCGGATCGGGCGGGCATCCGGGTCGGTGAGCGACACGATCCGGTCGCTGATCGGCTCGCCCTGCACACGCTTCGTGATCTGGGAGGCGACCTTCTCACAACGATCCGCGAGCCGCTCGAGCTTGGCGGCCGCTTTGAGCTTCGCCTTCGCGCCCCGGCCACGCGCCTTGGACCGCGCGAGCTTCGCCAGTCGCCTGGCCTCGCGCACCGAGCGCTCCAACAGCTCGCCGGTCTGCGCCGTGAGCTTGAGCACCTCGGCCTTCGCTTCCCCCGAACGAGCCCGGAGCGTGCGCGTGATCCCCCGCAACCGACGACCGATCGCCCGCGAGCGATCCCGCACCCGTCGTTTGCTCTCGCCGATCCGCCCCGCCAGCCCCCGGCCCTCCCTGGCCAGCGCCCTGACCCCCTGCGCGGCCAACCCTGCATCGGTCGGGTACTTCACATCCGCCTCGATGACCGTCGAGTCGACCCGCACGGCACGAGGACGAAAACGCTTCTCGCGCGTCGCGCTCGCGATCAACGTACGCGTCAACTCCGACACCGTCTCTGAGCCCAGTCGCCTGGTCAGCTTTCTGACCGTCGACTCGTCCGGCACCCGCTCGCTCAACGAGATCCGACAGAACCGCCGCAAGTGAATCGAGTCCGAGACCTCCGCCACCAGTGTCCGATACCCCCACCGATAGCGCGTCTTGAGCACCATCAAGCGAACGAACGTCTCCATCGCGATCGTCGGGCGACCATCGCTCAACACCGCCCGACGCGACTCCAACACCTCCCGGCGAAAACGCTCCACGATCGGCCCAAGCAACCCAGGGTCTGAGAGCAGCAAATCCAGCGCCGCCAGATCCCGCGGCAGCTCCCTGACCTCGACCGGCAACGCCTCGTCCCACAAGCACTCCGCCTGCCCCGCAGACAACCTCAACATACCCGCCCCTTTCGACCAGAAACCCGCTCATTTACAGGACATTCTGGCCGTCAGACCGGACGGAAAAGCTCCCTCAACCCCCTACTTTTTCCGCAGGAAGTAGCTACGGCGAGAGGGGCATGGCACGGTGGTGCCTGTGCGTGTGTGGCTGCCGTTTTGGAAATGGAGTTCGGCGGCGAATGGGAATCCTCCGTGGGGGCATCTGTTGGGTAGGAGGATGCCTTTGGGATGGTAGTTGAGCCAGTGGCCGTGTATGCGTTCGTGGTAGGTGAGGTCTTGGGGGCCGAGGGTGGAGCGGAGTTCTGTGACGGCGACGTCGGGTGCTTCGGGAACGCTGGGGATTAGCGGGACGTTGATGTTGATGTGTCCGCCGAATGGTGCTGGTGCGGGGAGCAGCAGGCCGGGAAGTACGAGCTGGGCGCTGACGGGTGTTTCGCCGTTGGCGTAGAAGAGGAGTGCGATGTGTCCGCCTTGTGTGGGGCCGCGGATGAGTGTGACATCGGCTGTCTCGCGGATGATCTCAGGTCCGATCGGGATTTCTGCGAGTGCGGTGCCGTATCCCATCAGGGAGTCGCTTGGGCAGCCTTCGGGTCCGGCGTCTTCGAGTGCTGCTGGAGTACAGCTGGCGAGGCCGATGCCGCTGAGTGCGATTCCGAGATTGTTCGGGTAGCTGACGGTGATTTCGGTTAGGGGGGGCGGTACTCGGTTGGCGGGGCCGGTGATTTGAAAGCCGAAGCCGATTGTCGTGCCTTGGCCGAGCCGCTCGGGTGTGAGTGTGGCGTTGAGTTTCACTGATGGCGTGGCGTGCGTGGTGGCCGGCAGGTAGAGGCACGCGAGGAGGGTTGCTAGCAGGAGGTGGGCGCGGTGCACGGCACGGGTCGTTTCGGCCTGCCAGGGGACGTTAGCCCGGATCTTGCATTAACGGTCCGCGCCCCGGGTGGTCCGGGGCGCGGGGATGTCCGGCTGGGCTTGGAGAATTGGGCTTGCTGAAGGTCCTGTTCTCGAGCTCAGGAGGTCACCTTGAGGGTGCAGCGTGATGGCCGCGATTTCAAGGTAGTTGTCGCGCCGGACGGAGAGGGGCTGGTCTCGCATGCGGGCAGTGCGTTGTTGGCCCAGGTCGCCGAGAAGACTGGGCTGGTGGGCGCGCTGTCGCTGGAGCTTGCGGGGCTGAAGCAGCGGCGGTCCGGACACGACCAGGGCCGCGTGATTCGTGACCTGGCGGTGATGCTCGCCGACGGCGGGGACTGTCTGGCCGACATCGGGGCGCTCGGCGATCAGGAGTCGCTGTTCGGGAGTGTTGCATCGGCCTCGACGGCGTTCCGGCTCGTCGATCGGATCGCCCGTGACCCGGAGGGACTGGAGATGCTGCGGGCGGCTCACGCTGCAGCGCGGGCGCGTGTCTGGGAACTGGCGGGTACCCCGGAGCGTTTGACGATCGACCTGGACGCCACGCTCGTCGGCTCGCATTCGGAGAAGGAGGGAGCGGCGGGGAACTTCAAGGGCGGCTACGGATTTCACCCGATGCTCGCCTATGGCGATGAGACCAGCGAAGCGCTCGCCGGTGAGCTGCGGCCGGGGAACGCTGGCGCGAATACCGCTATCGACCAGATCAAGGTCGCCGAGCAAGCCGTCGAGCAGATCCCCGCCGAGCACATCGAGAACATCAAATTGCTGTTGCGCGTCGACTCCGCGGGCGCCAGCCACGAGCTATTGGACTGGGCTCGCGAGGGCCGGATTGAGTTCTCCGTCGGCTATGAACTAAACGAGGCAGTGCGCGCCGCGATCCTCCAGATCCCTGACAGCACCTGGGTTCCCGCGCTCGAGCAGGACGGCAGCCCACGCCCCAACGGGCAGGTCTGCGAGATCACCAGCCAGCTCGACCTGTCGACTTGGCCAGTCGGGTCAAGGGTGATCGTGCGGCGCGAGCGCGCGCATCCCGGCGCGCAACTGTCCTTCACCGACCATGACGGGCACCGCTTCCAAGCGATCCTCACAGACCAGGCCGGTGACATCGCGCCCGTCGAGCGCGATCACCGCGGCCGCGCAAGAGTCGAGGATCACATCCGCAACGACAAGGACACCGGACTACGCAACCTGCCGTTCCGTGACTTCGAGCACAACCGCGTTTGGCTTGCACTCGTGCGAATCGCCCACGACCTCATCGTGTGGACCCAGCGCCTGCTACTCACCGGCGAACTCGCCAAAACAGAGCCCAAGCGCCTGCGATACCGAATCCTGCACGTCGCCGGTCGCCTCTCATTCCACGCCCGCACAGCAACACTGCGAATACAAGCCAGTTGGCCCTGGGCCAACGCCCTCACCACCGCGTTCCAGCGCCTCAGAACGCTCCCGATGCCCCCAAGCTGACACAGCCACCGGACCTACGACGACCATCTCGACGTTCGGGCGCGATCCGCCCCGCGAAGCCTGCCCCCAAAACCGGCATTCGGCCAACGCCACACCACCAGCCCGCACGCCCAAACCGCTACAACCCGATCCGCGGCGGCTTCAACTGGCCCCACCCCTCACCGCCCACAAAAACACCACACCAAATCCCCTCATGCAAGATCCGGGTTAGTAGGAGAGTCGACCGGTCGTCTGTACGACTAGGGCGTAGGTTTTGCGGTCGAATGTGCCGTAGAGTCCGGCGTGGCCGTGGGCGTGTGCGTAGTGGCCGGTTCCGCCTGTGACGAGCAAGGATCCTGCGAAGCTTTCGTAGATGCCGGAGCCGTGTGGGCTGGCGCTTCCGTGTCCGGTGATCGTGCCGTTGCGGGTGTAGATCGTGAAGGTGGCGGTGAAGATGGCTCCGATGTTGCAGTGGGCTCGCATCGTGCCGGGTAGTGTCCCGGTGGCGGGGCCTTCCTCGTAGAGCTGTGAGCCTGAGCTATGCAGGTAATGCAGGTGGGCGGTATCCGTGGCGTTCAGCGTGCCGGCAATGCGGGCGGACGGAGCGCGCTTGCTGCTGACGCGGGATGCTGAGGGCGACGGTCTCCTCGCCCGTGCGGCGGGGGGCAGGACCGTTGCGCCGATCGCGGCGGTGGCTGTCAGAGCGGCCGCTGCCGAGAGTGCGCGTGTAGCTCGTTTGTTCATCGCGGTAGTGCCTGTCTATTGGTCTCGCGGGTCCGAATCGTTCGAGAGACGATTATATCTGGATCGGGGGAGGCGGTGTTGGGGGGCTGGCGGTCAGCTGTCTGTTGGTTTCGCTTGAAGTGTTGGTTGCGTGCGTGGAAGTCGGCGAGTGCCTGTAGGAGGGCCTCGCGTGTGAAGTCGGGCCAGAGTTCCTCGCGGAAGTCGAGTTCGGAGTTGGCGGCCTGCCACATGAGGTAGTTGGACAGGCGTTGCTCGCCGCCGGTGCGGATCACGAGCTCGGGGTCTTGCAGCTGGGGGGCGTATAGGCATTCACGGAACTCCCGCTCGGTAGTGCCGTGGAAGCGTCTGGCAGCGTCGAGGATCTCGGCGCGCCCTCCGTAGTTGAGGGCGAGGAACAGTGTGAGGCGGCTGTTCCGCGCAGTGAGCGCTTCCGCCCAGAGCATTTGCTCGAGGAGCTCTCTGGCTAGGCCGTGGCGGCGTCCGATGAAGCGCATGCGTATTCCTTGGTTGTGCAGGTCTGGTGTCTCGCGGGCGATGCGTTGCGCGAGCATCGCGATCAGCCCGTGGACCTCTTCGGCGGGGCGTGTCCAGTTCTCGGTGGAGAACGAGTACACGGTCAGCTGTTTGATACCGAGTTCTGCGGCGTCGCTGACGCGGGCCTTGAGAGTGTCGGCGCCGGCCTCGTGGCCAGCTCTCACGGGCAGTCCGCGTGCCTGCGCCCAGCGGCCGTTGCCGTCGGTGATGATCGCGAGGTTGCGCAAGCCGGAAGCGCATGAGCCTTTATGTGTAGTTCCGGACTTCACTCGACCGTACCGTGCGTTGTGGGGAGGTTGTGTTGGCGGTAGCTGTGTACCCTCTTTGCGATTCGCCACGCGCGCATTACTGTGAGTGTGGGGGTGATAAGGGGTTGCAGCTCACGCTGGATAGCCCTTACGGGAGGACGTGCCGGGGCGTGGCGTGCGTCCGGTGCTGAGGTGTAGTAGGCGACGACCCCCGTGAGGGTCATGATGTGGTGGCCGGCGTTGGGCAGCATGCCCGCTTCTCTGGCGGCGTCCCGGGCGATGTGGGTGAGCTGGTTGGCGAGGCGCCCGTGGTCCTCGTAGCGCTTGAGATACCAGGGGTTGCCGGTGTCCAGGTCGTGTTGGTAGTCGATGAGACTGTCGAGCATCGTGCTCAGGGCGCTGATCAAGAGGTAAGCCCTGTCGATAGCTTTCGCTTGCTCATCGGTGGTCTGCGGGTCGGCGGCGGCAGCGATCAAGGCGTGTACGGCGAGTACGGATGCCACCGCGCCCGCGATGTACTCGCGCCAGCCGAGGGGACTACCGCGAGCTTCGTGGCTCGCCCAGCTCTGCAGTTGGCTGTCGCCGAGGTAGGGTGCGGCGTGGACACGGATCTGCGCCTCTGCGCAGCGGCGCGCGCCTGCGCACGCCGTCTCTGCGATCGAGTTCAGCGCGGGCAGCTCTGCCAGCGGTATTCGCACGGCGTTCACCAGCTCTTGGAGGTAGCCGCCGTCGTCGAGTTGTGGGTGGAACTTGTAGTAGTCCTCGGCGGGTGTGTCGTGGGGGTTGAGCGCGTCGGTGAATGACCGGAACAGTTGGTGGCCGTCGCGTAGCGGATCGCGGGTCGGCTGCTCGGTGAGTCCGTCAAGATAGTCATACATCACCTCGAACGCGACGATCGCGTGCACTGCGTGCGCGCGGTTTGCGGGTGGGGCGAGCGTCGCGAGCGTCGCGGCGACCTCGGCGTTGAAATGCTCATCGCGGAGCTTTGCCAAGGCGAGCGCTCGCAGGGAAGGGCTTGGGATCCTCTGGACATGCTGCTCCCAGCGGCGTAGCTGTGCGCGCACGAGTGGCGCGACGGTCGGCCAGTAGCGGGCGTTTGCACGCACGAGCGCGAGGCCCGCTCGCGCCGTGAGCCAGCGACCAGCGTAGGGGCGCGCTACCTCTGGATGCTCCACTTCACCGACGCGCCCCGTCGTGCGTTGCGCGGGAGCTGCGTCGTGCGACTACGCCGCCTATTCATCCAGAGCGAATGTGGGGGAGACGCGCGAAGCAACCCACCCAGGGATCGCCGCCACAACTAGGACGACGACGATCACGAGCGCGAAGATCTCAATCGGGCGTCGGCCGGTGGCAAGGCCGGCGACCGGGAAGCCTGTGACGTGCTTGAGATAGCCATTGATCACAAGTTGACCATATATTCCCGCTATCGCTCCGGTCAAGCAGCCCGCGGCGAGCATGAGTGTCGCTTCGATCAGCAGCACCCGTCGCAGCTTGCTGGGCTTGGTGCCTTCCAGACGCAGCCCGGCGAGGGAGACACGCTGCTGCCAGATGCTTGATCCCAGTGCCGCGATCATCGCGAGGATCGCCGCGAGCACGAGCAGCGTCGCGATCTCTCCGAGCTGCCCGAGCCCTTCGCTTGCGGAGGAGTCGATCGTCGCTTCTCGCGCGTGAGCACTGATGACTTCTAGGCCGCTGGCTGGGCCGAGCGTTCGCTCGATCTCCTGCTGCACTGTTGTTGGATTCGCCGCTGGCTCGAGCTCGACGCCGAGGGCGGTAGGCGCGGTCGTCTGCCATGCGCGGCTGTAGTCGGCGGTGTTCATCAGTATCGCCCCGGGGCTCCAGCCGAAGTTTGTCGTCGTTGCTGCAATCCTGAACGACACATCGCCTGTCGGCGACGGCAGCGTGATGGTGTCTCCGACTCCCGCGTGGTGTTCGCTGGCGAGCTGTGCGGAGACGATGACCCAGCCGCCTTCGCGTATGTGTGCTGCCGCGATGGGCTCGTCCCCGGCGATGACTTGGTCATCGAGCAGTTCCATCGGGGCTTCTGGTGGCCATGCGATGACCCATAGGCGGCGCTCGCCGACGTTCAGGAAGCTGCCCTGGAAGGTGTGGACGCTCGCAACTCCAGGGAGCCGGGCGACGCTCGCTGCGTGCTGGTCGGGTGCGAAGTCGTTGATCGCTTGGTTATCGCCCGGGTTGACGACCCAAACGTCCGCGCCAGCGACATAGTGGGCGGTGTAGCCGTCGATGCCGCGAAGTAGGTCATCGCGCGAGCCGCCGAGCGCGATGCTGCCAAAGAGCGCGACCGCGCCCGTCGCGGCGAGCGCGAGCGAGCGGATCGTCGTGGCCCGCAGTGACGCGAGCGCGGCCGACAGCAGCCGGAGTTGCCTGTAGCGACCTGCTGCGGCACCTGCGATGTGCAGGATCCCAGTGAGCGCCAGCGGGACGGCCAGCACGGTCGCAAGCGCGAGGAGCAGGCACACGAGGATCGCGGCCGATGGTGCCAACGCGAACAGTGAGCTTGCCGCGGCGAGCAGCGCGACGGCGGCGAGGAACAGCCAGCGCTGTGTGTTCTCTGTGAGGCCGTTTCCCGGTGCGCCGTCTTCGGAATACACGGAGTCCAGTGCACGGCCGCGGCGGAGATCAAACAGCGGCACGATTGACGCGAGGCATGTCGCGAGAATCCCGCCGGCGAATGCGAGCAGCACTGGCTGCACGCCGATGACGGTGTTCGTACCGAGCGTGAACGCCTGCGAGAGATATCCGGGTGACTGGTGAAAGACTCCCGTGGACAACGCGTAGCCGGCAACCAGCCCCACGACGGACGCCGCGATCCCCAGGCAGAGCGCTTGGAAGATGACCATTTGGAAGATCGCTGAACGCGGGGTACCGTCGACGCGCATGTCGGCGATCGCCTCGCGTCGCTCGGGGACCGTTAGCAGCATCGCGTTGAACGCGAATAGGAAGCCCAGCAGCGCGCTGATCGCGGCGAACAGGGCACTTGCCTGGTTGCTCGGTCCCAGCGCCTTTCGCAACAGCGAGAGATCGTCGTCGGCAGCGCTCACGGCGAGCCGCCCGCCGGCCAGCTTCACGAGCTCGCTGCGCACCGTGGCGTCCTCTCCTGGCTTGGTCTGTACGAGGATGCGCGAGATCCGCCCGGGTAGACTCGCGAGCTGCTGCAAGCGGCTTAGGGGCATTACCGCCACGAGCGCGCGCGAGAGCGCACCGAATGCTTCCGGCCCGAGAACGGCGGAGACGTTCAGTGTGTGGGCCATGCCACGGAGCTTCAACGTGACCTTTTGCGCTCGCCGGCCGGTTGGGCGCAGGGCGATGCCGAGCGCTTCGCCGCTGGCCCTGCTGAGACCGAGGCCGCCCGGGGAGAGCGCGGAAATCGGCAGCGTGTGAGCCAGCCCGTTCAGGATCGCGAGACTGATGTCCGTGCCGGTGACATCGACCGTCAGACGCCGAGCGTTCGGCGCGAGGATCGTCGCGGTCTGTTCCAAAAGCGGGGCGGCCTGCTGGACGCCAGCCAGATGTTCCACACGTTTGAGTAGGCGTTCGTCAAAGCCATCAGCGTCTCGTGCGCGTAGCTGCAGGTTCGCCGGACCGATCGCCGCGTGGACCACTTCGCTCGCCGAGCCGGCGATGCTTCCGCTGGCAACCAGAGTCGCGAACACGAGCGCTACAGCGATCGCTACGCCGAGCCCGGCGAGCAGCTCGGCGATCAGGTGTACGCGCAGCCGGTTGCGATAGAGGTACAGCAGCACGTAAGGGCGCATTACGCACCCGCCGTTAGATGTTTGCCGCGCGCCACTGCCTCGTCACCGCGATGCTGCGGGGGAACGCGGCGTGGAGGGCGCGCCGGCCTGGTAGCCGTCGGTGAGCTTCCCGTCGCGTAGGGTGCAACGCCGGTCGGCGACCGCTGCTGCTTCCAGGTCGTGGGTTACGAGCAGCACGGCCGCCTGACGTTCGTGTGCGATCGACCGCAGCAGCTCGACAATCTCCATGCTGCGAGCACTGTCGAGGTTGCCCGTCGGCTCATCGGCGAGGATCAGACGCGGCTCGGCCGCCAGTGCCCGCGCTATCGCTACACGCTGGCGCTCGCCGCCTGAAAGCCGCTCCGGCGGGTACTTCAGGCGATCCCCGAGGCCGACCCGCTCAAGCCACGGAATCGCGCGCGCCTGAGCTTCGCGCATACCTTCACCGCCCAGCAGCAGCTTTCTCGCCGCATTCTCAACCGCCGAGACACGCGGCATCAGACGAAAGCGCTGATAGACGAACCCGACGTCCCTCAGCTGGTAATCGCACGCCTGACTCTCCGACAGTGAGGCCAGATCAACCCCGTCGAATCGGATCGTCCCCTGCTCCGGGTTCAGCAGCGCAGCGATCAACAACAGCAGCGTCGTCTTGCCCGACCCGCTCGGCCCATGTAGAGCGACCATCTCCCCCGGCGCGATCTGGAGGCCCACCCCGTCAACGGCACGGACCTCCTCGCCTGCCCCACGGTAGTGCTTGACGACCCCTTCGAGCTCGAGCATGCCCCGCAACTACTCGTCGCCGGCAGCGCGCGGCAGGCCGCTCACGCGCTCGCCGAGCGTAGGGGAACCACCGGGGCCAGCTCGAGTGCGTCCAGCTCCCCGCGCAAGCTGCCTTTCGCCAGCGAAAGCGCCCTGTCGGCACCGGCAAGACCAGTCGTCTCGGTCGCGCTCGCCAGCACCGCGATGCCTTCGTCCGCGAGCGCGCGCAACAGCGAGAGAATGCCATCGCGGGCAGCGACCTCCACGCCGAGCGTCGGCTCGTCGATCACCAGCATCTTCGGCCGGTTCACAAGCGCCCGGGCGACCGCGACACGGGCCACCTCCTCGCTATCCAGATCGCTCGGTCGCAGCGCCGCGCAACGCTCAGCCCCGACACGACGCAAAGCCTCGCCCGCGCGGTCTCGTGCCAGCGACAACGAAACACCCCGCGTCAGCTGGCTCGTCGTCAACTGGTCCAGCACGAACTGCCCGCCCGCGGGACGAAAGCTCTTACGGCAGTAGCGGATACCGCTACGCAGCGCGTCAGCCCGCGGATCGGCGAGATCGTGCCCATCGAAGCTGACAACTCCCTCGTCAGGACGCTCCAGCCCGGCCGCAATCCGCAGCAACGTCGAGCGCCCAGAGCGACGCCGACCCCAGACAGCCACGAATTCTCCGGCCTCGATCTGCAGCGAAACATCGCGCAGCGTGACCCGCTCGCTCGGCCCGCGACCGTAACGCTTAGTGACGTGCGCAAGCTCAAACAGACTCATCGTCCTGCCCTGCTCCCAGCGCCCCGAACTCGCCGCGCGCGTACTCCACCCAGGGAAGTCTTCCTTCCATCGCCAAGCGGCTCTCCTCTGCCAAGAGCCGGCTCGCCAACCCTCCCGATGCTTGCGGCATGTGCCGGGCCTCCCTCAGGCACGCCTTCTCATAACCATCGAGGATCTCGAGCGCGACTCCCGGTTCGCGCTCAAACACCGCGAGTTGGCGCACGAACAGGTGCGACTGGCGGCGATCCTCCCACGCCTGCGTCAGCATCCACTCCCTGTAACGGTGGGCACCCTCCGCAGTAGCCTGATAAGTCCGCTTCGGCTGGCGCTCCGTGCCGGACTGACCGGCACCGGCGCCGGTGAGCTCCTCGATAAAACCTCTGCTCCGCAGCTCGTCGAGCGCCGTGTAGATGTGTGAGTAGCTCCCGAGCGGCAACACATCACCGTACGCACGCTCGAAGCGTTCGATCAGCTGGTACCCGTAGCCGGGGCGCTCCATCAGCAAGCCCAGCAGCGCCCAGTTGACCTGCGAGGTCATCGGCTTCTTCGGCGCTGCGCCCGTGACGCCCGCTTCTCTTGCGATCTCCGGCTGCATGGAATTGCCTAGCCTAGTCGAAGCGCTAGCTGCCCAACAGCGACGTTTCCCTCTCCTCCACAGACTACTACAAGGCTTGAACCCTCAAGGCTTGTATTACCAAGATGCAGAATGAGCCGCATCATCCGATCGGCATGGCGAAGCGAGCGACCACCAGCACAGCTCTGGGACGGGGGAGGAATCAAGTGCCCTCTCACTTCGCGGGCAGTGCGGGCCGAGCCCGCGGCGCCAGGCCCTTTAGAGCCAGTGGCGGACCCGGGCGCAGGAGACGGCGCCCGGGTCCGGCTATGGCGATCTTGAGGGCGCCAAGCGCAAGAGCGGGGGGCCGCGATCTTCGGGCTGGCCGTGTCGCGGTGGCCGCTCGCGCAGTCCTTGGAGATAGCGGTGTCTAGTCCGGCGCCAGCCTACTCGCGGCGCACTCTGCACCGGACAAGCGTGTCCGTCGAGCTCTCTGCGGCTCAGGTTGATGGGGTGGTGCGTGCGGCTGCTGATGGCGGGAGCGTGGCGGTGCTGCTCTCGGGGTTGGGGAACCTGAGCGGGGTGTTTGCGGCTGGGCTTCAGGGGCTGGATGACCCGCGGCTGTCTCGGTCGCTGCTGGCTGGCCTTTTGATGCTGGCGTCGGTTCCGGCGGATGGGGGCTACGTGGCTAATGCGGAGCTCGCGCGGACGCTGGGTATGAACCCGAGCACGGCGCACCGCTATGTCTCTACGCTCGTGGCGGTCGGCCTGCTGGAGCGCGACCCCGATTCCAGGCGCTACAGGCTGGCGCAATGACCCGGCCGGGGGCAGCGTGAACGCGGTGATGACGCCGAGTACCACGCACCGCTACGTCAAGACGTGGGTGGCGCTCGGGCTGGTCGAGCAGGACCCGCGTTCGCGGCGATACCGCCGCACGCCCACCAGCCACACCAGCAGCGCGGGAGGGACGGCGACGGCCGGTGGTGCTGATGCGGGTTGAGCGTCGACGCCGGGCGCGAGCGGCTGCTCGTAGACCTCGCTGGGCTGCGCCGCGTCGTCGTCTTCCGGCCCGCGCGAGCGGGCCGGCGGTGAGCAGAATCGATGCTGGGCTCGTGGTCGTGCGCAGCCACCAGGCGCTGCGGGGGATGGAGGCTGATCTGCGGTCGGGCGATCGGCTGCTGCCCGTGGTCGGGCTTGCGTGCTTGGAGGAGATCAATGAACCCGTCCTCGATCCGCAGCGGGTCAGGGAGGTTGTTGGTGTTGGCCCGCGGATCTACTACGTGCCGGGGGAGTATCTGTTGCGTCGTCTGCAAGGGATGCTCGGGCAGCGCCTTGCGCTACCTGCCGGGAGCGCGCGGGTCTGGTGGCCGTGCATGTCTACGCGTAGCGATCCGGCTGCGCATCCGCGGGTGTTGGCGCTCGATAGCGAGTCCCAGGCGGACATGCTCGCGGAGTTCGCCCGCCAGTTCGACCTCAGCCGCCCCCATGTGCGCAGCGAGATCATTCTGATCGAAGACGCGCGCCGGCTTGCCGAGCACGAGCTCTCCCAGGCGCTCGAGCAGAACCACAGTCTCGCAATCGAACGCGAGCAGGCGCGCACGCGCGCGGAGCAGGCCGAGCGCGCTCTGCAGGCCGCGACACAGCGCCTGAGCAAGCTGGATCGCGAGCACCGGCCATGAGCCCGGCCCCCAGAAAGCTCCGCGCTGCGGACACCCGGAGTGACAGGCGTCTGCGTGCGGTGAGCGAGCGGATGATGCTGACGCACGCGTTCGGGCAAACGCTGCGCCAGCGGCGGCTCGCCGCGGGCCTCACTCCGAGTCGCCTGGCGCAAAAGTGCCGGGTCTCGCCGGCCACGATCAGCGAAGCCGAAAGCGAGATCGCCGAGCCGGGCCTCTCCTTGATCTTGATCCTCTGCGACGGGCTCGGCATCACTCCCGACACGCTCATCGGTGAGCTGCCCACTCCCCAGGAGCGCAGAAACAAATGATCACCCGAACACAGCCAAGCGCGGTGAGCGAACCCATGCGTCTCCCCGGATGGGGCCGCGCACGGGTGTGTGCCGCGAGTGACTCGCGAGCCGCGTCGCGGCCGAAACCCCGCCCTGATCGCGCGGCGGACCTATGAGCCCCGAGATCCTCTCCACGCACACGCGATGCCTCGCAGACCGTCTCATCGGCCTGTCGATCCCGCCCGTTGTCCTGAGCGGCTTTCGGGATGCCCGGCTGGATCTAGGCAAGTTCGCCGCGGTGTGTCCGCTGGTGATCTACATGTACCCCGGCAGCAGCAGCTCGCCCGCTGATGGCGAGCAGACCCCGCTGCTTGACGCGGCGCAGCACCGCGCGTTCTGTACCCATCAGCGAGACCTGGAAGCCCGCGGCTACAGCGTGCTGGGCATCAGCAGCCAGCACAAGGACGCCCAGAAACGAAGCGTCCTCGCCGGCCGCCTCACCCAGAGGCTGCTGAGCGACCCGCAGCTACAGCTCGCACAGGAGCTCACGCTACCGACATTCGAACACGACGGGAAGAGCTGGTACCAGCGGCTGACGCTCGTAACCCGCGAAGGGCGCATCGAGAAGGCGTTCTCCCCAGTGGCCAGCGCGGTGCGTAGTGCCGCCCAAGTAGTCGCCTGGATGCGGGTGCAGGGGATCTAGCCAGGTGCCGACGTTCGTGGCAGCACAGAGCCCCTCGAGGGTAGGCGGTCAGCCGGGCGCTGAGCGAACACGACGTCCTTCGCTGTCGCCTGCAAAACGGGAGATCGAGAGGTAGACGTGGCGCGAAAAACGGAAACTCCCGAAGCGCGCAGGCAGACCCGCTATCCAGCGTTTGGCCCGGACGTGCCCGAGAGAGACCGACTGCTGCTGGCGTTCGGTGAAAAACTGAGGGTGCTGCGGGTCGCGACCGGCGTCTCGCAGGAGAGCTTTGCTATCCGCTGCTTCATGCGCCGCACTCAATGCTCCGACCTCGAGCGCGGACAGAGAACGCCGAGCCTCCTCGATCTCCTGATCCTCGAAGAGCGGCTGGGTGTGACCGACGGGGAGTTGGTTCGCGGCTTGGAGGCGCCCGTTCGCCGGGTGGGGACCGCCCAAGTGCTCGATCTCATCACCCGGCAGCCTGGAATCTCCGCGGACGCGCTCGCAGCATCGCTGGGACTGCCGTCCTCCTACGTGTTCGAGATCGCTCTCTACCTCCAGTCCGCCGGCGCGATAGATTCGCGGCGGGCGGGCTGGAGGGTCTCAGAACAGCAGACGCCGAACGCTGGGGCGCAATGATGGGTCGGCCGAGAGCCGCGGATTCCGTCTTGTCTCGAATGATCCTGGAGCTGGGCCAAGCCCCCGCCGTCGCCCCAACTTCGCTGCCGGAGAGGTTGGGCGCGTAGCGAGGGTATGCCTGAGCGCGCGGGAAGGACAGTTACCGTCGTACTGGGCCGGTTCCCGCCGCTAGTCGGGCGTGGTCTGGTCGACGTTCTGCGTGAGGATCGTCGTGTGGACATCCTCGCAACCGAGGTGGACGAAGACGCGCTCGAACGCGTCGTTACGCAGCTGGCGCCACGGGTTGCCGTCGTGGCCGAGTCAGTCAGGGCCGGCTTGTTGGCGCGCTTGGAATCGAGCCAGACGACCACCGGGGTTCTCCTCCTCGCAAATAGCCCGACGCGGCGGTGCGAGACGCCACTGCGGTCCGCCAACGTTACTTGTCTTGATCAGAGTGCCGAGCCAACCGACATCCTAGCTGCCGTCCACCTCGTGTCCCGGGAGCGGGGCGTCCGCGCTGGTGCGGACGACGATCGGGTCGATAGACCATCTCGCAACGCTCTGCAGTCTCTCACTCCTCGCGAGACGCAGGTGTTCGAGTATTTGCGGAGAGAGACGCCCAATGCTGTGATCGCGTTTGAGATGAAGATCAGCGTCGCCACTGTACGCACACACATCAGAGCGGTGTTTCGCAAGCTTGGCGTTAAGAGCAGGCGCGAGCTTATCGACAGGGCGCTCTGAGGTTGCCCGCCGACTGATCGCATGTGACAACTATCCGCTCCTTTGGCTGCCAGTTTTCATACCCCTAACTCATCCCTATTGGGGGTAGACAAGCCCGTCACGCTCGAATACGGTTTGCGGCAACTGTTCCGTTCATCGGCCTGGCCGAACATTGCTTGGGCCATATTTCGTGTTTTGGGGGCGACCTATGCGGATTGCTGTGCGCCGGCTCGTGTTTTGTGTGCTGTTCTGCGTTGGCTTGGGGTGCTGGTCCGCGGGAGCCTCGGAGGCCTTCGCGGTCGCTGAGCCGTCCAGTTCAAGTCTGTTCGCTGATGGTCTTGTCGTGCCGGGGATGCAGTCGCTCGATCAAGGCCAGCAGCTTGAACAGCTGCAGGCAGTGCGTCTGTCGAGCCCGGAAGCTGTGGCGGAGCGCAGCGCATCTGAGACCGCCTACGAGAGCCTGGGCGCTTCGCAGGCCGCGATGCTAGCCAGCAAGGCTTTCCCCTCGTTGGTCGACGCGCCCGCCGGTGGCCTTGCGAGTCTGCCGGTGGGCGCGCGGGTCACCAGCTATCCGAGTGATCACGCGGCACAGGTCGATTTCGCGAGTGGACGCCGGGCACTGATCGAAAGCGCGTGGCCGATCGCGACTGAAGCGGCACCGGGGAAACGTAGGCCGATTAAGCTCGCCCTGACCGAAGATCCTGGCGGGTTCAAGCCCGTGGCAGCTGCCGTCGGCGTCCAGATTCCCGAGCAGCTCCACCAGGGCGTGCTCGGCGATGGCGGGATCTCGCTGACGCCGGTGAGTGGGCGGGGAGCGGCTCTGTCCGCGTCCGACGGCGCTCGGGATGGTGCCGGGGTGCTGTTTGCGAATCTGCAGGGCGAGATTGATACGGATGTCTTCGTTAAGCCGACGCCGGTGGGGTTTGCTGAGGAGACGTTGCTGCGCTCCGAGCGCAGCCCGCGACGCCTTTGGTTCCGCCTCGGAGCGCCTAGAGGGACAAGGCTCGTGCAGAGCAAGTCAGGAGCGGTCGTGGTCCTTGATGCAGGCAAAGCAGTCGCGGCGGTGCTACCGCCCACTGCGCAAGATGCCGCAGGCACGCCAGTGCCGGTCTCGCTGAAGCTGTCCGGTGGCCTGTTGAGTCTGACGGTTGACGAGCGGGCCGGACAATACGCCTATCCGATCGCGGTCGACCCCACGATCGTCGATAAGTACGTCTATAGCAAAGGAGCCGGGGAAGGTAACTGGAAGTTCAAGGTCTCACAATCCACCGACGGTATCTGTGGCTCTATCGCAGAATTGAATGAAGAAGGCGCCGGCAGACTACATATCGAACGGTGCGGGTACAAAGAAGAGGTAGAAATTGGGCAGTACGGTTACTGGGAATACACGACGCAGGGCGAATCGAAAATCACCCGTTTCCGTGCGGAAACCAGCAACTCGCTGGAACACTTCAACATCTACATGGCGATCGCGGGGCACTCAGGATATGAAACGGGTCCTGTGCTCTTGTCGAACAGCGCCGGCTGGAATGAAGTGTCTGTAGCCAAACCGGGCAATAACAACACGGCTATCTTCGAAAGCGGAAGCACTAAAACGGGGTACGCTTACGGGGTAGCAAGCGCGACGTCCCCGGAAGTCACGATACAGCAGGAAGTCGGGCCGGCTGTCAGCCCGGACACGACCGACAAAGAAGTGGAATGCGGAGAAAATGCGTTCTACGGTCCGCGGTGGGCGAGTACGACGTCGGCGGTGAACTGGTGCTTCAAGATCAACGCTACGGACCCGGGTTTGGGTGTATCAAGCGAAACCTGGAGTTCACCCAGCGCACCCAAATGGGGCGGTGGACCAGAGAAAAATTACGGCTGCAAAGGAGGCGTGCAGTGCAGTGCAGGCCCAAACGCATTCCACGCAGTCAAGGGAAGCGGAGAAGGAGAACAGCTACCGGAAGGCGAAGACACGATCGCGGTCAAAGTCGAAGATCCGTTTGGCCTGACGGCGTCGATGGAAACGAAAGCAAAAATCGACGATAAGCCACCATATGCCGTGACCCTCACAGGTCTACCAAGCAGCGGGCAGGCCGGCGAAGAACGGTTGCAGCTAAAAGCGAGCGCGACCGATGGGACGAAACCTACCGTCAGCTCCGGGGTAGCCTCGATCGCGGTGCTCGTTGATGGGCAGCAGTTCGGCAGCCCGTCGAAAGGATGCTCGCCAGGGGAATGCACCGCGAGCGGCGAATGGACGCTCAACACCGAAGCGTACGCCGCAGGACAGCACACCATCACAGTCGTTGCTACGGACAACGCCAGCAATGTGGAACGCAAGGAATACTCGCTGACGATCCATCACGCCGGCAGTATGCAGGTTGGCCCCGGACGGGTGAGCCGGACGACCGGCGAGCTGGGTCTCGCCGCTACCGATGTCGATACCGGAGGGGCCGGCGCCAATCTGATCGTGGGACGAAGCTACCGCTCGCGCCATTTGACGTCCGGCGGTGAAGGCCCGCTGGGGCCGCAGTGGGGCATCGATCTCGGCGGCGCGGAGAGCCTGTCGCGGCTACCGAGCGGCAGTATGCTCCTCACCGAAGGCAGCGGCCAGCAGGTAGTCTTCGTGAGCGCCGGAAGCGGCCGATTCACCTCGCCAGCCGGCGACGCAAACCTGAAGCTGACCGAAACTACGCAATACCCCGTCACATTTGAACTCAGCGAAAATGGCACGGCGACGACGTTCCAGGCACCCACAGGCGGCAGCGGCGCCCTGTTTGAGCCGACCATCAAGGCGGGGGCGAACAACACGGGTACCCTCACCTTTGCTTGGCGCACTGAAAAAGGTGTAACCGAGCCCACCGAGGAGCTCGCGCCGATACCGGAAGGCGTTACCTGCCCGACAAAACCAAACCCGGGCTGTCGTGAGCTGGCATTCACCTACGCAAAAGAAACAACGGCTAAAGGCGAAGGACCCAGCGAATGGGGCGAATACACCGGGCGCCTCACGCAAGTGACACTCACCGCCTACGAACGCACGAGCAAAGAAATGCAGACCAAGACGGTCGCTCAGTACGTCTACGACAAACAAGGACGCCTACGCGCAGAGTGGAACCCGCAGATCTCGCCAGCGCTGAAGACGATCTACGGGTATGACTCCGAAGGCCACATCACGGCGCTCGCTCCCGCGGGCCAGCAGCCGTGGCTAATGGAGCAGGGAACGACCGCAAACGACGGCGGGTCCGGCCGAATCCTGGCCGTTGCACGACCGGCCGCGACGAGTGTCGCAGAACTGAAAACGGAGATGGCAGCAGCCGCGCCCGCCAATACCGTGGCGCCTACCCTGTCGAGCACCAAACCCGCCGTCGGGACCAAGATCAGCGTCGCGAGCAACGGAACCTGGAGCAACACCCCACTGGCCTACACTTACCAGTGGCAGGACTGCAACACCGCCGGTGCCGAATGCGCCGCGATCCCCGGGGCCGTCAACCAGAGCTACTACCCGGTCAAAAGCGACGAAGGACACACCCTCGTAGCGGACGTCTCCGCCCTGAACGCCGACGCGACGGTCACAGCGGCAAGTGCTGCGACCAGTGTGGTCGCGACCGGCACGCCTAACACGCCGCTTCCGGAACCGCCAGCGGTGGGCACGAAGTCCGTCTGGACGATCGACTACCAGGTACCGCTATCGGGAGCGGGCGTGCCGCAAATGACGACGGCCGAACTCGCGAAATGGGGACAAACGGACGTCCCGCAAGAAGCGACCGCCGTGTTCCCGCCGGATGAACCGATGGGATGGCCAGCAAAGGAATACAAGCACGCCACGATCTACTACCTCGATAAGCTCGAGCGAGCTGTCAACACGTCCTCCCCCACGGGCGGAATCGCAACGACCGAATACAACGCCTACGACGATGTCGTGCGCACACTCAGCGCCGACAATCGCGCCGTAGCGTTGGCGGCGGGCGAAAAAGCCAGCGAAGTCTCAAAAGAACTCGATACCGAGAGCACCTACAACGAAGCCGGAAACGAACCCGGCGCGGAACTCTTGAGCACACTCGGCCCCAAGCACCCGATCCAGCTGCCCAGCGGCAGTCACGTCGAAGCGCGAGAGCATACCGTCTACAGCTACAACGAAGGCGCACCCTCGGAAGGCGGCCCATACCACCTGGTGACCGCGACGACCACGGGCGCCGAGGTATCCGGCAAAGAAGAAGCATCGACGGTCCGCACGACAAAAACGGCCTACAGCGGCCAAAACAACCTCGGATGGAAGCTCCGCAAGCCGACTTCCACCACGGCGGCGTCAAGTGGCCTGGACATCACTCGCAGCATGGCCTATGAACCAAAAACAGGCGGGGCGACGGAAAGCCGCTCCCCCGCCTTCGGGCCGCTCGTCGAAGAACAGGGGTTCATCCTCGCACACCAGTTCGGCAAACTCGGCACGGGCGAAAAAGAACAATTCACAGAACCACGACAGGTCGCGGTCGGTAGCGCCGGCGACGTGTACGTCCTAGATACTGGGAACGACCGGGTAGTCGAGTACGGCCCGACCGGGAAATTCATCAGAACGTGGGGCGCAAAAGGCGCACAATCCGGACAGTTCAATGATCCCCAGGGCATCGCGACCGACGCGAAAGGCAACGTGTGGGTAGCCGACACCGGGAACAACCGCATACAGGAGTTCAGCTCAACGGGCGAATGGGAAACGGAAATCGTCGCCACCCCAGTCGCGAAATACATCGAAGAACCTAAAGCGATCGCTGTGACTACCGGCGGGGTGTGGGTGGCCATGCACAAAGAAATCAACGAGTACATAAAATACGCCGGGAAAGAATACGAGTATCAGACCTCGCTTGACGAGGTCAAATCGGATGAACAACCGAGGATAGGAGGGCTCGCCGTCGGGGCCGAAGGCGACTTTTATGCCTCCGATACGGTGAACAACGCGATTCTTGAGTGGAATAAAGAAGGCCACTACCTCACAACGTTCGCCACGGGAGGCAGCAGCAGCCTGAAAGCCCCGCGCGAGCTCGCAACAGACTCCTCAGGCGACGTCTGGGCGGCGGACAGCGGCGATAACCGTATAGCCGAGTTCAGCCCGACCGGAAAATTTCTTGGGGCCATCGGGAAAGAAGGCACCGGCGAAGGCGCAATGAAAGAACCCGACGGCGTCGCACTCGACGCCGAAGGCGACGTCTGGGACGCAGACACCGCAAACGACCGCGCACAGAAGTGGACCCCCCACGGAAGCGGCTACGGCTCCGACCCGAGCCCCCACACCACCCAGACGATCTACTACACGGCAGGTGCGAACTCGCTCGTCGCCGCGTGCGGCTCGCACCCGGAATGGGCGAACCTCCCATGCCAGACGCAGCCAGCGGCACAGCCCGAAGGTAGCCTCCCCAAGCTAGAAACGACCACCATCACCTACAACATCTGGGACGAGCCAGCGACGACCACCAACAAGAGCGGCACCACCGAACGCACAAGCACCTACACATACGACGCAGCCGGCCGCATCAAATCGACAGCGACGAGCTCGACGGTCGGTACCGCGCTGCCGACTGTCACCGACAAGTACAACGAAGAATCAGGTGGACTCGAAGAACAAAGCACCACCGTGGAAGGCAAAACCAAGGCGATCACCAGCCACTTCAACACACTCGGGCAGCTCACTAGCTACACGGACGCGAGCGAAAACACGGCTACCTACGAATACGAAGTCGACGGGCGCCTCGCAAAAACCAACGACGGTAAGGGCACCCAGACCTATACGTACAGTCCGACCACGGACCTGCTCAGCGAACTTGCCGACTCGTCAGCCTCGAATATGAAGTTCACAGCAACCTACGACGCGGAAGGCAACCTCCGTACGGAAGGCTACCCCAACGGGATGACCGCCACCTACACTTATAGCGCAGTCGGTGAAACCACGGGCCTTGAATACAAAAAGACCACACACTGCACGGAAAAATGCGCGTGGTTCACGGACACTGTCGTGCCGTCGAGCCACGGGCAGTGGCTCGAACAGACCAGCACGCTCTCCCACCAAGCCTACCTCTACGACGAAATTGGGCGCCTCGCTCAGGTCCAAAACACACCAACCGGCAAAGGATGTACGACCCGCATCTACACCTACGACGGTGACACCAACCGCACCAGCCTCACGACCCGCGAACCAAACAGCAAAGGCGAATGCGCCACCGAAGGCGGGACCGTCGAAAAACACACCTACGACGAAGCAGACCGCCTGACCGACGCTGGCGTCGCCTATAACACCTTCGGCGACGTCACCGCGCTGCCCGCAGCGGACGCCGGTGGCTCAGAACTCACAAGCACCTACTACGTCGACAACGAGGCCGCGAGTCAGACACAAAACGGCGAGACCATCGGCTACAACCTCGACCCCGACGGCCGCACCCGCGAAACGATCGCGACAGGCAAAACCGCCGCAGATATGACCTACCACTACGCGGGACCCGGCGACGCCCCAGCATGGACCAGCAACACCGCCGGCGAAACGACCCGCAACATACCCGGCGTCAATGGTAGCCTGGTAGCAACCCAAAGCAACCTCGAAACACCCGTGCTCCAACTCCACAACCTCCACGGCGACATAATCGCCACTGCCTATCTTTCCGAAACGGCGACCGGACTCGCGGCCACCGCCGACACCAGCGAGTACGGCGTGCCTACAACCAGCCTCCCCCCGAAGTACACCTGGCTAGGAGCCATCGAGATCCCCACCGAATTTCCATCCGGGGTTATGGCGATGGGCGTCCGCTCCTACATCCCGCAACTCGGCCGGTTTCTACAGCCAGACCCGCTCTCCGGCGGCTCCGCGAGCGCCTACGCGTACACGTTTGGCGATCCCGTCAACACCTCAGATCCGAGCGGCGAGTCAACGATCGCAGAAGTCGTGGCGGGCCACTGGGCCAGCGTCCTAGCGGAATACAAGCCGATCGAAGAAGCGGAAATCGCAGCCGAAGCCGCCAGAGCGCGAGCACAAGCGGAGGCCGAAGCCGAACGAGCACAGCTGGAGGCCGAGTGGGCAGCAGGACCTCAATACACGGGAGGGCAGTGGATCGGCGGAGAAGAAGAATGGGAAGAATACGAAGAAGAAGGGGGCTGGGAAGAGTACGTCGCATACCATCAGAGCGGGGAACGCGGAGGGGAAGCCCACCTCGAACCTGTGAGCCTTGTGCAGCCCCTGAGTGAATCCTCGGAAGCGATCGATGGCGGCGGGGCGGATAGCCCCAGCTCCGGCGCCGCGGTACCGCGCTGTAACGTCGGATCAGAAAGGCCGTGCGCGCAGGAAGTGATGATCAAATGCAGCAGCGTAGGTCGGTGCCCAAGTAAACCCCACCATAGCGGCGGGAGTAAGAAAAGTAGCAATTCGAGCTGTTCGTCACAGTCGCACGGTCCTGAGGCAGGCCTTAGGCGAGGCACCTGTCAAGGCGGGTCGGCGCAAGAAGAGGGTACCGACGTACCTTCGCCCGATCCCTCCGGACCTTATCCGGATCCGGAGATTCCTGGCCTGGAGCCCATACCTGCAGTTTAAGTTCATTCATGGCCTGACCACATCATCATGAGGCACGTTCTGGACAGTAGCTTTCTACATGCGCGTCGGTTTCGAGCAGTCATGGCGCAGCGGCTTCGTGGATGGACGTTCATGATCGCGCTAGGTCTCGTAGCTGTGGCTCTCACGCTGTTGAGCGATGGCCACCTAATCGTTGGTATTGGCGTTATCCTCGTATCGTTGCCAGCTGCCTGGCTTGGGCGAGTTTGGGTGTCGCCGTGGGGTGTTGACCGTTACGCCCTACGAGTCAGCGATGTGCTTCAAGGAGGGTCTCGTGAGGTGAATGACATCAGCCGTGCTCGCCACGCCTCGCTACGCACGCTGCGAGTGCGGATCACGGAGGTTGAACCGTCGGTGGGCTGCAGGGATATCCATCAAGAGATAACGGACCGAGTGCGGGAGATGGATTGCCTAGAAGCAAGGCATAATGAGCCGCTCGCCGACCGCGCAATACGTATGAATGCGATAAGCCGTGACCTTATGCGCGCACTTGAGCGACTGTCTGCATGCCATCCCGACTCCCGGGCGAGTGAGATTGTGGGGCTCGTTGACCAGCTTATGCGGGACGTAGCCGCTACCCGCCGTGCGACCGAAGCGCCACTTGAGCGGATGAGCAAGCGGCTACGTAAAATGCGCGTACCGAAAGGGTGGAGAGATCAACATAACCGGTGCGAGGCTGCCGTGGGCGCCTACCTCGTGTCGCTAACACGCTTTAACGACGCTCGGGAGGGCGAAGACACCGAAGCGATAAGAGGGACAGCGCGCGAGCTCTCTGCGGAGCAGACCGAAATGGAACGAAGTGTCAACGAGTATGTTGATGATCTACGTGCAAATTATCAAGGACGGGCGTTGCGGCGTTTCGAGACAACGGAAGCAGATTCATGTTGATTGGGCACTCGGCATAGGCCCACTAGGGTGGGCAGATCTCGATCGCGAGGTCGTGGTCCTCGCCTAGATCGCGGCCGAGTCGTCGGACGCTGCGATCGAGTGCCTCGCGGGCGCGCTGCCAGTCGCGCTGCTGCTCGCGCTGTTGCGGTTCTGCGCCGAGCGGGTCGTTGGGGTGGCTCATGTCGTATTGGATGCGGTAGCGCACTACCTGGCGGACACCTTGCTCCCATTCCGTGCGTAGCCGCGGATCGGCGGGGCGCTCGCCGAAGGCGCGCACGGCCCAGGCGCCGGGGTTGTGGACTTCGCGCTCGGCGAGCTCGTCTCGGAGCCGGGTGTGCTCTCGTGTGAGCTGGGTGAGCGCTCGCTGCAGCGCGTCGCGCTCGGCACGGACCTCGCTCGGATCGCCGAGCTCCCGTGCGATGCGCTCGCGCTGGGAGAGCACGGCGTCAAGCTCGCGATCGGCTGCTTGCAGAGCGCCCGTCAGGTGGGCGCGCTCGACCGAGTTCGGGTCTTGCTCGCGTCCGAGGTGTCGGCGCGGCTGCGGCAGATCGTCGATGCGCCGTTTGATCTGTTCACGCTGGGCGGTGAGCGTGATCGCGCGTGCGTCGAGGTCCTCGATGCGCTGCAGCTGCCGCGCGGGCAGCGCCCCCACCTGGGCACGCAGCTGCTGGATGTGATCTCCCAGCTCGCGCAGGCGCTCTGCGCTCGCGATCGCCGGGGTGGGCTGTGCGCGTGTGCCCGCCTGCTCTTGACGCGGTTCTCTTGGGATGCTCGCTGCGCGGGCTGCCTCGGCGTCGCCGCTCGGCCGGCACCAGGGAGCTGCTCGATCGCGAGGTCCTCGTCGTCGCGCTCGAGCATCCGTCGAGAAACGCGGGCGAGCAGCTCGCCCCTGTTGGCTGCTGGAGTCTGGTCTGTGGGTGCGAACTCGCTGCGCTCCTCGGCGTAGCGGTCCTCGTAGATCAGCAGCCGTGTGTGGCCGCGAGCGCGGGACAGCGCCGTGTAGCTCCAGCCGGCGGTCAGGTCGTGGGGGGAGGCGATGACGGTCGCTGCCTCGACGGTGCCTCCCTGCATCCCGTGGCCGGTGAGCGCGTAGGCGTGCTCGAGGTGTTGGGCTGCGTAGTCACCGGACAGCTCGCGCACGAGCCCCGAGTCGGTGTCGATCACAACGCGGTCGGCGTCGAGGTGACGCACAGTGCCGCGCATCCCGTTGTCGACGTCGAGCGCTTGGTCGTTGCGGCGGCAGATGACGCGGTCGCCGACGGCGAGCTGTAGATCGTCGTAGGTGCGTTCCTCGCCGAGTGCGCCGAGCTCTCGTCGCAGCTCGCGTGCCGCGCGGTTCAGCACGTCGCGTGTGTCGTTCTCGCGGGCGATCATCACCGCCTGCCCAGGTCCGGTCACGGACGCCGCCTGCGCCCACTCCTCGATCGCCTGGGCGTGCACCTCGTCCGGCTCGCTGAACGTCTGGATGCGCCCGGCGCGATCGGCCCACTCCAGGTAGCCTTGTGGATACCGCTCGTGCAGTGCGGCGAGCGCGCGGCGCTGTGCAGGGTCGCGCTGGCGCATGACCTCCGTGAGGTGGATGACCCCGACTGCGCGGCCGACGGCGGCGAGCCAGCCTCCGGCCTGCACGGAGGCGAGCTGGCCCGGGTCGCCGATCGCGATGACCTTCGCGGCCGCCTGCTCGGCGGCTTGCAGTAGCCGCGCACTGTGCCTGGTCGGGGCCATGCCGGCCTCGTCGAGGATGAGAACGCATCCCTCGGGCAGCTCATCGCCGAGCATCTCCACGTCGATCAGTAGCCGGTCCAGCGTGCGCGCGGGGACGCCGGCCTCCTCGGTGAGCTCACGGGTGCCGCGGCCGGTGGGGGCCACGCCGAGCACCTCATAGCCAGCGCGCTCGTAGACGTGTCTAAGGACGCCGGCGGTGTAGGTCTTGCCGGTGCCGGCGAGCGCCTGGATCACGCTGACACCGTGGCCGTTGCTGAGGACAGCGCGCACGGCGTTGGCCTGCTCGGGGTTCAGCGGGCGGTCGGCGCCGGCGAGCGCGCGATCGAGGAGTGAGGAGTCGATGATGCCGGCTCCCTCGCCGGCGCGGCCGATCGCGGATGCGATCAACCGTCGCTCGCAGCTGATGAGCTCGGCGGTCGTCATCTCGCCGTGCGCCGTGGGGATGATGTCCGCGCGCTCGGCGAACCGCTGCGCCTGCGCCCACACTTCCGACACGACTGCGCCCTGCCAGGCGGCACCTGCGAACTCCTGCAGCACGGGGTGTTCGTTGAAGGTGTTGGTGCGCTCGGTCAGACCCTCGGCGCCGCCAGCAGATCGCCGAGGGCGCGCTCGTCCACACCACTGCGCGCGGCGAGGCCGTCCGCGGCGCGTTCGCTGCTCGCTTGCAGCAGCTCGGCCACCTCTTGCGCGCCGAGCCCGAGCTCCCCCGCGCGTGCTCGCACCTCCTCGCGCCAGGTGTGCGTCTCAAGGCCGTACTGCTTGCGCTCGCGCGTGGCGAGCGCGGCCCGCTCCGCGGACGCCTTCGTGCCCAGCCCGATCCCGCCCGCCTCGGCCTCGCGCTGCATCTCGTGGCGGCGGGTGGAGAAGTGCTCGATCACCGGCCGCTGCACGTCGGCGAGCTCGGCCGCGCCGTTGTGGACCTCGCCCCACTCCAAACCAAGGCGCTCGCTGACGAGCGCCCGCAGGTGCGCCTGGTACAGCGTCCCGGACGTCTTCGCCGCCGCGTAGAGCAGCGTGCTGTGCAGCGCCGTGAAGCGACCGTCGGGCCCACGCGCGAGGTTCCCGGCGATGACGTGGGTGTGCAGCTGCGGGTCGAGCGCGCGGCTCATGCGATGCCGATAGGCGGCCGCGATCAGACCCGCGGCCGCCTCGACGCGCTCGCCGCCGTGGCCGCGGCGGACCATCACCGCGGTGTCCTCGAGATACCCGAGCGCCGCTCTGACGGCCTCTTCGTGGCAGGCGACGAGAGCGCCCGAGGTCGCCTCCGGCGCGATCGCGAACAGGACGCTCACGGACTTCGGCGCGCTGAACGTCAGGTCGAATGCCGCGATCTTCGGGTCCCGCGGCGAGGACCGCAGCCGTGCGCTGGGGTCTCGCGGATCGAGCCCGCCGATCGGCGCGTTGAACTGCTCCGCCTGCACACGCCCGGAGAGCCCGAGCGTCTCTGCGCCGGTGCCGATCCACTCCCCTGGGGCCTCCCCTCGACGTGCCGCGTCGCGGAGCGCAGCGGCGCGGCGCGGCAGGGACGCCTACGGAGGGCGGCCGGGAGGGCCGGACGAGCACGGATGCTCAGAGCGCCGGAGGGCGCGCAGGAATGTCGGGTGCGCGGGTGATGCGGCTCAGCGATGCTGAGGCGGCTAAAGCGCGAGGCGGGGGCGCTGGTTAGCGTGACGGCCGGCATCGTGGTCGTGCGGACGTGGTGGTGCCACAGGCGGCCACTACGCTCTGCAGGGGGCGCCCGGGCTCGCCGGCCACTTCGCGCGTGTGCTTGACGGGCGTGCGGGACGGTCTCCCCGAGTAGAATCTGGCGGATAAGCCATGAGCCATCGGACGCGGAACCAAAGTCAGTTTATGGAGTTCAGCGGTCATGTTGAGGTCGTCGTCGCACTCGACGGTCAGATAGGTAACGAGTGGCAGGCCGCGTGGCGTGACTATGACTGGAGCACGAACCCGGAAGCTGACGCGGACTTTCGACCGGAGCTCCGGGTCAGTGACCAGGGTACGACGGTCACGTTTGAGCTTGGGATGGACGGCGCTGAGGGGGATCTGTCCGCTCTCATAACGGGGATCGAAGCCTGCAATGACCGAGTCGAGTCTGGTCGTGCTGCCGCAGCAGACCAATCGGGGGATACGGTCGGCGGGCGCTGAGCCCCGCCGCAACGACAACCGATGCTGAGCGCGCCGGCTGGCGCGCACAGGGATGCCAGAGGGGGTCGATGATGCGGCTCAGCGGTCGCTCGGGAGCGGCTGAGGCTTTGGCGGCGGAGCATCTGGCTATCGTCGCGGCATGAACGTACCCCTGCTGCTCGACCTCGATGAGACGCTGGTCGTCGAGGAGCCTGCGGCCGTCGCGGCGTTCGCGGCGACTGCACGGTTCGCAGCTACCCGGGGCCAGAGCGACGTCGACGTGGAGTCGCTGGCGGTCGCTGCCCGCTCGCGGGCTCGCGAGCTGTGGTACGCAGCGCCGACCCACGGCTACTGCATGCGAGTCGGCATCAGCTCGTGGGAGGGCCTGTGGTGCCGGTTCGAGGGTGACGAGCCCAACGTCCGTTCATTGCGCGAGTGGTCGCCGACCTACCGGCGCGAGGCGTGGAGGCTCGCGCTTGCAGACCAAGGGGTCGAGGAGGTGGGGCTCGCCGAGGAACTGGGTCAACGGTTCGTCACGGAGCGTCGTGCGCGTCAGGAGGTGTTCGCTGATGTCCCGGCTGCACTTGGCGAGCTGAGGGAATCGCACGCACTCGCGCTCGTCACGAACGGCGCGTCGTGTCTTCAGCGAGAGAAGCTGCGCGCCTCCGGGTTGAGCGACTACTTCGAGGTCGTTGTCGTATCCTCCGAGTTCGGCACTGCGAAGCCTGATGCCTCGATCTTCTGGCACGCACTGGAGCTGCTGGGCTCGGACGGCGAATCTGCCGTGATGGTCGGCGACAGTCTTTCCCGCGACGTGGACGGGGCGATCGCGGCTGGACTTGGAGGAGTTTGGCTCAACCGCCTCGGGGGCCCGCCTCCAGAGGACCGCCCCGACCTGGTGGAGATCGCGACGCTGAGCGACCTGCCGGCAGCCCTGAGCGAGCTCACCAGCAAACGGCGACCGGGCGGGCCGTGACGGGATTCCGTGCCCTACAGCGGGAACATTGCGTGGGTTCGTGACGACCATGCGTGCCCGAGCTTGCTCGTAATCACGCTCACGCCGGCCAGCTGTGATCGCCGGTGACCGCGCCGCGGACGACCTTCAGGTTCAGCAGCGCGCACTTGCGCCTGGTGGCTGACACGGGGATGCCCAGCAGGTCGATCATCCAGTCGGCGCCCAGCTCTCCGACCTGCTCCAGGGTCATGCCCTTCAGCTCCTCCGAGGCGATCGACGCGGACGCCTGCGAGATCGCGCAGCCGTGGCCCTGGAAGCGCAGATCCTCGATGCGGCCGTCCTTCACGCGGATCTGCACGGCCAGCTCGTCGCCGCACAGCGGGTTGTGCTCCAGCGCCTGCAGGTCGTGCGGCTCGAGCTCGCCGAAGTTGTGCGGGTGCTTGTAGTGGTCGAGGATGTAGTCGCGGTACAGGTCGTCCATTTGCCCGCCCCACGGTAGTACGTCGGCCCGGATCAGCCCGGAGCCGCGCGGCGCGCGGCGCGCGTGAGCTCGCGCACGAGCACGTCGATCGAGCGCTCGAGCTGCTTGATGCTCGCCGCGTCCACGCGCCCGATGCCCACCGCGCGGTTCAGCCACGCGTTGATCTCGCGGTGGCCAAGGCCGTCGCGGCGGTGCAGTTCCGCCACCAGGCGGCTGCGCTCCTGCCGCAGCTGCTCGCGGCGCTCGAACGCCGCCGCCGCCGGCCGCTCGGGCGCCGATGGCAACTGCACGACGGGGGCGGGGGAGGGCGCCGGCTGGGGCGGGCCGAACAGGGTCATCTGCGCGGCGAACTCCGCGTTCAGCGGCACGAACTCCGCGCTCGGCGAGGGCTCGCTCGCGCGCCGCTCGCGCAGCTCCTCCAGACCCTCCACGGGCTCCTCGCGCCGCAGCGCGTGGCGCAGCTCGCTTTCGATCTCCGACGCGTGCACGCGCAGCGTCCGCTCCGCCGGCAGGTACAGCCAGCTCGGCTCCGGCGGGCGGCCGGGGATCGTGCGCACGAAGCGCCCCACTATCTGGCGGAAGATCAGCGGCGTCTTCGCCGCCGTCGCGTACACGCCCACGCGCAGCCTCGGGATGTCCACGCCCTCCGACACCATGTTCACCGCCACGATCCACGGCTCGCGCGAGTCGCGGAAGGACTGCAGCTTGCGCGCCGCGTTGGACTCCGTGTGCAGCACCACCACCGGCGCGCGGCCGCTCGCCTCCGCCACCAGCTTCGCGATCCGCCGCGCGTGCTCGGCGTCCGCCGCCACCGCCAGCGCGCCCGCGTCGCGGTGGCCCTCCGCGCGCAGCGCGCGCAGCTTCGCGTCCGCCTCGCCCACGATCCGCGGCAGGCCGTCCGGCAGCTCCGTCGAGATCGCCGTGCGGTAGCGGCGGCTGGCCTCGCGCGCCGTCAGGACCGTCTCGAACGACGATTCGATCACGTCCTCGCCGCTGCGCCACGACAGCGTCCCGTCGAACGTCACGAACGCCACCGGCCGGCAGATGCCGTCGGCGACCGCCTGCGCGTACGTGTACGACACATCCGGCACCGCCAGCCCCTCCTCGTCGTAGCGCACGCCAGGGATCGGCGTCGCGTCCGAGCGAAACGGCGTCCCCGACAGCAGCAGCCAGCGCGGCGACGCCGCGAACGCCTGGCGGAAGCTCGCGCCCCACGTCAGATCCTCGCCCAGGTGATGCGCCTCGTCGACCACCACCAGCGTCTCCCGCGAGACCTGTGCGGCCCACGCGCCCGGGTCGCTCGCCACGCGCGCGTACGTCACCGCAACGCCGTCGAAGTCCCTTGGCGGCCTCGGCCCCGGCGCGTCCGGCTGCAGCTGCACGCCCAGCGCCGCCGCCGCGGCCGCCCACTGGCGCGTCAGCGGCGTCGTCGGGCACAGCACCGCCACCCGCGCCACGATCCGCCTCGACAGCAGCTCCTTCGCCAACTCCAGCGCCGGGCGCGTCTTGCCCGCCCCCGGCGCCGCCGAGATCAGGAACGGCCCCTCCTGCCAGTCGGCCAGGCGGTCGAGCGCGTGGCGTTGCCACGCGCGCAGCGATGTCGAGGATGAGCGCCTCAAAGAGTCCGGCATCGTGCGTCACAGCGCGGACGGATCGCTCTCCACGGCTTGGTTGAGCCGATCCCGGGCTCTCGCAGCGGAGGGTGGTGTATCAGTTTGATTCGGCGGTGGGGTAGGCTGCGGCCGTCGTGAAAAGGCTGACGGTCCTCATCGTGGCGGTGGCGCTACTCGGTGGCACGGCCCTGCTCACCGAGCATGGGCGAGCGACCGCCTTCTCTCCGCCCAACCACAACTGCCGGGCAGTCCCGACGCTCAGGAGCTTCAAGCGCGGCTACCCGATCCTGATGCAGACGCGCAATGTGTCGTGCGCGCAAGCGTTGACCATGGTGCAGGCGATGGAGTCGGGCGTCGGCGTGACGTTCGTCGGCAACCCCGAAGGTCCGGCCTCCCAGTTCCGCTGGAAGCTCTACGGCCTACCCGGCTGGACGTGCTTCGGCGACGGCAGCGGCTTTCCCGGTCACGGCGAAGGCGGAGACTGCTCAAAGGGAGCCGCCACCGTCGAGTGGTACCACGCCTAGATGATTGATTCGTGTGCCCACGGTTCGGAGGTGATGCATCCAGTGATCTGATCTGAACATAAGCTCGCATCGGCCGTGCCGGTGGAAGTCCGGTCCCGGTAGGCGCCAGGGCGCCGGGTAGCAGGCTGGCGGTGTCGGGGGGAAACGCCCGGCGTCGAAGCCCAGTGTCGAAAGCCCCGTTGGGGGAAGCGACCGGCCAGGCCGTAACATCAAGTGAATCCTGCCGCCTCGTGACGCTAGCCCGTCAGGGACAAGGGGGAGCCGAGCCCGGGTATTCAGGGCGAAGGCCACGGACGCCGCGTAGATCCTGGAGTGCAGCGGCCAAGAACCCCCCGGGGTAGAGGGATCGGCATGGTCGGAAAGGTCGGTGCGGGAAGTGGGGAAGCCCTCGCTGGCCCCGGGTCTGCGGTTGTTCGCTCGGGAAGCGATGGGCGCGTATAAGCCTTCGGGCGAAGTCGCGTCCGGCCGGCAGGGTGGCGGGGGGCCCGTAGTACCGCTTGCAGCCCGGTGGACAACACAACCCTGGGCGAGGGAAGGGGCCCTGCTTCATCCGTGTTTGACGGCGACGGAAGGACCGGTGCATGACCGAGAGGTCCAATAACACCAGGAAGGACAAAGTCCGAGAACTCCAAGTCAAGCTGTACCTGGCGGCCAAGCGGTCGCCTGATCGACGTTTCCACGCGCTGTGGGATCGCATCCTTCGCAGGGATGTGCTGCAGCGGGCGTGGCAGCAGGTGCGGGAGAACCGTGGCTCTGCCGGGGTTGACCGCATCACGATCGCCCAGATCGAAGAGGAAGGGGTGCAGGCGTTCCTCGATGGGCTCCAACAGGAGCTGCGCGAGCAGCGCTATCGCCCCCAGCCGGCGCGCAGGGTATTCATCCCCAAGCCCGGTCGCTCCGAGCGGAGGCCGCTGGGCATCCCGGCCGTCAAGGACAGGGTGTGCCAGACGGCGGCGAAGCTCATTTTGGAGCCGATCTTCGAGGCTGATTTCCGTGGCTGCTCGTTCGGGTTTCGCCCGAAGCGCTCAGCTCACCAGGCGCTTGACGAGATCAAGCGTGAGGTGATGCGGGGACGGCGGTGGGTGATCGACGCCGACATCCGCGGCTTCTTTGACGCGCTCGACCCGAAGATCCTCGACTCGCTGCTTGAGGAGCGGATCTCCGATCGACGGGTGCTGAAGTTGCTGCGGGGCTGGTTGAGGGCCGGGGTGCTCGAAGGGGAGACCCTGTTGCGCCCCGAGGTCGGCTCGCCGCAAGGCTCGCCGATCTCGCCGTTGCTCGCCAACGTCTACCTGAACGCGCTCGACAGGGCGTGGGAGGATCGGCATGGCGGCCTCGGTGTGCTCGTCAGGTATTGCGATGACCTCGTGATCTTGTGCAGAACCAAAGCGCAGGCCGAGGCGGCTCTCCGAGAGCTGCGGACATTGCTCGCAGAACTCCGGCTGGAGCTGGCCGACGCCAAGACGCGCCTTGTGTGCCTGGACAACGACGGCGAGGGCAGCTTCGACTTCCTGGGCTTCCACCACCAGATGGTGGAGAGCTTCAGCAAGCCGGGGAAGCATTTCCTGGCACGCTGGCCGTCGGCGGCCGCCACGCGAGCGGCAAGGCAGAGGATTCGCGAGCTGACCGACCGCCGCCTGTTGCGGCTGCCGGTCGAGGACGTCGTGGCGAACCTCAGCCGGTTTCTGACCGGCTGGGCCGGCTACTTTCGCCGGGGCAACTCCACGACCCAGTTCCACAAGCTCGACCTGTATACGGCCGAGCGACTGGCACGCTGGATCGGGAAGCGCCACAAGTCGCGGCATCCACTCGCCTATGGCTACTGGCGCTTGCGCCAAGAGCGGTACTTCGGCCTGCGACCACTCGTTGGACGTGTCCATCACGGCGACGCGCACGCCGCCAGGTGAAGGGTGTCGGTGCGCCGTGTGAGGGAAAACCTCACGCACGGTGCGAGGTGGCGGCGGGAGGAAACCAGCGCCAGTCGGCAACGCCGCGCGGCGTGGGCGCCTCCCGCCGACCCTACCACGGTCGTGTGCCGTGTTCTGGGGGTGCGGAGAGTCGAGTGGGCCAAGGACGCAGGGCGAAGCCCTTGCTGGTGGCAAGGGCGAGCCCGAGGACGCCGGCCCGCGAAGGCTATACGTGCCATCCAGCGGTGCAGGACCGTGGAATCAATCATCTAGAGCCCGAAGATCTCGCGGCCGGCTCTCAGCGCGTCGATCAGCGCGTCGATGTCAGACGCTTCGTTGTACACGCCCACGCTCGCCCGCGCCGTCGCGCTCACGCCCAGGCAGCGCATCAGCGGCTGCGCGCAGTGGTGGCCAGCGCGGATGCACACCCCCGCGCGGTCGGCCAGCTCCGCGACGTCGTGCGGGTGCATGCCCTCGATCGTGAACGACGCCAGGCCGCCGCGGCGCTCGGCCGTCGGCGGGCCGACCACGCGCAGACCAGGGACCTCCGCCAGGCGCGCCAGCATGTACTCCGTCAGCGCACGCTCGTGCGCGCGCACGCGCTCCATGCCCAGCCCCTGCAGGTAGTCCACCGCCGCGCCCAGGCCGACCGCCTCCGCGATCGGCGGCGTGCCCGCCTCGAACTTGTACGGCAGCTCGTTCCACGTCGCCGACTGGAAGTCCACCGACGCGATCATGTCCCCGCCCGTCAGGAATGGCGGCATCCGCTCCAGCAGCTCGCGATCGCCGTGCAGCACGCCGATGCCCGTCGGCCCCAGCGCCTTGTGGCCCGTCCACGCGTAGAAGTCCGCGCCCAGCGCGCCCACGTCCACCGGCATGTGCGGCGTCGCCTGCGCGCCGTCCACCAGCGTCACCGCGCCCGCCGCCCGCGCCCGCGCCGTCATCTCCGCCACCGGGTTCAGCGTCCCCAGCACGTTCGACACGTGCGCGAACGCCAGCAGCCGCACGTCCCCGCGCGCCAGCTCCTCGTCCAGCCGCGCGAGCGACAGCTCGCCGTGCTCGTCCACCTCCAGGTAGCGCAGCTGCGCGCCGCGCTCGTGGCACAGCACCTGCCACGGCACCAGGTTCGCGTGATGCTCCATCTGCGTCACCAGCACCGCGTCGCCCGCGTGCACGTTCGCGCGGCCCCACGCGTACGCCACCAGGTTGATCGCCTCCGTCGCGTTCTTCGTGAAGATCGTCGTCTGTGGCTCCGCGCCCACGAACGCAGCCACACGCCCGCGCGCGCTGTCGTACGCCGCGTCCGCCTCCTGCGCCAGCGCGTACACGCCGCGGTGCACGTTCGCGTTGTGGCGGCGCAGGTGCTCCGCCTGCGCCTCGATCACCGCCTGCGGCTTCTGTGAGCTCGCCGCCGAGTCCAGGTAAACGAGAGGACGCCCGCCGAAGGTACGGGACAGGATCGGGAAGTCACTGCGAACGCCCGCCAGAGCCCCGGAGGGGCTCCCCTTAAAAAGGTCGTTCTCAGCGACTGGTGGCATACGCCTCGATGTCCTCGCGCGCCGCCGCCAGTTTCTCCGCCACGCGGCCGCGCACGAGCTCTTCCAGCGCCTCGTCCTGCAGCTCCGCCACCAGCGGCTCGAAGAAGCCCTCCACGATCACCCGCACCGCCGACGCGCGATCCAGGCCGCGCGACTGCATGTAGAAGATCGCCGTCTCGTCCAGCTCGCCCACCGTGCCGCCGTGCGACGCCGACACGTCGTCCGCCGACACCAGCACCGACGGGATCGCGTCCAGGCGCGCCTTCGGCGAGAGCATCATCGTGTGGATCTGCAGGTACGTGTGCGTCTGCTGTGCGCCCGGGTCGATCTGGATCAGACCCTCGAAGCTCGCACGGCTCTCGCCCGTCGCCGCGCCGCGCCAGTGCACGTCCCCGCCCGACGGGCCCGTTTCGTGCAGGTCCACCGCGAACACGTCCAGGTGCTCGTGCTCCTCCGCGAAGAACACGCCGCGGAAGGCCATGTCGCCGCCCTTCTCGCTCACCGCCAGCTCCAGGTGCTGGCGCACCAGGTGCCCACCCAGCAGCGCCGGCAGCCAGTGGCAGTACGCATCGCGCCCCACGCCCACGAAGCGCGTGGAGACGTCGAACACCTCGCCCGAGCCCCAATCCTGGAACTGCGCCACGCGGCAGCGCGCGCCGTCCTGCAGATAGCACTCGAACGCGCCCGCGTGCAGCGCCTGACCCTCGAAGTTCTCCGCCAGGTCGTACTCGTGCACGCGGAACTCGCTCGTCGGGCCGCCCAGCACCAGCGTGCGCCCATACTGCGCCACGCCCGCGCGGTCGATCGCGTACACGATCTCAAACGGCTCCTCGACGACCACGCCCTGCGGCACGTGCAGGAACGCGCCGCCCGTCCAGAAGGCCGCGTTCGCCGCCTCCAGCTTGTGGCGGTCGATCGGCAGGCGCTTGGAGAACCACTCGCGCACCAGCTCGCCGTGCTGCTCGAACGCCTGCTCCAGCGAGCACAGGATCACGCCGCGCTGCGCCAGCGCGTCGTCCAGCTCCACCTGCACCACCGCGCCCGCGCTCTGCACGATCCGCCCCGCGCGCGGGCGGTCCGGGAGCGTGCGCGCGACCACGTCCGGGACGCCGTCCTCCTGCACGCTCGTCTGCAACGCGTCCAGGTCCAGGCTCTGCAGGCTCGTCGACCAGAAGCCCGAGCGCCGCCACACCGGCAGCTCCAGCGTCTCATACGCCTTCAGTGCCGCCTCGCGCAGCTGGCCGAGCGTGCGCCCGTCGCCCGCGCCCGCCCCGTGCAGCGCGTGATACAGGCTCGCCTCGCGGTGGCGGCCCGCCTTCATCTGGACGGGTGCCGCGCCGTTGGCTACTCCGTTGGGCTCAGACACCGCTGTCACCGGCCGCAACAGCGCCGGCCGAGCCTGCGCCAACCTCCTGGCGGATCTGGTCATAGCCCTCGCGCTCCAGGCGCTCGACCAGCTCCACGCCGCCCTCCAGCACGATCCGCCCGTCCATCAGGATGTGCACGAACTGCGGCTTCACGTAGTGCAGGATGCGCTGGTAGTGGGTGATGATCAGCGCGCCCAGGCCCTGCTCGTCGTGCAGGCGCTGGACGCCCTCCGCGACCGTGCGCAGCGCGTCGATGTCGAGGCCCGAGTCGGTCTCGTCGAGGATCGCGATGTCCGGGGCGAGCATCGCCATCTGCAGGATCTCCGCGCGCTTCTTCTCGCCGCCTGAGAAGCCGTCGTTGAGGTGGCGCGAGGTGAACGCGCGGTCCACGTCGAGCAGCTCGATCGCGTGCTGCAGCTGCGTGCGGAACTCCTTCACCTGGATCGGCTCGTCGCGCTTGGCGTTGATCGCCATGCGCAGGAAGTTCGCCACCGACACGCCCGGGATCGACACCGGATACTGGAACGCCAGGAACAGGCCCGCCTTCGCGCGCTCGTGCGGCTCCGCCTCCGTGATGTCCTCGCCCTTGAACGTGATCGAGCCCTCCGTGATCTCGTACGAGGGGTGCCCGAGCAGCGTGTTCGCGAGCGTCGACTTGCCCGAGCCGTTCGGGCCCATCAGCGCGTGGATCTCGCCGCGGTTGATCTCCAGGTCGACGCCGCGCAGGATCTCGCGCTCGTCGGTGCGTACGTGCAGGTCTTTGATCTCTAGGTCGGCCATGTCTTGTGGTCAGGCTCCGGTCGTCAGGGTTGATGGGGCGGCCGCCGCGAGCGGTTGCACGCCCAGGGTCGGCAGTGTCGGTCCGCTCGTCGCGCTCAGCGTCGGCGCGGAGCTCGGCAGCAGGTCGGCGAGGGTCGTCTCGCGCAGCGTGTTCACGATCGAGAAGCGCACCCGTGTCCACAGCAGCTTCGTCGGGCACACATGGTCGGGACTGGACTCGCGCGCGCACACGATCGAGCCGTCCGGCGCCTGGGAGATGCACTCGATCGGCGCGATCGAGCCCTCCAGCGCCTCCACGACCTCCGCCATCGTGATCTCGTTGGACGGGCGCGCGAGCATGTAGCCGCCGCGCGAGCCTCGGCGCGAGTCCACCAGCCCCGCCTTGCGCAGGCGCGCCACCAGGTGCTCTAGATACGCCAGCGGCAGGCCGTCGTGCGCGGCGATCTCCGCCAGCGGCACAGGATCGTCGCCCGCGCGTCGAGCGAGCTCCACCATCACGCGTACGCCGTACTCGGCCTTGGTTGAGAACATCATCGCAAGATTTCCTACCTCGCCGCTAGGGTATCAGGGGCAGGCGGGATATCCAGGGTGGACGGGAGCTCAATCCAGCTTGCGGATGTCGTGGCCGAGGCCTTCCGGCGTCAGCTCTTCGGACTCGAACAGCACCCGCTTGCGACCCTCCGCGTCGAGCAGCAGCACCGGCGCGTACTCGTCGAACTCGTGCGCGCCCACGCTCGCCGGCTTCACCCCGTACGCGCGCCAGATCGAGCGCAGCCGCGGCAGCGGCCCCGTCAGGTACTGCGCGCGCCCGCTCAGCGACACTTCCGCCAGGTAGCGGCGCACGTGCGCCGGCGTGTCCGCAACCGGGTCCGCGCTCACGATCAGCACCGCCGGCAGGCGCGCGTGTTCGGCTTCCAGTTCGTCCAGCGCGCCGCGGATCTGCTGGCCGATCACGATGCACGTGTCGCCGCACGTCGAGTACACGAACGTCAGCAGCACCACGCGGCCGCGGTATTCCCCGAGCGACACGCGAGCGCCGTGCTGGTTGCTCAGCGTGAAGCCCGGGGAGCTCGCGCCGAGCGGAAACGAAGCGCCGTCGAAGCCCGTTTCCGGGCCGGCCGAGACAGCGGAGGAGGCTGCCGGAGCGGCGCTCTGCCCGCCGCAGCCCGCCAGGGCGGCCGCCAGTGTCAGCGCCAGCACCAGGGATGCGAGTGGTGCGAGAGATCGCTCGAGCATGGCGCGGAGAGTAGGGGAGGGCTGCGAACGGGGCGACCGTCGGCCGCGAGGAGGGCCGCCTGCCGCGGTCGCGGATTCGACCGGTTGGACCCGTAGGCTAGGCGCCATGCTTCCTCATAGGCGCGTCCCGACGGCAACGGCACGAACGCTCGCGGGTGCCGTCGCGCTCGTTCTGTGCTTCGCGATGCTGCTGACGGCCAGCGCCTCCGGAGAAGGCACCTCCACCTCCAGCGCGCCGCCAGCGCCGCCGGCGCCCGCCAACGACACGCTCGCCGGCGCCCTGGCGATTCACAACCTGCCCGCGTCGATCAACGGCACGACCGTCGGCGCGACCAGCGAAGCGGGCGAACCCGAATCCGGGTGCCGCATACCCACGACCAGCTCCGTCTGGTACAGCCTGCGCCTGCCCGCCGCTCACCGGGTCGCGCTCGACCTCGCCGCCGCGGGCGCGCTCGACGCCACGATCGACGTCTACCACGCCGTGCGCTCGCAGCTGATCTCCGTCGGCTGCCAGCAGACCGAATCCCAGGGCAAGGCCTCGCTCTCGTTCAAGGCCGCCAAGAACGGCCTGTACGAGATCAGGGTGGCCGCGCTGGCGGACTCCCGGCTCGCGGCGTTCGCGCTCGAAGTGTTCCTGCCCACCCCCGCCATCCAGCCGCCCGGGCCGGCGCTTCCCGCGAACGGCGTCAGCGGCCAGGTCGACCGCATCCAGAACATCAACGCCGCCTACTCCGTGACGATGCGCTCCGGCGTCAGCTACATCATCAGCCTCGCCAACGAGACCGAACACGCGTGCGTCAGCGGCGCGCTGTTCGCCCCGGGCACGAGCTCCTTCGGCGAAGAAGAACAGGAAGAAGGAGGGTCCTCCGGGCTGGTGAGCATCCACTGCGGCGGCTTTCGCCTGTTCACCCCCGGACCCGGCGCGGGCGGGCGCTACAGCTTCGAGATCACGCCGCGGCTCTCGCACAGGGGCGTCCAGCGCTTCCATCTGCAGATCGCCCCCGCCAGCCCGTCGGAGACCGCCCCCGGGCTCGTGCTCGGAAACTACGCCCATGCCCATTCCTATCTCAACGGGCGCAGCGCGCAGGTGCTGCGGCTGTATCGCATGGAAGTCACCAGCCACTCCAACCTCACGCTCAAGCTCACCGCCCCCGAGTCCGCCGAATTCAAGCTCCAGCTGCGCAACCGGAACGGCGACGTGATCGAATGCGACTGCGAAGGCAGCGGCTCGCAGACGCTCACGCACCAGCTGCTCCCGGGCACCTACTACGCGGTCGTCTCCGAGCGCAACGGCAGCTCCGGCGACTTCACGCTGGTGCGCGAGTCGCGCACGATCACCGCCACCAGCATCTCCTTCTCGAGCGCCAAGGCCGCGCCCGGCCAGGGCCTGTCGATCGACGTCAAGGTCGCGCCCGCCGAATCCGGCCCGGTCAGCGTCGTGATCGAACGCTTCGACCCGGTGTTCGGCTGGCAGTTCTACCGCGAAGCACGAGCGTTCGCCAGCGGCGGCCTGGCCACCGTGCCGTTCACCGCGCCCGCCGTCGGGACGTGGCGCGCCAAGGCCACCTACGAGGGCTCCAGCACCGCCAGCCCCAGCGCCGTCGGCTTCACCTACCTGCTCGTTTCCTGAGCGCCGAGGCGCGCGACCCCGGTCGCTCCGCAAAGGGCCGACAACCCCGCGAAGTGTCGCTACACTTTGTGAAGTCCCTGAATCCCGACCCTGGTTTAGGAGTTTTGAAGATGAGCGTCTCCGGTGCGGAGCTTCTCCGCCGAATCAAGAGCCAGATAGCAGAGGTCGACCCCTCCGAGGTCAACGAGCTGATCCGCGAGGGCGTGACCGTCGTGGACGTGCGCGGCAGCGAAGAGTTCGCCACCGGCCATCTTCCGGGCGCCAAGAGCATCCCGCGGGGACATCTGGAGGCGCGCATCGAGAGCGCCGC
Organism: uncultured Solirubrobacteraceae bacterium; assembly: GCA_963735705.1. Lineage (GTDB taxonomy): Bacteria > Actinomycetota > Thermoleophilia > Solirubrobacterales > Solirubrobacteraceae > Palsa-744. The sequence continues at coordinate 332,182 of CAVTLZ010000013.1, forward strand.
GCCCGATCGCTCCGCCGAGCTGATCCTGTACTGCCAGTCGGGCAACCGCTCGGCGTACGCCGCGCGCACGCTGCAGGACGACCTCGGCTACGAGCACGTGCGCTCGATGACCGGCGGCATCACGCTGTGGAAGGACCGCGGCTACGAGGTCGAGATCCCGCGCGCGCTCAGCGCCGAACAGCGCGAGCGCTACTCGCGCCACCTGCTGATCCCCGAGATCGGCGCCGAGGGCCAGCAGCGGCTGCTCGACGCGAAGGTGCTGCTGCTCGGCGCCGGCGGGCTGGGCTCGCCGACGGCCCTGTACCTGGCGGCCGCCGGCGTCGGCACGCTCGGGATCGTCGACGACGACGACGTCGACCTGTCCAACCTGCAGCGCCAGGTGATCCACTCCACCCAGCGGATCGGCATCCCCAAGGTCGACTCCGCCGAGGAGTCGATCCACGCGCTCAACCCCGACGTCAACGTCGTCAAGTACCAGACGCGCATCGACGCCTCCAACATCATGGAGATCATCGACGGCTACGACGTGATCGTCGACGGCGTCGACAACTTCCCCACGCGCTACCTGCTCAACGACGCCAGCGTGCGCCTGCGCATCCCCGTCGTGTCCGCCTCGATCCTCGGCTTCGACGGGCAGCTGTCGGTGTTCAAGCCGTATGACGGCCCGTGCTACCGCTGCCTGTTCCGCGAGCCGCCGCCGGCCGAGCTCGCGCCCTCGTGCGGCGCCAACGGCGTGCTCGGCGTGCTCCCCGGCACGATGGGCCTGCTGCAGGCCACCGAGGTCGTCAAGCTGATCCTCGACATCGGCGACCCCGCCATCGGGCGACTGCTGCTGTACGACGCGCTGGGAGCGACGCTGACCGAGGTCAAAGTCCACCGCGACCCCGAGTGCCCGATCTGCTCGCGCGAGCCCGACGAGATCGCCGACGAGGAGATGGGCGTGTTCCCGGATTACGAGGCGTTCTGCGCCGCCGCCGGGTAGTCTGCGCGCGACGAACATGGCAACGATCAAGATTGGGTGGGTGGGGATCTAATCGGTCCCCGACCCGGCGCGATAACAACCAGGCGTGTAATCACCATGGCAACGATCAAGATACCCCCAGTACTCCGCGCGTCCGTCGGCGGCGAGAAGGAGGTCGGCGCCTCCGGCGATAACGTCGGCGACGTGCTGCGCGACCTCGCCGCCAACCACCCGGCGACACAGGAGCAGCTGTTCTCCGCCGACGGCGAGCTCAACCGCTACGTCAACGTCTACCTCAACGACGAGGACGTGCGCGTGCTCGACGGGCTGGACACCGCGGTCGGCGACGCGGACACGCTCGTGATCCTGCCGGCGATGGCCGGCGGGAACTAAGCGCTAAGCCGCGCTGGCGCTCTCAGTAGGCTGGGCGTCGGCCTCGGCGCCCGCCCCCGCCACCGGCACATGGCTCATCGCATGCTCGGCCAGCGCGGTGATCGTCAGCGACGGGTTCACCCCGACGTTCGCCGGCACCGCGGAGCCGTCGCAGACGAGCAGGTTCTCGTAGCCGAACACGCGCTGGTGGGCGTCGACGACGCCCCGCTCGGGGTCGGGCGCGATCACGGCGCCGCCGAGGATGTGGGCGGTGGTGGGGATGTTGAAGAAGGCCTCGGTGAGCGAGCTCTGGGCGATGCCGCCGGTGCGCTTGGCGAACCACTCGGCGGCCTTGTTGGCGATCGGGATGAACGTCGGCATCGGGCGCTCGGGGTCCTGTTCGGTCTTCAGCCAGAACGTGCCGAACGGTCCTTTGTGTGGGCGCAGCGCGATCGCGTTGTCGAGCGTCTGCATCACCAGCAGGATGATCGTGCGCCGCGACCAGTGTTTGGGGAACAGCACCTGCGCCACGCGCTTGGGGTGCAGGATGCTCTGCGCGATCAGCTTCAGCGGGCGCGTCACGCGCGTGCCGTCGCCGACGAGCAGCGTGTTCAGGCGGTGCATCGAGTCGCCGTCGTCGCCGTAGGTGACGGTCTCGATGTGCGTGTGCGGGTCGGGGTAGATGGAGGAGGTGATGGCGACGCGTTTGATCAGGTCCTCCGGATAGTCCTCGGGCACGGTCACGGCGAGGATCGACTCGGAGTTCGTACGCACGAGCTCGCCCAGACGCGCGGAGATGCGCGGCAGCGAGCCTTTCAGGCGGCACAGCTGCAGCAGGCGGTTCGTGCCCAACGGCCCGGCCGACACGACCACGCCTCGTGCGCGCTGGACGCGGCGTTCCTTGCGCAGCCACGCGCCTGAGCGCACGCTTTCGACCTCGTAGCCGTCGCTGCCGTCGGCGGAGCCGAGCGGGCGGATGTCGACGACCGTGCGTTCGGGCGTCACGCGCGCGCCGAGCTTCTCGGCGAAGTACAGGTAGTTCTTCACGAGCGTGTTCTTGGCGCCGTGCGGACAGCCGACCATGCAGCGCCCGCACAGCTGGCAGCCGGTGCGGTCGGGTCCCTCGCCGTCGAAGAACGGGTCGGGCACCGTCTTGCCCGGCTCGCCGAAGAAGATGCCGACGGGCGTGCGTTTGTAGGTGTCGCCGACGCCGAGCTCTTCGCCGAGCTCGCGCAGCAGCTGGTCGGCGGGGTCCTCGTGGGGGTTTTCCACGACGCCGAGCATCCGCTGGGCTTCCGCGTAGTGGGGCGCGAGCGCGGAGTCCCAGTCGGTCATGTCCGCCCACTGGCGGTCTTCGAAGAACGCCTTCGGCGGCACGTACAGCGTGTTGGCGTAGCCGAGGCTGCCGCCGCCGACGCCGCAGCCGGAGACGACGGACACGTCTTTGAACGTGGTCAGGCGGAAGATCCCCTTCATGCCCAGTCGCGGGTTCCAGAAGTAGCGCTTCAGGTCGGCGGTCGCGCGCGGGAACTCGTGATCGGCGAAGCGCCGGCCGCACTCCAGCACGCCGACCGAATAGCCCTTCTCGGACAGGCGCAGCGCGGAGACGCTGCCGCCGAAGCCGGAGCCCACGACCAGCCAGTCGAAGTCGAAGCTGCTATCGGATGGGGGCATGCGCACGGAGCTCCTCGGTCGCGGGATGGACCGCCATGTTAGTCGTTGGACTGGCTGCGCAGCCAGTCGACCCGCACCTGCCCGCGCGGCTCAGCCGAAGTGGCAGGTGGCGGTTTTTTCTTTGCCCTTTTTGTAGGGCAGCTCCACGTGCACACGATCCGAGGCAGGGGGGCCACAAAGGCCGGCCGCTTTGGCGGCCGCCTGGTAGCGGCTGACGTCTTCCTTCTGTTCCGGCGGCCACAGGACGGTGATGTCGGCCGCGTTGCCGCTCTCGTGGCGCGAGGTGCCGGGCTTGGCCGGCCCGCCCTCGGCGGTGCCGCTCGACGTCCAGCCCTTCGGGAACTGCGCGAAGCCGGCTTCTTTGAGTTCCTTTTCCAGTTCGGCCTTGGGCTCGCTCTTGGAGCCGTCGGCGATCTGGTGCCAGCGGTTGTAGAGGTCTTCCTGCTCTGAGAACGTGCGCGAGCCGACGGTGAAGCGGAAGCACGCTTCTTCGGAGCGCAGGTGCGCGTACAGCCGGTGCAGCGCCGCTTTCATGTCCGCGGACAGCAGGTTGTAGCCGTGGCCTGTTTCCACGCTTTCGCAGGGCGCTTCGATCTTGACCGTCCCCGACCAGCTGAAGCTGCTGCTGCATTCTTCGGCGCCGACCCACTTCGATTCGCTGCCCGCAGGCGCGCAGTTGGAGCCCGGCAGCTGGCTCTGGGCTGGCGAGATCGCCTTCGTCACCACGCGTTCTGAGAGTTCCTTCTTGTTGAGCGTCACTTCCCCGGAGAAGGGGCCGGTCGCGGTCGCCGCGTCGCCCCAGTAGTAGTGGCCCATCAGCGAGCCGCCTTCGGGGAAGATGCAGTTGTTCCAGTTGGACAGTTCCGGCGCCGCCGCGCCGGTCATCTTGAACGTGAAGCTGCCGCCGCCGAGCTGCTTGACGAACAGGTACGGCGTGGATCCGACCGACTCGGTGACCCCGCCGCTGCAGTTGAACGGTTCGGTCTGGCCTTCGGTGGCCGGCACCAGGTTCGTGCCGCTGGCGTTCCAGCTGCCGTGCAGTTCCTCGCTGGTGACCTGCTCGCCCGTTTTTTCGAGGCCTTCGTTGATCATCGACAGGCCGGGGATCGGCCTGGATCCTTCCGAGAGCAGCAGGACGACGTTTTCCCAGGTCGACTTCCAGGAGAACGACACGCTGTTGGTGCCGCTGACGAAGTACTCGGGTTTCGGGACGCTGCCGTGGGCGCTGTAGCTGCCGCTCGCCGCGAAGCTGAGCTTCAGGATCCTCTCCACCGGGCCTTTGCCCTTGCTCTTGGCGGCTGCGGGCGAGGAGACGCAGAGCGACAGCGCGATGGACGCGAGCAACGCGAACATGCACGCCCGTCTCGTGTCGGCCCCCCGGCCCCCCGCTGTCATGGCGCGGACGCTATCAAGGCCGCTGGTCGACACGATCCCCGCGCGCGAGCGCCGCGCGGCGCCGCCTGGGCCGGCGGGGCGGGGGCGGCGCGGGCAGGGCTGGAGACGTCCTCTGTTCGGAGCTCTCACACCACGCTATATTCCGTGAAGTAATGCCGTGGGGCGCCGTCCGCCCAATGGGTACGGGCTATAGCGCCGCCGTTGTCAACGGTTTGTCAGCGAGAACGTCTGCAATCGTTTCTGCGGCGATCTCGTCTGAGTTCGGGAGCAGGTGCGCATAGGTCGCGAGGATCGTCTCCGCGCGGTCGCCGAGGCGCCCTGCGACCACGTGCAGCGCGACTCCCCTCGTGAGCGCGATCGTCGCGGCCGTGTGGCGTAGGACATGCAGCGTTCCCGACGTGAGGCCAGCCGCTTTGCGATGGCTCGCGAAGATGGCCGTCAGCACTTGGGGGTGGATCGGGGCGCCAAGCTCATTGCAGAACACGAGATCCTGATCGGCGTAGGCGTCGGCGGCGAGATCCCGCTCAAGCTGCTGTATCGCGTGGTGCGCCCGGAGAGCGTCCACGGTCACGGCGTCGAGCGCAATGGTCCGCTCGGAGCGCACGGACTTCGGCGGCCCGAACGTCACGCCGCCAGCGGTCGGAAGCAACTGCTGTTCGACCTGGAGCCGCGCCCCGTCGAGATCGAGATACCGCCACGTCGTCCCGAGCAGCTCGCCGCGACGCATCCCCGTGGTGGCCGCGAGACGCCAGAGCGCGTAGAGACGGTCGCTTTCGACGTGCGCTAGAAACTGGCGCAGCTCCCGGTCACTCCATGCCCGCACCTTGGACCGTGACGCCGCTGGTTGGTCTGCGGCGGCGGAAGGGTTGCGCGAGAGCTTGCCCCACCGAACGGCGTCATTGAGCGCCCGGCGCAAGACGGAGTGCGTGAACCTGCGCGTTCCGACCGAGAGGCCGTCACGCTCAAGTTCGCCGTAGAGGGCGGTCATGTGTCCACCGGAGAGAGCCCGGAGCGGTATAGCGGCAATTGGGTACTTGGCGATGCTGTTGACGCGCCCTTGATAGTTGGCGTACGTGAGCGGGCGCACGGTGCCCTTCGCCGCCGGCAGCCACTCATTGCGCAGGAACTGCCCGAGCAGCAGCTTCGACGGCTCGACGTAGGTACCCTCGCCCACGCTCACGATGACCGTGGCGAGATGCTGCTGAGCAGCCTTACGCGTCTCGAAGCCTCCCTTGCTCTTTTGTAGGCGCTTGCCCGTCGCGGGGTCTGTGGCGTCCCATAGCGCCGTCCACGTCCGACCCCGTTTACGTGTTGATCCCCTCATCGCTTCGGCTCCTTGTTGTTGGCTGCCTTGCGGCGGCGGTGTTGACGTTGGCGGTGGGCGTTCGAGCACTGGATCGTGCAGAACCTCAGCAGACCCCTGTTGCGATGTTGGTCGTACTTCGCGCCGCCGAGCTGATGAACGAAGATCCGGCCGCACTTCTCGTTCTCGCAGCGCCGCGCCCGCTTGCCCTGGACGATGAAGTTGAAAATCTCAAGACACGCAGCCGAGTAGAGGCCGCCTTCGGGGCGCCCAAAAGTGACCTCGAAACCCTCGTCGTAGATGACGTGATACTCAACGCGTGGCGGGCACTGCCGCAGACCCTCGCTGAGGCACCCGCTGAAGTGCATCCAGCAATGGCGCTCGTCGCAGCCGGCGGCAGGGAAGCCGTGCGCGGTCCATACCTGAGCCGGATCAGTGCCGATGCTTGACGCTGCCCATACATGCGCGAGTGCCCGGCAGGTTTGGAGCCACCAGCGGGCATCCTCAACAGACACGAGAGGTCTATCGGGCGGGTCGTCATCCCTTTTCGGCAGGTTGTAGCCGAGCCGTGCATGACGGTGCGGCGGCACCGATGAGGGGTCGAAGTAGGGCAGCGCGCAGGGGCCGTGCTCGTTGAGCAGGCCGACCACGGTGTCGTCGTCGTCCAGGTTTGCGTCGGTGAGCGCCCGGAGAGTCCATTCCGGCGGGAGCGGTCTTGGCTCGAAGTGGCCTCCCCAACGAAGACGGCCGTCGTCGGCGTCGGCCTTGCATCCCCAGCGGTTGACGGGCAGGGCTGGGATTGGCACCGCAGGCCAAAACGTAACGGGAAATTGTGCTTGACGGCGTGACACGCACTTGCGAGCATAGCGCAACAGTGACCAGCACGCAAGCACACCAAACTGATTGGCGCGTCCGGCCAACGGTCAGCGTCGAAGAGGCCGGCGAGATAGTGGGCGTAGGGCGCTCGGCGGCATACGAGGCCGCGCGCACGGGAGATATCCCGACCTTGAAAATCGGGCGCCGCCTGCTGGTGCCCGTCGCCAGGCTCCGAGCAATGCTCGGGGAGGACCCAACGAGAGACGCCCCGGCGGCAAACCAGGGCGTCTCGGAGGACTCAAGCCGTGTGCGCGGCCAAGCTCCAGTCCCTTCAGCCTAGCGCCCGCGCGAGACGCGAGCTGACCCGCCCGCTCTCCTCGCTCGCCGGCGAGATTCGGACGGAGGTCGATGCCGCTGAACGGGACCTGAAATCCGGGCTCGCCCACGCGATCCGGGCGGGCGAGCTGCTGACCGAAGCAAAGGACACCTGTAAGCACGGGGAGTGGCTGCCGTGGCTGGCCGATAACTTCGCGTTCACCCGGCAGACGGCGAGCGGCTATATGCGTCTCGCCCGGCACCGCGATCAAATGGAAGGAACTCCTTCCATTCTCGATCGACGCGGCTCTCAAGCAGCTCGCCGCGCCCCGCGAGCGCGTGGGCGATCCCCGCGCGTCGCTGGCGGATCTCGACGCGGCTATCGCGCGCGCGCATGAACTCGAAGCCGAGTGCGACGCCAAGCATCAGTACATCAGCGGCGGGGAGTGGCTGAGCCCACCAGCGGACTACCTACCAGACGATGAGCAGAGACGGATGCACTGGATTCTCGGCGACGGACAGGACTTGGCGCTCGCCGCCGTGGTCGAGTTGATCCCGCTCAGGAAACAGCTACATCAGCTCGTACGCGAATGCTGGGGCGGCTTGGTCGACGAGTGCGATAGGGCCATCGCGGAAATCGAGCGCGCGTGAGGATTACGAGCGTTACGGCGGCCGAGGTCGAGCCCGAGGAGACGCGGTTCCTTGAGGACGGCCGCATCCCGCTCGGCGAGCTGGTGATCGTTGGCGGATCGCCCGGCAGGGGCAAGACCCAGCACGCGGTCGGCGTCTGTGCCGGAGCGACAAGGGGAACACTCAAGGGCGACCTGGAGGGCCAGCCGGTCGATGCAGCTCTCGTCTCGTGCGAGGACTCGATCAGTCGGACGCTGACTCCACGGTTTCTAGCCGCAGGTGGCGACCCGGAGCGGATGCACTTTTTCAAGGTGAAGTCAGCCGAGGGCGAGGACGACGATCCGGTGCTCGAACTACCCGGCGACACCGCGATCATCCGGGACTGGCTCGAACGAACACAAGCCCGTGTGCTGGTGCTCGACCCGGTTATCGCCCTGATCCCGTCGGGACTCTCGGGCCATAAGGACCAGCACGTCAGACGGGCACTCTCGCCGCTCCAGCGTGTGCTCCACGAGCTCGACGTGGCCGGCATCGCGCTCATGCACCTGACCAAGGACCGTGAGGCCGACGCGCTCAACCGCCTGAACGGCTCAGTCGCGTTCGGTGCCGCTGCGCGTAGCGTGCTGCTGCTTGCCGAAGATCCAGACGACCCGCAGGGCGAGCGTGGCAACCAAAGGATTCTCGCCCACGTCAAGAGCAACCTTGGACCACGCTGCGAGAGCATCGCCTACGAGATCAAGCCATGCGTCGTGTACGGGGCGGATGGTGAGCCGATCGGAACGAGCGTGCTCGAACGGGTCGGGGAGTCCACCTACTCCGCTAACGACCTGCTGGATAGGAGCGTGGGCAGCGGTGAGGCGACTGCCCGCGATGAGGCCCGAGCTTTCCTAGAGCAAGAACTCCGAGACGGGCCGAAGCCGACGAACACCCTCAAGACCGCCGCCGAGAAGGCGGGAGTTGCTTGGCGCACGGTAGAACGCGCGAAAGGCGCACTTCGGGCCAAAGCGGTCAAGGGTGAGGAGGGATGGGCGTGGAAGCTGCCCGATCAATCAGTTGGCGATGTTGGCGATGTTGGCGGTCTTTCAGTAAGTACGGAGTCCGGCGAGTATGGCGGTGTTGATACGGATGGCGGTCTTGGCGATCTTCCCAACACCGCCAACATCGCCAAGACCGTCACCGCCAACGGTGACAACGGGGGCGATCTTGACTCCGACACTCCGATCGCGGAGTGCCTTCTACGGGATTTCACATGAAACGTCGCTCGACGCTCGACGCGGGCTTGCTTCGCTCGATCGCGCAAACGGTCGAAGCCAAAGGCGGCACATACGACGACGCACTCGACCTCGTGGCCGTCTGGGAACGTGTCCAGACTCGCAACGATGAACGCGCCTGCGTCATCCGGCGAGAAGTAGCAGAACGGCCAGCGCTCACCGAGATAGAGCGTGAGCCAATGTGGTCGCCACCGTCGCGACGGCCAAGGCGACGACGCCGACGTGAACACGAGGCATGGGGGCTGCTCTAAATGCCACAGACCGCGGCACAGGCAGCCGACGCCGAATACAGGCGCGAGCTGCGAGCAACCAAGCGCGCGGCGCGAGAAGCAAACCCGCTGGAGTTGAAGTGCGCTGGTTGCGGCAGGCTGTTCGAGACCACCGACCCGAGGCGGCGATACCACAGTGACGCTTGCAAGCAAAAGGCGTTCCGGCTGCGACAAGGACGTACTGTTACGGATGGATAACCATAGGTAACAGTTGGGGTTGTGAATCGGTGACAGCGAGTTAGCGTGTCACCTATGGCTACACCAGACCGAACGATCCTGCACACCTCAGTCTCGACCGAACTAGCAGACCAAGTAAGGCGAGCAGCACAAGCAGCAGACCGCAGTGTCAGCTACACACTGAGACGAGCGATCGAAGCGGACTTGAGCAGGTGCGCCTGCGACCAGCCCGACCGCGACCACTACGACGGGCACTGCCGCAACTGCCGCAAGCGGGTGCGCTCGTCGTGACCACGCACAGCAGGGCGCGACAGGCGCGCTCAGCGCTCAGGCGGCCCGGACCGAGGGCTAGGGCAGCGCAGCGCCGTACAGCGGCGTGGCGGTGCTCAGCGGAGCAGATATGACCGGGCGTATGCCGAAAGATCAGAGAATCGCCCTTGCTGACCCGGCGGTCACCATTTGGCGCGCGCGCAACGGTTGTGGCGTCGATGAATGAGTGTGTCTTCGAGTCGGTGAGGGATGGGCTGGCCGAGTCGGTCCGCGCAGGCTGCTCGATTGACGAGGCGGCGCGTCAGCATGGCGTGAACGTCCACACGGTCCGCAGTTGGCTGGCTCGCGGAAGGAAGGATGCGGAGGGCCGCTATGGCGGGTTTGCGTCCGTGGTTGATGCGGTGCGTGGGTTCCGGCGGTTGCCGGCGCGCTCGGAGCTGGGCGCGATGTCCTTGGAGGAGTTGGAGGGTCTGTTGGCGGAGAAGATCCGCGCCGGCTCTGTGCCGGGGATGCGGCTCTGGCTCGACCTGCACCCGCCGGATGACGGGAAGGCTGCCGACGACCCGTTCGCCGCCTTCGACCCGGCGCTACGGCTGAGGGTCGTCTCGTGACCACGGCTGAGAGAGGCTACGGGCACGCGCACCAGGCGCTCCGGGAGCGTTGGCGTCCGCGCGTCGAGGCCGGGGAGGTCGCGTGCTGCTTGCCGTTTTGTGGCGGGGCGCTGATCGTGCCGGGCGAGGCGTGGGATCTTGCGCACCACCCGGCGGATAGGTCCGTGACGCTCGGCCCGGCTCATGCGCGATGCAACCGGAACACGAGCCGTGAGCGTCGGTTGGCTCGTCGCCGCCGGGGTTTTCACTGGAGGTCGCCGGCATGGTAAGGACTACGCTTGAGAGTTTCGAGCGGTTCGTGCCGCTGCTGGTGCTCGACAACGGCCAGCATATGAAGCTCGCAGAGTTTCAGAGAACGATGCTCGGCGACTTCTACGCCGGGGTACGCGAGAGCGTCGGCTGTGTCGGTAAGGGCTCAGGTAAGACTACGAAACTCGGCGCAGTCGGTCTACACGAGTTGGTTAGCGACCCCGAGTGTGAAGGCGCGGTGGTTGCGTCGAGCCGCGACCAGGCGGCGCTGCTACTTGGGCAGCTCAGGGGCTTTGTGGAGCGGACACCGGGACTCGCGTCACGGGTAAAGATCATGCGCAGGGAGGCCGTCAACCGCCGGACCGGCGGACGATTCAGGGTTTTGGCGTCTGACGTTGACACTTTGGACGGCTTGTTGCTGAGCTTCGGGATCGGAGACGAGCTTCACCGTTGGAAAGAAGCTGAGCGTTACATGATCCTGCTGACGGCCTGCCAAAAGCTGGACGGCCGTCTGTTTGGGATTAGCACGGCAGGTGTGAAGGGTGAGGGGCTGCTTTGGGCGATGCGTGAGCGGGCTTTCGAGCTGGGCGCCAAGCGCGACGGTGCATACGTGGGGCTGCGGACGCCGGGCTTCGCGTGGCATGAGTGGTCGCTGCCCGACGGTGCCGACTTCCGGGACATGCAGGCAGTCAAGCGGGCTAATCCTGCGCCGTGGGTGACGGAGGAGCTGCTACGTGAGCGGTTCGACTCTCCCTCGATGACAGACATAGATTTCAGACGGTTCTCGGCCAACCAGTGGGTTGAGCGCCGGGAGCTGGCGTCAGTGTTCGACGTGGGAACGTGGGCCGGGCTGGCGGATATGCAGTCTACGCCGGTCCCGCCGCTCTGCTTCGCGTTGGACTGCAACATGAGCCGCACGTCATCGGCGATCGGCGTGGCGGGTTTCCTTGACTCCACGGGGGCGATGCCGCTGGTGGACGTGTGCGATCACGGCGCCGGCACTAGCTGGGGTGTGCAGCGGCTCCTGCAGCTCGACCAGGCGCACGAGAACATCGGCGTTGTTGTTGATCCCGGCGGCCCGGCGGCGAGCTTGATCCCGAGCCTAAAGGAGTACGGCCTAACGGTCATAGAAACAACGATGCGAGAGGTCGCGCAAGCGTGCGGCTTGTTTTATGACGCGACGGTCAACGGGACGCTCAGACATCGCAACGTCGAGCCCTTGAACACCAGCCTAGCGGGCGCTGTAAAGCGTTCACTCGCGCAGTCCTGGGCGCTGGATCGTAAGAAGGCGCTCAGCGACCCAGCTCCCGTTATGGCGGCCGTGCTGGCGCACTACGGATTGTTGACACAGGGGCCGATCAGCCAGGATGCGTTCGACGAGCGTTTTAGTGACCCGGTGGCGGCATGAACGTGCTCGGACGGTTCGCCCGGTATCTGCTGCGCGATGATCGCGCTAAGGAAACCTATCTCGTGGAGGTTGAGGCTGGCGCGGACGAGAACGAGGCCGTGGAGGCTATGAACGCTCGTGTGGGGACCGAGCACACGCCAATAACAGTGCGGGCGTGGCTGCGGGATGACCAGGACTTTGCGAAGGCGCTCAGGGTGGCGCGACGCAGGGAAACAAGCAGCCCGACATGCCATGACCTAAACGCCATCGCCGCCGAGCTGGACGACCCGAACGCGCCGCCGCCACCCGGCTCTAGTGACCTTGAGATCGCAGCGCAGGGCTGGAGAGTGTTGACGTGAATCTTGACGGCTACACAAAAGAGAACCGCCCGGCGATGGACCCTCTCAAGTTCGCCGCGCTGTTTGGGATGGCAGGGTGCGCTGACAGGGCCGTCAAGGTGACGGTCCAGCCGGAGATGCTGTTGCCGCTCGCTGACTGGTTCGAGGAATTGACAGTGGCAGAAACCGTCGGGCTTTTGCACGACGTTTCTGATATTTCGGCGGACCTAAGCGCGCCAGCCAATATCCGGGTGCTCGCGGCTTGCGTGGGGTGTTTGTGTGAAAGCGTTTTGACTCGCCCGCACGCAGCGGACGGCGCGCTGATTGACGTTGTGTACGCCGCCGCGAAAGTCTCTAAACCCGATGTGAAAGTGAGTGACAATGGCAGTAGCAGCAGCTAAACCCGCACCCGAGCTGGCCGACGAGACGCCCGAGCCGGTGACACTCACTGCCGACCAGCGTTTGGACCGCATCGAGGCGGCAATAAACCAGCTCGCGTTTTTGGTGAGCAGGCACGCTCACATTCCAGCAAATCGATTCACTGAGTTGGACGCGATCCGCGCGGAGCAGTATTCGGAACTGGCGTTGAGAAGCGCTCCGGTAAACGGGGTGCTACAGCAGCCCGTGGACCACGCCGCTGATCGTCGCATCGGGGGTGTTGTGCATGGTTAGCGATGACTTCATAAGCGCTGCGCCGGTGGTCTATCTGAACGCAGGGCAGATCGAGCGCGAACGCATTGCACGCGAGGAAGCCAAACAGCGCGGCCGTGCGCAGGCCGAGGCCGCCGAAGCTGAGCGTGTCGAAAAGCAGTTGCTCAAAGAACTGGCGGAGGAAGACCGCAGAGCCGCTGAGGCGGCCGAGCGGTTGGCGAGTTTGCCGCCCGAGACGACCATCGAACGCGCTAATAGAGAACTCCGCCAGCGCGTCGAGAAACTGGAGGCGGAGAGGGACGGCCGCGAAGTTGCGAACGCGCCGCCGCAGCTCCACTTCCACCACGAACAAAAGCAAAACCGGCGCCGCGAAGCACTTCGGCTGTTGCGAAATCAGCGCCAGGCGGCTGAGGATCAGACGCGGTTGGAAGCTCATCGCCGTGCGGTGCGTGGCGAGATAAAGCGCGTTGAGGGTGCGATCGAGGGGTGTGACCGCGAGCTGAGCGCCGAGGATCAACGCCACCAGGCCGAGCGCGACACGATCAACAGTCGGCGTAGGGAGCTGGACGACACGCTCGCTGCGCTGTTGCGTCCGCTCGCCGATGGTGAAACGTCCAAGCAGCGACTAGAGACAGTGCTGGGGGTGACAGCCAATGCTTGAACTTAGAGCGGAAGCCGGCGGACCGATTGAACTCCACGGATATGCCGCTACGTTCGAGCAGCCCTATCCTGTGATGGGTTTCAGTGAGACTATTCACAGAAAAGCATTCGCAGAAACCTTGGCGAAGGCGCCCGATGTGGTTTTGCTCCGAAACCATGAAGGTGAACCTTTGGCACGGACCACCAGCGGGACGCTGCGCTTGTGGGAAGACCGGACGGGGTTGGGCTTCGCCGCAGAGCTAGATCCTGATGACCCGGACGTGATGAAAATTGTGCCAAAGCTACGGCGCAACGACATAAACGAAGCGAGTTTCGCGTTTCGTGCCACGCGGCAGCGCCGTAGCGCCGACAAACTAAAGCGAGACATTGACGAAGCCGACATAGACGGCGGCGACGTGTCACTCGTCACACGCGGCGCGAACCCGAACACCACGGCTGCCCTACGCGCGTCGGAGATGACGCTCGAACAGCGCGAGCGGGTGGTGCAACAGATCGGGGATCAGGTCTGTGGGCCGGGCTACACGTACAGGGGAGTGTCCGGTCTGACCGTTGCGCGTAGAGCCGGTGCGAGCGCGCCGTGGCAGCCGTCCCGCGCGGCGCTCAGTCTAGCCAAGGTGAAGCGTGCGCGGCTTCGCGGTGCGCCTGTCGGGCAGTCGGTAATCCGGGCGGCACGTAGAGAGCAGCGCGACGCCGAACACGAATACACACAAGCTGAAAAGGACAAGTTCGCTCGTGAACACCCGCCGCGTGCTTACCTGAATCCCGACGGCCACGGTTCGTATCCAATCCTGAACGCCCGCGACCTCTCCAAGGCAATTCGAGCGGTGGGGAGAGGTAATCCCGAGCACGAAAAGATACGCCGGTACATCATGACGAGAGCCCGCGCGCTGCGCTTGCTGAAAATGATCCCTCCCACGTGGCAGGCAGACGGCCGGCTCGCGGCATAAAGGAGAACGTGAAAATGAGTGACAACCCAATACCGGGCCGCATCGTCCTTTCGCGCGGTGCGTCGAGGAGGGTCTACGCGCATGGCGGCCTGACCCGCCAGCTTGAGGACATTACCCCGGTTATCGAGGCGTTCAACGATGATGTTGAGCTGGTCCTGCGCGAACGTGACGGCCACCCATTCACTGTGCGCTCGCGCGATGTGGCTTTCTACGAAGCTGATGGAGGCAGGGCATGAGTAAGCTCAAGGTGAATATCGAAAACATCGCGCGTCTGGCGGTCCCGGCGACGCCAACGGTGACGGAATGCCAGGTCGCCGCGCAGTTGGCGCACGCGGTTGCCAGCGATCAGACATTGAACGTTGAAACACGCGGTACGTTCTCTGCGCTCGCGGATGAACTAGGTAGGACACCGGAGAAAGTACCGGCCGCCGACCCGCGCAGCGCGCGGCTGCTTGGCGAGGTTGTCGCGCTCGCTAACCAGGTGCTCCCGACAACGACATGAGCGGGACCGCGACACGCCCGACGGTACGCCCGACCGCATGTAGCTGTTGCGGGAGGCCCGACCGTCTCGCCCACGTCGAGGTGATCGACCAGCACACCGGCAGGCCGATAACGCTGACACTGTGCTCTGAGTGCACTGGTAATAGATATGCGACATGGCGGCTCAGATACAAGCTGGCGAAAACATGACCGCGAGGCTTCGCAGCGCGGGTGTCGTGGCCTGCGCGCGAGCGGGTGGCCGGGCGCGGTTTTTCCTTTCGTTGACGCGCCCGGCCAGCTCCGCAGAGACTTCGCGGCGCCGCCTCCATCGCCGCTGAGCGCGTCGGGGGCGCGGCTTGGCTGGAACGCCGCCGCGCCTACCCGCGCGCAGTCAGCGTCGCGGCTGCTCTCCACCGATCGTGGGCGCAGGGCATCGTCAGCATCCCCACCGGTGCCGGCGCCGCTGGCGACGCAGCGGCAGCCGGTGTGCGCGCGGCCGTGGCGCAGGGTCGCAGGCGGGGCGCCGGTCGATCCCGGACCCGAGGCCGGCGGCGATCGACCAGCGGGCGTGAACACGGCGGCAACGCCTACCGGCCATCGGGATCACCTGCCTCGTCTTCTACGGCGGCGAACACCGCGGCGAGCGAGCCGAGCCCGCGCTGTAGCCGCATGAGCGTCTTCAACGTGGGTTCGCACTCGCCGCCTTCGATCCGGGCGATATGGCTGCGATGAAGGCCCGACGCCGCGCTCGGATCGGCGCGCGACTTTGCCCTGCCGTTCGCGCTCAGCGCGGAGCGCCGAGCCCAGCTTGGTCAACGCGTCGGGATCACGCATCGCGCTCGCCCTCCTGTCCGCGCTTGAGCAGCGCCCACGCCGGCACGTCCAGGCCGGCAGCGATCGTCGTGAGCGTGCCTATGGTGATGTTGAACTCGCCGCGCTCGACCGCACCGAAGTAGGCGCGGTCGATGCCTGCGTGCGCAGCGAAGCGCTCCTGCGTGAAGCCCTGTTCCTTGCGGGCCGCGCGAATCGTCGCGCCGAGCGTGTCGAGCGTCCGCTGTATCGCTGGGTCGTCACGCATCGGGCTCACCCGCTTCCGGGATCGTCAGGCCGGCGTCGTTCGCGAACGTGCCGATCGCTCGTACGCGGAAGCGGGCTTTCCTGCGCTGATCGGCTGCCGCTTCGCCGCGTTCTGCGGCCAGTGCGCGCTCAAGCGGCAAGTGGTCGCGCAGCGCGTCGATGATCGCCCGCCGATGAGCTGCTAGCTCGATCTGCGCGTCTCCGTCGCTGTCGGTCCAGCCGATCGTGTCCAGCAGCGCGCGGGTACGGTCAAAGCGCGCCAGTAGGTCGGGCCACGTCGTTTGAGCCGAGGTGCTGCCGCTGGCGTGCGCCATCGCGGCAGTGACCGATGCAAGCTGCCCAAAGGCCGCCTCGCGCAGCAGCGGAACGACGTGGGCAGGAACGGTCGTATCGCCACCAGCCCGGTCAACGATGTTCGTCTCGACGGGATCACGCATCCTGCTCACAGGCCTTCGGGATCGTCAGGCCGACGTCGTGCATGAACGTTTCGATCTGCAGCGCGTAGCGGTAGGCGTGGTCGCGGGCCTGCTCGGCGTTCTTGTGGCCCTTCTCGACCGACTCGGCGGCGTCCGCCGCCATGTGGCGCTCCAAGTCCAGCCGGTCCGCTAGCGCCCGCGCGAGCGCGTACCCGTACAGGTCCAGGTCGATGCGCTCGCCCTCGCCCCAACCGATCGCGTCCAACAGCTCCCGGATCGCGTCGAAGCGCTCCAGCGCATCGGCGTCCGGGCCGCCCTCGACGTTCTGCGCCGCCGTCTGCAGGTCGGTGAGCAGCGTCTCGACGAGCACGTCAGCGAAGTCGCAGGGCACCGTGACGTAGTGCCCGCCGTGCTCTGCGTCGAGGTCCAGGCCGGCGTCCGCTGCGAATGCTTCGAGGGTGCTTGCGTGCTCGGCGGCCCGCTGGCGCTCGGGCTCCGTGGTGATCCTGCTGGGCTCGGTCGCTATCGAGCGGTGCAGCTCCAGGTCCGAGCCGAGAACGTGTTCGATGGTCCAGCGGTAGCGGTCGAGGTCTATCTCGGTGCCCTGTTCGGGGTCGTGGGCGAGCCAGCCAATGCGATTCAGCAGCGCACACGAGCGGTTGAAGACCGCGATCGGCTCTGACCATTCGGCCAGCTCCTCCGCGTTCGTCGGCTCGTGGTTGATGCTGGCGATGTCCTCGCCGAAGCTGCCGATCCGGTGGTACAGCGCGCCGCGCAGCTCGCGCACGACGGCGGCGGGAATGGTGATGGTGCTCATCGGTTCCTCCTTGGTTGGAGGCGCCGGGAAGGACTCTGAGCGTGAGGGGCACCGGGTAAGGTGTCGGTCGCGCCGGGAGCTGAACCTCTCGGTGCCACGGGGCCGGGCGCTTACACGTCGCGGCCCCACTTTTGTTGTCGGGCGAGCGTAGCGCGTCTAGAGGAAAATCGCTAGCGAGAAAATGTATGGACCTGGGCACTGGTTGGGTGCGATGTTTCTTGGGTGCCCATTGACCCTGCGCTCGGCCCGGTGCTGAAACGGCTCCGAGAGGAACGCGGGCTCACGCAGGAAGTGCTCGGTCCGATGGCGGGAATCACGACGGGCACGCTGTCGAAGATCGAGACGGGCGCGACGAGCTGCGCGTGGTCCGTGGTGATCCAGCTCATCGACGCGCTGGACGTGTCGCTCCCCGAGCTGGCGAAGCTGATCGAGGCCGAGCGCAAGCGCCGCTAGTTGACCACGCAACTACGCGGCGGCGCGTTCGGCCGCTTCGCGCGCATGGTGGTGGTCGCGCCGGCAGTCGTCGGAGCAGAACTTGGCCGACCGCTTCTTACGGGGCGGTATCGGCTGCTGGCAGTGCTGGCAGCAGCCGCGCGGGCAGTCGGGCAGCGTCTCGCGCTCCGGGTCGTCGAGTACGCGTAGCGCCCGCTCGGAGCCGCGCGCAGGCGCCCGCTGGAACGCGGCCGCCCACGCCTGCGCCGTCTCGCTGAGCACCGAGGCCCATTCGTCACGCTCGCTCGTGTGGGCGCCGCTGAGCGCTGCTTTGAGGGCTCGCGGCCACACGTCGGCGAAGTCCACGCCCGCGCGTCTCGCGGCGGCGAGCTGATCGAGCAGGGAGACGGGCGGGAGCACGCATCGGAGGGTACGAGCGCGGGTGGATGGCTGGCGGGGGGCGGCAGCCAGCGCCCGGCACTTCGGAGTAGCCTGGGCAACGTGGAGGCGAGGTCCATTATCGACCAGATCGGTGACGTGCTGCCGGAGCACTGGTACGGGCGCCAGGCGATGCAGGCGACGGTGGGACGGCTCCTTGAGGCCGTCTCGGAGCCAGCCTGGACAGTGCAGACCGACGGCACCACGGCCACGGTCTATCTACTGGTGGGGCGGGCGATCCATAAGGTCTGCGGGAAGAAGAAGGACACACCGGACCCGAGCCGGAAAGTCAGAGAGGGCGCCGGCAAAGAGACGTGCAACTACGCGGTGATTCCGCTCGCGGCGGATGCCTCCTTTACGTGCGAGATCACCCGGACCGTCACGGTGGACGATAGCGCGGTGGCCGAATCGGTGGAGTGCGTGACGCAATGGCAGTTCAAGATCGACCCGCACGTCACGATCCCGATGGAGCACAAGCAGGGCGAGCCGACGAACGCCCACGCCGAGCGCTTCGCTACGGCACTCGCCGCTGAGATCACTCGGGGGCACGTGGCAGGCTTGCAGCTCGCCAAGCTGGTCGGGTCCGGCCTTGTCAACGCGATGTCAGCGAACGTAGCCGGACAGGGAGACACGGGGACGCACGACAACCCCGCCACGGGCGCCTAATGCCCCGTACTTACGGACTGTCTGCCATTGGCCGACACGGGACGGCACGACCGCTATATTCCGTGAAGTAATGGCGGCGGAGAGGCTGAGGAACAGGCCCTGCGGGGGCCGCTACGCGGACATCGTGGCGTCGATCGGGCATACGCCGCTGGTCGAGCTGCCGCGCCTGTCGCCGAAGCCGGGCGTGCGCATCTGGGCGAAGCTCGAGTCGCGCAACCCGACCGGCTCGGTCAAGGACAGGGTCGCGCGCGCGCTGATCGAGGACGCCGAGGAGAAAGGCGCGATCGCCCCCGGCCAGACGATCCTCGAACCGACCTCCGGCAACACGGGGATCTCGCTGGCGATGATCTGCTCGCGCAAGGGCTACCGGCTGAAGGTGGTGATGCCGGAGAACGTGACCCAGGAGCGCACGCAGCTGCTGCGCATGTACGGCGCGGAGATCGTGTACTCGCCGGGCGACCAGGGCTCCAACGGCGCGGTCGCGATGGCGCTGGAGCTCGCCGCCGAGGATCCCTCGTGCTACATGCCCTACCAGTACGGCAACCCGGCCAACCCGAACGCCCACTACAACGGCACGGCGCTGGAGATCCTCGAAGAGCTCGACGAGGTGAGCGCGTTCGTCGCGGGCCTGGGCACGGGCGGGACGCTGATGGGCAACGGCCGGCGCCTGAAGGAGACGTTCGGCGACGCCGTCAAGATCGTCGCCGCGGAGCCGATGCAGGGCGAGCCGGTGCAGGGCCTGCGCTCGCTCGACGACGGCTTCATCCCGCCGATCATCGACCTGTCGCTGCTGGACCGCAAGATCTTCGTGACCAACCGCGACGCGATCGTGTGGACGCGCAAGCTGCTCGACCAGGAGGGGCTGTTCGCGGGCGTCTCCACCGGCGCGATCGCGAGCATCGCGGTGCGCATCGCCGGCGAGATGGACGAGGGCAACGTCGTGTTCGTGGTCGCCGACGACGGCTGGAAGTACCTGTCGAGCGGCATCTACACGCTGCCGGTCGACGAGGTAGAGAATCTCGAGTCGACCGTCTGGTGGTAGGCGCGGTCGCGGTGCCGCCGACGGCTGGCGGGCGGACATGAACATCTCCGCAGGGCTGCTCGACGAGCTGGTGGCGCATGCGCTGGAGGACTCCCGCAACGAGGTCTGCGGCGTCGTCGCCATCGAGGACGGTTCGGACGCGGGGCAGTCGGCGCCGGACGGGGGCGGGGGGCATCGGCGCGCGGTGCGCGTCCTGCGCGCGACGAACATCCACCGCAGCCCGCTGAAGTTCGAGATCGACCCGAAGGAGCTGCTGGCGCTGTACCAGGGGATCGAGGCCGAGGGGCAGGCGCTCGGCGCGATCTACCACTCGCACGTGCGCAGCCCGCCGTACCCATCGCAGACGGACATCAACTTCGCCGCCAGCTGGCCGGGGGTCGAGTGGATCATCGTCGGCCTGGCCGCTAGCGCTGAGCCCGACGTGCGCTCCTACCTGATCGAGGACGGCAAGGTCCGGGAGGTTCCGCTGGAGGTGCGCTGATGGATGCTCCGGACACGATCGTCTGCCCGACCTGCGGGCGCGCACACTCGCCGAGCGAGCGCTTCTGCGAGTCGTGCGGGATGCCGCTGGTGCATCCGACGGGCGCCGAGCATGCCCCGAGCGCGCGCCAGCAGCGGGCGCGCAAGATCAAGCCCCAGTACACCGAGGGCGAGCTGGTGAAGGTCGCCCAGGCGAAGAATCAGCCGGAGGCAGAGTTCATCGCCGGCCTGCTGCTCGAGGAGGGCATCCCGTGCCTGCTGCGCAACTCGATCGGCGGCTACTCGCCGATGATCGGCCCGCGCGAGGTGCTCGTCCCCGAGTCAGGCGCCGACGCCGCACGCGACGCCCTGAAATGGGACCGACCCGTCTAGACCAATACTGGCTGGCCGGCTGCTTCCGAAGTGATCGCGCGGATCTCTTCGGAGGCGCGCTCGAA
Organism: uncultured Solirubrobacteraceae bacterium; assembly: GCA_963735705.1. Classification (GTDB taxonomy): domain Bacteria; phylum Actinomycetota; class Thermoleophilia; order Solirubrobacterales; family Solirubrobacteraceae; genus Palsa-744. The sequence goes on from CAVTLZ010000013.1 coordinate 352,763, forward strand.
CTCGGCGTCGGAGAGCACGGGCGTGCCCTCGAAGGGGAGTTCGCGCTGCAGCTCGATCCAGGGGTTCGGACCGATGTACTCGTCCTTGACCTTGACGGTGACGGGCCGCGGGATGCGGTAGGTGCGCAGCAGCAGCACGTGCAGCGGCTGGCGCCCGCGCCAGCCGAGGCGCTTTTCGGCGTAGTCGGGCGTCCACACGTAGAACGGCGAGAGCGCGTCCACACAGCGCGGGTCGACGATCGTGAAGTGGTCGGTGACCTCCGCCCACGCGCGAATGCGCACGCGGTCGGGCTGCTGCAGCGGGGCGCCGGAGACGAACGAGTGCAGCGGCGGCTCGCCGTCGCTCCAGACGCCCTCCTCGAGGGCCCTGCGCAGCTCGGGCTGGTGAGACTCGCGGACGAGGTCGCCCGGCTGATGGTCGAACGTGGGGTACAGGAAGAAACGCTCGTGTGCGAGCTTGAGGGGCTTGTTGTCAGACGGCGGCACGCCCTTGCGCAGGGTGAGCAGCTGCTCGCCTTCCGCGAGGGCGCGGACGGTGACGGCCCATTCTTTGAAAGCAATTGGCATGGGAGAAGAAACGGACGAGATGAGAGGGAAACGTCTTGACTGAACTGCTCGCGCCACCTTGCTGAGAGCTTCGCGCGACCCATTAAAGATACGAAACCTGGGCGGAAATCCCAAATCCCCTGCAAATGGGCAGTTTTTTTGGCGACTTTTGGTCGCTTGGCCAGTGTCGGCGAGGTCGCGAGAGCTACAGACGGCGCCCGGCGAGGCCCTCTGCGGCCTCGACGATGGCGGCATAATCCTGGTCGGCGTGGCCGCGGGCCATGGTCGCCGTGAGCATGTCCCGCGCGTGGGAGGCGGCGGGGAACGGGACGCCGGCGGTCTCGGCCTCCTGCAGGCACAGACGCACGTCCTTGAGCAGGTGCGCGGTCTTGAACAGCGTCGTGTAGTCGTGCTCGCGCATGGGCCCGGACTTGAGCGTCAGCTGCGTCGAGCCTCCGGAGCCGGCGGAGGTGACCTGCACGAACGCGTCGAGGTCGACCCCGGTGGCGTGGGCGAGCAGCAGCGCCTCGGCGACGGCGGCGGCGTTGGCGGCGCCGAGCGAGTTGTTGATCACCTTGAGCATCTGGCCCTGGCCGAGCTCGCCGACGTAGGCGATCAGGTTGCCCATGGTCTCCAGCAGCGCTCGCACGCGCAGGAACTGCTCGTGTGGGCCGCCGACCATGATCGTCAGCGTGCCGTCCTCGGCGCGCGGCGAGGAGCCGGTGACGGGGGCGTCGAGCATCGCCACCTCGCGCTCGCCGAGCGCGGCGCCGATACGGCGCGCGTCGACGGGGCCGATCGTGGACATGTCCACGCACAGCAGCCCGGGATGCGCGGCGTCGATGACGCCGTGCTCGCCGAGCAGCACGCTCGCGACCTGCTCGCCGTCGACGACCATGCTGACGACGACGTCGCTGCGCTCTGCCACCTCGGCTGGCGTGGCGAACGCGGTGGCGCCGTGCTCGGAGGCCCAGCTGTCGGCCTTGCCGGGAGTGTGCGTCCAGACGGACAGCGGGACGCCGGCGCGCGCGATGTTGGCCGCCATTCGCGAGCCCATGATCCCCAGGCCGAGGAAGCCCACGGATCCCAGATCAGCCAGGTTTGTCGTCTCGTGCTCGGGCATCCCCATATCCTCCTCCGCCGGGTGTCTCCACACGCAGCCGCTGACCGGGGAGCAGCGTGCCGGTGCTCTTCGATGGCAGCGTACGCCCGTCGAGGCTGTCGTGCCCGCACGCGCCCGGCTGCCCGCCGTGGGCGCCGCGCGGCGGGTGGCGGCGGCGCTCGGCGATCAGCGAGAACGTCATCTCGACGAGCGCTTCGAGCTCGCGCACGACGCCGTCGCCGCCGCGATGGAGCCCGGCTCCGCCGGAGCCGCGGCGCAGCGAGTATTCGACGACGCGCAGCGGGAACTCCCGCTCGAGCGCCTCGATCGGCGTGTTGAGCGTGTTGCTCATCGCGACGTGCACGCCGCTCGGGCCGTCGGCATCGGCGCACGCGCCCTGTCCGCCGCCGAGCGTCTCGTAGTAGGAGAAATCGGATGCCCGCGGCCGTGGCTCGGCGTCGCCGCGGGTTGATCCGGTGGCTGGTGGTGGGGATCCGGTGACGCCGAGGGTGAGGTTGTTCATCGTGCCCTGCCCCTGCGCTCGCCCGAACGCGGCGAGCACGACGTCGGCGACGCGCGAGGAGGTCTCGACGTTGCCCGCCGCGACGGCGGCTCCGGGCCGCGCGTTGAGCACGGTGCCCAGCGGCGCGCGCACCTCGACCGGGCGGTAGGCGCCGGCCGTCGGCGGGATGTCGGGGTCGGTGAGCACGCGCACGGCGAACAGGCACGCCGAGCAGGTGACGGCGAGCGGGCAGTTGAGGTTGCCGTCGTACTGGGGCGCGCTGCCGGAGAAGTCCAGCAGCAGCCGTTCGCCGTCGACGACCGCGCGCACGCGCAGCACCAGATCGCCGTCGGGCGCCTCGAGCACGTCCTCCGCGTGCAGCTCGCCGTCGGGCAGCGCGGCCAGGCAGGCGCGGGTGCGCCGCTCGGAGTAGTCGAGCACCGCGTCCGTGGCCTCGCGCAGGCGATCGACGCCGATGCGCGCCTGCGAGCTCTGCGCAGTCGCAGCTCGCCGGTGCGGTTGGCGGCGAGCTGGGCGCGCAGGTCGGCGCGGCGCTCGCGCGGCTGGCGCATGCGCGCGACGAGCTCGTCGATCGTGCGCTCGTCCAGCCGGCGCGGGGAGATGACGACGCCCTCGTCGTCGAGGCTGTGGCTGTCGGCGGGCATCGAGCCGGGCACGCGCGCGCCGACGTCGGCGTGGTGGGCGCGGCTGGCGGCGAAGCCGATCAGGCACCCGCCCGCTCCGCCCGTACCGCCCGGCTCGGCGGGCGCGAACACGGGCGTGATGACGGTGATGTCCGGCAGGTGGGTGCCGCCGGCGAACGGGTCGTTGAGGATCCACGAGACCCCCGGGGCGTGCTGCTCGCCGAGCACCGCCGCGACGGCGGCGGGCATCGCGCCGAGGTGCACGGGGATGTGCTCGGCCTGCATCACCATCTGCCCGTCGGCGTCGAACAGAGCCGTGGAGGCGTCGCGTCGCTCCTTGATGTTCGACGAGTGCGCCGAGCGGATCAGCACGACGCCCATCTCTTCGCAGGCGGCGCGCAGCGCGCCCGTGAGCACCTGCAGCTCGATCGGGTCGAGCGCGCTCATCCCGTGACCGCCCCGGCCTCGCTCGCCAGGTGGACGGTCCCCTGCTCGTCGACCTCGCCGGACCAGCCGGGCGGAACCAGCAGCGTGGCCTCGGGCAGCGCGCACAGCGCCGGTCCGGACACGCGCGTGCCGGGCGGCAGCTCGCCGCGCAGGACGGTCGCGTCGAGCGGCTCGCCGTCGAAGGCGATCGGACGCACGTCGGCGGCGGGCGCGTGCGCTCGCGCCGCCCGCGGGCGCAGCGACGGGGACGGACCCCAGACCGACGCGCGCATGTTGACGATCTCCACCTCGGCGTCGTCGTCGCGGTAGCCGTAGCGCAGCTCGTGGGCGCGCGCGAAGGCGGCGCGCAGCCGGTCGGGATCGAGCCCGGCCGACTCGGCGCCGGCGGTCGTGAGCACGCGGGGGTCGAGCTCCTCCTCGACGGGCAGCTCGAACGACTGGCCGCGGTAGCGCAGCTCGTGGCGCACGCGCACCCGCGCGGCGGTCCCGGCGAGCGCGGCGCGGGCCTCGGCGACGAGCGCGTCGCGCTCGTCGCACGAGGAGCTGGGCGGAGAGCGGACGGCCGCCGGCGCAGCCGAGCATGACCGTGCGCGCGGAGTCGCGCCGCGGCGCGGCGGCGGCGAGGCCGAGCGCGCACAGCACGCCGGAGGCGCGCGGGCAGAGCACGCGCGCGATGCCGAGCTGGTGCGCGAGCGCTGCCGCGTGCAGCGGCCCGGCGCCGCCGAACGGCATCAGCGCGAGGCCGCGCGGGTCGATGCCGCGCTCGACGCTCATCACGCGCAGCGCGCCGAGCATCGCGGCCTCGGCGACGCGCACGATTCCCTCCGCGCAGGCGATCGGCTCGAGCTGCAGCTCGTCGGCCAGGCGCGAGATCGCGCGCTCGGCCGCGGACCGGTCGAGCGCGAGGCCGCCGGCGAGCGGCGAGTCCTCGAGCAGCCGCCCGAGCAGCAGGTTGGCGTCGGTGACGGTCGCCTCGCGCCCGCCGCGTCCGTAGCACGCCGGCCCGGGATCGGCCCCGGCGGAGGCGGGCCCCACGCGCAGCGCGCCGCCGGGGTCGCGCCAGGCGATCGAGCCGCCGCCGGCGCCGACGGTGTGGATGTCGAGCGCCGGCAGCGACAGCGGGCGCCCGGCGACCGTGCGCTCGGCGGTCTCGGGAACCTGGCCGCCATCGATCAGGCAGACGTCGCAGGAGGTGCCGCCCATGTCGAAGCACAGCACGTCGGCCTCCCGCGCGAGTTGTGCCAGCAGGAGCGCCCCGCCGACGCCGCCGGCGGGGCCGGAGAGCACCGTCAGCGCCGCGTGCGCGCCCGCGTGGGAAAGGTCGGTGAGGCCGCCGGAGGACTGCATGATCTGCGGCTCGGGCACGCCGAGGGTGCGGGCGTCGCCGGACAGGCGGCCGAGATAGGAGGCCAGCAGGGGGGAGAGGGCGGCGTCGAGCGCGGTCGTGGCGGTGCGCTCGTACTCGCGGAACGTGCCGACGAGCTCGCACGAGAGCGACACGTGCGTGCCGGGCAGGAGCTCCGCGAGCAGGGTCCCGAGCAGCCGCTCGTGCGCGGGGTCGGCGTAGGAATGAAGCAACGACACGGCGACCGCCTCCGGCGCGGCGTCGGCGAGCCGGGCGATCAGCTCGCGCGCCTGGCCGGGGTCGAGCGCGCGCAGCGGGCCGTCGGGCCCCATGCGCTCGGGCACGGCGAAGCGCAGCTCGGCCGCCACGAGCGGCGCCGGAGCGGACTCGCACAGCCGATAGAGGTGAGGCCGGTTCTGTCGCGCCAGCTCGATCACGTCGGTGAAGCCGGCGGTGGCGAGCAGCGCGGTGCGCGCGGTGTTGCCCTCCAGCAGCGCGTTGGTGGCGACGGTCATGCCGTGCGCGAAGCGCTCGACTTCATGCGGGTGCGCGCCGGCCCGCGCGAGGACCTCGCGCACCGCCGCGAGCACGGCGACGGATTGATCGGAGGGCGTCGAGGGGAGCTTGGCGGTGTGGACGCGCGCGTCGTCGCCGAGCAGGACGGCGTCGGTGAAGGTGCCGCCGACATCCACGCCCAGGAGCATCCCGGGAGCCTACGGCAGGTTCACGCGGCGGCCAGCTCGCGGTTCTCCGTGTCGGCGAGATGCTGGTGGGAGGGGCAGTAGCCGTTGTGCGGCAGCGGCGTGCGCTGGCAGGCCGAGCCCTTGCGCGTCGTCGCGCGGCACTGCGGCGGGGCGCCGCTGACGGCGGTGTAGCCCTCGTGTGGGTGTTCGGCCAGGAACAGCTGCGCGTAGCCGATGTAGCGGCTGATCGCCCTGTGGACGTGGCTCTGCGCGGACATCGGGAAGTAGTTGCGGATGTCCAGGAACAGCGTGCGCGCGGGATGCGCGAAGTAGTGGCGGTCGGTGGCCAGGCGCGTTATCACCTGCTCGCACGCGCTCAGGACGGCCGCGTGGTTGCTGCCCGCGGGCGCGCCGGGGGGTGGGGCCTGTATCTGGGGCGCGAGCTCCCGGTAGATGGCCCTGCTGAACTGATACATGTGACTGCTCCTCGCCCTCTTTCGATCGATCCGATGGTCAGAGAGCACACCCGCCTGTTCCTGAAGACTCCGTCCGCTCCGGGAACTTCCCCTGCAACTAACACGGTTGCAAACGGAATGGAGCGCCAGATAAAGATCGCGACCGAAATTCTTATCTTCTGCTAGGCGCGCTCAGCGCCAGGTCTCCCAGGAGATGGCGTCCTCGTCGCCGACGAGCACGTGGCGGAAGTCGAGCGCGGGGTCGCGCTCGGGATGATCCGCGCGCAGATGCGCGCCGCGGCTCTCGGTGCGCGCGAGCGCGCACGCGGCGATCATGCGCGCGAGCGGGTGCGGGTCCTCGAGCAGGCGCCGCAGGCCCTCGGGCGTGCGCACCACGCCGGCGTCGTTCCAAAGCGCCGCGCGCGTCGCCGGCTCGGCGATCGCGGGCGCCGGCAGCTCGCGCAGCCGCTGCAGCTCGCCCTCGCTTGCCGCGGGGAGCGCGTCGGCCTCGCGCGAGAGCGCGTCGAGGACGGCGCGGCGGGCGAACACGAAGCACTCGCTGAGCGAGTTCGACGCGAGGCGGTTGGCGCCGTGCAGGCCCGTGCAGGAGGACTCGCCGACCGCGTACAGCCCGGAGAGCGTCGAGCGCGCGTTTAGGTCGGTGACGATGCCGCCCATCATGTAGTGCGCGGCGGGCGCGACGGGGATCAGCTCGCGCGTGGGGTCCAGGCCCGCCTCGCGCAGCGAGGCGACGATGTTGGGGAAGTGCGCGGGATCGATCGCGCGCATGTCGAGGCCGACCGAGCGCTCGCCGGAGCGCTCCAGCAGCGCCTGGATCGCCCGCGAGACCTCGTCGCGGGGGGCGAGCTCGTCGACGAAGCGCTCGCCGGAGGAGTCGTGCAGGGTCGCGCCCTCGCCGCGGATCGCCTCGGTCACGAGGTAGCCCTCGCGCCCGGGGATGCCGATCACGGCGGTGGGGTGGAACTGCAGCAGCTCGAGGTCCGCCAGCGTGGCGCCGGCGGCGTGGGCGAGCAGCATGCCGATGCCCTGCGAGCCGGGCGGGTTGGTCGTTCGCGCCCACAGCGCGGCGGCGCCGCCGGTGGCGATCACGACCGCGCGCGCGGCGATCACGCGGCCGTCGTCGCAGACGAAGCCGCGGCAGCGCGGGCCGGTGGCTGGGTGGGTGGGGTCCCCATCAATCCACAGCGCCTGCGCGCGGGCGCCCTCGAACACGGCGATCCGCGGCTCTTCGGCAGCCAGCGCGGAGAGCTGGCGCACGACGCGCCGCCCGGTGGCGCTGCCGCCGGCGTGCACGACGCGCCTGACCGAGTGCCCGCCCTCCAGGCCGAGCGCCAGGTGCCCGAAGCGGTCGGCGTCGAAGCGCACGCCGAGGGCCTGCAGGTCGCGGACGCGGTCGGGCGCCTCGTGCACGAGCGCTTCGGCGGCGCTGCGCCGCACGAGCGCGCGCCCGGCGAGCTCGGTGTCGCGCAGGTGCAGCTCGAAGCTGTCGTTCTCGGCGAGCGCCGCGGCGAGGCCGCCCTGCGCCCAGTAGCTGGCGGTCTGCGCGAGGGGTGTGGCCGAGACGAGCACCACGCTTGCCCGTTCGCCCGCGGCGCACAGCGCGGCGTACAGGCCGGCCGCGCCCGCGCCCACCACGGCGACGTCGGCCTCCTGGATCCCTGCCGAGGGAAGGACGGGCATCGCGGGAACCGTATCTGGCCGCGACACGCGGCCCGGTCCCGCCGCGTCGGCGACGGTCGCTCGGCGCCGCTCAGCCGGTCCCGGTTTTGTTCAGCAGTTTGCGTTTTTCGATGAGTTCTTCGATCGATTTGCCGAGGCCGAAGCCTTTGGCTTTGCGTTTTGCTTTCTTGACGCCCGGAGTGCTGAGGCCGGTGGTGCCGGTCGCGGTGGTCCCCGTGGACGTGGCTGCCGGGGTCGTGCCCGTCGTCGCCGTCGTCGATGTCGTGGTCGCTCCGGCCGCGCCGGTCGCCGGGAGGCTGGTGCTCGGCACGGCGGTGCTCGTCGTGGGCGCGACCGCCGCCGCGGTGGTGACGGTCCGCGTCGTCGCGGGCGCCGAGTCAGAGCCCGCGGCGAGCTTGACCAGCGCGGCGGCGAGCACGCCGAGCGACAGCGCGACGACGACGGCGAGCGTCGCGATCAGGCCCTTCCAGCGGGGGGAGGCGGCGAGGCGCGTGCGCGCGGCGGCGCCGCAGCTCAGGCACCACTCCTGCTCGGGGTGCAGCGGCGCGCCGCAGAGCGGGCACGCATCGCCGGACGGCGTGGGCGGCGGCGGAGCGGCTGCGGGCGTATCGCCGCCGGCCGGCGGCGAGGTGGCGACGCTCACGAGCCGGAGACCGGCGGACGGAGGATCTCGGTGGGCCCGTCCTCCTTGGCCGGAGCGGCACCGACGGTGGCCGGCGGAGTCGGTGAGCGCCCCGCGGATGCCGCGGGCGCGGGCATCGCTGGAACGGGCGCGGCCGTCGAGGACGCGGGCGCGGGCGCGGCTGTCGACGGAGCGGGAGCGGGTGCGGGCGCCGCTGGCGCGGCCTGCGGCGCCGGGGCCGGGGCGGGAATGGATGCGGCCGGCTGCGATGCGGGAGCCGGAGCCGGAGCGGATGCGCCGGGCTGCGGCGATGGCGGCGCCGGAGCGGGGGCGGCCGGCTGCGCGGCTGGCGCGGGCGCGGCGGTGGCCCCGCCGATCGGCAGGTCGACGTGGCGGCCCATCGACAGCCCGCAGTTGGGACAGAAGCTGTCTTCGCTGCCGTGGATCGCGGCGCAGCGGGGACATGCGGTGATGCCGGCCTCGCGCAGGACGGTGATCGGTCGGCGCTCGCCGAGCGCGGATTCGATCGCGCGCAGCTCCGTGTCGATCTGCGTGAGCGTGGTCAGCTTGGCGAGCACGAGGGCGTCGTTGCGCGCTCCGAACCTGTGCAGGTTGAAGACGAGGCCGCCGAGGTCGCGGTAGGCCAGCTCGCGCGCCTTGCGCAGGAATCTCGCGCGGCGTCGCGCGCGCCCGCGCGACTGGAAGCCGCCCGGCTGAGCGCCGGTGGGCTCGGCTGCGATCGCGGCGCCGGCGGGAGGAGCGGACGGGCTCTCATCCTTCGCCTGCGCGGGTGCGTCCGTGGGGATGGTGCCGGATATCTGATTCACGCCGGATCCATGCTACCCGCACCGTTACCGCGATCGCGCCAGCGTCTCGCGCCACGCGCCGGCGACGCGCGCGGCCATCTCGGCGGCCGAGAAGCGGCTCGCGCCGGCGCGCCCGTCGACCCGCGGATCTGGCTCTCGCAGGTGCGGTTCGAGCGCGGTCCGCCAGCGCTCGAGATCGAACGGAGCGCACAGCGTGCCGGGCACCCGCGCGAGGGCATCCGGATGGATGCCGACGGGGGTGGCGAGCACGGGCACGTCGCAGGCGAGCGCCTCCAGCACGGCCAGCCCGAAGCCCTCGCGCTCGGACGGCACGAGCACGGCGTTGGCGGCGTTGACCCACAGCGGCACGCGCTCCGGGTCGACGTGGCCGAGCGTGAGCAACTCCACGCCGACCGCCTGCGCGAGCGCGAGCGCGAGGTCGTGGCGCTTCTCCGGGCGGGCGGGATCGGCGGGAAACAGCAGATAGGGCCGCTCGGGGTCGAGACCCAGCTCGGCGCGCGCCTGCGCGCGGGGGATCGGATGGAAGCGCTGGAGGTCGACGCCGCAGGGCAGCACCTGCGCGCGCCGCCGCGCGGCGCGCCCGGGAAGCTGCTGCACGAGTGGCGCGGAGACGGCGGCGAGCAGGTCGATCAGCGGCAGCACCGCGGCGGTGGCCACGCGCGTGCGGGGATGGCTGACGTCGGTGCCGTGGATCGTGAGCGCGCGCACGCGGGCGCGGACGGCGAGCGCCGGCCAGGCGGTCAGGCCGAAGTGCGCGTGCACGACGTCGAAGCGCTCGGGGAAGCGCCGGCGGAGCTCTCGGCCCGCGCCGGCGAGCGCCCGGGCCCCGGGCGAGAACTCATGAAGGTCGACCTCGATGCCGTCGAGCCGGCGCAGCGCGGCGACCTGGTCGCGGACGAAGCGCCCGCGCTCTGGGTGGGCGGCGTCGGGGAGCATGTTGGAGACCACGAGCGCGCGCAAGATCCGTCGACCGTAGCGCTCTGGAATGATGGCCCGCGTGCAAGGCGGTTCAATCGAGCGCAGCTATGGCCGCGGGCCGGACGGGTTGCGTCCGACGACGATCGAGCCGGGGTTCATGCGCACGGCGACGGGCTCGGCGCTGATCTCGGTCGGCGAGACGCGCGTGATCTGCACGGCCTCGGCGCAGGAGGGCGTGCCGCGCTGGATGAACGGGCGGGGCCGCGGCTGGGTGACGGCCGAGTACGGGATGCTGCCGGCGTCGACGGGCGAACGCAAGCAGCGCGACGCGACGCGCGGTCGCCAGGACGGCCGCACGATCGAGATCCAGCGCCTGATCGGGCGCTCGCTGCGCGTGGTCGTCGACTTCAAGGCGCTGGGCGAACGGACGATCTACCTCGACTGCGACGTGCTGCAGGCCGACGGCGGCACCCGCTGCGCGTCGATCACGGGCGCGTACGTGGCGCTGTCGCTGGCGTGCGCGCGCCTGCAGAGCGAGGGCCGGCTCGAGCGCACGCCGCTGAGCGGGTCGGTGGCGGCGGTCTCGTGCGGGATCATCGGCGAGGCGGCGCTGCTCGACCTCGACTACTCGGAGGACTCGACCGCGGAGGTGGACGCGAACGTGGTGATGACCGACGGCGGCGGCCTCGTGGAGGTGCAGGCGACCGCGGAGCGCACGCCGCTGTCGCGAGCGCACCTGGACGAGCTGCTGGGGCTCGCGGCGGCGGGCATCGAGCAGCTGCGGGCGGCCCAGGAGCAGGCGATCGTCGCAGGCTCTTGAAGCTGCTGCTGGCCACGCACAACGAGCACAAGCGCCGCGAGTTCGCGCGCCTGCTCGAGCGCCCGGGCGCCGAGCGCGTCGAGATCGACGCGCTGTCCGCGACGGTGTCGCTGCCGCCGGAGGACGGCGAGACGTTCGCGGAGAACGCGCTCGGCAAGGCGCGGGCCGCGGCGCGGGCGACGGGCAGGGTGAGCATCGCGGATGACTCGGGCATCGCGGCGGCGGCGCTCGGCGGCGCGCCGGGCGTGCGCTCGGCGCGCTACGCGGGCGAGCACGCGACCGATGAGGAGAACCTGGAGAAGCTCCTGCGCGAGGCGCCCGCGGGCAGCGCGCTGGAGTACGTGTGCGCGATCGCCTACGTCGATCCGGCGAGCGGCGTCGAGCGCATGTTCGAGGGCCGCTGCGGCGGCAGGCTGGCGGCCGAGCCGCGGGGCGAGGGCGGGTTCGGCTATGACCCGGCTTTCGTGCCGGACGACTACCCGCCCGGCGAGGAGGGCGAGCGTGCTCTCACGATGGCCGAGCTATCAGACGCGCAGAAGGATGCGATCAGCCATCGTGGCCGCGCCGCGCGGGCGCTCCTGGAGTGGCTCAGCGGAGATTGATGGCGGCGAACGCCATCTGATCACCGCTACGCGGCTTGCGGCCCCGACGCCCGGGCATCCGTCTAAAGAAGATTGATCGCTGCCGACGCCGCGACCGCGACGCCGAGCCCGGCATAGCCGTCGTAGCCGGACAGGACCAGCAGCAGCGCGGTGATCAGGGCCACGAGCACCGTCACCAGCCATGCGATGCGCGTGATCGCCATTTACGTATTGTTGCGGATGCGCCTGTCCGCACGCGGTGTTAGCTTCGTTGCAACAGTTTCACTAACGAGGAGGGCGAAGTGACCAAGTCCGAGCTGGTCGACCAGGTGGCCGATCGCGCCGATCTGACCAAGCAGGATGCCTCGCGGGCGGTGGACGCGGTGCTGGCGACCGTCGAGGACGCGCTGCGCCGTGGCAGCGAGGTGACGGTGTCGGGATTCGGCAAGTTCCACGTGAGCGAGCGCGGCGCGCGCGTGGGCGTCAACCCGCGCACGGGCGAGCGCATCCAGATCGCCGCGTCGCGCGTGCCTCGCTTCACCGCGGGCAGCGGCTTGAAGAGCGCGGTGAAGGGTCGCTGAGCCCAGCGCGTTCGTTCGGCGACATCCTGGTCGCTCGGGTCGCCGAGCGCGAGTCGCAGATCGTGCTCGGCCTGGACCCCGATCTGCAAGCGCTGTGGCCGGGCAGCGGCGTACAGGCGCCGGGGGATCGGACTCCCGCGCAGGCCGCGGCGGATGCGGTCCTCGAGCACTGCCGGGCCCTGCTGGACGCCACGGCGGAGGCGTGCGTGGCGGTCAAGCCGCAGCTCGCGCGCTTCGAGGTGATGGGCGCGGCGGGCTGGGCGGCGCTGGAAGCGGTGGCCGCGCATGCGCGGGCGCTGGGGCTGCTGGTGATCGCGGACGGCAAGCGCGGCGACATCGACGTGACGGCGCAGGCGTACGCGAGCGCGCTGATCGACGGCGTCGACAGCCCGTTCGGGCGGATCGCGGGCATCGGCGCAGACCTGACGACGGTCAATCCGCTGATGGGCAGGGACGCGGTCGAGCCGTTCGTGAGCGCGGCGCGCCGCGCGGGCACTGGCGTGCTGGTGCTCGTGCGCACGTCCAATCCTGGCGCGGCGGACATCGAGGACCTGAGGCTGGAGGGCTCGGGGGCCGTGTGGGAGCGGATCGCGACGCTCGTGGACGAGCTCGGCGGCCCGGGCGTGGGGGAGGGGGGCGTGAGCGACGTGGGAGCGGTCGTGGGCGCCACCGAGCCCGGCCATCTGCAGCGCGCCAGGGAGCTGATGCCGAGCGCTACGTTCCTGCTCCCGGGCGTGGGGGCGCAGGGCGGTCGCGTGGAGGAGCTGGCGGCGGCGTTCGCGCCGGGTCGCGCGGGCGGTCTGGTGTCGGCCTCGCGCAGCATCGCAAACGCGCATCTGACGCTGGGCGGGGAGCCCGCGACGGCCGCGCGCGCGGAGGCGGAGCGCCTGCGCGAGGCGGCGTGGGGGCTTTCCGATCTTCGCTAGCCTTTGTGTCGTGCACGACAGGGCATCTTCTGCCGTTCAGGCGTGCCGGAAGGTGGGTAGAGGGTCAAGATGATCATCACGGTCACGCTGAACGCGGCGATCGACAAGTCGCTCGCGGTGCCGAACTTCAGGCTCGGGCGACGCCACCGCACGGTCGACCAGCGCACGATGGCGGGCGGCAAGGGCGTGAACATCGCGCGCACGCTGAAGGCCCTGGGCCAGCCGGTGATCGCGACGGGCTTCGCGGGCGGGGCGACGGGCACGCACATCGTCGAGCAGCTGACCGAGGAGTCGATCCTCAACGACTTCGTGCGCATCCGCGAGGAGTCGCGCACGAACACGTCGGTGCTCGACCCGACGACCGGCGAACAGACGGAGATCAACGAACGCGGCCCGGCGGTGTCCAAGCGCGAGGTGGAACTGTTCCGCGACAAGCTGCTGTACCTCTCGAGGGGGGCGGCGATCGTGGTGTTCGCGGGCTCGCTGCCGCGCGGCGTCGAGCCGGACATGTACGCGTCGCTGATCAGGGATCTCGAGCGCCTGGACGTGGTCACGGTCGTCGACACCGACGGCGAGCCGCTGCGCCAGGCGGTCCGCGCGGAGCCGGACGTGGTCTCGCCGAACGTGCTCGAGGCGGAGGAGCTCGTCGGGCACGAGTTCGCGAACGAGGAGGAGCGCTCGCTGGCGGTCGCTGAGATCGCGGCGCTGGGACCGCGCGAAGCGATCATGACGCTCCCTGACGGCTGCTTCGCGCAGGTGCTCGTCGACGGCCAGCGGCTGCTCAAGCGCGCGCGCATCGAGCCGCGCGAGCCGGTCGCCAGAAGCGGCTCCGGCGACGCCTTCCTCGCCGGCTTCCTGGCGGCGCGCTACGAAGGCCGCGCGCCCGACCAGTGCCTGCGCTTCGGCGTCGCCTGCGGAGCCGAGTCGACGGGGCGCCTGGGGGCGGGGATCATCGACGCGCGCGAGGCGCGGCGGCTGATGGGCGGGGTGGAGCTGACGGTGGTGGATCTGCCGGCTGAGGTGGCCTGACTGAGTCAGGCGACGGCGGCGAACTCGCGTTCGACCTCGCCGTCCACGGTGCGCTGAAGCAGACCAGCAGCTCCTCGTCCAGCACGGCGGCTATGCGTTGGAGCGTCGGCAGGAGCCCCGCGACGACGAGCGCGACGGGCATGGAGCGTTGGCCGACGCGGTGCATGGCCATGCAGACGGCTGCCAGCGCCGGCGAGCTTACGGGGCTTGAAGCCCGGTGTCGGAGGCGACAGGGGCTGTCGCTAGCCTGCCGGCTTGTGCCGATAGATCCCATCTCCGTTCGCTGGACGCTTCATGCGCTCGACAAGGCGCAGCAACTCGGCTTCACGCGCCGGGACGTGGAGTCGGCGGTGCTGGAGGGTCACCGCGAGCGTAGGCGCAACAAGGGCCAGGCGCGCTGGCTGGTCGCTGCTGGTCGTCTTGTCGTCGCCTACGAGCATCCCGATGACGAGGATCCGCTGATTGCGCCGATTGTGACCGTGTGGCGGCGGCGCTAGCCTGTGGACATGAGGATCGACGGGCACTACGACGCCGAGGCGGATATCGCCTGGGTTCGCTTCGAGAACTACGACCCGCGCACTGCTGTCGCTGAGGAGACCGAGGCGGGCCTGCGGGAACTCGATCCGAGCACCGGGGAGATCGTGGGGCTGGAGTTCTGGGAGGCGAGCAGCAAGCTGCCGGCTGATTTCCTTCGGATGCTCCCGCCGCCGCAGGTCGAGATCGCGGCCTAACCTCAGGCTCCACGCCTAGCCGATCTGCGCAATGTCCAGGCAGGCTCCGATTGCGCGAGACTTTGACGCCAATGCTGCCTGTCAAGTGGAGACGCACTTGATCGTGCCATGCTCTGTGGGGTGATGCTCGCCGTGGCCAACGCTGTGACTGATTGGATCGGCGCTGGAGCTAGTTGCATGGCCGCTGCCGCTGCTGCTGCGCCGTTGGTAGCGTCCGGCTATAAAAAAATAAGTAATCACTTGTCTGTGGAACTTTTGTCTGCAGGATAGTCCTCGGCGGAGCGGCGCTAATCCGAGGGACCAGTGCTCCCGGAGAGCTGGACCTGGCTGATGCCGCGCTTAGCTGAGCGGGCTTATATCGACATCACTTATAGCCCGCTATAAGTGGCTAGAAGCCCGGCCTACCCCCCCGCCACATCCCGCCGCAGGAACACCAGATACCCCGCGAATAGCGCGGGTACCCCATAAAGCGCGCAAACCCAAGCGGAGTGCGCGATCGGCGCCCAGTCGGTGGGCGTGCGCAACAGCCCCTGCCAGGCCTGGAACTGTTCGGTGAGCAGGTACGGCTGGATGCCTTCCAGGCCGGGGATCTGGGCGACGATGAACAGCAGGATGACGACGCCGATGGTGCCGACGACGGCGGCGGCGCTGTTGCGGGTGGTGGCGGACAGCAGCACGCCGATGGCGGCGACGGCGAACAGGGGGATCAGGTAGACGGCGTTGGCGGCGAACACGAGCAGCAGCGCTTCGCCCGCGGAGACGACGGTTCCGGAGAACGTCCTGACGGAGTGAAAGCCCCACGAGATGACGCCGGCGACGGTCGCGACGGCCGCCGACAGGAACACGGCGGTCGCGGCGTACGTCATCGCCGCGAGCGCCTTCGCGGCGAACACCTGGCCGCGGTCGACCGAGCGCGTGAGGATCGTCTTGAGCGTGCCATTGCCGTCCTCGTTGGCGAAGATGTCGCCCGAGACGAGCGACGCGGCCAGAGGCAGGAAGAAGGCGGACATGAACAGCAGCATCAGCACCGGCGTCGCGAGGCCGGACTGCGTGATCTCGGCGGCGAAGATGCTGTCGCCATGGTTGTGCCCGTGGTGCACGCCCTCGAACACGACGAAGATCAGCGGCAGGATGACCACCAGCGCGAGGCCCATGTACGTGCGCTTCTGCGAGAGGAGCTTGCGCAGCTCCCAGCGGTACACGCTCAACACGGACGGGCGTCGCGAGCGCGCGAGCGCGGGCGGCGCGGCTGAGGGTGCGGCGGCTGGCGATGCGGCGGCTGCGCTGCTCATCCGACCTGCACCGCCTGCGGCTTGGCTCCGTTGCCGCTCCCGTCGCCGCCCTCGGTCAGCCTGAAGAACAGGTCCTCGAGCGTTGCGAGCTCGGGGGTGAGCGCGAGGATCGCCACGCCCGCGTGCCCCAGCGCGAGCGACAGCTCGCCGACGTGCTGCTCGTCGGCCTGGAGGCTGATGCCGTGCTCCCCGGCGGAGACGCGCTCGACGCCCGCCTGGGAGCGCGCCACCCCCAGCGCGCGCGTGTCGTCGCTCGTGCGCAGCCGGTAGCTGGCGCCGCCCTGGCGGCGCAGGTCGGCGAGCGCGCCCTCGTACACGACGCGCCCCGAGTCGACGATCGCGACGCGGTCGCACAGTTCCTGCACCTCCGGCAGCTGGTGGCTGGAGAGCAGCACCGTGATGCCTTCGTCGGCCAGGCGGCGGATCAGCGCGCGCATGTCGCGCATCCCCGCGGGGTCCAGGCCGGTGGCGGGCTCGTCGAGGATCAGCAGGCGCGGCCTGCGCAGCAGAGCGGCGGCGATCCCCAGGCGCTGGCGCATGCCGTGCGAGTAGCCGCCGACCTTGTGGCGCGCGCGCGGGGACAGCTCGACCACCTCCAGCACCTCGTCGATGCGCCCGGCGGCGCCGTCGCCGTCGAGCGCCGCCAGCAGCTGCAGGTTCTTGCGCGCGGTCAGGTACGGGTAGAAGCGCGGCGCCTCGACGAACCCCGCGACGCCCTCCAGCGCGCGGGCGCCGTGGCGCAGCGGGTCGCGCCCGAACAGCTCCACCGTGCCCTCCGTGGGCGTGATCAGGCCGAGCGCCATGCGCAGCGTGGTCGTCTTGCCGGCGCCGTTGGGGCCGAGGAAGCCGTACACGTCGCCGGCGTGGACGTTCAGGTCGATGTGGTCGACCGCAAGGACCTCGCGGTAGCGCTTGACCAGCCCCCGCGCCCTGACCGGCGCGGCGTCGTCGCCCCGGGGCGACGCGTCGTCGCTCACGCTACAGGCCCCGCGCGACTTCTTCGATCGCGGCGGGGGCGACGGAGCCGGCGAGCAGGTAGCGCACGCCGTTTCGCTCGAAGCTCAGCAGGGTGCCGAGCTCGGTGCGCAGCTCCTCGGCGCTCACCCCGTTGATCGTGACCTTGGGGAGGCCTTCGAGCGGTTCCCCGCCACCGCCACCGGCATCCTTCTTATTAGTCTTGCTTTCCCCATCCTGGGACGATGCGAGGACGGCGATCGTGGACGGGCCGTGCCCGTAGGTGGTGACAGCTGGCTTTTCGCCTGCGCCGGCGGACTTGTGCGCCGCGTGTTCGCCACCGGACGGCGTCGTGACTTCCTCGACCTTGGCGTTGGCGGGCGGGTTGATTTCGAACACGGACGCGGCGACGGGGCCGTAGGAGATTTCGCTGGCGGCGAGTTCGATCACGGGCGAGCCGCTGGTGGAGGAGTAGATGGCGGCGCGCAGCGGCACACCGTGGACGGCGTCGAAGGACAGCTCGACGCCGCCGAACAGGCTGCCGCCTTCGTTGGGCGATACCCGCACGGTGTACGCGGGCTGGCCGGCGACGTCGGTGGGCGTCGCGCCGGAGACGTTCGCGCGCTTGCTCAGGTTGGCGATCGCTTCTTCGATCTTGGCGACGCTGGGGACTTCGTGGTCGCCCGAGCCCGCGGGCTTGCCGGAGCCCGGTTCGCCTTCGCCGGCGGGCGGCGTGTAGCGGTAGAGCGTGTTGCTGGCGGCGTCGTACAGCGTCACGGTGTGCCCGTCGTAGACGACCTGCGTGTCGCCCTTCTGGGACTGCAGCTCCAGGCGCACGTCTCCGTCCTTGGCGATCCACAGCCGCCCGGAGGCGCCGGTGATCAGCGGGCTGGAGGCCAGTTCCCCCTCCGGGGACGATGCGCCGCCGCGCCCGCCGCCGGTCGCGAGGCTCGCGCCTTCGAGCAGGCGGTCGGTGAGCGTGATGTTGGCGCTGACGCCCTGGATCTGTTCCGCGTTGGCCCCGCCGAGCGCGTCGTGGATCGCCTGCGCGAGCGGCTTGGCCGGTGGCTTGGGCCCGGAGCCGAGCGCGAAGGCCAGCGCGGTCGCGGAGATCCCGAGGACGAGCGCGAGCGCGCATACGAGCAGCAGGCGCGAGAGGGGGAGACGTCGGAGGATGTTCATCGCTTTGCGTCCACGTCCTTGGGTTGTGCGACCCCTCCAGGTTAGCGCGGCTCCTTCGGCGCGCCTAAAGGTGGGAGGGCTCTCATGGCGCCGTCCGGCGGCGCCACCCGATATCTTCTCGCGCGCATGTTGATCCTCTTCATCTGCTTCTGGATCCTCGTCGGCGTCGGCGTGTTCTTCCTGGCGATGCGCGGCGGCCCGCGCGGCGCGCGGCAGGCGCTGCACACGGAGTCGACGATCGGGCAGCGCCTGGTGACGCTGGGGATCGTCGTCGTGTTCGCGTTCGGCCTGGTCGTGCCGGCGCTGGTGCTGGCGTTCAACGGCGAGCACAAGGCGAGCGTCGCGGTCGGCGGCGTGGTGCTGAACAAGGAGCAGCAGAAGGGCCGCGAACTGTTCGCGCACGCGTGCGCCGTCTGCCACACGCTGGCGGCGGTCAAGTCGGTCGGGCGCATCGGCCCGAACCTGGACATCCGCGTCGGCGTCGACATCGCGACCAACGCGGGACGCATCGCGCTGGTCGAGAACGCGATCCAGGAAGGCCGCGCGCGCGGCCTCGGGCAGATGCCCGCGCTGCTCTACCAGGGCAAGGAAGCCGAAGACGTCGCAAAGTTTGTGGCCGCGGTAGCAGGCCACTGAGCCGAGCGGTTTGGCCAACAGTCGATACCGACTGGTGTGGGGCATCGGTTAAGGTCCTGCTGGATGACGGACCAGCCGAAGACCGCAGATGACGTGAAGGCGTTCGTCCAGGAGCGCAACATCCGCTTCATCCGCTTCTGGTTCACGGACATCCTCGGCCAGCTGAAGTCGTTCTCGATCAACGCGGCGGAGCTGGACGACGCGTTCGAGGCGGGGATGGGCTTCGACGGCTCGTCGATCACGGGCTTCAACGCGATCGAGGAGTCGGACATGATCGCGATGCCCGACCCGAGCACGTTCGCGGTGCTGCCGTGGCGCCCTGAGGAGCAGGGCGTGGGGCGCATGTTCTGCGACGTGATCACGCCGGAGAAAACACCGTACGAGGGCGACCCGCGCCATGTTCTGCGGCGGGCGCTGGAGCGCGCACGGGAAATGGGCTTCGACACGTTCAACGTGGGGCCGGAGCTCGAGTACTTCCTGTTCAAGGACTCGCGTTCGACGGAGGTGCTCGACGAAGGCGGCTACTTCGACCTGACGACGCTGGACGCGGGCTCGGACGTGCGCCGCGAGACGGTGCTGGCGCTGGAGCAGCTGGGGATCCACGTGGAGTACACCCACCACGAGGTCGGCCCGTCCCAGCATGAGATCGACATGCGCTACGCGGACGCGCTGAAGATGGCCGACGACTGCATGACCTACCGCATCACGGTCAAGGAGTACGCGATGAAGTACGGCTGGCACGCGACGTTCATGCCCAAGCCCCTGTTCGGCGAGAACGGCTCGGGCATGCACACGCACCAGTCGCTGTTCTCGAACGGCAAGAACGCGTTCTTCGATCCCGACGACCAGTACTTCCTCTCGGACGTCGGCAAGGCGTTCATCGCGGGCCAGCTCAAGCACGCGCGCGAGATCTGCTCGATCTTCGCGCAGTGGGTCAACTCGTACAAGCGCCTCGTCCCCGGCTTCGAGGCGCCGGTGTACGTGGCGTGGTCGCGGCGCAACCGCTCGGCGCTCGTGCGCGTGCCGCTGTATCACCCGGGCACCGAGAAGGCGACGCGCATGGAGCTGCGCTGCCCGGACCCCGCGTGCAACCCGTACCTGACGTTCGCCGTGCTGCTGCAGGCGGGCCTGGAGGGCATCGAGAAGGGCTACGAGCTGCCCGAGCCGATGGAGAAGAACCTCTACCACCTGCCCGGCGAGGAGCGCAAGCGCCTCGGCGTCGAGCAGCTGCCGGAGAGCCTCGGCGAGGCGATCGAGCTGACCGCCGAGTCAGAGCTGGTGCTGCGCACCCTCGGCGAGCACATGTTCAACCGCTACGTCGAGATCAAGCGCCAGGAGTGGGACGACTACCGCGTGACCGTCACGCAGTGGGAGCTCGACCGCTACCTGTCGATTCTGTAGGCGGTCGAGGCGCGCGCGTGCGCGCGACTCAGGCGGCGTTCGCCGGCGGATTCACCTTGTCGTCGAACATCATCTTCTGGTTGGTGCACTTGGTCCAGTCGAGCATCGGTCTGCGGTTGGCGTCCAGGCGGATCTGCAGCGTCCAGCCGAAGACTTTCCCCGGCCAGGTCGTCGGCCAGCGGCTCTCCGGCTTGAGTTTCGGGGCAGCGCCACCGATTGAGAGCAGCCTGTTGGCCAGTTCGATGATCTTCTCGTGGTGCCAGCACACGAGGATCCTCTGCTCCGGTATCGCTTCCATCGCTTCGATGACCTTTCCGAACTCGGTCTCCGCGTAATCGCAGTTGAGATCGAGCCCCGCGGCGACGGCGACGGGCTCGAGCGTCAGGCGCGGTCGATGGCTCGCTTTGCTGTCCTGCGCCGCGAACAGGGCGGCGGCGTCGAACGGGTAGGCGCCGACCTTGCTGTCGTAGATGTCGGTTATCAGCAGGGACTGGAAGTACGCGATGTACGCGAGCGCCCGCTCGCGACCGGCCGGTATGAGGAACGTGCCGTCCTCGACGCGGTCGATCTCGGAGTCTCCCGGCTTCTCGGCGTGACGAATGAGAAGAATTGTCGCGTTCTTCAGCATCGCGACGAAAGCTTACAGAGAGTTCGGCACCGCGCAAGCGATCGGGCGCGCCGGCGCCAGCTGCCAGTGCATCGCCTGCAGCATGTGACCGAAGGCGCTGGGGTGGCGCGGAGCGATCTCGGCGACTAGCGCGATGGCGCTGCGGGCGTGGCGCTCGTATTCGTCGCCGCCCGACAGCTGGGCCAGACGCAGAAGGCCGACCGCCGCGCTCGAGGAGCCGGAGGGGATGGGGGAGTCCTCGAGGTCCTTGCGCCTGACGATCAGCGCTTCGCCGTCGGAGGCGGTCGAGAAGAAGCCGCCCTGCTCGGGGTCGGTAAAGCGCGCGATCATCTCGTCGGCCAGCGCGATGGCTTGATGGAACCAGCGCTCTTCGCACGTTGCTTCGAACAACGCGATGAGGGCCTCGAGCAGGAAGGCGTGGTCCTCGAGGTAGGCGTCGATCTTGGCGTGCCCGTCGTTGTACGTGCGCAGCAGGCGGCCGCGCGCGTCGCGCATCTGGTTCTGCAGGAACTCGGCGCAGGCGACGGCTGCGTCCAGATAGCGAGTCCCGTCATCGCCGCCGAGCGCCGCGCCGGCGTCCGCGAGCGTGCAGATCATCAGCGCGTTCCAGCTGGTCAGGCGCTTGTCGTCGAGCGCCGGGCGGGTGCGTCGTTCGCGCGCCGAAAGCAGACGCTCGCGGATGCGCTCGCGCACGGCCGGCTGCGGTTCGGGCCCGTGGCCCTGCAGGACGTTCAGACCGGGCTGCGGATGGTGGGTGTCGACGAAGTTCCCCTGCTCGCTCGCGCCGAACCAGGCGATCGCCGCGTCGGCGTCCTCGTCGAGGACCTCGCGCAGCTCGGCGACCGTCCACACGTAGAAGCGCCCCTCCACGCCCTCCGAGTCGGCGTCGAGCGCGCTGAAGAAGCCGCCCTCCGGGCCGCGCATCTCGCGCAGCACCCACTCCAGCGTGTCGACGCACACTTCCCGCAGCCGGGGCTCCTCGGACGCCTGCCAGGCGTGCAGGTACGCGCGCGCGAGCAGGGCGTTGTCGTAGAGCATCTTCTCGAAGTGGGGCACCGTCCAGGTGGCGTCGACGCTGTAGCGCGCGAAGCCGCCGCCGACCTGGTCGTGGATGCCGCCGCTGGCCATCGCGTGCAGCGTCGTGAGCGCCATCGTGCGGCCGCCGTCGCGCAACAGCAGGAACTCGAGCACGGGCGCCTGCGGGAACTTCGGCGCATGGGTGGGTGGGGATCCAAATCCCCCGTTGCGGGCGTCGAAGCTCTCCGCCAGCGTAGCCACCGCCTGCTCGAGCGCGCGCTCGCCGGGCGGCTCGGTCGAGGGCGTGAGCCGGGCGCCTCCGGAGAGGCGCTCGCGCAGGCGCTCGCCGCCCGCGCGGATCTCCTCCTTGTTCTGCTCCCACGACTCGGCGATCGCCTGCAGCACCTGCGTCCACGCGGGCATCCCCTGGCGTGCGTCGGGCGGGAAGTAGGTGCCGCCGTAGAACGGCAGTTGCTCGGGCGTGAGGAACACGTTCAGCGGCCAGCCGCCGTGGCCGGTCATCCCCTGCACGGCCTCCATGTAGATGGCGTCGATGTCGGGGCGCTCCTCGCGATCGACCTTGACGCACACGAAGCTCTCGTTCATGACGGCGGCCGTGCCTGGATCCTCGAAGGACTCGCGCTCCATCACGTGGCACCAGTGGCAGGCGGAGTAGCCGATCGACACCAGCAGCGGCTTGTCCTCCGCGCGCGCCCGTGAGAGCGCGACGGGGCCCCACGGCAGCCAGTCGACGGGGTTCTCGGCGTGCTGGCGCAGGTAGGGCGAGGTCTCCTGCGCTAGCGCGTTTGGCACCCGCTCAGCGTAGCCACGACGAGGACGGCGAGCCGAGCCGCGCCCCCGCGTGGCGGCCGCCGAGCAGTCCGTCGATCGCTGCGGGCGACGGCCATTCGCGGGCGCCGGCGCGCGACAGCGTGACCTTGGCGAGGCTGACGGCGAAGCGCTTGCCCGCGAGCGTCCCGGTGGCGCGCACGGAGGTGGCGCCGACGCGCACGGTGCCCGGCGAGGCTTCCGTGCCGGAGACGCGGATGCTCGTCGTCTGCAGCGCCCCGTTGCGCACGGGGAAGGTTGCGGTCAGCTGCACGCCGGGGACGAACGAGAAGTCCCTGAGGACCGCCTTCGTGGCGGTGAGCCTGGCGTAGCCGCCGTGCAGGCCGCCGAAGCTCGAGCCGCTGGGGAGTTCGGCGTCGGCCTCCAGCGTGGCGGCGATCACCTGGCGGTTGAGGTCGACGAGCGTGTCGAGCACCGCCACGAGCGTCCGCCCGGGCCGGCCGCCGAACCCGGCCGGCGGGTGCACGTAGGCGAGCCTGGTGGGCGTCAGCGGGGTGGGCGCGAACGGGTTGCTCGTGGTCGTGCACGGTTGGATTTGACCCCCACCCGCCCCGCCCGCGAAGAACGACTTCACCGCCAGCGCCGAGCAGTCGCTGATGTCGCTGCCGAGCACGGAGTGCCCGGTGAACGGGACCACGAGCAGCTGGGCGTCGGGGATCCGCGCGGCCACGCCGCGCGCGTCGGCGGTGGGCGTGCGCATGTCCTGCTCGCCGGAGAGGATCAGCGTGGGCACGTTGGGCAGCGCGCCCTGGGCGGGAGGCGCCGGCGAGGCGTCCGGCCAGCCGGCGCAGTCGGGCACGAGGCTGTTGGCGTACGCGGTGACGGCGTCGAACGGGTAGAAGTCGCCAGGCGGCTGTGCGTGCAGGTAGTTGAGCGCTTCGGCGAGCCGGGTGGCCTGCGGGGCGCCGCGCTGCCAGGGGAACGGGCTCTCCTCGCAGCTGGTGGCCACGAACAGCGCTTCGTTGAGCTCCTGCGAGGCTTCGCCGGTGCGGCCTTCGATCGGCACGTTGGGGATCAGGCCCTCCGACAGCAGTCGCAGGCGCAGCAGCGGGTCGGGGTTTCGCTCGAGCGCCGAGATCACGGCGGCGGGCAGCAGCGCTCGCAGAGCGGGGTTCAGGTCGCCGGCCTCGACGATGTCGAGCAGGCCCTGCTCGTTGAGCGTCGTCGGGTGGCGCCTGCCCGCGCCGTCGTACACCGACCCGCTGAGGACGCGTTTGCGCAGCAGCGCGGCGAGGCGCGCGATGTCGCCGACGGGATTGGCGGTGATCCCGGCGCAGGCGCCGCCGGCGCACAGCTCGTCGAGCACGCCCGCGATCGCCTGGAAGGTGGGGATCGCGTACGGTTCCTGCCCTTCGGGCGGCACGACCGAGTCGAGCACCAGCGCTTCGACGTTCTGCGGGTAGCGCTCGGCGTACTCCATGGCGACCTTGGTGCCGAACGAGGTGCCGTACAGGACTAGCTTTTCGTAGCCGCCCGCCTCGCGCAGCGCCTCGATGTCCTGGACCGATTCCTGCGTCGTGAACGCCGCCCGGGCCGGTCCGATCTCAGACGCGCACTGTTCGAAGAGCGCGCTGGCGGGCTTCGTGCTGAACACTTCGAACACCGGGCAGCTCAGCGGATCGGACGCGCCGGTGCCGCGCTGGTCGAACACGAGCAGGTCGCGCGAGCCGAGCGCCGGCGCGATCGACTCGGCGATGAATTCCGAGAGCGGCAGCGCCGCCTGGCCCGGCCCGCCCGCCAGCGCCACGACCGCGTCGCGGCTGGGAGTCGCGCCGGCGAGCCGGCGCTCGACGCTCAGCGAGATCGTCCCCGGCACGCTCCCCGCGCGATCGAGCGGCACCGGCATCGCCGAGCACCCGAAGGCGCTGGTGTTGGCGCAGGCTACGAAGCTAAGACCCGAGGCTGGCGAGGAGCTGGGCCAGCCGGCGAGCAGCGCTGCGGGCAGCAGAGCCGCCAGAGCCAGGGTGAGAGCTCGCCTGCGCATCGTCGCCGACAATAGCCGCACTGGCGATCGCCTTCGCCGGCAGCACCACGTGCCGGCCTCCGAGCGTGCCGACAAGCGACTTGCGGGGCGCGCCCTGCAACGATCCGTGCGCGGCCGCCGATCCGCTGACCTGCAGGTCCTCGGATTCGGCTTTGATCGAGCCGGAGATCATCACGCCGGGTATGTAGGAGTAGTCGCGGAGCTCGAACGCGCCGTTCGCGAGCTCCGCCCAGCCGGCGCGCAGGCCGCCGATGCGCTGCGGCCCGAGCGGCCCGATGCTTTCCAGGGCGCCGCTGAGCGTGAGCTGCAGCACCAGCTGGCGCAGGAAGTCCCCGAGCGTCAGCGCGACCGCATTCAGCGTTCGCCCGGGAACGCCGCCGTAGCCGCTGGCGGGCGCTACGAGCGCGAGCTTCAAGGGCGCAAGCGGCGGCGGGCGCAGGCTCGCCGGCACGGGCGCGGACGGGCACGGCTTGACGGCGTGGCCGGCGAACAGCGCCTGCAGCGCGTCGCTGGCGCACGAGGTCTGCGCGTCGGTGAGCACCGAGTGGCCGGTGTAGGGCACGACCAGCAGGTGCGAGTCGGGGATCTGGGCCGCGACTTCGCGGGCGTTGGCGGTCGGCGTGCGCAGGTCGTCGGCGCCGCTGAGGATCAGCGTCGGCACGTTGGGCAGCGGCGCGTCGTCGACGGGCGGCGCGGGCGTCGTGTACGGCCAGTGGGCGCACCCTTCGATGTCGCTCTCCTGCAGGGCGTTGGTCGCGGTGAACGGCGCGAACGTGCTTGCCGGCAGCGCCCTCGCCGCCGCGGCCGCCTCGGCGATGCGGGCCCTGGGGTCGGCGGCGCGGTTCCACGGGAAGTCCTGCTCTTCGCAGGTGGTGGCGTAGTACAGGGGCGTGTCGAAGTCTTCGCTTTCGCCTTCGCCGCTGGCGAACGTCTGAATCAGGCGCGCCAGCGGCGCGGTGTCGTTGCGCGCGGCCGCGGCGATCGTCGTCAGGAGTTCGGCGCGCAGCAGCGAGGAGAAGTCGCCTGCGAGCAGGATCCCGAACAGCTCGTTCGCCGACAGAGGCACCTCGCGCGCCTTGCCGTTTCCGCCGATCGCCCGTCCCAGCAGCGGCGCGCGTTCCATGCGCCTGAGCACCCGCGACAGGTCGGCGACGGGGTTCGAGGTGATGTGCGCGCACGCCCTCTCGGCGCACAGCTGGGCGAGGATGCGCGGCACGGCTGCGAACGTGGAGCGGTCGAGCGGTTCCGGCCCGCTCGGCGGCACGACCGAGTCGAGCACCAGCGCTTCGACGTGGCTGGGGTAGTCCTGCGCGTACTCCTCGGCCACCTTGGTGCCGTAGCTCGTCCCGTACAGCACGAGCTTTTCGTAGCCGCCGGCCTGCCGGATCGCCTCGATGTCGGCGACCGTGTCGGCGGTCGTGTAGAACGTGCGCGTGGGCCCCAGCTGGTCGCCGCACGCTTCGATCAGCGCCCCGTAGGAGTGGTACAGGCCGGGGCGTTCGAAGGCGTGGCAGGACAGCGGCGCGGACAGGCCGATGCCGCGCTGGTCGAAGACGATCAGGTCGCGCGTGGCGGCGATCGGGCCGAGCAGTTCGGCGAAGTCTTCCGCGAACGGCAGGGCCGGCTGGCCGGGTCCGCCGGCGAGCGCGATGATCGCGGTGCGCGCTTCGCCGACGGCGGCGCGATGGCGGCGCATCGCCAGCGTGATCGTGCCCGGCGTCGCGCCCGTCGGGTCCAGCGGCACGGTGAGATGCCCGCAGGCGAAGTTGTTGCTGTCTCCGCACGGCGCGAACTCGATCTGCGCGTGCGCGGACGCGGCCGGCGCGCAGATCCACGCGCACACCGTCAACAGCACCGCAGCAAGCTTGCGCGCCGAAGGTTGCATCCATTGGAATCTATTGCTTGGTGCGGCGTATTGCATCGATTGCATGCGTTGCGCCGGCGCTGGGCTCGAGCGGCGCGGGTCTCGTCGCTCGCGCGAGCCGATCTCCGATCGGTCGCTGTAGGGTCTGCCAATGGCCAGCGACCGCGAGACCGTCAACGCCAAGGGCGCCCCGGCCGCCGTCGGCCCGTACAGCCACGCGGTGCGCTACGGGGAGCTGCTGTTCTGCTCGGGGCAGATACCGCTGCATCCCCAGACCGGGGAGATAGTCGGCGACAGCCCAGCCGAGCAGGCCCGCCGCTGCCTGGAAAACCTGGCGCTGGTGTGCGAGGCGGCCGGCACGACGCTCGCTCGCGCGCTGCGCATGACCGTGTACATGACCGACCTGGCGGCGTTCGCCGAGGTCAACGAGGTCTACGGGTCCTTCCTCGGTGAGGATCCCCCGGCGCGCGTGGCGATCGGCGTGGCGGCGCTGCCACGCGGCGCGCAGGTCGAGATCGACGCGATCGTCGCGGTCTGACGCTCTCGGACGCTCGCTGGCTGCTCAGCCGACGTGGCGGAGCTTGGCGAGCGGCACGAACACGATCCGCTCCACGGAGTCGAGTGGGAGCGAGGTGATCTCGACCATCGCCGTGTCTCCGTCGCGCAGCTCGAGCACACCGCCACGGGCACCGGCCGGAATGTCGTCGATCGGCGCCGTCAGCTCGACAAGGTCGAGGGTCGCAAACTGATGTACGGCTGGCATGGGGGTCATGTTAGGAAGTTGGGTAGGCGGTTACCAGGCGTGGTGCTTCGCCGGCGGCCGCATAGTGCCACGACGTGGTCACCTTGGCTGTGCGTGCGTTGAGCGTGAGCTGAACCATGACCCCGCACACGACGCCGTACTTGCCGCGGTCGATGACCCTGAAAACAGGAGCGTCGGCTACGGCTCGGGCGATCGCGTCCCAGAGGCGCTCGGCATCGGCATCACGGATCCGGAACACGCGCAGCCATTCTGGTCCGTGTCCATGCTCGGCGAGGATCCAATCGAGCTTCTCGGGTGCCATGTAGGCCTCGGCCGCGCGCGGGAGTGGTTGTCCGACGGCGGGAGTCGGTGTCGCGGTGGGCATTGACCAGGAAGCTACTCACCGACTGCGATGCAATCCTCGGCCGCGATTCGCGCCGCTGGCTCGCCGGCGTGCCGCTTGTGCGCTTATGCCGAGACGGAGGCGACCTGGGCGCTGGGAGCGTCCTCGGTCGGCTCGACGCTGCGAAGGGCGCGGTTGAGCAACTCGCGCAAGGTCCTGCGCTCGTCCGCGTCGAGCGCCGCGAGCACGTCGTCCTCGATCGCGACCTGGGCGCGTTCGGCGAGGCTCAGGGCCTTGCGGCCGGCGGGCGTGATCCGAACCACGTGGCGGCGTCGGTCGTTGGGGTCGCGCAGGCGCGTGGTGTAGCCGAGCTGCTCGAGCTCGTTGAGCAGCAGGACGACGTTGTTGGCGTCCATGCAGAAGGCGTCGGCGAGATCCTGCTGAGGGCATTCGTCGTGGTCTGAGACGTAGCTGAGCGCGACGAGGTGGCGCAGATGCATGCCCAGCTGCTCCTCGTTGGAGCGCCGGTACACCTGCTTGGCCAGACGACTCAGCAGCACCGCCGAGCCGGGGGCACAGTCACGCTGATCAGCCATGTCTCGAAGTCTATACATCATCTAAGCACCAATCATCACAATAGCAACGATCGTTAATTTTTCGTAGATCATCCTTGTTAGATGGATGATAGTTGCTATGGTGGGTTCTCCGCTACTTTCGGAGGTACCCCATGACCGCTGTTCTCAGCAGAACCAAGACCTATCAACAGTCCGCCACCTCGGAGCGCCGGCGCTGGATCGCGCTCTGGGTGCTGTGCCTCGGGCAGCTGATGATGGTGCTCGACGCGACGATCGTGAACGTCGCGCTGCCGTCGATCCAGCGCGAACTGCACTTCACGCAGGCGAACCTGACGTGGGTGATCGACGGCTACCTGATCACGTTCGGCGGCTTCCTGCTGCTGGCGGGCAGGTTCGGCGACCTGGTGGGCCGCAAGAAGGTGTTCCTGAGCGGGCTGGTCCTGTTCATCGCGGCGTCGATCCTGTGCGGCGTGGCTGACAGCCAGGCGATGCTGATCGGCGCCCGCCTGGTCCAGGGGATCGGCGGCGCGGTGGCCTCGAGCGTGATCCTGGCGATCATCGTCACGGAGTTCCCAGAGCGCGTGGAGCAGGCGAAGGCGATGGGCATGTACGCGTTCGTGTCGGCCGGGGGCGGCTCGATCGGCCTGCTCGCCGGGGGAGCGCTCACGCAGTCGCTCAGCTGGCACTGGATCTTCTTCGTCAACGTGCCGATCGGCGCCGTCGCCCTGTTCTTCGGCTGGATGCTGATCAAGGAGAACGAGGGCATCGGCCTGGCGGGCGGCGTGGACGTGCTCGGCTCGATCCTGGTCACGCTGGCGACGATGTTCGGCGCGTTCGCGATCGTCAAGTCCAGCGAATACGGCCTGCTGTCGGCGCGCACGCTGGGTGCGGCCGGGACCTCGCTGGTGCTGCTGGGCGCGTTCTTCGCGCTGGAGGCGCGGATCGACAACCCGATCATGCCGCTACGGATCCTGCGGCTGCGCTCGCTGATGGGCTCGAGCTTCGTTCGCGGGCTGCTCATCACGGGCATGTTCTCGGCGTTCTTCCTCGGTGCGCTGTACCTCGAGCGCGTGCTCGGCTACGACGCGATCGACACGGGTCTCGCGTTCCTGCCGCTGACCGTCGCGATCGCGGCGATGTCGATGGGCATCGCGGCGAGGGCGGTGGAACGCTTCGGCTCGGTGGCCACGCTGGCGGCCGGTCTGGTGGGGATCCTCGTCGGGCTGCTGCTGCTCGCGGGGCAGGGTGTCCACGCGAGCTACTTCCCGGGCCTGTTCTTCGCGTTCCTCGCCCTCGGGCTGGGGGCGGGCGCCTCGTTCCTGCCGCTGCTGACGATCGGCATGGCCGACGCGCCCAAGCGCGACGCGGGCCTCGCGTCGGGGATCATCAACGTCTCCGTGCAGCTGTTCGGCGCGATCGGCCTGGCGACGCTGGGAACGATCGCGACCGACCACACCAAAGCGCTGAGCGCCAGCGGGCACCCGCTCGTCAGCGCGTTGACCGGTGGGTATCACCTGGCCTACTTGGTCGCAGCGGTGTGCGTTGGGCTTGGCATCCTCGCGGCGTTCCTGGTGCTGCGCCCGCCCGCGGCGCGGGAGCAGGAGGTTGAGGATCTCGCCGAGCAGCGGGGCGAGGTGGAGCTGATCGCGGCTTAGCGCAGGGTCTGAGCGGGCGGGGTCTGTGGACTCCGCCCGTCGCTGGCAACGGGCGGGCTAATCGCCATTTGCCGGGGCTCTATTCGCCATCTGCAGCACATCTAATCGCCATTTGCACGAAGCCCCACGGCACGAGGGACCGTCCTCGAGCGGGGCTCCGAAGGAGTAGTGGGAGTGGAGGCCCCAGCTCGTCTATGCGGCTGGCTGGAGAGCTTCGGCGAGATCGTCGGGGCTCACGTGCCCTGCAGGAAGCGTGATAACGAGCTCTCCATCTCGGTCGAGCAACCACGACACATTCGTGAGAGTCATGCCGATGACGCGGCCCTCGGCGTCGTACTCGATGTTGTGGCCCTCTGGCGTCGACGACGCGCGTGCCGGCGGACCTGCGTAGTGGGCCACACTCAGATACAGCACGTCCCCGCGCCGATCGTAGTGGTGGTGCTCGAAGGTTGTTCCGGCGATCGTGATACTCATAGGACTTGCCGTGGTCGGGGATCGTCGTCCTGGATCAAGACGGTTACCACCCAGCCAGGGACTTCGTTGAAGTCTACGACTACTCGCATCCACCGGCCAGGCACGAGCGCGTTTTGGCGGTAGAAACGCTCGCGTGCCGGTCTTGGGTCGTCGTCGCGGTAGTCGGGTCGCGAGACCGTCGTGAGGATCGTCTCCACGTGATCGAGCAGCCATGAGCGGCCACCCTGAGCCAGGTGCAGGTGCGAGCCGGCGTCGAATACGACCCGCCGGCCATCCGGGTCGATGACGGCCTGGCCCTGGCTCACGGCCGCCACGATACGTATCGTGGCAGACGGTGACGGCTGTGCGCACCTGAATGGGCAGTTTCCAACACCGGCTAGAGCGAAATCTAGCGAGTGTGCGGAGGCGTTTGTTCACGTGGCAGACGCCTAATGTACGTCTGTGCAAACGTCATCAAACCTGGCCAACCTCATCATCGGGATCAGAGAGAACCTGCACTGAACCACTATTGACAAGCGGTGCTGCGTGCGCAACGAGCCACGATAGGAGCAGTGGTCCAGTTGCGAGCTGGGCGACGACGGCGATTTGGGCGCCGACTCCCCTGGCGGCGGCCTCTGGATCGCCGAGCGTCGCCATCGTCGTGATGCTGAAGTAGAGCCATGTAAATGCCGATCTGTCGCCGCTGACGGAGTAGGCGGCGGGGTCCACCGCCACGACGCCGATGTTGAGCGTCATGAAGCCGAGGACCGAGATGTAGACGAGAGCCAGGAAGTATGGGATCAAGTTCTGGCCCGGCTCGTGGATGACGGCCCATTCCTTGATCTGGCGAAATGGGGGAATCTTCACGTCGTAGAGTCTGTATGCCTCGCGACCGAAGGCAAGACGCCAAATGAGCGCCGAGAGCAAATGAAGGAAGGCGCAAACGGCAGTTGTCACGCCCAGCGCGAGTAGCAATCCGGGAGCGGCTTCATCCACCGTCATAGCGACGGTGGAAGCGACGGCTCCTAGAGATATAGCGATCGGTCCGCGAAAGAGCGTGGCGAGGGCCGGGCCGAGAGGCTTCGGCAGGTCGTAGAGCCATGTACCGATGGGTCGCAGCTCGCGAAGCTCAGCTTTTAGTGCGGGATCAGGTGCGTGCTCACGGAGCAACCTGGCGAGGTCGTTACCGCTGACAAAGACGCAATAGAACGACCACAGGACGGCATACGACTTGAGAGCGAGGAAGGCCGCGATGAGGCCGACGATTGCGTCCAAAAGGGCGGCGGTCACGGGGCTGATGAGAGCGCGCGGCGCCAGTCGCGGTAGATGTCGGGTCGTCCGGCGCGTTCCCACAGCACGTGCGTCACGCCAGTGAGGCCGTCCCAATCGCTCCGCACGTCCTCCTCGCTGTGGAGTGTCCATCCGATCTCATCCAGTCGCAGGTCGGCCTTGCCGGTGTTGCACGGCCAGCAGGCGGTGACGAGGTTGTCCTCGTCAAGCCAGCTGCCGCCACGACCGCCGGGGTCGACGTGATCGAGGCTCGTCGAGAGGAGCAGGTAGGCGGAATGGACCTTCCCAGCCTTCCAATTCTTGTGGAAGAGAAACTCGTCAGGGTAGATCTCGGACAAGAAGCGGAGCACCGGCGGGGCGATTGTTCTCCCGCGGCAGTAACGGCACGTCCAACTGTCGCGGCGATGGATCGCGACCTTGACGGTGATGCGCGTGGCCTGGCGCCGCGCGATTTCGATCCGACGCTGTCCGATCTCAGCGAGGATTTGGTCGGCCCGAGCAGAGTCATCGCCTAGTGTGGCCGCGACAAGATCTTCGAGCATCCTCGCCAGCCGCTCGGCAGACGGCGAGGCTGAGCGCGGGACGGCCGAACCGGACGGTGAAGTTAGCTCGGGCTGGCCCACGATCCGCAGAACTTACGCGAGGCGCGCATGCGGCGTCACGGGCAGGAGCGTCAATGGCTCTGGCCGCGGTGACGCGTCTCGCGAGCTAGTAGAAGCCGTAAGGCCCGTTTGCGCTATCCGCGCTAGGTTGCTCTGGTGGCCGAGCTAACGCTGCACAGTCGCCCCGTCGGCACTGTTTTCGACCTCCTCGGCAGCAAGGAGGACGACATCACGTACAGCGTTGGCTGGGGATTCGCGCAGAGCGAGGCGTTTACCCGAGCCGTGCTCGCCGAGGCGTTCGGCGACGCCGAGCAGGGCGAGGTCACCGCGATCCGTTTGCAAGAGAGCAAACACGGCACCGGACGCACCGACCTGGAGATCGAAACGGAGCGCCTACATCTGATCGTGGAGGCGAAGCGCGGTTGGAACCTGCCGCTGGACTCGCAACTCCAGCAGTACGCGGACCGCCTCAACGAGCGGGACCAGCGAGACGAGCGCGACGGCCGGATCGCCGTGGTCGCGGAGTGCGCGCCGTATTACCCGCCGGTCGCCGCACTGCCCAATCCGATCTCGGGAGTCCCGGTGTCCTACGTGCCTTGGAAGAGGATCGCGGAACTGGCCAGCGGCACCGCTGCGGACAGCGGCAGCCACGCGGAGAAAAGGCTCCTCATGGAGCTACACAACTACCTGAAGGGGTTGATGACGATGCAGAACGTGACCTCCAACCTCGTCTACGTAGTCGCCCTCGGCCAGAACCCGCTGGACTGGTCAGGCATCACGTTCAAGGAGACCGTCGTGGAGCGGAACTACTACTACCACCCCGTCGGGGGCAAACGAGGCGGCTGGCCACGCACGCCGCCGAACTATCTGGGCTTCCGTTTTGACGGCCGACTCCAGCAGATACGCCATGTTGAGCACTACGAGGTAATTACACGGCCCCACGACTACATCCCTGAGATCATTCCCGAGGCCGACTGGACCGCCGAACCGCATTTCCTCTACAGCCTTGGCCCCGTGATTGAGCCTTCCCGGCCCGTGCGCACCGGAAACGTCTTCCGCAGCCAGCGAGTCTGGTGCGCCCTGGATCTCCTGCTGACGAGCGAGACGATCCGCGAGGCGAGGGACAAGACCCAAGCTCGCCTATCGGACGCTGGCGAGGTGAGCGACCGATCCTGAGCTAGGCGCTGGCACTGTGGAGTTCGCGCTGGCGCGATGGTGGTCGCGCGGCGACCACGGTATCCGGGTTAGCGCCGCGACGGAAGCAACTCTCGATCAGCCGCCCCGCAGCTCCGCCCGCTTGACCTTGCCGCTGGCAGTCTTCGGCAGCTCCTCCGCGAAGTCAACAATCCGCGGATACTTGTAAGGCGCCGTCTCCCGCTTGACATGCTCCTGCAGCTCGCGCACGAGCTCGGGCGAGGGGGTGTAGTCGCCGTCGCGCAGCACGACGATCGCGCGCACGACCGCGCCGCGCTCCTCATCGGGGGCGGCGACCGCGGCGGCCTCCGCGACGGCTGGGTGAGAGACAAGCGCGGACTCCACCTCGAACGGCCCGATGCGGTATCCGGCGGAGACGATCACGTCGTCGGCGCGCCCCTCGAAGTACAGCCAGCCGTCCTCGTCCTGCGTGACCCTGTCGCCGGTGTGCCACGGTCCGTGCGCGACCCGGTCGTCGATCTGCCACGCACCGCCCTCGCCGCGATGGACCTGCTCGCCCAGGTAGCCTAGGAAGAACGTCGGCACGCTCGGCGGGTCGACCGTCAGCTCGCCGTCGACGATCGTCAGGCCCATGCCCGGGAGCGCTCGGCCCATCGATCCGGGTCGCGCGGGGGTGTCGAGCGGCGTGCCGGTCGTCTGGCCGGTCTCCGTCTGGCCGTAGCCGTCGCGGATCTCGAGGCCCGTCGCCTCGCGCCACGCGCGCAGCACCTCCGGGTTCAGCGCCTCGCCAGCGGCGACCATCCCGCGCAGCTGCGCCAGCGGACGCAGCGTCGTGCGCTTGGCGATCACGCGGTACTCCGTCGGCGCCATGCACAGCACGTTCACGCGCTCGCGCTCCAGCAGCGCCACGCGCTCCTCCGGGTCGAAGCGCGCGTCGTGCAGCAGCGCCGCCGCGCCCGACAGCCACGGTGCGATGAACACGTTGCGCGCAGACTTCGACCAGCCGCTCGCGGCCGTGCACCACACCAGTTCGCCCGCTCGCGCTCCAAGCCAGTGCTCGGCCTGCACGCGCTGCCCGTCGAGGTAGCGCTGCGCGTGCACCACCGCCTTCGGCTCGCCGGCGGTGCCGCTCGTGAACGTGATCAGACACGGGTCCTCGAGCGCCAGTTCGGCCGCCGGCGCCGGCTCGGCCTCGAACAGGCGCTCGTCGGGCACATACACGAGCTGAGGTCTCGCCGCGGCGCCGAGCACGGCCGCCTCCAGCTCCGTCCGGTTGCGCTGGTCGGAGACGATCAGGCTGGGCGCGACGACGTCGATTCGCATGCGCAGGTCTTTCGCGCGCAGCTGCTCGGTGCACGGCAGCACGACCGCGCCGATCCGCATGCACGCGACCATCGTCAGCACCCACTCGGGACGGTTGCCGATCAGCGTCATCACCACATCGCCGCGGACGATGCCCAGCTCCCGCAGCGAGCCAGCCAGGCGCGCCGAGCGCTCGGCCACCTCGCCGAAGCTCCACTCGCGCCGGGAGCCGTCGCGGGCAAGCTCCAGCAGGGCGAGGTCTCGGGGGTCGCGCCTGTCCAGCACGTCGCTAGCGAAGTTCACGACGGTATTCTCCTTGAAACGTCTAAACGACCCTGGAGCCTTGATCAGATGGCCGTAGCCGCCTCGCAGCACACCGAGATGACCGACGAGCAGAGGGCGATCACCGAGATGGTCCACCAGTTCGCCGACGAGCAGATCCTGCCCAACGCCGAGCACTACGACCACGAGGACGCCTTCCCGGAGCCGATCGTCGAGCAGATGAAGGAGCTGGGGCTGTTCGGGGTGACGATCCCCGAAGAGTACGGCGGCATGGGCCTGGACCTGACGACCTACGCGATGATCGTCGAGGAGCTCTCGCGCGGCTGGATCTCGATCTCGGGCGTCATCAACACGCACTTCATCGGCTCCTACCTGCTGATGAAGTTCGGCAGCGAGGAGCAGAAGCAGAAGTACCTGCCGCGGATGGCCACCGGCGAGATCCGCGCCGCGTTCTCGCTGTCCGAGCCGGAGCTCGGCTCGGACGTGCAAGCGATCAAAACCGCCGCCAGGAAGGTCGAGGACGGAAGCTATGAGATCAACGGCCAGAAGATGTGGGTGACCAACGGCCTGCGCTCCGACCTCGTGTTCGTGCTCGTCAAGACCGACCCGAACGCCGAGAAGCCGTACCTGGGCATGACCTGTTTCATCGCCGAGAAGGAGGGCGGTGTGCAGGAGAACACCGGCGCGTACGCCGGCCTGAAAGTCCCGGATCAGCTGCGCAAGATGGGCTACAAGGGCGTCGAGTCGACCGAGCTGGTGTTCGACGGCTACCGCTGCCCGCCCGAGAACATCCTCGGCGGCGAGGACGCGGGCCTGAACAAGGGCTTTGCGCAGATGATGGACGCGCTGGAGGTCGGTCGCGTGAACGTCGCCGCGCGCGGTGTCGGCATCGCCCAGCGGGCGCTGGAGCTCGCGCTGCGCTACTCGCAGGAGCGCAAGACGTTCGGCAAGCCGATCGCCGAGCACCAGGCGATCCAGTTCAAGCTCGCGGATATGGCCACACAGGTCGAAGCGGCGCGGCTGCTGACGCTGCGCGCCGCAAGGCTGAAGGACGCGGGCGAGCGCTCGGACCTGGAGGCCGGCATGGCCAAGCTGTTCGCCTCGGAGGCGGGCCGCTTCTGCGTCGAGGAGTCGTTTCGCATCCATGGCGGCTACGGGTACTCCAAGGAGTACGAGATCGAGCGCCTGTACCGCGACGCGCCGCTGCTGCTGATCGGCGAGGGCACGTCTGAGATCCAGCGGATGGTGATCGGGCGCAAGCTCCTGCAGCGCCATAAGATCTGACACGAAGCCACGGGCCGCGACCGGTCCAGGAGGAGAGAACACATATGGCCGATGACGCCAAGGCCCTGATTGAGCTTGCCACCCGCAGGTTCGTCGGCGAAGTGCCGGCGCTCGAGCCGATCAAGCTCGTCGTCGGCGTCGAGCTGCGCGGCAGAGGCGACGTCCAGCACTTCCGCCTGGAGATGCCCGACGTGAAGGTCACCAAGGGTCCCGCGGCCGACGCCCGCGTGCGCGTGGACATGCGCCGCGAGTTCTTCAACGTGATGGCCCGCGAAGCGAAGATCGCCGACTGGGTCGAGGCGTTCACCTACGGGCAGGCGAAGGCGTCCGGGCCGGAGCAGATCCTGCGGCTGGTGATCAACGTCGTCGAGCGCCAGCAGGAGCGCGAACGCACGCCGAAGGCCCGCAGGCACGCGTAGTGGCTCGCGCGCCCCGCCGACTGGTCGTCGCGGGGCTCCGAGCGAGCAGCATCATGAGCGTTCGCCGCGGCGGCGGTTGCCTGCTGGCGCTCGCTGTGCTCGCGCTCGCGCCGCAGCCGGCCGCGGCCGCGCTCGTATGGGCACGCGCCCGCGCACTCGACGGCGCGCCCCCGAGCGCGCCCAAACCCGCGAGCTTCGAGCTCGATTCCGTCGCGTGCGCCTCGCCCGCCTCGTGCGTGGCCGTCGGCAGCTACATCGCCACGGTGCCGTCCCACGAACAGGCGGGCGCGAGCGGATCGACGCTGCCGGTGATCGTCGCCGAGTCCCACCAGAGGTGGCTGAAGCCGCGCGGCGTCGCGCTACCGGCGAACGCGCTCAGGGGCAGGGGACAGACGGCGGCGCTGGAAGCCGTGGCGTGTCCGGCCGCCGGCTCGTGCGTGGCGATCGGCTCATACGTCGACGCGTCGGGAGAATCCCGGGAGATGGTCCTCGGCCAGAGCCGCGGCGCGTGGACGGCCGCGCGCGAGCTCGTATTCTCTCCGGCGAGCGCCGGCGTGGAGCTGTCCGCGCTCGCCTGCCACACGGCGAGCTCTTGCGTGGCCGTTGGGTCCTCGCGCGCGGCGGCGAGCTCCTCCAGATCCCAGCCGGTGGTGGTGAGCGAGACCGCCGGCGTCTGGGGCGCGCCCGTCCAGGTCGCGCTGCCCGCCGGCGTGAGCGGCGCTGAGAACGCGACGTTCAGCTCCGTCGCCTGCCCAGCCTCCGGCTCGTGCACCGCGGCGGGCTACTACCAGCTCGAAGCGGCCGACTTCAACCCGCCCACCGACAGGGCGATCCTCGCCGGCGAGTCGGCCGGCGTGTGGGGCGCCGCCGGTGCGATCGCGCTCTCGCCGGCGTTGAGCAGCGCCGGCGGCGAGCAGCTCAAAGCGGTCGCGTGCCCGGATCTGGGCGCGTGCGTGGCGGTCGGCTCCTACGAAGACAGAGACGGCGACGAGCATCCGCTCGCGCTGGGCGAGAGCCACGGCGCGTGGGGCGCGGCGGTCCCTATCGTCGCGCCCGCGAACGCGGGCGGCGGCGCGAGCACCTCGCTCGAAGCGGTCGCCTGCCCGACCCACGGCGCGTGCGAGGCGGTGGGGCAATATGACGCTCATGGCGGCGCCGTCGCGCCGATGGCCGTCAGCGGGTCAGCCTCCGGCTGGAGCCACGCCGTCGAGATCGCATCGCCCCGCGCCAGCTCCGGGCCGTTGCTGCTGGAGCCGCTGCTCTCGGTGGCCTGCTCGGGAGCGCGATTCTGCCTCGCGGTCGGCGGTGAAATCGCCGCGAGCACGCTTGCCGCGGGCTGACGAGCGAAGGCGCGCGCGGCCCGCCGGGCGCCCTGCGGTCAGTGGTAGGAGGTGAGCTGCTCGGCCAGGAACGCCAGCGACGCGAGCAGGAAGATGCACATGACGACGAGAGAGAAGTTTTCGTTCATCGGCTGGACATCACGATAGTGGACCGACCGGCCTGCGGTCCAGCCCAGCGGCCTACAGCGCGGCGCCGTCCTCGTAGAGCTTGAGCACGCTCACGCCGCTGGGGACCGCGTCCAGGCACAGCCGGCAGAGCACGCACTCGTCGAGGTTCTTCTCGACTATCTCCACGCCGCCGTCGTCGGCGGCGGCGAAGATGTCAACCGGGCAGACCTCGGCGAGCTTGGCCGCGATCGCTGGGTCGGAGGCGATGCTGTCGTCGACCTCCACTGCGATGAAGATGCCGTCCTTCCTCATGCGCCGCCCCTCTCCGCGATCTTCTCCCGGATCATCCCCGGGATGTCCTCGATGCGCTCGGCCACAGCGATGCCGGCCTGCGCGAGGCGCGCGATCTTCTCCGAGGCCGTGTCCTCCTTGCCTTCGACGATCGTGCCCGCGTGGCCGAAGCTCATCCCGGGCATCTCGTCCATGAAGCGACCGGCCATGAACGCGACGATCGGCAGGCGAGATTTGTTGTCGGTCACCCAGCGCGCGAGCTCGGCCTCCATGCGCCCGCCCGGCTCGGTGTAGATGACGATGCCCTGCGTCTGCTCGTCGGCCTCGAACAGCGGCATCAGCTCCGCGTAGCTGGAGCCGATGATCGCGTCCCCGCCGATCGAAACGGCGGTCGACTGCCCGAGGCCGGCGGCGCTCAGCGTGGAGGACATCTCGGTCGTCATCCCGCCGGAGCGCGAGATCACGCCGATCGGGCCCGGGGTGTACGCCTGCGCGGCGTTTTTCGCCGGCCCGCCTATGCCTCCCATCTTGATCACGTCCGGCACGATGATGCCGAGGCAGTTGGGGCCGATGATGCGAGCGCCGCGCAGCGTCGCCAGCTCGACCATCTGGGCGACGTCGCGGCGGGGGATGCGCTCGGTGACGATCACGATCAGCTCGATGCCGTTCTCGATCGCCTCGAACACCGCGTCCTTGGTGAAGGCGGGGGGGACGGTGACGACAGATCCCTGGATCTGCGCGCCGTGGTGAGCGACGGCCTGCGCGACCGTGTCGAATACGGGCACGCCGTGCACCTCGCGGCCGAGGCGCCCGGGCGTGACGCCGCCGACGACCTTCGCTCCGGCGCCGTAGTCCAGGCACTCGCGGGTGAGGTTGACCGCCTCGCGGCCGGTGATCCCCTGGACGATGAACGTCGTCTCGGCGTCGATCAGGATGCTCATGCGGCTGCTCCTTGGATCTTCTCGACCGCGCGGCGGGCGGCCTCGTTCAAGGACACGCTGCGGTCGGCGTAGTCGACGCCGTACTTCTCGAGGATCTTGAAGCCCTCCTCCTCCCACGCGCCGGGGATGCGGAAGATCGCGATCTTCTCGGAGGGGTCGTACCCGAGCTCGATGCAGGCTTTGATCACGCCGCGGGCGACGATGTCGACGCGCGTGTTGGAGACGATCGACATCATCACGGCGATCTTGTCCACGCCCGGCTTGCTCAGCACGAGCTTGGCCAGCCCGCAGGCCTTGGCGACCGAGGGGTTGCCGCCGATCTCGCAGTAGTTGGCCGGCTTGCCGCCGTGCGCGCGGACGGCGTCGAACAGCGTCAGCGAGCCGCCGCCGGCGCCGATCACCAGGCCCAGGTTGCCGTCGAACTCGGTCACGTTGCCGGCCACGCCGCGGTGGTCCTGGGCGTCGACTTCCTCGCCGGCGAGCTCGAACGGCGTCGCCTCGCGCGCTTGGCGGGTCTCCTCCTCGCCGACGCCGAGGTCCGCGAGCAGCCGCTTGTGGCGGCCGCGGGCCTCGTTCTCGATGTCCATGTGCGCGTCCAGCGCGACGAACGAGCCGTCCTCGAGGCGCCCGAGCGGGTTGATCTCCGCGAGGATCATGTCGTTCTCGACGAACAGCTTCGCCAGCCGGGTGACGATCGGCACCAGCTTGTTCAGCGCCGAGCCGGTGACGCCGGTCGAGGCGATCACCTCCTTGGCCTGGAACTCGCTGAAGGGGAGGATGTTGGAGAAGTGCCGGCGCCCGACCTTGTCGGGCTGCTCCTCGGCGACCTGCTCGATGTCGATGCCTCCCACCGGCGAGAAGATCATCACGGGCTGCTTGCGCGTCCCGTCCCAGACGACGCCCGCGTAGTACTCCTGCTCGACCTCAGCCTTCGGGTCGACGAGCACGCCGCGCGGCATGTGGCCGTTGATCTCCAGCGCGAGGATGTCGCGCGCGTGCGCCTCCGCCTCCTCGGGCGTGTCCGCGAACTTGACGCCGCCGGCCTTCATGCGCCCGCCCGTCAGCACCTGGGACTTGATCACCGTCGGACCGCCGATCCGCTGCGCGATCTCGCGCGCCTCGGCAGGGTTGGTGGTGAAGCCGTAGTCGGTGACCGGGATGCCGGCGCGCTTGATGACCTCGCGCGCCTCGTACTCGAAGAATCTCATGCGGCGCGGAAGCCTATACAGACAGCGCCGCCGACGGGCGGCAGAGTGTGCGAGGCGCTCGCGCTCAGCAGTCGGCCAGAGCCCGTAGCGTCTGGCAGATCTCGTCGCGTCGGGGGCCGAGCGTGCCGGTTCTCTCGGTCAACGCAGAGCGCAGGATCGGCTGGAGGTTGTCAAAGGAGGCGGCGCAGTCGGTGTCGAGCCCCTCGCGCGGCCCGAGCCCGATCTCGGTCGGGATCCCACGCACGGTTCGGCTGACCGGCGCCACCACGACGCGCTTCAGCACGGGTATCGCCTGCGAGCCCGTGACCACCAGCACCGGTCGCCGCTTGTCTGCGGCCTCGGCCCACCAGATGTCCCCCTGTTCGGGAACGCTCACCACGGTTCTTCTTCGATCAGTGCGCGGGTCGCCTGCTCCGCCTGTGCCAGCTCCTCGTCGGTCTCCGGATGCCGTGCGTACCCGGAGACGATTTCATCTCCGATCCGCTGCCTTCGACGCTCCTCCAGGAGCTTCTCGAGCCCCATACGCACGGCCTCCGAGCGGCTGGCGACGAAGCCTTCCGCCACCAGCCCGTCGAGGTCGGCGACAAGCGTGTCGTCAAGCCGCGTAACTACCTGCGCCATGCATTCAGCATAGCAAGTTGGGATGCAGCTGGTTGCCCTTCGTCGAGCACGAATGGCCAGCCCAGCAGCCGGGCGCGGGGCTGCGCCGCGCCCGTGCTACGCCGGCACCAACCCGTACGCCTCCGCCAGCTCGGGATCCTTTTTCGCGAGCATTTCCGCGAGGTTGACCATCACCTTGCACTGCTTCCAGGTGGCGTCGTCCTGCATCTTGCCGTCGATCATGTGCACGCCGCGCCCGTCGGGGATCGCGGCGATCACCTTTTTCGCGAAGGCGACCTCGTCGGGGTCCGGCGAGTAGACCTTCTTGGCGATCGCGATCTGCACCGGGTGCAGCGACCAGGCGCCCACGCAGCCGAGCAGGAACGAGGCGCGGAACTGCGTCTCGCAGCCCTCGACGTCCTTGATGTCGCCGTATGGGCCGTAGAACGGCAACGCGCCGACAGCTGTGCACGCGTCGACCATGCGGGCGATCGAGTAGTGCCACGGGTCCTGTTGGTAGCTCGGGCGCGGCGCGTCCGGGTTGTCGGGGTCGGGGTCGGCGATCGTGCGGTAGCCGGGGTGCCCGCCGCCGACGCGCGTGGTCTTCATCCGCCGCGAGGCCGCTAGGTCGGCGGGGCCGAAGCTCATGCCCTGGATGCGCGGCGAGGCGCTCGCGATCTCCTCGAGGTTGGCCACGCCCTGCGCGGTCTCGAGGATCGCGTGGATCAGCAGCGGTCGCTGCAGGCCCGCCTTCGCCTCCAGCTGGGCGAGCAGGCGGTCGACGTAGTGGATGTCCCACGGACCCTCGACCTTCGGGACCATGATCACCTCGAGCTTGTCGCCGATCTCCATCACCAGTTCCGTCAGGTCGTCGAGCACCCACGGCGAGGCGAGCTCGTTGACGCGCGTCCACAGCGCCGTGTCGCCGAGGTCCATTTCGCGGCCGACCTTGATCAGGCCCGCGCGCGCCGCCAGCTTGCGGTCGACCGGCACCGCGTCCTCGAGGTTGCCCAGCAGGATGTCGACGGTCGGCGCGATGTCCGGCACCTTGGCGACCATCTTCTCGTTGGAGAAGTCGAGGAAGTGGATCATCCGCGAGGGCTTGAAGGGGATCTCGCGCGCCGGCTCGGGCGCATCGATGGCCAGCGGCTTGAAGAAATCGCGGGGGTTGCGCAAGTGCTCTCCTGGGTCGGTTTGACAGGACGACGCTACGATCGCTGCAAGGAAAGTATCGATGATGCGCCGCCATTTGACCAAGCCGACGCTGGTCGCCGTGTGTGGGTCGCTGGCGCTCCTCG
The DNA here is from genome assembly GCA_963735705.1 of uncultured Solirubrobacteraceae bacterium. GTDB lineage: Bacteria > Actinomycetota > Thermoleophilia > Solirubrobacterales > Solirubrobacteraceae > Palsa-744. The sequence continues at coordinate 394,918 of CAVTLZ010000013.1, forward strand.
CCGGTTGCGCGGACGGCGCCGGGGGCGCGAAGACGGCTTCTGTGGGGACGAGCCACAATCCGGTAGCGGTCTCCACGCGCACGTGGACGATCACCCTCGCGCCGGTGCCCGACGACCTCGCGCTCGCCCAGATCGCCTTCCGCGACGCCGCGCCCGCGGCGCGCATCACGAGCGCCTCGCTGCGAGTGGCGGTGAGCGGCCCCTTCGGCGATGACTACCTCGCCAGCGCGGCGGTGCGCCTGCCGGGTGGCCCGCGTGCGCTCGTGCTGCTCGTGAATCGACCCTCGCCGCTGGCCGACCCGGTGGACATCGTTCTGCGGGTGACCGCGCTGCGCGCGCTCGGGACGCCCGTCGTCCGGAGACTGGCCAACCCGTTCGTGCGCGCGGCGAGCGCACCCAGTCCGAGCCTCTGCGACCTGCCGCTGCACGGCGTCGCGCTGAGCGCGTCGCAGCTGAGCCCGTTGCGCTCTCGCGGCGCGCCGCTCGGCGCCTTCGCCGGAGCGAGCGCGGTCGCACAGGCCTACGACGTCGTCTGCTCGCTGCCGTTCGCGAGCTCGTTCCAGCAGGACGTCACGCACTCCGCCGCAGGCTCCTCGCCGCCCGTGCCGTCCCCGGCGCCGCCCGTCGGCAAACTCCCCGGCGAAGGCTGCGTGCCCAAGCCCGGCTACGCCTGTCCAGGTGCCGTCGAGAGCTCCCGCCCTTCCGCCGCGGGCGGCGGCTGACGGTCGGCGGCCGCGGGCGCCCACTAGAGTTGAGGGCTGCGGCTTCATTCGATTCCCCCGGCACAGGAGACCCACGACCTACATGAGCGACACCCAGACCGTCGAGATCAGCGAGACCCCCACCGTCGAGACCGACCAGGCCGCGCGCGAGGCCAGCGGCTCGCACCCGTACGGCCGCTACCTGGAGGAGTTCGAGGTCGGCGCCGTCTACAAGCACTGGCCCGCGAAGACGGTGACCGAGTCTGACGACCACCTCTTCTGCCTGATCACGATGAACCACCACCCGCTGCACATCAACGACGTCTACGCGGCCAAGTCCCAGCAGGGACGCAACGTCGTCGTGGGCCCGCTCGTGTACTCGCTCGCGCTCGGCATGTCGGTGAGCGACGTCAGCGGCAAGGCGATCGCCAACCTCGCGACCGAAGAGCTCAAGCACCCCGCGCCGGTGTTCCACGGCGACACGCTGTTCTGCGAGTCGGAGGTGCTCGAGAAGCGCGAGTCGCAGTCCAAGCCCGATCGCGGGACGGTCAAGGTGCACACGCGCGTGCTCAACCAGGACGGCGTGCTCGTGGCCGAGTTCAAGCGCCTCGTGCTCGTCCCCCGCAAGATCGTCGGGGGCAGCACCGTCGAGGCGGACGACGACGTCGACTGAGCGCCGGCGGCCCTCGCCGGCGCCATCGGATCGCCGCAGGGCCCGAGCGGCGAGGCGTGCGATACGCTTTCCCTCTCGCCCGCGGAGGGCGTTTTTCTGTTCTCCGGCGCCGATCCCGGCCCGGCTGCAGCGCCGTCGATCGAAGATCGCCCAGCGCGCCGATCATCCCCGCCAACCGAGGAGCCGCTTGGACTCATGAACACCACCGTTCCCGCCCCCACCAAGAACGAGCGCCTGCTGGCCTGGGTAGAGGAGGTCGCGACGCTGACCGAACCGGAGCAGATCTACTGGTGCGACGGGTCGGCGGAGGAGTACGACCGGCTCTGTCAGGACCTGGTCGACGCGGGCACCTTCGAGCGGCTCTCGGACGCCAAGCGGCCGAACTCCTATCTCGCGCTGTCTGACCCCGGCGACGTCGCACGTGTCGAGGACCGAACGTTCATCTGCTCGACCACCGAGGCGGAAGCAGGCCCGACGAACAACTGGCGCGACCCGGGGGAGATGCGCGAAGGCCTGACCGAGCTGTTCGCCGGCTCGATGCGCGGGCGCACGATGTACGTGGTGCCGTTCTCGATGGGGCCGCTGGGCTCGGACAAGAGCCACGTGGGCGTGCAGCTGACCGACTCGACGTACGTGGCCGTGAGCATGCGGATCATGACCCGCATGGGCCAGGGCGCCCTCGACGCGCTCGGCGGCGGCGACTTCGTCCCGTGCCTGCACTCGGTCGGCATGCCGCTGAGCGACGGCATGGAGGACGTGCCGTGGCCGTGCAACGCGGAGAACAAGTACATCGTGCACTTCCCCGAGACGCGCGAGATCTGGTCCTACGGCTCCGGCTACGGCGGCAACGCGCTGCTGGGCAAGAAGTGCTTCGCGCTGCGCATCGCCTCGGTGATGGCGCGCGACGAGGGCTGGATGGCCGAGCACATGCTGATCCTCAAGCTGACCTCCCCCGAGGGCGAGGTCAAGTACATCACCGGCGCCTTCCCGAGCGCGTGCGGCAAGACCAACCTGGCGATGCTGATCCCGACGCTCGAGGGCTGGACCGTGGAGACGATCGGCGACGACATCGCCTGGATGAAGTTCGGGCCGGACGGTCGCCTGTACGCGATCAACCCTGAGGCCGGCTTCTTCGGCGTCGCGCCCGGCACGGGCGAGAACACCAACCCGAACGCGATCCGCACGATCGAACGCAACTCGATCTTCACGAACTGCGCCAAGACCGACGACGGAGACATCTGGTGGGAGGGCCTGACCGATGAGTCGCCGGCGCACCTGATCGACTGGCACGGCAACGATTGGACGCCCGACTCCGATACCCCGTCGGCGCACCCGAACGCGCGCTTCACGACGCCGGCCGCGCAGGACCCGGCGATCGCGTCGGAGTGGGAGGACCCGGCGGGTGTGCCGATCGACGCGATGCTGTTCGGCGGACGGCGCTCGACGGTCGTGCCGCTGGTGACCGAGGCGCTGGACTGGGAGCACGGCGTGTTCCTGGGCTCGGTGATGAGCTCGGAGAAGACGGCCGCGGCCGCCGGCACCGTCGGCGAGCTGCGCTTCGACCCGTTCGCGATGCTGCCCTTCTGCGGCTACAACATGGCCGACTACTTCGCCCACTGGCTGAAGATCGGAGGCACCTCCGGGGCCAAGCTGCCGAAGATCTTCTACGTCAACTGGTTCCGCAAGGACCCCGACGGGCGCTTCCTGTGGCCCGGATACGGCGAGAACTCGCGCGTGCTCTCGTGGGTGTTCGCGCGCTGCGCCGGGCATGGAGCCGCCGAGCAGACGCCGATCGGGTACATCCCGCCGGTTGGCCCCGAGGGCATCGACACCCGCGGCGTAGACGTCTCAGAGGAGGCGATGGCCGAGCTGCTGCGGGTCGACGTCGCCGAGTGGAAGGCCCAGCTCCCCCAGTTCCACGAGCACTTCGCCAAGTTCGACAACCTCCCCGCCGAGCTCCACGCCCAGCTGAAGGCGCTCGAGCAGCGGCTCAGCTGAGCGGCGCGCGTGCTGACCAGCGCCCATTAGGGGGCCAGCGGTTCCTAGTCGTGGCCGTGGTTCTCGCCGCCTGCAGCCGGTGGGCGAGACTCCTCGGCCAGCGAGGTGATGGTGAGCGCTCCGCGCGCGGAGGACTCGAGCACGTCGGTGGCCTCCTCCAGCGAGCGCGCGTACAGCTCGACGAGCAGGTGCACGATGATTCGCGCATCGTCTTCGTGCTTGTGGAAGCGCACGTGCGTGAAGAACTCGCGCACGCCGTGCTCGCCGAAGGCGGCGTAGGAGAGCGCGTCGCCGGCCTCCGGCCCCGAGCAGCTCTCGACGTCTTCGGAGTCGACCGTCACGGTGCACGAGGCGACCCACGGCGTGCCGGCGATCATGCGTTCCCAGCGGTCCTCGATCGGCTCGACGCGTCCGTTGTTGAAGCCGAGGTGGGGCTGGTCGTGCATGCAGTCCAGGCACTGCACGACCGCCTCCTGGAGCTCGTCGACGACTTCCGCGCGCTCGCCGCTGTCGGGGTCGATCTTGTGGATCCCCTCGTAGTGGACCTGGACCTCGAGATCCTGGGACCAGCAGCGATAGCAGCGCAGCCAGCTGCGTGCGCTCGTCTCTGCCATCGAACCCTCCATCCGGGTCATTGTAGGCATCCGCGCCACGCTTCCCCTGGCATCCGGCTATCCAAAAGTGAAGTCGTAGCCGCTCACGCCGTCGGCGAAGCGCAGCGACAGGCGATGCTGTTCGTCGCGCGGCAGCGACACGAGCCAGTACAGACGCTGGCGGCGGACGCTCACCACGCTGTCGTGCACGTCGCCGCCGGCCTGCGCGGCGGCGATCGGGTGCCCGTCGAGCAGCACCTGCACCGGCAGCGGGCGTTCGCCTGGCGAGCTCAGCACCAGATACGCGTTCTTGGCCTTGAACTCCAGGTCGACTCCCGCGCCGGAGATCGCTTCGGCCGGCTGTTCGGCGATCTTCCACGTGCCGCTGTAGGCGAAGTCGTTGAGCTGCAGTTCGCCGCTCGGCGCCGGCCCGTAGTCGCGAGTGCCCGTCTTCGGGCCGTCGATCCAGCCCTGCGCCCGCGCGGTGCCCATGTAGGTCTCCGGCGTGGCGATTTCCGAGGGCACGACCACATCGCTGGGGTGGCTCCTGCCGCCGACCTGGTGGCCGGCTTCGGCGAGCAGCGCCCTGATCGCGGTTTCGGTCTTGCCGTAGTCGCCCTCTCCGAACGTCGCGTAGCGCACCTTGCCCTTGGCGTCGATCAGGTAGTCCGCGGGCCAGTACTCGTTGCCATACGCGTTCCACGTGCCCATGTTGTTGTCCTGGACGACCGGGTAGCGCAGGCCGAACTGGCCGATCGCGTCGGAGACGTTGCCGGCCTCCTTCTCGAACGAGAACTCCGGCGTCTCCACGCCCACGATCGTCAGGCCGTCCTTGGCGTAGGCGGCGTTCCACGCCTTCAGGTAGGGCAGCGTGCGGATGCAGTTGATGCACGTGTACGTCCAGAAGTCGACCAGCACCACGCGCCCGCGCAGCGCCGCCAGCGTCAGCGGTCGGTCGCCCGGCGTGTTGAACCAGTCCTCGGTTTCCGTGAATTCCGGCGCCGGGCCGAGATCGGGCAGGGCGCGGGCGGCCGCCAGCAGCGTCGCCTGGCTGGCGTCGCGCGCGGCCACGTGAACCTTCGACGTGCTGGAGCCTTCGCACTCCGAGACGCCGTTCTTGGGTACGAACTTCGCCTTGTGGCCCGTGACTTCGGAGATGCGCTTCGTCACGCTGGAGGAGCACTGCAGCCCCGCGGCGAGGTTGAAGTTGGGGATCTTTTCGGCGACGAACACGCTGTAGCTGTTGGCGAGATTGGTGAGCAGCGCGACCGCGGTGAGGATCATGACCGTGCCGAGCACGCGTCCGAGGAGCGGCCCGCGGCCAGACTTGCGGACGCGATCGAACAGGCGCCTGCCGCCGAGCGACAGCGCGAACAGGACGACCGCCGAGCCGAGCGCGTAGGCGCCCGCCAGCGCGAGCGCCTTTCCTGTGGCGGCGCCGACCGTGACCACGGCCGCGAGGATCGGACCTGCGCAGGGCGTGTACACGAAACCCAGCGCCCCGCCGACGAGCAGCCCCGACCAGAAGCCGTCGCCGCTCGTACGCGGACCGAACCGCGCGAGCCGCGACAGCGGCGCCTCCAGGCGTGCGGACAGGGCGGGCAGGATCTGCGCCAGGCCGAACACCAACAGGACGACGATCGCCAGGTAGCGCAGAGGTTCGTTGCCGAGCCCCACGCCTTCGACGACCTTCGTGAGGAAGACGATCGACACCGTGAAGGTGATCGCCAAGCCGATCACTATCCCGAGCGGTCGGCGCCGTCCGCCCACGCCGCCGGCCGAGAGGAGCGCAGGCAGGACCGGCAGCACACACGGCGACAGCGCCGTGCCCGCGCCGGCGAGGACAGCGAAGGTCAGGAGAACGAGCATGTGCCTGTCCAACAGTCTGGCGGGAGCCGTTTGCGTTACACGCCGGTTCTGCGGAGCGCAGCCGGGCGCGGGAGCTCGCTGCGCTGGACCTGCGGGGCGTCGCTACGTGGCGATCCCCGCGCGCAGCGTCGCCTCGAAGTCCGTGCCCGGGATCGGCCCGATGCACGGCGAGCCCGCGCCCGCGTCGCGATAGCGCTCGATGCCGCCGATCAGCCCCGACTCGTCGCCCACGGCCGTCAGCTCGTCGAGGAAGCCCTCGGAGATGGCGCTCTGCATCGCCTCGAAGTCGCCCGCGCCGGCGGCGCGGTCATAAGCCTCGATGTCCGCGCCGAAGCCGGTGCGCTCGATCATCGCGCGGTAGAAGGGGAGGCCGAAGTAGGGGATCAGGTCTTTGCGCATCGCCGCGTAGGCGCCGTCGCGGTCGCTCGTCAGCGCCCCCGGCACCGCCGCGACGACGTCGAAGCCCTCCAGCGTCAGCCCCGCGCGTTCCCGCCCGGCGCTCACCTCCGGGATCACCACGTCGCGGATGTAGCTCGGGTTGCACAGCCACAGGATCACGCCGTCCGCGATCTCGCCTGCCAGGCGCAGCATCGCGGGGGACAGGGCGGCCACGTAGATCGGCAGCGCCGGGCGCGCCTCCAGGCCCATCAGATGAAAGCCCGTCTGCCACTTCTCGCCGCGCGGAGGGTCCTCGCCGCGCAGGATCGCCCGCACGATCGACGCGTATTCGCGCATCTCGGTGACCGGGCGGTCGATCGTCTGCCCGTGCCAGCCCTCGACGACCGGGCGGTGGGAGACGCCGAGCCCGAGCGTGAAGCGCCCGCCGGAGAGCTCGTCGATCGTGGCGGCCGTCTGCGCCATCGTCGCGGGCGTGCGCGTGTAGATCGGCACGACGCCGCTGCCGACGCGGATGCGGCTGGTGGCGAGCGCGTACGCGGTCAGCACCGTCAGCGACTCGCGCCCGGCGACGTGTGTCGTGTACACCGACTCGTAGCCGAGCGACTCCGCCAGCTTCACCCGCTCGATCGCCTGCTCGAGCGAGCGGCCCGTCGATACGAAGCACCCCGTTCCCACGAGGCGGAGCATATGAGACTCGGCGTCCTGGGATCGTCAGCGCCGCAGCATCACGTACACGGTGCTCGCCGCGAACCCCATCTGCCCGAACGCGAGCGCCGTGCCGAGGTTGACCGCGCCGAGCGCGCCCGCGAGCGCGCTGGCGAGCACGAACGCGCCGAACATCAACAGCAGGCTGCGTTTCATGCGGCCGTCCCCGTGCTCGCCGCCAGCGCCGTCTCGAGCGTCGCAACGAGCGCCGGCACGCCCATCGCGGGGTCCTGCTCGGCCAGCAGCGCGTGGATGGCGCGCCGGCCGCCAAGCGCTCTCAGCCCGCTCTCGCCGTGCTCGACCGCGAAGTCCGTCAGCGCCGCGGCGCGACGCGCCCGCAGGCGCCGCTCGGTCAGCTCGAGTCCTCCGTCGCGGGTCAGCTCGAGCCGGTGCTGAGCAAAGCCCTGCATCAGCTCGTCGATGCCTCTTGGCGGCGGCAGCGAAGAGACGGCCACCGTCCACGTGGAGCGCTTGCCGAGCGAGCGCAGCGAGGCGTTCACGTCGCGCAGTGCGCTCATGGCGACCTGGCCGAGGTCGGCCTTGGTCACCACCAGCACGTCCGGGATCTCCATGATCCCGGACTTCAGGAACTGCAGCACGTCGCCGCTGCCGGGCTGGACGACGACCGCGACCGTATCCGCCACCTCGGCGATCTCCGTCTCGGCCTGGCCCACGCCGACCGTCTCGATCACGACAACGTCGAACGCCGCGGCCAGCGCCTGTGCCGCCGATCGGGTCGCCCATGACAGGCCGCCGAGCCGCTCGCCGGCGGCGGTCGAGCGAATGAAGACCTCTCGATCGGTGGGATCGAAGTCGATGCGCGCGCGATCCCCCAACAGCGAGCCGCCCGATTGGCGCGAGCTGGGGTCCACAGCGAGTATCGCCACAGATCGCCGCTGTTCGCGCCACGAGTGCAGCAGGGCGGACAGCAGGCTCGACTTGCCTGCACCCGGGGGACCCGTGATGCCGATCACTTCCCCCGGCGCCTCGCCTCCGAGCGCCGCCGGGGAGACCTCGCGCAGCAGCTCATCCGCCTGCTCGCGGTCGGCGGGAGCGGTGCTCTCGAGCAGGTTCAACGTCGCCGGCGCCGCGCTCAGGTCCCGCGCCCGCAGGCGCGCGCCGAGGCCAGCTCCGTCTGCGCTCACGTGCCGGCGCTCACGCGGAGCCGTTTGCGGAGGCGCCGTTCGCTCCCACGAGCGCGACGATGTCGCGCATGATGCGCGTGATGTCGAAGTCCTTGGGCGTGTAGACGGCCGCGACGCCCGCCTTGCGCAGCGCCGCGACGTCCTGCTCGGGGATGATCCCGCCGACGACCACCGGCGCGTTCACGCCCGCGTCGTGCAGCGCGTCGATGACCGCTGGGATCAGCTCGCGGTGCGAGCCCGACAGGATCGACAGGCCGATCACGTGCACGCCCTCCTGCAGGGCCGAGGCGGCGATCTGCGCGGGGGTCAGGCGGATGCCCTCGTAGACGACGTCCATGCCCGAGTCGCGTGCGCGCACCGCGATCTGCTCGGCGCCGTTGGAGTGCCCGTCCAGGCCCGGCTTGCCGACGAGGATCTTGGGCCTGCGACCGAGCTTCTCCCGCAGGCGCTCGACCTCGTCGCGCAGCTCGCTCAGCTCGTCGTTCGCGGTCGCCGCGGCGGCCTCGCCGACGCCGGTGGGGGCGCGGTAGCTGCCGAAGACCTCGCGCAGAGCGCTCGCCCACTCGCCGGTCGTCGCGCCGGCGCGTGCGGCGGCGATCGTCGGCCCCATCAGGTTCTCGCCGACGCTCTCGTCGCGGGCGACCGCGGCGAGCGTCGCCAGCGCCTCGTCGACGGCCGCCTGGTCGCGCTCGGAGCGCCAGCGGCGCAGCGCCTCGATCTGCTCGGCTTCCAGCGCCGGGTCGACGACCAGGATGCCGCCCTCGGCGTCCGCCGTCAGCGGCGACTCCTCGGTCTCGGTGAAGCGGTTCTGGCCGACGACCACCTGCTCGCCGGACTCGATGCGCCGCAGTCGCTCGCGGTGGCTGTCGACGAGCGCCGCCTTCATGTACGGGACCGCCTCGACCGCGCCACCGTGCTCGGCCACGACCGCCATCTCCGCGCGCGCGCCCTCCAGCAGCTCCGCCACCAGCGCCTCCATCACCTTCGAGCCCTCGAAGATGTCCGGGTACTCGAGGATGTCGGTCTCGTAGGCGAGCACCTGCTGGATGCGCAGCGACCACTGCTGGTCCCACGGGCGCGGCAGGCCGAGGGCCTCGTTCCAGGCGGGCAGCTGGATAGCGCGTGCGCGCGCGTCGCGCCCGAGCGTCACCGCGAGCGCCTCGAGCACGATGCGCTGCACGTTGTTCTCCGGCTGGGCCTCGGTGAGGCCCAGCGAGTTGACCTGCACGCCGTAGCGGAAGCGCAGATGGCGCTCCTCGCGCACGCCGTAGCGCTGGCGCCCGAGCTCCTCCCACAGGATCGACATCGCGCGCAGCTTCGCGTGCTCCTCGACGAAGCGCACGCCGGCGTTGACGAAGAACGAGATGCGCCCGAAGACCTGCTCCATCAGCTCCTCGCCGTGCCCGCCGGGCGCTCGCTCGATGCGCTCGCGCGCCGCGTCGAGCACCGCGATCGCGTTGCTCATCGCGTAGGCGATCTCCTGCACGGGCGTCGCGCCCGCCTCCTGCAGGTGGTAGGAGCAGATGTTGATCGGGTTCCACTTGGGGACGTGCTCGACCGTGTACGCGATCATGTCCGCGATCAGGCGCATCGACGGCGCCGGCGGGAACGCGTAGGTGCCGCGCGCGAGGAACTCCTTGATGATGTCGTTCTGGGTCGTGCCCTGGAGCTGCTCCTGGCGGGCGGGTGGGTTCTGATTTTCGGCCGCGACGATGTACAGCGCCAGCAGCCACGCTGCGGTCGCGTTGATCGTCATCGACGTGTTCATCTCCCCGAGCGGGATCCCGTCCATCAGCGCCGCCATGTCGCCGCGGTGGGAGATCGGGACGCCGACCTTGCCGACCTCGCCCCGGGCGAGCTCGTCGTCGGGGTCATAGCCCGTCTGCGTGGGCAGGTCGAACGCGATCGACAGGCCCGTCTGACCCTTCTGGAGGTTGCGCCGGTAGAGCTCGTTGGAGGCCTTCGCCGTCGAGTGACCGGCGTAGGTCCGCATCATCCAGGGCCGGTCGCGCTCGGGCAGGCGCGCGGAATGCTCGTCGCTCATGCAGCAATTGTACGGTCGCGCCGCGGGCTTTATCCTGGCGCTCATGGATCAAACCCTCGAGAGGCCGCGCACGCGCGGTCCGGGAGACGGCCTGGGGGGCGCATGGAGGGTGATCGTCTGCAACGACGACCACAACACCTTCGACCATGTCGCCCGCACGCTCGCCCGCTTCATCCCCGGCATCACGCTCAAGCGCGGCATGGAGATCGCCAACGTCATTCACGCCTCCGGCCGCGCCGTCGTCTACAGCGGCCACCAGGAGGCCGCCGAGCACTACTGGGAGCAGCTCAAGGGCGCCGGCTTGACGATGGCGCCGCTCGAGCAGGGCTGAGACGCCGCCTTGTCCGCAGGCGTCTCGGACGCCCGTCGCGCGCCTCGTCAGGCGGTGCGCACGCCGTTGCCGTGCCCGTTGCCGCTGGCGAGCTCCTCGTCGACGGCGCCGTGCGCGGTGCGGTCCCACCAGCCGTAGAGCACCGGCACCTGGTACCAGCTCGAGTGGGTCGTGCGGAAGTAGGTCATCTCCGGGCTCTCCCAGTAGCGTTCCCATTCGAGGTACTCCTCGAACGCGGCCAGCTGCTGGAAGCGGTAGCGGTCGTCGCGCTGGCGGTAGACCGCGTAGGAGGTCGCCCCGTAGCGCAGCGCCGCGGCCGCGACCTCGTTCAGGTCGCGCTCGAAGCCATCGCCGCGGAAGCCCGTCGCGTACCACGGGACGATCACCGTGCCGGCCATCAGACACCTGCCTGGGTTCGTTGTATCTGCGCCCGCCTGATGGTCGAGAGCCAAGCCAGACGAGGACGCACCGAGCGAAGTGTGCTTTGCACACGAGGGAGGGAGGACAAAGTATGGCGTAGGCTATCGGCCATCAGGCGCCCACCTCCGCGTGGATCGCGCCGGGTCCGTCGGCGGTCTTGCCCTGACCCTCGGCGTCGGCGCCGACGAGGATCGAGATCTTGCCGAGATGCTTGTTTTCGAGCATCAGCTGATGCGCTTCGGCGACGCCGTCGAAGCCGAGCGTGCGCCACAGCACCGGGCGGATCTGGCCGCTCTCGATCAGCTCGTTGGCCTTCGTGCACTCGTACGCGTTGGCGAAGTGCGAGCCGAGGATCTCCTTCTGGCGCATCCACAGGTAGGCGACGTTGAAGTCGAGGTCGAGGCCGGTGGTGCCCGCGCAGATCACGACTTTGCCGAACGTCTTGACGGTGAACACCGACGTCGGGAACGTCGCTTTGCCGACGTGCTCGAAGACGATGTCGGGCGCGTCGCCGAGCAGCTCTTTGACGCGCTTGGCGAACGCTCGGGAGACCTTGAAGCGCGCGGCCTCCTCCTCCTCGCTCTCGCCGCCCCTGCGCATCATGCCGTCGAACTCGCCGCGGTCGATGTAGTCGACGGCGCCCAGGCGCTTGACGAGCTCGCCCTTCTCCGCTGAGGAGACGACGCCGACGGAGTGCGCGCCCGCGGCGGCGCAGATCTGCGTGGCGAACACGCCGAGGCCGCCCGCGGCCCCCCAGATCAAGACCTTCTGCCCGGCCTGGAGCTTGCAGCGAGTGATCAGCATTCGGTAGGCCGTGAAGTAGACGAGGCCGTAGGAGGCGGCCTCCTCCCACGTCAGCGCCTGGGGCTTGGGCAGCAGCTGCTGGGCCTGCACCTTCGCGAACTGCGCGAAGGAGCCCCACGTCGTCTCATAGCCCCAGATCTTCTGCGAGGGCGCGGCCATCGGGTCCAGGCCGTGCACCTCGGGGTCCTCGTAGGAGGCCTGGTTGCAGTGCACGACGACCTCGTCGCCGGGCTTCCAGCGGGTGACGCCCGCGCCGACCTTCCAGACGATGCCCGAGGCGTCGGAGCCGCCGATGTGGTGCCCGTACTCGGGGTGGTCGCCGTAGCGCATGACCGACACCGGCTTGCCGAGCGCGGCCCACACGTTGTTGTAGTTGACGCCCGCCGCCATCACGCGCACGATCACCTCGAACGCGCCCGGCTCGGGCACCTCGATCTCCTCGATCTGGAAGGCGTCCTTCGGTTCGCCGAAGCGCTCCTCGCGGATGACCCACGCGGCCATTGTCTTGGGCAGCTCGCCCGGCTCGGCGTCAACGGCGGAGACTTGTTGGAGATCGATCGCCACGTGCTCTGTAACCTCGTCTGTCGGGAACGGGGAAGTGTCGTCCAATCCTACCCGGACCCGCGAGCTTCGTAGCGCCGGCCGCCGCGTACGATCCCGACGTGACGATCGAGCGACGCGAGCAGGCCCAGATGTCGAGCCCGCCGTCGGCGCTCGCCGACGTGGTCGAGTTCCTGCGCGCCCACCCTCCGTTCGACGCGCTCGAGGCCCCCGACGTGGAGCGGGCGGCGGCTGCCGTCGAGGTCGAGTTCTTCCTCGCCGGCGCGACGATCTTCGCGCAGGGCGCGCAGCCGGTCGAGCATCTGCGCGTCGTGCGCACCGGGGTCGTGGAGATCGTGCTGGGCGAGCGCCAGCTGGACCTGCTCGGCCCGGGCGAGCTGTTCGGCCACGCCTCGATGCTCTCGGGGCTGCCGCCGGGGTTCGCGGCGCGCGCGCAGGAGGACACGCTCTGCTACCGCATCCCCGCGGAGGTCGCGCGCACCGTGCTCGCGCGGCCGGAGAGCGTCGGCTTCGTCGCGCGCTCGCTGCTTGAGATGCAGTCGCGCTTCCCCGCGGCGCTCGCCCCGCGCGGCCCGGCGCCCGACCCGGCCAACCAGCCGGTGGCGGCGCTGATCCGCGACCCGCCGCTGCTGTGCTCGCCGACAACCACGATCCGCGAGGCGGCGGCGCAGATGGCCGCCGGGCCGGCGACGTCGATCGTGATCGAGCTCGGCGACTCGCTGGGGATCCTCACCGACCGCGACCTGCGCTCGCGCGTCGTCGCCGCCGGCGTCTCCTACGAGGACCCCGTGTCCGCGGTGATGAGCGCGCCCGCGTACACCGTCGAGCCGGACAGGCTCGGCGGCGACGTGCTGCTGGAGATGCTCGACCGCGGCGTGCGCCACTTCCCGGTCGTCAACGCCAGCCGCGAGGTGATCGGCGTCGTCGAAGCCGTCGACCTGCTCGCGGTCGAGACGCTGTCCTCGTTCTACCTGCGCCGCGCGATCGCGCGCGCCGGCAGCGTCGCCGAGCTGGCCGATGCGGCGCAGGGGCTGCGCCCGGCGGTGATCGCGCTGCACGACGCGCGCGTCGCCGCCGCGAGCGTCTCGGCGATCCACTCGGTGGTGCTCGACGCGCTCACGCGCCGGCTGGTCGAGCTCGCGCTCGTCGCCGCCGGCCCGCCGCCGGCGGAGTTCTCGTGGCTGGCGCTCGGCAGCCAGTCGCGCCGCGAGGCGATGCCCTCCTCGGACGTCGACAGCGCGATCGTCTGGTACGGCGATGTCGCCGAGCAGGAGATCCGCCCGTACCTGCACGCGCTCGCCGGCGAGGTCGCCGCGGGCCTGCACGCTTGCGGGGTCCCCGTCGACAGCCACGGCGCGAGCGCCTCGGACGTGCTGTTCGTGCGCTCGGTCGAGTCCTGGCGGAAGGTCGCGCGCGACTGGATGGATCACCCGACCCGCGAGCAGGTGCTGATTCTCGTCTCGGTGCTCGTCGACAGCCGCCCGGTGTGGGGCATCCACAGCGGCAGCCCGGTGTCGGACACGTTCCGCGCGGCGCGGGCGCGGCCCGAGCTGCTGCACCTGCTCGCCCGCTTCGCGCTCTCGCATCGCCCGCCGACGGGCTTCCTGCGCGGCCTGGTGGTCGAGCACGACGGCGAGCACCGCGGCCGGCTGGACCTCAAGAACGGCGGCCTCTTGCCGGTCGTCGATCTCGCGCGCTGGGCGGGGATGGCGGCGGGCGTGACGAGCGCCTCGACGCTCGAGCGCCTGCGCGCCGCCGGCGACGCCGGCACGCTGCCGGCGGCAGAGGTGCACACGCTCGAGGACGCGTTCGAGCTGTTCACCGAGCTGCGCATGGAGCATCAGATCGAGCAGCTGCGCGCGGGCCTGGAGCCGGACGACCATCTGAACCCGGACGACCTCAGCGCGCTCACGCGCAGCTACCTGAAGGAGGCCTTCCGGGCGGTGGCATCGGTGCAGCGGCATCTGACCGCCGAGCTGAGCCTCGGGATGCGATGAGCCTTCTCAGACGCCGATGAGCCTCTTCACCCGACCGCGCGGCGCGGGCGCGCTCGCGTACAAGCGCACGCGCCCGCCGCGCGGTCGCACGCCGTGGCGGCAGGCGAGCTACTGCGCGGTCGATCTGGAGCTGAGCGGCCTCGATCCCAGGCACGACGAGATCGTCTCCTTCGGCGCGATCCCGATCGAGGACGGGCGCGTGCAGCTGAGCGCGGCGGTGCACGGCCGCGTGCGGCCGCTGCGCGCGATGAGCGAGGCGGCGATCCGCGTGCACGGGATGCGCGCCGCCGACCTCGAGAGCGCGCCGCCGCTGGATGTCGCGATCGACCCGCTGCTCGCGGTCATGGCCGGCAGGATCCCGGTCGTGCACGTGGCCGCGATCGAGCGGGGCTTCTTGCGACCGGCGCTGCGCCGTCAGGGGCTGCGCCTGCGCGGGGCGATGATCGACACGAGCGTGCTCGGGCTGATCTGGCTGCACGAACGCGACGGGCACGGTCCGCGGCAGACCTCGCTGACCGATCTCGCGGCCGCGCTCGGCCTGCCCTCGCACCATCCGCACGACGCCGTCGGCGACGCGCTGACGACCGCGCAGGCGTTCGTGGCGCTGGCCACGCACCTCGACGCGCTGCAGGCGGAGAGCGTGCGCAGCCTCGTCTCCGCGGCGCGGCGGCTGGAACTGCTGCGCGCGTGAGCGGCCGCGTCGGTGGCGCGCCGCGCGGGCGCGCGCTCAGGCGGGCGCGCCTAGAACAGCTGCAGGTAGCGCTCGAGCTCCCACGGCGTGATCTGCTCGTGGGCGGCCTGGACTTCGCGGCGCTTGATCTTCACGAAGTAGTCGACGTAGTCGCCGTCGGCCGTCTTGCCGAGCGCGGCGCGCAGCGCCTGGCAGCGCTCGAGCTCGCGCGTGGCGTCGAGCAGGTTGGCGGGCAGCAGCTCGATGCCGGCGGCGGCGAGCTCCTCGTCGCTGAGCGTGTACAGGTTGGCGGAGTTGGGGTCGCCGGGGTCCAGGCCCCGCTCGATCCCGTCGAGGCCGGCGCCGATCATCGCGGTGGCGGCGAGGTAGGGGTTGCAGGAGCCGTCGACGGTGCGGTCCTCGATCCGCCCGGGCGCGGGGATGCGCAGCATCTGCGTGCGGTTGTTGTAGCCGTAGCTGACGTACGCGGGCGCCCACGTGGAGCCGCTTTCGGGCGCTCCGACGGACAGCCGCTTGTAGGAGTTGACGGTCGGGGCGGTGACCGCGATGTAGGCCTTCGCGTGCGCTTTCAGGCCGCCGAGGAACTGGTAGGCGAGCTCGGAGAGCCCGAGGCCGCGCGGGTCCTCGGCGGGGTCGCGCTCGAACAGGTTCTCGCCGTCGCGCCACAGGCTGATGTGGAAGTGGCAGCCGTTGCCGGTCAGGTGCGCGAACGGCTTGGGCATGAACGTGGCGATCAGGCCGCGCTCCTGCGCGAGGGACTCGACCATGTAGCGGAAGAACACCGCGCGGTCGCAGGTCGTCGAGCGCGTCGGCGAACGCGAAGTTCTGCTCGAACTGCCCGTTGGCGTCCTCGTGGTCGGTGGCGTAGTTGTCCCAGCCGAGCGCGGTGACCGCTTTGGAGACCTCGGTGACGAAATCGAGGTTGCGCGTCAGCGCGCGCATGTCGTAGCAGGGCTGCTCGAGCGTGTCGAGCGGGTCGGCGAGCTCGAGCTGGCCGTCGGCGCCGCGGCGCAGCAGGAAGTACTCGAGCTCGGCGCCGATCTTCAGCTCATAGCCGAGCGCCGCCGCGCGATCGAGCGCCGAGCGCAGGATCGTCCGCGGGCAGTACGGCCACGCCTGCCCCTCGACGGTCACGTCGCAGGCGAAGCGCGCGACGTCCTTGCGCCACGGCAGGATCGTGAGGCTGCGCGGGTCGGGCATGGCGACGATGTCGGGGTCGTCGGGGCCCTGGCCGATGTCGCCGGCGGCGAAGCCCGCGAAGCCGGCGCCCTCCGCGAGCAGGTCGTCGAGGTGGTGCGCCGGCACGAGCTTGGCGTTGGGCTTGCCGTGCATGTCGACGAACTGCGCGAACAGGAACTCGACGCCCGCGTCCTTGACGATCCGCCGTACGTCCTCGGCGTTCTGGGGCGGGGCGCTCATCGACTGCAAGGTATCCGCCGCGGCGGGTGCGCGGCAATGGCTGCCAGCTCCTGTTAGCGGCGGGTAGCATGTTCACAGCGCACATATGTCCACTGTCACCGAGCCCAGCGGCCTCCGTGAGGAGAACCGCACCCTCTACGGCGTCATCAAGCTGGTGTCGTCGTCGGTCGAGCTCGGCCCGATGCTGCAGGGGATCGTCGACCTGGCGACGCAGGCGACCGACTGCCACGCCTGCTTCATCTACCTGCTCGAAGACGACCAGCTGACGATTCGCGCCGCCTCGCAGGTGTTCGCGGACGCAGTCGGGCGCGTGCAGTTCGCGATCGAGGAGGGCCTGACCGGCTGGGTGGCGCGCCATCGCACGCCCGAGTTCATCCGCGAGGGCGCGATGAACGACCCGCGCATGAACTACGTGCCGCTGCTGCAGGAGGAGCGCTTCCAGTCGATGGTCGCCGTGCCGATCCTGTCGCGCTCCAGCGAGACGCTGGGGGTGATCGTGCTGCACACGGAGGCGCCGCGCGAGTTCACCGAGGACACGCTGAAGCTGCTCGTGCACATCGCCTCGCTCGTCTCGGGCGCGATCGAGAACGCCCAGCTCTACCAGCGCGAGCGCCGCCGCGTCGACACGCTGACGCGGCTGGCGGCGCTCGGCGGGGAAGTGGCCTCGGCGGGCGACGCCGACGACCTCGGCCTGATCGTGGCGCGAGGCATGCGCCGGCTGCTGGAGGCGGAGCTCTGTCAGGTCTACCGCCTGGACGCCGACGACGGCGGCCTGCGGCTGCTGCGCTCCGATCCGGCCACGGTCTCGACGCCGCCGAGCGCCTCGGCGGCGGGCTTCCTGATCGACGCGCTCGACGGCGGCGGCTCGGGCCCGGCGGCGCGCGGCCTGTGGCCGGGGCTGGACATCGGCGACCTGCTGCTGACGCCGCTGACGGCGGGCGGCGAGCGGCTCGGGCTGCTCTGCGCCGGCTCCCCGCCGGGGCGCAAGTTCAGCGGCGAGGACACCGAGCTCGCGCGCGCGATCGCCCACATCGCGGCGGTCGCGATCAAGCGCGCGGAGCTGATCGAGAACCTGACGAACGCGAACATCGTCAAGGACCTGTTCGAGGCGCTGGCGGCGGGCGCGACGTCGTTCGCGGTCGCCAAGGCCGCCGAGGTCCACTGCGACCTGACCGAGCCGTTCCTGATGGTCTGCGCGGAGCCCGCCGTCGGCCTGGAGCCGGCGTCGGTCGAGTGGCGGGCGGCGGCGGAGGTGCTGGGGCGGGGATTGGGCGCGCTGGCGCCGCGCGCGGCGATCGAAGCGGGCCCCGGTCCCGTCAGGGCCGCGGTCCCGCTCGGCGCCGGCAGGTCCGAGCGCGCGGAGGAGCTGCTGCGCGCCTGCCACGACCTCGGCAGGCAGAACCGCGCGGCGATCGGCGTCAGCCACGTGCGCGGCTCCGGCGCGGAGGCCGCGCGCGCGTATCGCGAGGCGCTGGACGCGAGCACGATCGGGCGCGCGCTGCTGCACGACGGCGGCGCGATCGCCTACTCGCAGCTGGGCGCCTATCGTTACCTCGTGCACATCGCCGCCGATGACGCCCCGCGCGACAGGATGCGCGAGGCGGTCGACGTGCTGATCGCCTACGACAACAGGCGCCGCGCGTCGCTGCTGGACACGCTCGAGCGCTACCTCGCCGAGCGTCGCAGCGTGATCGACACCGCGCGCGCCCTGTTCATCCACCCGAACACCCTGCGCCAGCGGCTCGCCCGCATCGAGGAGCTCACCGGCGTGGAGCTCGACCACGACGACCTGCTCTCGCTGGAGCTCGCGATCAAGCTGGCGCGCCTGCACGGGCGCCCGGGGGCGCCGGGCGGGTCAGTCCCCGTCTGAGACGAGGAACACGGGGACCTTCGCGCGCCGGCGCACGCGCTGTGGCTCCTGCGTCCAGAGCATGTCGCCGACGAGGCGGTTGCGATCGGGGTCGGCGGCCATCACGATCGCCTGGCACTCCTCCTTGACCGCCTCCTGGCAGATGCGCGCGGTGGCCTTGCGCGTCGCCAGCACGTGGCCCTCCGCCTCGATGCCCTCGCGCGCCAGCCGCCTGATGGCGCTGTCGACGATCTCGCGCAGCGCGGCGAGCTCGCGCTTGGTGGGCAGCAGCCCCGGGTTGGGGAACCCGAAGGAGACGCCGTGGATGCGCGCGATCGAGAACACGTGCACGCTGGGGTCGGTGGGGCCGGAGCGGTCGGCGAGCTCGACGATGCGCGCGATCGCCGCATCGGGAATCGCGCGCCCCTCGGTCGCGAGCAGGATGCGCGCGAACCCCGGCTCCGCCGCCGGCCCGCTCACCTCCACGTCCACTTCCTCGAGCTCCGCGGGCGCGGTGGCGCTCATGGGCTGACGCCCTCGGGCTCAGCGGCGGCTGTGGCCGTCCCCGTCGCCGCCAGGGTGTCGGCTTTCTTGCGGTCGCCCGCCTTGCGCCACAGGTACATCGGGTAGTAGGAGGCGAGCACCCCGAAGCCGAGGAAGTAGTAGATCAGCGTCTTGTGCCCGGCGGCGTTGCAGGAGCAGTCGGCGTACACGGGCCCGCCCCAGAAGTAGATCACCGCGTAGACGGCCGCGAGGCCCAGCGCGACGTACTTCATCCACTCCGGCAGCCTGAACGGGCGCCGCAGGTTGGGCCGTTCCTTGCGCAGCAGGTAGTAGCCGATCAGCACGGGGATGAACGAGGCCAGGTAGCCGACGTTGGAGAACGTGTAGATCTGCACGGCGCCGCCGAACAGCACGACGATGATCGAGCAGACGACGTTGAAGATCATCGAGCGGTGCGGCACGCCGTGCCGGTTGGTGGCGTGGAAGAAGCGGGGGAACTGCCCGTCGGTGGACATCTGGTGCAGCGAGCGCGCGGTCCCGGTGATCGCGTTCAGCGCGGAGAGCACGAGCGCGATGATCAGCATCACGGCGATCAGCCAGTTGAGCAGTTCGCCGCCGGTGCCGGTGCCGAACACCTTCGAGGCGAACGTGACGAAGATCGTCTTGGGATCGACGAGCGCGGTGTTGCCGAGCGCTTTGGTGCCGAGCACGATCACGAACGCGACGGGGATCATCACGTAGATGAACAGGCCGTAGGCGCCCTCGGCGTTCATCGCGATCTTGGCGTCGCGGTCGGGGTTGCGCGTCTCGCCGATATAGCACGCGGCCGCCTCCATCGCGATCACGTTCCAGGTCAACAGGAACGAGAAGGCGAGCGCGATCACGAACCAGCCGTGGCCGAACTGGCTGGCGAAGAAGCCGCTGCCGTCGACGTGGTGGAAGTGGAACAGTTCGCCGAAGTGCACGACGCTGGGGCGGAAGATCCATGAGATCGCCAGGAACGTGAGCGGGATCATCGACAGGAACGCGAGCGCCGTGGCGAAGAACGTGCCGAAGCGCAGCCCGAGGTAGGAGGGGATGAACAGCAGCAGGATCCCGACGACGGAGATCCCCAGCGTCCACCACGCGATCGGCGTGTCGATCGGCGTGAAGCCCTTTTCGGAGAGACCAAAGCGCTCGACGATGTAGAACGAGGCGAGAATCATGTTCAGCGGCGCGACGGGGAACCAGCCGAGCCAGTACGCCCATGCGGTGAAGCCGTTGACGTGTTCGGCGAAGCGCGGCCAGCGGTCCTTGTAGGCGGGATAGGCGTAGGAGGGCGAGCCGCCGGAGCGGTCGGGCATCATCGCCGAGAGCTCGGCCAGGAACAGGCACAGCAGGTAGCCGCTGACGGTGATCACGAAGATCAGCGGCACCGCGGCGGCGCCCAGCGAGGTGACCATCGTCGGCGCGATCCCGGTGACGAGGATCGTGCCCGCGAGCCCGATTACGAACGCGCCCCACCAGTTGATGGTTTTCGGCAGCCCACCGCCCTCGTAGACGAGCTCGTCGTAGGTCCCGGAGCCTGTGTCATCCGCCATATGCTCTCCCGATCACGTTGTGGGTGTTCGGCGCCAGATTGTCAGTTGTCCGGGGTCACTCCCAGGCGAGATGTGAACACAATTGTTGGGAGCGACATGGAGCACCTGGACACATTCCTCTCTCTGCAGCCGCCGTTCGACGGGCTCCCGCGCGAGGAGGTCGCCGCGGTGGCTGCGGCGGCGAGCGAGGTGTCCTTCGACACGGGCGAGGCCGTGTTGGTCGAGGACGGGGCGCCGGCGGTGGGCCTGTATGTGCTGCGGGCGGGCTCGATGGAGCTCGTGCACGAGGGCGAGCCGGTGGTGGTGCTGGAGCCGGGCGAGTGCTTCGGCCACCCGTCGCTGCTGACGGGCATGGCGCCGATCTTCACCGTGCGCGCGCGCGAGCCGTCGGTGTGCGCGCTGCTGGACGAGCGGACATCGCGCCGCGTGCTCGCCACGCAGGCGGGGGTCAACTATGTCGCGGGCACGATGCGCACGCGCCTGACGCGCAGCGGCCACACCGTGCACGGGCTGCTGGACGTGGGCACGACGCCGGTGTCGGCGATCATGCGCCCGGCGGTCTTCTGCGAGCCGGAGGAGTCGCTGCGCGCGGCCGCGGCGCGGCTCGGCCCGGGCAGGGAGGCGGCGGCGCTGCTGATTCGGACGGAGGGCGAGGAGCTGGCGATGATCACCGACGCGGAGCTGCGAGCGTGGGTGGCCTCGGGCGACGGCGACGGCGAGGCGCCGGTGAGCGCGATCGCGCGCGCGCCGGCCCCGACGGTGCCCGCGGGCCAGCTGGCGGTGGAGGCGACGGTGGACATGCTCGCGGCGGGTGTCGAGCACATGGTCGTGCTGGACGGCGAGCGCGTGTGCGGGATGCTCTCCGCGGCCGACCTGCTGGGTCTGGATGCGCGCAGCCCGATCGCGCTGCGCCACACGATCCTCGGCGCGGCCGACGAGGATGTGCTCGAACGCGCTGCCGGGCACCTGCCGCAGCTGTTCGCGCTGCTCGTGGGCGCGGGCGTCCCTCCCCGCGACATCGGGCGCGTGCTGAGCCTCCAGCAGGACGCGCTGACGGTGCGGTTGATCGACTTCTCGCTTTCGCGCAACGGCCCGGCGCCCGTCTCGTGGGCGTGGCTGGATCTCGGCAGCGCCGCGCGGCGGGAGTTCACGCTGTCCTCCGACCAGGACAACGCGCTCGCGTACGAGACGCCGCCGGCGGGCGAGCAGGACGCGGTCGACGCGTACTTCGCGCGGCTCGGCGGCGAGGTCAACGCGGGGCTCGCGCGCTGCGGGTTCGGGGTCGACAACAACGACGTGCTCGCTGGCAACCGCCTGTGGCGAATGTCGAAGGCGGACTGGATCACGACGTTCGACGAGTGTCTGCGCGCGCCGAGCGAGTCGCGTCTGATCCGCGCGTCGGTCGCGTTCGACTTTCGCCCGTGCGCGGGCGGCCTCGCGGTGACGGAGGCGCTGACCGCGCGGATCCGCGCGGCACGCGAACACCCGGACTTCATGCGCCTGATCGCGCGCACGGCGACGGGCTACCAGGTGGCGCTGGGCTTCCGCGGCGATCTGGCGGTCGAGCGCCGCGGCCCGGGCGCCGGCCGCCTGGACGTGAAGCGCGGAGCGATCGTGCCGCTGGTGAACCTGGTGCGCTTCCACGCGCTCGCCAACGGCGTGACGATCTCGCCGACGCTCGACCGGATCGAGGCGGTGGCGAGCGCGGGGGGCATCGAGCGCGGCGTGGCGGATGCGCTCAGGGAGGCGTTCGACGCGATCACGCGCCTGCGCTTCGCACACCACGCTGAGCTGATCGCGGCGGGCCGCGCGCCGGACAACCTGATCGACCCGGCGGCGCTGGCGCCGATCGCCCGCGTGGAGCTGCGCGAGGCGCTGCACACGGTGCGCCGCGAGCAGCGGCGGCTGGGCGCGTGGGTTCCGCCCGGGCTGTAGCGCCAGCCGCCACATTCTGCGGCGAAAGTGTGCGCACGGACGCCATGTGCGCGGCCGAGTCCGGTCTCTACAGTGATTTCCATGTGTGGGATCGCAGGGCTTTACACGAAGTCTCCCGCGCTGCAGGCCCAGCTCGGGGAGCACCTGTCGAGCATGCTCGAGCAGCTCTCCTTCCGCGGGCCGGACAGCGCGGGCGTGGCGTTCTACCGCGAACCGGCGCCGGCGGGCTCGTGCAAGATCTCGCTGTGCGCGGCGCACGGGGAGGCCGACTGGGACGCGATCGGGGCCGAGCTGGCGGACGCGTTCGAAGGCGCTTCGCCGCCGCGGGTGCGCGCGACGCACGCGCTGTTCGTGGTCGACGCGGACGCGGAGGCGGTGCAGGCCTGGCTCGCGACGGAGCACCCGGAGCTGCGGCTGATGAGCGCCGGCAGCTCGATCGAGATCTATAAGGAGGCCGGCAGGCCGGGTGATTTCGTGCGGCGTTTCGACATCGAGCGGATCGACGGCAGCCATGCCCTCGGCCACACGCGGATGGCGACGGAGAGCCGCGTCACGACCGAGCACTCGCACCCGTTCTCGACCGGTCTCGACCTGTGCCTGGTGCACAACGGCTCGCTGTCCAACCACAATCGCCTGCGCGGCAAGCTGCGGCGCGAGGGGATCCAGTTCCAGACCGACAACGACAGCGAGGTCGCGGCGGGCTACCTGACGTGGCGGCTGCGCGAGGGCGCGAGCCTGGAGCAGGCGCTGGAGGGCTGCCTTTCGGACCTCGACGGCTTCTACACGTTCGCGGTGGGCAGCGCCGACGGCTTCGCGGTGCTGCGCGACCCGATCGCGTGCAAGCCGGCGGTGATGGCGGAGACCGACGAGTGGGTCGCGATCGCCTCGGAGTACCGCGCGATCGCGGTGCTGCCGGGGGCGCAGGACGCCGTCAGCTGGGAGCCCGAGCCGGGGCGCGTCTATAGCTGGGGAACGGCGCCGGTCGCGTGATGGCGGCCGCGGACGCCACCCGGGAGGACCTGCTGTCGGTGGATCTGGCGAGCGAGAGCGTGCGCGAGCTCAACCAGCTCCTGCACGACGCGCGCGAGCCCCAGCGCGTGCGCGTGCTGCACCCCGCGGGCAGGCACTCGATCGCGGTTGGCATCGACGCGCCGCACGAGGTCGAGATCGACGGGCACGTCGGCTACTACTGCGCGGGCATGAACAAGCTCGCGAGCGTGCGCGTGCACGGCAACTGCGGCGTGGGCGTGGCCGAGAACATGATGTCGGGGACGGTGACGGTCGAGGGCAGCGCCAGCCAGTCGGCGGCGGCGAGCGCGCGCGGCGGCCTGCTGGTCGTCCACGGCGACGCCTCGGCGCGCTGCGCGATCTCGCTGAAGGGCGCGGAGGTGGTGGTGCGCGGTGGCGTCGGTCACATGAGCGCGTTCATGGCGCAGAAGGGCGCGCTGGTGGTGTGCGGCGACGCGGGCGAAGCGCTCGGCGACTCGCTGTACGAGGCGCGCCTGTACGTGCGCGGCGAGGTCGCGGGGCTGGGCGCGGACTGCGTCGAGAAGGAGATGCGCGCAGAGCACCTGGAGCAGCTGCGCGAGCTGCTCGAGCGCGCGGAGATCGAGGACGTCAGCGCGGAGGACTTCCGGCGCTACGGCTCGGCCCGCGCGCTGTACAACTTCCACGTCGACAATCTCGGGAGCTACTGAGATGGAAGCTAACGGCTCCTCGCCGCAGACGGCGACGTCGCCCGCGCAGGGCTGGCACCCGGGCCTGCGCGAGTCGGCGACGTTCGACCGGGCGGCGATCGCGGAGATCCAGCGCGCGGCGCGCGAGGGGATGTACGACATCCGCGGCTTCGGCGCCAAGCGCCGCGTGCCCCACTTCGACGACCTGCTGTTCCTGGGCGCGAGCGTGTCGCGCTATCCGCTGGAGGGGTACCGCGAGCGCTGCGCGACGGACGTGACGATCGGCGGGCGCTTTGCGCGCGAGCCGCTGCACCTGGACATCCCGATCACGATCGCGGGGATGAGCTTCGGCGCGCTGTCGGGCCCGGCGAAGGAGGCGCTCGGTCGCGGCGCGAGCGAGCTCGGCACGAGCACGACGACGGGCGACGGCGGCATGACCCCGGAGGAGCGCGAGCACTCGAGCAAGCTCGTCTACCAGCTGCTGCCCTCGCGCTACGGGATGAACCCCGACGACCTGCGCCGCGCGGACGCGATCGAGGTGGTGGTCGGCCAGGGCGCGAAGCCCGGCGGCGGCGGCATGCTGCTCGGCCACAAGATCTCCGCGCGCGTGGCGCAGATGCGCGACCTGCCGGAGGGCATCGACCAGCGCAGCGCCTGCCGGCACCCGGACTGGACGGGGCCGGACGACCTGGAGATCAAGATCGAGGAGCTGCGCGAGATCACCGACTGGCGCGTGCCGATCTACGTCAAGGTGGGCGCCACGCGCACCTACTACGACGTGGCGCTGGCGGTGAAGGCGGGCGCGGATGCGATCGTGCTGGACGGCATGCAGGGCGGCACGGCGGCGACGCAGGAGGTGTTCATCGAGCACGTCGGCATCCCGATCCTCGCGGCGATCCCGCAGGCGGTGGAGTCGCTGATTGACCTCGGCATGCACCGCGAGGTGCAGCTGATCGTCTCGGGCGGCATCCGCACGGGCGCGGACGTGGCGAAGGCGCTGGCGCTGGGCGCGGACGCGGTGTCGATCGGCGTGGCGGCGATGATCGCCCTCGGCGACAACGCCCCGGAGCACGACGAGGCGTACCGCGCGATCGGCTCGGCCGCTGGCTACTACGACGACTACCAGGCGGGCCTGGACCCGGCGGGGATCTCGACGCAGGAGGACGAGCTGGCGGCGCGCCTGGACCCGGTCGAGGGCGGGCGGCGCCTGGCCAACTACCTGCGCACGCTGGTGCTCGAGACGCAGACGCTCGCGCGCGCGTGCGGCAAGTCCCACGTCCACAACCTCGAGCCGGAGGACCTCGTAGCGCTGACGATCGAGGCCGCGGCGATGGCGCGCGTGCCGCTCGCGGGGACGAGCTGGATCCCGGGACGCACAGCCGTGTAATAGTGCTCGCATGTCGATGGGCGAGGGCTCGCAGACAGTCGAGCGCGACGCACCGCCGGTCGCGCAGATCGGCGAGGGTCTGCGCCGCGCGACCGCCGCGGACGTCCAGCGCCTGCGGACGATGCTCGCGGAGGCCTTCTTCGATGACCCGGTTCTCGGCTGGCTGATGCCGAACGACCGCATGCGGCGGGCGCAGCTGCGCCGCTACTTCGGGATCGAGCTGCGCCACTACACGTTGCCGCGAGGCTGCGTGTGGACGACGGACGATCTCGCCGGCGCGGCGCTCAGCCTGCCGCCGAAAGCGTGGCGGGCGCCGACGCGCGTGACGCTGTTGGAGGGCAGCGCGTTTCTCACGCACCTGCCGAGGGCAGCGAGGCTGGGAGCGGCGATGGAGTTGCGCCATCTCCGCGGGCCGCACTACTACGTCCGCGACGTGGGCGTGCTGCCGAGCATGCAGGGGAGGGGCCTCGGCAGCGCGCTGATGCGCCCGACGCTCGACCGCTGCGACCGGGAGGGGCTGCCGGCCTATCTCGAGGCCTCGAGCGACCGCAGCACCGCGCTCTACGAACGCCTCGGCTTCCGGGTCACGCGCGAGCTGCGGATTGGCAGCAGCCCGCCGCTGCGGCTGATGGTGCGCTCCCCGGACCGCGGCTCGGCCGCCACGGCGTAGAGGGGACGCGGGTACAACGTCGGAACCCGGATAGCTTCCTTGAGGATCTCATGGGGGATCACGACTGACGCTCGCCGGAGGCGCCCGATCGCGTCCATCCTTACCCCTCCGCGGCGCTGGCGAGCAGCCGCTCGGTCCGCTCGACCACACGGCCGGCGACGGCCGAATCCGAGTCGAGCTCCCTGGCCGCGTCCAGCATCGCCGTCGCCGTTTCGGTGACGACCCGTCCGGCCCGCTTCGGGTCATGACGCCATGACCGGGCCTCATCGATCAGGTCGGCCACGGTGATGGCGTCCAGCTCGTAGCGGCCGCCGACGCTCATTGCACCCTGCCGTCTGAGTTTCGGCCACAGCACGGTCGGCACCGTGTCATACAGGGGCGCCAGCTCGATGTGCTCCGCGGTGGGATGTAGTAGCGCGATGTTCTTTCCATGCGCGTCGGCGTTGCCGATCAGCACGGTGAACGTGGCGGCCGCCAGGAGCCGGTCGAGCTGCTCGCGCGGGTCCCGCGCATAGCGGTCGAGCAGCCCGGCGGCCTCTTTCAGGGAGGGCCCGCCGGCGCTCTCGTACTTGCCGCGGCGCATGCCCGCTTCGGGGTCGCGTGCGAGCGCCTGGCAGAGGTCCTCCTGGTGGATCCGCTCGACCGTCCCGTCCGCGAGCACCCGCCGATCGAAGCGGGAGACGATCAGGCACGATTTCTCGCCGATCGTCTCGAGCTGAGCCTGAATGCTGGTGAGGCCGACGATTGCGGCGAGCTCGAGGCATTGCGCCTCCGCGTCCACGAGGCCCGGCCGCACAGGGTCGTCGACCTTCAGGATGTGGCTCGAGGGGTAGCCGTTCGCCGGGCGCCCCCACCCGCCGTCTGGCAGTCGCACGAGCAGCAGCTTGTCCTGCAGCCCGGCGATAGAGAGCTCGCTGTCGTCGTGGATCGCCAGAGGACGCTCTGGGAGCCCGAGCACCTCCTGCTCGAGGGTGTCGGTGTCATAGGGGATGACGGTCCCGGGCCGTGCCGGGGGCTCCTGCGCGGCGATGATCAGCGCGCCGGCGACGTCGCGGCCGAATCGCTTGAGCAGAGAGTGGATGTCGTTGACGGCGACCCCGAGCTGCTGGGCGAGCGCCTGGCGGTGCTGGCCCTCTGGCAGCAGGCCGGCGGCGAACACGCTGGCGTTCATCCTGCGTGCCCGCAACGGCAGCGAGCAGGACAGGACGGGGGAGAGGCCCGGCCATTCTTCGAGCGCCTCGTTGGTGTAGGTGCAGTGGAGCTCCCACGGCCGCCTGGCTGTCAGCACGGCGACCCGGACACCGTGGAGCCAGACGCCGAGAGGCTCAGCCTTCGCCATGCTCGCCGGGCCATGTGACGGTGACGGTCGCTCCGGAGCGGCGCAGAATCCGCAGCAGGTGTTCGAGCAGCGTGACGCTGCGCCCGGACTCCAGCTGGGCGAGGTAGTCGCGTGTGAGCCCGGCCTCCTCGGCGAGCTCGGCCTGCGTGAGGTGTCTGCGGCCGCGGATCTCCGCGACAGCACGTCCGAGGTCCGCGCCGGAGCGGATCGTCCACGTCATGCTCGCTTGTCCTGGCTGTGACATATCTGTCGCACGCACACCTTTCCATCGGTTGTGACAGTACCGTCACTTTAGCACCGATGGACGCAACGTGACAGTAACGTCACGTCACCCAGGTTGCGATGACTCCCCGGCGCCCCGCGAGAAGCGGCCGGCGGCAATCGCCGCCGCCACCAGCATCACGACCCCGTAGACCCCTGGCACGGTGCCGGCGCTCGTGCCGAATGCCTGCGTGGCGAGCGCGGCGGCGACGGCGAAGTCGCGCATCGCGATCGCGAACGCGCCCGGGATCGCGCTCGCGCGGCGCGCATCCACGCGCCGCCACAGCGCCGCTAGCAACACGCACAGGAGCAGGAACGCGACGCTCGCGAGCAGCGCCGCGCCGAGGTGGTGGGCGCCGTGGGTGCCGCTGAGCGCGGCGTAGACGAGGACGGCGACGGTCAGCGCGGCCACCCCCTCGCGCTCGGCGTCGGCCGCGGCGAGCCGCGGCGCGAGCGCCGGCCGGCTGCGCATGGCGACGCCGACGATCAGCGGAACGATCACGACCAGCGCGAAGCGGCCGAGCAGGCCGGCGGAGCCGACGTGGACGACGGCGCCCGACAGCGGCCCGATCGCGAGCGGCCCGACGATCGCGGCGAGGACCAGCGAGCCGGTGACCGCGCCGAGCGCGATCGTGGCGTCGGCGCCGGCGAGCGCGACGAGACCGACGGCGGCGACCTCCGAGGAGGAGAGCCCGACCGCCAGCAGCCCGTCGCGGATCTCCGGCGCGAACGGGCGCCCGAGCAGCCAGGCGGCGCCGACGAGCAGGGGCAGCGGCAGCAGCGAGAGGACCAGCACCGCGCGCGCGTGCTCGCGCAGGCGGGCGAGATCGGCGAAGGAGATGCCGAGCGCGGTCGCGAGCACGAGCAGCGCGAGCAGCAGGTCGGAGTGGGCGGCGAGCGCGGGGGAGGGGAGCGCGAGGCCGAGCACGGCCGCGAGCAGCGCCAGCGGCGTCAGCACCCGGGGCACCGCGGCGAGCAGGCGCATCGCCGGCCTCAGCGTCCCGCGCCGAGCGCGTTCGTGAGCGTGGCGGCGCCGCGTCGTAGATCGTCGAGCAGCCGCGTGGGGTCCTGCAGGCGGTTGGCCGGACCCTGCAGCCCAAGGATCGCCGCGAGCCCGCCCGCGCGGTCGAACACCGGCGCGGCGATCGCGTTGACATCCAGCTCGCGCTCGCCGAACACCGTCCCGTAGCCACGCTGGCGCACGGCGAGCACCTCGGCCTGCAGGCGCGCGCGGTCGGTGATCGTGCGCTCGGTCAGCGCGCGCAGGTCGCGCTCGCGGGGAAGCGACACCCGCCCGCCCTCGCCGCCGAAGGCGAGCATCACCTTGCCCACGGCGGTCGCGTGCGCGACGCTCGGTCGCCCGAGGCGCGCCATGCTGACGACGCTCGACTGCGACGGGACCGAGTCGACGGTGATCGCCTCGCGCTCGCCGGGCACCGACAGCGTCGCGGTCTCGCCGGTGCGCTCCATCAACTCGACGAGCACCGGGCGGGCGAGCGCGCGCAGGTCCAGGCGCGCGAGCACGCGGTCGGCGAGCGTCACCAGCCCGAGGCCGAGCCGGAACGGCCCCTGATCCTCGCGCTGGACCATGCCGGCGCTCTCGAGCGTGGCGAGCAGCCGCGAGGCGGTGCTGGGGCTGACGCCGATTCGCCGCGCGAGCTCGTTGACGCCGAGGTCCCGCTCGCTTTCGCGCAGAGCGTCCAGCAGCGCCAGCGCGCGGGCGACCGACGCGACGGGGCGCGCGCGCGATGTCGGTGACGCCTCGTGCGAGCCGCGCGCCGTGTCCGCCGGATCGGTCGCCTTCGATTCGTGTTGCGCCATCGGCAACAGTATTGCGCTTTGCGTTACGCGTGTCTAGTATGCCGCCGATGTCGTTCGTTCTCGAGTGCCCGCACTGCGGCGTCCGCGAGGTCGCGGACTTCGCCTTCGGCGGCGAGCTCAGCACGCGACCGCAGGAGGCCCCCAGCCTGCGCGAGCTGTGCGAGTACAACTACTTCCGCCGCAACGTCGCCGGCGTCCAGCGCGAGTGGTGGTACCACCGCTCCGGCTGCCGCACGTGGTTCCAGGCCGAACGCGACACGCGCACCAACCGCGTGCTGCGCGTCGGGCTCCCCGGTGAACTCGGTGACGCTGGCGCGCCGGGTGGTCCTGGCGCGCCGGGTGACGGCGGCATGCCGGCGGCGGGCCCCGCGTGAGCCGCCTGCCGCCGCAGCCGGGCGAGCGGCTCGACCGCAGCCAGACGATCAGCTTCACGTTCGACGGCAAGCCCGTCACTGCGCTCGGCGGCGACACGATCGGCTCGGCGCTGTACGCCGCCGGGCAGCGGACCTTCTCGCGCAGCTTCAAGTACCACCGCCGCCGCGGGCTGATGTGCTGCGCGGGGCACTGCCCGAACTGCATGGTGGCCGTCGACGGCGCCCCCGGCGTGCGCGCGTGCACGGAGCCCGTGCGCGAGGGCATGCGCGTCGAGCATCTCAACGCGCAGCCGAGCCTGGAGCTCGACGCGATGGCCGTCACAGACGTGCTCGGCGGCCCGTTCACCCCGCCGGGCTTCTACTACAAGACGTTCATCCGCCCGCGGCGGCTGTGGCCGCTGTACGAGTGGGTGCTGCGCCACGCCGCCGGCCTCGGCCGGCTGCCCCAGCGCCAGGCCGAGCGCACGTGGCGCACGGAGTACCGCCGCCGCCACACCGACGTGCTCGTCGTCGGCGCCGGCCACGCCGGCCTCAGCGCGGCGATCGCGGCGGCCGAGCTGGGCGCGGACGTCGTGCTCGCCGACGAGGGGCCGGAGCCGGGCGGGCGCCTGCTTGTGGGAGGGCGGCCACGAGCAGGCGCGGGCGCTGACGGCGCGGGCGCGCAAGGCGGGCGTCGAGATCCTCTCCTCGGCGCCGGCGCTCGGCCACTTCGACGGCCTCGTTCCGGTCTGGCAGGGCAGCACGCTGCACCAGGTGCGCGCGCGCCAGCACGTGTACGCGACCGGCGCCATCGAGCAGCCGCTCGTGTTCCCCGGCAACGACCTGCCCGGCGTGATGCTCTCGGGGGGCGCGAGGCGACTGGCGACGCTGTACGGCGTGCGCCCCGGGATGCGGGCGGTGGTCGCGAGCACGTCCGACCGCGGCCTGCTCGCGGCGAGCGCGCTCGCGGAGCTCGGCATCGACGTGCTCGCCGTCGCGGATCTCAGGCGCACGCCCTCGCCGACGACCCAGCTGCTGCGCGAGCAGGGCATCGCGACGCTGCACGGCTGGACGGTCGTCGAGGCCCGCGGGCGGCGCGCGGTCACGGGCGTCACGCTCGCGCCCGTCGCCGACGAGGGCGCAGTGGGCGCGGCGAGCGCCGGCCCGCGCCAGGTCGAGTGCGACCTCGTGCTCGTGGCCGGCGGCGAGGCTCCCGCCACGGCGCTGATCGCGCAGGCCGGCGGGCGCACCGAGTACGACGCCGCGCGCGGGCACTTCCGGCTCGCCGAGATGCCGCCGGGAGTGTGGGCGGCGGGCGAGGTCGCCGGCGAGGGCGAGGATCACGCGGCGCAGGCCTCGGGCGAGCGCGCGGGGCTGGCGGCCGCCCACGCGCTCGGCCTCGGCGACGCTCGCTCCGCGGCCCGCAGCGAGGAGCTGGAGGCGCGGATCGCACAGACGCCGCGAGGCGAAGAGGCGCCCGCGCCGACACTCGCGGCGGACGCGTCGAGCAAGGGCAAGGCGTTCACGTGCTTCTGCGAGGACGTCACCGCCAAGGACATCCACCGCG
The DNA here is from genome assembly GCA_963735705.1 of uncultured Solirubrobacteraceae bacterium. Taxonomy (GTDB): domain Bacteria; phylum Actinomycetota; class Thermoleophilia; order Solirubrobacterales; family Solirubrobacteraceae; genus Palsa-744. Next base: position 426,210 of record CAVTLZ010000013.1, read on the forward strand.
GAGTGCAGGAGGGCTATGACTCGATCGAGCTGTGCAAGCGCTTCACGACCGTGACGATGGGCCCGTGCCAGGGGCGCATGTGCCAGCTCTCCTCGATCCGTCTGATGTCCGAGGAGACGGGGCAGGGGCTGGAGCAGATCGGGACGACGACCGCGCGCCCGCCGTGGTCGACGGTTCCGCTCGGCGCGCTCGCCGGCAGGCCGATCGAGCCGGCCAAGCGCTCCTCGATCCACGGCCGCCACCGCGAGCTCGGGGCGAGCATCAAATGGGCGGGCGACTGGCGCCGCGCCTACGACTACGGGGACCCCGAGGGCGAGGCGCTCAACGTGCACCAGGCCTCCGGACTAATAGACGTTTCGACGCTCGGCAAGCTGCTCGTGCGCGGATCGCAGGCGGGCGAGTTCCTGGATCGCCTGTACCCCAGCCGGCTCTCCAACCTGAAGCCCGGGCGGGTGCGCTACGGCGTGCTCAGCACCGATGCCGGCCGGATCATGGACGACGGCACGATCGGCCGCATCGACGAGGACACCTTCTACGTGACCACGACCTCCAGCGGCGCCGGCGCGGTCGAGCAGTGGTTCTCGTGGTGGCTGGCCGACTGGAAGCTCGACGTCCAGCTCTCAGACGTCACCCAGGCGCTGTGCGCGGTCAACCTCGCCGGACCGCGCGCGCGGGAGATCCTCGCGCGCCTGACCGACGCGGACTGCTCGCCGGAGGCGTTCGCGTACCTCGACTCCCGCCAGGCGCGCGTGGCGGGAGTCCAGGCGCTGCTGATGCGGATCGGCTTCGTCGGGGAGCTGGGGTATGAGATCCACTTCCCGGCCGCGTATGGGGAGGACGTCTGGAACGCGATCCTGATAGCCGGAGAGGCCGAGGGCATCCGCCCGTTCGGCCTCGAGCCGCAGCGGATCCTGCGCCTGCAGAAGCAGCACATCATCGTCGGCCAGGACACCGACTCCGAGTCGACGCCGTTCGGCGCCGGCATGCCGTGGGCGGTAAAGCTCGACAAGCCGGAGGCGTTCATCGGAAAGTGGGCCCTCGCGCGCGCCGCCGAGGTTCCCGCCGAGACGGCGCTGGTCGGTTTCACGCTCGCGGACGGCCAGGTCCCGACGGAGGGTGCGGTGGTGCTCGATCGGCTCGGCCGCGCGGCGGGGCAGGTGACGAGCGCCCGTCGCTCGCGTCAGCTCGGCCGCGTGATCGGGATGGCGTGGGTGCCGAGCGCGCTGGCCAGCGACGGCCAGTCGATCGCGATCGCGGACAACGGCGCACGCCTGACAGCGACGGTGGTGACCGAGCCGTTCTACGACCCCGCGGGGGAGCTGCTGCGCTCGTGAGCCTTGACTTCCTCACCCCCGACGCGACAGAGGCGCGCGAGCTGCACGCGCGCTCGCCGATGGAGCGCCTGGCGGTGGCGGCCGGCGCGCGGCTGGCGCGGATCGAGGGCTGGAACGTGCCGAACGCCTATTGCGAGCCGAGTGCCGAGTGGGGACGGCTGGGCCGGACTGTCGGCTTCGTCGACCGCTCGAGCCTCACCAAGCTGGAACTGCAGGCCGAGCCGCGGGAGCTCGCGCGGATCGTCGCGGCAGCGGGCGGGGGGCTGGCGCTCGAGCCCGGGCTCGCCGGTCGCTCCCCCGCTGGTGGCAGCGCCGAGGGGACGTGGTGGTGTCCGGTGACGCCAGCGCGCGTGCTCGTGCTCAGCGAGCCGGGCGTCGGCGCCGACGTGCGCGCGGCGCTCGCGGAGGCGACCGCGGAGGCGCAGGGTACGGCGACGCTCGTCGACGTCACCTGCGGCCTGGTCGCGATGTCGCTGATCGGCCCGCAGGCGCGCGAGCTGCTCGCGCGCTTCTGCGCGATCGACGTGCGCCCGGCCGTCTCGCCGATCCGGGGCTTTCGCCCGGGGTCGGTGGCGCGCACGCCCGGCTACGTGCTCGTCGAAGCGGAGGACCGCCTGCTCGTGCTCGTCGGCTGGGCGCTCGGCGAGTACCTGTGGCAGGTGGTCGCCGACGCGGCCGCGGATCTCGGCGGCGGTCCGGTGGGCGCGGAAGCGCTCAGCCACCACCTGGAGAGAAACGATGCGTGAGATCTTCCGCCCGGGGCGGATGTGGCGCAAACGCGGCGAGCTGCGCGACTCCTACGACGTGGTGATCGTCGGCGGCGGCGCGCATGGCCTGGCGACCGCGTACCACCTCGGCCAGCTCGGGGTCAAACGCGTGGCCGTGCTCGAGCAGGGCTACATCGGCTCGGGCGCGGCGGGGCGCAACACGACGATCCTGCGCTCGAACTACAAGACGCCCGAGGGCGCGCGCTTCTACGACGCGAGCATCAAGCTCTACGAAGGCCTGTCCGCCGAGCTCGACTTCAACGTGCTGTTCTCGCAGTGCGGCCACCTGACGCTCGCGCACAGCGACCGCGCGATGTTCGTGATGGCCAACCGCGCGGAGGTCAACCGCCTGCACGGGATCGACTCGCGTCTCGTCGACGCCGCCGAGGTCAAGCGCCTGTGCCCGCAGCTGAACGTCTCCGAGGACGTCACCTACCCGATAATCGGCGCGCTCTACCACCCTCCCGGCGGGATCATCCGCCACGACGCGGTCGTGTGGGGGTACGCGCGGGGGGCGGATCGCGCGGGCGTGGAGATCCATCCCTACACGAAGGTCGAGGGGTTTGACAAAGCCGGCGACGGGCGCATCACCGCGGTGCGCACCAACCGCGGCACGATCGGCGCGGGGCAGGTGATCAGCGCGACGGCGGGCTGGAGCACGCTCGTGTGCGCGCTGGCGGGCGTCGAGCTGCCGATCACCACGCACATCCTGCAGGCGTGCGTGACCGAGCCGGTGAAGCCGCTGCTCGACGTCGTGATCGTCTCCTCGCAAATGCATGTGTACATCTCCCAGTCCGACCGCGGCGAGTTCGTGATGGGCTCGGAGATCGAACCGTGGACCACCTACCGCATGCAGGGCACGCTGAACTTCCTGCAGGACTTGACAAGGCACACGCTCGAGCTGTTCCCGCAGCTCGAGCACGCGCGCCTGCTGCGCAGCTGGGCGGGCCTCTGCGACCTGTCCCCGGACTACAGCCCTATCCTCGGGCGCACCATGGTCGAGAACTTCCACGTCAGCGCCGGCTGGGGAACGTACGGCTTCAAGGCCGCGCCGATCGTCGGCAAGACGCTTGCCGAGCTGATCCACAGCGGCCGCACGCCCGAGCTGATCGCGCCGTTCGCGCTCGAGCGCTTCTACGAGGACAGGCTCGTCTCCGAGCTCGCGGCAGCGGCCGTCAGCCACTGATGGCCTACCTCGGGTCGCACACCGGCCACGGCGCCGACCACACGGCGCGGCTGCTCATCTCCTGCCCCGACGGGCCCGGGATCGTGGCGGCCGTCTCGCGCTTCCTGTTCGAGCAGGGAGCCAACATCGTCAGCTCCGACCAGCACTCCACCGACCCGCAGCACGGCAGCTTCTTCATGCGCTCGACGTTCTACCTACCGGCGATCGACGCGGACCGCGACGCGTTCGAGACCGCGTTCGCCGAGGTCGCCGAGCGCTTCGCGATGCGGTGGCGGATCGCCTACGCGCGCGACCGGCGCAAGGTCGCGCTGATGGCCTCGCGCGCCGATCACTGCCTGCTCGACCTGCTGTGGCGCAACAGCCGCGGCGAGCTGGACATGGACGTCCTCTGCGTGATCTCCAACCACGAGGACCTGCGCCCCGACGTTGAGGCGCTCGGCGTGCGCTACGTGCACATCCCGGTCACCCGGGAGACCAAGCCGCAGGCCGAGCAGCGCGCGCTCGACGAGATCGGCGGACACGCTCAGCTGCTGGTGCTCGCGCGCTACATGCAGATCCTCTCCGGCGACTTCCTGGCGAGGGTGGGCTGCCCGGTGATCAACATCCACCACTCCTTCCTGCCCGCGTTCGCCGGCGCCGAGCCCTACCGGCACGCCTACGAGCGCGGCGTCAAGCTGATCGGCGCGACCGCCCACTACGCGACCGAGGAGCTCGACGAGGGGCCGATCATCGAGCAGGACGTGATGCGCGTCGGGCACCGCTACACGGTCGAGGACCTCGAGCGGGTGGGACGCGACCTCGAGCGACTCGTGCTCGCGCGCGCGGTCCGCAGCGAGCTCGACGACCGCGTGCTCGTGCACGACGGTCGCACGATCGTCTTCTGAGGCGCGCGGCCGCAGTCGCGGCACGCGCGCGGCGCCCGTCAGGGGATCGCCGAGACCGACTGCTCGGCGCGCCACGGGTCGCTGCTCGGCGGCGGGTGCGTGGCGGCGCTGACGCGAATCACGCTGCGACCCTGCGCGCGGCGCCGGCGCGCCTGCTCGGAGATGAGCCCGAGCAGGTTCGCGCCGGCGATCTTCGCGGTGGCGGCCGGCGGCAGGCCGAGCAGGCCGACCTTGCGCAGCTCGAGCCCCGGATGCAGCCACGGCCCGTCGCTGCCGAACAGCAGCTTCTCCGGGCCGGCGCGCCGCACGGCCTGGCGCAGGATGTCGAAGCGGCGCACGCCGGAGGTGTCGGTGAAGACGTTCGGGTGGCGCACCAGATGGTCGATCAGCGCCTGCTGCGCGCGCCAGTCGTCGGAGAAGCTGCCCAGGTGGGGGATGATGAACGGCACCTGCGGGTACTGGCGCGCGAGCAGCTCCACCTGCGCCACCTCGCCCATCACGTCGTACAGGACCGGCAGCCCCCACGCCCGCGCGACCTCGCAGATCTCGGCGCTGATGGGCGCATCGTGGCGGTGCACCTTGATGCCGCGAAAGCCATGCGCCTGGACGGCCTCGGCGATCATCTCCCCGACGCGGCCGCGATCGCGTGCGGCGTGGACGAAGGCGAAGCCGAAGAACCGCCCCGGGTCGCTCGCGACGATCCGCGCCACCGCACGGTTGGCGTGGGCGTAGTCGGAGTGGAACACGGGGAACAGCACCGTGCGCGCGATGCCGGCCCGCCGCGCCGCGCGCAGGTAGAAGCGCAGGTGGGCGTCGCTGTCCCACGGTCCGCTGAGCCCGTCGCCGGGGCCGGCGTGGCAGTGGCCGTCGACGATCGTCGCCGGCGGCGGGCTCATGCGGCGAGCCTCGCCTGGGCCAGCAGCGGGCGGGCGCCCGCGAGCGCGGCAAGCGCGCGCTCCACGTCGGCGCGACTGTGGCGCGCGGTGAGCAGGAAGCAGACCCGCGCGCGCGAGCGGCCGTGGCGCTGGGCAACCGCGCGCACGCCGCGGCGCAGGAGCTCGCCCTGCACAGCCGCCACGAGCGCCTGCGGCATCGGCGCGAGCGCCTGCACCGGGTACTGCCCGCCGCTGCAGCGCAGCCCCAGCCGCTCGACGCCGGCGCGAAACAGGCGCACGAGCCGCAGCAGCCGCGCGCGCAGCTGCTCGCCGCGCACCCGGTTTATCGCGAGCGCTCCCTCGCCCGCGCGCAGCGCCGCCGTCGAGGGCGGGCTGCAGTGGACGCGCGTCTCGCTGGCGGCGGCGAAGCGCCGCACCTCCTCGCGTGCGCCGGCGAGCAGCGCCAGCGGCGCTCCGAACCCCTTCGCGAGGGAGGCGATCACGAGCACGTGCGGGCCGCTCACGTCGTGGAAGCGCAGCGAGCCGCCGCCACCGTGACCGTAGGGCGTGCGCGCGTCGGCGCTCGCGCCGAGGATGCCGAGCGCCTGCGTGTCGTCGATCAACAGCCGCCCGCCGTAGCGGGCCACGTGCTCGGCGTAGTCGCCGAGCGGTCCGGGTCCCTCGGCTGGCGTCAGGCCGTCGGCGATCACGACTGCTCGCCGCCCGGCGGGGCAGCTAAGCAGCGCGCGTCGCAGCGCCGCCGGATCGTGGTGCGCGAACGTCCGCACCGGCGTGCCCGCGCTCGCCGCACGCTCGGCTCCCCAACGGCCGATCGCGTAGGAGCCCGACTCGACGAGCACGCTCGCACGCGGCCCGAGCAGCGCCGGCAGGTCCCAGAAGAGGTGCAGCGTCGAGGGCGCCAGCAGCGCCGACTCGCAACCGCTGAGCGTCGCGAGCCGCTGAGCGAGCCGACCCGCCTCCGGCGCCTCCTCCAGGGCGCTGGGGACGCCCGTCGTCAACTGGGCCCACGGCCGCAGCGTGCTTGCCGCGTGCCGCAGGCCCAGGTACAGCGCGGAGCCGAAGTCGAGCATCGCGCCCGCCGTTCAGGCTCGCCGCGCGCCGACCGGCAGCTGGCGCATGCGCGCCGCCTCCTGCTGGCGCAGGTAGTGCGACGGCTGACGGAAGCGTGCCTCCGCCGAGCGAGTGTCGACGGGCTCGGCCGTGAGGTCGACGCCGGTCACCGTTCGGTAGGCGTGGATGTACACCTGGATGTGCTCGCGCCAGGTTCGCGCCCAGTTGGCCGCCTGCGCGGTCGTCGAGTTCGTCATCCAGCTGCCGTAGCGGATCGACAGCAGGATCATCTCGCCGTACACGCCGAGATCGCGGAACTGGCTCACGCTGGTGTTGCCCCAGCCCTGGAGCTGGCGCATCGAGTCGACGCGGTCCATCCACGGCTCGTCGTAGGGCACCATTGTTCGCCCGCCCAGGAATTCGCGGAACTCGGGTCGCGCGAGGACCCACTGGATGATCATCATCTCCACGCGCGAGGTCCACGGCAGGTCCCCGAACTGGTTGTGGGCGCCCTCGGCGAGCACCATGTGCACCTCCTTGAGGCCGTTGAGCACGGGGAACGGATCGGCGACGACGGTCGTGTCGTCGTCCGCCTCGTAGAACTTCACGCACAGCCCCAGCAGCTCGTGGAAGCAACGCAGGAACTTCGAGCGGCTGTCTGCCGACTCGATCTGCGGCACGGCCCGGCCGAACAGCGACAGGCCGTACTGATGGTCGTACTCGTATGCCCGCCGGCGCACGGTGAGCCGGGAGCTCTCTTCCTGGATCCATCCCCAGATGAGGTTGTTCGCGCCACGCAGCGGGTCGAGATTGAGATTGGCGAGCGGGTCGGGAGATCCGATCCGGCGGTTCTGAAAGCGCGTCGCGATCGCCGCCATCGTCTGCATCAGCATCCCCTGCTCGTGCCAGTAGGACCAGATCAGCTCGATCATCGGCGGGCTCGTCGCAGCGTCGCGGAGGATCCCGTAGTTGTAGGTGCCGCCGACCACCAGTTCACCCTTGGCAGGGAGATCCTCCAGGCGGTCGATGATCAGGCTGTAGTACGGCAGCAGGTTGTTTTCACTCGATGGCGCGAGCTTCTGGAGATACTCGGCCCGGAGCGCGTCGACGTCGAGCGCGTTCTTCTCGGCTTGTTCGGAGAGCAGCGTCGTCGCACCGGCGGGCGCATTTTTGAGGATGTTCTGGAGCGCTTCCGAGCTCGGGTCGGGCACCAGGCCGCACTCGGCCATCATGAACAGCTCGGTCGCGAGCTTCAGGACGTCATAGCCGTTGACCCGATCGACGAGCCGTTCCAACGCTCCCCACTGGCCGCGCGCGCCCTGTTTCTGCTCTTTGCTGCCCAGCGCTTCGAGCAGCACGTGATCCATGAAGTCCTTGTAGACGTTGAACTGGACCGCCTGCGTGCGATCTTTGATCACTTCCCACAGCAGTTCGTCGGGCGTCGGCGGGTCATACGTCCGTGTGAGCTGGACGGCGTTGGGGTCAGGCGGTTCCAGTGCCTTTGAAGACGGGAGGTTCACATCGCCCGGGATCTCAGTCATTTCGTCTCCTTTGGATTACGCGGTTGCGAGTTGGGTGACAGTTCGTGCGGGGCCGGTGGCAAGTCGCCGCCGCTCCGCCGTGTGCGCGGCGCAGATCGCAGAGATGTCGAGCGTGCTGCGCAGCGCCCAATGTGTGAGCAGGTCCTCGAGCAGCCGGCTCTCGGTGTCGGGGTCCACCTCGCCATTCAGGCGCGCGCGGCCGAGCACAGCGAACACGAGCGACGGCGGTGCCTGAAAGATCTGGGCGGGCGCGTCTCGCCATCGGCGCCAGGTGGCGCTGAGCGCCTGCGGGTGGCGCTCGGGCGAAGCGAGCACCTCGCCGAGGGCGCGTCCCCGCAGCGACCGCGGCCGGTGCGCGCAGATCGCCTGCGCCATCGCCGGCACCGTCGCCAGCAGGCCTCGGAAGGCCGCCAGACGCTTGGCGTCGAGACCCTCCAGCGGATAGCACTGCTCCCACAGTCGTGCGAGCTGCCCCCACTGCGGATGGGGATAGAGGACGTCCCCGATCGCACAGCTCAGGATCACCCGGATCCAAGGCGCCGGGTGAGGGTCCTGCAGGTCGAGGCGAAAGACGAAGAAGCGCGGCAGCCCGACGACGGAGATCAGCCCGAGCGTCGAGGTGATGCCGACGCGCGCGATCGACCACTGATCGGCGACGATCTCCGAGATCCAGCGTCCCCACGCCTGCCAGCTCGGGCGCTCGGCGATCGGCGCGCGCGCGCCGATCGCCGCCAGCTCGCTGCGCAGCGAGGCGACGAGATCGAGCAGCGCGGCGCCCTGATGGCCGACCTCGTGCACCAGCGAGGATGCGATCCCGTTGCCGACCATCCGCTCGCGAGGCATCCGCACGACCGCCACCGGACTGAGCTTCCCGCCGGGAAGCCGCGTGCGGGCGCGGCGGATCGCGGCGCCGGGGCCGCGATCCAGGTAGCAGATGACCGGCGGCGGATCGAGGTACCCAGGTAGCGAGAGCGCGTCGGCCGCGAGCGCGTCCAGCCCGGAAAGCCACACGCCGTTGGTGCGCTCGCTGCGCTGGGTGATCGCGTCCGAGAACACCTCGAACTGCGAGACGACGGCGTGGAAGCGCAGCTTGGCGATCGCGAAGCGGCGCTGCATCTCCGGCGGGCTGGCTGCGCGACCGGGGCCGCGCAGCCAGCGACGGAATCCCTGGATCTCGCCGTAGAGCTCCCGCCTGCCGGCGATCAGGAACCGCTCGATCGCGCTCAGCGCCTCGGGCAGCAGCGCGGCGGCCGGGACCATCGTCTCCTGCAGCGAGAACGGCTCGATACGCGCCACGCGCGTGAGCAGCGCGTGCGCCTCCTGCTCGAGCATCCACGCGACGGTCCTGCGGGAGTCCATGGCTCAGATCCCCAGCAGGATGATCTTGCGTCCGCGCCGGATCCAGCGTCCGCTGCGCCGCCCACCGCCGGCGCCATACGGCGCTCCACCGGCAAGGCCATACGGCGCGCCGCCGTAGCCGGCAGCGCCAATGCCGAGCGGCTCCTCGACGCCCACGTCCCATGCGCCGGGCCGGTAGCCGGGCGCTCCGTAGCGGGCGTGGCGGTTACGCGGCGCGCCGTAGCGCGCTGGGGCCCCCACGCCGATCGGCCGGGGCTGGCGCGCTCGTGCCGGGGAGTAGCCGGCCGCCAGGCGTGCCGAGGGCGGCAGCATCGCCAGGCGGCGCCTGTCGACGGGCAGCGTGCGCGCGCCTGGACGCCGGTAGCCGTAGGGCGCCGCGCCGCGCGCCGTCACCCGCCCGGGCACGCCCGCGCCGGGGCGCAGCAGCATGACGGGCACGACCTGGCGCGCGGCCTGTGTGATCGCCGCACGCGCCACCTGGCGGGGCGGCGCGTGCGGCGGCGCCAGCGCCGCTTTCTGCGCGGCCGCGGCGCTCAGGCGCACGACGTGGCGCGCCACCTCGAACTCCGCCTCCTCGGCGCTCACCGTCTCGCCCTCCATCTCCAGGAGGTTGCCCGCCATCGAGCCGAGCTTGGAGCCGAGCGCGGTGCCGAGGCCGGGGGCGACGAACGAGCCGAGCGCGCCGCCGACAACCGGCAGGGCGGTCTTCGCGACGTTCTTCAGGACGCCGCCGAGCGCCTGTCCGATCGGCGATTTGATCACGCCGCCGACCGCGTTGGCGACACCCTTGAAGAGGTTGCCGAGGAACTGCTCGAGCTCCTGCTCGCTGCCGACCTCCAGCAGCTCGCTGGCCAGCTCCACCTCCTCCTGCTCGCTGAGCGGGCTCTCGAGCTCACCGCCGAGCACGCCGCCGAGGATGTCGCCGAGGAACTGCTCTCCCTCGCCGGTCTCGCCCAGCTCGCCGAGCTCTCCCTCGCCCAGCTCGCCGAACTCGCCCTCGCCCTCCAGCTCGCCGAGCTCGCCGAGCTCGCCCTCGCCCATCTCGGCGAGCTCTCCCAGCTCGCCGAGCTCCGTCTCGCCCGTCTCGTACTCGTACGTGCTCATGTCAGCTTTCTCCTGTTCGGGATCTGTGTGCAGTGCTTGTCTTGGTCAGAGGTGAACGACGACGTAACGACCGCGGCGGACCCAGCGGCCGGTAAGTGGGGCATGCGCTCGCGCGCTCGCGAGACCGACTGCGGGCTCGTAGCTCGCCGGCTCGATCAGGCTGAGCAGGCCGGGTGCGTACAGGCGCGCTGCCTGTGCCGCGGCCCTTCGGGCGATCGTCCGCGGCGGCGCCTGCACGCGGCCGGTCGCGCGCGCCGCCGCGCGCGCTGCGCTGCGCGCCCATTGCACGTAGCGGCGCGCGAGCTCGAACTCCTTGTCCTCGCTGCTGAGTCCCTCGAGCTCCAGGCCGAACAGCTGGCTCGCGGCGGTGGCCGCCTGTCGCCCCAAATCGCCGCCGGCGCCCGGGGAGACGTAGTTGCCCACGGCCTGTCCGAGGATCGGCAGCGCCCTGTGGGCGGCGTCCTTGAGGATCCCGCCCACGGCACGGCCGGCTGGCGAGCTTGCGAAGTTACCCAGGGCGCCGGTCGCGGTTGAGATGAGATCGCCGAGGAACTGCTCGAGCTCCTGCTCGCTGTTCACCTCCAGCAGCTCTGAGGCGAGCTCCAGCTCTCGGTTGTCGGGCCCGAGGCTGGCGGCGTGCGCGCCCTCGTACTCACCTGCAAGCTCGCCGTGCTCATACTCACCGGCCTCGAGCTGAATTCGATCAAGATCGTGCATTGTGTCCTTCCACGGTCGTGGGAAAAATCGAGTCTCTGCAGAGGTCTTCGCAAGAGCCGTGCCAGCACGGCACGCGGGTGCTGCGGTTGGTGAAGTGCGAAGTTCGCTTCAGCCCGCGTCAGCGATGTGCGAAGGCGATTTCACACCTCGACGCGCTCAACGCAGGCTGTGACGGGCCTGGCCGAGCTGTGCGCGGTACTTGGCGACTGTGCGCCTGGCAAGGACATGTCCGCGGGCGGCGAGCGCATCGGCGAGCTCGGTGTCGGTCAGCGCGCGCTGCTCGTCGGCGAGCAGCAGACGCAGCGCCTCGCGTCGATCGTCGCCGCGGGCGAACAGCTCTGAGATCGCGACGACGCGTCCGCCAGGCAGTTGCATGCTGCGCTCGCGCACCGCACGGCTGACGGTCGACTCGTGCAGCGAGAGCTCATCTGCGACGTGCGCGCGTGTCAGCGAGCGGCGCGCACCGGTGCCGCGTCGCACCCAGTCCGCCTGGTGCTGCACGGCATGTTCGACGACGCGCAGCATCGTGTCCCAGCGCTGCTGCAGGCGGGTGGTGAACTCCTGTGCGCCTTTGGCGTGACGCGCCGCGTGACGACGCTCGTTCGGGGTTCCGTGGTCAGCGAGCCTGGCGTAGAGCGGACACACGCGCACGGCGAAGCGCTCGGGCTCGGTCAGACGTACCCGCAGGCCATCGGGACGATCTTCGACGATCGCATCCGGAGGCGGGGGAGATACCTGTGCATCTTGCGCGCCGGCGAAGCCCGGGCTCGGGCGGAGCGTTCGCCGGATGAAGTCGCGCACGTGCAAGATCTCCTCGCGCTTCACGCCGAGCGCCCGCGCCACGGCGCCGTAGCGGCCGGCCGCGAGCGCCTGGAGGTGTCCGTCGACGGTCGCGCGTACGAGCTCATGCTCACCCTTCAGCCGCTTCAGTTGCAGCAGCAGGCACTCGCGCAGGTCGCGCGCGCCGATGCCGGCGGGGCCCGTCGACTGGAGCTCCGCGAGCACATGCTCCACCCGCGCCGGCTCGACGTCGAGCCACCCGGCGATCGCGTGCGGAGCAGCCGTCAGGTAGCCGCGCTCGTCGAGGCTGGCGATGAGCGTCTCGGCGATCGTGTGCTCGTTGGCCGGCAGCGCGAGGCGAAGCTCCGCCAGCAGGCGGGCGGCGTCGGAGACTCGCGCGGGGAGGGTCGCCGTGAGCTCGACGGCGCCCGCCGGCTCACGCCGCGGCTCGCCGGGGCCGCAGCGCCGGCATGCCAGCCCGGCGAGCGGCGCGCCGCATGTGTGACACGCCGGGCGCTCGGCGAGCACCAGCGCGGGGTTGTCCTCGAGCTCGCGCCGAACGGTCTCGGCGAGCTCGACGGCTCCCAGCGAGAGCATCTGCGCGGAGGCGATCAGCATGGGGGAGGCGCCGAGCGACAGCTGGGGTCGCAGTTGCGGTGTGAGTGCGAGTTCCATCTGCTCCCCCTACTGCAAGTTTCATGCCGGCGATGCTCGTTCGTCCGCATCCGACGGCGCGACCACGCGCTGGGCCGCGCGCTGTAAATGAATCGCGCGGTCGGTGATGCCCAGCCGGCGAGACGCGCGCCGGACGTTGCCCGACTCGGCCTCCAGTGCGAGCCGGACCGCAGTCTCGCGAGTGCTGCCGAGGAGGTCCTTCAGCCGTGCGCCGTGCGCGAGCGCGTCCTGGATCGCGGCGTCGAAGTCGAGCGGGGATCTCGCGGCTTCACCTTCGCTCGGCGCCGGTGCGCGTGCGCCGCCAGCGGCCGTGGGGCGCTCGTCGAGCGGCAGCGCGCCGACGGTGATCGGCCCCTTGCCCACGTGGTGATGGCTGAGGCGCACGATCAGCTGGCGCAGGTCGCGGATGTTGCCGGGGTAGTCGCGCGCGAGCAGGTAATCGCGCAGCGCGCCGTCGAGCTGCGGGGTGGCGTCGGGGAGCAGCTCCGAAAGGAAGTGTCCGGCGAGCACGAGCACGTCGCCGCGACGTTCGCGCAGGCTCGGCAGCCGGCATGCCCAGGCGGCGATGCGGTAGTAGAAGTCGCGCCTGAACGACCCGCGCGCCTCCTCGGCCCGCAGATCGCGGTTGGTCGCGCACACCAGGCGGAAGTTCGTCTCACGCCAGCGATTGGAGCCCACCGGCTTGTAGACGCCCTCCTGCACGACGCGCAGCAGCTCCGCCTGCAGTGTGAGCGGCAGCTCGCCGACCTCGTCGAGGAACAGCGTGCCGCCGTCGGCGAGCGCGAATGCTCCCTCACGCGCTGCGACCGCGCCGGTGAAAGCTCCGCGCTCGTGTCCGAAGAACTCGCTCCCCGACAGCGTCGGCACGACGGTGGTGCAGTCGACGACGATCAGCTCACCTTTCTGCCTGGGCTGAGAGAGGGCATGTATCAGCCGTGCGACCAGCTCCTTGCCGGTACCGCTCTCGCCGGTGATGAGCACCGAGGCGGCACTGAAGCGCGCGACCTCGACGACCGCGCGCAGTGTCGCCAGCCACACCGGATCCTCGCCGAGCAGGTTGTTGCGCACGAGCGGCGATGCGACGAGCTCGTCGACCTCGCGCCAGCGGGCGAAGCGGGCGAGCAGCTCGCGCGCGGTGCTCGCGCCACTCCAGCGCAGCACGTCGGCGGCGCCCGCCGCGAGCAGTTCCCACGGTGCGTGCCCGGCGAGCGCGCTCTCGGCGAGGCCGACCGCGACGACGCGGCGGCAGCCGTCGGCGCTGAGCTCTCGCACCAGCTTCACGACCTCCTCGCCGGTGCGCTCGAAGAGCACGACGCCACCGTGCTGAGGACTCTCTGCCGCATCGGCGACATGCAGGCCGGCGGCCCGCATGTCAGCCTCGATCCGACCTCGCTTGCGCCGCGCCTGCTCGCCAACGGCGGCGACCGATGCGATCTGCTCGTCGTGGTTGCCCCCCTCGACCGGATCCATCTTGCAGGAGTTTTGCGCACGTCGGCCGGCGATGTACTGACCCGAACGCTTCGAACGCCCTGGCGAGCAGCCATATGCCACTCTCCCGAAAGATCCCTGCGTTGACGATTCCGCCTCTCGGGACTGCTCGGGTTACACAGCTGTAGTCGAGCTGCCAGATCGCAGCTGCGCGTCTCCAGCTATTAACGCTTGTGGGCTCAGCGCCCGGCGGGCGAGGGGGCATCCTCGACCGGATGCGCCCAGGAGCGCGCGACGAGCTGGCGCAGCGGTCGCGGCGCCCACCAGTTGGCACGCCCGAGCAGTCCCATCAGCGCGGGGACCAGCAGCGCGCGCACGATCGTCGCGTCGATGATCACCGCCAGCGCGGCGCCAACCCCGAACTCTTTCAGCGAGGCGACGCTCGAGACGGCGAGCGAGCCGACGGCCGCGCAGAACAGCAGCGCGGCCGCGCTGACCACGCGGCCGCTGCGCTCGAGCCCGGTGGCGACCGCGACCTCGTCGCTCTCGCCGACGTCGTGCGCCTCCTTGATGCGGGCGAGCAGGAACACGCCGTAGTCGGTCGACAGGCCGAAGCCGATGATGAACAGGATGATCATGTTGGTCTGCTCGAGCGAGCCGGTGGCGGTGTAGCCGAGCAGGCTCTGCAGCCGACCGTCCTGGAAGATCAGCACGAGCAGGCCGAACGCGGCGCTGAGCGTCAGCAGGTTCATGACCAGCGACTTGATCGCAAGCGCCACCGAGCCGGTCATCGTGAACAACACGGTCAGCGTGGTTGCGGCGAGGATCGCGAACGCCAGCAGGATGTGCGAGCGCAGGCTCAGATGTTGGTCGTACTGGCCCGCCGCGACGCCCGTGAGCGCGATCGGGTGGGGCGCGCGCTGCGCGTAGACCTCTCCTATGAGGCCCTGCGAGGGCGCGCTCAGCGGCGGGTGCGCGGCGAGCAGCTCGACGGTCCACAGGCCGGGCGCGATGCGGGTCGGCGCTTCGGCGAGCGCGACGCCGGGCAGCCGCGCGAGCCGCGCCTGATAGCTCGCCAGCGCGGGGCCGGCGCGGCCGTCCGCGTGTACGAGCGCGACCACCGGGTTGGACGGATCGGCGGGGAACTGCGTGGCGACCGCCGCTTCCACCGTGCGCGCGCTGGATCCCGGTGGCAGCACGCGCGCGTCGGTCGCGCCGAGGTGCAGGTGCAGCGCGGGGAGTCCCACCAGCAGCAGGCAGATTGCGCATGCCGACGCGACCCAGCCGGGTCGGCGCATCGCGCGCCTTGCGAGCCGGTACCAGCGGCCGTGCGCGACGGGGCCCTCCGCGTGTCGCCGCGCGCGCTGCAGCCACGCGGGCGAGAGCGCGTTGACGCGCGGGCCCAGCAGCGCCAGCATCGCTGCGAGCGGGATCAGCGCGGCGCTCGCGGCGAACACGGTCACGACGGCGGCCGCGATGCCCATCGAGGAGAGCATCGGCTGTGGGAAGACCAGCAGCGACAGCAGCGCCACCGCCACGGTCACCGAGGAGAACGCTACGGTGCGCCCCGCCGTGGCGAGCGTTCGCTCGAGCGCCTGCGAGCAGTGTCCGCAGCGCGCCAGCTCCTCGCGGTAGCGGTACACGACGAACAGCGAGTAGTCGATTGCGAGACCCAGGCCGAGGCCGGTGACGAGGTTGAGCGAGTAGACCGACAGCGAGGTCACGTGCGCGAGCGCGCGCAGGATCGTCAGGCTGCCCGCCACCGCCACCGCGCCGACCATCAGCGGCAGCGCGGCCGCGACGAGACCGCGGAAGGCGACGAGCGACAGCAACAGCAGGATCGAGAAGGCGATCAGCTCGACCTTCGGCAGCTGGTCGGAGATCGTGTCTTCGAGCTGGCTGAAGGTGAGCTGGTCGCCGCCGACGCTCACGCCGCGCACGTCGCGCAGATCCCGCGCGACCGCTCGCGCCGTCGCGGTCGCTTCACGTTCGGAGGCATGCGTGCCGAAGTAGCCCAGCACGAGCGTCGCGCTGCCGTCCCGCGAGAGCAGCCCGCGCGGCTGCCGGGCGTTCAGGACGCTGAGCACGCGTGCGATCGCACGCTGGGAGGCGAGCTCCCTCGTCACCCGCGCGACCAGCCCGCGTCCCGGCTTGGAGAGCGCCGATCCGGTCGTGCGCACCAGCACCACCAGCCCCGGCTGGGCGGGGATGCCGCTCGCCGCCGCGATCTGGCGTGCGGAGATCTCGCTCGGGGCGTTGGGGTCGGCGCTGCCGCCGTTGCTGAGCGAGCCGACGACGCCGGCGCCGAACACGCCGGCGGCGACGGTCAGGACAGCCGTCAGCGCGAGCACGAGGCGGGAGCGTCGATGTATCAGTTCGGCGATTGTGCGCACGGCTGCGGCGATGCTCGACCGGCCGTCTCAGGCCGGGCTCGACCCCTGCCGACGCGATCGCGACTCGCACGCCCGGGCCCCCGGCCGGACGCGTCTGACAGTCAGGGTACCGAGTCGCGCCCACTACCGAAATCCGGGATTTGCCGCAGCGCGGCGTGTCAGGCGCCGGCGGGGAAGATCCTCGCGATCAGGCCCGGGACGTCCTTGATCGAGTCCACGATCGCGGTCGGGGTGACGCGCGCTTTCAGGGCGTCCTGGCGGTACTTGCCGGTGCGCACGAGCACGCCGGGCAGGCCGGCGGCCATCGCCCCGCCGACGTCGGCCTCGAGGTCGTCGCCGACCATGATCCCGCGCTCCAGCCCCATGTCCGCCATGGCAGCCAGGAAGAACGCCTGCGCGGGCTTGCCCACGGTCACAGCCTCGTGTCCGCTGGCGTACTCCAAAGCGGCGGCGTAGGCGCCGACGTCGAGCGCCAGGCCGTCGGCTCGGCGCCAGTAGCGGTTGTGCTGCAGCGCCACGAGCTCGGCCCCGTCCATCATCGCGCGAAACACCCCGTTGAGGACCTCGGGCGTGAACCCGTCGCCGAGATCGCCGAGGATCACCGCGTCCGCCCGCTCACCCGGCGCGGCGCTTTCGAGCGCCCGCAGGTCCTCGCGCAGCCCCTCGCTGACGAGCACCGCCACAGCCTCGTAGCCGCGCTCGCGGCAGTGGCGCTCTGCCATCGCCGCCGGCGTCAGCACCTCCTCGAGGGACACGTCGAAGCCCATCTGGAGCAGGTGCTCGAGCACCGCCCGCCGCGAGCGCGACGTGGTGTTCGTCATCAGGCGCACGCCCGCGCTCAGCTCGCGCAGCTCCAGGAAGGCCTGGTGCGCGCCCTCGATCGGCTCGTCGCCGACGTACAGGACGCCGTCGACGTCGAGCAGGACACCGATCGGAGCGTCCTTCACCGCGGTCATCGTCGAACTCTAGACGGACTGGCCTACCCTGGGAGGGAGACAGCGAGCTATTCGGCGAGCGCCGTCGCGGAGCCGTGTGCGCCACGCAGCTGGTCAGCATGCACGCATCGCGCTACGCTCGATGCCAAGTGCCTGACGCAGAGCCTCCCGAGGACGCAGACCAGAGCCCGGCCGACCAGGGTCCCAACATCATGATGCCGCCGGAGGAGTTCGCCGGGAAGTGGGCGAACGCGGCCGCGATCGCGCGCACGCCACACGAGTTCACGCTCGACTTCATGCGCATCGGCCCGCAGGGCCAGCAGGGGATGGTCGTCTCGCGCGTGTCGTTCTCGCCGCTGCTCGCCAGCCAGCTCCTGGACCTGCTCGGGGAACAGTGGCAGGCGTACACTGAGGAGTCGGGCATTCCGCCCGAACGCGAGCGCGATGACTGAAGGACGATGACCGAAGAGCCGCCGCTGAAAGGTGGCGAGGAGATGGAGCATACGCGGGTCCCACTGGACGGGCCCAACGTGATCAGCACGTTCGACACGCCGCCCCATCCCGACGCCGTCAGGGCACAGGATGCGGCGATCCGCAAGCACCTGCAGGAGCGCAAGCCCCGTCAGGACGAGCCGGAGGAGTAGACGGAGCGCGCCGGCCGGCGCACGGGGCGGCCGGCTGGACCCGGTCTGACTCAGTCGCCGGGGGATGGGAACGGCAGCGCGAGCACCTCGGCGCTGGCGCCGTGCTCGCCGACGGTGACGATGCTGCCCGGCTCGGCCTCGCGGCGCACGAGCGCGAGCGCGATCGGGCCGAGCGTGGGGGAGACGGCCGTGCTGCCGAGGTGTCCGACCGGCCGCTCGCCGAGCAGCAGCTGCTCGCCCGGCGCGACTGGCTGCGACAGGCGCAGGCCGCGCAGATGGCGGTTGGGCTTGCCCTTGTAGTACAGGCGCGCGACCGTCTCCTGGCCGACGTAGCAGCCCTTGGTGAAGCTGACCGCGCGCTCGTTCAGTCCGGCCTCCTGGGGGATGACGCTGTCGTCGAGGTCGATCCCGTAGCGCGGGCGGCCGTGCTCGATGCGCACGCACTCGGCGGCCTCTTCGGAGACCGGCGTCGCGCCGCGCGCCCGCAGCGCGGCGCTCAGCGCGGCGGTATCGGCGGCGTCGCAGATCAGATCGACGCCGACGTCCGTGCGCACCGCCCGCGCGTCGACGCCGTCGATCTCTACGGCGCGGTGCGCGTGCTCGACGTCGGGGAGCGCGTCCTGCGGGCCGTCGACGCCGGCGACCGCGGCGGCGTTGGGTCCGATCAGCGACAGCAGCCCGCGCTCGAGCGTGCGTTTGTGCAGCTCCAGCTCGTAGCCGACCTTGAAGCGGCGGATCATGTCGAACAGGCCCTGCAGGGCCACGCGCTCGGCGTCCAGCAGCAGCTCCGACACGCCCGCCGCCGCAGCTTCGCCGCCGGCCGCGTCCCCACCGGCCGCGGCGTCCATCGCATCCGGGCCGCCCACCGCGAGGATGCGCAGGTCGCCGAGCATCTTGCCCTTGTGCGTGAGGAACGCCGCGTAGCAGCCGCCGCCCGGCCGCAGCGTCAGCAGCTCGTTGGTGACCTGCCCGTTGAGGAAGTCGACGGCGCCGGGCCCGGTCAGGGCGAGCTTGCCGCGATCGGAGCGATCGAGCAGGCCGCAGCCCTCGACGAGGGCGGCGTACTGGAGCGCGAGCGCGTCAGCGTCGGGGCTCGTCGGCGCGCCCGCGCGCGAGTCCGCCATCGTGTCGGTGGGTGTGCCCGCCATTGCTTCGAGAATAGCCGCGCTAGGCTTCCCGCCAATGGCTTTCGCCGAGGACTTCCAGCAGATCGTCGATTCGCTGCCCGAGGACTGGACCGACCTCGAGCTCGACCTGCGGCTCGCCGACGAGTCGCGCTACGTGGAGGCAGCCCTGTACCTGGCGACGTGCAACGGCCGTCCCTACTCCCACCATGACTGGCACTGGCGCCTGCTGGTTGCCCACACGTTCGGGCACGCCGCGGCGGCGCCGACCGTCCACGGGGCGCTCGGCCTGCTCGACGAAGCCGGCATCGAGGGCGAGCTGGCGGTGCGCGAGATCCGCAGCGGGCGGGTGGAGATCACGCAGATGTGGGGACGCCCGGAGTCCGCGCGCGAGGAGTTTCGCCGCCTGCGGGCGCAATAGCGATGGCGCGCGTGCTGGCGTTCACGCGCGACCTGCTGTTCGGCTCGCAGGTGCAGGGCGCGCTGACGCTCGCCGGCCACGACGTCGAGCTGGTCGGGGCCGAGTCGCTTCTGCGCGAGCGGCTGACGGACGCCGACGATCCCGCCGGCGCGGGCGTCGATGTGCTGGTCGTCGATCTGACCGACGCCGAGCTCGAAGGGGCGAGCACCGTACGGGTGCTCGCGGATTCCGGCGCGCTCGGGGCGGCTCGCACCATGGGCTTCTACTCGCACGTGGACACCGCCGCGCGCGAACACGCACAGCGCGCGGGCATCCATCTGATAGTGGCTCGCTCGCGTATGGCACGCGAAGGTCCGCAGCTGGTGGCCGGGCTGCTCGCGGGCGCGCAGCCGGCTGGCGAGTGAGCGTCTGAGCTACGCGGCCTGCGCGCGAGCTTCGCGGCGAAGCAGGGGATGATTGGGAGGCGCGCCGGGCCCGGGGATCGCGCGCGCGTCGCGCACGGACAGCATCGCGCCGCACTTCCCGCACACGCGGTGCTCGTCGACGGCGCCGCCGCAGCCGCGGTGCTCGAGCAGCACCACCGGCCCGGCTGGCAGGCCCGCGTGGCGGTCGCCCCACTGCATCAGCGCGACGATCGTCGGCCACAGGTCGAGGCCCTTCTCGGTGAGGCGGTACTCGTAGCGCGGGGGGCGCTCCCGGTAGAGGAGCTTCTCGAGCACGCCCTGCTCCTGCAGGCGCGTCAGGCGCGTCTGCAGGACGTTGCGGGCGATGCCGAGGTTCTCCTGGATCTCGTCGAAGCGGCGCAGGCCGAGGAAGATGTCGCGCACGATCAGCAGCGACCAGCGCTCGCCGATCACCTCCAGCGCGCCGGCGATGCTGCACACCTGGCTGTCGTAGTCGTTTTTCAGCATCTCGAGCCACAGTCTAGAGCATAGGGTTGCATCATGCAACTCATGTGCTAGGGTGCGTTTCATCATGCAACGGAAATGGCGCGTATCGCTGATCGTCGGTGCCGGGGTGTTCATGTCGAGCCTCGACCTGTTCATCGTCAACATCGCGTTCCCGTCGATCGGCAGGCACTTCGGCGGGGCGTCGCTCGGCTCGCTGTCGTGGATCCTGAGCGGCTACGCGATCGTGTTCGCCGCGCTGCTCGTCCCCGCGGGACGCTGGGCGGACGCGTTCGGGCGCAAGCGCGCGTTCCTGCTGGGGCTGGGCATCTTCGTGGCGGCGAGCACCGCGTGCGCGCTCGCGCCGTCGGTCGGCTTCCTGATCGCCGCGCGCGTCGTGCAGGCGGCGGGCGGCGCGCTGATGCTGCCGACCTCGCTCGGGCTGATGCTGCCGGAGTTCGGCCCGCACGAGCGCCACGTCGCGATCGGCGTGTGGGCCGCCACCGGCGGGATCGCCGCCGCCGCCGGCCCGCCGCTGGGCGGCCTGCTCGTGCAGGCCGACTGGCGCCTGGTGTTCCTGGTGAACGTGCCCGTCGGGCTCGCCGGCCTCGGCTTCGGCCTGCGCACGCTGCGCGAGCGGCGCGAGGTCGGCGCCGGGCGCCCGGACGTGCTCGGCGCGGGCGCGCTGATCGTCGCGATCGGCGCGCTGGTGGTGGCGATCGTCAAGGGCCAGGAATGGGGCTGGGGCTCGCCGACGATCCTCGCCCTGCTCGCGGTTACCGCAGTGGGCCTGCCGGCGATCTGGTGGCGCTCCGAACGCCACGACTCCCCGATCGTCGAGCCGGCGATGCTGCGCGTGCGCAGCTTCGGCCTGGCGGTGGGCGCGTCGGTGCTGTTCTTCGCGGGCTTCGGCGCGATGCTGCTCGCGGGCGTGCTGTTCCTGACGGGCGTGTGGCACGAGCACGTGCTCACCGCCGGGCTGATGCTGTTTCCGGGCCCGGCGATGGCGACCGCGTTCAGCGTCCCCTCCGCGCGGCTGGGCGCGCGCCTCGGCTACCGCATCCCCGGCGTCGTCGGCGCGCTGCTGTTCGTCGCCGGGCAGGTCTGGTACATCACGCAGACGGGCGACCGGCCGGCGTACGTGTCCGAGTACCTCCCGGGGATCCTGATCAGCGGCGCGGGCGTGGGCCTCGTGATCCCGACGCTCACCGGCGCGGGCGCCTCGTCGCTTGCGCCCGAGCGCTTCGCCACGGGCGCGGCGGTGCTGACGATGGGCCGCCAGATCGGCGCCGCGCTCGGCGTGGCGGTGCTGGTGGCGGTGCTGGGGACGGCGACGAGCACCGCGTCCGACTTCCACTCGGCATGGCTGATCAGCGTCGCCGGCGGCCTCGCGACGGGCCTCGCGCTGGCGGCGATCGGACGGCCGGCGCATCAGGCCGCTGCGGCACGTGCCGCAGCGGAGCCCGACGAGCGCACGCACCTGCCGCTGGTCGAGGAGGCGCTGGCGGACGCATCGCTCGTGACGGAGAACGCGGTATGAGCGCCGTCATCCTGCGCTGACGCGCGCGCTCGCGAACACGGCGTCGGCGAACGGGATCAGGCGCTCGGCGAACCCCTGCGGGTCGGTCGTGTGCGGGACGTGCCCGCTGTCGAACACGACCAGCTCGGCGCCGGGAATGGTGGCGGCGATGCGCCGGCCGACCTTCAGCGGGATCACCGGGTCGTGCCGGCCCCAGGCGACGAGCGTGGGCGCTTCGATGCCGGGCGCCTGGGCGCGCAGGTCGTGCTCGGGCGAGGCGAAGCTGCGCCACAGCTCGCTGACCGCGCGCAGGCCGGGGTCGTTCCTCGTGGTGCGCACGCCGTTGTCGCGCGCGCGGCGGTCGGCGTCGGTTCGCGCGCGCATGTAGCGGCTGGAGAAAGCGGGGTAGATCGCGCGCAGGAAGCGCGGTCGGGACATCAGCGCGCAGAACGCGCGCACGTGCGGCGGGCGTCCGGCGAAGCCGCCGCCGTCGACGATCACGAGGCCCCTGACGAGCTCCGGCCGGCGGATCGCCAGGCGCGCGGCGGAGAAGCCGCCGACGGAGTTGCCGAGCACGATCGCCCCGTCGGGCGCGAGCTGCTCGACCGCGTGCTCGGCGACGTCCGCCAGGTGCATCGCGCTCGCCGGCCCTGGGCCCGGCGGGGACTCGCCGTGGCCGGGCCAGTCGAGCGCGACCGTGCGCAGCCGCTGCGGGATCAGCGCGCGCAGCTCGTCGAAGTCGTGGCGGTCGTGCGCCCCGCTTGCGAGCAGCACGAGCGTGTCGCCGCTGCCCCGCTCGTCGTAGGCGATCCGGCCGGCGGGTGTGTCGAGCAGCGGCATCGGCGCGCAGCCTACCACATGACTGACCGGTCGGTCATAGGTAATGACCAGTCGGTCAGATAACCTCTTCAGAAGGATGCCCGTGCAAACCGTCACCGCGCCCGGCGCAGCGTCATCAGGTGCGCACCGGACACACGAGATGCTGCTCGACGCGGGCGTGGCGGTGGCCGAGCGCGAGGGGCTGGCGGGCCTGAGCGTCAACCGCGTGGTCGCCGAGGCGGGCGTCGCGAAGGGCACCTTCTACGTGCACTTCGCCGACAGAGAGGCGTTCGTCGACGCTTTGCACGCGCGCTTCCACGAGCGCGTCGCGCAGGCGGTGGCGGCTGCGAGCGCGGACACGCCGCCGGGAGCGGAGCGCATCGTGCGTGGCGTGGAGGCGTACCTGGACGTGTGCCTGGCCGACCGCGCGATCAAGGCGCTGGCGCTGGAGGCGCGCACGGACGCGGCGCTGACGGCCTCGATGACCGCGCGTCACGAGCGCGCGGCGGCGGCGGCGATCCCGAGCTTCAGGGCGATGGGCTGGCCGGACGCGAAGGCGGCGGCGCAGCTGCTCGCGGCGATGACCTCGGAGCTCGCGATCCGCGAGCTCGACGCCGGCCGGCGGCTGCCGGGAGCGCGGCGCGCGCTGCGGCGGTTCCTGGGCGTCAGCTAGCGAGCGTCGCCGCGCCGCCGCCGAGATCGGCGTCCGTGGCGGCGAGCGGGTCCCCCTCCGGGGACGATGCCAGCGGCACGAGCGCGGCGTTGGGGACGCGCTGGAAGGGGATGGAGCCGTCGCGCGAGCGGCTGGCGAACGCGGCGCGGATGACCATCCCGTGGCAGACCACCAGCGCGGGCAGCGTCCCGCGTTCGACGTCCGCCAGCGCCGCGCTGACGCGAAGCTCCTGTTCGGCGAACGACTCCCCGCCGGGGAACGCGAAGCTGGGGTCGGCGGCGGCGAACGCGTCGAACAGCTCGGGCGTCTGCGCGCGCACCTCCGCGAAGGTCAGGTTGGTCCAGTCGCCGGCGTCGGTCTCCATCAGCCGCGCGTCCTCCTTCGGCGCCAGGCCGATCCTCGCGGCGACGATGTCGGCGGTTTCGCGGGCGCGCAGCAGCGGGCTGCACCACAGCGCGCTGAAGTCATAGCCGGCGGCGCGCTCGGCGAGCTCCGCCGCCTGGGCGCGACCGGTGTCGTTGAGCGGCACCGCCTGCTGGCCCTGGAAACGGCCCTCGTGGTTGTATGCGGTCTCGCCATGGCGGGCGAGATAGACGCCGTACCCCGTGGCGGGGCGCGTGATGGCAGCGCGCTCGGTCAGGATCGGTCGAACCGGTCGAGGCTCATGACCTTGTCCCAGGCGGCGACGAAATCGCCCACGAACTTCTCCTCGGCGTCGTCGCAGGCGTGAACCTCCGCGAGCGCCCGGAGCTCGGAGTTCGAGCCGAAGAGGAGGTCGACGGAGGTGGCGGTCCACCTGATCTCGCCGGTCGCGCGATCGCGCCCCTCGTAGAGGTTCTCCGCTGAGCCCGACGGCTTCCACTCCGTGCTCATGTCGAGCAGGTTCACGAAGAAGTCGTTGCTCAGCGTCTCCGGCCGGTCGGTGAAGACGCCGAGCCGGGACTGCCCGTGGTTCGCGTTCAGGGCGCGCATGCCGCCGATGAGCACGGTCATCTCCGGGGCGGTCAGCCGCAGCATGTAGGCCCGCTCCAGCAGCCCGTGCTCGAGCGGGAGGGGCTCTCCCGCGCGGAAGTAGTTGCGGAAGCCGTCGGCGGTCGGCTCGAGCACGGCGAAGGACTCGACGTCCGTCTGCTCCTGGGAGGCGTCGGTGCGCCCCGGGGCGAAGGGGACCGAGACGTCGTGGCCGGCGTTCCTGGCGGCCTGCTCGACGGCTGCGCATCCGCCGAGGACGATCAGATCGGCCATCGAGATCCGCCTGCCGCCGGACTGCGACTCGTTGAAGTCCTTCTGGATCTGCTCGAGCGTCCGCAGCGCGCCCGCGAGCTCAGCCGGCTCGCCCCACTCCCAGTCCTTCTGGGGCGCCAGGCGGACCCGCGCTCCGTTGGCGCCGCCGCGCTTGTCGGTGCCGCGGAACGACGCGGCGGACGTCCAGGCGGTGGCGACGAGCCGCCCGATCGACAGGCCCGAGGCGAGAATCTTCTCCTTCAGCGAGGCGATCTCGCCAGCGCCGACGAGCTCGTGATCGACGGCGGGGACGGGGTCCTGCCACAGCTGCTCCGCCGGAATCCACGGGCCGAGGTAGCGCGCGATCGGGCCCATGTCGCGGTGCAGGAGCTTGTACCAGGCCTTGGCGAAGGCGTCGGCGAGCTGGTCGGGGTTCTCGTAGAAGCGCTTGGAGATCGGTCCGTAGATCGGGTCGACCTTCAGCGCCAGGTCCGTCGTCAGCATCATCGGCGCGTGGCGCTTGGACGGATCGTGAGCGTCCGGGACGGTGCCGTTGGCCTCGGGATCCTTGGGGGTCCACTGCTTCGCGCCGGCGGGGCTGCTCGTCAGCTCCCAGTCGTACTCGAAGAGGTTCTCGAGGAAGCCGTTGTCCCACTTCGTCGGCTCCTTCGTCCACGCGCCCTCCAGGCCGCTGGTGATGGTGTCGGCGCCGTTGCCGCTGCCGGCGCTGTTCTTCCAGCCGAGGCCCTGTTCCTCCAGGGGGGCGGCCTCGGGCTCGGGGCCGATGTTGCTCGGGTCGACGGCGCCGTGGGTCTTGCCGAACGTGTGGCCGCCGACGATCAGGGCGACGGTCTCCTCGTCGTTCATCGCCATGCGGGCGAAGGTCTCACGGATGTCCTTGGCTGCCGCCAGCGGGTCCGGGTTGCCGTTGGGGCCCTCGGGGTTCACGTAGATGAGGCCCATCTGCACGGCGCCGAGGGGCTTTGCGAGCTCGCGCTGGCCGCTGTAGCGCTCGTCTCCCAG
This sequence comes from uncultured Solirubrobacteraceae bacterium, assembly GCA_963735705.1. Classification (GTDB taxonomy): domain Bacteria; phylum Actinomycetota; class Thermoleophilia; order Solirubrobacterales; family Solirubrobacteraceae; genus Palsa-744. The sequence continues at coordinate 451,593 of CAVTLZ010000013.1, forward strand.
CCAGGTGTCCTCGCTGCCCCAGTAGATCTCCTCGGCCTCCCAGATGTCCTCTCGGCCGAAGCCGAAGCCGAAGGTCTGAAAGCCCATCGATTCCATCGCCACGTTGCCGGTGTAGACGAGCAGGTCGGCCCAGGAGATCTTGCGGCCGTACTTCCGCTTGATCGGCCAGAGCAGCCGGCGCGCCTTGTCGAGGCTGGCGTTGTCGGGCCAGCTGTTGAGCGGCGCGAAGCGCTGAGCCCCCTGCCCGCCGCCACCGCGGCCGTCGGAGATGCGGTAGGTGCCGGCGGCGTGCCAGCTCATGCGGATGAAGAGCGGTCCGTAGTGGCCGTAGTCGGAGGGCCACCAGTCCTGCGAGGTGCTCATCAGCTCGATCAGGTCGGCCTTCAGCGCGTCGACGTCGAGGGTCTGGAACGCCTTGGCGTAGTCGAAGCCCTCGCCCATCGGGTCAGACAGGGCCGAGTGCCGGTGCAGGACGCTGAGGTCGAGCTGGTTGGGCCACCAGTCGTGGTTCGTCCTCGGACTTGGCACCGTGGGAGTCGGGCTCGGGATCGCCGGGTTCTCGCTCTCGCTGGTGCTCTCAGTCATGGTGTTGCTCCTGTCCCTTTCTGGTTGACGGCTGCTCGTCGTCGAGAGACCGGCGCCCTCGGCGAGCACGAGGGTACCGATGCAAGCAGGCCGTAGGCGTAGCCCCGGTTGTCTCGGATGGAATCAAGACCCATCAAAAATATCCGCAGCGACGCCTACCGTGGATCTCATGCCCAGGCTCGAGGAGATCGCTTACGACGCCGGACGGTCGGCATTGTCCGACCAAGAGGCGCTCGTGGCAGGTGTGCGATCCCGAACCGGAACGCTACTTGCCGCTCACGCCTTGGTGGCGTCGTTCCTTGGCGCAACAGCGGTTCGTGCTCACGGACTTCACGCACTCGGTTGGGTTGCGCTCGTAGCCCTTGTGCTTGGACTCGTCACCGCGGCTGTGCTGCTGGCGCCCTGGCAGCTGAAGTTCGCGGTCGATGCCCGTGAGCTTTACGGCGAGCTCTTCGAGCAGGCCGTCGCCGAGGCGGAGGCGAACACATTGGGCTGGCTTGCGGCCGCGGGCTTCGGCTATCAGGATCTGCGAGAAGGGAACGCCGCGAAGGTCGGGTTCATGTCGTGGCTTTCGGGGTTGCTCGGCGTGCTCATGGTCCTTCAGACGATCGCCTGGTTGGCGGCACTGGCGGTAAGCTGAGCTCATGACGCCCAAGCCCCTGCCTCCCGAGCAGATCAAAGCCCCATCTACTTCAATCGGAATCGAGGAGGGGCGTGGAGGTTCACGGCCGGCGCCGCGACCGGGTCCCGGCAAGTAGGGCCCTCGGCGCAGATCGGTACCGCGCCGGGCCCCAGTCGGCTGCGTCATAGAATCCGCTCATGCGTCGCCGAGTCACGTTCTCGCGCAACCTGACGCTCTCCCTCTCGCGGACCTGCCGCTGCTACTGCAAGTACTGCGCGTTCGCCACCCGCCGGGCGCACCTGTACGCGCCGGAGGAGGTCCTGGAGATCATCGACGGCGCGGCGCGGCGGCAGGTCAAGGAGCTGCTGGTGCTGACGGGCGAGCGCCCGGAGGTCAACCCGGAGGTGGCGGCGCGGCTGCGCGAGTACGGCCACGAGGACTTCACCGCGTACGTGGTGTGGACGTGCGAACGCGCGCTCGAGCGGGGCCTGTTGCCGCACACGAACCTGGGCGTGCTCTCACGCGAGGATCTGGCGCGGCTGCGCGAGGTGACCGCCTCGCAGGGCCTGATGCTCGAGTCGATTGCCGAGCGGCTGATGCAGACGGTGCACGCGGGCTCGCCGACGAAGCACCCGGCGCGGCGCCTGGAGACGATCCGCGCGGCGGGCGAGCTGCGGATCCCGTTCACGAGCGGCATCCTCGTGGGGATAGGGGAGACGGAGGAGGAGCGCGTGCAGTCGCTGGAGGCGCTCGCGGCGGCACACGCCGAGCACGGGCACATCCAGGAGGTGATCCTGCAGAACTTCGTGCCCCACCAGCGTTACTACGGGGAAGAGCCGGCGGAGATCGCGGACGCGGCCGCGCGCGAGTACTGGCGCACGGGCGTGGCGGATTCGCGCCCAGAGCTGCCTTTGCCGGAGTGGGCATGTCCGGTGAGCATCGAGGACATGAAGCGGCTGATCGCCGAGACGCGGCGGCTGATGCCCGACGTGGGCATCCAGATCCCGCCGAACCTGGCTGACTGGTGGGGCGAGTTGGTGGCGGCTGGCGCGACAGACCTGGGCGGGCTGAGCGCCAACGGCGATCACATCTCCCCGGAGCACCCGTTCCCATCGCCGCACCAGGTGCGCAAGGAGCTGCAGAGGGACGGCGTGGCGCTGACGGAGCGTCTGTGCGTGTACCCGCAGTACATCGACCAGGAGTGGGTCGCGCAGGGCGTGATGGACACGATCAAGGTCAAGTACTGGAGCTTCATCCCGCGGCGCGGCTCCGGTCGCACCGAGCCGCCGGCGCCGATCCGCCCGGACCTGGTGGCGGGCGCGATCGAGCGCGCGCGCGACGGGCTGGCGTTGACGCCGGAGGAGCTGACGGCGATGTTCGCGGAGACCCGCCCGGAGGCGATCGAGGACATGCGCCAGGCGGCGGATGAGCTGCGCGCGGAGCTGGCGGGCGAGCTGGTGACGTTCGTGGTCAACCGCAACATCAACATCTCGAACGTGTGCACCGTCGGCTGCGCGTTCTGCGGCTTCGGCCAGGGCAAGCGCTCGCCGGACGCCTACGAACACGACGAGCAGGAGTTCATTGGGCGCATCCACGACGCGCTGGAGTTCGGCGCCACCGAGCTGTGCATCCAGTCGGGCATCCACCCGGACTGGGAGCTCGAGGACTACCTCGGCTGGCTGCGCCTGGCGAAGGCCACCGCGGCGGACGCGGGGGCGGAGCTGCACCTGCACGCGTACAGCCCGATGGAGATCGCGCATATGTGCGACATCTCGGCGCTGCCCCCGTCGGAGGTCTTCGCGCGGCTGCGCGACGCGGGCCTCGGCTCGACGCCGGGCACCGCCGCGGAGGTGCTGCACGACGGCGTGCGCGAGCGTATCTCGCCGAACAAGCTGCCGGTGGCGCGCTGGGTGCAGATCATCGAGGCCTCGCACGCCGCCGGGCTGCGCTCGACCGCGACGGTCATGTTCGGCCACATCGAGGAGCCGTGGGAGCTGGCCGAGCACATGCGCGTGATCCGCGAGCTGCAGGAACGCACGGGCGGGATCACCGAGTTCGTGCCGCTGTCGTTCATCCCATTCCAGACGCTGCTCGGGCGCACGCACGGGGTGGAGGAGATCTCACGTGAGGAGAACCTCAAGCACACCGCCGTCTTCCGGTTGGCGCTCGGGCGCACCGTGCCGAGTCTGCAGGCCAGCTGGGTGAAGATGGGCCTGGACGCGGCGACGGAGTCGCTGCGCTGGGGGGTCAACGACCTGGGCGGCACGCTGATGGAGGAGTCAATCAGCCGTCTGGCGGGGAGTTACCACGGGACCCGTCTGGAGCCCGAGCAGCTGGTGGCCGCCGCGCACGAGGCGGGGCGACCGGCCGCGGAGCGGACGACGCTTTACGGGATCAGGCGGGAGTTTCCGGTGGGGTCTCCGCCTGCTGCGGGCGCGGTGCCGGTGGCGGTGTAGGGGATGCGTCGAGAGACGGATCTCGATACCGACGAGACGGACTCTCAGGAGTCTGAGTAGCCAGCCATACGGGCGAGCTGTTCACTGACAGTCGCGGGCATCATCGGAGGACGTTCCGGGTCATCGCAGCATGGCGGCTTTGTGCGCTTACGGCGTCCGATGGCACTGCACGCCGGTCGGGCTTGCGCAACGACGCGGCGACACGGGCGACCGTGTCGACCACGAAGACGGGATGCGTCATCGGGTCCGCTCGTCAGGCAGGCCGGAGCTTGCCCTCGGCGGGGTCCTTCAGGCCTTGGCGTACGCTTGGACTCGAACGATCTGTCATGTCTTCCACATAGCGAACCACGCCCTGAAGCCACTCACGATCGCTGCCCCTGGCCCGCAGCTCGCGTACCGCGTGGCCGACGCGCCTCAGGCTGTCGTGCTCGATGAGCGTTGGCTTGGAGCCGGCCAGGGCGGTCAGGGCACCGCGTCTGACCCAGAGCCTGACTGTGGGCTCGGAGACGCCCAGGTACTGGGCCGCCTCGGCGACCGGGACTCCTCGGGCGGCGTTCGGCGCAGCTCGCTTGAGTCTCATCCCCATCGCGGTCAATTGCTCGACGAGCTCTCCTGAGCGTTTTGGATCCCTGACCACGCTGAGCTCCTCGACCACGTCGTCTAGGTCGATCAAGAACGACGCTAGGGCACGATCATGCTTGGTAGCCATACCCGGACACTATCGCGTGGTCTTCGATTTTTCAAGCCTTTCTCGAAAGCGTATACCCGGGGCGTGGCGGGCGAGCCACCGAACCGCTGGCTCTCGGCGATGAAGACGCCGAGCTAACTGATGGCGGTCTACCCCGCGTGTGGTGGCTGAATCCGCGTGAGCACCATGTAGTAGGTGTTCACTTTCTGGAAGCCAAAGCAGCTCGTCTCCGTGACGCTGAAGACGGAGTGAAAATACCAGCCGTCTCGTGCTTCCACGTTAAGGCGGTTCTCTAGTTGTTCACGCGTCTTGGCCGTGAAAACCCGACCGATACTCTCGATGCTGTACATCGCATCCTCTTGGATAGTCAACACCTCCTCTTGAGCTGGGGCGACACCGTACCCAGCGACGCAACGCGTCGCAGGTGCCGATAAGCGCGCCGTTATAGGCGATAGTGAGAACTGCGTAGTCCGAACAGGTGGGCTCATAAATGCAAGTCCGCCCCAGGCGGATCGACAAGCGCCGCTGATATCCGCGTATAAGGGCGATCAGGCTTCGTTGAGCTGGTGTTAGACGTGGCGGCAGCGGCAAGGAAGAGCGTTCGCTCTGAACGCCGCGAAGGTATCTGCCTGCCTCGAGCTCCAAGGCTGCGTCCGGCTGGGGTCCCGCAACCCATGTGATGTTGGGTCGCGGGCTACTCTCCTTGCGCCTCAGCCCGTGTTCCGCCATATAACGATACTATTCACGATCCCGGGCTGATGTCGCGCAGCTTGGCGTGGGGTTCGAACTGCCCGTGAAACCCGAACGGGATGTGATGCGGTCCCTGCGCGCGCGCCAGCTCGCTGAGGTCGCGCGCGTCGAGCACGAGCAGGAAGGACGTGCCGGCGCCGGCGTCGAGCACCACCGACAGCAGCACGCCGTCGTCCTCGTCCTCAGCGTGCGGGCGCGCCACGAACACCGGCTCGCCGGGGTAGCAGCCGGGCTCTGACCAGGAGAGCGTGGTGCCCTCGGCGGTGTCGACCCTGACGATGCGCTCGAACCATCCGCTCGCGCCGTTGCCGACGCCCCACACGTAGCGGTAGGGGCGCTCGTTGCAGCGCCCGTAGTTGATCCGCGGCAGCTCGATGTCGCCGTCGGCCAGCCGCTCGCGCGTGACGGCGCGGTCGGAGAGGCGCAGGCGAAAGCGCGTCAGCTCCGCCGAGGCAACGGGCTTGCCGGCGCGCAGGCGATCGAGATACAGATCCTCGATCACGCGGGCGTCAACCGACGCGCACAGGTCGACGACCACCTCGTCGCCGTCCTCGTACGCGTTGACGTGGTGGAACGCGAAGCACGCCTCGGTCCGGAAGCCCGCGACGGTCTCGCCGCTGACGCGGTCGACGAGCGTGAAACGCGTCCCCAGCTCGGGCTTCCAGCGGTAGTTCTCGATGTACGGGCGCCCCGACAGCACGATCGCCAGCGGGTTGACGACGAGCGGGAACTCCGCGAGCACGAGCCAGCGCTCGGTCAGCCCGAAGGAGTGCATGTACGCCGGCTCCTTCACCGGCAGGGATGCGATCACGCGCGGGCGGGCGATCTGCTCGGCGCCGTGCGGCGGCTGCAGCGAGAAGAAGCGGTAGCTGCTGCGCGCGCCGAGCTTCGCCGCGTAGTTGAGCATGCCGCCGCTCGCGCGATCCAGGTGCGGGTGGGCGGTGGTGAGCTGTCCGGGGGCCGCGAACGGGCGCACGCCGGCGGTTTCGAGCGTGTGCGGGTCGAACTGGACTGGCAACGGCGTCTCGGTCATCGCCACGAAGCGCTCGCCGAGCCGCGCGACGTTGACGTTGGCGTTGTCCGACAGCGCGCTCTCGGGCGCGAACAGGGTCTGCACGCGCTTGAACAGCGAGCGGCATGGATCGGTGGCGAACTCCGAGTAGGCGATCCGCTCCTGCTCGCGCGCGGCCCGGTAGGCGCAGCTTTCGAGGAAGCGGTTGCCGTAGGAGACGCGACCGTCCTCGATCGTGAAGCGGTGCAGCATCGCCAGGCCGTCGAACCAGTGGCGCATGCGATGTGTGCCCGCCTCGAACTTGGCCGGGCCCGTGCGCAGCAGCGAGCCGCGCAGCCAGCTGGGCAGGGCGCCGGTGAGCGCGAGCTCGTCGACCGTCACCTCCCGCTCGAGCGTCGAGAAGCCGAGCGTCGGCTCGGTCGAGACAGTCGCGGCGACGGACATGACGGTTCCTCCTGAATGGTTCGACTCGGACCATTCGCACCGTAGGCTACTCTGGCGGGCATGTCAAGTCCGAGCGACGCGGAGTCGCCGCCGGTCGAGTCCGCCGGCGAGCGATACGGCCGGCCCACGCCGCGCCTGACCGAGGCGTCCTACATCGTCCTCGGCCTGCTCGAGCTGGCCGGACGGGCGACGCCGTATGACCTCAAGCGGGTGGCGCAGCTGAGCACTAGCAACTTCTGGTCGATTCCGCACACGCAGCTGTACACCGAGTGCGCCCGCCTGGCGGGTGCGGGCCTGCTCGACGAGCAGCAGGAGCAGACGGGGCGGCGCAAGCGAACCTACAGCCTCACCGAACGCGGGCGCGAGCTGCTGGAGCGGTGGCGCAGGGAACCGACCTCGGAGCTCTACGAACTGCGCGACGCGGGCACGCTGAAGCTGTTCTTCGGCGGCGACCCGGCCGAGCTGGCGGCGAGCCAGCTGGAGTCCCACCGGCGCCAGCTGGAGGTCCTCGAACGCCTGCAGGCGAGCCTCCCGGACGCCCCGCGCGGCCAGCTGCTGGCGCTCGAGTGCGGGATCGGCCACGAGCGCGAGTTCATCCGCTTCTGGACGCGCGTCAGCGAAACAGATCCTCCTGCAGCGGACGCATGAGCGCCGTCGCTCCGGGGCCGTCCTCGTCGGTGACGTAGCGCTCGAGGCCGTCGAGGATCGCGACGGGCTCGAGCGAGTCCTTCGCGCGTGTCAGGTCGGCCATCGCGGCGGCGGCGTCGGCGACGGCCAGCCAGGTGGCGCGCAGCTCCAGGCCGCTCGCGTCGGTGCGCCCGCGCCAGTCGTCCAGCGGCTGCATGCCGGCGAGCCCGATCGCGACGTCGAGCTGGCCGTGGCGCCACGCGCGCCCGAAGCTGTCGCTGATCAGCACCGCGACGCTCGCGCCGCTCAGCTCGCGCAGGCGCGCGCGGATGCGCCGCGCGGAGGCGTCGGGGTCGCGCGGCAGCAGGATCAGCGTCTCGCCGTCGTTCTTCTCGGTCCCACCCGCCCCCGCGTTGGACGCGTCGACGCCCGCGTTCGCGCACACGAAGCCGTGGCGGGTGCGGGAGATGAGCACGCCGCGCTCGGCGCGCAGCAGCTCGACGGACTCGTCCAGCACCACCTGCACGGCGCGCGGGTCCTTCGTCTCGCCGCCCTCGGGCGCCGCCGCCAGCTCGATCGCGCGCGCGCTCGGGCGCACGTCCGCGAGCGCGACCACCGCGCCCTCTGCCTTCGAGACCACCTTCTGGGCGATCGCGACCACCTGCCCGTCGCGGAGCCGCTCGCCGCCGAGCGCGGCGAGGATCAGCGCGGCGAGGTCCTCCCCGGCGCGCACCTCGGGGATGCCGTGAAGCCCACGTGCGGACAGGCTCGCCAGGACGTGCTCCGCGTCAGGCCGGCGTCGTCAGCGGCAGGACGTTCGCGCGCTCGCCTTGGCCGAGGACCCCGCGCGTGTGCGGGGCGCGCGCGCTCAACCCCGACAGGCGCTCGCGCAGCTCGGCCAGGTCGGCGCCGGTGTCGATGTCCAGCAGCAGCGAGCGCGGGCGCTCGAGGCGGGGGGAGAGGCCGGCGGCGAGCGCCAGGCCGCGGTGGCGCTCGCAGCTGTCGGGGCCGAAGCTCGGCGCGATCGCATCCGGCGGCGCCAGCAGCAGGCCGTTGGTCCCCGTCCCGTGCCGGTCGGGGACGATCACGACCGCGTGCGCTCCATCCTCGCCGGCGGCGCCGGCGCTCAACAGCGCTTCGAGCTCTGTGGGGTCGAGCGCCGGGCAGTCGCCGGGAACGCACAGCACGCGCTCGAAGCCCTCCGCTAGCGCGTGGCGCACCCCGAGGGCCGCCGCCGTCGACTGGCCGCTCTCGGCGACGTCGTCGAGCACCGTCGCGCCCTGCTCGCGCGCGGAGATCGCAACGGAGTCCTCGCGCGTGACGACGATCGTGCGCTCGATCGACTCGGTCTGCGCAAGCGCGAGCAGCACGTCGGCGACCATCGCCGCGGCGAGCTCCAGGCGCAGCGGGTCGGCCACGCTCGCGCCGAGACGCTGCTTGGCGCGGGCGAAGCGCTTGACGGGCAGGATCGCTGCGGTGCGCATCTGCCGCAGACGATAGTGCGGAGGCGCGCGCGGCTACCAGCCGAGCAGCATCAGCCCGACGGTCACGCCGGGGCCGATCGTCACCAGCAGCCCGCGCTCGCCCGGCTCGGGCTCGTAGCGCGCGACCGTGTCCCTGAGCACGTACAGGATCGACGGCGTGCCGATGTTGCCGTGATCGGCCAGCGCGTCCCAGCTGGTGGCGACGTCCTCGTGGGAGAGATCGAGCGCGCTCTGCACGTTCTCGATGATTCGCCGCCCGCCCGGGTGCACGATCCAGTGGTCGATGTCGGAGCGCTCGAGCCCGTGGCGGCGCAGGAAGCCGCCGACGACCGCGGGCAGGCCGGCGCCGGCGATCTCGGGCAGCTCGCGCGCGAGGTGCAGGTAGCTCCCGTCGTCCTCCACGTCGAGCCTGACCGCGCCGAGCGTGCCGCCGACCTGATGGACCTGGGAGGCGAGGATCAGCGGCCCCTCGGCGCGCGGGTCGTTGGAGAGCAGGGCGGCGGCGCAGCCGTCGCCGAAGATCGCCGAGCCGACGGTCTTGGCCTTGGGATCGTCGGGCGTGGCGCTCATCAGCGTGCCGCTCATGCTGTCCGCGGCGACGACCAGCGCGTGCTTCTCGGGATGCCCGCTCATCGTCTGGGCCGCCAGCCGCATCAGCGGCACTCCGCTCGCGCAGCCCACGCCGGTGATGTGGTACTTGTCGGTCGCCGGGTCCATTTCGAAGTGGTCGATGAGGCGGTGGGCGATCGTCGGGCAGCCGAGCGAGTACAGGCTCGCGCTGATGACCGTGCCGATCTGGCGCGGGTCGAGCTCCAGCCTCTCGACGGCGCGGATCGAGTGCGCCAGGAGCTCCTGCTCGATCTCCTTGGTGCGTCCCTGCAGCGTACGCGCGAGGAAGTCCTCGCCGAGATTGAGGTGGCGCTGCTTGACGCCGCTGCGCGCGAAGATGCGCTCGGCGAACTCGTCGCCCTTCAGCCCCAGGCGCTCCAGGACCTGCGCCTGGGAGAGCACCTGGTCGGAGTTGGAGACCGACACCGCCGCGATGCGCGTGCCCGTGCGCCGAATCGGCTGACGCGGGGTGAGGATCGGCTCGGCGAGAACAGATGCTCCACCGCTGCGGTTCGAGGCGCTCTGCACAGTTGAGACTCCTTGGTTGGAGGGTGGGCGTCGACCCGAGCCGTCGGCCTTGACATTCGACGATATGAGCCCAAACCCATTGTCGTCGACCCGGATGCGGTGTTCTTATCGACTTCTTCGCGTGCCTACAGGTCGATTGGCCCTCATGCAACGGTCCTAACAGCGCGCACCCGATAGGTTACAAGCATTACAGGCGTCTTGGGAGAGAACGCAGATGAGCATCGAGTTGATTGGCGCGGGCCTGCCGCGCACTGGCACGCTTACGCAGAAGCTGGCGCTCGAGGAGCTCGGGCTCAGCCCCTGCTACCACTGGGTCGACCTGCTCGCCGACCTCGACCAGGTCGAGGTGTGGAACCGGGCGATGGACGGCGAGACGCTGTGGAATGAGATCTTGGGCGACTATCGCTCGACCGCCGACTGGCCCGGCGGCTACTTCTACCGCGAGCTGATGGATTTCTATCCGGATGCGAAGGTGCTGTTGAGCGTACGCGAGCCGGAATCCTGGGAGCGCAGCTTCAGGGACACCATTTGGACGATGTCTCATGGCGAAAGCGTGATGCCGCTGCTCTCCCGGGCGCGCGCGCAGATCGACCCGCGCTGGCAGCGCTACCTGGCGCTCGTCGACCGCATGTTCTGGGGTCCGCAGGGCACGTTCGCCGCCGGGCACGCCGAGCCGGCGCAGATGATCGAGCAGGCGGTCGCGCACAACGAGCAGGTCAAGCGCGTCGTCCCCGCCGATCGCCTGCTCGTGTGGGAGGTCACCGACGGCTGGGAGCCGCTGTGCGAGTTCCTCGAGGTGGACGTCCCAGAGACTCCGTTCCCGCACGCGAACGACCGCGACACGTTCCTGGAACGCGTCGTCGACGGCGCGCTCGGAGCGCTCGGCGCGTGGCGCGAGAGCGGCGTGCCGGTGGCCAGCTGAGGCCCGCTGGCTGGAGGGGCTCGGCCAGTCAGATGGCCGGAGCCCTGCCGAGCTACAGGGCCGGGGCCCCGACCGCGACTGGCTACCGAGCGAGGGCCTCGGCGAACGACAGCGTCTGCTCGGCCACGCGCGCGCGGCCGGCGGCGTCGTCCATGCGCGTGTCCGTCTGCAGGGTCGTCAGCCGGCCGACGTCTTCGTCGGCGACGATCCCGTCGAGCAGCTCGCCGTAGAAGTCGGCCACGCCGTTGGCGCTCGCGTCGAGCGCGCCGAACGCCATGAACGACGCGGTCGGCCCCTTCAGCACCTCGCCGCCGACGATCGGGCTGACGGCGACGACGGGCGCGGCGGCGGCTGCAAGCGCCTCGCGGATGCCCGGCACGGCGAGGATCGGGGCGATCGACGCGAGTGGGTTGGACGGCCCGATCACGATCGCGCGGGCCTGCGCGATCGCCGCGAGCGCCTGCTCGCTTGCGCGCGCCTGCTCGGCGCCGCGGTACTCGAGGCCCTCGATGATCCCTTCGGCGCGCTCGCGGATCATGAACTCCTGGAAGGCGCACCAGCCGGCGGAGCCGGTGCGGACCCATGTGCGCACGGGGTCGTCGCTCATCGGCAGCACCCGCGAGCGCACGCCGAGCGCCTCGTTCAAGCGCGCGATCGCCGCTGTCGCCGATAGACCTTCGGCGAGCATGCGCGCGCGCTCGATGCACCAAGCGAGGTCGCGGTCGCCGAGGTTGAACCACACCTCGACGCCGAGCTCGCGCAGCGCGTCCATGACCGCGAAGCTGTCGCCGCGCAGGCCCCAGCCGCGCTCGTCGATCGCGTCGGCCAGCCAGAAGGAGACGAGGTCGGGGTCGGGGGAGACGTGCGCGCCGTAGATCTCGATGTCATCGCCGGTGTTGACGATCGCCGTCAGACGCTCGGGACCGGCGACTTCGGCGATCCCCCGGGCGAGCTTGGCGCCGCCGGTGCCGCCGGTGAGGATCACGATCTCGGCGTCGCCTACTCCCACAGACGCTCCGGCAGGCTCGTCAGGTGGATGCCCGCGTGGACCTTGTAGCGGGCGTTGACGGAGATCAAGAGGGCGGTAAGCGCCTCGGTCGTGCGCGCCATCTCCAGCTTGCCGCAGTCGACGCAGCGCAGGCCCTCGATCCGCTCGATCAGCCCGGCCGCCTCGCGCTTGTCCGCGCGCGAGTCGCCGCACACGAGCACGTCCTGCGCCAGCGGATGCTCGAGGTCGCTCAGCGAGGCGGCGCTGACGGTGTGCAGCGCGGAGACCACGCGCACGCCCTCGGGGACCATCTCCAGCGCCTGCTGGGCGGCCGAGCCCTGCCACACGCCGAGCATGCGCGTCGCCTTGCCGGCGACCGCCGCCGCCAGCGGCACGGTCGCGTCGATCAGCAGCTGCCCGGGCGCGAGCGCGTGCCTGAGGTTGGCGAGGGTCTCGGACTGGTTGCGAAAGGGGACGCTGAGGATCACGATCCCGCCCTCGCCGGCGGCCTCCACTGCGCCGGCGTTGTCATGCCCGGAGAACGCGCCGTCGGCGACGATCGCCTGGGCGCGCTCGGCGGTGTCCGCCGCGCGGGCGGCGTCGCGCGAGCCGATCGCGATCGGCACGCCCACGCGCGCGAGGCGCAGCGCGAGGCCGAAGCCGAGTGCGCCTGAGGCGCCGATGACCGCGACCGGGGCGGGGCTGGAGGGTGCCACGGCGGCCGAGTATAGGCTTCGGAGGATGACGCCCGAAGGCAGGCACAGCGCTGGCGGCGAGCTGCCGCGGGCGGTGAGCATCAGAGAGGTCGGCCCGCGCGACGGCTTTCAGAACGAGCCCGAGGTGATTCCCACCGAGCGCAAGATCGAGCTGGTCGACGCGCTCGCGCACACGGGACTGCGGCGCCTGGAGGCGACGAGCTTCGTGCGCGCCGACGTGATCCCGCAGCTCGCCGACGCCGCGCAGGTGCTCGCCGGGATCGACGTGCCGTCGGATGTGAGCGTGTCGGTGCTGATCCCCAACGAGCGCGGGCTCGACGCGGCGCTCGCGCTACGCGAAAGCGTCGCCGGCGAGCGCCCGGCGTTCGACGAGATCAACGTCTTCATGTCCGCGTCGGAGAGCCACAACCGCAAGAACGTCAACCGCTCGATGGCCGAGTCGCTCGCCGGGCTGGAGGCCGTTCTCGGCCGCGGGCGCGCGGAGGGGTTGCGCTGCGAGGGCGTGATCTCGACGTCGTTCGGCTGTCCCTACGAGGGCCACGTCTCGCCCGAGCGGGTGCTCGAGATCGCCGCGCGCCTGCGCGACGCGGGCGCCCAGGAGATCGGCTTCGGCGACACCACCGGCATGGCCAACCCGCGCCAGGTGGGGGAGTTCTTCGTGCTCGCGCAGGACTGGCTGGGGGAGGGCGTGGAGCTGACCGCGCACTTCCACAACACGCGCGGCCAGGGCCTCGCCAACGTGCTCGCCGCGCTGGAGGCGGGCGTTCAGAGCTTCGAGTCGAGCTTCGGCGAGCTAGGCGGCTGCCCGGTCCCCGCGGGCGCCACCGGCAACATCGCCAGCGAGGACCTCGTCTCGATGCTGCACGAGATGGGCATCGAGACCGGCATCGACCTGCCCGCCCTGCTCGCGTGCGCGCGGCGCGTGCAGGAGATCCTCGGGCGCCCGCTCGGCAGCCACACGCTCGTGGCCGGCCCGGTGGACTGGCGCGCGTAGCCTCGGCCGGGAAGGCTGCCCACGCGACGGCCTCAGAGGCCGCTCAGCTGCGGCTCGCGCTCGTCGGCCTCGGCGCTCGCCTCGGCCTCGCGCGCGCTCTCGCGGGCGGCGGCCACGCAGTACTCCTGCACCGCCACCTCCATCTCCAGGCTCTGCGCGATCGTCGGACGGGCAGAGGCGTCGATCACGCGCTTGGCGCGGCCGACAGCCACGTGCGAGTTGGCCAGCAGCTCGTCCACGAGCGCCTGCGTCGCCTGCTCGAGCTCCTCGGGCGCGACCACGCGGTTGACCAGGCCGATGCGCTCGGCCTCGGCCGCGTCGATCGTGCGCGCGGTCATGATCAGCTCCTTCGCGCGCCCGAGGCCGACGACAGCCGGCAGGCGGGTGGAGCCGCCGACGTCGGGGATGATCCCGAACCTGACCTCCGGCAGTCCCAGCTGGGCGTCGCTGGATGCGATCCGCAGGTCGCAGCCGAGCGCCACCTCCAGCGCCCCGCCGACGCACGTGCGGTGGATCTGGCAGACGACCGGCTTGGCCATCTCTTCGCACAGGTTCGCGCAGTCGAGGAACACTTTGCGAAACGGGCGCAAAAGGCCAGCCTGGCCGGCGGACGCGGCCAGCTCGACGAGGTCGACGCCCGCCGAGAAGACGGGGCCTTCGCCGCGCAGCACCACGCAGTGCACAGACCGGTCCGCCGCGGCATCGCGCAGCGCCTCGCCGAGCGCCAGCAGCAGCTCCTGGCTCATCGCGTTGCGCTTCTCAGGGCGGTTCAGGACGACATGGCGGACGTGGCCGCGGTCCTCGGTGTAGACGATGCTCATGGCTGTGGCCCTCCCGTGGTGTCCCGCTCGCTGTGATCCCGTCGGATGAGGGAGTAGGCGGGATTTCAAGTCCTGAGCGTACGCCAGAAGGGACTGATAGCATGATTGCACTGATGATGCAGAGGTTGATGATCCAGGCGGAGCCGGAGCTCGTGGAGCGGGCCAAGCGGCGTGCACGAGAACGCGGCGTGTCGGTGGCGCAGGTCGTGCGCGAGGCGCTGGAGCACGAGCTTGGCGCGGATGAGGAGGAGCCGCTCGCGCCGCCGCTCACGTGCATAGGCATAGGGCGCTCCGGGCGCGGTGACCTGTCACGCCGCGCCAGCGAAGACGAGTACGAGCCAGAGCCATTTCGCTAGTTATCGACACGGGACCGCTGCTCGCGGTCATCGAGCCGCATGACGGGGATCACAGGGCGTGTACGGCACTGCTCGAGCAACGCCACGGCGATCGGATCGTGCCCGCGCCTGTCCTGGTGGAGCTCGAGTACCTGCTGCGACGTACACATCAGACCGACACGTTCGTGAGGTTCCTCGATGACTGTCGTAGCGGAGCCTTCCTGGTCGAGGCGCTCCAACCGCCCGACTATGAGCGGATCGGCATGCTTCTCACCACCTACGCCGACCTGCGCGTCGGTTTCGTCGACGCCGCCGTGCTCGCGATCGTCGAGCGCTTGCGCGAGCCGAAGCTCGCCACGCTCGACCACCGCCACTTCTCGGTCATGCGGCCCAGGCACGTCGACGCGCTCGAGCTGCTGCCCGGCTGAGCGTTGCTGCCGCCGCGCGTTGCCCGCGCGAGGTCAGCGAACTGCGAACGCACGAGCGGCGGAGCCGCCAGGCGGAGCCCCCCTAAAAGATCTCCCTCAGCTCAGGTCCAACACCGTCGTCGGCGCTTCGATCTCTTCCGTGTGACCCTCGCTCGGGACGATCGCTGTGCCGATCGCGAAGAACTCGATCGTGTGGCTGCCCCAGCCGTGGCTCTTCTCCTGCAGCTGCACGCCGACGATGCCCTCCGCGCCGATCTCCTGCGCCTCGCTCTGCATCCGCTCCATCGCCAGCTCGCGCGCGTCGTACAGCGCCTGTGTGAAGTTCGACAGCTCGACGTTGCGCCCCGTCTGCGCCATCGACTGGAACATGCCGCGGTGGGCCACGTGGTAGACGCAACTGCCCATCACCATCCCCACCGGGCGGTGGCCGGTGCGCAGCAGCGTCCAGAAGTCCTGGCCAGAGAGGTCGCTCGTGAACGGCCTGCCGTTCGGCGCGCGGTGCAGCACGCCGTCGCGGTGCTTGACCGCCGTGCCGATCGCGATGAACTCCGCCATGTCCTGGCCCCACTCGTAGCGGCCGATGTCCAGGCGCACGCCCACCACGCCGTCCGCGCCCAGCTGGTCGGCCTCCTCCTCCATGCGCGTCATCGCCAGCTGGCGCGCCCCGTACATCGCCTCCGAGAGAACCGTCATCTCCTGGCTCTTCTTCCACCCCGACATCTGGATGCCGATGTGGTAGATCGAGCTGCCCACCACCAGCCCCAGCGGCTCGAAACCGGCCTGCTTGACCAGCAGGAACTCGTTCACCGACAGGTCTGAGGTGAACAGGCCCTGGCGGTTCTGCTGCAGACGGGCGCGACCCGCCTCCGGGACGCCCTCCAAAGAGGACGGGTCATATGCGGTCTCGCGCTCGTTCATCTCTCGCTCCTTCTCATGTGAACAGGTCGACTACTGGTTTGGGGGCCTTGATCGTGTGGTCCTCGTCCTGCTTGATCGCCGTGCCTACCGCCGTGAACGTCACCATCAGCCCGCGAATCTCGCGCATGCCAGGGCCGCCGCCGAGCGTGTGCGAGTTGACGCTGTGCCCGATCTTCACGCCGACCACGCCCGAGGCTCCCAGCGCGGCCGCCTGATCGGTGATGCGGCCCATCACCGCCTCGCGCGCGCTGTACACAGCCTGGGTGAACTCGCGCAGCTCGAAGTTGCGCACGCCCATCGTCGTCATCGACCCACTCACGAGGCCGGCCATGCCGCCGAACACGTAGCTCGTGAAGAACACCGCGCTCCACGCGACGATGCCGAGCGGCTCGAATCCGCCCCGCACGAGCATCGCGTACTCCGCCACCGACAGCTCCGTCAGCACCGGGTGCTCGCTGCGCGCGCCCTCGCGGCGCACCGCCGTGCCGACCACCACGTGCTCGAGCGCCAGCGTGCCCGTTTCCAGCTGGCTCTCGCCCGCGCGCGTCTGCACGCCCACGACCGCGTCCGCGCCCACGTGGCGCGCCTCCTCGCCGAGGCGCACGAGCGCCCTGCCGCGAACCTCGTTGAGCGCCTGCGACAGCGTGTCCATCTCGATCAGGATCGCCCTTCGCCGTAGCCCGGCGCGCCCCACGCGCCCTGGTAGCCCATCTGGTAGATCGAGCTGCCCATCACCTGCGACAGCGGCTTCAGCCCCAGCTGGCGGCACAGCGCGAAGCCGTTCACCGACAGGTCCGACGTGAACGATCCGCCGCCCTCTTTCAGCTCGCGCAGACGGCGCTCCGCCGACAGCGGGATCCCGCCCTGCTCGACGCGCGCCAGCGACTGTTCCTGTTCCTGCTGCTGCGCGCCCGGGTCGCTCATCTCAGCGCAGCAGCTCTTCCAGCGCCGCGCGCGCGTGGGCGCTGCGCTCGGCCTCCGCGCGCAGGTCAGCGGTCAGCGCCGCGATCCACTCGTCCGGGGGCAGCGACTCGCGCTTGATCGAGATGCCGCCCACCTGGCGCTCGCGGAAGCCCTCCACCCGCCCGTCCTCGACGCCCAGCAGGTAAGCGGCCGTCCCGAGCTCCACGCGCACCGCGCGCACGCGCTTCTCACCGCGGCCGAGCAGACCGCCGCCGCGGCGCTCCACGCGCGCCTGTCCCGGCAGCGCCTGCTCGAGCTTGCTCGCCAGCACCTCCACCGAGATCGTCAGCTCGGTGCCGTCGCCGCGCAGGCCCGCCGCCGCCAGGTCGAAGCTGTCATCGTCGCCCACGCACTGCAGGCTACCTACTAGGCTGCGCTGCGCAAACAGGAGCGAGCTCGAGGGAGGTCAGATGGCGCAGCGGATCGAGAAGGTGGGAGTGCTCGGAGCGGGACTGATGGGTCACGGCATCGCCCAGGTGGCCGCCGCGGCCGGCTACCAGGTCGTGCTGCGCGAGGTCGACGACGCGACGCTGCAGAAGGGGCTCGGCAAGATCGAGAAGCAGCTCGCGCGCGCCGTCGAGAAAGGCAAGTCCTCCCAGGACGACGCCGACGCGCTGCGCGCGCGCATCCACGGCACCACCCACTACCGCGAGCTCGCCGACTGCGACCTCGTGATCGAGGCGATCACCGAGAGCCTGCCGCTGAAGCTCGAGATGTGGCGCGAGGTCGACGAGATCGTCAAGCAGGACGCCGTGTTCGCGACCAACACCTCCTCGCTCGCGGTCATCGACCAGGCGGCCGTCACCGGCCGTCCCGGCCAGTTCGTCGGGCTGCACTACTTCAACCCCGCGCAGGTGATGAAGCTCGTCGAGGTCGTGCGCTGCGTCACCACCACCGACGAGGCGTTCGCTACCGCCCTAGAGTTCGCGCGCTCGGAGGGCAAGCTCGCGATCCCCACCAAGGACAAGGCCGGGTTCATCGTCAACCGCCTGCTCGTCCCGTACATGCTCGACGCGATGCGCGCCTACGAAGAGGGCGTCGGCTCCGTCGCGGAGATCGACGAGGCGATGAAGGCCGGCGCCGGGCACCCCATGGGGCCGCTCACGCTCGCCGACTTCGTCGGCCTGGACACGCTCGGCTCGATCTGCGACGTGCTCTACGACGAGTTCCGCGAGCGGCGCTTCGCGCGCCCGCCGACACTGCGCAAGATGCTCAGCGCCGGCTGGTTCGGGCGCAAGTCCGGGATCGGCTTCTACGACTACTCGGGCGAGGCGCCGGTCGAGAACCCGGGGATCTAGGCCGGGCGGGCGGGGGACGCCCGTCTGGACTACATTCAGTGGCATGAGCGACCCCTCCCAGCTGCGTGTCGCCGACGCCGACCGCGAGCAGATGGTGGCGGAGCTGCGCGAGCACGCGCTCGACGGTCGGCTGTCCTCGGAGGAGATGGAGGAGCGGATCGGCAAGGCCTACCGCGCGACGACGCGCGCCGACCTCGACGCGCTGCGGGCCGACCTGCCCGTCAGCTCGACCTCCGTGGCGCTCGCGCTGAACAAGCGCAAGGGGCAGCTGCGCCGGCGGCTCGTGCAGGAGGCCGGCGGTGGGCTCGGCATCTCCGCCGTGTGCGTCGGCGTTTGGCTCGCCAGCGGCGCCGACGCCAGCTTCTGGCCGGCGTGGGTGATCGGCGCGACGCTGCTCCCCGTGATCCGCGACTCCTGGCGGCTGCTCGGGCCCGGCTCGGACCTCGAGGTCGTGCACGCGCGGCTGCAGGCGCGCCACGAACGCCGCCTGGCGCGAGGCAACAGGCACAGGCACCGGTATCGAGGGCTGCCGCGACCGTGAGCAAGCTGAGCGACGCCACCGAGCGCGCGCTCGGTGGCGGCCCCGAGCGCCACCGGGAGAAGGCGCTGGAGCAGGGCAAGCTGCCCGTGCGCGAGCGCGTCGCGCTGCTGCTCGACGACGGCTCCTTCGCGGAGGAGGCGCTGCTCGCCAACTGGCACGAGGACGGCCTCGGCGCCGACGGCGTCGTCACCGGCGTGGGGGAGATCGACGGGCGCCCCGTCGCGCTGATGGCCAACGACCCGACCGTCAAGGCCGGCTCGTGGGGGCCGAAGACCGTCGAGAAGATCCTGCGCATCCAGGAGCGGGCGCTGACGCTGCAGATCCCGATGGTCTATCTCGTCGACTCCGCCGGCGCGCGCATCACCGAGCAGGTGCAGATGTTCCCCGGCCGCCGCGGCGCCGGGCGCATCTTCCACAACCAGGTCAAGCTCTCCGGCGTCGTGCCGCAGGTGTGCGTGCTGTTCGGACCGAGCGCCGCCGGCGGCGCCTACATCCCCGCTTTCTGCGATCTCGTGATCATGCGCGAGGGCAACGCGTCGATGTATCTCGGCTCGCCGCGCATGGCCGAGATGGTGATCGGCGAGAAGGTCAGCCTCGAGGAGATGGGCGGCGCGCGCATGCACACCGGCGTCTCCGGGTGCGCCCACCAGCTCGTGTCCACTGACGCGGACGGCATCCACGCCGCACGGGCCTACCTCTCATATCTTCCAAGCAACTGGACGCAGCAGCCGCGGGCGGCGCCGCCCGCGCCAGCGCGCGAGCTGCCCGACGGCGCCGGCATCGCCGAGCTGATCCCCGCCGACGAGAACAAGCCGTTCGACATCAAGACGCTCATCGACGCGCTCGTCGATGACGGCTCGCTGCTGGAGATCCAGCCGCGCTGGGCGAAGGAGCTCGTCGTCGGCTTCGCGCGCCTGGACGGCCGCGCGATCGGGATCCTCGCCAACCAGCCCAAGCACAAGGGCGGCGTGCTGTTCACCGACTCCGCCGACAAGGCCGCGCGCTTCATCTGGACGTGCAACGCGTTCAACGTGCCGCTGCTGTTCCTCGCCGACGTCCCCGGCTTCATGATCGGCACGCAGGTCGAGCGCGGCGGCATCATCCGCCACGGCGCAAAGATGATCAGCGCCGTCAGCGAGGCGACCGTGCCGAAGATCTCCGTGATCGTGCGCAAGGCCTACGGCGCCGGCCTTTACGCGATGGCCGGGCCCGCGTTCGAGCCCGACTCGTGCATCGCGCTGTCGAGCGCGTCGATCGCAGTCATGGGCCCGCAGGCCGCCATCAACGCCGTCTACTACAACCAGCTGCAGGCGATCGATGACGACGCCGAGCGCGCCGCCCGGACCGAGCAGCTGCGCGAGGAGTACGCGCAGGACATCGACATCCTGCACCTCGCCTCCGAGCTCGTGATCGACGCCGTGATCGAGCCCGACGCGCTGCGCAGCGAGCTCGTGCGCCGCTTCGCGCACGCCGCCGCCAAGCAGCGCAGCTGGCCCGCGAAGCACAACGCCGTGACGCCTGTCTAGATACGCGGGCGCGATGGCACCCCCGTGGGCCGGGCGCCGCGCGGATTTTCAATACATTGCCTGACATGGATTCCGCGGATCTCGCCTACGCAGGAATCGCCCGCCAGGCGGAGCTGATCGCCGCCGGTGAGATCTCCTCACGCGAGCTCGTCGATCTGTACCTGCAGCGGATCGAGCGGTTCGACCCGAAGCTCAACGCCTTCCGCGTCGTGCTCGGCGAACGGGCGCGGCTGGAAGCCGACCAGGCCGACGCACGCCGCGGTGCGGGCGGGGACGCGGGTGGCCGCCCGCTGCTGGGCGTGCCGATCGCCGTCAAGGACGACATCGACGTCGCCGGCGAGCTGACCGCGTACGGCACCAACGCTCAGGACGAGCCGGCGCGGGCGGATGCCGAGGTCGTGCGCCGCCTGCGCGAGGCCGGCGCGGTGATCATCGGCAAGACCAACGTGCCCGAGCTCACGCTGTGGCCGTTCACCGAGACCGCCACGTACGGCGCCACGCGCAACCCGTGGGACAGCCAGCGCGCGCCCGGGGGATCCAGCGGCGGCAGCGCCGCGGCGGTTGCCGCCGGCCTCGTCGGGGCGGCGCTCGGCTCCGACGGCGCCGGCTCGATCCGCATTCCCGCCGCCTTCTGCGGGCTGTTCGGCCTGAAGCCGCAACGCGGGCGCGTGTCGATGGCGCCGCGCCCGCGCGGGTGGCACGGCCTGTCGGTCAACGGCGTGCTCACGCGCAGCGTCGCCGACAGCGCGCTGTTCTACGACGTCGCCTCGGGCACGATCGACGTCGACGCCGACCGCGCGCCGGCGCCCGCGATCCCGTTCGCCAGCGCCGCCGGCACGCCGCCCGGGCCGCTGCGCATCGCCTACTCCACGCGCGTCCCGCTCGGCGTCATCTCCAGCCTCGACGCCGACGTGCGCCGCGCGTTCGACGAGACGGTCGCGCTGCTGCGCTCGCTCGGTCACGAGCTCTCAGAGCAGGACCCCGACTACGGCGCCGACGCGATCCCCGCGGTGCTCGTGCGCTACCTGCGCGGGGCCCACGACGACGCCGCCGCGCTCGCGCATCCCGAGCGCCTGGAACGGCGCACGCGCGCGATGGCGCGCCTCGGCGGCCTGATCCCGCGCTCGCTGCTCGAACGCTCGCTCGCCGGCGAGGCCGAGCTTGCGCGCCGGCTGAACGGCGTGCTCGCCGACCACGACGTGCTGCTCACGCCCGCCACCGCCACGCCGCCGCCGCGCATCGGCCAGCTGCAGGGGCGCGGCGCGCTGTGGACGCTCAACGCCGTCGCCGGCTGGGTCCCCTACAACGGCGTCTGGAACGTCACCGGCCAGCCCGCCGCATCCGTGCCCGCCGGCTTCGGCTCCGACGGGCTGCCGCGCGCGGTGCAGATCGTCGGGCGGACAAACGACGAGGCGACGCTCCTGTCGCTCGCCGGGCAGCTCGAGGCCGCGCGCCCGTGGGCGCAGCAGCGCCCGCCAGAGTTCTCGTGAGCGACGCCCGAGGGCCGCGCGGAGATGAGCGCGAGGCAGCGGCGGGCGGTGGAGACGCGCGCGAGGCCGAGGCGCTGCTCGACGTCGCCGTCGAGGCGGCCATCGCCGCCGGGGCGCTGCTCATGGAGCGCGTCCGCCACGGCGCCGAGAGTCAGGTGAGCAGCAAGAGCACGCCCACCGACCTCGTCAGCGAGGCCGACCTCGCCTCCGAGCGCGCCGTCCGCGAGCTGCTCGCGCAGAGACGCCCCGACGACGGCTTCCTCGGCGAGGAGGGCGCTCGCACGGAGGGCAGCAGCGGGCTCAGCTGGGTGGTCGACCCGCTCGACGGCACCATCAACTTCCTCTTCGGGATACCGCAGTGGTGCGTCAGCGTCGCCGTGCGCGACGGCGCAGGCACGCTCGCAGGCGCCGTCTACGACCCCAACAGCGACGAGCTGTTCACCGCCACCAGGCACGGCCGCCCGACGCTCGTGGGGCCGCGGGGGACCGTCGAGCTCTCCGGGCCCCGGGACCTCGGCAGGCTCGCCGGCGGTGCGCACGACGGGGATCTCGCAACCGCCATGGTCGCGACCGGCTTTGCCTACGACGCCGACGTGCGCGCCGCGCAGGCGCGGGTGCTCGCACGCGTCGTGCCGCGCGTGCGCGACGTCCGCCGCTTCGGCAGCGCTGCATTGGATCTCACCTGGACGGCCGCCGGGCGCTACGACGCGTATTTCGAGCGCGCCGTCAAGCAGTGGGACATCGCCGCCGGCGCGCTCATCTGCGAACGCGCCGGGTTGGTCGTGCTCGAGCTGCCCGTGCACGACAGCCTGCCCTGGGGAATCCTCGTCACGCGGCCGGCGCTCGCGGAGGCGATGCTGGAGCTGGTGGGAGGTGCTTGAGGGGGGCTGCTGGACGCCGCAGGGTCGATCGATGCGGCGGGTGGGAGTCGAACCCACACGCCCTTACGGACAAAGCCTTTTGAGGGCTTCGCGTCTACCGTTCCGCCACCGCCGCAAATGCGCTCGACGGAGCGAGGATACCCTGGCGAACCGGGCGTGTGGAGATGCGCTCAGGCAGGCTGAGGCGGCGCGTCGCTGTAGACGTCCTTGCCGGCCGCCGGGTCGCGGCGCTCGAGCTCGACGTTCCAGCCCTGAGAGAAGCCGCGCATCGCGAACGTGACCAGCAGGATCTGGACGGGCACGATCAGCAGCGTGAGCACGCCCAGCAGGCCCGCGTTGATGGTCGGCTGGGCGAAGCCCGATTTGTCACGGTCGAACCAGCCAGGCGCGGCGACCGCGGCGAAGATCAGCAGCAGCACGGCCAGCACCGCGGAGATTGGCAGCACGCCGCGGTTCCAGCGGGCCGCGTAGAAGGCGAATGTGAGATACACGGCGACGTATCCGATCTGGACCGGGATCGCTCCCTCGAGCATGTTCCAGCCGCCGACCGTCACGATCAGCACCAGCGCGGCGCTGACCAGGAGCAGCACCACGACGGTCGCGCGCGTCGCCTGCACGACGGGCTTGTCGCGGTTGGGGTGCGTGATGATCACGCCTTGCTGCCTCTCCGGGCCGGATGCCGAG
This sequence comes from uncultured Solirubrobacteraceae bacterium, assembly GCA_963735705.1. Taxonomy (GTDB): domain Bacteria; phylum Actinomycetota; class Thermoleophilia; order Solirubrobacterales; family Solirubrobacteraceae; genus Palsa-744. The sequence goes on from CAVTLZ010000013.1 coordinate 474,903, forward strand.
GACATCGCACCCGGCACGATACAAGCTCATGCGGCTCCCGTGCGCGAGACGCCGGCCGGCCGCTGTACGCTGAGGAGCCACGCGGGCGTGGTGGAATTGGTAGACACGCCGGCCTTAGGAGCCGGTGGGCGCTAGCCCTTGGGGGTTCGAGTCCCTTCGCCCGCACCAGAGCTTCGCTAATCGAACCAACGCGGAAAGGTTCCCGGCCCCGGTGGGGGTCGGGGCCTTTGGCGTTTTCGGGGCAGCGCTGGTGGCGTTGGCGGCGTTCGGCCAGGGGTCCGGTGCTGGCGGGCAGGCCGCGTATGGCGGCGTGTAGGGCGCGCAGTGCCGCAAATGGCTCGGTGAACTCGGCCTCAGTGATGGTTTCGTCGCAGACGAACAGCGCGTTGAAGATGGCCTGGTTGATCAGCCGGCGGATGTTGTCGTCGGCGCGGCGGTACATCTCGTGGAGGTCTTCGCCGAGGATCTCGAGCGTGTGCTCGAGGGTCGCGGCGATGTCCTCGTAGCGGACGCTGAGGCGGGCGATGAGCCCTTCGGCGTCTTGGCGGCGCTCGCGTATGCGGGCCTGCTCCTCATCGAACAGCTCGCCGCTGATGCGCTCTTCGTAGTGCATGTGCAGGAGCTTTCGCTCCTGCTCTTTGATTTCTTCAAGGACGGCCTGGCAGCGCTCGATCTCCTGCTCGGCGGTGGCGACGCGCTCGCCAAGATCGTCGGTGATCTCTTTGCGGACTTCCTCGCGTTCGGCTGCGCTGAACGGAACGGTCGCGTAGTGGTCTTCGATCTCTGCTTCTACGAGATCGACTGGCTGGTAGCTCTGGAGGCATTCGCCGCGCTGGTTGCGTGGACAGACGAAGTACTCGTAGATGCCGCCGTTGCCTTTGTTCATGGAGTAGACGAGCTGGCTGCCGCAGGTGCCGCAGCGGATCGTGCCCTTGAGGTAGTGCTGGTGCTTGCGGTCGCGCTCGCCGGAGTGCCGGTGGGCGACGAGGACGGCCTGGACCTGGTCGAAGAGCTCCTGGCCGATGAGCGCCTCATGGCGACCCTCGTAGACGTGGCCCTTGTGGACGACGTAGCCGGCGTAGTAAGGACTGCGCAGCAGCTTATGTACGCGCGAGAGCGACAATGGCTGTGGGCCAAGGCGCCGGGTCGCCCGCGTGTGCAGACCACGGGCCTCCAACAGCACGGTGATGTCCGACAGGCTGTAGAGGCCGGTCGCGTACGTCTCAAACGCCCATACGACGATCGGGCTGCGCTCGGGGTCGATGGCGATCGTGCGTACCTCGCCGCCGTGGGGCAGCGGCTCGCGGACGTTCAGGTAGCCGATCGGTGCCAGGCCGCTGGTGCCGCCGACCTCGATCTTGCGTTTGATGCCACGCTTGACCTCCTCCGAAATCTCGATCCGCCGCGCAGCCGCCGCCGCGGCCATGACACCCTCCAGCAGGATGCCGTGCGAGGTTTCCTCGCCGATCGGCTCCTTGACCGAGACGAGCTTCGCGCCGGCTTTCGTGACCAGGCCGCGAGCGACCCAATGGTCCTCCTGGTTGCGTGCCCAGCGCGAAACGCTCCAGACGATCACCAGATCGACATCGCGCTGCTCGCCGATCTCATCAATCATCCGCCGGAACGCCGCGCGCTTGAGCAGCGAACCACCCGACACGCCCGGCTCGACGTACTCGCGGACCACGACCGCGCCATGCCGCTCGGCATAGCGCTTGCACGCCTCGCGCTGAGCGGGGATCGACAGGCCCTCGGGGTCGTAGTCGGTGTTGACCTGACCGGCCGAGGACACGCGCAGATAGATCACGGCGCGCTTGAGGGCCGACACCGCAGCGGCGTCGTCGTCGGCCTGTCGCTGCATGGGAAGCGTGAGGGTCATCGCGCGCCCCTCACCGGCTTTGGTGCTGCCGACCGATCGCCAGAACCGTTGTCGGCACGCACAAGCCTCGCGCCGGCTTGGTCGAGGCGCTGTCTGATCGCGGCGTCATCGACCGGGTTGCGTGCCAGGCGAGCGCGGTCCCGCGCAATGACGTACGTGACCGGCCGTCCTGCAACTCGCCTCAGTAGACCGAGCAATCCCGGGCGGTTCATGCTGTTGCCGGACACGCCGACATCCACGTACTCGCCCTTGATCACAGCACCGAGCCGTTCGGCCTCACGGATACAGGCTGCACGTTGCTGGGCGATACCGTCGCGCTGATCCCGCTGGTAAGCGGACGCGACTCGTAGGTACAGCACGGCGCTGCATTTGGTTTCACTTTTGCTCATGGGTGTCATCTCCTTTCGTGTGTTTAGCCTTTGCTGTTGAGCGTGTGGTGTAACTACGCGGATGCCATTGGCAGTACGAGCCGCGACGGCGTCGTCGTCTTTGTTTCAGGAGCCCGAGGGCGTGCAGCCGGTGCGCGACCGTCTCGGTGGGCACCTGGTAGCGCTCGGCCAGTGCGGCCAGGTCGTGATGTCCTGCTTGCCAGTCGGCACGAAGCCACGGGGCGGGCATCAGCACGCTCATGGCGAAGTCAGTGCAGAGCGCTTCACCGCTGCTTTGGCTGCCGACTTGGCGCAGTTTGGTGGTGTGGCCGCCGTCGATGATGTGTTTCAGCTCGTGCATCAGCGTCACGCGTCGTTCGGGCAGCGGCAGGGTGCTGTCGATGAGGATGTCGCCGCCGCGGCCGGTTGGTTTGCTGGCGCCCAACAGTCCTTTGACGGGCATGTGCGCCAGCGGGTAGACGTCTACACCGGCAAGCTCGCTGACGATCCGCTCTGGCACCGGTGGGGCGGTGATGCCTGCTTCGGCGAGCAGGAGCTTGGCTTGCTGTTCGGCGATCCAGCGGGCCTCGCGGGTGGATATTGACCATGCCGGGCTGAGAGCGCGCAAGCGCTTAACCAGGCGGGTCGTCTGTGGCCCGCTCCTACCCACCCGTGCGAGGTGCATTAGTCGGCGGTTCCTTCGCTGGGGTCGGGGCGGTCGCGTCGAATCTGATCGAACAACTCTTCGATCTGTGTGATCTCTTTGGGCGTGAGCTGATACTTCGCGCGAAAGTAGGTGCGGATCGTCGGTAGGTCGCGTGATACCCGCCCACGGGTGATCCCGTCGATCCGCTCCGGTGCGATGCCGAGCACCTCGGCCACCCTGGTCAGCTTGCTCGGTGCTGGCGCGATCATCTGTCCGCGCTCCAGACGGCTGAGCCAGCCGTAGGACACGCCGCTCAGCTCGTCCAGGCCGCGCAGTGACAGTTTCCGGGTGCGGCGTGCTTGCTTGAACAGTCGTCCGAGTTCTCGTGCTTGTACTGCTGTCATTCATAGTTCCCGTTTATACCTCCATATTGTAATACTTAATGTGACGAATGTTAACTGTTTCTCTTAATACCACCGTGACGCCGGATAACCATTACCATTTTCTCCCTATAGTATATTTGGTAATCCGGCTGTGGTGGTAGGTGTCGGGTGGCCCAAATCAATTGGATTTGAGCCACCCGTCCCCTCGTTGTCGTGTGAGTAGCCGTCGGCTAGGACGCCTGCTCCAGTAGCGTGACCTTCTCTTCGATAGCGGCCTTGCGCTCATCGGCACTGGCCTGCATCGCCTCGTACTCGGACTGCGCCTCGGTGGCTCGCTCCCTGGCGACCTCGATCTCAGCATCGATGCTGTCGATTGCCCGCCTGAGTGTTGTGATCGCGGACTCGACTGCTGTCTCACTGGTCGTCTCCCGACGCCTGGTGCGCCGAGTCCCGCCACCGTTGCCGGCAGGAGGCGTACCGCCGTTGTCCAGCACGCGCTTGTGCTGGTAGTAGGCGCCGCGCAGGCTGTCGACCGGCTGGCCGTACTGCTCTGCGAGCGTCTTGAAGGCATCGGCCTTCTTGACCTCGCCTGGGGCGATCATTGCCTCGACCTGCTCGTATACCTCTTGTGCCTTGGTCATCGCCAAGCACCTCCGTTTATTTGGATTGGATGTGGTTTGCGGCATGTACAAACACGCCGCCGCACCATTCACCTGCCAAGGCACCGCCAGCAGTGAAAATACCGTCTGCCTTCGTGGCGTTACCTTTGGTGCACACCGACGATAGCTCTCACCGCTACGGGAGTTCAAGTCATTCACCCAATTCTTTTCGATCGCTTAACATGTCGCGTTTTCTTTGCCTTTTCACCCATTGTGGCTGCGGCGGTGAACCGTGCTTGGTCGGGCTCACGGCGGCACCGTGTCCCGTTTGCCGGGTCAGCCCAATGTGCGATGCGCGCGCAGGCGACCGGCACGTACCGGCCGTCGCGTTCGATGCCGATGAACCGCCGACCCTCCAACACCACCGCTGCGCCGGTCGAGCCGCTGCCGGTGAACGGATCGAGCACTGTCCCACCGGGTGGGCAGACCAGCCGCGTCAACCAGCGCATCAGCTCCAGCGGCTTGACCGTGGGGTGCGTGTTGCGCACCAGCCGCACCGAGCCCCGCTCGCGTGCATAGATCGGCACCTGGTGCAACGGCAGTTCCTCGCAGCCGGCCTCGCGCTCTGACCGGTTGGCCTTGGAGGCGAAGAACAAGCGGCTGACCTCTCGGCCCGGACGCGGCTCGGTGTCGATCAGCGCCACCGGACAATCGGGCTGGCAGTGCCCGCGCCGGCAGTGCTCACTGTGCGTCAGCGCTACGTTCGCCGGCCAGAACCCTCGGCCACCATCACGACGCGGCACGCGTGCGGCATCGATCTGGAGCGCCCCCGTGCCGTGCGCCGCGAGGTTGGCGTCGAGCGTGCCTTCGAGTGGTTTGCGGGCCAGCAGCACCGGCTCATAGCCAGGTTTCAGACAGACCCCCAGGCCGCCGGGATACACACGGGATTTGGGGACGCCCTGCGCGTAGAGCCACAGCAGTTGATCGCGGACCTCAAACCCGGCATCCTCGACCCCGGCGACCAGCCGATGGGCGGTGCGTGGTGAACCGAAGGCCGCCAGCCAGCCGCCCGGCTTGAGCACCCGCAGCGCCTCAGCCGCCCACGCCGCCGTCCACTGCTGAAACACCGCCGCGTCGGTCAGCTTGCCACCGTCCCATGCCTCGCCGCCGAAACCGATGCCATACGGTGGGTCGGTCACGACCGCGTCCACCGAACCGGCGGGCAGCTCGGGTAGCAGCACAGCGCAATCGGCGTGCAGCAGCAGCCAGCGCGTAGCGTCGCCATACATCGCCGGCCTCGCGGCAGCCGACCTGCTCACGATGCCCCTCCCGCCGTCGTGGCATCCGGCACCAGGCCGCAGAGCACGGCGAGCGCCTGCTCACCGTGCGCGACCATGAACAGCCGCCGAGCCTGCCCATTCAGCCCCCGGTGAATGTCGTCCAGTAGCGCCGCCCGCTGCGCGTCGGGCACGACCCACAGCACGCCGGGGAAGACCCCCGTCTTGGCCTGTTCCACGCCCGCACGGAAATACTCGCGGTAGGCGTGATGCTGGCGGGTCAACTGGCCCCGGCGCTCACTGCCCAGGTCGATCTCGGCGAAGAACGAGTCCTCGAACTCGCCGACACCGAGGCGAATGTAGGCGTCGGGCTTGAGCACCCCGGCGCCACCACCAAGGCGCGTATACGCTCGCCAGCAGGCCGGCTCCGCATCAAAGGCCAGCAGCTCCACCCGACCGCCCCGCTCGGCTTCCCGCAGCCTGACATACAAGTCACTGACCGCGAGCGTGTGCGCCACCCACGGTGCGCCCGGCTCATACGCACCGCGCGAGCGCGGCAGTCCCTCGCCAGCCCAATAGGCGACCATCCGCCGTCCGGCCGGGCCGAGCGCATACACCCACGCCGAGGAGCCACCACCGACCCCACCACGGCGCCGCTCCAAGCGATCGAGCGCCCGCTGCTCAACCAGCCGGCCCAGCACGCGACGGGCACGGCGGGCACGAGTAGCCGGCTGAGCAATGTCATCGAAAAACAGGCCGACGAGTTGCCCGCCACTGACCAAGGTCAGGCGAGCGACCGTCTCCACGATCTGGCGATCACGGAGCGCCATCGCATCGGCCACAGCGACCAACCGCCCTGCGCTGATCCGCTTCACGCGCCGCCTCCCTCCAGCAGCAACACCTTCACATCCACAGCGGCAAGAGCCCCTGGCGCTATCCGCGAAAAAGCCCCGTCCCATAGGGACGTTTGGCGCTCCTGACTCGACGCGAACGGCGCAGCGACCGGCGCACCCCCAACCAGCACACAGCGGCTCACGGTGCCTGCCTCCTGCGGCGACGTAGCGGCATCTCATCGTCCTCGATAGCTGCCGTGACCTCGTCGCTCAGGCCGTGGCGCTCCAGCAGCGCCGCGTCGACCTCGTCGGGACGACGGCCGTAGCGAGCGGCCGACTCCCGGCGCACCTCCTCGGGGTCGCTGATCGGCTCAGGCGGCGGCACCGTGCGGCCGGTAACGGGCGAGCTGACATCACCAGGACCGAGCCCGATCCGCGCCGCGATCTCAAAGCGCCCGAGCGCTTGCAGTTCCTCTGCGCTCACGCCCGGAAGTTCCCGCGCCAGTAGCCTCGCGTCATCGGCATTCTGCTTGAACGCGACGAGCGTCGCCGCGTTCGTTAGCGCCGCCCGTGAAAGACCAGCGGGCAACTGCGACAGACTTTGCGCGGCGAGGGTCAGACCGACGCCGAGGCCACGGGCCAGCTCAAACAGCGAATCCAACGGCACCGGAATGTCCGTGAACACCTTGGGCTCATCGACATAGACGTAGAACGGACGGCGCTTGTCAGCCGGCACCTGTGAGCGCGCCTGCACACCCTGGAACAGTTCGTTGATGACGAGCGCGGCGAGCAATCTCGAGGCCGGCGCACCGATCACCCCCGGCGACAACGACACGATCACCACCCGCCCTCGGCGCAGCACCTCGCGCATGTCCCACTTCGGCTCACCCTGCGCCAACACCGAACGCACCACCCGCCGGCCGACCAGCTCGTTGACCTTGTTCAGCGGACTGCCGAGCTGCTGGGCGCGGCCCTCGGGCGTAAGCGCCTCAAACTGCGCCCAGGTCGCTTTCAACAGCGGGTCTTTCAGACGGCTTGTCAGGCGCCTGCGGAACACGTCCGACGAGAACACGAACGGCAGGTCAGCGAGCGTGGCCGAGCGGTCATAGGCCAGCGTCACCAATCCCGCTCGCAGCCACTTATCCGAGCGCACCCCCCACGAGTCGATGAAGATCGAGCGAAACATGCCGAGCACCAGATCGCCCGCCAGCTCCGGATCACCACCGCTGAACACCCGCAGCCCCGGCACCGGACCCGGACGAGCAGGATCAAGCACGATCACCTCACCCGCTCGCTGCGCCGGCACAAGCCGCAGGATCTCCTCCGCGAGGTCGCCCTTCCCGTCCAGCACCAGGCAACCGCGACCGGCTGCCAAATCCTGGGCGACAAGCGAAGCCATCAACACCGACTTCCCGCCACCAGACGGGCCGCAAATGAGGCTATGCGACAGGCCACCAACCACCGGCTGAGCCAGCGCCCGCTGCTCCATGCCCGGCCAGGTGGAGTACGCCCACACCCGGCCTGAGCGCGGAATCCGCGCCGAGGGAAGCAGCAGGGGAGCCACACCGAGCACCAAGCCAGGCACCCGAGGCGCATCAATCGGCCACCCGACCAAGCCCAAAAGCTCTGCCGGCGAGAATCGACTGCCGCCAATGAGCGGCACCCGCTCCACGAACCGCTGCACACGGGTCGAGCGGCAATACCGGATCACGGGTTGTCCTCGCAGACCCGTTCGCGCTCGAAACACCGCCGCTACCCGCGTCAGCAGATTCACGCTCTGTCCGTAGCTATTGGCGCTCACCGCGATGGCTGCGCGCGCAGCCAGCACCGGCCCGCCGTACTTGGAGCGCAGCGCCGGCAGATGCGCCGGGTCGATCGGCTGCTCGGGCCACAGCCACGCGAGCAGCCCATCACCCCGCGCCTGCGACCGGGACTGACGCTCATACCGATACGGGCCGCGCACCGGACGAAGCGTCCAACGCACCATCACCCGCTCACCAGCCCGCAGACCCGACAGCGCCCCAAGCAGCGCCGCTGCTGTTTCGCCATTCCGATCACCGCGCAAAAGCGGGTGACGACCACCCCAGCGTACCCGCGCCGCCGACCGCCACACACGCGGCTCCTCCGGCGCTGCCGGCTCCAGGCGCACGCCCGGCAGCAGACCACGCAAGTGAGCGCGGAGTATCTCGATCGTGGCCGGCTCAGCGCGCAGATAGTGGCGAATACCATCGGCGTCGCCGACGATCTCCAACACCACCTGCGTTCGCGTCGGCAACCCCGAGATACCACCCAGCACTCCCCACACCGCGTTCTCGCTGACATCCGGCCCAAAGCGCAGCTCGACGGCCTCCAGCGCCGGACCCTGCCGTCTGTGATCGATGAACAGTGCAGAGAGCGCTCCCCCGAGCAGCAGCACGACGCTGCCGAGGATCGCCCCTGCCATTACGCGGCCTCCTGCGGATCAGGGCACTCGCCCACATCCACATCATCGACCGAAGGGATATTCACCCCGTCACTTGCTGGCGGGGCAGGCTGTGAGCGCTTGGTGCGGTCCTCGACTGTGCCCTTCGCCAGCAGCCAGATAGCGACCTCCATCTTGGTCCCATCCAGTTTGCTCAACCGATCCTCACGGATCTTGATATTGCGTTCCTTCCGTCGTCCCATCGCTCACACCTCCCTTCACTTATTCATTATTGTGACGCGACGTCACAAACCATCCTGCAACAGAACGTGAAATATGTCAACAATAATTTGTGTTACAACGTGACTTACAACTGCGTGTACCACCAAACCAAGCGGACAGCGACCGCGACGAGCGCCAGTACAATCAGTGTTGGCAACAGCCATGGGAGTACCGCTGCCAATAGCTCAAGAGCGACGACCGCAATAACGAGCGTCCACAGCACACGCTCCAGCGACGGCGGGCTGCCGTGGTTCACGATTTCCGCTCCCGTCTGAGACTGCCGAGTTCTTCGCGCAGGTCGCGTCGTGCCTCAGCGGCATCCCGTTTCACTTCATGCTTGAACTGGGCGAGTTCTTCACGCCGACGAATGGCGTGTAGATCGACCGCCATCTGATAGAGAGCGGGATCGGGCGGCGCAGACGGACGTCTTACAACCAGCGCCCCGACAAATACCAAGAGCAGCAGGACCGCCGCCGCGATGAGCAGCCAGATCATCGTGACCACCGCCAGCGCCGCCGCGAGCGCCCTCGTTTCAGCACATGCACCAGCCGTAGCTTGTTCGCCACGAACGGCGCGGCGTCGGGCTCACCCTGCCGCACGGCCCACTGACGTGCCGCCTGGGTAATCTTCTCATCGAGATCAGGATCGACACCGAGGTCATCAAACGCAGCCGAGCCTGACTGCCGGCGCGCTGTCCACCAGCCGGCGACCGCGCCGGCTCCAGCGCCGCCGAGTACGGCGACCGTGATGGCAATGACGATCGTGAACATGGTCCTCACCCTCCGAAGCGCCGGGCGATCCGGCGATTGTTGATGTTGGCTATCAGCTCCACCTTGCGCGAGACCAACTCGACTGACGCGGCCGACTGTCCCGCCAGGGCTAGACCGTCGCGCAGCACGCCAAGCTCCTCATCCAGGGAGGTACGCGCGGCGTCGCCGATGGCTTGGCTGTCCTGTGCATCCATTTCAGCCCTCGCCTTCGCTTCCAGTCCATGGCGAAAGACCGCCAGGTTGGTCGAGAGCTGCGCGCTATGGGCTCGGGCGAGCTGCCGCTTGGCGCGCCAGTTCAGAGGGGCATCATCGAAAGGCACGAGATCGTGGGGCATAGGTAGCCTCCTTTCTGGAGTCGCAGGGAACGGCAGCGGCCACCAAGCCGAGTCGTACAGCGGCAGGGAGCGCGCCTTGGCGACCGGCGTCGCAGCGCACGAGTTCCGGCAGGCCGACGACGGTCTGGGCGTCGTGGACTACGGCGTCACGCAGCGGGTCAGGTTGGACGACGGACGGTGCAAGCTGGGCCACCCGAGCCGGCGCGACGATCAGGCAGCATTCGCCAAGGACATCGCATCGGTAGCAGTGGTCGCAGTGATCCATGTGGCTGGCGCAGGGATGCGGGGTCATTAGGGCTCCTTCCTCGATTGAAATCGCCAGATACGCTTTCTCTGCATGTCGGAGCGTCCACAGAATCACGACGAAGACATCGCCCACAAGGCAGATTTGGCGGTCCTGGGCGCATCTAGGGCAGACCAGGGCGCACTCGGCGCAAATGACCCGCTGCTCGACGGCGAGCGCCAACTGCTACTCAAGGAGCTAGAAGCAATCGGGCGTGTCCAGCGCTCGATGAAGCCCGCTGCGCTCGAAGCCTGCACCACGCTTCTCGGCTGTCCACAGGTGCTGGCTCGTGTCAGCCACGAACCAACCAGCGGTCAGCTTCTAGATGCCGCCCATGCGGCGCTCAAAGCCGCGATCGCGGCGGCTCAAACGAAGGACGACCAGCTCGTCGCGCAAGCGATCTTGGCGGCGACCGATGAGTTCGCGGGGAAAATCGTGGATGAGAGAAAGCGCCTGCTTGACGAAACGTATGGAATAAGCCTCGACACGTTCAGGCGTCGCAGGCCGGTGGTACTGAAGACCTTGGTGGCTTATCTCACCGATCCAGGCGCCGCCGAGTCCACGCCGCGGTTGACGGAATATCGTCAAGCGCTGCGCGACATTACGTGCCTCGCAGAAGATGCCGCGCGTCTATCCTCCGAATGGCGCGGCTATCTCTTTATATGTAAGTTTAATCAGGAGCTCACGCATGCTGATTGCTGGCCTCACACTTTTTCGGCAAAGGCTTCGTGGATGGTCACTGATGCCCTCTACAAACCGACCCTCGATCTCATGCTGACTGCTGCCTACTGCTTCGATAATGCTCCCTACTCACAGCGAGCACGGATCGCTAAAAGTCTTCCAGCCGAGGTGCTAACAGTCTTTCCGGAGGCCGTTGAAGAGATTTGGGCTTGCGGGCCACTTGGACATCATGACAGAGCGGATGTCTGCAAAAAACATCTCGAACCAACTACCGCCCTATCCCACTACCGGAAGCAGCGAGTTATTTGGCATGGCCTCTGGGATATGGGTGCGAAAGCACTCCGATTTGGGCTCGACCCAGAGCCCGAGCCCTATATAGCCACAATTATCTCAGCCTGCCGCAAGATCACATGGACGGCCTACGATTGGTTCGGAATCAAAATGCCGCACGGTCACCTGGAGTGGCAAACGGGCCGGATGGTTGCCAGCTACTACGGCGTCGATGCCAGCGCGACCATATGCCAGGATACCCACTCCAACGAGAACATTTCACTACAACACTATGTGAGATATTTTCTCATGACTGAAAGAATCCTGCCTGGGGCGCTACCGGTAGGAATAGTTGACAGACCTTTTAACATTTGGGATAATATACTTGATGATCTGAGGCACGAACCAAATGAGTGACGGTGAGAAGTTACAGCAAGCTAGTTTACCCTGGGCAGAGCCGATAGAACGCGTCGGCACCTATACCCGCATGCAGACGCATGCCGGAGAGGTTGTGAGGCAACTAGGTTATGCTTGGAAGCGTCCGGTGCGACACAATCGGCGTATTGAACGGGCCGCCTTATGGTACACGTTGCATGTTGCTCGTGACTGTGACCGAATCCTCGATCCTGCCGGTACGCCTGACTACGTCCAACCAGTAACGGGCGACGCGCTGGCTCGCTACGATACAGAAGCGGCCATCCGTACAATTCCCGAGACGCTTCCTTTGACGCGTCGAGAACGCGAGATCCTGAGCGGCAATCAGGATCGCCGCAACTTTGAGTTTGAACACGGTATCGGCAACGTGGCACTGGGGCAGCTCGCACTCGTTGAACGCTGGCATGAATGGCTATGGACGACGCCGACCACAACATCCGCGAGGCGTGCTTCCCCGAATCCAACAGCCGAGTTGCTCATCATGGGCTGCGCGCGTCTTGCCAATGGCCTAGCGCGTATCCTATGGCCGTCAGATCAAGATCGACCGAACGACTAACCTTCCTTCGAGCTTGAGACGAGAGCACCGACCGTTCGACGAAACGCCACGCGCCCCATGCTCGAGTTCAACCTTCGGGTGATCGCTCAACCAACTCGTGCAGTGTAGCTACGTCGCCTTGATCGCCGACCGCAACGCACCCCGCTCCGGTTATACAGGCGACGCCAGGCAATTCAAAGCCGCTCCGGCTCGGTGCTTGTTCGCTACTCCAGTTACGGCCATTCCATCGCTCAACCAGCAAATCCTGTGGTTTACCGACGGGACCGGGGGCGAAGATTTGTCCCGTGGCTACGCAACTCGTTGTCGAAGCGCACGACACACTGCTCAGACTTGATCGCGGTGGGACCGACACCTGCTGTCTATGCCAGCTCGTGCCATCCCACAACTCGATCACGGCCCTAGTGCGTAGACCACCATGCACCGTATCACCGGCTCCCACCGCGATACAGAAACCTGAGCTGACGCACGATACGCCGTACAGCGTGTCTCGCACTTCGGTCCTTGGGCTCGGTTCACGCCAGCGACCGTCGGGAACTGCGCGGGCGAAGATCACCTGCCGCCAACCGTTGCGTTCACCACCTTGACCCACCGCTACGCAAAAGCCCGCTGGTGTACATGACACCTTGCTCAAGACACCACCCCCTCCCAGCCGCGCGATCTGATGTGACCATTCCTTGCCGTTCCACGCATCCAAGATTCCATCGTCGCTCACACCCTGCCCGGTGACAGAGGTTCCGACAGCTACGCAATCGCCTTCGGTGGCGCAAGACACGCTTGTGAGAACCGCGGCCACTGGTTTCGGTGGTGCGCTCTGCTGTTCCCAGCTCGCACCCGTCCAGTGATATATCTCAGGCCGGATGCCCGTGCCGAGGATATCTGAGCCTCCCACGGCGAAGCAATCTGTCGCCGAGAGGCATGAGTCGCCGTAAAAGGTAAGCCCTGGAATTGTCGTGGGTGTCCACGACTCGCCGTTCCAAGACTCGACCAGCCCGTCTACGGTGCTCGGTCCCGAGAACGACTCGCCAACAGCGAGGCATTGGCTGCCCGACGTGCAGGACACATCGCTGAGAGCACCCCTTGGAGCCGCAAGCGGTTCAACGTGCCAAGACGACCTTCCCGTAACAGCGTGAGCTAGGTCGGCAGTCGCCGCAAAGGCGCACACGACGGCGAGGACGAACGGTGCGACGGTCGGCGCCCAGCGACGCGGCAACCCGAGTATGCAGGCTGCCAGTGCGGCGCAAGGAGCCATCCGCGATCGTCCTGCGCTCCGCGACATATCTTGCCTCCGGTGGTCGAGCCGGGCTCAGCTCCGCAGCGGCTGCCCTCAGCCTTTTGTCAGCGGCACGCTACTTATAAGTCTGTAGACTGTCAAGTAGCAGACCGGGACGGTTTCCGGTTGTGGAAGGCGATCTACAACAAGCGGTCGGCCGCAACCTGCGGACCTACAGGGAAGGCAAGGAGCTGAGCCAGGAGGCGTTCGCAGACGAGCTCGGCGTCCACCGCACCTACATGGGCGGCATCGAGCGTGGCGAGCGCAACCTGACCCTCAAGAGCCTCGAGCGCATCGCCGCGCGGCTCAGCCTCGACCCGCTGGCGCTGCTCCAGCCAGCGGACAGCGCCGCGCCGGCATCAGACGACCCAACCAGCCGGTAGCAGCACGTCGGCGCGCTTATGTCGCGGCCTGACGCCGCGTAAACCGAGCGCTGTCTCGACACCTTGCGCGCTCGTCGCCCTCGGCCGTAGCCTGCCGGGCGTCCATGACCAAAGCGACCCGAGCGACGCTGTAACGCCGCCCGGGCCAAGCACAGGAGGATCAATCTCCCATGCCCCATCAGGGTAATCAAGACGAGGACCCGCAGAACCTTGGCGAGACCGAGCGGCAGACCGACAACATCGTGCTTGCCCTCATATTCCGTGAAGAGTGGCCCTGGAGCCTCGAGGAGATCGGCCGCGAGATCGAGGACCAAATCGAGGCCAGCAACGCCGTATGCAGACTCGCCGGGAGCGGCTTGGTCCATCGGCTCGGCGACCTCGTGTTCCCCACGCGCGCAGCTCGGCGTGGTGCCGAAATAGAAATCGGCACCTGACACGCCGGCGTCATGCGCGTCGAGAAGCTGGGTCTCAGGCCCGCGACGCTTGACAGCCTGCACATGGCGGGCATCGTCAACGTCACGCAGCTGACCAGCCATGCCTGCATCGAGCTGATGCAGCACCCCGACATCGGCCCCACCAAGGTCTATGAGATCGTCCGGCGACTGCACAAGCGTGGCCTGGCGCTCCCGAATGAGTGGGGCTGGGCGCGCCTCCCGAACGAGCGCAGCATTGAGATGTTCCGCCTGCGCTTCATCGAGGGCCTCTCGCTGCCCGAGACGGGACGCCGGTTCGGCGTCAGCCGCTCGCGCGCCGATCAGATCCTGCACAAGGACTTCGGCGTCAGCACGCTGCCGGCCGCCACAGCGCGCCAGCGGCAGGGAGCAAGCGAAGAGGAATGACGCCTGCTCGGTCGCCGATCCTCGTCGTCGAGGCCGACCTCGACCTCGGACAAGGCATCGTCGAGCAGCTGATCGCAGACAACCATCCAGCAAGGCATGTCCAGAGTGCCCGGCACGCCGTGCTCTTCGCCGAGCGGCATCCACCATCGCTGGTGGTGATCGGGGAGCTTGACGCGCCGCACGCCCCACTCATGCTCCTTCGGCACATCCGCCGCAGCGACCCCGATCACGCACACCACTGGCAGGCGGACGTCCCGGTGATCATCCTCAGCTCCAGCAGCCACCAGGCCGATCTGCTGCGAGCGTTCGAGGCCGGCGTCGACGACATCATCGCCAGGCCACCGACCTACCTTGAGCTTCGAGCGCGCCTCCGCGCCATCCTGCGCAGGACCACGACCAGCCGCGCAGACAACCGCCTGCGCATCCGCTCGCTGATGATCGACACCAGCTCGCGCGAGGTCACGATCAACGGCAGAGTCATCCACCTGCGGCGCCTGGAGTACGACCTGCTCGCCTACCTCGCCAGCGAGCCCCACCGGGTATTCCACAAGCACGAGCTCCTGATCAACCTGTGGGGCTACTCGACACCCGGCACGACCCGCACGCTCGAGACCCACGCCAGCCGCCTCCGACGCAAGCTCAGCGGCAACGGCGAACGCTGGATCACCAACGTCCACGGTGTCGGCTACCGACTGATTTGAGAGCGTGATGCCCGCTAAGAAATCACCGGCAAACCATACGCTCGGCAAAGCGATTCGCTCTGCCCGGGAGTATCGCGGCTATACACAGGAAGGATTTGCGAGGAAAGCGAGCATGGATCGCTCCTACTACGGGGCTATCGAGCGCGGCGAGTTCAACCTCAGCGTCGATACGGTCCTCAAGATTGCTGCCGCCTTGGAGATGACGGCGTGCGAGCTATTCGGGCGAGCCAAGCTCTGAGCGATACGGAGAGCACGACGGGCATAGACGCCGTCCTCGCCATCGTACGCCACGCTCACATAGCGCAGTGGCCCAGGCCGTCGTAGCGCCCAATGGCACTTGTGCGACTAGCCTGATACGCGCTGACTCACTTCCCCAAAGCCTTTACATCGTGAGCATGTAACCCGCCCGGTGCCGTGGCATTTGCGACATCGTGGGCCTCCGCCCAGGAATCCTGTGTAGCCGTTGCCATTGCACCCTGGGCATGTCATTTCCTTATCTGCGTGACACTTGGGGCAAGCGACTTTGGTCCAATAGCTCGTCATAGGACAGCTCCTAACTCGGTCCAATACCCGGACTCCTATCGGCTACAGGATCATGCCGCTTGAGCCTTGTCAGTGCTCGTTCATGCCCACCGTCGGCTTCGCCCATCGCCGATTGTGCGACGGCGTTCGGCCGGCACAAGCAGCAGGGCTCGCCGCAAACTGAGCCGCGAGCCCCACTGAGCTAGAGCTGCCTCAAACGTATTCCCAAGTACATCCAGTCCTGTCGTGTTCACTCCAGTGCATACATGGGGCGAAAGTCGATCCCGCCACAACTTTGTCCTTCGTGTCTTGATGCTGGGTGCACTGGACTTCTCCGGTCTTCGGCACCGTGTCGCCAGGCTTGTAGGTCACGCCGAATCCTCCTTTGGGGACCGCGCGACTCTATGCCAGCGTGTCCGGTCGCTCAATGGAGGTTTCCTACTCGGTGCGGGGCGCGCAATGCCGTTTGTCCGACGTGCGTCAGATGGTCAACGGGCCTTGCGGCTGCCTACATCAGAACAGCGCTTTGCCGCAGGCTTTCCTGAGCTGCTCGCTTACGTAAGCGTCTGTGACAGCTACGAGTCGCTCGGCGTGGTCCTTAAAGGTCGTCGGATCGCTCTTCTTGACCTTAGTCGATGCCTTAGCTCGGTGCGCGATCGCACCCCGAAGCTCAACGAACCCATCGAGCTTTGAGGCCGCCTGGTCGGGCAAGATCCCCTGCCAGCCCCACTGTTTCGAGATGCCACGGAGCCCAACCGCTTCCTCGAAGAGCGCCTCGATGTTGCTCGTCTTAGGTGCGTTGAGTTTTCGGTTACGCCGCTCAGCGATGTCGGCGAGCCGACTTTTCAGGAGCCCTCGCCAGCCACCGTCCGCAATCCGCCAAATCGCCCCCTCATCGGCGTCGCCCTTGAGTTCTTTAGCGATCTGCTTCCGCAGCACCTTGGGCAGCTCGCTCGCATCTTTCGCGTGCGTCACTAGGTGCTCGACAGCCTCTGAGGCGAGATCCTCGCAGTATGCCTCCCACGCGGCGCACATGAGGACGATGGCGGACTTGTTGAGCACCTCCACGCCGTGCTTACGGCCAGGCCCATCCCCACTGACGTCGACGTGAATCTCCATCAGACGTTCGACATCCTTGCAGTTCTCCTCGAACGCGCCTCGAGCCTTCGACGACATGCGTTGAGGCTACTCGACGTCTCGGACGACGCGATTCAGCATAGCTGCCGTTGACGCCTCACTGGCCTGGCCCGTATACTCGAAGAATGCCGATGAAGCGCACCCGCGACGATCAGGGCCGTAGCAGCGAATCGCGAAAGCGCCGCTGTGGTTGACGGGGATACTGCCGAGCATCACAGTCCCGACGGCGATGATCCGCGGTCGGTCTTGTCGATATGGGCCAATCAGAGTGACGAATGGGTCCGCTATATCGTCAGGCACGTCCTCAGCACTGGCCGGCCGCTCAGCACGGAGCAAGTTGACGCCGCCTACCAGCTCTTTAGACAAGAAAAGCTGCTCGACAAGCGAGAGCTTCCACTTGAGCCTGAGCTGACGACTGCGGCCGCACCGCAGGAGGTCGATGAGCCGCTCTCAATCACACGAATATCTGAGGTGACCGGCGTCAATGCTCTCGCGTCAGGAGCCGTCATAGAACCCCACTCGGGCTTGACCATCCTATTTGGCGAGAACGGTACAGGGAAGACTGGGTATGCCCGGGTTCTCAAGGCGCTAGCCAATAGCCGTACAGCCGATGTGATTCTCGGTGATATCTCTCAAGACACAACTCAGCCACAATCCGCAAAGGTGGCGTATCGCTTGGGCGAAGCATCTGCTGAGGTGCAGTGGCAGGGGGAGACCGGGGTGCCGCCGTTTACCCGTATCTCGATATTCGATGCGCCAGCGGTAACTTTCCACGTTGACGACGATCTTGACTACGTATACACGCCAGCGTCCCTCGCGCTGTTCAACCATGTCAACGCAGGCGTCCGAGCCGTTCAGGACCGTGTCGAGCAAGCGGCCGGCGATCTTCGGTCTCGAACGGCCGGGCTCCTTACTCGTTTCACCCGCGACTCATCGATATATCCGCTTATTGAGACGCTTGGCGCAGCAACCGACCTTGAGAAGCTTCGCGAGCGTGCGGACGACAAACCACAGGCTGACGAACGTCTTGCACAACAGCAAAGAGCTGTCGCGGCTCTCGACGCTAACACGATTGGCAATCAGCTTACGATCAATCAGCGTCTGGCCCTCGTGCTCACCCGTGCGATTGCGGCGACGGAGCTGGTGGCCAATTTGGACGCCAAGAAGTATGAAGCGCTGCTTGTCACGTCGGCGCGCCTCAAGGCCGACTATGAGGTCTTTCGGTCGGAGCTATTCGCCGCCGCCGGACTACCTGTTGAGCCCGAGGAGACATGGACCGCTTTCATCGCAAGCGGGGAGGCGTACAGGCAACACCTCGCGGCGACCGGAGATCATGATGAGTCCCGCTGCCTCTACTGTCGACAGCCGCTTGAGACTGCCGCAGTCGCGCTCGTCAGCAAGTATCGCGAGTTCTTGGAGGACAAGATCGCCGCCGATATCGTGAAGTCCGACGCGGCACTCAAGCAGCTCACCGACGCGCCCCTCACTTTCGCGAACAGCGATATTGTCTCCTTTCTCGATGAAAACAAAGCAGTCGGGTCTCCATCTACGGACATCGTGCTCGTACGCAGCGCGTCGGGTTTGCTTGATGAGCTTCGCCAGTCCACATCAAGCGCGACGGCCCTTCGCGCCGGGCTTCAAGACGACGCGACCGCGTGCTTGAGCAGCCTACGTGTTCGACACAGTGCGATCTCCACGACTCTTGCCACTCAACGTGAACAGGCTGCCAACCGAACCGAGGCGCTTGAGCGCGAACGGACAAAGCTCACTGAGTTGACGGCGGCGATCGAGCTCGCGAAGTCGTGGTCACAGGTTGAGTCTCAGGTTGCTGCTGCGAAGGAGTCCGACCGTCTTGGCATCCTCGGCAAGACTTTTCCTACGTTGCAGCGTAAAGTGACCGATCTCTCGAAGGCCGCCAGCGATCGGATGATCAATCAAAGCTTCGATGCCCTTTTTGCCGATGAGTGTGACGCGCTCCGCGCCCCATCGCTAAAGGTGCAGTATGTCGGGCGCCAAGGTAAGGCGCAGCGCCGCAAGGTGATGCGTGGCAAATATAAGCCGTCAAAGGTTCTATCTGAGGGCGAGCAGAAGGTACTCGCGATCGCTGACTTCCTAGCGGAGGCGCGATTGACCGGTATCACCGCGACAGTCGTATTTGACGATCCGGTCTCAAGTCTCGACCATCGCCGGATCGATGAGGTAGCGGTACGTATTGCGAAACTCGCTGAGACGACTCAGGTGGTTGTGTTTACTCACGATATCTTGTTCGCAACCAAGCTGCTTTCCCTGTTTGAGGTCTCAAAGCGCTGCACTTATT
Organism: uncultured Solirubrobacteraceae bacterium; assembly: GCA_963735705.1. Lineage (GTDB taxonomy): Bacteria > Actinomycetota > Thermoleophilia > Solirubrobacterales > Solirubrobacteraceae > Palsa-744. The sequence goes on from CAVTLZ010000013.1 coordinate 494,067, forward strand.
ATCAAGTAACGGATGAGTCGGGAAAGGGAAAGGTAACGCACGCCTCCGGGCCTCGGTGGGACAGCATCTCGAAGCTAAAAGAAGCGTGTAGACGAGGCGATCACGGATGCAAAGCAGTCAGAAGGAGAGACACGAGATGCCCTAGTTCGCACCGGCTACGATTGGCTTCGGTCGTGGCTTGAGGTCTTCACTGAGACCGAGCTTCTTCAGAGCGTCACGCAGCGCTACCAGCCCAACGTACGCATGACTGCGCTCCCAAATATCAAGGTGGGTGCGTTGCCAGTTGCGATCGAAACCGTTACAGAGTTGTTTGAGCGCGCTTGCCGGTATATCGACGGGCACTCGCAGCCCCTCGTTTCGCTTGGCGTCAGCGCGACGCTAGAAGGGCTAGAAGAGGACTGGAAGCGCGCGCAGGCGTGCCGCAAGACGTATCTCGACGCACCAGGCTAGGCCGATCACATGGCACGCCGTCCGATGTCTGGCCGCGTCGACACGCCGATGCGTGGAAGGGGATCAACCAGATCATTGAGTCAGGTGTCCAGGAAATCCCAATCGTCCCCGAGTACCCAGCGCAAGGCCGACAGCTTGCCGTTGAGCATTCCCCACTCGAATGCGTCATAGGGGCCAAGGTTGCCCTCGCCCCACCGGGCCTGGACTTCCTTGGCCGCCTTGAGTGCCTGGTCATATATTTCACGAGGAGTGTCACCACGTTTACCCGCCTCATAGTTGTTGCGGAAGATTAGATGCCGCTCGTGCCACACCTTGTCGAAGAACTCCTCCTCGGCGGCGATGATCTCGCTCTGGCTGCGCGTCCCGGCGACGAGGAAGCGCTGGAGTAGCTCGGGCTTGCCCTCAGTCAGCTTTTCCAAGATCGGACGCTCCCAGTACTTGACGCGAAACGGAGGTCGGTTGTTTTGCTCGTACTCTGCGAGGTAGTCCTTGCTCGGATTCGATAGAAAGCTAGACGCGATGAAGAGGGCAACGTGTGGACGCTCGGCATTCGCCCACGCAAGTAGGCCCTGTAGGGCGCTCGGGGGAACTGAGCGCTTGTAGTGCTTACAATCGATGAACCAGCGCTCGACGTGTCGCGCCCCGTCGACGTCGGTCCGCTCGACCTCGGCCACGATGTCCCGTCCTCGATCTGAGGGACTACCAGCTAGGGCGGTGCCCTTGCGCCAATCCACGTTGCTAAAGCCGGGAAGCCCTCGTAGCAACTCGAAGCAGAACTCCTCGAAGCCAGTCGGATCAAGATGCTCGAAGTCCAGTCGGTCCATGCCCCTAGCATCTGCCTAGCGGGCAGGGAAAGTCAAGAGCCGGCACGCGAAAGGTGTCTCGCGATCTCCGGCGCGAATCGCTCGGTTTGCCGTCCCGGCGAGCTGTCGAAGATCGCCTTCAAGCTTGACGCCGACCACAACGCCATGACTGTCACGATGGCGCCAGCGGCCAGGGACGACAGCGGATCGATCTTAAGGCTGACGCTACGTAGCGCTCGCCAACACGTATCGCCCCCGCGCGACCCGAACGAAAAGCGGCGCGGGACCACGTACGTCGGAGGCGAGCACCCAGCTAACCGAGTCCGACGAAACCGCTTCGCCAAGCAAGGCCTCGACGGCCGCATGGACGTGCGTGACCCGCATCGGCCCTCCATGATCGACGAGCACACGAACGACCACCTCACGGACCCAGCCGGGCCGCCGAGCCCGACGCCTCCGACTCGTGATCGCTCGTGGCGGCGGATCGCTGGCCCTCAGTCGGCTTAGCTTCCTGGCCAGATGGCTCAAGGACGACTGGACCTCTTGGTTCGATAGTACTGTCGTCGCCCGCACCATTTCGGTCTTATTGAAACCCCCGCCCCGAAAATCGGGGCGGGGGTCGTTGTTGGGGCTTGCGTGGCCACCCAGGGATGATCCGGCGAGCTGGTGGATCTCGGTGACCCAGGCGGTGGCTTCGGCTTCGGCGATGTCCTCGTCGCGGACGATCAGGGCGTCGAACAGGGCTTGGTTGAGGAGCCGCCGGACGCGTGGGTCGGCCTGCATGTAGGCGATTTGGGGCTCGCGTAGGAGCCGCAGCGCCTCGTCGAGGGCGTCCATGATCTCGTTGGCGTCGTGGGCGGCGGCCTTCGCCCAGCGGCGGGCTTCGCCGCGCTCGGCTTCGATGCGGTCTTGCTCGGCAGCGAGCACCTCCTCGGCGACCGCGCCCTTGTAGAACAGGTGCAGGAGCTTCTGCTGCTGGTTCTGGAGTTCTTGGAGGCGTGCGGTGTGGCGCTGGGACTCGCTGTTTGCGGTTCGGAGTAGCTCGTCGGCGTGGTCTTTGACGGCTTTGCGGACGAGTTGGAGCTGGCGGGGCGTGAGGAGGACGTTGGCGTAGAAGCGCTCGACGGCTCGCTCAACGAGGCCGACCTGTATGTGGCGCCCGTCGCAGCGTGGCCGGCGGCCTTGGCCGCCAAGGCAGCCGAAGTAGTGGTAGACGCCGCCTTTGCCGCGCACGCGGTGGTAGACCATGCGGTGGCCGCAGGAGCCGCAGTAGAGGGAGCCTCGCAGGTAGTGCTTGTGGCGGCGGGTGCGGTTGCCACTGAGCATCGCCGACTTCAAGATTTCCTGCACCTTCTGGAACGTCTCCCGGTCGATCAGGGGTTCGTGGCGGCCGTTGGGGTTCTTGGCGCCATCCCAGGTCACGACGCCGATGTAGTAGTCGTCGTGGAGCATCCGGTGGACTTGGCTGCGCGACAGGGGTGCCGGGGAGCGCTTGGCGGTCATCGGCGTCCGCAGCCCGGCTTCTTCGAGCCGGTCGCAGATTTCTGAGATCGAGTAGTCGCCGGTGGCGTAGAGGTCGAACGCCATGCGTACGAGCGGCGCGCGGTCGGGGTCGATCGCGACCGTGCGGACTTCGCGGCCTTCGACGCGGGCGCGAGTGTTGATGTAGCCGATCGGGGCTTTGCTGATCGTGCCGCCGTCGGCGTGCTTGCGCGAGAGCCCCATCTTGACCTTCTCGGCGTCCCCGGCCGAGCGGAACTCGTTGACAGCCGCGAGCACACCGTGGGTCAGGCGGCCGGCTGGGGTGGCGTCGATGTTCTCCAGCACCGATACCAGCCGCGCGCCGGACTGCTCGATCCTGAGCAGGAGGTTGGCGTCATCCAAGCGGTTGCGCGCCAGGCGCGAGATGTCATAGACGATCACATAGTCGGGGCGCAGCAGCTCTAGCTCCGCGAGCATCCGCTGCAACGCGGGGCGCCGGACGTTGCGGCCGGTGACGCCGTACTCGACATACTCGGCAGCCACGCTGGCCTCAAGCAGCCCGGCGCGGTGCTGGCAGGCTTCGCGCTGGCCGGGGATCGAGTAGCCCTCCGGGTCGTGCGCCTTGTTCATCTGCCCGTCACTTGAAACGCGCAGATAGACGACAGCGATCGCGGCGGCGCTCTCCAGCCCGCTTCCAGGTCGCAACACAGTGGCTTGGGCTGGTGGCATATTCCCTCCTTTCTCGGTTAATTCCCTTGGCTTAACCATTTTCGCGTTAACCCATGAGTTAAGCAACGTGTTAATTGGTAGGGCGGGCCGGTCAAGGTGTGTAACCCCTGACCAGCCCGCGTGTCTTCAGTTCAGCGCTTCCAAGCGCTCGCTGATGGCCTTCTTCCTGTCGGCCGCACTGCTTTTCAGCGCCTCGTACTCGGCCTTGGCCTCTTCCGCCCTGGACTTGGCGGTATCGACCTCCCGGTCGATCGAGTCGATCGCCCGTTGGAGGGCGGCACGGGCGTCTGCCAGTGCGTCGTCGGGTGTCGTCTCCCGGCGGCGTGTCCGCGATGGCCTGGCGTTCGGCTCACCGCCCTCCAATTTGCGCTTCCAGGTGTAATACGACCCACGAACCGAGTCGTATGGCCTGTCCATCTCCTCAGACAGTGCCTTGAAGGCGTCGGCCTTCTCGGTGCCGGCGGCGATGCGCCGCTCGACCTCCTCGTAGATTTCCTGTGCCTTGGTGATTGCCACGAGCTTTCTCCTTTGGGTTCGACGACTTTGGCGGCAGACAGAAAGGCTCTTGCTGTTGCCCTTCCGTCCGCCGTGGAGCCGTCCAGCCCTCACGAGCGCTCCGCTTCACGCGCCCAATGGGTGAGGCGAGCGCAGGCAATGTCGATGTACCTGGCGTCGCGCTCGATGCCGAGGAACATCCGGCCTTCCATGACCGCAGCGACCCCCGTGGACGCGCTACCGGCAAAGGGATCGAGTACCACCCCGCCCGGTGGCGTCGCCAAGGCCACCAGCCAGCGCATCAGGCTCACCGGCTTGACCGTCGGATGGATGTTGCGCCGCAGCCGCACGGCTGGGCGGCTGTAGAGCAGGTCGGATTGCAGCGGCAGCCCCTCGCACCCGGCTTCCCGCTCACGCTTCGATGCCTTGGCGCAAAAGAACATCCGGCTCGGGCGAAGCTCGGGGTGTGCCGCGTCGAGCAGCCCAGCAGGACAGCCGCTCGTGCAGCCCACGTCGGTGCAGCCGGGCGCGTGGGAGAGCGCCAGGTGCGCCGGCCAGTAGCCATTAACGCGGGCGTCCTCGGTGTTCAGCGCCACCGTGCCCCAGCTATCCAGGTTGCGCGGGGTGGTGCCGGCCAGCGGCTTGCGTGCGAGCAAGACCGGCTCATAGGCAGGTTTGAGCAGCGCCGCGCGTCCGCCGGGAAGTTTGTGCGCCTTCGGTGCGCCCTGGGCGTAGACCCACATCACGACGTCGCGGATCTCAAGCCCGGCGTCCTCGACGCCGCTCGTGAGGCGGTGAAAGGTACGCGGGGCACCGAACGCCAGCAGATGCCCGCCCGGCTTGAGTACCCGCCGACATTCCGCCGCCCAGACCCGTGTCCAAGCAGCGAAGGCGTTGCCATCGCCCAGCAGATGCCCGGCCTTGCCCGCCCCGTCCCAGGACTCGCCGTGGAAACCGATCCCATACGGCGGGTCGGTGACGATCGCGTCGACGCTCGCGTCCGGCAGCTTGGCGAGTGCCAGCAGCGCGTCGGCCTCGATGAGCCCCCAGCTTGCGGTCGCGTCCTCGTAGAGCGAAAGCGGTGCGCTCACGAGTTCGCCTCCGCGCCCAGCCGCTGGGTGACCTCATCGAGCAGGCAGACCGTGACCAGGCGTCCGGCCTCGGCAGGCAGCTCGCCCACGACCTCCGCGACTTGGGAGGCACGCCGGTCGGTGGGGACAGCCCACAGCACGCGCGGGTAGACGCCATGCTCGCGCTGCTCGCTGCCGGATCGGTGGTGGGCGAGGTAGCGCTTGAGCTTGGCTGTCAGCGTGCCGCGTGCCTCGGTCGCCAAATCGACCTCCAGGAACTACCGGTCTTCCAGGGCTCCCGCGCCGACCCGCACGAATAGGTCGGGCTTCAACACGCACCGCGCGCCGAAGCCAGCGAGGAACCCGCGCCAGCACTCGGGCTCGCCCTGGATCTCGATGACCTCAAGCTCGCCCCGGCGGTCGGCCTCCTGCATCCGCACGACCAGCTCCGTGCAGCTCAAGACGTGGGCGGTGAACCGGTCGCCGGGCACACCGAGGCGGCGCACCCGCACGCCGGTCTCGCGCTCAAGCAGCCGCACCCCGGACGTCCCGAGGTTGTAGATGAACCCTTGCGAGCCCGCCCGCCGTCCCCCGATCGAGCGGGGCTGGCGGTCGAGGACGCGCCACTCAGTCAGTTGCCTCAGCGCGCGGCGGGCTTGGCGGCCGCGGCTGCCCGGGTCGCCCTCGCTCCAGAACAGCCGTTGTAGCTGGCCTCCCGAACACAGCCGCACCCGCGCGACCAGGCCGAGCACGGCACGGTCGGTGGGAGTGAGGTTGGAGGAGATGGAGTCCAGGCGGGCGGAGGAGATGCGGGAGAACGAGCACGGGTAGGGCGAGTGATTCGGCGCCCTTATTTCCCCGGACTCCGCACCAGCAGCGGGATTCCAGGGGGCGGCACTCGACGCGAGCGGACGGGCGAGCGGACTCACCGGGACTGCCTCCGAGTACGGCCAAGCGCCCCGTCCTCGTCCTCGCCGTGTGGCTGCGGCTCGGCCTGGGGCGGGGTGCCGTAGCGGCGGGCGGAGAGGTCACGGATCGCTGCGGCCTGCCCGGTCGCTGGCGGCAGGGGTTGGGTGCGGCCGGTCACGACCGTGACGCCGCTGCCAGTGCCGGTGCCGATGCGGGCGGCCACCTCAAACGGCTTGAGGCCGATGATGTCGGCGTCGGTGAGGGGCGGCACCTGCGCCGCCAGCTGCGGCGCCTCTTTGGCGCTCGCCCGGAACGTGATGAAGCTCGCCACGTTGCCGACCAGCGCCGAACGCGTCGGCTCTGGGATGCGCCCCAACGTCTGGATCGCCACCGTCAAGCCGGCGCCAAGCCCGCGGGCACGCTCGGCCAGCAGCTCAAACCCGAACGGCATCCCGTTAGTGACGGTCGCCAGCTCATCGACATACAGGAACACGGGGGAGCGCTTGTCCGGCGGCAGCGCCACCCGCGCCTCGATCGCGCTCCAGACCGCAAACATCACCGCCGAGCCGATCAGCGCCGCCCCGGCCTCACCCAACACGCCCGGCGCCAGCGACACCAACAGCCACTTGCGTTCGGCCAGCAGTCGCCGCATATCCAGCTTCGGCTCCGGGCTTGCCAGCACCGCCCGCACCCGCGGGCGGCTCAGTAGCGCCATCACCCGCGCCATCGGGGCTTGGATGACCTCGGCCTTGGCGGCCGGGGACAGCGCCTCATAGCTCTGCCAGGACGAGACCAGGAACGGGTCGCGCAGCCGGGCGATAGCGGCGCGGCGGTAGCCATCCTCGGCGAACAGCCGGCCGATGTCGGCCAACGTCGCGCCCGGCACCTCACTCAACGTACGGATACCAAGCCGCCCGTAGGTCTCCGAGCGGATGCCCCAGTCAGCAAAGATCGAGCGCAGCGTCCGAACCAGAGTGTCCGCACGGAAATCCAAGTCGCCACCCCGCAAGGCGTCAATGCCGGGCACCGCCCGCGAGCCATCGCCGGGGTCAAGCACCGCCATCCGCCCGTTGTCCTGCGGCCTGACGCGCTCGAGGATCGCGTCGATGAGGTCAGACCCTTTCGGGTCGACCACCACCCCCGCATAGCCATGTGCGATATCCGCCAAGGCCGACCCGGCCAACAGCGTGCTCTTGCCGGTGCCCGTCGCGCCCGCGACCACCACATGGTGCTTGGCGGCCTCAGCCGAAAGCGCCACCGGCCGCTCACCCGAAGCGTCCCGCCCGACGAACAACACGCGCCCCTGGCGGGGGATACCGCGCGGCACCAGCAGCTCGCGCGCCGCGACCTCAACGCCCTGGATCGCAACCTCACCCATAGGCCACATCAGCAGCGGCAAAAGCTCAATCCAGCCCACCCAACCACTCGACCTCGAAACCCGTGGCAACGATGCCATGCTGCGCCCGCTGCGCTCGGAGGTCAGACGCAACCCCGCGACCGTGCCCCGCCGGCCACGCAAGATGCTCGACAGGTGCCCCACCAACACGCCAGCACGCCCCGCACCCGCAGCCTGCACCAACCCAAGCGCCGCGAGCTGGAACCCGGACGAGACGGCCTGAGCCGGACCGGGATAGGCGGAGGCTGGGTTAGTAGCTTTTCTCTTTCATGATGTGGTGATCGTTGCCCGGCCTTTCACAGCGTAGAGTTCCTCGATCTCGCGTGGTGTCCGGTCGTCGAGGTTTTCGTGCAGGCGGCTGTCGTTGAACCAGCTGATGTACTCGACGATCGCGAGCTCAAGCTGTGATCGGGTGCGCCAGACGCGGTCGTTGATGAGCTCGGTCTTGAAGCTGTCGACGAAGCTCTCAGCGAGCGCGTTGTCGTAGGCGTCGCCCGTGCTCCCGACCGAGGCGAGCACATCCTGATCGGCCAGGGTCTGGGTGTAGTCCCCGGACAGGTATTGCGATCCCCTGTCGGAGTGGTGAATGAGCCGGACCTCCTGTACGCGCTCGCGTGTCGAGAGCGCCATCCGCAGCGCGTCAAGGACGAGTGTCGTGCGCATGTGTGCCGCGAACTGCCAGCCCACGACCTTGCGACTGAAGACGTCGATCACGAAGCTGAAGAACACGACGCCCTCCCAGCAGCGCAGATAGGAGAAGTCCGCGACCCACAGCTCGTTCGGCCGCGAGGCGGTGAAGTCACGGTTGACGAGGTCAGGGCGCCGGCGCGCGTCGGGGTCCGGTGTGGTCGTCCGCCACGGCTTGCCTCTGCGCTTGGCGCCCTGGATACCGTGGGCGCGCATCAGCCGCTGCACCCGGCAGCGCGGCACCTGCTCGCCGGCGCGTCTGAGCGCCTTCCAGGTCCTTCGGTAGCCGTAGGCGCAGTAGTTGGCCTCGTGCACCTCGCGGATCTTCTTGAGCAGCCGTTCGTCCTCGAGGCTGCGCGCCGAGCGCCCGCCGGTCTTTCGCTGGTAGTAGGCGGACGCCGACACGCCCAGGGTGCTGCAGACGGGCTCGACCCCGAAGCGGCCACGATGCTCATCCACGTAGCGGCTCACTTCGTCCGGTCTGGGTCGAGCTCCTTGGCAAAAAACACGCTCGCTGACTTGAGGATCTCGTTCGCCCTGCGCAGCTCGAAGTTCTCGCGCCGCAGCTTCTTGATCTCCTCCCGCTCCTGGCTCGTGAGCAGATCGCCCCGCGTGCCACTATCGACCTCGGCCTGCCGTACCGCCCTGCGCAACGTCTCGGACTCGATGCCCAAATCACGGGCGACATGCGCGATCGGACGACCGCTCTCGAGCGCAAGCCTCACGCCCCGCTCGATCAACTCCACTGGATACTTCCTCGCTCTTGGCATCCCGGAAGACTCTCCTTCCCCGCGGACGAAACCACGGATCAGAGCCTCCGTCAAACCCGGCCTGGCTCAGTCGGGCGGTTGAGCAGGTGATCGCCGAGCGGCGCGGGATCAGCCAAGAATGGGTGGCGAAGAAGGCGGGGCTCGATGTCAGGCAGGTCAACGCGATCATCTGCGGGCAGGCCAACCCGACCTATCTACTTCCTGCGGAAAAACTCTCTGAGATGACGAACGGCCGCGCTTGTTGAGGGCGCGGCCGTTCGGTCAATGAGTGGTTGCTCTGGTCAGGAGCTTTTGGAGTGTTTCACTGGGCTCGGACGGCGAGCGTGTCGGCGTCGTAGGCGAGGATTCCCCACTCAGTCCAGATCCGTTGGCCCTCGGTGCCCTTCAGGCGGCTGCGGCCCATCCCGTAGCTGCGCTTGAGGTGGCTGATCCGGCCCTCCTTCCCGGTGCGGTAGCGCTGCAACCGGCGGTTGGTGCGTCTGGAGCCGTGTTCCTGGCGGCCGGAGATGAATACTCGCTCTGGTGTGAGAGCTTTGAGCGCCTCGTTCGTCGGGCCGGGCATGAACCCACCGTCGAGCGCCAGCTCGCGCGGGGAGATCTGAAGCCGTTTGAGCTCGGCGACCGTGCCCGGGAGCAGCGTGTTCTCGCTCGGGTTGCCCGGCGCGGTCGACGCCGGCAGGATCAGCCCGCGCGCGCCGCGCTTGGTGTTCTCGGTCACCTCCGCGAGCTGGGTCACATAACCAAACTCGGTTGGCTTGCCCAGCTTGCCCTTGCGGATCGGGCGGGCATCCGGGTCGGTGAGCGACACGATCCGGTCGCTGATCGGCTCGCCCTGCACACGCTTCGTGATCTGGGAGGCGACCTTCTCACAACGATCCGCGAGCCGCTCGAGCTTGGCGGCCGCTTTGAGCTTCGCCTTCGCGCCCCGGCCACGCGCCTTGGACCGCGCGAGCTTCGCCAGTCGCCTGGCCTCGCGCACCGAGCGCTCCAACAGCTCGCCGGTCTGCGCCGTGAGCTTGAGCACCTCGGCCTTCGCTTCCCCCGAACGAGCCCGGAGCGTGCGCGTGATCCCCCGCAACCGACGACCGATCGCCCGCGAGCGATCCCGCACCCGTCGTTTGCTCTCGCCGATCCGCCCCGCCAGCCCCCGGCCCTCCCTGGCCAGCGCCCTGACCCCCTGCGCGGCCAACCCTGCATCGGTCGGGTACTTCACATCCGCCTCGATGACCGTCGAGTCGACCCGCACGGCACGAGGACGAAAACGCTTCTCGCGCGTCGCGCTCGCGATCAACGTACGCGTCAACTCCGACACCGTCTCTGAGCCCAGTCGCCTGGTCAGCTTTCTGACCGTCGACTCGTCCGGCACCCGCTCGCTCAACGAGATCCGACAGAACCGCCGCAAGTGAATCGAGTCCGAGACCTCCGCCACCAGTGTCCGATACCCCCACCGATAGCGCGTCTTGAGCACCATCAAGCGAACGAACGTCTCCATCGCGATCGTCGGGCGACCATCGCTCAACACCGCCCGACGCGACTCCAACACCTCCCGGCGAAAACGCTCCACGATCGGCCCAAGCAACCCAGGGTCTGAGAGCAGCAAATCCAGCGCCGCCAGATCCCGCGGCAGCTCCCTGACCTCGACCGGCAACGCCTCGTCCCACAAGCACTCCGCCTGCCCCGCAGACAACCTCAACATACCCGCCCCTTTCGACCAGAAACCCGCTCATTTACAGGACATTCTGGCCGTCAGACCGGACGGAAAAGCTCCCTCAACCCCCTACTTTTTCCGCAGGAAGTATCTAACCCTGCTGCGACTCTGCGACGGGCTCCGCATCCCGCTCAGCGAGCTGATGCGGCGGGTCGAGGCGCTCCGACACCCTAACAAGAGCTGACCCGAGCCATCAGCGACCGGCACGTCGTCGAACGGCACTTGTGCGACGCAGCCCGAGTGTCGCAGCCACCTGCACTGCGATGACCGCCTGACGACACCAGCAACTCTCGCTAGAACTCCCAGCGAAACCCATACAGTTTTCCCCGGGCCTCCGACTCCAAGTACCAGCTTGCGCTGCCTTCGCTATCGAGTGTCACACGCTCAACGTCACTGGGGTCGCTCTCCACATCTGGCCATACCGATCGCCATATCCGGCGCGGGTACGCGCGTTGGTGAAAGGTGATACACAGAGTTACACTGGCGTATGAACGATTGAAACCCAGACGAAACCGTGGCGGAGGCCAACGCTTGGGCCTCCGCGGAAAGCCAAAGTCAAGCTCAAGATGGTGCTCGTTGTTGACGTCAAGGACCCTGCGGAGGTCGATCTCCGCACAGTACACATCGCGCTCACCGTCACTGTAATGAGCGACTACGTCGCCTCCATTCAAAGCTCTTACTCTACTGCCGTAGTCAAAGCGCACCACATAGCGATCCACGCCGTCGACCCGCGCGACAATTGTTCGCTGAGTGCGATGATGTCGCGGCAAGCCATTTGGTCCGATTTCGTGCCGCTCAATTGCCTGGCGCGTAGAAGTCTCGTCGTAGGAGCGGTCGGTGAAGCGTCTCAACCTATTCCGCGATCTCGCGATGCGCCACGCAAACGTGGCGACGGCTAGCAATACAAGCGCGGCTACGACAAGCGTCACAGCAATGGGAAGCAACAGCGCTATGGCTATGACCGCCGACGCCGAGAATGCTAGGCCCGCCGCCGAACGCATCCAACCGTAGTATCGAGCCATCGAATCCAGGGCTGCACGTACGTCGGCGGCAAGGCGACCTGTTCTTAGGGACATGCGTGACCGAAGATTATGTCGGTGCTAGTGGGCGCACGCGTCAGGCTCCTGGCTTGCGGTCGAGAAATAGTCATGAGACACTGATCGTATAAATTACCGGACGGCTACTTGGCTGCGAATTCTACCCGAGAGTACTACAACGCACTCGCTCCGATCTACGACCAAGCCACCTCGGGGGACGCCTGGACGCCAAACCACGTGTTGCTCGAAGATATTGGCGGCATCCGCGACTGCGTCGTCGACGTGCTCGACCTGGGCGCAGGGACTGGGCAAACGTCCGCGGTGCTCACCCATGTATATCCGCAGGCTCATGTCACGGCAGTCGACTTCTCTCCCACCATGTTGGAGCGTGCCACTTCGAAGATCCCACATGCCCTGGTAGTCCAAGACGACATTGGGCGCTTTTGCGCCACCACAGCCACGAGCTACGACCTTATCGTCGCGATCGGCTGTCTCGAGTTCATGCCCCGACTCACAAGCTTGCTCCGAAGCATCGCGCGCCTCGTACGACCCAACGGGCGACTCTGCTTCACGTACGAACCTATAATTGAGAGCTCGTCCACCCAAAACAAAAGACGCGCTCGGATGCACACCAACTTTGGGGAGTCGGCACGGTCGTATACGATATACCGTCACACTCCACACGAGGTCAACGAAGCGCTCGGGGGATGTGGGCAGATCGAAACAAGCAAGCTCTTTGTCGCCTATCGCCGGGGCGAGTCTCCCGTTGTTTACCAATACTTGCGCCTCAGACGGTAGCCGTGTCTGCCGCCGTCGGGCGGTCGCCATCCATCTGACTTGAGGCGGCTAGCGTCGCGGAATACCGGTTGCGCGACGTTAGTCCGACTGCTCGGCAAGCTCGCCAACGATCGCGCTTAGTTTGTCCGACAGCTCGTCTCGGCGGATGTATTTGACAAGTGGCGTCAGGATGAACGCTTGGTGTTCCCGCCAAAGTAGGTCGTTGAGACGGTCGAGGACCATCACGAGTCCGGCGTCGGCCCAGGCACCCGCGTCGACGTTGCGTGCGAGGACTTCGTAGTCCGCTGGAGTCATCAATCGGATCAGGGCAATTCGCTGCTCACACCACAAATCTGAGAGCCTGGCGGCGTGGGCCGCATCCTGCTGGGCGACACGCGCGGCGTCGCGGAGGAGCGTGGTGGCGACCGTTGCGAGCATCAGCTCCTCACGCCGGGTCGACCAGAAGCGGTAGCCGAACCCGACCGCAAGACCGACGACGACGCCCAGGAACCCAACGAGAGCGGCTGTCATGAGCTAAGTATCGTCGCTCAAGCCAAAAAACGGAGTGCTCGGACAAATCACGGCGACGCGACGCGCATCGCCGATTGTGCGACGATCCGCACGGAAGTATGCCGACGTAAGCGTCCAGATCAGGATATTGCTATAAATCTGTCTATGGGGGACGCGGAGCAACCTGCGCAGCCTAATGGCACCGAGGCCGTAACGGGACCACACCGTGCGGTAGGAATGGTACGAGCAATGCTGGCTGCGTACTCCTTCCTATGCACGCTGCTTGTATTTGCCACTGTCGCGCCACCTCCGCCGCTCATCGAGCGTCTCGTAATTGGAATATTCGTAGCCGCGATAGCCCTCGCTGTAACTTGGTGGTTCATGGGGCTTCCGGGCACCGCCAGACGAAAGCGCTTTGCGCGCGACGCACCCGCGCCTACTACCCTGGCATGGGTGCCGCCCGTGTGCGTCCTGGTGGCGTTTGTAGCTTGCTCTTTTGCGATATCAGACGCAAGTCGAAGCTACTATGCGGAAAGGCTTCACACCTATCAGCGTGACGTGCGCGTGGCCGCGAAGCACCACACTCCTCGCCCGCCAAGGCCGTCAGCCACAGCTCTACCACCTTGGTTCGGACGACTTGGGCCGTTCTTCACGGTAGCCACCCAGGTGCTGGCTGGCATTGTCATCATCCTTGCGTTTAGCAGATGGGGCAATAACGCTTCGTCGGAAGCGCTTTTCCGGACGGCGATGCCTATCGCGGCGCTTGGTGTTGCATTTGGACTCGCGGGGAACCTCCCGTCGCTGTCTCCCTCCTTGTACGCGATCTTTCTCGGGCCGGTGGTAGCGGGCCTTGCAGGGGCGATAGCCGCCCTCGGCGTCGCAGCCACGGCATCACGCCCAGGCGCGCCCTAAAGTGCCGCCATTGGCGCTACCAACGTCGTCGAATGCCGCTTGTGCGACACATCCTCAGCGTCTTTCGAGTCATCTTGCATTCGGCTGATGCAGTATAATGTCTTCATAAAATGAAGCTGCAATTCTCAAGGCCACACAAGTCAATTACCGGTTCGGTGACGGATGACGAACTCGCCGACTTTATAGTGCTATCCGGACCCAATGGCTCCGGCAAGTCGCATCTGCTTGAGGCAATTGAGAATGGCGCTATGACGGTCGACGGTGGTCAACCGGGGCCGAGGCATGTGGTGCGCCGCTTCATAGCAAATCAGCTGGCCGCGCCGAACGACGGAAAGCAGACATCTGGCACATTTCGCGACACCTGGGTCAATTTTGAGACGCAGGCCACGCAAGCGCGAAGCGACCTTGTAACACAAAGTCCGGGCTTGGCCGAGCAGCCGGACAGCCTTGAGGCAGCTCTGGGGGCGAGACTCATCGAGCAGCGGCAAATCACACCAGCCGGACTCGCCCGGATCACGGAAGGGGCAAAGAAGCGTCTTTGCGAGTTCACGCATCAGGATTTTCGTCGACACGCCCCATTGCTGTCTGGGATCAAGGATCCATTTCAGCTGTCGATCGGGGAGCTATTCCTCAGCTATCACAATCGTTTTGTACGCAACCAGTTTCATCAGTGGCTGCACGCAAACGGGAAGGCCGACAGCCAGCCACTAGGGGATGCGGCGTTTGAACAACATTTTGGAGCGCCTCCTTGGACTATCCTTAATGAGACACTTGATTTGATAGGGCTGGAATATAGTTTTGTCCCGCCGGAAGGCGAGGAGGAGAACCAGCAATACGAAGTAAAGCTTCGACACGACACGACCGAGGCCGAGATCACCACTGATCTTCTATCTTCTGGCGAGAAGACACTGTTGGCTATTGCTATGACTCTTTATACCGGTTCGAAGATGGGAGAGGCAATCGAGCTCCCTCAAGTGCTGTTGCTAGACGAGGCAGATTCTAGCCTGCACCCGTCTATGGTTAAGAGCCTGCTCCAAGTTGTGCGAGAGGTATTTGTCGCTACCTACGGCGTCAAGGTCATTCTCACGACACACTCGCCTACGACAGTCGCACTTGCCCCCGAGGAAGCTCTTTATACGATGAGACGGGAGCCTAACCCTCGGCTGAGGGTAGCCGCAGACCGTGATGAAGCACTTAACAGTCTGACCGTCGGCTTGTCCACTCTCAGCGTGCGTGTCGATAACCGGCGGACGGTTTTTGTAGAGAGTGAGCATGACGAGGATTGCTACCAAGAGCTATTTAGGCTGCTTCGGCCGCGACTCCAGACCGAGCTATCACTCGACTTCGTCGCCTCTGGCCGAGGCGGGCAAGGCAATTGCGATGCCGTCAAGTATCTGGTCAAGAAGTTGAGGGAAGGCGGCAACACCGCGATTTGGGGGATCGTGGATAAGGATGAGCGCACGGCCGCAGGCACCGGCATTGTGTTTAATCGTGAGCGCTATGCCATTGAGAACCTTGCCCTCGATCCATTGGTTCTGGGTGCTTTCCTCTTGCGTGAAGGCAAGATCACAAGCGGCGAACTCGGTTTGGCGCCAGACTTGCGGCATTTCGACCTTACCGGCGAGCACGCTCAAGCGATCGTGGATGCTATGTCGAGCACGGTAGCGACAGACACAAGCGACACGACTGCGGTCAGTGTCGAGTATCTCGGCGGGTTCAAAGCGGCGGTTCCCGCGTTCTGGCTGAGGACCAAGGGTCACGACCTTGAGACGCTGGTGCGCGAGGCGCATCAGCCCCTTAAGGGGTTTGGCAAGGGTCTGGACTTTGCGATTATCAGCAAGGGCTTGGGTGATCTACCTGACTTCGTACCCCGTTCCGTGGTGGATTTGCTAACGGAGATTCTCGAATCTGAATCAGCGCGCGAGCCAGAAGTGGCGGCGGAAGCAGGAGAGCCGTCTGGGGCTGCTCCTGTCGCCGTCTAGCCCGGATCTTGCATGAGGGGATTTGGTGTGGTGTTTTTGTGGGCGGTGAGGGGTGGGGCCAGTTGAAGCCGCCGCGGATCGGGTTGTAGCGGTTTGGGCGTGCGGGCTGGTGGTGTGGCGTTGGCCGAATGCCGGTTTTGGGGGCAGGCTTCGCGGGGCGGATCGCGCCCGAACGTCGAGATGGTCGTCGTAGGTCCGGTGGCTGTGTCAGCTTGGGGGCATCGGGAGCGTTCTGAGGCGCTGGAACGCGGTGGTGAGGGCGTTGGCCCAGGGCCAACTGGCTTGTATTCGCAGTGTTGCTGTGCGGGCGTGGAATGAGAGGCGACCGGCGACGTGCAGGATTCGGTATCGCAGGCGCTTGGGCTCTGTTTTGGCGAGTTCGCCGGTGAGTAGCAGGCGCTGGGTCCACACGATGAGGTCGTGGGCGATTCGCACGAGTGCAAGCCAAACGCGGTTGTGCTCGAAGTCACGGAACGGCAGGTTGCGTAGTCCGGTGTCCTTGTCGTTGCGGATGTGATCCTCGACTCTTGCGCGGCCGCGGTGATCGCGCTCGACGGGCGCGATGTCACCGGCCTGGTCTGTGAGGATCGCTTGGAAGCGGTGCCCGTCATGGTCGGTGAAGGACAGTTGCGCGCCGGGATGCGCGCGCTCGCGCCGCACGATCACCCTTGACCCGACTGGCCAAGTCGACAGGTCGAGCTGGCTGGTGATCTCGCAGACCTGCCCGTTGGGGCGTGGGCTGCCGTCCTGCTCGAGCGCGGGAACCCAGGTGCTGTCAGGGATCTGGAGGATCGCGGCGCGCACTGCCTCGTTTAGTTCATAGCCGACGGAGAACTCAATCCGGCCCTCGCGAGCCCAGTCCAATAGCTCGTGGCTGGCGCCCGCGGAGTCGACGCGCAACAGCAATTTGATGTTCTCGATGTGCTCGGCGGGGATCTGCTCGACGGCTTGCTCGGCGACCTTGATCTGGTCGATAGCGGTATTCGCGCCAGCGTTCCCCGGCCGCAGCTCACCGGCGAGCGCTTCGCTGGTCTCATCGCCATAGGCGAGCATCGGGTGAAATCCGTAGCCGCCCTTGAAGTTCCCCGCCGCTCCCTCCTTCTCCGAATGCGAGCCGACGAGCGTGGCGTCCAGGTCGATCGTCAAACGCTCCGGGGTACCCGCCAGTTCCCAGACACGCGCCCGCGCTGCAGCGTGAGCCGCCCGCAGCATCTCCAGTCCCTCCGGGTCACGGGCGATCCGATCGACGAGCCGGAACGCCGTCGAGGCCGATGCAACACTCCCGAACAGCGACTCCTGATCGCCGAGCGCCCCGATGTCGGCCAGACAGTCCCCGCCGTCGGCGAGCATCACCGCCAGGTCACGAATCACGCGGCCCTGGTCGTGTCCGGACCGCCGCTGCTTCAGCCCCGCAAGCTCCAGCGACAGCGCGCCCACCAGCCCAGTCTTCTCGGCGACCTGGGCCAACAACGCACTGCCCGCATGCGAGACCAGCCCCTCTCCGTCCGGCGCGACAACTACCTTGAAATCGCGGCCATCACGCTGCACCCTCAAGGTGACCTCCTGAGCTCGAGAACAGGACCTTCAGCAAGCCCAATTCTCCAAGCCCAGCCGGACATCCCCGCGCCCCGGACCACCCGGGGCGCGGACCGTTAACGCAAGATCCGGGCTAGGACACTTCGCGCGCGATACCGACACTGCCCTTTGATATGCGGCATCGAATGACTATCCACGGTCTCGGCACACCGGCCACCGCGGCCCCGACCTAAGTGCCCTCGCTCAGGAGCCCAAGGAGCTCGTGCCGCCGCCTCCGCCCTAGCGGCTCCATCAGCGCCTCGACCAAACCCTCAACCTGGACTTTCGGGTTTTGTTCGGGTCGCGTCACCCGCATCTCGGCGCTCGCGTTTCGGCTATTGGCGCCTGACCCTCGTCGCGCGTGTCGCCGGCTCCGAGCGCCACTCGGTGGCAGGACATCGCGCGGGCCATGGCCGCCGGCAGGCCGGCTGGCCGGCGCCTACCCGGCTTCGCTGCCCGTCTCGCGGTTGACTTCCCAGCCGGTGTTCAGCGGCTGCAGGAAGTACGGGGGCTCGTCGGCGGCGAGCCGCTGATCGTAGTTGTAGTTCTTGAGGTAGCCGGTGCCGCCGCCGGTCCCGACGATCCCGCGGAAGTTCTGCGCGATCGCCCCATACACGTTCAGTTTGCCGAGTTCGTTGCCGCAGTTGAAGTTGTCGACGACGAAGGAGTGCTTGGTGGAGAGAATGGCGGCGTAGATGTAGATGTCTTCCTGCGTGCCGTAGCCGTAGCCGCCCGCGGTTTTGTCTTCGGCCGCGGTGAGGTTGGGCGCGTCGCATTCGCCTTTGTTGTTTTCGTATTCGCAAAGGCCCGTGCCGCTGTTGTAGTTGTCGCCGTTGCTGCAGGTGTAGCCGCCTTTGAAGGATTTGGTCGCTTTGTACGTTTCGCCGACGGGGTGGTAGATGCGTACGAAACGTGTGGCGATCAGCCCGAGCACGGCCGTGCCCGACGGTTCGCTGCCGAGGCTTCCCGCGACGCTGGTGGGATAGGTGCTGCCGTCGATGACCAGGTCGTTTTCCGCCGCGATCGTCAGCGACTTGCTGTACGTGCCGTGCACATAGACATTTCCGCAGTTTGCCTCCTGCCCCTTCTCTTTAGGCCCGTCGGCAGCGTGTGCGGTGAACGCATAGCTGCAGGCGCCAGAGCCTTTTTCCACGTATATAAGCCCGTTTTCCGGCCAGTTGATCGTTTTTTCGACGCCTGCGTTGTTCACGACCGTGATCGTGTTCGTGCTGCCGTTGAGCGTCAGCTGTGTGGTGCCGCTGAACTTGTTCGCCGCTTCGACATAGGCCAACAGACTCTCGTCGCTGGCGGGCGCGACGAGTTCGCGACCCACCGTGTAGCTTTTCGTCGCGGTGTTGAAGACCGGGCTGCTGCCGCACGCTTCGTCGAGGCCGCCGTTGATTTCGACCTTGTCCGGTATGGGGCGCCCTGGGCGACCGAATTCCGGGTTGCCGCAGACGACGGACTTGTCATCTGTGTGCATGGGCCCTTTGACGCTGTCACCCGTGACGAACTGGATGAGCTGACATTCGTTCGAGCGTTTGACGCCTTTTACTTCGAAGTAGGTTTCGCAGTTGGCCGTCGGTTCGTAAAGCGTCGGATCCTCGTCTTCGTAGCGGGTGAAGTACACGAACTGCAGGAAGCCCGTGGCCTTGAACGACGCGACGAGCTTGCGCACCTGCACGGCGGTGCTGTGTTTCGTGGGGCACACCGTCATTTCGGATTTGCCGGCGCAGCCGATCGATTCTATGCGGAACGTGTTCGCCGCCTGGCCGCTGGATTCGATCATCGTTTCGAAGGGTTTGGACGTCGAGCAGGCTTCCTTCCCGTTGGCGGCGAGCAGCTTGATTTCGTAGTGCTCGAACTTCGCTTCCGGTACGACGCTGCTCGGCGTGTTGCACGTCTGCCAGTAGTTGGGTTCCTTCTCCAGCTTGTACTGGTACTCCTGGATGCCCGCGAGGGCGGCATAGACGGCCTGCTTCTGGATCGTGTCGTCGTGGGAGAGCTGGATGTCGCCGTTCGCCGCGGTGAAGGCCGCGACCACCAGCAGGCCCGCGATGAGCATCACGCCGACGGCGATGATCATCGTAAAGCCGTCCTGCGCGCGCAGGACGATACGGGATATGTGGGCGCGGATCATTCGCATGGTTTGGCCACGATCGGGGTTTCGGCGCTTGGGGCGGTGAATGCCAGGGTCACCTGATCGCTGAGTTCGATCGTCGGCTTGTACTGTTTGCCGTACGGCGCGCCAGCGGTGTACGTGATCAGGACCGCGGCGGCTTCCTTTGCGTGTGCTTCGCTGAGGCCGGTGCCGGCTTTCGCGTCGAGCGCTGTGCTATTGAGAGTCGTCACGGCGTTCGCCGAGCTCGAGCTGGTCGCGTAGCTGTAGTACTGGAAGAGGGCGACTTTTTTGCCTCCAGCGTTCGCTCTGGCTGATGTATTCGCCGATCCGCCGCGTCGTCGGCGTCGCGGCTTCGTTGAACGTGAAGCTCGGCCATTCGCCGCCGTTGCTCGCCCAGGTCTTTTCGACCAGCGTGCCTTCGCTGCTGGAGTAGGCGATCTTGTGCAGATAGGCCTTGTTCAGCACCGCTTCGGTGCCCACGCCCGAGATGAAGATCAGTTCGTTTTCGCTGCTTTCGACCTGGATCGGCGTGAATTCCTTCGCTATGCACGCGGAGTGCAGCTCGTCGACCATGCGCGTCATCGTCGTGCGCCCGAGCTGCGTGGCCTGGACCTGGTTGCTGATGCGTGTGGTCTGGTGCAGCGAGACGATCAGGATCGCGAACAGGGCGCCCGTGACGACGATCGCGCTGATCATCGCCACCAGCGTTTCGATCAGCATGAAGCCGGCGGCGTCGCCGAGGGCGGCGATCTGGCTGTGCTCGCGGGTCAGCATG
Organism: uncultured Solirubrobacteraceae bacterium; assembly: GCA_963735705.1. GTDB lineage: Bacteria > Actinomycetota > Thermoleophilia > Solirubrobacterales > Solirubrobacteraceae > Palsa-744. Next base: position 514,256 of record CAVTLZ010000013.1, read on the forward strand.
GCGACGCTGGGTTCGTGGCGATGGTCTGTTCTCCGGAGTTGCCTTCGCCGAGATAGATGTGTCGCGTCGAGCCTTCGAGCTTTTCGTTCGTGTACGTGACCGTGTAGTTGGTTTTTTTCGACGCGCTGTACACGCAGAGCGAGAAGGGCCCGCCATACGGCTGATAGGGGTCTTTGAGATGTCCGCCGGACAGTTTCTGTTCGTGGATGTACACGGGCGCCGTGGCATCGTTGGCCGTCGATTCTTTGCACGCCGTGTTCGTGATTCGAACCGACAGCGCTTCGGGCGTCGTGCTCCCAGGGCTTGCGGCCGTGCCCGTGTCGACGGTCAGCGTGACGCGCGAGAGCGGGATTTTGACGGGGGGCGTGGTTTTGCCGGGTTCGACGAGCACTTCTTCGTTTTTGAGCCCTTCCGGGTCGGCGGTTTCCTTGACGCTGTTCTTGATGCAGTCGCCCGCGAAGACCACATACTTTTCCGACCAGGGGAAGAGATTGCCGGTCGGGTAGTTCGTGTGGGTCGGGGTTTCGGCCGTCGTCGCCCAGGTCCCGGCCAGCGGCGTGTAGCGTTCTTCGCCGGAGGATTCGTAGCTGTAGGAGGTGCTGCCGACGACGAATTGAGGCGCCGTCAGTTTGGTGTTGAACGCGACGAACGTTTCGCCTTCGACGGTGCTGCCGGCATAGGTGAATTCGCCCTTGATCGCGCCGCCGCGATTGACCGTGTATTCCTTGTGCGTCGTGAGGTTCGGGGCCAGCGTGACCGATTCGGGTTGGATCTTGAAGGTGTCGGAGGGGGTGACGTAGCCGAGGGGCGGTTTGACGTTTACGATCGCCGCGGTCGCCGGGATCGCTCCGAACACGACGCAGCCGTTGGTGCCCGTCGTGCCTTCGACGGTCGTGCTCAGCGACGATTCCACGCCGGTGTATTCGGCGCTCGCGAACACGCTGGGGACGCCTTCCTCGGGCGACGCGCCGTTGACGGCGTCGATCTCCAGGGATGAGCCGGTCGGCGGTGTGACGACGCTCGACTGTTCGACCTTGGGGTAGGTCGAGTTGGCCGCCGTCCAGCTGACGACGGAGGTGATCTGCAGGTAGCTGCTGCTCTGTTTGCTCACTTCGCCCGGCGCGGTGCACGCTGACGCCTGCGTTTTGTCGTTGATGTATTTGGCCGACTCGGTGATCGTGTATTTCGTGCTGTTCAGCGTTGCGGTGTAGCTGTGCGGAGTGTTTTCGAGCGCCTCCAGCGCGTTGGCCGGGTCCGAGCGCAGCTGCTCCTGCGACTGTGCCGCCAGCACGGCCGCCTGGTCATGGCGTCGCTGGTCGGCGGAGGTGCCGTTGGCGGCGCTGAAGCCGCTGAGGGTTCCCACCACGATCAGTCCGACGAGGAATGCGCTCATCAGGACTTCGAGCAGCATGAAGCCGTCCTCAGAGCGCGGATCAACATCGGCTCGTCGAGTGGAGGCGGTCGTGCGGCTGGACGCGTGCGACCGGAGCCGACGGTGGCGGTGGTCAGCAGAGAGCATCCAAAGGAAAGTGCGCATTGTCACGAAACCGGTCTCGGGCTAGTGATCCTTCGGCAGGCGCGACGCGCGGCTTTAGCGCGAACGGCGTTCAGTCAGCGCCTGTGGACGTACGGCGTAGCGCCGGCTCGGCCGGATGGCGCACTCTGCGAGCCCCTACAATCCGGCTCTCGGGGGACTGGTGTATCGGTAACACGGTGGTCTCCAAAACCGCAACGCGAGGTTCGACTCCTCGGTCCCCCGCCTCGGCCTGAGCCCGGAATTGCGGGGTTTTTGGCGTTGTGGAGCCGATTACGTGGTGATGGCGGTGCGGGCACCGTTCCGCATGGATCCGCTGGAATCCGCTCGTTTCGATCCCTTTCTATCCCTAGAGCTATCCCCTGAGAGGTGTTGGGACTCGCATTCCAGAAGGGCAGAACGGCCCGCAGGACCGGGGCGACGTGCGGGACGTTCGTCTCCTACGGTGCGAGTCTGTAGCCGACGCCCCATGTCGAAGGCATCCATCCCACCGCGCCTGCGGCTGCGAGGGCGCGCCGCACGCGGCCGGCGTGCGTGTCCACGGTGCGCGTCGTGCCGGCGGCGCGGTAGCCCCACACGTCGCGTAGCAGCTCGTGGCGAGTCCAGACGCGCTCTGGGTCGTGGGCCATGTACAGGAGCAGGGCGTACTCGCGCCTGCGGAGACACACGGGCATCGAGCCGTACAGGACGATGCGTGTGCGCGGATCGACGACCAGTTCGCCGTAACGCAGGACACCGGAGCCCGCAAGCTCGGCCGAGCGCGGGGTGCGTTGAGCGTCGAACCTTGCGCCCGTGTTCGACGCGCGATCGTGTACGACCAGCTCCCGGCCCAGCATCGCGGGGTCGCTGACGACGCGCACATCGTGGCCGTAGATCGCTACGGCCAGGGGCAAAGCTCGCGGGATATTCTCCGGCTGCATCAGGACTTACCTCGTCGGGTAGGCCGAGCGCATTGCTGCGCTCGGCCCCCCTCAGAACCGGACGTGCGGGTTTCCTCGCATCCGGCTCAAGCAAGCCCCGTGGGCTCGTGGCCGTGCAGAGTTCCCGGGCGTTGTGCGCGCTCGTTGGTGTGTTGAGTGCGGCAGTGGGCGTGTATGAGACGGGGTTCTTGCTCGTCCGGCGTGTCGTCCTGTTGCTCGACGTCGCGAACGATCGTCGGGCGGCTGGTTGACAGCCAGTGCTCCCACTCGTGTGGGGTTCGTGGCGGGTCTTCGGCGTGCAGGAGCCAGTCCCCGCAGTGCGGGCAGCGGCCATCCTGGGCTTGGTAGAGGCGCCAGGTGGCCTTGCCGGCCGTTGGGGGTGGTGTCCTTGCTCGGCGTTCGGCCCAGTAGGCGGCCAGGGTGGGGTCGTCCGGTGAGGACGCGCCCTTGACCATCCGATGCCGGACGATCCTCGTCCAGGCGAACTTCGGTAGGTAGGCGCCGCTTTCGCGGTCGCCGAACACCCATCGGTCGCGCCTGGAGGGGTTGAACATGCCGAAGTACCGGGCGCTAACCCAGAACCGTGGCTTGTTCGAGTGGTTGTAGCTCGCCCACTTGTAGGTGAGCTTCCACAGGTAGTCATCCAGCGTCTTGAACGTCTCGCTGGAGACCGCGCTCCGGTAGTAGGCCGCCCAGCCCCTGATGATCGGGGTCAGGCGTCTGAGCACCGCGGCTGCGTTGGCCCCGCGCAGGGACCGCATCTCGGTGCGCAACCGTTCCCGGACCCGTCTGATGGCCGCCTTGCTCGGCTTGACCAGCAGCTTGCCGCGATAGCGACGGACGTTGAACCCCAGGAAGTCAAAGCCTTCTTCGAGGGTGACAAGACGCGTCTTATCCTCGTTGAAGGCCAGCCCCCTGGGCGCCAGCCACACGGCGAGCCGCGCCTTGACCTCGATCGCCTGACGCCTTGTGTGGCACAGGACGACGAGATCATCGGCGTATCTGACAAGCACCGGGGAGCCCGTGACCGTCTTGCCAGCTTCGCTGGCAGATGTGCGGTAGCGGACTCCGGCGGCCTGCTCCATTCCGTGCAGGGCGATGTTCAGCAGTACGGGGCTTATCACTCCGCCCTGGGGAGTTCCCTCCTCGGTCGGGGTGAAATGACCGTCCTCGATCACTCCTGCCTTCAACCATTGCTCGACCAGTTCCCTGGCGGGGAACGTGCCGAGCATGGCCAGGATGTGATCGTGGTCGATACGGTCAAACGCCGCCGCCAAGTCCGCGTCCAGCACCCACCGGCGCTTGGGGTTTGCACCCCGCGCGACACGATAGATCGCCTCGATCGCGTCATGACAGCCACGGCCGGGGCGAAACCCATAGGACCTCGGCTCAAACCGCGCCTCCCACTCAGGCTCCAACGCGCTCACGACGCGTGCTTGGTGCACGCGATCGACGATCACGGGGATGCCGAGCGGGCGCCGCTTCCCACCACTGCCCTGCTTCGGAACATACACCCGCTTGACCGGACGGGCGCGCCACGACGCTGCCTCACGCTGCACCCGACGGGCCAACTGCATCCTCGCCCTCGGTGTCAGCGCGACCTCGCCGTCCACTCCCGCGGTCCCGCGGCCGGCGTTGCGCTCGCTCACCCGACGCACACTCAATAGCGAGTTCGCGCGCGAACGAAGCAACAACCTCTGCAAACTGCGGACCCGCTTGAGGTCCCCAGCCTTCGACGCCGTGAAGATCCGCTGCCGCAACCGCCGTACGCTCTCCTCGCAGGCACGCCAATCAACAGCGCCCCAATCGAGAATCTCGCCCTCCGGTCCGTTCACCGCGACCAACGCCGCGGCGCCCAACTTGCCCTGAGCCATCCTGTGTTTGACGGAGACTTCGAGGCCAGGGTTTGCCTGGCGGAAGGAGAAGTCTCGAGTCATGGCACATGCGAGGAAGTATTCAAGGGAGCTGCTGGACCGCGGTGCGCGTCTGGTGTTCGAGTCAGGGCGTCCGGTCGCGCACGTCGCGAAGGATCTCGGGATCGAGAGCGAGACGCTTCGCAAACACGTCCGGCAGACCGAAGCTGACGAGGGCCGGCGCAAAGACGTCTTGACCAGCCAGGAGCGCGAGGAGATCAAATCCCTGCGCCGTGAGGTCGCGCAGCTGCGCCGCGCGAACGAGATCCTGAAGGCCGCCAGTGTGCGCTCAACTCGTCAATGCGACGCTGCACGGTTGATCTTCGAGATGGAGGTGTTGCGATACCCAGGGAGCGGAGGAAATATTCGGCGGTGGAGCGAAACGAGCTATGGGAGCGCTGGAGGCGGGGCGAGTCGATCAGCGACATCGGCCGCGCATTGGATCGCGCGCCGGGCACAATCTTCTGCACACTCACTGAGCGCGGTGGTGTCGCTCCGCCACCAAGACGGCGTAGCCGTTTGGCATTGACCCTTCCCGAGAGAGAGGAGATCTCACGCGGCATCGCGGCCGGAGAGTCCGCCAGAGGAATCGCTGCCCGCTTGGAGCGCTCTCCAGCGACGATCGCGCGGGAGATCAGCCGACATGGCGGCAGGCGACGCTATCGAGCCGCCAGCGCTGACGGACGCGCCTGGCGAAACGCACGGCGCCCACAAGACTGCAAGCTGGCGAGTAACCCTGCGTTGAGCGAGCTGGTCGCTGAGAAGCTGCGCGAGGATTGGTCTCCCGAGCAGATCGCCGGCTGGCTGAAGCTCGAGTTCGGAGACGATCAAACTAGGAGGGTGTCTCACGAGACGATCTATCTGAGCCTGTTCATCCAGGCACGCGGCGCGCTCAAGCACGAGCTCGTAGCCCACCTCCGTCGGGCCGGGGCGGTGCGCCGGCCAAGAGGCGCCAAACCCAGCAACCAGCGTGCGGCGTTCATCCTCGGCGCGCCGTCGATACGCGAGCGCCCCGCCGAGGTCGAGGATCGAGCGATCCCTGGCCACTGGGAGGGAGATCTGATCGCCGGCGCAGCAAACACGCACCTCGCGACGCTCGTGGAGCGCCACTCGCGCTTCGTGATGCTCGTGCGGGTCGAGGGCAAGGACACACGGTCCGTCGTCGGCGCACTCAGCAGCCAGATGCGACACCTGCCCGAGCAGCTACGGGCCTCGCTGACGTGGGATCGCGGGACCGAGATGGCCGCACACGCACAGTTCACCGTCGCCACCGACCTGAAGGTCTACTTCTGTGACCCGCAGAGCCCCTGGCAGCGAGGATCGAACGAGAACACCAACGGGCTTCTACGTCAGTACCTACCGAAAGGCACAGACCTCTCACAGTTCACCCAGCCCGAGTTCAACGCGATCGCACACAAGCTGAATACACGCCCGAGGCACACGCTCGGCTTCAGTACCCCGGCAGATACACTTCAAGCCGCGTTGCGTTGACGGCCTGAGATCACCAGCGTGTTTTTCGCGGGCGAGCTCGATCCACACCGTCCGAAGTGAGCGCGTTCATCGACGCGCACCGTGAGCGCTTCGGGGTCGAGCCGATCTGCGAGACCTTGGGCGTGTCGGCGTCCGCCTACTACCAGCGCGCTACCGGCCAACGCTCAGCTCGCCAGCTCGAGGACGAGAGGCTGCTCGGCGTCATCACCGAGCTACACGCCGCCAACTACTACGCCTACGGATCACGGCGAATGTGGAAGGCACTCCTGCGCGGCGGCGAGCAGGTCGGCCGCAGCCGGGTCGAACGCCTGATGCGACAGAACGGCATCCAGGGCGCGAAGCGGCGCGGCAAGCCGTGGCGGACCACCCGGGCCGACCCGGCGGCGCTGCGCAGCCCTGACAGGGTCAAGCGCGACTTCACCGCGTCCCGGCCAGATGAGAAGTGGTTCGCGGACTTCACGTATCTGCGCTGCTGGGAGGGCCTGGTGTTCTTCAGCTTCGTGATCGACGCCTACAGCCGTATGATCGTCGGCTGGCAGTTCGCCAGCCACATGCGCACCGACTTGGTGCTCGACGCGCTCAGGATGGCTTTGCATCAACGCGCTCCCGGAGCAGACGTCTCGCTCGTGGCACATTCCGACGCCGGGAGCCAATACACATCGTTCGACTACACACAGCTCCTTGACGACCACGATGTCCTCGGCTCGATCGGAACCGTCGGCGACGCCTACGACAACGCAGCCGCCGAGAGCTTCGTCGACACCTTCAAGACCGAGCTCATCGCTGAACGCACCTGGACGAGCCGCTCACAGCTCGAGCTCGCGATCGTCAAGTACGTCGCGTGGTTCAACAACGAGCGCATCCACGAAAACCTCAACGATCGTCCACCAAGCGAGATCGAGGAACTCTACGCTGTGAAAAGAGAGCCAACCATCCCCATCAAAAGAAGATAGGGAACCTACAAACACCGTCCCCGTCAAACCCAGGGCGGCTCACCCTTCGGTTCCGGCATCCCGGTCATCGCTCCCTTCACAGGCTCACCTGACCGTGTCAGCACCCTTTCGGGTCCGGGCACTGGCGTCCCGTATCCGGCCGGTTATCCAGGACGGCGAGCTGGAGGAGCCAGCCATGATGCCCCGGTTTCCCGCTGCCTTTCGGCCACCGGCATTCGCTTCTCGGTCATCCCATCCCCGCCGGGGAGTTGGGCCTCCCTCACGGTCGGCTTACCGGGCCAAAGGACCGGACCCCGACGGGGTTACTACGTTCCGCACGCACGAGCTGCGACCGGGGAGGGCGTCTCCTATACCCCGAGGACGATGGTGCTCACCCCGGCCAGGCACAGTCCCCGGCCGGCACCCGCCGCTTCGCAGCGGCCAGTCCTTGCACCCCGCTACAACATCCCATCCACGGGGCTGGCGTTGACGAGGCATCAACAGAGCTTCACGCAATTCACCCGTCCGGTCTTCCCCTCGCCTGTGGCCCCCGGATGGAACGGGCGCCCTCGGGCTTTCCCCCGAGCTCCGAACCCCACCATTACTGGCGACGCACGTCGGGGCAGGGACAGGCCATGAGCACGAGCCTGGAACTATGCGCCCGACATCAGCCAAGCCTCCAATCCGCATATCCACTCGAAACGTGCGACCTCGCATCGCACCCTTGCCACGCCCCCGGCTGTTGACGCAGCGCGGGGGCACTATTTGCTGGACATCGCCTAGCCTACGCCTAAAGCACCAAGGCGTCAACGCTAGGGAGCTTTAGCTATGGACTATGCGCCCAGGCGGATGCGATGTTTCGCACGTGTCGCGCGCACCCGCCCCCGATCCGGCGCTAGGAGCGTGGGTCGCTAACGCGCTGGGGTGGGATGTTTTGCGCGCGGGGCGGGGTAGTCGTGGTGATGTTTGGTGCTCTGAGCACGGGCCTGGGTGGGCGCGGGCTGGGCGGCAGCGGATCGGCGGTGCTGGTCGACCCGTGGGTCGGATCATGCGGTCGTGATCAGGGCCAGGCCGCCGTTGCGGTGGAGCTTGAGGAGGTTGTGGATGGCGCACTGGAAGCGCCATTGGGCCCGCGCGGCCGACTTGCCGCGTAGCAGTAGTTGGCGGGCGTCCTGGACGGTTTGCATCTGCCCGAAGACCGGCTCGACGATTGCCTTGCGCCGGGCGTAGGTCGTGTGGCCTTCCTTGGTTTTCAGCTTGCGTGCCATGCGCTGCTTGGCTGTCGCGTTCTTCGCGACCGGCCCTCTGGGAGCGGGCGGCGGTGGCTCTGAATGCTTGAAACGGCCGGTCGCGATGTGAGGGTCCAGGCCGTGCGCGGCGGTCCTCTTGACGTTTTCCTCGGAGAAGTAGCCAGCGTCCGCGGTCAACGCGGCGCCCTCGGCAGCCGCGCGCCGGTCGCGTCGAGGTTTTCCTGCAGCTGATCGAGCGCTGGCTCTAACTGTTCGGCATCGGTGCTCCGTCGGAGAGCTCCGCCGCGACGATCACCTGCGCCTGGAGTCGACAATCGCCTGGCCGCTATAGCACTGGTGAAACGCGCCATCAGAGGTCTTCATGATCCTCGACTCAGGGTCAGTGAAATTGCGCTGAGCTTTGGGCTTCGGCTTGAACGGGTCGCGACCGTTCGTCGGCTGGCGCGGTTTCTTGCCCTGCTCTTGCATCTCGGCGCGCCGCGCTTTCTCGCGCTCGGCCGCCTCGGCCTCCAACGCTGTCTTGGCCTTCCGGATCCGGCCAGGCGCTTCTCGCGACGCTGAAGCTCTGAGGGCAGCTCATCGCCGCGACGATCGCACCCGAAGCGCTCGTCCTCCTGCGCATCGAGCGCTCGGCATCAGCGAGCAGCGCCTGCGCGTTCGCGCGGATCGCGGCGATCTCGGCCTCCAGCCTTCTCCTTCTTGACCATCCGCTCGTAGCTCATCGCCTTGTGCCGCGACGCGTTCGCGCGCAGCTTGGTCGTCCAACGCAGTGTCCCCAGCCCGACCAGCCCCGCCCGCTGGCATAGCCGCAGCGCCTGCACGAAAGCTCCGCCAGCGCGCCCAGATGACGCTGCGGAAACGCGCGATCGGCCGGTAGTCAGGGTGCTGGTCAGCACACAAAAACCGCACCGCCACATCAGAGAAGTTGCGCTCCTCCAGCTTGCGCGAGGACGGCGTCCCCGTCGCATAGCCATAGATCAGGAGCTTGACCATCAGCCGCCGGTCATACGGCGGAAAACCCCGCTCATCCTCATAGTCGGCGTAGATCGCCGACAGATCCGAGCCTCATCGACGAGATCCGAGACGAACCGCGCGAGGTGCCCCTCCGGAACCCAATCCTGCAAGCAAGGCGCCATCAACAACACCTGGTCAGGGCGATACGCCGAAACGCTTCCCCTCCGCCACGGCGCCCGCTGCAAACCGGCGCCTCCACCAACTCCACGAACCAGCCGAACCGGCAACCCAGCCGCCATAGCGATCCTCCACCGCCGAAGACAATCAATCGTCTGTAAACCCGCCGGACAACACCAGCCCGGCTAGCGACCGACGCTCCTAGCAGCCGCGTGGAAACGCCTGCGCGAGGATCGCGGACTAATGCAGGAAGCGCTCGCCTTCAAGTCGGGCGCTCTCGATCAGCTCGCTCGGCCGGATCGAGACGGGCACACGAGCGCCGCGTGGACAACCGTTCGCCAGCTGGCTGCTGCCCTCGGCGTGAGCATGGGCGAGCTTGGCTCGATGGTGGACGTCGAGCGTAGACGCTGCCGACGCGAGCCGGCAATACAATCTTTCCCATGACGACGAAGGAGCGTCTACATCAACTTGTGGACACGCTGAGCGACCGGAGGCCGAGGAGGCATTCCGGCTGATCGATGCCGAGCTCCAAGCGGACGAATCTGATGTCGCAGCGCTCCCGGAGGGATGGGGCACGACTCTCACGGGCGAGCCGATGCCCGACGTAGCGGCCGCCGTCCGTCGCTCGCGCGCAGCGCACTGACGACGTGCTCGTCGTCGACGCAGCGTGGTAGTCGAGCTCGCGCTGGACAGACTCGGCGAGCAAGCCGAGCTCTTGTTCGGTGGCGATCAGGAGTTGGTGGCGCCCTGTCTGCTCTGGAGTGAGGTGCCCTCGGTCATCAACGAGATGGCCTTCCGAGGCGAAAACTCCCGCGCTCTGGCAGATCGCGCCATCGAGCGCTTCCTGGCCGGCAAGCTTCACGTAAGCGAGCGTCGTCACAGCGAGCTGACGATCACTGCGGTGGGTATCGCCAGAGAGCTTGGATGGGCGAAAGCGTACGACGCCGAATATCTCGCGCTTGCGCGACTGCTCGACACGCGTGTGGTCACGCTCGACCTGCGCCTACGTCGCGGCGCTGAGCGACTCGGCCTTGTCGTAACCCGAACGAGCTGACGGTGCAGCGATGGCGGCGGCGGCAGACCCAGACGAGTCGTCGCTCGCGTCGGACTGACCCGTCGATTTCGCAGCACTCCGGTGACAAGCCTCGGGTCGGCGATCATCCAGGCGCTTCAGCCCTCGCCGTCTGTGGGCAGCTCCCCGAAGTGCCGCTCGAACTCCTCCGGGGTCAGCTCGCGGATGCCGTGGCGGGAAAGCATCGCCTTCACCCTCAAGTCGGGGCGCAAGACCACACGACCATCGGGACGACGATCCTCGACCACATAGTCGCCTGACAGGTCGCCGCTGAGCGTCACACGAGCCGGCTCCATCGCTCCTAGCGTGGCACGCCGCCCCGACCGATCCAGCTAGCCCGTCCTCCGCGCGGCCTTGCTGCCGTCTGCCTTCCGCCGCGATACAGCACAACGACTCAGACAGACCATATGCACGGCCCTGCGGGTGCTGTGCGGGTGCTGTGTCGGCTTCGCCTCGCGCGGTGGTCGCGGGGCGGCGGCGGGAAATTCGTTGGCCGCTTCGGGCCGGTTCGGGTCATTACCCGGTGTGCAGAGACCATACCCAAAACTCGGTGGCCGTTTCGGCGGCCTCGCGGTCATTAACCGTAGTGGTGACCGCTTCCAGCATCGGTGCCGCGAAAGGCGGCGGCTATGCCCGCTATCTGGAGGGCAAGACCGTCCAGCCCGAGCGCGGCGACTACTACCTGACGCCCGGCGGCGAGCCCGCGCAGGCGCCCGGGCGCTGGCTCGCTTCGGCGGACACGCTCGCGCAGCTCGGGATCGAGGGCAGCGCCGTTGACGGCCCGGACTTCATCGCGCTGATGGAGGGCCGGCATCCGAGGAGCGGTCGTTGGCTGCGCCAGGCCGGCGCGGACGGTAGCCGGGGTGGTGGGATCGACGTGACGTTCAGCGCGCCGAAGTCGGTGTCGGTGACGTGGGCGCTCGGCGACGAGCACGAGCGCGGGGTGATCGAGCAGGCGCACCGAGGCGCGGTCGAGCAGGCGATCGAGCACATGACTGAGACGGTCCCGACTGTCACGGCGCCGATATGGCGCTGGGGTGGTGGAGGAGCCGGCAAGCGAGCTGATCGCCGCGGAGTACCTGCACACGACCGCGCGCGGCGTGATGGATGGCGACGCGCCGGACCCGCAGCTGCATAGCCATGTGGTCGTCACGAGCGCGGTCAGGGACGACGGGCGGATCGTCGCGGTCGCCTCGCGGCCGATCTTCCGCTCCGCTCGGGAGGTCGGCGCGTTCTACCGCTCCGCGCTCGCACACGAGCTGTCCCAGCGTGGCTATGAGATCGACGCGGGGACGGGCAAGGAGGGCCGGTATTTCGAGATCGCCGGTGTGCCGCAAGGGTTGATCGACGCGTTCTCTGCGCGTAGCCGTGAGGTCGCGGCGGCGGCTGAGCGGTTCCGGGCGAAGTGGGGGAGGGCACCCGAGCGCGGGGAGCTGCGGCGGCTGAAGCTGGAGAACCGCAAGGCCAAGCTCCCCGTGACCCGTGCGGACCTGCAGCGCGTGTGGGATGAGAAGGCCGCGCGCCACAGCTTCCCGCGCGAGCGACACGACAGGCAGCAGGACGGCCGCTCGCGGCGTGGGGGTGCGCTTGAGGATCGCGTCGAAGAACGATTGACCGAGCGTGCCGCGACGTTCGAGCCCGGCGAGCTGCGCGCCGTGCTGCTCGAGCAGTCCGCCGGCGAACTCGCCCCAGCCGACGCGCTCGCCGCGCTCACGGGGGATGATCGCCGAGCGCCGCGTGCTCCCGCTGGAGGGCGGGCGGATGACGACGCTCGCGGTACGCGCGAAAGAGCAGGCGATCGAGCGCAGGGTCACACAGCTCGCCCAGCCCGCCGGCAGGGACGTCGGTGAGCAGGCGCGCGCGGCCGCGGGCGACCAGCTCGCCGAGCGGATCGGCTCGCGCCTCAGCGACGAGCAGGCCCACGCGCTTGAGGTCATCACCGGCCCCGAGCGCGCCGCGGTCCTCGTCGGACCAGCGGGCACCGGCAAGGGCGTGGTGATCGACGCCGCCGCTCGCGCCGAGCAGCTCACCGGCCACGCCACGTTCGGGATCGCGGTGTCCGGCTCGACCGCGCAGCGCCTCGGCCAGGACAGCCCCGCGCTCGCCGGGCGGACGCTGACGCTCGACGCGCTCGTCGCCAGGGCGCAGAACGGCCGGCTCGACATCGACGCGCGAACGACGATCTTCTTCGACGAGGCGGGGATGGCCGACACAAGCAGGCTCGACCGGCTGACCGAGGTGGTCGAGCGGACGGGGGCGAAGCTCGTGGCGATCGGCGACGGCGCGCAGCTCCCCTCGATCGGCGCCGGCGGCATGTTCGACCGGCTCACAGAGATCGCCCCGAGCGCGGCAGCTGTCGAACGTGCGGCGCACCCTCGACCCCGCCGAGCAGAGAGCGTGGGCGGACCTACGCGCGGGACGCTCCGATCGGGCGATGGCGCACTACCTCCGCCGCGGCCGGCTGCACATGACCGACACCCGCGACCAGGCCGTCGAGCACGCCGTCCAAGGCTGGGCCGGGCTTACCGAGAGCATCCCGATCAGCGAGGTCGCGCTGATCTCCGACGCATCCAACCTGGAGATCAACCGCCTCAACGCCCGCGCCCAGCACTACCGAGCCGAGCGCGGCGAACTCGGCGACATCGAAGCCCAGATGCCAGGTGTGCACTACGGCATCCGCGCCGGCGACCGGGTGGCGATGATCGACCAGCACCACCAGCCCGGCGTCGAGCGCGTCGAGAACGGCGCCCGCGGCGAAGTCATCGACATCAACGAGGCCGGCGAGGTGCTGATCCAGTTCGACGCCACCAACCAGTGGCGAACACTCGCCGGCGACGAGCTCGCGCGCCTACGGCTCGGCTACGCCAGCCACATCCACCGTGCGCAAGGCGCGACCGTGACCCGCACGCTCGTCGTGACCGGCGGCTGGCAGACCAGCAAGGAGCCCGCCTACGTCGAGGCATCCCGCGCCCGCGAAGGCACCGACTGGTACGTCAACCGCCGAGACCTCGGCGAACACGGGCACGACACCGACCGCATCAAACGCCTCGCACGCGACATGGGTCGCAGCCGCACACAAACACCATCACTCGCACACCTCGAGCCACCCGGCCACGAACGGTGGCCAGGCTTCGACCGCACGGTCGAGAGTCGCGGCCCCGAGCGCTACGCCCCACGCGTCCCCGGGATCATCCGCACCCTCCACCGCGCCGTCCAGCCACCGGCACCGGAGCGGACACGATGACGAGCGAGAAGCGCATCCGGCGCACCGTGCCGCGTCTCGCCTTCAACCAGCAGGAGGCCGCGGAAGCGCTCGGCGTATCCGTGGATCACTTCGCGCGTCACGTCAAGCCCGACCTCCCGGTCGTCTACTCGGGATCGTTGCGGCTGTATCCCCGACAGGCGCTCGAGGCGTGGCTCAAGGAGCACACAATCCAGCGGGGGCGACGTGTAGCGTGACCACCATGCCGAAAGACACCAAGACTCGATACCAGGGCATCTACGCGCGCCACCGGCTCGACTGCGCGGTGGAGCACGAGCGAACATGCAACTGCACACCGTCCTACTGGGGCCAGGTATGGGACCGAGCGGCCGGCAAGCCGCGCAAGACCAAGAAGCTGCACTCGATTGCTGAGGCCCGCAACGCCCGTGCCGATCTCGAAGCGACGCTCCGCGCAGGGATCCTCCCTACGTCGAGCACGATGCGCGTCGCAAAGGCGATCGAGGCATATCTCAGCGCGATCGAGGCAGGCAAGGCGCTCAACAAGCACGGGCGTCCATACAAGCCATCAGCCATCCGCGACCTGCAGGGGGCGCTTAAAGGCTACGTGCAGCCGGCCCTCGGTGGACGCCAACTCGCCGACGTGCGCCGCGGCGACGTCCAGCGACTCATCGACTCGATGACGCCCGAGAGGTCCGGCAGCCGCGTGCGAACGGTCGTCAACGCTGTCCGCAGCCTCTACGCATGGGCGCAAGACCGGGAACTCGTCGATCACGATCCCGCGTCCCGCGTGCGCCTGCCAGCGATGAACGCGACGCCGCGCGACCGGGTCGCCACCGTATCTGAGATGCAGATGCTGCTCGACGCTCTCGACCCTGCCGATGCGCTCCCTTACGCGCTCGCCGTCTACGCGACCGCCCGCAGGGCCGAGATCCGGCACGCATGCGTCGGCGACGTGGACCTAGACCTCGGAGTGATCTACCTCGGGGCCGACGATCGCGGCCGTAAGTCGCGCGCCGCGCAGCGGGCCGTTCCGATCGCCAAGCCACTCGCGGTCAGGCTGCGCTGCGAGCTCATGCGCCGTGGTCGGCCCGACCCAACAGCGTTGCTCTGCCCCGGCCGAAAGCCCGGAGGCAGGAACAGCGGCATGTTGTCGTTCGAGGGACTCCAAAAGCGTGTCGATGACACCTGGGAACCGAAGGACGAGCACGGCAAGCCGACCGGCGAGAAGGCCGGCGAACGGATCACAGCCCACGAGTGCCGCCACACCTGCGCCTCGTGGCTCGACGCCGCCGGCGTCCGACCGGTGATCGTCTCGCAGCTCATGGGGCACTCGGCGCCGGCGCGACAGATGGGTGCAGCGCAGATCACGCAAGAGCGGTACACGCATGCGCTCCCGGGCGAGCTGGAGCAGGCGCGGCAACTATTGGATCGGTGGCTTACGAACGCCATGCAGCTAGTAGTAGGAGAAACGAGCTTCTCGTGAGCGGCGTCCAGTTGCCGCGCGAGTGGCTGGGCTAGGCTCGACGCGACTTCAATCCGAGAGGGTCAATCTCACTCGTCAACCGCGGGGCTCAGGTTATCTGTGCAATGCGTTGCCAGCTCACCGCTCGCCGCAAGCTGGACCACCCACAGGTGCAGTTGAGGTTGGCGCCACTCGTCATCCCGGGTGCCTGGCGTGATGATCACAGACAGGAAGACCTCGAACGCGGGTGTGCTGGCGAGGATGCGCCGATATGTGTCGAGGTCGCGGGTGCTAGGTCTCGCACCTCCCGCGGGGTGAGTGTGCCACTCGCCGACCCAGTCGCTACCGTCGGTCAGCCACGCGCGGGCCGCGAGGCGGCGGCTGTGCTGCAGGTCACGGAGGAAGAAGTCGACGCGGCGCTCCGCGGCGGGGCCAGCGTCGCCAGCGTGGGTGACACGAATTATGCCCTCGGTGCTTGGATCGTGACCGAGCAGTATCCCGCCCGTCTCGCGGCCATCGGCGGACGCGCCTGCCAATCGGCCGATGCGCGTGAGCAGAGGGTCAGGGATGTCTGCCGTATAGGTCAGCTCCATCTGCATGTGATGCAGTGTGGCTGAGGTGGATGCCCCTCTACCCAATGAACCTCGCCGAGCCCGGCGTCGAACGGTCGGGGCAGGTCCTGGGAGGGTCGTAGGCCGATCGTCGCGTGCTCGCCGGGCAGCCTCTGCTCGGGATGCCCGGCGCGCTCGAGGATCGTCGCGACGGTAACCTTCGCCGCAAGCTGCCCAACGAGCGCGAGATCCCCGCCTACGGCAGTCATCGGCAGCTGCCGGGTGCCCTGGCCGTAGCCGCGATCGAGCGCTGCCTCAAGCGCGAGCGCGCCCTGCGCGGCCAGCCGGCTGCGATTGCAGGACAGGCACTCGTGGCGGCGTGGCAGCACTCGTAGGATCTCTCCGACGCGCCCATTGTCGAGCACGCACGCCAAAACGAGCGGGATCCCGGCTCGCACCGCGAGGTGGTTGGCAACTCGGCGCGGCTCCACACCGTCAACGCAGACGAGCACGGCCTGCGCGTCCGTCAGCTCGCCGCGTATAGCGTCAGCGTCGAAGATGACGTCGATCGGCGTGGCGGTCACGTCCATCTCGCTGTCGCGGTCGCGCAGCTGTTTAGCGACCGCGTTGACCTTCAGGCGCCCCACCTCGCTGCAGTGAGCCGTGTGGCGAGCGAAGTTATGTGGGGACAGGTGGTCTGGGTCGACGATAGTCAGCCGGCGCGCGCCGTAGTTGGATAGCGCCTCGCATGCCGCCGAGCCGATGCTGCCAGCGCCGACGATGAGGATCTTCGCATGCTCGAGATCTTGCATGGGCCAATGCCCGGATAGCGGTGCAAGGCGATCCTCGCCGACGTCGACCACGTCAAATGCCACCGGCACGAGCTGTTCATTCTGGATTATCCAGCCGCCGGTGCCCAGGAGCTCGTTCTCGGCGTCGGAGGCGATGGTGATAATTGGCGTCATCATCGCCTCACCCCCGGGTTGATGCCAGCCCTCGACCGAGTCGTGCAGAACCTGCATCGGCAGGCAAGCGTCGCGTCGAGCGGCAAAGATCCAGGTGGCATGTAGTTCGGGGTCGACCCTGTACCAGAAGCCGTTGGCATCTTCGGCCTTGCCGGCGAAATGCTGGTCGTGGAGCGGCGAGCTGCCGGACGTGTGGACGAAGCCGTGAGCCGCGCTGCGGTAACCCCAGCCGGTGACGACGACCAGACGCTCGGGTTGGACGATCGTGATGTCGAACGTTCCAGCGGTGGCCTTACTCTTGAACATAGCGTTGCGGTACTCGACGGGGAGAAGGATGCGCGGGAGGCTCATGCCACCAGCGAGCCAAGGATGCTGTCGAAGCAGTCGTCGCGAGCGACACCGTTCTCGCTCATCGCGTCGATCAGGCCTCGCTCCTTCAGCCGGTACTCGACGAACCAGCAGCTGGCCTTGACGAGCAGCGGCACCGCCGTTTCGCCCGGCTCCCAGTCCCCGGCGGCCTGCAGCAGGCAGAGCGATCCGTCGCCGTTCAGGTGCCAGCTGTGGTCGGTCCGCAGCGTGATAGGCACCTCCGGCTCGACCGGGAAGATCACCGGCGGGATCATCGGCGTGGCTTCGGCGTAGACGCAGCGGACGGTCAGCCGCTCCCCCGCCAAGAGCTCGGCTACCCCCGGCGGCTCGGGTCTCTGCGCGCACCAGGCCGGCAGCGTGCCCTGGAAGCCGACGAGGTCGTCACGTCCGGCATGGCGAAGCCCATGCGTCCAGTCGAGATCCGGCGCGAGGGCTGTCACCTGCCCGCGCTCAGCGCGCAGGTGGGCGGGCTCGCTCTCGGTCCAGGGAACCCTGGTCATGGGCAGCCCTGAGGGGCGTCGATGATCTTGCGCGGGGGGATGACCGCGGCGCCGGTCCCGATCAGCAGTCCCGTGCCGGTGTTGTCATCCTGCTCCTCGGGGCAGCCGCCCGTCGGCTCGGGGAAGATTTCACCGAAGACCTTCTGCCAGCAGCACTGAGCCTTCTCGAGTTCGTCGCGCTCCTCGGCGAGTGCCGCCTTATAGGCCCAGCTCTCGCTCTCATCGAGCGCCTCATATGCGGCGGCGCAGTCGAGGTCGTTCTGGATGGTTCCGCAGTGTCCGGCAGGGTCCACGACCGGGTCGTAGATCCGTGCCCGGGCGGCGGTGAAGAATTTGTGCAACGCCTGCGGTCTCTCGGCCTCGCGCAAGTGATGCAGTGCGAGGACCTCGACGACGAGCGACTTCATGTGCGCACCGTGGTCGTAGTTCCAGCGCTTCAGGACGCGCACCAGTGGCACAAAGCGCCCCCACGTGGCGTGGCGTGCGGCCACTTGGCCGATCATGTACTCGGGGTCGCTGGGCACCCATCGCTCGTTGCGAGTCTCGGGGATCAGCAGGTGATCGCCCTGCGTGAGTGCGGGCACGAGATCGACGGTGAACGCGTTCTCCTCTTCGGGGTCATCGAGAAAGCACTTCAGCGAGTGATTCTTGATGTCCACTCGGCGCACCTCATTGGCAGCGGTGCCGGTCTCGTGGTGCAGAAGCTCGTGAACCTGCTCACGCACCGCTTGCAATGCCTCGTCGGCACTCGGGCCCGGGCTGCCCCAGCTGGGGTGCTCCTCCGCCTTGAAGACCACGACCATGTCGACGTCGTGGATCGGGTCGATCTGGCTTCCCCGCGCGAGCGAGCCGGAGGCGAAAACGCGGCTCACGTCGGTACGTGAGGTTGGACTGAATGCGCGTTTGAAGACATCCCGGCGCTCCCTGGCGCGCTGGTCGTTGTGTGGTTCGACGTTCACGTTTCGCTGCAGCGTGTCGAAGGCTGAGTTCAGGGTCATGGTCGGTGGCTCCGGGTGGTTGTGTTTTCAGGGGTGGGTGGTATCGAGCGCGTGGACGTAGCGGGTGTCGTCGTGCTCCCAGAGCCCGATCGGGAGCCCGATCGTGGCCATCTCGGCGCCGAGCAGTACGGCGAACGCGCTAGGTGCCGCTATGAACACGTCAAGGCGCTCGGCGCGTCGCTCGTCGATTGTCGTCTTGATTCGGGAGCTGATAGCGGCGGCGGCGTCGGAGATCTGCTGCGCGGTCAGATCCTGCTCGTTGCTGGCGCGCTCGAACACGATCTGCGTCCCGGGCCGGGAGCCCTGTGCGGCGCACAACCGGTCGATGCCGGTGGCTACGCTGCGTGTGGCCAGGTCGACGCCCACGAACAGCTGGTGATCGCCGGACGACCCGTCGATGCGCAACTCCCGAATGCCGTCGAGCGTCCGTCGCGTGCTGGGCAGGCAGTCGCCGTCCGGCCCTGCGACCCGAAGCTCCCAGTGTGCCGGGCGGTTGAATGCCAAGCCGAACAAGAAGCCCCCGGTCGCGTGGGCGTTCGAGGTCACAGTAATCGCGCGGCGGGATCCGTGCGCACCGAGAGTACTGGCCAAATCGTCGATTGCAGCCCTTACCCGCGCCCAGGCGTGACGGTCGCCAGGCCGACGCGCGTCGCCGCCGGTCAGCTCGGTGGCGTCCACGACGAGTCCGTCACCGTGCCGCCGAGTCCCGCGGGTAAGCAGCAGCGACTGCCAGCGACCATCGCCGGGGCCACGTCCGGGTCCGTAAAGAGAGTGCAGCGCCGCCCGAGCCACCTCCGCGGCGGACTCGCTGGTCAACGGCGTGGCGGCGGGCTCGGGTGTAGGCGCCCAGGTGGCCTCGGCGCTGTAGGGTAGGCGTCCGGCGATCCTGGTGTCAATCTCCTCCCGGGTCTCGCCGATTCCGTGGGGAACGAGCACCACGATCGGGCGCCCGGTCCGCGAGTACTGCCGCAGAGCGGGGCCGAGCTCGTGCTCAATGACTGCCTCGGACTCGAGCGCCCCGGGGCCCAGGTGGGCGACCACAAGGTCTACGTCGATCACCTCGGCCATCTCGCCGCTCAGCGACCTGCCCGCGCGGAAGGCCTCGGTGTCGCGAATGACGCTGATCCCGCGCAGTCGCAGCTCTTGGGCGAGAGCGTCCACGCTGCGGGCGTCGTCGTCGTGAGCATACGAGACGAGCGCCGTAGGGCAGGCGGGGGACGTTGTGACCGTCGGCACGGTCGGGGCGGTTTCGCTCACCGGGGGCACTCGGGAAGAGCGAGCAGATTGTCGGGTCGCACTCCGTCCGCCCGGGTCTTCAGGTACTCGTGCCCTTCCCTGGTGGCAATGACGACGTTGACGCGTACGCCGCTCGCTTCAACGTAGAAGGCGTATTCGCCTGCCTTGATCGCTTTGATCGCGGCTGTCTCGGTCATCCGCCATCGGCTGCCATCGTTATTGACGCCGCCGATATGGCTGATCCGAAGGTGTGGATCCTGACGCGGGGTCTTGTTTATGCAGCGTACCCGCACTTCTTGAGCCATTGCATTCCTCCAACAGTTGATCTCTTGCGATGCTCGCCGGACGAGGTGAACTTACACGGGGCTGCGCGGCCGACCAAGCAGAACTCTCGGCTCAGGGACACGGAAGTCTCACGCACCTCGGAGCAGGGTGCGACGGTTCGTCAACAGCTGGGTATCACGGATGCGGGGTGGCCTAGTTCGATGGCGTTGCTTGACTCGTTCGGCTTCTCCGAAGGCTGCTGGCCGGCGTGAAGCAGCGCGCGAGGCTGACCTGAGAATGCGCCGAGCCGGCAGAGTACACCGAGCGGTGATGCGGGTCGCGCCGCGTCGTCAGTCAAACAGCGCGACGAAGCGTCGTTGAGTTGTCCGCTGTCCGTCACGGTGCTTTGCAAACAGCCGGAGAGCCGGTGAGGCCTTGCTGAGGCGTGCGGGACCGTTTTTCTGCGCCCGAACGGGGTGCACCCGTCTGCCGAGAAGGGCACCTCGCCCGAGCAGGACGCGCTGCCGCTGAACGTCGACATGATTTCTCCCGGCGGCCACATGTCGTCAACGAGGCTCTCGAAGTCCGGGCGCCGCGAAGGCGGCGGTCCGCAGACCACGGCAATCAGCAACTCGGAGCCTGCGGTTCCGCTGACCGGGGATTCAGGCGAAAATCGCCAGTGCCTCTCCGAGATCGCGGAGAAGCCGAGCAGGGAGCTGCCGAATATGAGCTGGTCCGAATCCCACCTTTCCTGTCCTTCGTGCCGCTGACAGCGGAAAATGTCGTCGACCTGGCGGCGTCCAACCTGCGTTGCGTGACACGCCTCGCACCACTCAAACCCCCGAATCCGATCATCGGCGGAGATCCTCGGGTTCGCACGCAGCGCGCGGCGCAACGCGTGAGCGGCGATCCTCCACTTGCGCAGCACATCCATGAACGGCGAGGGCGCGCGAACGGAACGGTCCGTCTCGGGCTGCACGTGGCCGCACGATGCACACGCCTCCCAGTAATCGTGAGCGCCGTGGCTGTCGGCGAGGCGCGCAAGCGGGAACGCCAGGTAGCTATGGGGTGACCGCCAATCGATCGGCTCGAACGCTCGGTCTTGCAGCCAGATCGCGTGCTCCGGTCGCAGCGATGACTGTGTGCCCGGTGGATTGCCAAACAGCCCTTCTAGGATGGGTCGCCCCGCGCGAACAACCACCTTCATCGGCTGGTCGATCCTGCGGAGGGCGACGCCGAGCTCGTCTCGCAGTGATGCTGCTGCGCTCGCGGCTCGAGCGGTCTCGGGATCGGACGGTCCGCTGCGCGAAAAGAGGTCGAGTGTCCTTACTTGCGTGGTTGTCGCATCCACAACCCAACTGTGCAGCCACGTGGGGAGGTGCGCGAGGGCCATCGCGACCTTCAGCGCCTCGAGCTCGGTGACGTCGATCACGTTCGCGTTGCTGTTGGTTGTCAGCACGGCGCGCCGCCATTGCCCGACCGGCTCCCCGGGCGCACCCTCCAGCGCCACGCCTGGTGGGGCCAACACCCATCGCCTGGTCTCCTCCTCGCCGAGGAGAATCGTGCCCGAGCCCCAGGGCGCCGGCACGAACTTCCAAGCAGGCACTCGCGCTACGTCGGTCTCGCCTGCGGCCAGATCCCATGTCTCGCGCTGGAGCGTCGACGAGACGAGAGGGCCGGTCATCCTTCGGTGGTCCCCCGAGTTGCTCTCATGGCTCGTGTGGACGACGACGCATCAGCGAACATCAGAACCTGGCCAGGTACGCGCCACACGGATATACCTAATACCCGACAAGCCGGTCTTTGCAAGGCATCGAGACGATCCCGTGAGACTTCCGCGCGAGAATCCGTTGAGGATACGAGCACCGTTCGCTAGGTTGGCGCATGATTGATGTACGGAGCACTCTCGACCATATTCCGACCGCCCCCGGCCGCCCCTCCGCGGCGCACTCCGGCGAAGAGCCGCCGGGCGCGGCCGTGACGGACGGGCCCCTGTGCCGAGTGCGAGCCCTGACCCCGACGAGCAACGCCGCATCGCGGCGATCGTACGGCAGGTCTCCACGCCCTCCTTCACTGAACTACAGGCGGCCGCGACAGTCGACCGAAGGCTGACGCCAGCGGCGCTCCGCTCGTTCGAGCAGGCGCTACTGGCCACGGTCGGCACCCAGCAGCGCGGTGACCCGCCTACCGACTCCCAGCTGCACCGCGATGGCGGCCCGCACCCGGACGCGATGCGGCGTCTGATGCGCCAGACCGACCTCACGAAGCTCCCCTCGGCTCAGCTGCAGGCTGCGGTTACTGCCGGCATGGCGTGCACCCCGTCGCGGTTGATTGTCGAGGCCCGCACCCAGCGGATCATGGGCCCCGACAAGTACGCGGTGAACCACCTGCAACGCCCTCCCGGGATCCGTCCGCAGTTCGACGGGCGCGGCGCGGCCAACACGATCGGCGGCATCGCGTCAGCGCTCGTGCTCGCCGAATGCGGCTCGCTGATCGTCCCGGCGGCGCTCGTGCCGATCGCTCAGGGCTACTGGCACCCCTCGGGGTGGCCGGGGGAGAACACGTTGTCGATCGAACGCGCTCTGCGCGAACGCGCTGCCCTGGAGGGCCCGTTCACCGCTAGCCCCTCTGAGGTCATCGACGCGGTCCTCGCGATCCTCCGGGGATCGCTGACGGGCCCACCAGCGACACTCGACCTCGATGGGGTGCCTGTGACCGGGGGGCGGCTGCGGCTTGGATTCCCTGCCGGGAACCCGTCGAGCATGGAAGGCACCTCCGATCGGTATCTCGGCTGCACTCTGCGCGGGATTCATGAGCTGCGGGGCCGCCAGCTCGTGCCATTCTTCGAGATCCCGCTCCCCGACGAGCCGTACTCTTTCGGGCATGTCGAGCGCGAAGGCTGCGTGTGGCTGTTGGAACACAACGGGGAGCGGCTGCCGCTCAAAGATCTCACGGAGCGCGCGTATGACCCGAGCAAGACAATCTGGGTGCCGGCCGCGGCGATGCTCGTGAAGGAAATCACCGGCGGGCACGAGCGTATCTTCACGGCGACCGTGACGGCGATCGAGGACGACCTCGCCGTCCCTGTCACGATCATCCTGGTGGTGCAGAGCGACGGCCAGCGCGACATGTTCGTCACCACGCTCGAGCCGGCTGTCGACGGCGATCTGCACCAGCTCATAACGCTCGTCCACGGCGAGCTCGCCCGCCGAGGTCACGACAGCCCCTTCGAGGGGGCGATCAGAAGCCTCCTGGGAGACTGCCATCTTCAGACGAACCGGCGGCGCCGGCACCCGGAGCGTCGCAGCTTCGCGGGTCTCGCCCAGGCTGCCTACGCGGTCCGGAAACTCGCTCGCGTGGCGTGAGCGCGGGGACGGCG
Source organism: uncultured Solirubrobacteraceae bacterium (assembly GCA_963735705.1). Classification (GTDB taxonomy): domain Bacteria; phylum Actinomycetota; class Thermoleophilia; order Solirubrobacterales; family Solirubrobacteraceae; genus Palsa-744. The sequence continues at coordinate 537,446 of CAVTLZ010000013.1, forward strand.
TCCTCGCGTCTCGGAGGTTGCGTTCAGGGCGTTTGAGGTGCCACAGCTCTATCCCTAGAACTATCCCTAGGTCTGACTGGCCCCTTTGCTTATTGGCTACGGCGACCTTTTGAGGTGGTCTCCAAAACCGCAACGCGAGGTTCGACTCCTCGGTCCCCCGCCTCGCCCGGAGCCCGCAAATTGCGGGTTTTTGGCGTTCTGGGGCGCACCGTCGCGGCGCCGCTTCGCTCACGCAAGCTTGTGGTAGGAGGCGGGAGCCCAGGCCAGCACGGCAAAGATCTGGATCATCGCGGCGTGCTTGACGAGCGTCGGCGCGCCTTTCGGGAAGAGATCGTTGCTGTCGCGTCGCGTGTGCCAAGCGTCGTCGGCGTAGGCACCGATGGCATCGACGATGCTCTGCTTGAGGGCGGTTTCAGCGGTGGCGTGGTGCAGTAGCAGCAGGTTGCGAAAGAGGATCGCGTTGAATTGCTCGGGCTGCGCGGCGTACCTGCCCGCGAAGTGCGCCATGGCCTTGTGCGCGATGGCTTCGGCGCGGGCGAGGTGTTGAGCGTCGCCGGTCAGCCGGTGCTGCAAGACGTTCGCGCCGATCATCACGCCCTGGTTGTAGGTCCAGACCGTCTTGTCGATCTTGCCGTCAAGCTGAAGGTTGTCGAAGTAGAGGCCCGTGGCCGGCTCGGCGGTCGCTCTGCTTTCGTCCAGCGCCTCATTGACCCAGTCGTACATGTTGTGCGCCCCCACGTGCTGGCCATCCCCGTCGAACGCTGACGAGCCGGTCAGCTCGTGGAGATGGAAGCCGAGCTCGGCGTTCGGGCCGTTGGAGATCGTGTGGCGCGTGTGATCCGTGAGGCCCCTGCCGGCTCCCTGCTTCACCCAGAAGAGCCCTCCCGGCGACGGATGCGATGGATTGGAGTCCCAGCCCGTCAGCGCGAACGCGAACAGCTCTTCGGCCCGCTTGCGAGAGCTTGCGACGTCCCGCAGGCGATCGTGTTGCACGAGCGCGAGCGCCACCCAGGCGTTGTCGTCGTAGTACTTGTCGCCGCCGTGACCGTGCGGTGGGGTGACGCAGGAGTCATATGCCGCGGGATTGCCGCGGGCATCCCAGTAGCGGCCGAGGCCGGCAAGGCGATCGATCATCGCCTGGTGGGAGCTGAAGCCGGGTAGCAGCGCCGGCGCGATGCCCTCGAGGTCAAGGGTGGCCGCGAGCGCCCGTGTGAAGGGCCACAGCGCGGCGTACACCTTTGCGCCCTCCCCGCGCGGTGCTTCGTAGTACAGCGAGGTCCCGTCTTTGACGTAGAAGTGCGCCTGCATCGCGTGGTAGGTGGCCAGGGCGCGCTTGGCGTTCTCACGCTGGAGCGAGGATGCGGCGGAGTTCGTGGTCTCGCCGCCTGCTGGGCCCGGGGCTGGCCGGTTGGAAGCCATCGCTCGCAATGTACTCCGGCGTGAAGGGGGCAATCCCGGCGCAATCCCGGCGCATCTGCTAATCTCCATAAATCCGATCGACAATCTGATGAAGATCGACGTGCACCAACACCTTTGGACCGAGCCGCTCGTGCAGGCGCTGGCGGCGCGCAGCGAGCTGCCGTTCGTTCGCAGCGAGAGCGGGCTGACCGTTCTGTACCTGGCGGGCGAGCGTCCGTACGTGATCGATCTGGCCAGCGAAGCGCTCGACCAGCGCGCCGCGCTGGTGGAGCTCGACGGTCTCGACCGTGCGCTGGTGTGCCTTTCGAGCCCGCTGGGGATCGAGTGGCTTCCGCGCGAGCAGGCGCTGGTGCTGATCGACGCCTACCACGAGGGCGCCCTGTCGCTGCCCGAGCCGTTCGGCGTGTGGGCGGCGATCGCGCTGGAGCGGGCCGACGCCGAGGACGTCGATCGCGCGCTCGCGCGCGGGTGCGTGGGCCTGTCGCTGCCCGCCGGCGCGCTGGCGAGCGTCGACGCGATCGCCAGCCTGCGCCCGGTGCTCGCGCGCCTGGAAGCGCATGGCGCGCCGCTGCTCGTGCACCCGGGAGCGCGCATGGGCGCCCGCGCGTCTCGCGGCGTGGGGGAGACGTCGTTCGGCGACCCCCTGTGGTGGCCGGCGCTCACCGGCTACGTCGCCGGCATGCAGGCGGCGTGGCTCGCGTTCCTGGCCGCCGGCCGCACCCGCCACCCACGGCTGCGCGTCGTCTTCTCGATGCTTGCCGGCCTTGCGCCGCTGCACGCCGAGCGGCTGGCCTCGCGCGGCGGTCCCTGCCCGTCGCTGGCCGACCCGCTTGTGTTCTACGAGACCTCCTCCTACGGCCCGTCGGCGGTGCGCGCGCTCGAAGATCGCGTCGGCCCGCGGCAGCTGCTGTACGGCTCCGATCGGCCGGTCGTCGAGCCCGGCGAGCTGGGCATGCCGGACGGGCTCGCGTGGGAGCCGGTCCTCGAGTGCACGCGTCGCGCGTTCGGCGCCTCGCGCGTGGCGGTGGCCGGATGAGCGCCACCTCGCTGCGCGTCGCCGGCACGCCGCCGCCCGAAGTCCCCATGGCGGTCGATCCGCGCGAGCTCGCCCGCGTTCCGCGCCCGCGCGGGCGCGACCTCTCCGCTCCCGAGCTGCAGACGTTCGTCACCGAGCTCGCCGAGCGCCCGGAGCTGTGGATCCACCTGGTCAAGCACGACACCACGCAGCGCGTGTACGAGGAGCTGCTCAGCGACGAGCACGTGACCGCGTGGCTGATCTGCTGGATGGACGAGCACGACACCGGCTTTCACGACCACGACGTGTCCTCAGGCGCGGTCGCGGTCGTCAGCGGCGCCGTGCGCGAGGAGCGGCTGGCGATCGAGGGCCCGACGCGCAACGGCGTCTTTCGCGCCGGCGCAAGCTTCCACTTCTCCGCGTCCGACATCCACCGCGTCAGCCACGCCGGCTCCGATCCGGCCGTCACGCTGCACGTCTACTCGCCGCCGCTGCTGCGCATGGGCGCCTACGTGATCGGTGAGGACGGCGTCCTCGCTCGCCATCCGATGTCCTACCAGGAGGAGCTGCGCCCGCTCGGCGCGGAGGACTAGATGCGGCGGAGCTGTGCAGCCGGCGCATGCGCCGGCTGGCGGGGCCGCACATGTGCGGCCCCGGACCAGGCCGCATGCGGCCTGGTCATAAATGCATTCATGCTTCGGGCTTGGCGCCCCTGCGGCGTTCGACCGAGCCCTCGCCGGCGATCAGGATCAGGCTGACCATCTCCGGCGCGAACAGACCGTGCTCGACCACGCCCGGGGTCGCGCTCAACCTGGCGGCGAGCTCGCGGGGGTCGCCGACCGGGCCGAGGTAGTCGGCGATCAGCCCCCCGTCGGGGCTCGGCTCGACGCCGCGCAGCCGCGCTGGATCGACGCTCAGCAGCGTGCGCCCGGCGCCGAAGGGCACCAGCTCGAGCGGCACCGGCGGTGCGAGCTCGGCGACAGCCTTGTTGGCCGAGGCGATCACGACGAAGCGCCGCGCCGCCGCCGCCACGATCTTCTCGCGCGTGTGCGCGCCGCCGCCGCCCTTCACCAGCCACCCGCGCGGGTCGACTTGGTCGGCGCCGTCGATCGCGATGTCCAGCTCGCCGACCTCGTCGAGCGCTTCGACGGTCAGGCCGAGCGCGCGCGCTGCCGCCTCCGTCGCCGGCGAGGTGGCCACGCAGCGCAGGCCCGTGCAGCCGCGCGCGGCGATCGCCGGCAGCAGGTACGCGACCGTCGAGCCGCTTCCCAGCCCCACGCGCATGCCGTCCTCGATCAGCTCCGCCGCCGCCGTCGCGGCCGCGCGCTTCTCGCCGGAGATCGCGGCCTCGTCGCTCAGTTGCTCGACGCGTTGCCGCGGAGTCGCACCAGGGGACGCCATGGCGCGGACGTTACCGACCCGCCCGCGCCCCTGAGACGCACACGGTCCGGCGAGGCCGGTCCGTGCAGCAGGAATCCCTGTCCCACGGCGCAGTCGAGCTCGCGCGCGAGTGCCAGCTGGCGGTTGGTCTCGATCCCCACGGCGACCGCCGTCAGGCCCGCCTCCTTGGCGAGCGCGATCGTCGCCGCGAACATCGCGCGCCGCTCCTTGTCGTGATGGAAGCTGCTCGTCAGCGCGCGGTCGAGCTTGACCAGGTCCAGCGGCAGGTTGCCCGGCAGGCCCAGCGAGAGCTGGCCGAAGCCGAATTTGTCGAGCGCGATCAGGACCCCCAGCCGCTTCAGGTCCTTCAGCGCCGAGCGGGCGCGCTCTGGGTCGCGCAGCACCGCCTCCTCGCTGATCTCGATGCACAGGGCGCGACCGGGCAGGCGGCAGTACGCGAGCTCCTCGCGCACCCGCTCGACGAGATCGAGCTCGGTCAGCTCGCGCGCTGAGATGTTCACCGAGACCGGGACCATGATCCCGTTGCGCCGCCAGATCTCCGCCTGCGCGCACGCCGCGTGGAGCACCCAGTTGCCGATCTGCACGATCAGCTCGCTGTCCTCGGCCGGCGGCAGGAACGTCGACGGCAGCACCGTCGCGCTCGCCATGCGCCCCGCGCCTGCCGGGCGCCAGCGCACGAGCGCCTCGACGCCGAGCGCCTGGCCGCCGGCGAGTCGCAGGATCGGCTGGTAGGCGAGCAGCAGCTCGTGCTGGGGCAGCGCGTCGCGCAGCCGACCCTCGAGCTCGTGGTGTTCGCTGAGCTCGCGGCGCAGACGCTCGTCGAACAGTTCCAGGCGCCGACCGCCGGCACCCTTCGCCCGGTACATCGCGACGTCGGCCTCGCGCAGCATCGTCTCCGGATCGGTGTCCGGGTGGTGGGAGACGGAGATGCCGACGCTCGCGAGGATCGCGACTTCCGCCGAGCCCAGCGGGAACGGTCGCTCGAGCGCGTCCAGCACCCGCTCCGCGAGCGCCATCGCCTCGCCGTCGCTTTCGATTTCCTCGGCGAGGATCACGAACTCGTCGCCTCCCAGGCGCGCCACCGTGTCGCTGTCGCGCATCAGCTCGGCAAGCCGCTCGGAGACGGCCAGCAGCAGGCGGTCGCCGACGTCGTGTCCGAGGTTGTCGTTGACCGCCTTGAACTTGTCCAGGTCGATGAACAGCATCGCCACCACCCCTTCGCTGCGGTGCAGGCGCGCGAGCGCCTGGCGGGCGCGATCCATCAGCAGCAGGCGGTTCGGCAGGCTGGTCAGGGGGTCGTGCAGCGCCTGGCGTTCCATCCACACGCGATCGGTCACGTCCTTGGCCGCCGCGTACCAGCTGTCGCCGTCGCGGCGCGCGCTCCACAGCAGCCAGCGCCACGAGCCGTCGCGATGCTGATAGCGCGTCGTGATGTTCTCGAGCTCTGTCGCCTCGCCGTCACCCGCGAGCATCAGCCCCAGCGCCTGCTCGGCGTCGTCTGGGTGCATGAGCTCGCGGATCGGCCGCTGGCGCAGCTCCTCGCGCGACCAGCCGAGCAGCTGCTCCCACGCGGGGTTCAGCAGCGTGAAGCGCCCGTCGAGCGAGATCGTCGCCAGCAGGTCGCTGGTCATCTCGAACAGTCGCGCGATGCGCGCCCCGCCGTCGAAGGCCGGCTCGATGCTCGCGTGGACCTGCGTGCTCGTCGCGTGGGAGCTCATTGCTGTCCACCACGTCGGCTTCCGGCACCCGCTTGCCCGGACCGGCCCGGCGGCAATGGACGGATTGGCCAGGCTCAGGAGGCGCTGCTGAGTGGCGAGGCCGGCTCGCCCGCGCTGCTCTGCACGCCCGGAGGCGCGGCCAGCGGTCCGACGGCCAGCGTCGGGTCGCCGCGTAGGAACCTCCAGATCGACAGGCACGCCATGATCGTCATGATCACCGCGCTCGAGGCGCACTCCTCGCAGATGGCGTGGATCGAGAAGACCTCGCGATAGGTGAGGTAGGCGCTGAAGGCGAAGCCGCCGAGCGTCAGCGCGGCCGTCGCGAACCTGGTCGTCTCCGTTTCCGGGGCCAGCAGCGAGGCGAGGATCGCCACGTACCCGATCAGCCCGATCAGGGCCACGGGCACGCCGACAAGCTCGGAGTAGCGCGAGGTCTGCACCTTCGTGCAGCTTTCGCCAGCTGTGCACGCCGGCTTGATCCCCGCGTAGTGGACGTAGGTGACGTAGCTCGCCACGCCGAGGCCCAGGACCGTGAGGACGATCAGCGTGATCCTCAGGGCGCGGGCGCTCATCGTGGCTCTACGCCTTCAGGAGCTTTTCGACGGCTTCGTTGAGGAAGCTCGGGTTGCTCGGCGCGCTGGTGTATTCGAGTTTCGTCAGCGCGCCGCCGCTGTGACCGATCAGGAACGACGGCGTGCCGGTGAAGCCGTTGTTGTTGACCGCCTGTTCGTCGGTCTTGATGTCGTTGGCCAGTTCCGGGTCGTTGCGGTCGCTGGTCCACTTCGCGAGGTTCAGGCCCGGCACCTGGCTGGCGATGCCCTGGAGGTATTTTTCGGTCACGTAGCCCGACTGCTCTTCTCCCTGCTCGTGGTAGAAGGTCTCGATGAAGTACCACGCCTTGTTCTGCTTGCCCGCGGCGTAGGCGGCGATCTGCTGCGTCTTGAAGACTTCCGGTTCGCGCGTGGCTGTCTGCATCGAGTGGTATTCGATGCGCAGCTTGCCCGTGCGCACCCACTTCGGGATGACCGACGGCAGCGCTCCGGTCGTGAACTCCTTGCAGATCGAGCACTCGAGGTCGCCGAAGTACTGCAGCGTCACGGGCGCCGTCGGCGATCCGAGGACGTTGCCGCTCTGCGGGATGCCGGCGAGGAGCGTGCCGATTTCGCCAGTGACCGCGTTCTTTTCGGTCTTCGAGACGGGGATCCCGCCTTTGGAGCCGCCGCTCGTGACGATCAGGACCACGACGATCGCCACCACGACGACCGACACGACGATCCCCAGCTGCGTCAGGCGCGCTCGGCGCGCCGCGCCCGCGGCCGCAGCCTCCTCCATCGCCTTGCGCTGCTCGCGCGCCTGGTCGCGACGCTGCTTGCGTGTCAGATCCTCCTCGTCGCCAAAAGCTGAGCTCATGGCGTGAACTTTTACAGATTTCAGCTCAAGCGTGTCTAAGTACCAACCGTGGAGGTTCTCGCCGGGCTCCGCGAGCCACCGGGAATCGGTCCCCGAGACGTGCCACGATAGGAGCGTGCGAGCGGCGCTCGCTTGTCTCCGACACGCTTTCGGAGCTGCCTGCCTGCCCCTGTAGCTCAACTGGATAGAGCGCCGGCCTTCTAAGCCGGGGGTTGCTGGTTCGAGTCCAGCCGGGGGCATAGCCCGAGAAACGAAGGCGTCGTGGCCGCGCGCCACGCTCGGCTGCGCTCTAGCATCGCGCCGGTGTTCGTCGCGACGGTGCTGCTGTACCCATTCGTGCTCGCGGCGTTGTGCATGGGGGCGGGCCTGTTGGTGGACCGCTGCAGCGGCTCGTGGCTGCCCGCGGCGCTGCTGTTGACGGTCGGCGCGGCCGCGCTGATCGGGCTCTCGCAGCTGAGCACCTACGTCTACTTCCTCGCCCCCGCGACGCCCTATCTGATGCTGGCGCTTGCGCTCGCGGGGTTCGCGCTCTCGTGGGGGAGGGCGCGGAGCGTCGCGCGGCGCCTGCGCGAGCGCCCGTGGCCGGCGCTCGTGCCGGTGCTCGCGTACGCGCTGGCTCTGGCGCCGGTGCTCGCCGGCGGGCGGACGAGCTTCTCCTCGTACATGGCCCTCGCCGACTCGGCGGTGCACCTATTGGGCGCCGACTTCCTGATCCGCCACGGCCAGCACTACGCCCACCTGGACCTGCGCAACTCCTACGGACGGTTTGTGCACGACTACTACGGCACGAGCTACCCGTCAGGGGCGGACACGCTGTTCGGCGGCAGCGCGTTCCTGCTCGGTCTGCCCCTGATCTGGGCGTTCCAGCCGTTCAACGCGTTCATGCTCGCCGGCGCTGGCGGGCCAGCGTGGCTGCTCGCGTGACGGATGCGCCTCGCGGGCGGGTGGGCGGCGCTGGCGGCGCTCACCGCGATCGTGCCCGCGCTCGTGTACGCGTACGCGCTGCTCGCGGCGGTCAAGGAACTCACCGCGCTGTCGATGCTGCTGACGCTCGGCTGCCTCGTGGTGCTGCACCGGCGCTGGCTGGGCGCGGCGCCCGCGCGCGCGATGCCGTTCGCGCTCGTGCTCGCCGCGGGGGTCTCGGCGCTCGGGCTGGCGTTCGGCGCGTGGGCGCTCGCGGCCGTCGCCGTGCTCGCGGTCGTGCTCGTCGGCGACGTGTGCGCGGGGCGCACGCGCCCGCGCGATGTGCTGCCGCTGATCGGGGTCGCGGCGCTCGCGCTCGCGATCGCCGCATTGCCCACGTGGGCGGATGTCTCTGAAGCGCTGCACGTCGCCTCGGAGATCGCCTCGACGAGCAACTCGGGCAACCTGCGCACGCCGCTGCACGCGATCCAGGCGCTGGGCGTGTGGCTGAACGGCAGCTACAAGCTCGCGCCCGCCGGCGCGGCGCTGGTCGCGACGCACGTGCTGATCGCGCTGATGCTCGCCTCGGCGTTGCTGGCCGCGCCGCGCCGCTCGCTCTGGCGGGGGGCGCAGCCCTGCTGGCGCTCGCGCTCGTCGGCGGCGTGCTCGCGTCGGACGCGCTGCTGTACCACAGCTCCGACCTCGCGCCGACGGCGCGCTACGACGAGCTGGCGTCGCTCGACTCGCGCTTCGCGGGCAGGGGGCCGACGCTGTTGACGGACTTCGACGAATACTCGATGTACGAGCTGCGCGACCTGGATGTGGGCGGACCGGACTTCGTCTACCCGCCGCTTGCGGTCGCGGGTGCGGCGGGAGGCTACGGCGACCCCGTCGACCTCGACCGGGTCGCGCCGAGCGCCCTGCTCGCCTACCCGCTGATCCTCACGCTCGCTGGCGCTCCAGTGCGCGCGCATCGCGAGTGTCGCGCGGCAGGCGAGCGGGGTGGGGGAGAGCCTGGTCGCCGCCGAAGCTGCGGAGCTGGTGAGGGTCGCGCTGGCGCGCTCCTCCCATCCGCGCCGCTGGGGCCACGAGCGCGAGGGCCTCGTGATGAGCGAGCCCGGGCGGCTGACCGCGAGCTTCGCGCTGCCGGCGTCCGGCGAGTGGCGGGTGTGGGTCCAGGGCCAGATCATGCCGGCGGTGCAACTGAGTGTCGACGGGAGGACGATCGAGTCGATCGCGGGACAGCTCGAGTGGGTCGAGATCACGCGCTCCATCGGGGCGCGACCGTAGGCTCTCGGGAGTGAGCCATCCGAGCGGATCAACTGGCGGCGAGGACGCTGGCCGCGAGGATGCCGGCCGTGGCGAGGCCGGCATCGACCAGATCCTGCTCGGCGACAACCTGCAGTTGCTGCCGGGCTTCGCGGCGGAGTCCTTCCAGCTGGTGTACGTCGATCCGCCGTTCAACACGGGCAAGGTGCAGGCGCGCCGGACGCTGAGCGCTGCGCGCGACGCGGACGGCGAGCGCACGGGGTTCCAGGGCCGGCGCTACACGACGCGGCTGCTCGGCGAATCGAGCTATAGCGACAGCTTCGACGACTATCTCGCGTTTCTCGCTCCGCGCCTGGAGCAGGCGCACAGGCTGCTGGCGCGCGAGGGCACGCTGTACTTCCACATCGACTACCGCGAGGCGCACCACTGCAAGCTGCTGCTCGATGAGATCTTCGGGCGCGAGTGCTTTCTCAACGAGATCATCTGGGCGTACGACTACGGCGCGCGCACCAAGCGCCGCTGGCCGGCCAAGCACGACACGATCCTCGTGTACGTGAAGGACCCGGCGGCGTACTTCTTCGACTCGGCGGAGGTCGACCGCGAGCCGTACATGGCTCCTGGTCTCGTCACCCCGGAGAAGGTCGCCAGGGGCAAGCTCCCGACGGACGTGTGGTGGCACACGATCGTGCCCACGAGCGGGCGCGAGAAGACCGGCTACCCGACGCAGAAGCCCGAGGGGATCGTGCGGCGGATGGTCAGCGCGTCGACGCGCCCGGGCGACTGGTGCCTCGACTTCTTCGCGGGCAGCGGGACGCTCGGCGCGGTCGCGCAGCAGCTGGGGCGCCACTACGTGCTGATCGACTCCAACCCGGAGGCCGTGGAGATCATGCGCGCGCGCCTGGGCGGCGTCGGGAGCGAGGCGGGGAGCGGTGTGGGGAGAAGGGCTCAAACCGGTGCGCGGGCGGCCGCCGCCGCGCGCGTCGCCGGCGGGTCCGGCGAGTAGAGCGCGGCGCAGGCGGCGGCGACGTGCGAGCCTTCCGGGCATGTACCACGTGGAGCTGCACCAGTTTCCGCAGAACATGTCGCGCTTCAACCTGACCGACGTCGAGCTGGACGCGATCGTGCAGCCGTGGGTGCGCGAGCAGGTGGTGGACTTCGGCGAACGCAAGTGGATCCCGGGCAAGGCGAGGCTGACGGTCCTCGAGGGCCCGCGGATGCCGCTCGAGCAGCTGACCATGGGACGGGGCTGGCGGGCTGCGCAGCGGCAGGGGGAGGATGTGACCGAGCGGGTGCTGGCGGGCGCGAGGGAGGCTCTCGCCGCGGCTGCTGCTGCTGCTGGCCCACCGGCGGCAGAGCTCGAGGCCTCGCGGCCGCCATCGGCACAGGCGCTCGCCCCCGCACCGCGGCAGCCCGCGCAGGGGGCGCCGCTCGCGGACCCGCTCGCGCTGGGCGTGCAGCTCGCGTCGCTGCTCGGCGAGGACCCCGGGCGGCTGCTGGCGGCGTGGAAAGAGGTCGCCGCGCGCTCGAGCGGGCTGGCGCCGAGCGAGAGCCTCGCGCTCGCCGAACGGCAGCTGCGCTCCTAGCCGAAGGCACAGGCGGCCGGGCCGGGTGGCACGCCTCGCGGCGGGGCTGCCACGACAGCCGGGGAATGGGCTGGCGCCATCGCGCCGGCCAGGCCCGTGGCCGCTAAACTGCGATCTCTCGAATCGTGGTGGGCGTAGCTCAGTTGGTAGAGCTCCTGGTTGTGGTCCAGGCGGTCGGGGGTTCGAGTCCCCTCGCTCACCCTCAAGATGAGCGCCGTATAACAGCGGCGGTCTGCCACGCCGACTCGACCCCGCACTTTGCAGACGCGCCGCGGAATACCGTCCCCTCCGATCCGTACAGTTGCTCGCACCCAGTTCCAGGAGCGATCAAATGTTGAATGAGGCCCACCACGGCGAAGTCGAGAAGGTTCTGCTCTACATCTCGGAGGCGCGAGAGCGTGCCGAGCGGGCTCGCTTGGCGCTCGTGCGAGACGATGCCGAGCCGCATCTCGTAGCCGCGCTCGAACAGAGCGAGGACTGCCTGCGAAAAGAGCATCGCCGGCTGCTGCAGTCCACCTTCTACGCGGTGCCGACGCAAGAGCGACTCGCCGTCTAGCTCGAGCTCATCGTGGCTCTGACCGGCGAGGAGATCCGGGCGAACCTGGCTCGCTTCGCCGCACACTGGACGCTCTACAAAGGTAGCGAGCGCTCTGAGGCGCAAACGTTCCTCAACGAACTGCTCGCCTGCTACGGCAGCGATCGACGCGAGGTCGGCGCTCAGTTCGAGGCACCGCAGGAGGGACGCTTCCTCGACATGCTGTGGCCGGGCGTCTGCATCATCGAGATGAAGGCCCCGTCAGAGGTCAAGCGTCTGAGCCGCCACCGCGAGCAGGCACTGACCTACTGGCGAGAGTCCGCAGACGCCAAACACGGGATTCCGGCTCCCCGCTTCGTGGCCCTCTGTGCATTTCAGAAGTTCGAGATCTGGGAGCCAGGCCGCTTCCCAGGCGAGCCGCGAACGTCATTCGATCTGGTCGAGCTGCCGGACCGTTACGACGCATTGCTGTTCCTCGCCGGCGAAGAGCCGGTGTTTGTGGATGGGCACGCCGCGGTCACGAGTGGCGCCGCGCATTTGGTGACGGAGCTGAACGGGCGCTTGGCCGAGCGTCGTTGCGGCGGCCCGGACGAGCGGCGTGACTTCATCCTGCAATGTGTGTGGTCGATGTTCGCCGAGGATCTCGGCCAGATACCGGGACACCGCTTCACGCTCATCGTTGAGGATCTGATCGCCAACCCACATCGATCGAGCACGGACGAGCTGGGACGGTTGTTTGAGTTGCTAAATGACCCGTCGCGCGAGCGGCCCGAGCACGGCCAGTACGCAGGGGTTCCGTATGCGAATGGAGGTCTGTTCGAGAATCCGACCCGCCTGCATCTGCTGACCGACGAGCTTGAGCTGCTGCGTGAAGCAGCCACGTTCAACTGGCGTGAGGTCCAGCCGCAAATCTTCGGCTCGCTGCTGGAGGGAACACTCGGACACGACAAGCAATGGGAGCTCGGCGCGCACTACACCCACGACGCGGAGCTTCAGAAGATCATTCTCCCGACGATTGTCACGCCGTGGACCGAGCGGATCGAGAATCTGTCCAGCCACCGCGAGGCCGAGCGCGCACAGACCGACTTGATGAACTACGTGGTGCTCGATCCAGCGTGCGGATCGGGGAACTTCCTGTATCTCGCCTACCGCGAGATGCGCCGGATAGAGCGCCGACTCCACGAACGCGAGGCCGAGCTACGCCAGGCAGCCGGCATGCCGGCTGCCGCACGCTTGAACATCTTCTTCCCGCTCCAGAACATTCGCGGCATCGAGATCGACACGTTCGCTGTGTCGCTCGCACGGGTCACACTCTGGATGGCCCACCGGCTCGCCGTCGAGGAGCTGCAACTGAACGAGACGACCCTGCCGCTTGCCGACCTCTCCGGCATCGTCAACGGCGATGCTCTGCGCTCGCCTTGGCCACGGGCCGACGCGATAATCGGCAACCCTCCGTACCACGGCTCCCAGAACCTGCGCTCGGTCCTTGGCGACGAGCGCGTCGAATGGCTCAACGCCAACTTTGACTGCGGCGTGCAAGACCTCGCCGTCTACTGGTTCAGGCGAGCCGCCGAGCAGATGAAGCCTGGAGCGAGGGCAGGATTCGTGGCCACCAACTCCGTGAGCCAAGGGCGCGCAAGGAAGGCCAGTCTCAACGATGTCGTCGCTCATGGCGGCGTCATCACCGACGCGGTGTCACGACAAAAGTGGCCCGGTGAGGCAGTCGTGAACGTCAGCATCGTCAACTGGGTTCAGAAGCCATCCATTCCCCCAACGCGTTTTGAGCTGGACGGGGTGGCGGTGGTGGGAATCAGCACGCGGCTACGAGAGTCGAAGCTCGCGGTCGAGGAGTACGAGCCCCTGGCCGCAAACCTACGCCGGGCGTTCCAAGGGCCGATTCCGGGAGGTGACTTCTACCTGCGTGACGGGGAGGCGACGGCGATCCTGGCACTCACCGATGCCGAGTACGCGGATGTCATCTGTCCTTATCTCATCGGTGATGATCTCACGGACGATCCACAGCAAGGGCCGCGTCGTTGGGTGATCGATTTTGGCGTGCGCGAGTTGGATGAGGCCATGCGCTACCCCGCTGCGCTGTCACTTGTCCGCGAGCGGGTCAAGCCTGAACGCGACAGAAACAACCGCAAGGCAAGGCGAGAACGCTGGTGGAGGTGGGCGGAGGCGGCTGTTGGTCTTCGAGCCGCGATCAAGCCGCTCTCCAGGTATGTGGCCGGCAATGCGCAGGGTAAGCGCTTCTTGTTTGCGTGGCAGGCCGCAAACGTCTGTCCGAGCAACCTCACGAACGTCTTCGCATTCGAGGACGATTACGCGATAGGCGTATTGACATCGGGTGTCCATCAGGTGTGGGCGAAGTCTGAGTCGTCCACGCTGCGCATTGATTTGCGTTACACGCCAACGACCTGCTTCGAGACGTTCCCGTGGCCCGAACCCGAGCCGTCTCGACGTGTGCGAATCGGCGAGCTTGCGGCGAGCCTTGTCGCTGCTCGGCAGGCCATCACGAGGCGCGAGGATATCGGTCTGACCGCGCTGTACAACGCGATTGATGAGGGCGCATGGCAAGACATCGCCCACCTGCACCGTGAACTCGATCTCGAGGTGCTCAAGGCTTACGACTTCCCCGCTTCCCTGCGAGAAGACCCCCTTGAGCTCAAGGCACGACTGGCGACGCTCCACGCCGATATCCAAGCTGGCGAGCGTCTCTATGCGCCGTTTGGCGCTGCTTAGCCCAGAACTTGGCGCAACAGACGCTCAAGGCCCGCCCGCCGCAGCCTCAAGCCTGTCCGGGCTCCAGATCCGGTCGGCGAGTTGCTGATACAGATGCTGTCGAGCATCGACGTCGGCCTTCCTAAAGCTCGTGTGCGGAGCGAAGGGAATGCCAGAATGCTGAATAAAGCGCAGGAATCCGGGATTATGGTCGTACGCACCCTCGTGGAGGCTGCGTGCTAGGAGGTTTTGACCGTTGTATTGCTTGATCTTCTCGGCATACGGGAGATCGCCGTAGCTCGCATTGAAGCTCTTCGGGAGCAGCACCAAATCTCCAATGCGGTTGCGGTATTCGGCGAAGTCAGTCGGGTGGTCAAACTCGTCGGCATGGCGCTCGAAGTGGTCCGCCCACACGTGCTCGATCTCAAAGCCGTCTTTGCCGCCACGTCTGGAATACTCGGTATATCGAGAAGGCATCCCAGATTGCGTCTCGACGTACTCGGTGATACGTGCAAGCAGCCGGTGTATTTGGCGACCGTTCATACCGTGAAGGCGGAAGCTATCGTTGCTCAGGAAGGTCTCGGTCTCTGTCTGGAGTCGCTGGCGAAGGACGCTTACGAGCTGGTGCAGATGTCTTGCCGCGAATCTCGCGCATGACGAGAAACATCGCGTACTGCATGGTCGAGTAGTCGATCGCGCGCCAGTTCCAGATTCGACGGTAGATGAGGATGTCGAGGTATGTGGCCGTTATACGTACCTTCCGCAGAAGCTCTTCTGCGGAATCCTCGATGCGTAGCGGAGCCAGCAACACTGGGTACTGGAGGGTAAAGTTGTGCTCGGCGATGAAGTGGATCGCCTCCAAGCCTGCTACGGGCGTCTTCGCGGCGTGACGCAGCCGCTCGTACCAGCGACCATAGAACGCGAAGTCGCGATCGATTAGCCGCGCGAAGTCGCTGCTCGCGTCGAGGCTCAACCGATCCTCATGGTCGCGAACCCACCGATGAAACTCGGTGCCGATCAGGTCGAAGTCCTGCGGCGTGGCACCCCGGCTGCGGTCCCTTATCGAATCAGCGTATTGGCTGCGCAGCCACGCCTTTATACCGTCGGCGTCTTCGTCCTTGCCCAGCTCCTGTAGCGCACGTACCGTCCTCTTCCATGCGGACTCGGAGTGGCGACGGTTGTCGGCGTCTTCGATATTCGCGAGCAGGTAGCCCTTGAGCATGTCGGCCGGTGAGAGCGAGAGGCCGCGGTCATTCATCGTCTCGAAGATCGTGTAGGCGTCCTCGTCGGAAAAGGCGGTGATCTCGACGAGGTGCACACACTCGATTAGCCAGTCCACGAAGTAAGGGAGGGCGGCGTCACGCAGATCCTGCGGGAAGTACTCGTTGATATCCGAGTAGCGGCCGAGCACGTTGACGACAGACTCTGAGAGCTCGTTGGATATCAGTTCCTCTCCGGCATAGAGCGCCTCCATCGCGAATTCACGCTCGGGGACATCCAGGTTGAACGAGCGTGTGCCAAAGCGCTGTGAGAAGATCAACTCGACTATCTGGCCCTTGTGATCGGCGTCCTCCAGCTGATGCTGAAGGAAGATCAACAGGAGCGTTAGGGTCGTCAGGCGCTGCTGTCCATCGACGATGAACTTCTGTCCGTCCCGGTCGCTGACGATCACTGAGCCCATGAAGTAGTGCCGATAGTTGGCCACTGCGCTCCGGTCGTGGCTGGGCTCGTAGCCGTCGAGAAATGCTGCGACGAGGTCGTCGAGTAGCTCGCTTACCTGTTTTGTCTGCCACTTATACTCCCGCTGGTAGTAGTCGATTGAGTACTTCCGGCTGGCCAAGAGCTCACGGATTGTCCGACCTTTGCCGTCTATCTCTCGCGGTTGGCCCGAGGTCATGAAAGAAGAGCCCACGTCCGCGGAGGCCGTACGGGGCGATGTCGAGCATTCGGAAAGAGCGGCAGGGCCACGGCGTGATCGTACTGAGACGTGTCACCTTTCGCGAAGTAGCCTCGCTGAGCGGTCGCGTGCTCCAGGTTCGCTCACTCGCGCCGCACTGCCGTCACTCCCCCTCAGCCACGATCCCCAACGCCGCTGCAAGCGCCCCAACAGACCCCACAAGATCGCCCCAAGGCATCGTGAGCCCACGCAGGGACTCGACGCCGACGATGCCATCGAGCGAGCTCCCGCGAATCGCGCACTCCTTCAACCGCGCCCCACGGAAGTCCGCGCCGGTGAGATCGCACCCGCTGAAGCTCACCGACGTGAGCTGCGTCTCGAGGAAGCTGGCTTCGCGCAGGTTGACGTTCTCGAACGCGACGCGACGGAAGGTCGAGTGCGCGAAGGAGCAGAGCATCATCGTGCCGCCGGCGACACGCAGGTCCTCGACCTTCCCCTCGCTGAGGCTGAAGCCGACGAACCTCGAGTCGGTGAGCTCGACGCGCCGGATCGCGCCGCGCCGAGCGCGAATGTTCGAGAGGTCGCAGCCGTTCAGCCGGGCGTCGCGGAGTAGAAGCTCCGTGGCCACGCCTTCGCCGAGCGTCACGCCGCGGAGCTCAGACTCCTGGACGTGGATGCGACGCGTCGTCAGCGCATCGCGCCCGTGGCGCTCGACGAGCGCCTCCGAGAGCACGAGCTCGTCGAGCTCGCCGCCGTCCGGGAGCTCGCACGGCTCGAGCTGCGAGATGAGGGGCGCGGCGAGGATCGGCGACTCCGCCATGGCGCGGAGCGTACCCGTATCGAAACGGCCTCTAAGGCACCTCGGCTGCATACACGTTCGCCGGTCCACCGCCGCCGGGTTCGCTGACGAGGATCCTCGCGCAGCGCGTGGAGCTGATCCTGCGCCAGCTGCGCGAGCAGGTCGGCATCTGCGGCGGCGTCCTCCACGGCGATCAGGTCCTCGTCGGTGAGGACGAGCGGCTCCAGGGCGAGCCGGCCGCGGGCGTCTGCGGCGACGCGCCCGCGACGCCACGCGTCGAGCAGCTCGTTGCGCGCGATCGTGACGAGCCACGCGATCGGCTCACGCGGCAGCGGTCGATCGGCGCGATGGACCGCGAGCAGCGCGGCGGCGAACGTCTCGCACATCAGATCGGCGGCCACGTCGGCGCTTGCGACGCGGGCGCAGAAACGCGAGCACGGCGCCTCGCCGACGCCGGTAGAACTCGCCGAAGCGCTCCGCGTCGCCGGCGCGCGTCAGCTCGAGCAGCTCCAGGTCGGTCGCTTCCCGCGCGGCGGGGCGTTGGCTCATGGCGATATTGACGCAGCAACAGGTCGCTTTGTGACCCGCCCGGCGTATGGCCCGGAGCCACGCGGAGCGATGGGAGGCTGGTCGAGCGTCGGTTCGCCGCGCTCATCGCCATGGGCAAAGAGGCCAAAGACATGCAGACATTTGTCTACACTCGGGTAATGGTTGGATCGCAAGCTCGCTGCATGTCGCACATGCCCACGACCTGCACGCCGCTCGCCTACTGTGGTGGGGCGAGCAGCCGAGGCGGTATCGGGAGCGATCCGGTGGTCGTGAAGCAACTCTTGAGGCTTTCGGTGGCGATGATGCGCAGGCGCTGGCCGGGCGAGTCTCTGCTTTCGGGCGGCAGCCAGAGCGCGTGGGGCGGATGCTTTTGGTGGGCGTAGCGAAGGTGCGCATCTTTCCCGGTCTCCTCGGTGGTTTCGATGCGGAAGTGCAGAAGTTGCAGCTCTGTGATGTGGGAGACGTGCGAGGGGTAGTCGCTGGCGAAGCCCATGCCGGGGATCCCGCCCAAGGCGCCAGCCAGGTAGATGAGGCGCTCGTCCGAGCTTTCTTCACGTGGGGCCGCTTGTCGCGCTTCCTCGATTGCGCTCTCTCTGTGGGTATGTACTACAGGGTGATAGTGGAGCAGGAACTCGTCGACGGCGTCCACGCTGGGCAGGCGAATTTGGGATCGGAGGAAGACCGTGATCGGTGTCAACGAGGGTTTCTGTACAGATGCAGGCATTTCTTTGACTTCTCCTTGGGTTGCCCGGTCGGTCATGGGTGGGGGTGGGCGCCTGTTTTGGTGTACCCTACCAGCTGGCCCGAATATAAGGCCACATTGAAGGCCACATAGGACCTTACTAGCACCTGAGAAAGTGAGCATGACTATGAGCAATCCGAACAAACCCATTTTGCGACTGCGCGAACGTCCGCGCTGCGCCTCGCTGCTGCGGACGATGCGGGCTGTCGCGGCGCTGCAGACCGTCGTGCTCAGCGTCGTGGCGCTGACGTCGGCTCCACGTCGATCCGAGCCCAATGACGAGTTCGCGGTGTTTGACGACTGCCCGCCGAACGACGACACCGGCTCCGAGAACGGCGGGCATGTAGACCAAGGACCCAACTGGCTCGCGACAACTACGAATCAAAAGCTCGAGCGGCTCATCGCTGCCGGTGTGACCTCCGCTGAAATAGCGCTCGCGACTGGCGGCAGCCTGCGCGCGGTCGAGGACCGAAGGCGAAGCCTGAGAGACGGCAAACCCAAAACGAGGATCGCGAAGCTGGATTCCGGGATCGACGCGCTGTTCAGCATCTTCTCCCTGCTCGAAAGCCACAAGATCGAACCGTCGAACATCCGGGCGTGGCTGATCGGCCGCTCCGCATTTCTCGAAGAGCAACGCCCGGCGATCCTGCTGGCGGCAAACGAGTTCGAGCTCGTGCGCAAGGCGGCTATCGCCTACGCAAGCAACGAAACACCAGCAGAATTTCTGGCGGGCAGGGGACCACTACCCAGGCCGGCGGAACCCGCCGAGGTATAGCGAGCAATCGTGGTGGCGCGAGTCGCGGACTCGTGCCACCACGCGCTCGACCAGAGATGCGGCGACGGGCGCTGGCGGCAACGACCGCCGCGGCGCCCCACCCAGCCCTACTCGTAAAGCCCGAAAACCGGCAGCCCCGCGGTCACATCCTCGAGCGTCCGCTCCGCCGCACCCCGCCGCCGCCGGTGCCGGTTCTGCGCGGCGAGCATCTGCTGGATGTCGCTGAGCTCGAGCTCGACTTCCAGCTCGGGGGAGCGGGTGGGCTTCCAGTCGAGCAGCTCGGCGTATCCGTCGCGATGGAAGTGCCCGGCGATCAGCGCGAGCGAGAGCAGCAGCAGCGGCACTCCGAGCACCATCGACAGGAAGTACGTCTGCATCGCGGGCTCACGCGCCCTCTGGCGCCGGGCGCATGGGAGGACGCGCGCGAGGCGCGCGCCGGCTCCCCTGCTTGGCCTGCCCCTGCTTGGCCTGCGGCTGCTTGGGCTGCTGCGGCTGCTTCTCGGCGACGCCCGCCCGCTTCCCCGCGTCCTGATCGCCGCCGAGCCCGTCGATGGCGCCCTGGACGGTGGCGAGGCGACGCACGAGCGTGGCGCGAACCTGCTCGAGCTCGGCGGCGTCGAGCAGCGCGGGCCCGATGCCGCGGCGGGCGGGCGCGCTGGCGGGGGCGACGCCGGGGTGCTTGGCTTCGATCTCGGCGAGCGTGCGCTCGAGCACGGCGATCTGCTCGCGCAGCGCGCGCCGTCGCGCGGCGGCGGCGTCGTCGGCGGGCTGGGGGGGAGCGCCGGGGGAGACGTACAGCGCGGCGGCGATCTCGCGCGGGTCGACGCCGGACTGGTGGGCTTCGCGCGCGGCGTCGGCGGCGATGCTGGCGACGGTGGACGGTCGCTGGGGGGTGGAGGCGACGAACGTGCCGCTGCCCTGCTGGCTGTCGATCAGGCCCTCGTGCTCGAGGCGCTGGTAGACGCTGCGCACGGTGTTGACGTTGACGCCGGTCGCCTCTGCGACCTCGCGCAGGCCGGGCAGGCGCTGTCCGGGCTCGAACACGCCGTCGCGGATGCGCGAGCGCAGCGCCCACGCGAGCTGCACGCCGATCGGGATCTCGGCGTCGCGATCGACGGCGAGATCGAATCCGCGCGCCCCACCGGCGGACGATCCAGCTGATTCCCGGCTCACGCTGTCAACTGTAGCCCGCCGCGACCACGTTGCATAGTGTGCTGGTGAACTAGTACACTAGAAGAATGAGGGTTGGAGGCGACGCGATGTCAGCCCTGCCGAGACGGGCGTTCCTCCCGGCGAGGAACCTGCTGGAGGAATTCGGCGACATGATGTTGCTGGGCGGCAGGACGATCTCCTCGGCGCTGCTGCCGCCGTACGTGTACGGCGGCGAGCTGGTGTCGCAGTTCCTGTTCGTGCTGCGCCTGGTGTGGCTGCCGCTGATGGTGTCGACGATCGCGATCGACTACGGGGCGCCGGGCCTGCAGGCGGCCAACTTCCTGAAGCTGTTCGGCGCGCTCGACTTCCTCGGCGGCTTCTTCGTGATCGAGGTCGTCCGCGAAATCGGCCCGCTGATCACGGCGACAGTCGTGGCGGGGGTGGGGGGTACGGCGATCACGGCCGATCTGGGCGCGCGCAAGGTGCGCGAGGAGCTGGACGCGTTGCAGGTGCTGGGCGTGGACCCGGTCAAGAACCTGGTGGTGCCGCGCTTCCTGTCGCTGATCCTGGTGACCGGCCTGTTCAACATCTACGCGATCCTGTTCGGCCTGTTCGGCGGGCTGATCGCGGAGGTCGAGAGCGGCGGCACGCTGGGGCCGTTCTGGGCGACGCTGTTCGCGAACGCGGACGTCACCGACCTGTGGGGCTCGGTGCTGAAGACGTCGATCTTCGGCGCGATCATCGCGATCGTCTGCTGTTACAAAGGCATGACCGCCTCGGGCGGCGCGGAGGGCGTCGGGCGCGCGGTCAACGAGGCGGTCGTCGTCTCGTTCCTCGCGTTCGGCGCGTTCAACTACGTCTTCACGCAGACGCTACTGGCCACGCATCCGCAGATCATCGTCCTCAAATGATCGTGGGCAGCTCGACCACCCAGGGCGGCATGGCATGAATGAACTGCTGACGCTGCCGCGCGAATGGCTTGCCGCGACGGGCGAGATCGGCGGCTTCATGGGCGAAGTGCTGCGCGAAGTGTGGGGCCTGCGGGTGTTCAAGTTCTTCGGCGAGTCGTTGCGCCAGGCGGGCATCCTGATCGTGGGCTCGACGGGCGTGATCTGGGGGCTCGTGTTCATCACCGGTCTCGGCCCGTGCGGCATCCAGGCGGCGTACTTCAACGAGGCGACCGGCGTGCCCGCGTACGCGGGCCTGTTCTCGGCGTTGTGCAATCTGCGCGAGGCGGTGCCGCTGATCTTCGGCTACATGCTGTCCGCGAAGGTCGGCACGGGGATCGTGGCGGAGCTCGGCGCGATGCGCATCTCCGAGGAGATCGACGCGCTGGAGGTGATGGGTGTCGACTCGATGACGTTCCTGTGCGCGACGCGCCTGCTGGCGGCGTGGATGGTGCTGCCGTTCATGTACATCGGCGCGATCGGCGTCGCCTACCTGGGCTCGTACATCGCGATCGTGCATCAGGTCGGCTACGTCTCCTCGGGCGGCTACCTGCTGGTCTTCTGGCAGTTCCAGAATCCCGGCGACTTCCTGTTCAGCGTGATCAAGGGCATGACGATCGCCACGGCGGTCGTGCTCGTCGGCTGCTACTACGGCTACAACGCGAGCGGCGGGCCCGTCGGCGTGGGTCAGGCGACCGCCAAGTCGATGGCGCTCAACCTGGTGCTGGTGAACGTGATCGACGCGTTCGGCACCCAGATTTTTTGGGGCAGCAACGCGCGTTCTCCGATCGGCGGTTAGCTGGAGCGCGCAGACGGCCGCGACCCCTGCACGGGCGGCCAGCCGGGGCGCGCGACAGCGCATGGCCTTGGCGCGCGGCCGCGCAGGGCCGGACCGCGCGGCTAGCCTTGAGCGCATCGAACCGAGCGCCGTCACCGAGATCGCCCCCGGACTGCTGCGCTGGACGGCGCCGCACCCGGAGTGGAACCCGGACGCGAAGCCGGGCAGCTCGGGCGACTGGGACCCGATGGTCGGCTCGGTGCTGTACGAACCGGCCGACACGGTCGTGCTGATCGACCCGCTGCTGCCATCGGCCGAGCGCGCGAGGTTCCTCGACTGGCTCGACGCGCGCGTGGCCGGACGGCCGGTGAGCGTGCTGACGACGATCCGCTGGCACCGCCGCGACCGCCGCGAGCTGGCGGAGCGCTACCGCGCGAACACGACGCGCGTGTGGAACTACGTGCCCGCGAGAGTGGAGCAGCGGCCGCTGCGCGGCGCCGGCGAGACGCTGTTCTGGCTGCCCGCGGTGGCGGCGCTCGTCGCCGGCGACAGGCTTGTCGGCGACGGCGAGGGCGGCGTGCGTGTCTGCCCGCAGAGCTGGCTGGAGGACGTGCGCGCGAACCGCGCCGACGTCGCTGCGCTGCTGCGCCCGCTGCTGCAGCTGCCGATCGAACGCGTGCTCGTCTCCCACGGCGAGCCGGTGCTCCACGAGGGCCACGCGGCGCTCGAGCAGGCGATCGCCGAGGCGGGGGCGCCCTGACGCAAACGCGCAACTTTCCAGGATTCAATAGGTTTGAAGGCCGTCAAGCGAATCCGCCAGGGGGGTTTTGAGAATGCGAGCTGTTGCCAGGAAGCGAACGACCGTGGTCGTGCTGGGTGTCCTGATCGCGCTGGTCGCGTTCGCTGGTGCGAGCGCCGCCACGGTGAACGTCAGCGACTCCGGCTGGTCGTGGGGGAACCCCACGCCGCAGGGCAGGACGCTGAAGGCGATCGCCTTCTCCGGCGGCGTCGGCTACGCCGTGGGTAACGGCGGCACCGTGCTCTCGACCAGCAACGCGGGGTCGTCGTGGAGCGGCCTGACGACCGGAACCACCGGCAACCTGGAAGACGTGCAGGCGCTGTCGTCCTCGACCGTCGTCGTGGGCGGCGGTGGAGGCTGCATCACCCGTATCTCCACCAACGGCGGCCAGACGTTCACACGGATCTTCAACGTCGCCGAATCCAGTTGCCCAGAACCGGTGGCGTCGTTCAGCTTCGTCTCCCCTCAGGTCGGCTTCCTGCTGCTCGGCAGCGGCTCGCTGGAGGCCACCACCGACGGAGGCGAAACGTTCTCGCGCAGGACCGGGATCCCGGGAACGTCGGCCTCGAGCGGTGGCGGTAGCAGCGTGGGAGTCGCGCTGCACTTCCTCAGCGCGACCGTCGGCATCGCGTTCGTCAACGCACCGGGCTCGGGGCTCAGCTCCGCATACATGACGCCCGACGGTGGCGTGTCGTGGAAGCCGGTGACGCTCCCTGCGGGCTCGAAGGTCACCTCTGTGCGCTTCGTGGACGAAAAGAACGCATACGCGATCGGGCCGAACACGCTGCTGCGCTCGACCAACGGCGGTGAAACGTGGGAAGCGCAGAAGATCGCCTCCGGTAATGAATTCAACTCGATCGACTGCGCGAGCGACACGGAATGCATCCTCACGGTGACCGCCGGCAACCAGCTGGTGAAGACCACCGACGGCGGCGCCACCGACACCGTCACCACCCCGTCCAGCTCGCTGATCTACGGCGCCGCGTACGCGAGCGCCACGCAGATCGTCGCCGTGGGGGCGAGCGGCGCGACCGTCCTCTCCAGCGACCGGGGTACGACGTTCACCGCCTCCAGCGCCGACATCGGCGGCGAATACACCCGGCTGCGCGGCGGGCCGGAAGGACTCGTGCTCGCGCCCGGCGCGAAGGGCGACTTCGCCCTCTCCGCCAACGGCGGGCAGAGCTGGCAGGTGATCGCCACGCAGACGTCGGCCGCGCTCAGCGACGTGTCGTTCTCCACGCCGCAGATCGGCTACGCGCTCGACGTGAACGGCGGGCTGCAGGAGACCACCAACGGCGGCGGCAGCTGGCAGACGCTCAGCCCCGGGACCACCACCCCCGCCCGTGCGCTGGTGGCGCTGGGCGCCCACGCGGTACTGCTGATCGGCCCGGTGGGCATCCACCGAGCGGTGGGCTCGGGACGCTTCGAACCGGTGACGGGGAAGGTCGTCGCCTTGGCGCACCTGTCCGACTACGACCTCGCCGGCTCGACCGTGTTCGCGTTCGGCGTGGGCACGCACACGCTGGTCCGCTCCACCAACTACGGCGCGAGCTGGCGTGCGATCCGGCTGCCGCTGACCAACAAGAAGGGCAGGACCCGCGATGCGATCCGCAGCGTCGCGTTCACGAGCACCAGCTACGGCTACCTGCTGGACACCGCGGGGCGCATCTGGCTGACGCGCAACGGCGGCGCCAGCTGGAAGGAAATCCTCTCCGCGGGGACCAGCAACGGCGTCCAGCTCGCCTTCTCGGAACCCCATGACGGCTTCCTGAGCGTCAGCTCGTTTGGGCGCGAAGAAGGCAACGCGCACGTCCTACGCACTGTCAACGGCGGCGCCAGCTGGCACCCGCAGGAGATCACCGCCGGCTCGATCCCGAGCGACGGCCTGCTGGCGAGCAGCTCGCTCGACGCGTCGCTGCTGATCGACGGCACATCGATCACGAACGCTCCGCTCGATCGCCTGCTGTTCACGACCACCACCGGCGGCGACGTCGCCGGCACGCAGGAGACCCTGTCGCTGAGCACCGCCAGGCGGAAGCTCACCAAGCGCAGGCTGAAGGCCGCGCACCACACGGTGATCGTCAACGGCACGCTCACCGGCGCGGTCGGCGGCGAGCAGATCGTCGTCTCCCGCCGCAGTCTCTCCGGTGGCGCCTGGCAGCACCAGGAGGTCGTCGCCGGGGCCAACGGCGGCAGCTTCACCACCAGCTGGCGGACCACCTCCTCGTCGGTGTTCGTCGCCCAGTGGGCGGGCGCCAGCGGTCGACCCGGAGCGGGCTCCGCGGTGCTGACGGTCACCGTCCGCTAGCTGGCAGCGAGCGCTGCGTCGCGCGGCACGTGTCCGCGCGGCGCGGTGTGCGCGCTGCGCGGCCCGATCCTGAGCGTCCGGCTAATCCAGCGGTGTCGTGTACGCGCCGCTGAGGCCGCCGTCGATCAGGAACGTGGAGGCGGTGACGAAGCTCGACTCGTCGCTGGCGAGGAACAGCGCGCCGTTGGCGATCTCATCGGCGTGGGCGAAGCGGCCCATGGGCACGTGCACGAGCCGGCGCGCGGCCTTCTCGGGGTCCTTGGCGAACAGCTCTTTCAACAGCGGCGTGTCGACGGGGCCGGGGCACAGCGCGTTGACGCGCACGCCGCGGCGGGCGAACTCGACGCCGAGCTCGCGCGAGAGCGCCAGCACGCCGCCCTTGGAGGCGGTGTATGAGATCTGCGAGGTCGCCGCGCCCATGACGGCGACGAACGACGCGGTGTTGATGACCGACCCGCGCAGGGGGCCGTCGTTCTCGAGCAGGTGGGGGATGCCGTGCTTGCAGCACAGGAACACGCTGCGCAGGTTGACGCTCTGCACGCGCTCCCACGCCTCGAGCGTCGTTTCGATCACCGAGCCGTCGTCGCTGGGCGATATGCCGGCGTTGTTGAACAGCACGTCGATGCGCCCGTAGCGCTCGCGCACGGTCTGGAAGGCATCGCGCACCTGCTGCTCGTCGGTGACGTCGACCTGCAGCGCGAGCTCCCCGGGCGAGTCGGGCTGCAAATCGACGCCGACGACCGTCGCGCCCTCGCGCTGGAACACGGCGACGGTCGCCGCGCCGATCCCGCCGAGCGCTCCCGTCACCACGCACACGCGCCCCGCGAGCCTGCCCGTCGTTGCCGCCATCACCCCTCCGTCGCGTAGAAGATCGTCTTGACCTCGGTGTATGCCTCCAGCGCGTGCGGGCCGAGCTCGCGCCCGTAGCCGGACTGCTTGAAGCCGCCGAACGGCGTGCTCACGCGCACCGAGGTGTTCGCGTTGATCGATAGCACGCCCGTCTCCACCGCGCGCGCGACCCGCAGCGCGCGGGCGCCGTCGCGCGTCCAGATCGACCCGGACAGGCCGTAGATGGTGTCGTTGGCGAGGCGAATCGCGTCGGCCTCGTCGGTGAACGTGATCACGGCGGCGATCGGGCCGAACACCTCCTCCCGGGCGACGCGGTCGCTCGGCTTGACGGGGGCGAGCACGGTCGGCGCGAACCAGAAGCCGGCGCCCTCGGGCGCGCTGCCGCGGAACGCGACGGGCGCCTGGCCGTCGAGGAACGAGGAGACGGTCTCGCGCTGGGCGGCGGAGATGAGCGGGCCCATCTGCGTGGACTCGTCGAGCGGATCGCCGACGCGCAGCGCCTTGACGTGCGTCTCCAGCAGCTCGAGGAAGCGATCGACGGCGCCCTCCTGCACGAGGATGCGCGAGCGCGCGCAGCAGTCCTGGCCGGCGTTGCCGAACACCGCCGACGGCGCCGCGGCGGCGGCCGCCTCGAGGTCGGCGTCGGCGAAGACGATGTTCGCGGACTTGCCGCCGAGCTCGAGCGTCACGCGCTTGATCGTCTGGGCGGCCCCGGCGGCGATCGAGCGGCCGACCTCGGTCGAGCCGGTGAACGCGATCTTGGCCACGTCGGGGTGCTCGACCAGGCGCTGCCCGCACGTGCGACCGGGGCCGACGACGACGTTGACGACACCGTCGGGCAGGCCCGCCTCGGCGGCAAGCTCGGCGAAGCGCAGCGCGGTCAGCGGCGTCAGCTCGGCCGGCTTGAGCACGACGGTGTTGCCGGCGGCGAGCGCCGGCGCGAGCTTCCACGAGGCGATCGTCAGCGGGAAGTTCCACGGCGTGATCAGCCCGACGACGCCGACCGGCTCGCGCACGGTGAACGCCTGCCCGCCGGCGACGGGGATCGTGTCGCCGAGCAGCCGCTCGGGGGCGCCGGCGTAGTAGCGGAACGTGTCGACGACCATCCCCATCTCCCCGCGCGCGTCGGCGATCGCCTTGCCGGCGTTGCGCGCCTCGAGCACCGCGAGCTCCTCGCGATGCTCCTCCAGCGTGGCGGTGAGCGCGTGCAGCGCCCGCGCGCGCTCACCGGGGGCCAGCGTCCGCCACGCGGGCAGCGCCGCGTTGGCGCGCGCGACCGCCGCGTCGACCTCCTCGACGCCCGCGCGCGGGACCTCCGCGAGCACCGCCTCGGTGGCGGGCTCGAGCACTGACAGCAGATCGGTCAGCGTTCAGCCCGCCGGCGCACGTGAGACGTCGCTGCGCTGGAGCCGGCCGCCCGTCATGGCGCCTCGGCGATCGCCGGCAGCGACTGTTCGACGTCGAGGTCGTCGATCGTGCGGATCGGGCCCTTGAACGTCTTTTTCGCGGAGACCGCGAACCAGATGGTCACCGCCAGGATCACCCCGATCGTCACGATCGGCGCGTAGTTGACGGCCGACCAGTTGAACGCGCTTTCCCACGGAACCCCTTCGGGGCTGAACGGCAGGCAGAAGATGATCACGCACAGGCCGACCCACACGATCGCGATCGGGTTGATCCATTTGTACTTGCGCCCGAGCGTCCACGACCCCGCGACGAAGCGCTCGCCGGTGCGCCAGCGCAGGAACACCGGGATCGTGTACGCGATGTACAGCCCGATCACCGAGATCGACGTGACCGCGAGGAACGCCACCGGCGTGCCGAGGTGGTTCGGGAAGTACGCGGGGATCGTGACGACGATCGCGAACAGGCACACGAAGAACACGGCCCAGGTGGGGGTCTTTGACGGGCTCAGGCGGCGCCACAGGCTGTGCCCGGGGACGGCGCCGTCGCGCGAGAACGCGAACGTCATGCGCGAGGCGCTCGTCACGCACGCCACTCCGCAGAACAGCTGCCCGACGGTGGAGATCAGCACGACGGCCTTGTCGCCCGCCGAGCTGAGCGCGGAGGTGAAGATCGCGAGCGCCGGGAAGCCGGCTTTGTAGATTTCGGCTTCGTGGCTCTTCTGGATCGCGAACGTGATCGCCAGCAGCACGATCCAGCCGAAGATCGCCGAGTAGAAGACCGAGCGCCAGATTCCCTGCGCCGAGGAGTGTTCGGCTCCGTGCGTCTCCTCGGAGATGTGCGCCGAGGCGTCATAGCCCGTGATCGTGTACATCGTCAGCAGGAAGCCGAGCGGCAGGATGTAGATCCAGAATTTCAGCCCGCCGATCGCGCCGCCGGCGAAGCCAGATTCGTTGGCCCTGTGGCCGAAGACGTAGGAGAGGCTCGCGTGGTGGGAGGGCACGGCGATGAGGATCACCACGATCGCCAGGACGCCGACGATGTTCCACCACACCGAGAAGCTGTACAGGACGGATACGAGGTGGCTGCGGAACACGTTGACCAGCCCGCACGCGATCGCGATCACCACGAACATGGCGAAGTTGACGTGTGCCGAGTAGTGGACGTTCGTCCCCGCCGCCGCCTTGACGAAGTTGAAGATGAAGTGGACTTCGTAGAGGCCGAGCAGGTTGATCAGGAAGGTCGCGCTCACGTACACCACCGACGCGACCACCGCGACCAGGCCGATCAGGTTGAACCAGCCGGTGAACCAGCCCCAGCCCGGTCCGCCCAGGCGCGAGGCCCAGTAGTAGATGCCGCCCGCGGTCGGATAGGCGGAGGCCAGCTCGGACATCGAGACCGCGACGGCGAGGATCAGCACGCAGATCAGCGGCCACGCGATCGAGATCGCGATCGGCCCGCCGTTCTTGAGCGCCTGGCCGTAGGTCGTGAAGCAGCCGGCGAGGATGCAGATGATCGAGAACGAGATCGCGAAGTTCGAGAACGAGCTCCAACCCCGGTTCAGCTCCTGTTTGTAGCCGAGCTCGGCAAGTTTTTGCTCGTCCTTACCCAAACTCTCTGTCGTGCTCATCGGCTGGCCCCTCCCAGGGAAAAGGTTTGGTTGTCCGTCCTTCAATCGTGACAATAAGCTCGATCCCGGACGGATGTCAAGCCCACCTGTCTCAAATCACGCGATTTGCGAGGGACAGCTGGCCAACCGCTGCGGATCAGCCTTCGGGAAGCAGCCCCGCGAGGATGTGCTCGGTGCCGTGCAGATGCTCGGCGATCACCTGCGCGGCGCGCATGGCGTCGCGCTCGCGCACCGCGGCGAGCAGCCGGCGATGCTGGGCGTTTGAGGATGCGAGCACCTGCGGCGGGTGCGCGATGTAGGCGATCAGGTCGGTCATCGCGCCCTGCGTCTCGGTCATCGCGCGCACGAGCTTGGTCGAGCGGGTGGCCTCGGCGAGCCCGACGTGCAGGCGGATGTCGGCCTGGCGGTAGGCGGCGAAGTCCTCGAGCGTGCCCTCGAGCGTCGCCGCGACCTCGTCGAGCGCGTCGAGGTCGGCGCTCTCGGCGCGCTCGGCTGCGAGCACCGCAGCACCCAGCTCGACGGCCATGCGCAGGTCGCACGTCTCGCGCCACTGCGCGAGCATCTGCGCGGACGGCGGGTCGGCCGGCGGCTGCGGGTCCGACACGAACGTGCCGCCGCCGCGCCCGCGCGTGGCGAACACGTGCCCGCTCTGCCCGAGCGCGGTGAGCGCCTGGCGCAGCGTCGAGCGCGCGATGCCCAGCCGCGCGCACAGCTCGCGCTCGGCGGGCAGCCGCGAGCCGGGCTCCAGCAGCCCGAGCTTGATCGCCGTTCCCAGGCGCTCGACGGTCTCCTCGAACGCGGTCTGCGAGCGCACTGGCGCGAACACGGCGCCGGGGAGCGTCAGCGTCCCGGAAACCGCATGTTGCTCTCCCGTGCCTGCCATCGTGCCCCCTCGCTTCTAAAGACTCACAGTCGCTCGAACCCTCGCACGCGCTCCCAGTCGGTCACGGCCGTCTGGAAGGTCTCGAGCTCGACGTCCGCCGCGT
The DNA here is from genome assembly GCA_963735705.1 of uncultured Solirubrobacteraceae bacterium. Taxonomy (GTDB): domain Bacteria; phylum Actinomycetota; class Thermoleophilia; order Solirubrobacterales; family Solirubrobacteraceae; genus Palsa-744. The sequence continues at coordinate 567,038 of CAVTLZ010000013.1, forward strand.
TCAGGTAGTGCGCGACGACCTCCCCGCCGAACGCCTCGCGGGCGACGTCGCTCGCCGCGAACAGCTCGCGCGCGTGCGCCAGCGTCGCCGGCAGGTGCGGGCGCTCGGCGGCGGTGTACGCGCTGCCCTCCAGCGCCGGCTCGAGCTCGAGGCCCGCGTCGACCCCGTGCAGGCCGGAGGCGATGATCGCGCTCAGCGCCAGATACGGGTTCAGGTCGGCGCCGCCGACGCGGTTCTCGAAGCGCAGCCCCGGGCCGTGGCCGACGACGCGCAGCGAGCACGTGCGGTTGTCGTGGCCCCACGCGACGGTCGTCGGCGCGAAGCTGCCGGCCGCGTAGCGCTTGTAGGAGTTGACGTGCGGCGCCAGCAGCAGCGTCATCTCGCGCAGGCACGCCAGCTGCCCCGCCAGGAACGAATGAAACACGCCCTCCTCGCGCGCGAACAGCGGGGTGGGTGGGTCCGAATCATCGGCGAGCGAGAAGTGGATGTGGCACGAGTTGCCCTCGCGCTGGTCGTACTTGGCCATGAACGTGATCGACACGCCCTCGTCGGCGGCGATCTCCTTGGCGCCGTTCTTGTAGATCGAGTGCTCGTCGGCGGTGCGCAGCGCGTCCGCGTAGTGGAAGTTGATCTCGTGCTGGCCGAAGTTGCACTCGCCCTTGGAGTCCTCCACGACCATCCCCGCGTCGACCATGCTGTTGCGGATGCGGCGGATCAGCGGCTCCACCCGCGCGGTGCCCAGCAGCGAGTAGTCGACGTTGTAAAGGTTCGCCGGGCGCAGCTCGCGATAGCCCTTGTGCCACGCCTCCTCGTAGGTGTCCTGGAAGACCAGGAACTCGAGCTCCGTGCCCGCGTTGGCGCTCCAGCCGCGCTCGGCCAGGCGCGCGAGCTGGCGGCGCAGGATCTGGCGCGGGGAGGCGACCACGTCCGCGCCGTCGGGCCACGCGACGTCCGCCAGGCACACGACAGTGCCCTCCTGCCACGGCACCGGGCGCAGCGTCGCGAGGTCCGGCTTCAGCACCATGTCGCCGTAGCCGCCCTCCCACGAGGACATCGCGTAGCCGTCCACCGTGCGCATGTCGACGTCCACCGCCAGCAGGTAGTTGCAGCTCTCCGCGCCGTGCTCGACGACGTCCGCCAGGAAGTGCGTCGCGGTCAGGCGCTTGCCCTGCAGGCGCCCCTGCATGTCGGTCATCGCCAGCAGCACCGTGTCGATCTCGCCGCGGGCGACCGCGTCGGTCAGCTCCTCGATAGTCACGATCGTGAAGGTACTGAAGTCGGACCTATTGCGTGCGCACGGCGCTCAGGCGGGCGCGCCGGCGGACAGGCCGACGAGCTCGGCGCTGCGCTCCCACAGGCCCTCGGCGAGCGTCGCGTCCTGGGCCTGGGCGCTGGGCGCGAGCACCTTCTCGTCCTGGACGTACTCGCCGGTGAGCGGCGCGGCCTGCTCGGATAGCGCCAGCCACACCAGTGAGCGGGCGCCGCGCGCGGGCGAGCGGAAGAACGGCCCGCCGAGCGTCGTCAGCACCTTCCAGATCCCGTTCTCGTTCTTGCCGAAGCCCGTGCGCACGACGCCCGGGTGAAAGCAGTTGGCGTGCAGCTCCGGCGCGCGCCTGGCGAGCTCGCGGGTGAACAGGATGTTGCACAGCTTCGACGTTCCGTACACGCGCATCGCCGCGTAGCCGTGCTCCGATTGCAGGTCGTCGAGGTCCAGGCGCCCCGACGTGTGGGCGTCGGACGCGGTCGTCACCACGCGTCCGCCGCCGAGGCGATCGCGCAGCAGGTTCGTCAGCAGGAACGGCGCCAGGTGGTTCAGCGCGAACGTCCGCTCGAAGCCCTCCGATGTCTCCTTGCGCGAGCTGAACAGCGCGCCCGCGTTGTTGGCGAGCACGTCGATGTGCTCGTAGCGCTCCGACACCTCGTCAGCGAGCGCTCGCACGTCCGCCATCAGCATCAGGTCGGCGACGTGCTCATGGACGGGCGCGCCGCCGCCGCTCGCCCGCGCTTCGCGCGCCACCTCCTGCACGCGCGCCGCGTCGCGGCCGACGAGCGCCACCTCGGCGCCCTGGCGGGCCAGCTCGACCGCGGCCGCCTGGCCGATGCCGCGAGTGGCTCCCGTGAGCAGGACCAGCGTCACGCGGTCAACTGTACATCGGCCCGGCGGACGCGGGGCGCTACGCGGGTTTCAGGTACTCCTCGCGCAGCCACGCGAGGGTCGCGTCGAGGCCGCGCTGATAGTCGACGCGCGGCTCCCAGCCGAGCATCTCTCGCAGCTTGCGATTGCTGAAGTCCTGGCTCTTGCCGAGCACCTGCACCGCCTGGCGCGAGAGCAGCGGCGGCGCGCTCAGGCCGGTGCTCCTGCGCAGCAGCCGGTAGCCGTGCTCGAGCGAGAAGCCGATGGCGTTGGCCAGCGGGTAGGGGATGCTCCAGCGCACCGGCGGGCGGCCGAGGCCCGCGGCGAGGTCGTCGGCGAATCGTCTCCAGGTGACGTCGACGCCGTCGCTGACGTTGAACGCCTGGCCGGGCGCGGCGTCGTGGTCGAGCGCGAGGACGGCGGCGTCGAGCAGGTTCTCGATGAAGCACAGGCCGGCGAGCGGGCGGCCGCGGTCGATGAGGAGCATGTGGCGTACCTGGATCGCGCGCGCGATCTCGCCGACGACGTCCTTGGAGCCCGGCCCGTAGACGGTCGCCGGGCGCAGGATCACGGCCTCCAGCGCGGATGCCCGCTCGACGCGGCGGACCTCCGCCTCGGCTTGGAGCTTCGTCTGCGCGTACCAGTTGCGAAACCGCGTCGCCGCGTACGTCTCGTCGACCTGCGTGGCGTCGGGATAGCCGTACACGTCGGTGCTGCTGAGGTGGACGAACCGCCGCACCGACGCGGCGACGGACGCCGCGAGCAGGTCGCGCGTGCCGCGGACGTTGATGCTGGCGATCTCCTCGACGGTCGCCCAGTCGGACACCAGCGCGCCGCAGTGCAGCACGTGGCGGCAGCCCTCCACGGCGCGGGCGAGCGAGTCGGCGTCGGTGAGGTCGCCGACGACGAGCTCGACGTCGAGCTCCTCGAGCGCCGACGTGTCGCTGCTCGCGCGCACGAGGCAGCGCACCGCGCGGCCCTCCCGCGCCAGTCGCCGCGCGAGGCGCCCGCCGATGAACCCGGTGGCGCCTGTGACCAGGCAGAGCCCATCGCGAGGCGGCTCGACGGGCTCGCCGCCCGACGCCGCCGGCTCGGTCACTGGAGCTTCATGCCCCGGCGGCGGAGCGTCGAGGTCGCGATGTCGCGCACGACGGCGAGGTTCCTGCTGGAGCTGCCGTGGCACTCGGCGAGCACCGCGTCGAGCGCTTCCAGGAAGCTGCGCGCCTCACCCTCGGAGAGCGTCAGCGGCGGCAGCAGCTTGATCACGTCGTTCTTGCCGGCCGCCATCGTGATCACGCGGTGGTCGCGATGCAGCGGAATCACGATCAGCTGCGGGAACAGCCCCTCGCTGGCCATGTGGATCAGGCGCCAGCTCATCCGCGCAAGGCCGCCGCGCGGGGGGCCGAGCTCGATCCCGACCATCAGCCCGCTCTGGCGGATCTCCTTGATCATCTCGTAGCGCTGCTGCAGCTCGGCGAGGCCGTCGCGGAGATATGCGCCGACGCGCGCGGCGTGCTCGACGAGGCGGTCGCGCTCGATGATGCGCATGGCCGCCAGGCCGGCGGCCATCGACAGGCGGTTGCGCCCGTACGTCGACTGGTGCACGTAGGAGCGCTCGAGCGTTCCCACCGCCTTCTGGTAGATCTCGCGCCTGGTTACCATCGCCGCGACCGGCATGTAGCCGCCGCTGAGCGCCTTGCCGACGAGCACGAAGTCCGGCTGAAGGCCCCAGTGCTCCAGCGCGAACCACCTGCCGGTGCGCCCGAGTCCCGTCTGGATCTCATCGACGACGAACATCGTCCCGTAGCGCCGGCACAGCTCCTGTGCGCCCTGCAGGTAGCCGTCGGGCGGGAGCGTCACCATCCGCCCCTGGATCGGCTCGACGATGAACGCGGCGACGTCCTTGGCGCGCAGCTGCGCCTCGAGGCGCTCGAGGTCGCCGAACGGCACCAGCTCGCAGCCGGGCAGCAGCGGGCCGAAGCCCTCCTTGAAGAACTCGTCGCCGATGAGCGACAGCGGTCCGAGCGTGACGCCGTGAAAGCCGCTCTCGCACGAGATCAGCCGCGGCCGGCCCGTCGCCGCGCGCGCGAACTTCATCGCCGCGTCGACCGCCTCGGCGCCGGCGCTCGCGAAGAACACCGCATCGAGGCCGTCCGGCAGGCGCTGCGAGAGTGCCTCCGCGAGCATCCCCGCCAGCGGCGAGAAGTGGATCTGCACGCCGTCGAGCAGATCCGCGGCGAGCGTCGCCTGCAGGACCTCGCGCACGTCGGGGTTGTTGTGGCCGAGGCTGGCGAAGCCCTCGCCGGTGTGCAGGTCCAGGTACGCGCGGCCGGCTGCGTCGTACAGGTAGGAGCCCCGCGCGGAGACGTAGCGCTCGTCGAAGCCGAGGATCGCGAGCACGTCGACGAGCGATGAGTCGAGGTGGCGCGAGGCGAGGGTCAGCGTCTCATTCGCGCGCGCGAGCGCGTCCGCGACAACGCCGAGGGAGTCGCCCGGCGCGGCGGCGGGGTCGGCGACGAGCGCTGGGGTGTCCTGCGCGTTGATCGGTTGGGGGTCGGCGTCCATGACGATTGGGGCGCCCCTCGCCGCGGAGAGTCAGACCTGACCCCGGCTCCGCGGACTCGTGGGGCGGATCTCGAAGGGTGGATGTTCTCAAAGTCCTGCGATGGGACGCTCCGCCTGGAGCTTCGTGGCGAGGTGTTGGTCGCGCACACGCGCCTGCGGCGTTCCTCGAGCCGCCGGCGGCGAGGGAGCCGAAGTCAGCGGCACGATCGCCGTCAGCGCCAGCGAGCAGCTCGAATTCACCGCGCAGCGCTCCGGCGGCGCCTGGAGTAGGCGGCGGGGCGGTCGTCAGAGGCCGGTGATGGCGTCGGTCACGGCGTCGATGCCGGCGAGCCTCGCCGCGAGCTCGTCCGCGAGCTGATAGCGAGTGGCCAGCGCGGAGGGTGACGTGTAGCTGACCTTCGTCTGATCTCCGTCGGACCAGACCAGCACCTTCAGCGGCAGATCGAGCGCCGCGAGCGGCGCCGCCTGCATCACCGGCGTGCCCGCCTGCGGGCTGCCGAACATGACAACTCTGGTGTCACGCAGGTCCAGTCCGACGGCGCTCGCCTCGCCGCTGTGGTCGATCACGGCGAAGAGCTTCATGCCCTTGCTCGTAATGAGCTCCGACAGGGCCGCGACGGTCTCCTCGACCGAGCGCGGGCTCAGCTTCGTCATCACTCCATCGACGCCGGTCGGCTCGGCTTGTTGCTCGGTCACTGTTGCCCCCAGAGGTCGACAGATCTACCCGCCAGCCGTCCCTTGGCGAGAGCATACCCGGCTGCTTCGCGACGGCACGCGCTCTAGGATTAGCTTGTGCGAGCGCTGTCGCTTCGGTCAGATGACTCTTTCCTGTCCGTGTGCTCCAAGGGCTCGTTTCTCTCCATCGGCTCGGTCGGCTCGGCGCTGTCGATCGGTTCGATCGGCTCCTTCGCGTCCGCCTTCTCGGTCGGGTCCGCCGGGTCGCTGGGGTCGGTGCTCTCGGCTCGGGCGCGCACGTCTGTGCTCTCCCACCGCACGCAGGGGGCGGTGCTCGGAGTGTCCGAGCACGAACGGGCGGGAGTCGCGCTGGTGGCTGGTCTGCTCGCCGTCACCGCGGGCCTGCTCGCGCGTCGCTGCGCATCGAACGCTTGCCAGACGGTCGTGTAGAGGAGGTGGGCTGCGATGAAGGGATCCAGCTCTTCAAGGTCAGGTCCGCCGTAGGCACGAAGAAAGTCCGCGACGAAGGCCTCGCTTGCCCCGCGGGCCCGGGCGTCGGTGACGAGCCCCGCGACGTCCCAGTGGACTGGACCAACACAGGTGTCCTCGAGGTCGTTCCAGATGAGCCCGTTCTCGCTACGGAGAAGGTTCGATATCGACGCGTCGCCATGAATTGCCTGCGCCGGGAGCGAGCTCTCAAAGACAGAGCTCGTCAGCTCTCGGAGTTGGGAGCGCAGCACATCTCTGTCCTGCGGGGTGACCCCAGGCGATGGATGCAACTCGGCTAGAAGCCGGTCGAGCCAGTCGCGTACGTCGCTGAGCTGCCCGAGCTCGCCCGGAAAGTCGGCGAGCGCAGCGTGCAGCTCGCGTAGTGAGCCGCCGAGCTCGTGCGCGCCGGGCAGGGGCCGAGAAGCATCGTGCTCGACAAACGCCCAGAACGTCATCCAAAGCCCCTCATGCTGGTGAGGTCCCGGTGCAAGCACATCACTGGGTGGTACGGCCAACCCTTGTTCTCCGAGGAAAGCTCCGACGGCGACCTCGCGGGCAAGCCATCTCTCGACGTTACCGTGCAGCCACGCTGTGCCGGTCATCACTCGCGCAATAACCGGAGCGGGTTTGAGATGCACGAGCACATTGCTGCCGGCAGCCACCACAACTGCGTCCTCGCAGGCCACGGAATTGGCGAGCGCGACCGCCCGTGCCGCCGCCAGGGCACGCTCGGTACCGGGTGTCTCAGTCATGTCGCACAAGATGCCAGACCGCTGCTGCAGACCGCTGCTGAACAGCACCGTCCTGCGGGCGCCGGACCTCCAGCCCTGGTAGGGCGTGGAGGTTCTAGTCCGACGAAGATGCGCCCGAGTGGACTCGAACCACCACCCCGTTTACACAGGACAAGGCCCTCAACCTTGATCAGCCGCGCCATATACGTCCGCCGGCGTCCAGATCGTCCGTTTTGTCCGGGTTTGCGGACGCATCGGACGAACTCACTTTTGTCAAAGATTTGTCACGCCGGGCGGGCTATGGGTTCTGGCCCAGGGCAAGCTCGGTCGCCTGCTCGCGCCAACGCTCGACGGTGCGGCGCAGCTGCTCGTACTCGGCGTCGTCGAGCTCGAACTCGTCGCGCCGCAAGCGGCCGAACTGGCTGAGCATTTGACCGAAGACACTGGGGAGGAACCCTCGGTCCTTCTCGGCCGCAAGCTGGCAGAGCCGATCCAGGCCGTAGCGCGGCTCGACCGCCATCAGATCCGCGAAGTCTCGCGCCTCGGCGCGCCCGAATACCGCGAGCACCTTGTCGACCGCCAGCTCCTCGCCGCTCAAGAGCGGAGCGGGGATCTCCGCAACCCGCTCCTGCAGCGGACTCAACATGTCAGGGGCGGCGGTGACGTGCCAGCCAGCCGGCCCATGCCTCTCGCACGGGCGCCGGGAGAACTAGCTCATCGAAGATATCGACGAGCTGATCGGCGTCGATATAGAAGCGCACATCGTCCTCAGTGCCCTCCCTGAGCACCTGCTCATAGACGCGCGCACGGTCGATGGGATCGTCCAGGTCGTATGTCATCGGAGGCCCGCTCCAGCGAATATGCAGCGGAAGCTCAACCGGACCCGCGGCCTTCGGCAATGACGGATCGCCCAGATCCTCGGGCACCGCGATTGGCCTCGCGGTGGGGCCTATCTCGTGGGTGCGCGTTCATGCCATGTGCAGAAGTCTAGGCGCGCAAGCGGCTGTCTACCGCGCGCAGCCGCCGCCTGTGGGTGCCGCACATAGCCCGATCAAGCGCGGCATATGCGGAGATCGCGACGTGGCCCTGCCGCGTCGGCGCTAAAGCGCGTACGTGCCGAATCGCTCGACGGCGACAAACACGGCGAGCGCGAGGATGAAGATGTTCAGGGGCACGTGCGCGCGTTCGCCGCGGCGTATCAGCGTCGCCGCGGCAGCGATCATCGTGAGCGCTTGGCCGCACGCGGCGATCGGCGAGAGCACCGGCAGGACCTTCAGGGCGCCCGGCAGCACGACTCCGATGGCGCTGAGCACCTCCAGCGTGCCGATGGTCTTCACCTGGCCGTCGGTGAAGTCCTCCACGTAGGGTGTTTTGTCTTTCAGCGCGGCGCGGGTGTTGGTGAGCTTGAGCAGGCCGGCCGCGAGGAATACGGCTGCCAGGATGCCCTGCGCGACCCAGATGACTGTGTTCATTTCTCGGCAGCTCCTTGATCCGCGCTCATTCCGCGTGTACGTGGTTTGTGAGGGTGCCCAGGCGGTCGACCTCGACTTCGACTGTGTCGCCCGCGCGTAGGAAGATGCCCTGGGGGCCTCCCACGCCGGCGGGTGTGCCGGTGGCGATGATGTCGCCGGGGAGGAGTGTCATCGTCCTGGAGAGCCAGGCGACGGCGGCGGCGACCGAGAAGATGAGGTTGGACGTGTTGCCCTCCTGCACCTGCTTGCCGTTGATCCGCGTGCGCAGGCCGAGAGCCCCGAGGTCGCCGGCCTCGTCGAGGGTGACCAGCGCGGGGCCGCAGGGGGCGAACGTGTCGATCGCCTTGCCGCTCGTCCACAGCGGGTTCTGCAGCTGCAGATCGCGGGCGCTGACGTCGTTGAACGGCATCGCTCCGGCGAGGTGCGAGAGCGCCTGGTCGGCCTGCACGCGGTGCGTGGGGCGCCCGATCACGACGGCGAGCTCGGCCTCGTAGTCGACGTACTCGGGGTGGGCTGCGGGTAGCACGATCTCCTCGCCGCTGCCGATCAGGGAGTTGGCGAACTTGGCGAACCACAGCGGCGCCGCCGGTGGCTCCTGGCCGGTCTCGGCGGCGTGGTCGCTGTAGTTCAGGCCGAGGCAGATGATCTTCTCGGGGTCCGTGACCGGCGCCAGCAGGCGCACGCTCGCCAGCGCCAGTCGTTCGTCGCTGGCGGCGGCGCGCTCGCCCAGCGCGACGAGTCCGGCGGCGTCGAGGCGCTCGAGCAGGCCGCGCACCGATTGCGCGGGCGCATCCAGCGCGGACACCGGGACGACCTGCTCCTCGACGAGCACGCCGGCCTTGGCGCCACCGCCGCCCTCGTAGGTGACCAGGCGCATCGGCCTCAGCCCTCGGTCGGGATCTCGACGGGCGCCTGCGCGGGCGCGAGCTCATCGGTCATCGCCCGGCGGTGGATCTCGGCGAACGGCTCCCCGGCGGCTGCGGCGCCGGCCACCTTCTCGGCGTCGACGAAGTGGCCGATCGGGTTGGCATGGAACTCCTCGCTGGTCTGCATCCATCTCTTGGACGCTGCCCAGTCGCCGAAGTTGTCGCACTGCAGCTCGACGTGGTTGCCGTCGGGGTCCTTGTAGTAGTAGGAGAACGTCATCCCGTGGTCGATGCAGATCTCCGGCGTGATCCCAGCCTCGCGCAGCCGCAGATAGTTCGCGTTGAGCTCGTCGAAGCTCTCGAACTCGAAGGCGCTGTGGTGCATGCCGGTGCGGGTGTCCTTGTCCGGATCGTCCGCGAAGCCGGGAAACGCGAGCAGTGCCACGCGGTGGTTGGCGCCATCGTTGCTCAGCCACGCCCCTGTGGCGTCCTGGAAGACGACCTCGGTGCCGACGACCGTGCCGTACCACTCGATCATCTCCTGCAGGCGTGTGGTCTTGAGGTTGACGTGGTGGAACTTCGGGTGGATCGCGGTGGTATCTGACATCGGTGGCTCCTTGTCGTCAGGCGGGGGTCGCGAGGGGCAGTTGGTCGCGCAGGTCGTCGATCAGCGCGGGCACGTCGGTGGCGTCGGCGGCGCTGCCGAAGACGTAGAAGTCGGGGCGCACGAGCACCGCGTGCGCTCCGTGCTCGCGCAGCCATCCGGTGAGGCGCCCGTCGGCGTCGCGATGATTGCGGTCGGCGCCGGGGTCGAGCGAGACTACGTGCGCTGCGAGTGCGTCCAGCAGTGCGCGGTCGCGCTCGTCGAGCTCGTCCAGGGGTTCGCCGGCGGCGGCGATCAGGGTGAACCCGCCGCCGGTCACCTCGTCGAGCAGCTCCTCGCCCGACGGCGTGGCGATGAGACCCTGCACGGACAGGTGGCCGGCCAGCGGCCCGGGCGCGCCGTCGGCGCCGCGGCGCAGCAGCCCTCCGGTGAGTGGCGCGATCTGGGGCGCGGGCGGAGCTCCCGCGGCGCGCAGCGCCGCATCGCGCTCGGCGGCGGCGCCGGCGTCGAGCTGGCACAGCACGCGCCCAAGCTCGACGGCCAGAGTGATGACCCACTCGTTCTGCGGCTGGCGCTCCTCCTCGACGGTGTCGAGCAGCGCCTCCTCGGCGACGCCGCGCAGCACGAGGTCGAGCTTCCAGGCGACGTTGCCCGCGTCGCGCAGCCCCGAGCACAGGCCCTGGCCCAGGAACGGCGGCGTGAGGTGCGCGGCATCGCCCACCAGCAGCACGCGACCGTCGCGCATCCGCTCGGCGAGCATCGAGCGGAACTCGTAGACGGTGTGGCGCGTCAGCGTTCCGTCGGCGGGCGTGAACCAAGGCGCCAGCAGCTCCCACGCCCGGGCGGGATCCTCGAAGTCGGCGGGATCCTCGCCGGGGAGCAGCATGAACTCGAAGCGTCGATGGCGGGTGCCGCTGCGAACGTGGGTGGTCGGGCGCGCGGGGTCGCACCACTGGCACGCCGCGGGCAGGTCGAGCGCGTCCATGTCGTGCGGCTCGAGGTCGATCACGAGCCAGCGCTCCTGGAAGCCGAGGTCGCGGCGGGCGATGCCGCGCGCCTCGCGGACGAACGAGTTCGCGCCGTCCGCGCCGACGACCCAGCGGGCGCGGATCGACCTGGCCTCGCCGGCCCCGGTCCCCTCGGGCCGCTCCCCGCTCACACGGCGCACGCTCAGCAGCGCGTGGTCGGGCTCGACGCTCAGCGCCTCGGCGACCCACTCGCGCTCGACCGTGACCGAGGGCTGCTCGCTGGCGCGGCGCTCCAGCGCCCGCTCCAGCGTTGGCTGGAAGAACATGTAGTCGGGCTCCCAGCCCGACGCGGAGGGCACGGCCGACTCGAGCGTCATCAGCGGCTCCCCGTCGGCGCCGTACCAGTGGTAGTCGCGGACGGGCAGCAGCTCGCCGGCCAGCTCATCCGCCACATCGAGGCCCTGGAGCAGCCGCATGATCTCGTGGTCGAGGTGCACCGCGCGCGGCATCCGGTAGATCTCGGCGAACCGCTCCACGGCCAGCACGGAGTGTCCGGCACGGCCCAGCAGCGCCGCGAGCGCCTGCCCGACCGGGCCGAACCCGACGATCGCGACGTCGACCTCGATGTCGTGGTGGGCTGGGCGCATACCTACGTCAGGCCTCGGCGACGGCGGCGATCGGCGTGGCGAGGATCTGGCCGAGCGCGCAGGCGAGCTCCTCCAGCGGGTCGCCGCCGGCGCCGACGCTGCGCCAGGCCACGTAGCGGTCGGGGCGCACGAGGATCGCCCCGTCGGGGCCGATCCCGCGGTGGCGCAGCCAGGTGCAGCGGGGGTCGAACAGGTCGCCGTCGAGGTGGCCGATCCGCACGGCGTCGAGCGGCAGGCCCGTGGCGGCCGCCAGCTCGCGTGCCGCCTCGCACCAGCTCTCGCCCTGCTCGCCGGCGATCAGCAGGAACCGCCCGGGACCGACGAGATCCTTGATCGCTCGGCGTCCGCCGTCCTCGTCGTCGATCCAGGCATGGGGGAGGGGTGAGCCCGGTCGTGTGGACGGCTCGTAGATGCGCACCGGGTCGACCGAGTTGGGCAGCGGGCTGCCGTCGTCGACGATTGCCGGTGACTCGTAGCGGTAGCCGAGCTCGACGTTCAGCTCGCTGAACTCCATCGACTGCGCCCGCATGTGGCGCAGCAGCGTCGAGCGGTGCTCGGCGTCCTGCGGCCGCCCGCTCCAGACCCTGCGCAGAGCGGCGAGGTTCTGCTCCTCCGCTTGCTCGGGAGAGACGCCGCTCGCGGCGGCGATCGTCACATGGTTGATCGCGTTCTCCAGCGAACGCTGCGCGTTCTGCTCGTCGGAGGAGCGTCGCTCGTGCTCATAGGTATCGAGCAGCGCCGGGGCCGCGTGCCCGTCCAGCACCGCGGCGAGCTTCCAGCACAGGTTGTTCACATCGTGGATCGCGCTCGTGAGCCCGAGGCCGCCGGTCGGCGGATGCCTGTGGGCGGCGTCCCCCACCAGGGGCACGCGGCCGACGCTGAACGAGGAGGCGACGACCGCGTCCACGGACCAGCGGGTCATCTTGTGGATCTGCATCGGGTGATCGCCGATGCCCATCGCGCGGCGGACGTCCGCCTCGACCTGCTCGTCTGACTGCGCGCGGGGGTCATCGACGGGATAGTTGAGGTGGATCACCCACTCCTCCGAGTCCGGGCCCCAGCGCTCGGGGCCCATCGGCACCATCACCACGCCGACGCCGCTCTGCGGGGAGAGGATCCAGCGGATCAACACGTCGGGGTCGCGCGCCCATCGTGAGAAGTCCGCGCTCACGTGCAGCGTCGCGGCCTGTACCACCACGCCGAGCCCCACGTACTCCACGCCGATTTCCTTCGCGACGAGGCGGCCGCCGTCGGCGCCGATCAGGTACTGCGAGCGGATCGCGTATTCGCGGCCGGTATCGTGGTCGCGGATGTGGGCGGTGACGCCCTCGCCGTCCTGCTCGAGCCGCAGCAGCTCGTGGTGGAAGCGGATGCGCCCGGGCGAGAGCTCCTCGGCGCGGGCACGCAGGATCGGCTCGAGTCGGATCTGCGGGAGGTTCTGCTGGATCCAGGAGCTAGCGGCACGCCAGTTCTCATCCGCACCGCCAGCACCCCAGCACTCCAGCCGCGCGAGGCTACGCCCGTACTCATCGCTCGGCCCGGCGAAGCCGGCATAGAAGGCCGTGGCCGCCATGTTCTGCGCGGGCGTGCCACGGCGAGCGATCTCCTCGGCCGCCCCGACGTCCTCGAGGATCTCCATCGCCCGCTGGTTCAGGACGTGCGCCTTCGGCAGGTCGGAGGTCTCCGCGCGGGCGTTGATCAGCAGGTGCTCGACTCCCATTTGGGCGAGGAGCATCGACGCGGTGAGCCCCGCGCCACCACCGCCGACGACCAGCACCGGCACTTCCTCGGTCATCTCATCTCCTCCCCGGCCCTCGACATTCAAGGCGCCACCGTAGCAGAGGATGAACATATATTCAATCTTGATGCTATATTCAGATCATGCCTATGCTGGAGAATGGGCGGATGCCCGCGAGCCAGCACCATGACGCACCCCGCGCAGGGACTCGGGTGGAGCGTCGCAAGGCACGCACGCGGGCGGGCCTGCTCGCGGCGGCGCGGCAGCTGTTCGCCGCGCGCGGGATGGAGCACACGACGATCGCGCAGATCGCCGAGCACGCAGACATCGCGATCGGGTCCTTCTACAACTACTTCCGCACCAAGGAGGAGCTGCTCGACGCGCTGCTCGAAGAGGAGCTGGCGCAGCAGCTCACGCTCCTGGAGCTGCGCCAAGCCCAGGTGGAGGACCCGGCTGAGAAGATCAGCATCGCCCACCGCCACCTCGTGCGCGTCGCCCAGAGCGATTCGGACTGGGCGTGGCTGCTCGTCCGGCTCGAGGTCCCCTTCCGCGCCGCGTGGCCGGTACTCGGACAATCGGCGCGCAGCGATCTCGATGCCGCGATCGAGGCCGGCCGCTTCCACGTGGCCAACCCGGCGCTCGCTCTCAACGCCAGCGGCGGCGCGCTGTTCGCGGTCATCCACGCCCAGCTCGTGGGCGAAGGCAGCGAGCACGCGGACGTCGAGCATGCCGAAGGCGTGCTTCGCAGCTTCGGCCTCGACCGCAGCGAGGCCGCCGAGATCGCGCACCGACCGCTGCCAGAGATCAGGGACTCAACCGAACCGCAGCCAAGCCGATGAGCAGTACCCCGGAGCCCCACCGCATCGACGTTCACGCGCACTACATCGCGCCGGCCTACCGCGAGGCGCTCAACGGTGTCGAGATGTGGATGATCGGCGGCATTCCCGTACCCGACTGGTCGCCGGAGCTGGCACTCGCGTTCATGGATTCACACGGCATCCAGACACAGATGCTCTCCGTTTCCGACCCAGGTGTCGAGTTCGTCGTTGCCGAGAGACGCCTCGATCTCGCGCGAGTCTGCAACGACTACGCGGCGTCTATCCGCGCCGAGTACCCGAGCCGGTTCGGCGCGTTCGCAGTTCTGCCCCTCAGCGACCCACAGGCCGCGTTCGGCGAGGCGGTGCGGGCGCTCGACGAGCTGCAGCTCGACGGGATCGGTCTCCTCTCAAGCTCCGGCGGGCGATACCTCGGCGATCCAACGTTCGAGCCGCTGATGGCAGAGCTAGACGGGCGAGGAGCATGGGTGTTCGTACACCCCACCGCAGTCAGCCCCACAGACAAGCCCTCCTACCAGACCCCCGACTTCATCGCCGAGTATCCCTCCGACACCACGCGAACCATCATCTCCCTGATCTTCAACGGCACCTTCGACCGGCACCCCAACATCCGCTGGCACTTCGGCCACGGCGGCGGCACCATCCCAATGCTCCACCTAAGGCTCACCGCCCTCGGGGCAAGCGCCAAAGAGCTCGGAGCAGCACTGGGGCTCGCTGCCGGCTCGAGCATCCTTACCAGCGGCTCGGTGCCCAAAGCTCTATCAAGCGTCTTCTACGACACAGCGCTCATAGCCGATGAGCCCGGACTCGCCGCCGTGAGCGCGATGGCCGGCGCCAGCCGCCTCATCTTCGGAAGCGACTGGCCCTTTGCCGCTCGCCTCTACACGGAGGAGGGCGACCCGCAGCCAGCGCTGGGACAAGCATTCGACGCCCAACAACGCGAGAAGATCGAGCGGCAAACCGCCCTGGCTCACTTCGACCTCGCTTACGTCCGTGACGGCCCCGCAGAGGAGCAGCAGCCCGCGTGACGATCCCCTCGGCGCCGAGCTGGGTGGTCGATTTCGTTGATGACTCGCGTGAGATGCGTCAGCTGCCCGGAGGGCAAGGGCGCCAACGTGGCGGAGATGACGCGCGTGCTCGGAGCGGAGCGCGTGACGAGCGCGCAACGAGCCGAGCCTCGCCCGAGCTTCCGCCAGCGGAGTGCTCGCGCTTGCCGCCGCACAGGTCACAGACATCCGCTTCACCGGCCGGGCGTCGAGTGACACGTCCGTCCGCGCTTTCGAGAAGCTCACCGGGCATTCAGGCGATCGCTGTGACCGCCACGCTTTGAAGCTGGCTGCGAGGCGGTCCGCGACGCGGGTGCCCACCGCAACGCTCGAGAGCTCGGCCGGCCGGAGAAAACGTTCGGCAAGTTGTTCGGTTGTGTCACGACTCGTGTCGCACCAGTCTTGTACGCGATCACAAACAGATCACAAGCAACCCAAACCCCATCATTTGCAGCTATTTCCATGCGCCCGAGTGGACTCGAACCACCACCCCGCTTACACAGGACAAGGCCCTCAACCTTGCGCGTCTACCAATTCCGCCACGGGCGCAGGAGGGGCGAGTATAGCCAGGGGTCTCGACCGCCGCGGACGGCCGCTACGTGCGGTACTTGCATCCGTCCACAGCCGTCGCTACAGTGCGAACACATGTTCGTCGTAGGCCCTCATCTACCCCGACCGGGAGGCACGCAGGCATGGACCTGACCAAGCGCCAGCAGGAGATCTTCGACTTCATCCGCAAGTACTCGGCCAAGTACGGCTATCCGCCGACGGTGCGCGACATCGGCAAGGCGGTTGGGCTGGCTTCGTCCTCGACGGTGCACGCGCACCTGGCGAACCTGGAGAAGATCGGCCTGCTGCGCCGCGACCCGTCCAAGCCTCGCGCGATCGAGCTGCTCGACCGGGCGGTCGGCAGCGCGGTGGACAGCGTGCGCGGGATGGTGCGCGCCGAAGGCCTGCCGCTGCTGGGCTCGGTCGCCGCGGGACAACCGATGCTCGCGGAGGAGAACATCGAGGACTACGTGTCGGTGCCCGAGATCGCGGGCGGCGGCGACGGCGGCTACCTGCTGCGGATTCGCGGCGACTCGATGAAGGACGCGGGCATCCTCGAGGGCGACTACGTCGTCGTCCATCCACAGGAGACGGCGAGCGACGGCGAGGTCGTGGTGGCCCTGCTGGGAGAGGAGGCGACCGTCAAGCGCTTCTTCCGCGAACCCGACCACATCCGCCTGCAGCCCGAAAACGAGACGATGGAGCCGATCCGCAGCAAAGAGGTCAAGGTGCTCGGCCGGGTCGTGGGTCTGCTGCGGGCGGTGTGATCGACGGCTCGCGAGGCTGTGGATCGGCTGCATTCGCAAGGCCACGTCTTCACAAGGCGATGAGCACGCGCTAGGTTGACCGTGCAGATCAGGCAGCCGCGGAGGCGATCGGCCTTCGAGGAAAGTCCGGACATCAAAGGGCAGGGTGGTCGAGGGATCGACCCGGGGAAACCCGCGGGAAAGTGCCACAGAAACAAACCGCCTACGTCCGCCGTCCCACGTGAACGGCGGGCCGGCAAGGGTGAAATGGTGCGGTAAGAGCGCACCAGCGTCGCGGCGACGCGGCGGCTGGGCAAACCCCACCCGATGCAAGGCCAAACAGGACCGTTTGCAGGTACCCGCCGAGGTCCAGGTAGGCCGCTCAGATGGATGGCTGCTCAACGACAGAATCCGGCTTATAGATCTGCTAAGGAAAAGCCCCGCTCCGGCGGGGCTTTTCTACAGCTCTTCCCGCCGCGTTCTTGGCGGCTGCTCACGTCGGCAGCTCCTGGCCCGACTGCTCCCGCACCATGTACGCGGCGTACCAGTCCGGCCAGTTCGCGTCCTCCTGTCCGGTGCGTTCCTCGTGCTGGCCGTGGGCGGCCGACGCGCGCCGAAGCGCGCCCGCCAGATCGCTCGCCGAGGCGAAAGACGTCGTAGCCTCATCGACACGGCCGGGCAGGCGCGTCGTGACCTCCTGAAACAGCCAGCCGTTGCCGTCGGGGTCGCTGAACGTGGCGAACGAGCCGTAGCTCTTGCGATCGGGCGAGGGACCGCTGACCCGATCGTTCGCCGCGTACTGGAAGCGGGCGCCTCGCGCCCCCTCGTGGAACACCTCGCTGATGTCGACACCGAGGGCGATGAGCTCCTCGCGCGCAGCCTCGACGTCGGAGACGACTAGGTACAGGCCCTGGGCCGACCCCGGCGCGGCCGACGTGAGGTTCGCGCCAAACTGGATCGAGCATCCCGAGCCCGGAGGCGTGAGCTGAACCAGGCGGAAGTCATCGGCGGCGACGTCGGCGTCGAGCCTCCAGCCTAGGCTTACGTAGAACTGCTTGGCCCGATCGACATCGGAAACGGGCACGACCACAACCTCGAGCTTCATGTCCGCAACCTCAGTCCCGAGCGCCTCGCTCGATCTTTCACTGCTCACGTCAACGCTGCTCATCTCGGCCTCCGTGGATTCGTGGGTCTTGGCAGTCACGTCACGATCGCGCTTACGGGCGACCGTCGCGCCCGTCGAAGTCCCTGGTCGGAAGTCCCTTGCCGATGCCCTGGTCTGTCGACAAGCGCGCCCGCAACTGGTGTGCGGATCTCGGGTTTGAACGCTCGCCCACTCATCCACTGCCGCCCGTCCCGCCGATCGAGGCTCCTCCCACCGTCATCGAGCAACTTGGCCAGAGTCGTCCGCCACCCATCAAGCCTCCGCCGCGTCTGCATACTCGCCTTCGCGATCTGCCTTCTGCATGGCGCCCCCGCGGCGAGCGCCGGCACGCCGTACGTCGACGGCATCTCCGACCAGAGCCTGTCAGCCTGGGCTGGGCCGTCCTCCGGCAGCTCCTTCGCAAGCCTCTTCGACGCCGCGTGGGCCGGCCACATAACGCTCGCGCGCTACGTGCTGCAGTGGAACGCCATGGCGCAGGCCAGCCACGGGCCGAGCGCAGACGGGGACTACCGCGAACAGTTCGAAGCGTGGCTGCAGGACGTCCGCAGCCTCGGTCTCGCCCCAGTCCTCGCACTGACCAGCTACACCGGGGTCTATCCCGGCGCGGCCGGCGAATACCGGCCGCAGCTCGAAGCGGTTCTCGGCCGGGCCGCAGGCGCCGGCGAGCCGATCGCGCACGTCGAGGCGTGGAACGAGCCGAACAACCAGGGGGAGGAGACCGCCGGCAAAGCCGGCGAAATCGCCAACTGGGCCAACTCCGTCTGCGCGCTGCATCGCTGCCAGGTGATCGCCGGCGATCTCGAAGACGCCCCCTCGGTCACGAGCTACGAGCGGGCCTACATCGGCGCACTCGACTTCGCCCCCGCGATCTGGGGCATCCACCCCTACCACGCCGTCAAAGCGCACGACGACGGGAGCGTCCTTAGCTTCGAGCAGGCGCTGCCAAACCACGGCGCCAGCGCGCAGCTGTGGTTCACCGAGGTCGGCGCGTACTACTGCGCGCACGGCGAGGTGCTCGGCGAAGCGCGGCAGGCTGGCGACGCGTCCTATCTGGCCAACACCCTGATCCCCGCGATCGCCCCGGCGCACGTCTTCTACTACGGCTTCATGGCTGCTCACGGCAGCGAAGCGCCGTGCACGTCGAGCGGCGGCGATGACAGCGAGCTCTATCGAGCCGACGGCAAGCCGCGCGCGGCCGCGGACGTCCTCCTGAGCGCCGATGCCCATCGACCGCTGCTGCTCGACGCGAGTCTCGGCGACGGGTCGCTGCTCGCCCCCGCCGCGCCCTGAGCAGCGCTCGCGCAGCGGCGGTCATGCCGGCGCTACACCTTCAGATGCGGGTACTCCTCCTCGACCAGAGCCCGGTAGCGCTCGTAGATCGGTTTGGTGATGGGGATCAGCTCGAGCGCCGCTTTCAGGTCGCCGCCGGTCTTGATGCGCCGGCGCGCGATCGCGTAGGCGATGTTTTCGTGGCCCTGGAAGTAGCGGTTGGCCGTCTCGGAGGACATCGTCATGTGCACCTTCGGCGACCAGTCGATGTCGTCCGTCCATGCCCAGACGAGGTTCCTGCGCTCACGGCCGCGGCGGGCTCTGACGTTCATCACCAGGCCGACGTCCGTGAACTCGAAACGCTGCGGCACGTCGGCATCCCGCAGCCGCGGGCCCATCTCCGGATCCTCGCTCATCATCTTGAAGATCCGGTCCATCACGTCGCGGAATTCCTTTGGCGATGCGAAAGGACTTGCCATCTCTGCCTGTTCTACCCGTACCGGGCCGGACGACCGCGTCCCAGCGCGGAGGGGCGAGGATCAGTCGGGTTTGGACTCCTCGTCGGCCTCGCCGTAGACGGCCTCATCCGCCTCGCCGCCCGCCGGACCGCCCGTCTCGCGCTCCGATGCCGCGTCGATCATGATCCGCGCGGGCGTGTGCTCGTCGCCGTGAGAGGCGTGTTCGATCAGCTCCTCCTCGGCCAGCTCGAAGCCCTCGGACTCGCCTCCGCCCGCCTCCTCGACCGCGCGGCGCTCTTCGCGGCGGCGCAGCTCAAGCTCGACAACCAGATCGTCGGCTTCGTCCATGCCGACAACACTACTCCCGCGCGTCGGCGGCGGCTGTGTCGCTAATGGGGGCGCAGCTGCTCGCGCGCGCTCTCGACCAGCGTGCCGCCGCGCTTGAGCTCGCTCAGCGCCGCCATCATCGCGTCCAGCTCGCAGTCGACCTTCGCCGGCCACGGCTTGCGCGGGTGATCGTCGAGCGTCTTCAGGCCGTTGCCCGTGATGATCGCCACGACCGTGTCGTCCGGCGCGAAGCGCCCGCTGGCCGCGAGTTTCTCCAAAACGGCGACCGTCGTTCCTCCGGCGGGCTCGGTGAGCAGGCCCTCGGTCGCGGCGAGCAGGTCGATGCCCGCGAATATCTCCGGATCGCTGGCAAAGCCTCCCGTGCCGCCGCGTTTGAGCACCGCGTCGATCACCAGGTAGCCGTCGCCGGGGTTGCCGATCGCCAGCGAGTGCGCCGCCGTCTCCGGTGTGACCGCGTGGATCTCCGCCTCCTCCGCGACGATCGCCGTGGCGATCGGGTTGCAGCCGCTCGGCTGGGCGATGTGGATGCGCGTCGGGTCGGTCTCCGCCAGCTCCAGCAGCTGCAGCTCGACCAGGCCCTTGTGCAGGCGCGAGGAGAGCGTGCCGCCGGCGGCCGCCGTGATGATGTGGTCCGGCGACTGCCAGTCGAGCTGCTCGACGATCTCGAACGCGGCGGTCTTGGCGCCCTCGGCGTAGAACGGGCGCAGCGTGATGTTCGCGAAGTCCATGCCCGTCGCTTCCGCCAGTTCGCGGCAGCGCTTGTTGGCTTCGTCGTAGTTGCCCTCGACCTGGCAGACCTTCGCGCCCAGCGCCATGCAAGCGCGCGCCTTCGTGTCCTCGAGGCGGTTGGGGTAGAAGACGTACGCGGCCACGCCCGCCTTCGCCGCCAGCGAGGCGACCGCGGTGCCGACGTTGCCGGTGGAGACGCATCCCATCTCCGTCTCGCCGCGCTCCAGCAGGCGCGCGACCGACATCGAGACCACCCGGTCCTTGTAGGAGAGGCTCGGGCGGTTGCTCGAGTCGTCCTTGAGGTAGAGGTTGCTGAGACCGAGCTCCGCGCCCAGGCGGTCGGCGCGGATCAGCGGCGTGTAGCCGGAGTGCTGTCCCACGCGCGCCTGCGCCGAGGCGTCGACGATCGGCAGCAGCTCCTCGAAGTGCCAGATGTTCTGCGGGCGCTCGGAGCCGGGCACGTCTCGGAAGTGGCTCGCCGCGAGCTCGTAGTCGTAGACGATGTCCAGGCCCTTGCCGCAGTCCGGGCACGCGAACACGGTCGACTCCAGCGGATAGCTGTTGTCGCAGCGGTGACAGACGAGGCCGGTGGCGCAGGAGCGCGTCCGCTGCCTTGCCCCTGCCGTGGGGTGTGCGGTCTGTGTGCTCATGCGGGTACCTGGAACGATACGCCCGGCCACGGCGTCTGTGCGCCGTGCTCCTCGTGGCCGAGCTCGATCCACAGCTCCTCCGCGAGATGCGGGGCGAACGGGCCGAGCGTCTGGGCGAGAACGCCCAGCGCCTCGATGAGCGCCTCGACGTTGGCGCCGCCGAGCTTTCCCTCGCGGGACACGACACGTTTCTCGAAGTCCTTGATCCGGTCGAACAGGCGCATCACGTTGCGCACCGCGCTGTGCGTCTCGAGGCCCTCCATGTCCTTCGTGATCCGGCCCACGCCCGCCTCGCACCACTGCGCCAGTTTCAGGCGCAGGTGCTCGCTCGTGTCTCCGACCTCCTCGTCGCCGGCGTCTCCGGGACCGGCCTGCCCGGCTGCGCGCCCGCGCTCGTCCTGCGCCAGGGCGAGCTTGGCGTGCGAGTACTCCCACACCTGCCCGAGGAAACGGTGGCAGCGAAGCACCGCCGAGTCGTTCCAGTTGAGCGACTTCTGCGGGCTCGCCGCATAGAGGACAGCCAACCTCACGGTGTCGGCGCCATAGCGCGCGACGAGCTCGTCGGGGTCGACGACATTGCCGAGATGCTTGCTCATCTTACGGCCGTCGGCCGTGACCATCTCGTGAAACAGGCAGCCGGCGAACGGCTCTCCGTCGGTGAGGAAGGACAGCGGCCCGATGTCGCGCAGCGCCTTCGTGACGATCCGCTGATCGAACACGAAGTTGCCGCTGTCCGAGCCCGCCACCAGGCGCTCCGAGGGCAGCCAGTGGCGCAGGTCCGCCAGCGCGAAGATCTCCTCCAGCGGCTGCTCGCGCGCGTCAGCCGGGACGCACGCGGGCACCCACAGCCACAGCGCGTCGAAGTGGCAGTCCAGCGTGTCGGTCTCGCGACGGGCCGGCCCGCCGCAGGACGGGCAGGTGGTGTTCACGAACTCCTCGGACTCCGCCAGCGGGTTGCCGGCGCCGGTCGGGCGCAGGTCCAGCGGCAGCAGCACGGGCAGCTGATCGCGCGGCACCGGCACCGTGCCGCACTGCTCGCAGTAGACGATCGGGATCGGCGTGCCCCACGAGCGCTGGCGCGAGATCGCGAAGTCGAACGCGCGGTAGCGCACCGCCGTGCGCGCGCCGGGCGCCAGCGCAACGGCGCCGTCGCTCGACGCGGCCCCGTTTGAGCTCGCCTCCGCGGAGCCGGCGCCCGCGCCGGGGCCGCCCTGCGGCGCCTCCTCGGGCAGCTCGAAGCCCAGGCGCCGCGCGATCACCTCGTCGGTGCGGTCGCGCGTGGGCACGCCGAGCACGACGGTGGGACCGAAGCGCGAGTCGACGAGGGGGGAGACGAGCACGGGCAGCTCGACCCCGTCCGGGGTCGCCACGACGCGGCCGGTGTCGATCACGGGGATCGTCTCCGCCTCGCGCGAGCTGCGCTCCCAGCCGCCCGAGCGCAGGTGCTCGATCTGCTCGTGCACGGCCTCGTCCGAGGTCCACTCGTCCGCGTCCGGGTGACGGGCCGACATCAGCACGAAGCGCGCCTCCGCGACAGCCTCGCCGTGGGGGGTGAAGACGGTCAGCGTCGAGCCGTCCGGCGCGCGCAGGTCGAGCTCGACGCCGTCGATGCGCCCGAGCACGATCTCCTGGGAGGCGAGCGCGACGTCGTCCCAGATGCCGCTCGCGGCTAGCTCCGCCAGGCGCCGGTCGTTCTCCTGCACGTACTCGCTGATGCGCAGATACCACTGCGGCAGCTGGATCAGGCGCACCGGCCCGTGGCAGCGCCAGCACGTTCCACCCGGCTCCACCTGGATCGAGGCCAAAGTGGTTTCGCAGTTGTCGCACCAGTCGACGTTGCTCGTGCCGCGGTAGATCAGACCGGCGTCCAGCAGCGTCAGGAACAGCCACTGCGACCAGCGGTACATGACCGGGTCCGAGCTCATGAACGAGCGCTCCCAGTCGAAGGAGAACCCGAGCCGCTGCAGCTGCGCGGTCATGTGCGCGGCGCAGCGGGCGACCCACTCGCTCGGCGGCTCCCCGCCGGCGATCGCGCCGAGCTCCGCCGGCAGCCCGAAGGCGTCGAAGCCGAACGCGAACAGCACCGCGTCGCCGCGGGCGCGGCGGAAGCGCGCGTACGCGTCGCCGATCGAGTAGCTGCGCACGTGGCCCATGTGGATGTTGCCGGACGTGAACGGCGCCGACGGCTTGATGTAGATGCTCGTCCGCTCATCCGCCGGCGACGGCGTCCTGAACGCGTCGCCCCGCCGCCAGGCGGCCTGGCGGCGGGTCTCGACCGCACCCGGCTCGTAGCGTGTATTCGCGGTGTCGCTCATGTCATCCGAGCATACCCAAGGGCATCGGGGTCAGTGGGCCCGTTGCTATGCTCAGCGTCACTTGGCTCGCGTCGCCCACATGCCCCAGATGGCGCCTCACCGGAGCACCTCCGGCGCCGCCGGGCGCGGGGCTCCTCCGTCTGTGCGATGCGACTGGATGTCCGCGACGACTGCGAGGATGCTGCGATGGAGATAGAGATCGGACGCGGCAAGAAAGGCCGCCGCGCTTATGGCTTCGACGACATCGCGATCGTGCCCTCGCGGCGCACGCGAGACCCCGACGACATCGACATCTCGTGGAAGCTCGGGCCCTACCAGTTCGAGCTGCCGATGCTCGCCTCGGCGATGGACGGCGTGGTTTCGCCCGAGAGCGCGGGCGTCATCGGCAAGCTGGGCGGCCTCGCGGTGCTGAACCTCGAGGGCATCTTCACCCGCTACGAGGACGCGGACGAGCAGCTCGCGGAGATCGCGTCGCTGCCGAAGGACGTCGCCACGCGCAGGATGCAGGAGATCTACCAGGAGCCCGTCAAGCCGGAGCTGATCGCGCAGCGCATCCGCGAGATCAAGGAGCAGAAGGTCGTCGTCGCGGCGTCGCTCACACCGCAGCGCGTGCTCGACTACCACGACATCGCGCTGGAGGCGGGACTGGACGTGCTCGTGATCCAGGGCACGGTTGTCTCCGGGGAACACGTCTCGACTGTCTCCGAGCCGCTCAACCTGAAGGAGTTCATCCCCAGCCTCGACGTGCCCGTCGTGGTCGGCGGCTGCGCCTCCTACCACACGGGCCTGCACCTGATGCGCACCGGTGCGGCGGGTGTGCTCGTGGGCGTCGGCCCGGGCGCCGCGTGCACGACGCGCGGCGTGCTCGGCATCGGCGTGCCGCAGGCGACCGCGATCGCGGACGTCGCGCACGCGCGCTCGACGCACATGCTCGAGACGGGCGAGTACTGCCAGGTGATCGCCGACGGCGGCATGCGCAACGGCGGTGACGTCTCCAAGGCGATCGCGCTGGGCGCGGACGCCGTGATGATCGGCTCGCCGCTGGCGCGCGCGTACGAGGCGCCCGGGCGCGGCTTTCACTGGGGGATGGCGACGTTCCATCCGACGCTTCCGCGCGGCGCGCGCGTGGCGACCACGCAGAACGGGACGCTCGAGGAGATCCTCGTCGGCCCGGCGCGCGAGAACGACGGCACGTTCAACCTGTTCGGCGGCCTGCGCACGTCGATGGCGACGTGCGGCCACAAGGACCTGGCGGAGTTCAACCGCGCCGAGGTCGTGGTCGCGCCGTCGCTGCAGACCGAGGGCAAGGCGCTGCAGCGCGACCAGGGCGTGGGCATGGGCGCGACCAACGGGAAGGCAGCCGCCCTCGTAAATGACTGAGCTCGCTGCCACGGCGCCCGAGCCGGCGGTCGAGCAGCGGACCTCCGCACCCGCGGAGGCGTATAGCCATGGTGAGACGGGGGCCGCGACGGAGATGTCGGCGTCCCCTCAGGCGAAGACCGACGAGATCGTCGTGCTCGACTACGGCGGGCAGTACTCGCAGCTGATCGCCCGCAGGGTGCGCGATTGCGGGGTCTTCAGCGAGCTTCTGCCCCACCACGTGCCGCTGGAGCAGATCGCCGCGCGCAAGCCGCGCGGGATCATCCTCTCGGGCGGGCCCGCGTCGGTGTACGCCGACGGCGCGCCGCCGCTGGATCGCGGCCTGCTGGAGCTGGGCGTGCCGGTGATGGGCATCTGCTACGGCATGCAGCTGCTCGTGCACACGCTCGGCGGGCGCGTCGAGCAGGCGGAGGTCGGCGAGTTCGGCCGCTCCGACCTGCACGTCGCCGAGCCGGGAGTCCTGCTGAAGGGCATGCCGCGCGAGCAGACGTGCTGGATGTCCCACCGCGACACCGTGTTCGAGCCGCCGCCCGGCTTTCTGGCACTCGCGTCCTCGAGCAGCTCGCCGGTCGCCGCCGTCGAAGACCCCGAACGCGCGATCTACGGCATCCAGTTCCACCCCGAGGTCGTGCACACGCCCTACGGCGAGGAGATCCTGAAGCGCTTCCTGACCGAGATCTGCGGCTGCGACCCGACGTGGTCGGCGGCCTCGATCGTCGAGGAACAGGTGCGGCGCATCCGCGAGCAGGTCGGCGACGGCAGGGTCATCTGCGGCCTGTCCGGCGGCGTCGACTCCTCGGTGGCCGCGCTGCTCGTGCACCGCGCCGTCGGCGAGCAGCTGACATGCGTGTTCGTCGACCATGGCCTGATGCGCAAGGAAGAGGGCGAGCAGGTCGTCAAGACCTTCCGCGACACGTTCAAGGTGCCGCTCGTCGCCGTCGACGCCGAGACGCGCTTCCTGGACAAGCTCAAAGGCGTGACCGAGCCGGAGGCCAAGCGCAAGGCGATCGGCGCCGAGTTCATCAGGGTGTTCGAGGAGGAGGCCGAGAAGCTCGCCGTGGGCACCGGCGGCCCCGGAGCGCGCTTCCTGGTGCAGGGCACGCTGTACTCGGACGTGATCGAGTCCGGCGGCGGCACCGGCGCCGCGACGATCAAGTCCCACCACAACGTCGGCGGCCTGCCCGACGACCTGCAGTTCGAGCTCGTCGAGCCGCTGCGCGCGCTGTTCAAGGACGAGGTCCGCGCCGTCGGCGCCGAGCTGGGCCTGCCCGAGCGCCTCGTCTGGCGCCAGCCGTTCCCCGGCCCCGGCCTCGCGATCCGCGTCGTCGGCGGCGAAGCCACCAAGGAGCGCCTGGACGTGCTGCGCGAGGCCGACCACATCCTCCAGGAGGAGATCCGCAAGGCGGGCCTCTACCGCGAGCTGTGGCAGTCCTTCTGCGTGCTGCCCGACGTGCGCACCGTCGGCGTCCAGGGGGACGAGCGCACCTACGGCTACGTCGTCGTCCTGCGCGCCGTCACCAGCGACGACGCCATGACCGCCGACTGGGCCAGGCTGCCCTACGACCTGCTCGAGACGATCGCCTCGCGCATGATCAACGAGCTGCGCGAGGTCAACCGCGTCGTGCTCGACATCACGTCGAAGCCGCCAGGAACCATCGAGTGGGAGTGATCGCGCTCGCAGCAACGACAACTGTGGTGACCGGCGCCAACAGGGTTGTCCGGGAAATCCGGCGAACGCGTCTCCCAAAAAGCGGTTAGCCAACCACTCAGGCGGCAGGATCGGCGTTCCTGACAAGGACGCACCGAACGTGGCGTGCTTGGCACGCGAGAGAGGGAGGACGCCGTCAGGGGCGCCGAGACAACGCCTGAGCTATGATGTCCGCTCCGCCGCGCGGTTACGCGTGGCCTTTTTCACGCCATGGCCCCCTCTGTCAAGACCTACGTAGCGAAGCCGAGCGACCGCGAGCGCAACTGGCTGCTGGTTGACGCCAACGGCAAGACGCTCGGGCGCCTGGCGACGCAGATCGCCGACGTGCTGCGGGGCAAGCGCAAGCCCGAGTACACGCCGCACATCGACACGGGCGACTTCGTCGTGGTCGTGAACGCCGAGAAGATCCGCGTGACCGGCAACAAGCGCCAGGACAAGCGCTACTACCGCCACTCGGGCTACCCCGGCGGGCTGCGCTCGCGCACCTTCGAGGAGATGCTCGCCAGGCGCCCCGAGGAGATCATCAGGCTGGCCGTCAAGGGCATGATGCCCCGCAACCGCCTCGCCCGCAAGCAGATCACCAAGCTCAAGATCTACGCCGGGCCCGAGCACCCGCACGTCGCACAGAAACCGCAACCGCTGGAGATCGAGGCCTGATGGCAGACGACGAGCAGCCCGCACCGTCCCCGGAGGGGGAGAACGTCGAGGAGACCGAGGCGCAGGACGTCGTCGCGGACACGCCGCCCGAGACCCCCGAGGCCCCGGAGGCGCAGGCCGACGCGCCCGCCGAGCCCGCGGAGGCGCAGCCGCAGGACGCGCCCGCCGAGGTCCCGCAGGCGCAGGAGCAGGCGGCGCCCGAGGCTGTCCAGGAGCCCGAGACCGAGGCCGTCGAGGAGGACGAGGAGGACGAGGAGGACGAGGAGGAAGAGGAGGAGGCGCCGCGCGAGAAGCCCGCGGTGCCCGGCGCGCATCTTGAAGTGGACATCGTCCCCGAGGGCGTCGACCCGCTGGGGCGCAGCGAGGGCTACGAGGACGCCTACGCCGTCGACCCGTACGCCACCGACGAGGACACCGCGGAGGCGCAGGCCGAGGAGGAGGAGCGCGAGGAGGCGCTCGCGCAGCCGATCTCCACCGCCGCGATCGACCTTGCCTCCGGCGCCCGCTACCGCGCTACCGGCAAGCGCAAGTCGGCGATCGCGCGCGTGACGCTGCGGCCGGGCACGGGCACCTACCTCGTCAACGGGCGCACGCTCGAGAATCACTTCCCGCGGCTGACGCTGCAGCGCAACATCCGCCAGCCGCTCGAGACCGTCGGCTACCAGGACCGCATGGACGTGGTCGCGCGGCTGCACGGCGGCGGCATCTCCGCACAGGCGGGCGCGCTGCGCCACGGCGTCTCGCGGGCGTTGCTCGAGGCCGACCCCAACCTGCGCGGCGAGCTCAAGCGCAGGGGCTTCCTCACGCGCGACTCGCGCGCGAAGGAGCGCAAGAAGGCCGGTCTCAAGAAGGCGCGCAAGCGTCCGCAGTTCTCCAAGCGCTAGCGCTTGGCGCGCTGGATGCCGGGCCCGCCCGCATGACCCGCAAGCTGTTCGGGACCGACGGCGTTCGCGGCGTCGCCGGCGAGTTCCTCACCGCTGAGCTCGCGCTCGCGCTCGGCGCCGCCGCCACCCGCAACATCGGAGCCGCATCGGCCCGTCCGCAGGTGCTGATCGTGCGCGACACGCGCGAGTCCGGCGACATGCTGCAGGCGGCGCTCGCCGCCGGCGTGAGCGCCGCCGGGGGCGACGTGCTGCTCGGCGGCGTGCTGCCGACGCCCGCCGCGCCGCTGCTGATCGGCCGCTACGGCTTCGATCTCGCCGCCGTCATCTCCGCCTCGCACAACCCCTACCGCGACAACGGCATCAAGTTCTTCGCCGGTGACGGCTACAAGCTCTCAGACGAGTCCGAGCTCGCGATCGAGCGCGAGCTCGACGCCGCCGCAGGCGCGGGCGGAGCCGCGGGTGCGATCGGGCGTATCCGCGAGCTGCGCGGCGCGCCGGAGGACTACCTGCGCGAGCTGCACGTGCGCTTCCGCGAGCTCGACCTCGACGGCGTCGACGTGCTGCTCGACTGCGCCAACGGCGCCACCTACCAGGTCGCGCCCGAGATCTTCAGGCGCCTCGGCGCGCGCGTGAGCGTGATCGCCGACGCGCCCGACGGGCGCAACATCAACGCCGGCTGCGGCTCCACGCACGTGGACGAGCTGGCGCGCAACGTGCTCGCGGGCGGGCACGCGCTGGGCTTCGCGTTCGACGGCGACGGCGACCGCGTGCTCGCCGTCGACCGCCGCGGCGAGATCGTCGACGGCGACGAGCTGATGGCGCTCGCCACGCTGCACCTGCGCGCCTGCGGGCGCCTCGCCGGCAACGGCGTCGCCGTCACCGTCATGACCAACTACGGCTTCCACGCGGCGATGGAGCGCGAGGGCGTGCAGGTGGGCACGACGAGCGTCGGCGACCGCTACGTGCTCGAGGAGCTGCGCGCCCGCGGCTGGACGCTCGGCGGCGAGCAGTCCGGGCACATCATCGACATGGGCTTCAACCGCACCGGCGACGGCATCGCCAGCGCGCTGCTGACGCTCGAGGCGCTCGGCGGCAGGGATCTCAGCGAGCGCGACGCCATGTCCAAGCTGCCGCAGCGGCTCGTCAACGTGCGCGTGCGCGACCGCGGCGCGCTCGAGCACGCGCACGAGGTGGACGCCGCCGTGCACGCCGCCGAGGCCGAGCTGGCCGGCCGCGGGCGCGTGCTCGTGCGCCCGAGCGGCACCGAGCCGCTGGTGCGCGTGATGGTCGAGGCACCCACCGACGCGGAGGCCGAGGAGGTCTGCGGGCGGCTCGTCGCGCTCGTCGAGCGCGAGCTGGGCTGACGGACCGCTGGTATCTTCGACTGGGTGTGCGGCATCGTTGGCTACGTCGGTAGGCGGGCGGGCGGCGGGCAACAGGTCCAGGACCTGCTGCTCGCCGGCCTGAGCAAGCTCGAGTACCGTGGCTATGACTCCTCCGGGATCTCCGTCATCGGCGACGAGCGGATCGAAGCCGTGCGCGCGGTCGGCAACCTCGACCAGCTGCGCGCCAAGCTCGAGCACCAGGCGCAGGCCCGCGCGCAGGCCGACGGCGCGGGCGCCGTGGCGACCGCCGCGCGTCCCGCCACCACCGGCATCGGCCACACGCGCTGGGCGACCCACGGGCGCGTCAGCGAGGAGAACGCCCACCCGCACTTCGACAGCGGCGACCGCGTGCACGTGGTCGTCAACGGCATCGTCGAGAACTACGTGACGCTCAAGGAGCGCCTGCTCGCGCACGGCAGCGTGTTCACCTCCGAGACCGACGCCGAGGTGATCGCGCACCTGATCGCCGAGTGCTACGACGGCGACCTCGCCGCCGCCGTGCGCGCCGCCTACGCCCAGCTGGAGGGCCACTACGCGTTCGTCGCCATGAGCCTCGACGAGCCAGAGCTGCTCGTCGGAGCGCGCAAGGAGTGCCCGCTGGTGATCGGCCGCGGCGAGGGCGAGCAGTTCGTCGCCTCCGCCGTGCCCGCGTTCCTGGCCGAGACCCGCCGCGTGCAGTACCTCGAAAACGGCGAGATCGTCGTGCTGCGCCCCGACGACGTGCTGATCACCACGGCCGACGGCAAGCCCGTGCAGCGCATCGTGGAGACAGTCGACTGGGATCAGGAGACCGCCGAGAAGGGCGGCTACGAGACGTTCATGCTCAAGGAGATCCACGAACAGGCCGACGCGCTCGCCGAGACGATCGCCGACCGCACCGCGCGGGGCGACGGCGTCGACCTCGACGAGCAGGGCGCGCTCGACGAGGCGATCCTCGCCGGCGTCAAGCGGATCGTCGTCGTCGCCTGCGGCACCGCCTACCACGCCGGTCTGATCGGCCGCTACGCGATCGAGGAGTGGGCACGCCTGCCGGTCGAGCTCGACATCGCCTCCGAGTACCGCTACCGCAACGCCGTCGTCGGGCCCGGCGACCTCGTGATCGGCATCTCGCAGTCGGGCGAGACCGCCGACACGCTCGCCGCGATGCACCTCGCGCGCGAGCGCGGCGCAACGGTGCTCGCGATCACCAACACGATGGGCTCGCAGGCCACGCGCGAGGCCGACGGCATCCTCTACACGCGCGCGGGCCTGGAGATCGGGGTGGCCGCGACGAAGACGTTCGTCTGCCAGGTCGCCGTCATGTACCTGCTCGGGCTGCGGCTGGCGGAGCTGCGCGGGACGCTCCCGCCCGCGCGGATCGCCGAGCTGGTCGCCGAGATCAAGCGCCTGCCGCACTGCATCGACGAGCTCATCGGCGACTGCGAGCAGCGCGCCGAGGAGATCGCGCAGAGCTACTGGGACGCGGACTTCTTCCTCTACATCGGCCGGCACATCGGCCTGCCGGTCGCGCTCGAGGGCGCGCTGAAGCTCAAGGAGATCTCCTACATCTCGACCGACGCGTACGCCGCCGGGGAGATGAAGCACGGCCCGATCGCGCTGCTGGACGAGGCCACGCCGGTCGTCTGCGTCGCCACGCGCTCGCCCGTGCTCGAGAAGCTCATCTCCAACATCCAGGAGGCACGTGCCCGCGGCGCGCGCGTGATCGCCGTCGTGACCGCCGGCGAAGACGCCGTCGAGCGCCACGCCGACGCGACGATCGCCGTTCCAGCGACCGACTGGATGCTGCAGCCGATCCTCGCGGTGATCCCGCTGCAGCTGCTCGCGTACAAGATCGCGCGCCGCCGTGGCCTGAACGTCGACCAGCCGCGCAACCTCGCCAAGACCGTCACCGTCGAGTAGCGCGCATGCGAACGCCGGCGCCGTGGCTCGAGCCGCTCCCCGACGCCGAGACGATGCGCGCCGTCGACCGCTGGGCGATAGACGAGCGCGGTGTCGCCGGACTGGAGCTGATGGAGCGGGCGGGCGCGGGCGTCGCGCGCGCGGTGGAGAGCCTGGCCCCCGACGGACCGGTGACGGTCGTCTGCGGCAAGGGCAACAACGGCGGCGACGGGCTCGTCGTCGCGCGCCTGCTGCGCCACGCCGGACGAGCCGTGACCGTCGTGTGCCTGGCGCCGGCGCAGGAGTACGCCGGCGACGCGCTCGCCAACCTCGAGCGGCTCCCCGGCGAGCAGCCCATCCAGCTGAGCGAGGCGGCGTGGACAGGGCAGGCGGCGCTCGTCGACGCCGTGCTCGGCACCGGCTTCCAGGGCGAGCCCCGCGGCGCCGCGGCACAGGCCATCGACGCGCTCAACGAAGCGG
This sequence comes from uncultured Solirubrobacteraceae bacterium, assembly GCA_963735705.1. GTDB lineage: Bacteria > Actinomycetota > Thermoleophilia > Solirubrobacterales > Solirubrobacteraceae > Palsa-744. Next base: position 598,410 of record CAVTLZ010000013.1, read on the forward strand.
ACGCGCCCGTCGTCAGCGTGGACGTTCCCAGCGGGGTCGACGCCTCCACCGGCGTCGTCAGCGGCGCGGCCGTGCGCGCCGCGCTGACCGTCACCTTCCACGCCGCCAAGCCCGGGCTGTGGATCAGCCCCGGCAAGGCGCACGCGGGCGCGGTGCACACGCTCGACATCGGCATCCCGCGCGGCGCGCCCGGAGACGCGTCGGTCGGGCTGATCGCGCCGGACGTGCTCGCGCAGCTGCCGCGCAGGGGCGCATCCTCGACGAAGTTCAGCTCCGGCCACGTGCTCGTCGTCGGCGGATCGCGCGGGCTCACCGGCGCGCCGCGGATGGCCGCGGAGGCGAGCATGCGCGCGGGCGCCGGATATGTGACGGCCTGCGTCCCCGCCTCGCTGCAGAGCGTCCTCGCCACCGCCAGCACCCCCGAGCTGATGACCCGCGGGCTGCCCGACGACGACGGCGCGCTGGCGCCCGCCGCGCTCGCGGGCGCGCTCGAGGCGATCGCGCGCGGCGGCGCGATCGCGCTCGGGCCCGGGCTCGGGCGCAGCGCCGGGGCGTTCGCCTTCGCGCGCGCGCTCGCCGCCGAGGCGGACGTGGCGATGGTGCTGGACGCAGACGGCCTGAACGCCCACGCGGGCAGACTGGGCGATCTCGCCGCAAGGGGAGCGCCGACGGTGCTCACCCCGCACGCTGGCGAGCTCGGCCGGCTGCTCGATCTCGACAGCTCCGAGATCGAGCGCGAGCGCCTGCGCCACGTCCGCGCGGCCGCCGAGCAGGCGGCGGCGGTCGTCGTGCTCAAGGGCGACGACACGCTGATCGCCCAGCCGGACGGGAGCGTCGCCGTCAGTCCCGGCGGCAGTCCCGCGCTCGCGACCGCCGGAACCGGCGATGTCCTCTCCGGCGTGATCGCCGCCCTGCTCGCCCAGGGTCTGGACGCCTTCACCGCGGCCGCCGCCGGCGTGTGGCTGCACGCCGAGGCCGGCAGGCAGGCTGCGCGCACCGTCGGAGTCGCCGAGGGCGTGATCGCCACCGACGTGATCGCTGAGCTGCCAGCAGCGCGCCGCCGGGGAGCATGTGATGATCGCTGTGTTGCAGTGGAGGGCAACGGATGAGGCGGTTCACGGCGATGGACGACGGAGCGCATGGCGATGGCTGACGGGGAGCGTCCTGAGAGGCACATGCAGGCGGTGTCGACGCCGCCCGACGGGACGGCGCTGCGCAGGGCGCAGGCGAGCGTCAACGTCGCCGCGATCGAGCGCAACTGCGCGCGCCTGCGCACGCAGCTGCGCCACGGGGCGGCCCTGTGCGCGGTCGTCAAGGCCGACGGGTACGGACACGGCGCGGTGCAGAGCGCGCGCGCCGCGCTCGCTGGCGGCGCGAGCTGGCTGGCGGTCGCTGACGCCTGCGAGGCGCGCGAGCTGCGCGACGCGGGCCTGCGCGACGTGCGCGTGCTCGTCATGGGCGCGCTCAGCCCGCTCGAGCTCGAGGAGGCGCTGGCGGCGGACGCCGACGTGGTCGTGTGGAACGAGAGCTATCTCGAGGAAGTCGCCGCCGCCGGAGGAGGGCGCGTGCACGTCAAGTTCGACTCCGGGATGGGGCGGCTCGGCACCCGCGACCCGGCGGAGGCCTCGCGCGTGGCGGCTGCCGCGCAGCGGACCGCCGGCGTGCGGCTGGCCGGCGCGATGACGCATTTCGCCACGGCGGACGAGCTCAAGGACGACGGCTTCTTCGCCCGCCAGCTGGCCGACTTCACGCGCTGGGCGCGCACCGTCAAGGAGGAGCATCCGGAGGTCATCGTGCACGCGGCCAACAGCGCCGCCACGATGCGCGAGGCCGAAGCGCAGTTTGACATGGTCCGCTGCGGGATCGCCATCTACGGCATGGACCCGTTCGGGCGCGACCCGGCGGCGCGGGCGCTCGAGCCGGCGCTCGAGCTGAGCTCCTACGTCGCCGAGGCGAAGCTGTGCCGGGCGGGGGAGAGCGCCGGCTACGGGCGCCAGTTCGTCGCCGACGGCGACACCTACGTCGGCGTGCTTCCGATCGGCTACGGCGACGGCTGGCGGCGCGGCCTCTCCAACAACGCCGACGTGCTGATCGGCGGACACCGCCATCCGCTGGTCGGCACCGTGAGCATGGACAGCATCACCGTCGACCTGGGTGTGGACGTCGATCCCGAGCGCGTGCGCGGTGAGCGCGCGATCCTGATGGGCATCCAGGGCTCGGAGCGGATCACCGCCGAGGAGGTGGCGCGGCGCCTGGACACGATCAACTACGAGATCACATGCGCGCTGACTCCCCGCGTGCCGCGCGTCTACCACCGCGACGGCGTCGCGCTCGGCGCCGGCGCCAAGGGCGCCCACGGCGCGCGCGCGCGAACGGCGGACGCCCGCTAGACATGAGCGCCGGCGAGGACGTGGCCCGCACGGCGCTGGCGGGCACACCGGCGTGGCTGGTCGGCGGCGCCGTGCGCGACCGGCTGCTGGACAGGCAGACGGACGACGTGGACGTCGTCGTCGACGGCGAGCCAGCGCAGGCCGCGCGCGCGGTCGCACGCGCGGCTGGCCGCGCCGCGTGCTTTGCGCTCTCCGAGGAGTTCGGCTCCTGGCGCGTGGTCGCGCGCGACGGCGCCTGGCAGGTCGACGTCGAGCCGCTGCGCGGGCGGGGCATCGAGGAGGACCTCGCGCTGCGCGACTTCACGGTCAACGCGATCGCCGAGCCGATCGCTGGCGGGCCGCCGATCGACCCGCTCGGCGGGATCGAGGACCTGCGCGCGGGTCGCCTGCGGATGGCCGCGCCGAGCGCGTTCGCCGAAGACCCCCTGCGCGTGCTGCGCCTGGTGCGCCTCGCAGTCGAGCTCGACATGGAGGCCGAGGGGGAGACCGCGCGCGCCGCGCGCGCACACGCGGACGGGCTCAGCGGCGTCTCCGCGGAGCGGGTGTTCATGGAGCTGCGACGGATCATCGCCGCGCGCGAGGCGCGCAGGGGACTCGAGATGCTGAGCGAGCTGGGGGCGAGCGCGGTGGTCCTGCCGGAGCTGGAGGCGCTGCGCGGGGTGCAGCAGAGCCGCTTCCACCACCTCGACGTGCTCGGACACACGCTCGAGGTGCTCGATCGCACCGTCGAGCTCACGAGCGGCGCGGGTCCGTGGAGCGAGGAGATGGAGCGGGGCGTGGGGGACCAGCGCGCGGCGGTGGACGCGCTGCTCGCCGAGCCGCTGGCGGACGAGATGACACGCGGCGAGGCGCTGCGCTGGGGGGCGCTGCTGCACGACGCCGCCAAGCCGCTGACGCGCGCTGTGCGCCCGCAGGACGGGCGCGTGACGTTCATCGGCCACGACGTTCGCGGCGCGGAGCTCGCGCGCGCGGTGCTCGAGCGCCTGCGCGCCAGCGAGCGCCTGCGCGCGCACGTGGCCGCGCTCGTGCGCCATCACCTGCGCCTTGGCTTCCTCGTCCACCAGCCGCAGCCGCTCGCGCGCAGGACCGTGTTCGCCTACCTGCGCGCATGCTCGCCCGTCGAGGTCGACGTCACGCTGCTGTCGATCGCCGACCGGCTCGCCACGCGCGGCGACCGCGCGCAGGAGGCGGTGCAGGCGCATCTGGGCCTCGCCCGCGGCGTGCTGGCCGACGCCCTGCGCTGGCGCGCGGACGGTCCGCCGAAGCCGCTGCTGCGCGGCGACGAGCTGGCGAGCGCGCTCGGGATCGCCACCGGCCCTCGCGTGGGGGAGCTGCTGGACGAGCTGGCCGCGGCGCAGTACGCGGGCGAGCTCGACAGCCGCGAGCGGGCGCTCGACTACGCCCGTGGGCTGACGCGAAGCTAGGATCTGCCCCGCATGGCCGACCCGGACTGCATCTTCTGCAAGATCGTCGGCGGCGCGCTGCCCGCGACGATCGTCGACGAGGACGAGCGCACGATCGCCTTCATGGACATCGCCCCCGCCACGCGCGGGCACGCGCTGGTGATCCCGCGCGCGCACAGCGCCGACCTGCTGAGCGTCGATCGCGAGGACCTCGCCGCGGTCGCGCTCGCCGCCCAGCGGCTCGCCGGGCGCATGAAGGAGCGTCTCGGCGCCGACGGGGTCAACCTCCTGAACTCCTGCGGACGGGCAGCCTGGCAGACGGTCTTCCACTTCCACGTGCACGTGATCCCGCGCTACGACAGCGATCCGCTGCGACTGCCGTGGATCCCGTCCGAGGGCGATCAGGCGCAGATACAGGCCGCCGCGCAGGAACTATCCGGACGGTAGCGAAATGATCAAACCGCTACAAAGAGCGGCTGGGCGTGTTCAATGGCAGATATGAGACGTATATCCATGGCTGTGCTCGCGAGCGCCGCGGCGCTCGCGCTGATCCTGCCCGCAGTGGCGCCGGCGACGCTGACCGAAGTCGGCGTGATCGGCGCGACCACGCCCGCGACCGTGCCGAGCTGTCCGGGGAGCGGGGCGGCGGACCCGTGCCTGGCGGTCAGCCGCACGACCGGCTTCCAGGTCAAGGTCGGCTCGGAACGCAACCTGCTGAGCGCCCCGCGCGCCGGGACGATCGTCGCCTGGACGATCACGCTGGGCGCCCCCAACGCCACCCAGATCAAGTACTTCAACGCCAACGAGGGCGGCGAATCCGAAGCGGGGATCGCGATCCTCGCCCCGCAGCGCAAACCCAACCTCACGTACAAGCTCGTCGCGCAGAGCCCGATGGTCAAACTGCAGCCGTACTTCGGCAAGACCGCGCAGTTCCCGCTCGAAACGACGATCCCGATCAAAAAGGGCTACGTCGTCGCGCTGACCGTGCCCTCGTGGGCGCCGGCGCTCGCGATCCACTTCGGCAACGACACCTCCTGGCGCGCCAGTCGCCCCAAAAGCGGCTGCAACAGCACCAGCGCCGAGACCACCCAGACCACGGTCGGCTCCGCCGTCCAGTACTACTGCCTCTACCAGACCGCCCGCCTGACCTACAGCGCGACGCTGATCAGCACTCCCTAGTAAGGGCGTTCGCTGGGCAAGCAAGGCAAGGACGCAGGGAGCGTGGCGTGCTTAAGGCACGCGAGCGACCGAGGACGCAGCATTGCGCCGCTCAGCGGGCGCCCTAGGGGGCGCTGGAGCCGCCGGTGGGGCTAGCCGAAGATTCTTTGGTTTCGCTGGCCGGTTTTTCTTTTTCTTTTTCGGCCGAGGCGCCGCCGGATGTGCCCGCGGTGCTTGGTTCGCCGGCGTTCGACGACGCTTCGCTGCTTTCGCTCGCGGCGCTTTCGCCGCTCGTGGAGGAGCTTTCGCTCGCTTTGGTGGTCTTGGTCGACGTCGTCGCGGTGGAGGTCGTCTGCGCGGCGGCCACTTCAGCGCTCGTGTCGGTCGGCGGCGTGATGTCGGGGGTGCTCTTGGGGACCGCGTCGGAGACGCTGCTGCCGCCGCAGGCGCCGAGCGTCAGCCCGCACAGCAACGCCGCGCACGCGGCGAGCGCGGCGCGAGCTCTCACAACGGTCCCATGCGCCTGCCGCACTTTGGGCAGTCGTTGAGGTCCTTCTGGGAGTGCTGGTCGCACCAGGGGCAGAAGCGCAGGTTCTCCACCGACCACGGCAGCCGCGACGTCGACGGCGCCAGCGGCAGCATCTTGCCGACGACCTCCAGCGGCTCGCCGGTTTCCCGGTCGAGGTAGATCTCCTCGGGCTCGGCCTCGATCACGACTTCCCGCCCGCTCGAGGGGGCGCGCATCCGATAACGCTGTTTCGTGCTCATGCCCCAACTTTACCTGAGCGGGTGGGGGAGAGATCGCGGCACGGATAGGCTGCGCGTCCGTGCGCGTGCTGATCTTCCACGGCTACCTGCTGGACGGCACGGGCTCGAACGTCTACAACGCGCGCCTGGCGGCCGCGCTGGTCGGGCTCGGCCACGACGTGCACCTGCTCACCCAGGACCGCCATCCCGAGCGCCAGCCGTTCGTCGACGCCGTCGCCGACTGGGACGACGGGGCGCTGCGGATACGGGCGCTCGAGCGCACGCGCGACGAGCGCGACGCCGAGGCTCCGCGAGGCCGCTGCACGGCGTACCGCCCGAACATCGGCGGCCTGCTGCCCGTGTACGTGGCCGACCGCTACGAGGGGATCCAGGCGCGCACGTTCGCGCAGTGCAGCGACGAGGAGGTCGCGCGCTACATCGCCGCGAACGTCGCCGCGGTCGCCGAGCTGCGCGAGCTGGTGGCGCCGCATGTGGCGCTCGCCAACCACCTGGTGATGGGTCCGGTGATCCTCGCCCGCGGGCTCGCCGGCGAGATGCCCTACGCGGTCAAGATCCACGGCAGCGCGCTCGAGTACACCGTCAAGCCCTGCCCCGAGCGCTTCCTGGAGCCGGCGCGCGAGGGTCTGGCGGGCGCTCGAACGGTGCTCGTCGGCTCCCATCACACCGCCGCGAGCCTGTGGGAGGCGCTCGGGGATCCGCAGCTCGCGCGGCGCACGCGGCTGGGCCCGCCGGGCGTGGACGTGCGGCGCTTCCGTCCCCGCGAGCCCGCGGACGCGGCCGACGGCGTGCGGGCGCTGGCGGCCCGTCTGCGCGCCGCCGCCGCCTCCGATGAGTCGGGCGCCGGCGGCGAGGCGGATGCCGCCGGCGAGGCCCACGCGAGCGCGTTCACCCGCGACGACGCTGCGGCGGCCGGCGCCATCGCGCGCATCGACACCGACCGCGACCTGCTGGTCGCGTATGTCGGCAAGCTGATCGTCAGCAAGGGCGTTGACCTGCTGATGGCGGCGTGGCCGCTGGTGCTCGAGCGCGTCCCGCGGGCGCGGCTCGTGGTGGTCGGCTTCGGCGCCTACCGCGAGGGGCTCGAACGCCTGCTCGCCGCGCTGCGCGACGGCGAGCTGGACACCGTGCGCGAGATCGCGGCAGCGGGACGCGCGCTGGAGGGGGGATCGGGGCGCTCGCGGCCGCTGCGGCACCTGCTCGCGTTCGTCGACGGTCTGGACGGAGACGAGCGCGAGCGCTACCTGCGGGCGGCGCGCGGTCTGGACGAGCGCGTGCTGCTGACCGGGCGCCTGGACCACGAGGAGCTCGCCGATCTGCTCCCGGCTTGCGCGGCGATGGTCGTGCCGAGCACGTTCCCCGAGTCCTTCGGCATGGTCGCCGCCGAGGCCGCCGCGTGCGGCGCGCTGCCGATCAGCGCGGCGCATTCGGGGCTCGCCGAGGTCAGCGCGGTGCTCGCCGCCGCCGTCCCCGCGCCCGCCGCCGGCTGGCTGTCGTTCGCGATCGACGACCGCGCCGTCGAGGCCCTGGCGGAGCGCGTCAGCGGCTGGCTGCATGCCGATCCGCGGTTGCGCGCGCGCACGCGCGCCGCGCTGGTCGAGACGGTGCGCGAACGCTGGTCGTGGGAGGGCGTGGCACGCGGTGTGATCGCCGCCGCGCAGGGCGATCTCGACGCGCTCGCGCCGGCGTGAGACGAACGTGCGGGCGCGGGCCGACATGCTTGTTCGCCAGCCGCCGCTTCGGATAGGGTTCCCGCGTGAGCTTCGTGGAGGAGAGCCGCGCCGGACATCGGCGCCCTGAGCGCCTGCGCAGACTGGCCGCGCGCGCCGGCGCTGTCGGTGCGCTCGGCGCGCTCGCGCTGGGCGCCGCGGGCTGCGCGGGGGTCAAGGGCGCCGACAACGCGAACCTGATCCTCGGCAAGCAGGAGTTCGTGGCCAAGTGCGGCTCGTGTCACACGCTCGCGCGCGCCGACACCAAAGGCATCGTCGGCCCGAACCTCGACGAAGTCTTCCGCACGGACCTCGCCGAAGGCCTGCAGCGCAACTCGTTCCGCACCGTCGTCGAAGGCCAGGTGCAGAACCCGGACCCGGTCGGGGCGATGCCCGCGGACCTCGCCAGTGGGCAGAAGCTCGCCGACATCGCCGCGTACGTCGCCCAGTCGGCCGACGCGCCCGGCCAGGACACGGGCCTGCTCGCGACCGCCGTCGAAGCGCCGGGCGCGGGCAAGCCTGCGGTGGAGAAGGCCGGCAAGCTCGAAATCAACGCCAACGCGGCCGGTCAGCTCGCCTACACCGCCAGCAAGGCCGAAGCCAAACCCGGCGCGGTGACGATCGTGATGGCGAACATGTCGGGCGTCTCGCACAACATCGCCGTCGAAGCCGGCGAAAACGGCGCCACCGCCAAGGGCGCCGCGCTCGGCGCCAGCAGCTTCATCACCAAGGGCAGCACGTCCGTGACCGTCAACCTCAAACCCGGCAAGTACACGTTCTTCTGCGAGGCCCCCGGCCACCGCGCGGCCGGGATGTACGGCACGATCACGGTCAAGTAGTTCGCCGCGGGCCGTGCGCACGGCGCGAGGCCGTGTCCTGCCCCGTTCGAGGCACTTCCCAATCGCTCAGTAGTTCGGCGGGCACATGTGCCCGCCGCGGGGTCGCGCATGCGCGACCCCGAAGCCCGGCCGCATGCGGCCGGGCAGGCCACGCCGCATGCGGCGTGGACCCCCAAACTCAGAAGATCGCGCGCACCGCGAGGATCAGCACGACGATCGTCAGGAACACGCCCGCCACGTACAGCAGCAGGCGAAACGCGTCGCCCTCCGACCGCAGGGGGTTCAGCATGGATACCACGCGTCTGACGGTCGTGGACCAAGTGAGGCAAGGACGTACCCCTTCGGGGCACAGGCAGTCGCGAAGTGTGCTGCGCACATGAGCGAGGGAGGACGCAGCCTCACGCAGCGTCCACGGCCGTCAGAGGATGTAGACGGTTGTGTAGACGACGATCCACATGATGTCGACGAAGTGCCAGTAGATGCCGGGGACGTCGACTCCCTTGTGCGAGTCCGGGCTGTAGTGGCCGCGGAAGGCGCGGATGGTGACGCTCAGGAGGATCAGCAGGCCGATGAACACGTGCGCGCCGTGCAGGCCGGTGAGCGAGTAGAAGATCGTCTGCTGGGCGTGGTCCTGGGGCGCGAAGCCGATGTTGGCGTACTCGTTGATCTGGATGAACAGGAACGTGCAGCCGAGCAGGAAGGTGCTGAGCATCCCCGCCTTGAACCCGAAGCGGTTGTCCCGCTTGATCGACGTCTCCGCCCAGTGCAGCGTGAAGGACGAGGAGATGAGGATCAGCGTGTTGACGCCCGCGACGGGCACCGGCAGATGCGTCCCGGGCGCCGGCCACGGGTCGCCTTCGGCGATGCGGATGAAGAAGTAGGCGGTGAAGAACGCGCCGAAGATCATCACCTCGGAGATGATGAAAAGCAGCATCCCGAGCAGCGGTGCTTCCACGCGCGAGCTCTTGTGGGCCTCTGGCGGGCCGTGATGGCCGCCTGTGCCCCCATGGGTATGGTCGGCCCCGTGCGCGATGCTGGCTGCCTCCATCGTGATCCCCGCTACGCCGCCGGCGCCGCGATCGTGGCGGTCTGAGAATCGACGACCACGTGCTCGACCAGCGCGGGGGTGGCGTTGCGGACACGCTCGACCAGGTTCGAGCGCAGCCAGCCGGAGCGCTCCCCGGGCAGGGTCGAGATGACGACGTCGTCGACCCGGAAGAGCTCGAGCGCGTTGATCGTCGCGTTGTACGGGTCGGGGTCGCCGATCATCCCCGAGCTGAGCAGCCCTGCGGCGTGCAGCCGGTCGAGCATGCTCGCCAGCCGCGCTCGCGCCTCGCGCGGGGCGTTGCCGCTGCCGTCCACCTGCGGGATCACCGCGATGAACAGACGCCCGTCGTCCTGCGCGGCCTTCGCCTTCAGGTGCGCGATCAGCTCCTCGCCGCTGGAGGTCTTGTTGGCGATCACGAGCGTCACCTTGAACGACAGCCCTTCCTCGTCGAGGTCGACGACGACGTGCCGCACGGGCAGGCCGCTCGCGTTCTGGATGCGCTCGATCAGATCTCGTCGCAGCCACCCCGAGCTCGTCGCCGGGTGCGTGGACAGAATGATCTCGTCGGGCCTGTGCATGGCGATCGCGTCCATCGTCGCCATGAACGGGTCCTGGTCGCCGACCTCGCCGGTGGCCGCGATGCCCTCCGCGGCGACGGCCGACAGGGCGAGGTCTACGCGCACCTGCGCCGCTTCGCGCACCGCCTCGTCGTAGATCACAAGGCCGGCGGAGGGCTTGGTCTGGGGTACGACCAGCCGGAAGCGGGCGTCGCCGGCGGACGCGCGCTCGCGGACCGCTTCGAGCAGCTTCACGCCGCCGAGCGTCTGGTTGGCAACCACTAGGACTTCCTTCACCGCTTTTGCCTCCTCGTCATTGGCTCGGTGCTCGTGCGATGCCCGCGCCCGCGCCCACGGTGGCCGGGGTCGGCGGCGTGAGGATGCCGTGGACCGCGCCCGGGACGCCGTACTCGTACGGCCCTCCCACGACCGTCGGCACGCGGTCGAAGTTGAAGACCGGCGGCGGCGAGGAGACCTGCCACTCGAGCGTCATCCCGCGCCACGGGTTGGCCACGGACTTCGGGCCGCCACGCCAGCTGTTGATCATGTTGTAGAGGAAGATCAGCGTGCTCAGCCCGAGCGCGAAGCTCGCGATCGAGATGAACAGGTTGATGTCGGCGAACTTGGCGGCGTACGTGGCCACGCGGCGCGGCATGCCCTCCAGGCCGGCGATGTGCATCGGCCCGAACGTCAGGTTCATGAACACGAACGTCGTCCAGAAGTGCCACTTGCCCAGGCGCTCGTCGTACATGCGCCCGGTCATCTTCGGGAACCAGTAGTACACGCCCGCGAAGATCGTCATCAGCGAGCCGCCGAACAGCACGTAGTGGATGTGGGCGACGATGAAGTACGTCGAGCTGACGTCGATGTCGAACGGGATCATCGCGAGCATCACGCCGCTGATGCCGCCGAGCGTGAACGTCGTCAGGAAGCCCAGCGCGAACAGCATCGGCGTATCCAGGCGCAGCACCCCTCGCCAAAGCGTCGCCAGCCAGGAGAACACCTTGATGCCGGTGGGCACGGCGATGATCGACGTCGTGATCGCCATCGGGATGCGAATCCAGTTGGCCATCCCCGACGTGAACATGTGGTGCGCCCACACGGTGAAGCCGAGCCCCACGATCGCCAGCAGCGAGAAGGCCATCATGCGATAGCCGAAGATCGGCTTTCGCGCCTTCACCGCGAGGACTTCGCTGATGATCCCGAACCCGGGCAGGATCATGATGTAGACCGCCGGATGCGAGTAGAACCAGAAGACGTGCTGGTACATCAGCACGTCACCGCCCTTGCCCGCGTTGAAGAAGTTGAAGCCGAGCGCGCGGTCGAGCAGCACGAAGAACTGCGAGGCGGCGATGAACGGCGTGGCGATCACGACCAGCAGCGAGGTCGCGAAGTTCGCCCACACGAGCAGCGGCAGGCGGAAGAAGCTCATCCCCGGCGCGCGCATCGTGATGATCGTCACCAGGAAGTTCAGCGCGGTCATGATCGAGGAGGCGCCCGCGAACTGCACGGCGATCGAGAAGAACGTCTGCCCGATCGGCGCCTGATCGGAGAGCGGCGCGTAGGCGGTCCAGCCGTCGGCGAACGCGCCGCCGGGGGCGAGGAAGCTCAGCAGCATGATCGCGCCGGCGACCGGCAGCAGCCAGAACGACAGCGCGTTCAGGCGCGGGAACGCCATGTCCGGAGCGCCGATCATCAGCGGGATCACGAAGTTCCCCAGGCCCGCGAACACGGGGATGATGAACAGGAAGATCAGGATCGTCGCGTGGACGGAGAACAGCCCGTTGTAGGTGTTCGCGCTGACGAAGTGCGATCCCGGCTGCGCCAGCTGGGCGCGCATCAGCATCGCCAGCAGCCCGCCCACCAGCAGGAAGATGAACGAGTTGACCGTGTACTGGATCCCGATCACCTTGTGGTCGGTGTTGACGCGGAAGTAGTCCTTCCACGTGTACGCGCCGTGACCGGAGTGGTCCTCCGGGCGCGTCGGGCGCCCGGTCGCCCAGTAGAACCAGTAGTCGAAGCCGCCGATCCCGATCAGGAACGCGATCGGCGCCGCCAGCAGCGACACGGTCAGGATCGCGTCGCCGGATATGTAGTGCTGGAAGGTCGCGTGTCCCGTGGACATCCGCACAAGCCACGTGAGCAGCGCCGAGAAGCCGACGGCGGCGACCATCAGCCAGCTGGCGCGGTAGAAGCCGGGGGCGCGGAGCTTTGCGGTCATCGGTCGCACATTATCCGCTCGTCCCCCCGCCGGTTGAGCTTGTGCTGCCGCTGGGACTCAGGCTCAGCTGGCTCTTGATCCACGCGTGGAACTGTTCGGGCGTCACGACGTGGACGGTCGTGCGCATCAGCGAGTGCCCGACCCCGCACAGCAGGTTGCACTCGGCCACGTAGTTGCCGATCCGGTCCGGCGTCGCCAGGTAGTGCGTGGTGATGCCAGGCACGACGTCCTCCTGCAGGCGGAACGCGGGGATGTAGAAGGCGTGGATGACGTCCTTGGAGCGCATGTTGAAGTACACGGACTCGTTGTCCGGCAGATACAGCTTGTAGCTGTTGATCGGCGCGCCGCCGGTCACCGACGGCGGGTACTGGAAGGACCAGAAGAACTGCTGGGCGGTCACGCCGACCTGGATCTCGTGGGCGGGTTTCTTTTCGTTCTGGTGCAGCACCACGAACGAGTAGCCGACCATGCCCAGCAGCAGGACCGACGGGAGCGCCGTCCAGAAGACCTCCAGCCGCGTGTTTCCGTGTATCGGCGGGCCGTCCTTGAGCTCCTCGCCGGGCTTCATGTGGAACTGCCACACGCAGTACAGGATCACGCCGACGACGAGCACGAAGATCGGGATCGTCGCGATCACCAGCACGTGGTAGAGGCGATCGGTGTTGTGCGCCTGCGTCGAGGCCTGCGCCGGGAACCACGGGATCTCGTAGCTGAGCAGGATGCCCAGCGCGATCGCCACGAGGCCCATGACGAGCGCGAGCGTCAGCGAGCGCTGTCTAGACATGCGCGTCCGTCCCCGTGGGCGTACGCAAGCTCTGTGGCGCGATCCTCTCCATCCCGGCCGTGATCCTAATGCCTGCGTCGACGGACCGCCAGATGGTCGACGCAAAGACCCACGAAGGTCATGTGAGCGACCCCGAGGCGCGCCGCTCGCCGATCGCCGATCTTGCCCTTGACGCCGCCCGGCTCAACGAGTAGATTGAGGCAATCGTTGCAAACGCTTTCGCGAGGTGAGGCATGCAGGTCCACGAAGGCATGACTGAGATGGTCCTCACCGTGGCGCCCGGACACACGCTGCGCGGGGTCGCGCGGCTGATGTCAGAGCGCCAGGTGGGCGCGGCGGTGGTCATGGACCCGGACGGCCACGGTCCGGGGATCATCACCGAGCGCGACATCCTCGTCTCGGTCGGCGCTGGACAGGACCCCGACCGCGAGTCCGTCTCCGACCATCTGACGCGCGACGTCGTCTTCGCCGCGCCCGACTGGTCGCTGGAGGAGGCCGCGGCGGCGATGGCGCGCGGCGGCTTCCGTCATCTGATCGTCCTCGAACGGGGAGAGACGGTCGGCATCCTGTCGGTCCGCGACGTCGTGCGCTGCTGGACCGACGATGGGGCGATCTGCCCGGTGCCCGCCAGGGTGGCCGTGGGGTGAAGGGGAGGTGGCACGCCTGCTTTGGGGAGCAGGCCTGCCACCGCCACGGCAGCGGGCCGTGGACGCGGCGCGGACCGGCGTCCTCGGTCGCTCGTGTGCACAGCACACTTCGCTCCCTGCGTTCTTGGTCCGCTTGGTCCACGGCCCGCTGCTGGGGCCAACTGCGTCGGGCGAGTTGCGTCTAGTGCTCGTCGAGCGGTAGCTCGTCGATTTCTTCGCGCGTATCTTTGATCCAGCGCGCCACGCACCAGAGTGTCAGGATCCCTCCGGCGATCGTGAACTCGATGAACGTCGTCACGCCGACGAGCGCCAGCGTGATCCCGACCGCCGTGAGCACCGGCAGGATGCTCGGGCCGGGCAGGTGGATCTCCTCGCCGACCGGCGGGACCTCGGGGTCGAGTGGGCTCATGACACGTAGGCGGCGGCCACGACGAACGTGAGACCGAACATGAACATGCAGATCGCGCTCACGATCAGCGCCGTGCGGATGTTCTTGCGTGCGAGGCGGCGGGTCATCATCGGCGGGAGCCCATTCTACAGATGCTTGTCCGCGACCATCGCGCAGAACAGCAGCGCGAGGTACGCCAGCGAGTAGAGATACAGGCGCAGCGCCGAGCGCCTGTCCGCGCGCCGGTACAGGCGCACGGCGCCGGCGATGAAGCCGATACCGAGGACCAATGAGGCGACGAGGTAGGCCACGCCGAAGCCGCCCGCGCAGAACGGCAGCTGCGTGACCGCGTACAGGAGCACCGAGTACAGGAGGATCTGCCGGCGCGTCTCCGCCTCGCCCCGCACCACCGGCAGCATCGGCACGTCGACCTTGGCGTACTCGTCCTTCATCAGCAGCGACAGCGCCCAGAAGTGCGGCGGCGTCCAGAAGAAGACGATGAAGAACAGGATCACCGCGGTGCCGCTGACCGACCCGGTGACCGCGGCCCAGCCGACCAGCGGCGGCACCGCGCCCGCGGCCCCGCCGATCACGATGTTCTGCGGCGTGCGTCGCTTCAGCCACACCGTGTACACGAACACGTAGCCGAGGAAGCCCGAGAAGGACAGGCCCGCGGCGAGCGGGTTGACGGCCAGCGACAGCTCCAGCAGCGACAGGCACGCGAGCGTGCAGCCGAAGACGAGCGCCGCGTTCGGCGAGATCCGCCCGGCGGGGATCGGCCGCTTGGCCGTGCGCGTCATGCGCGCGTCGATGTCGCGATCGAACCAGTGGTTGACCGCGCCCGCGCCGCCCGCCGACAGGTAGCCGCCCAGGCACGTCAGCGCGACGAGCAGCGGCGAGGGGTCGCCGGCGACGTACATCGTGGCGATCGTCGTCAGCAGCAGCAGCGACTGGACCTTCGGCTTGGTCAGCTCCAGGTAGTCGCTGAGGAGCTGGAGCGTGCGGGAGGATCTCCGATCGGCGAGGACGAGGTTGGGCGTCTCGATCGCGGGCGCTGCGCCTGTGGGTGGCGCGAGGCTCATCTACAGACCGACCTGTGTCGCTCCTGCCGGGACGGTGGCCGCGCCCGAGGCGCCCGCGCCGGAGTCGCCGCTGCGCCGCTGCACCTCGTTGCGGATGTCCTTCATCGGCTCGAACGAGCGCACGAGCGGGACCACGTCGAAGTTGTTGACCGGCGGCGGCGAGCTCGTGAACCACTCGAGCGTGTTCGCCTTCCACGGATCCGGGCCCGCGGTGACGCCCACTTTGAGACTGCGCCAGACGTTGATGATCGTGACCAGCACCCCGGCGGCGAGAATAAACGAGCCGATCGTCGAGATCAAGTTGTAGAGCTCTAGATGGCCGACGTTGTCGTACTCGTAGATGCGCCGCGGCATCCCGTCGAGGCCCATCACGTGCTGGATCAGGAACGTCGCCAGCACGCCGACGAACATCAGCGCGAAGCTCAGCTTGCCCAGGCCTTCGCTCATCATGCGCCCGGTGATCTTCGGGAACCAGTAGTAGATCGCCGCGAAGATCGGGAACACGGAGCCGCCGACCAGCACGAAGTGGATGTGGGCGACGACGAAGTACGTTTCGTTGAGCTGCCAGTCGACGGGGAAGATCGCGAGGAACACGCCCGAGATCCCGCCGATCAGGAACAGCGCGATGAAGCCCGCGCAGAAGAGCAGCGGCGTCGTGAACTCGATCGTGCCGCGCCACAGCGTCGCGATCCAGTTGAGCATCTTCACGCCCGTCGGGATCGCGATCAGGAACGAGCTGAGCATCACGAACACGAGGATCGCCTCGGGGATCGGCGTCGTGAACATGTGGTGCGCCCATGTCAGGAAGCCGAGGAACGCGATCGCGACGGTCGAGGCGGCGATCGCCTTGTAGCCGAAGATCGGCTTGCGCGCGAACACCGGCAGGATCTCCGAGACGATGCCAAAGCCCGGCAGCACCATGATGTAGACCTCGGGGTGCCCGAAGAACCAGAACAGGTTCTGCCACAACAGCGGCGAGCCGCCCTCGGACGGATCGAAGAAGTGGGTGCCGAAGTGCCGGTCGGTGAGCAGCATCGTTACCGCCGCGGCGATCACCGGCAGCGCGAAGATGAGCAGCACCGAGTACGTGAGCATCGCCCACACGAACAGCGGCAGGCGGCCCCAGCTCATGCCGCGCGCGCGCATGTTGGCGACCGTCGCGTAGAAGTTGATCGCCCCCAGCAGCGAGGAGATGCCGGTGAGGTGGATCAGGTAGATCCACGCGTCCTGGCCCCCCGACGGCGAGTACAGCGCGCTGGACAGCGGCGGGTAGCTCGTCCAGCCCGCTTCCGGCGGGTGCCAGAAGAGCGATGCGTAGAAGACGATGCCGCCCGCCAGCAGCAGCCAGAAGGACAGCGCGTTCAAGCGCGGGAAGGCCATGTCGCGCGCGCCGATCATCAGCGGCAGGAAGTAGTTCGCGAGCCCCGCCATCATCGGCACGACGAACAGGAAGATCATCGTCGTCCCGTGCATCGTGAACAGCTGGTTGTAGATTTCCGGCGTCACCAGCGTGTTGTTCGGCGCTCCCAGCTGCAGGCGGATCATCAGCGCCTCGGTGCCGCCGAGCAGGAAGAACACGAACGTGAGGACCATGTACATGATCCCGATCCGCTTGTGATCGGTCGTCGTGATCCAGCTCGTCCAGCCGGTGGCCTCCCGCTCTGCGCGATGGGCGGTTATCTCCGGGATCGGGGCTACGTAGGTGGCCATGTCGTCCGCTGGTCTCCTCGATGTCCTTAGATGGTCGATTCCACGGTCACGGGTTCTCGACCGCTCCGGCGCCTGTCTGCGCCTTGAGTTTGGTGCGCGCCTTCGCCGCTTCGGCGTTGGCCTGCGCTATCAGCTGCTTCTGGCGTGCCAGCCATTCTTCGAACTGGGCGGGCGGCACGGCCTTGACGGTGGCGATCATGCGCGCGTGGCCGCGTCCGCACAGGAACGCGCACTGCCCGCGGAAGATCCCCGGCTTGCTGATCTTGAACCACGTGTAGTTGTGGTAGCCGGGCACCGCCTGGAACTTGCCGCCGAGTTCCGGCACCCACCAAGAGTGCACGACGTCCGAGGAGACGATGTCGAGGCTGACGGTGGTTTCGGTCGGGACGACCAGTTCCTCGTAGGAGTACGGCGCGCCCAGGCCGTCCGGTTCGTTCGCGCCGGGATACACGAACTGCCAGATGTACTGGCGTCCGATCACCGTGATGTTCAGCGCTTTGCCGTTGGGCGGCAGCTTGCGCGAGCTGCTCGCGTAGATCAGGTTGTTCTGTTCGCCGAGCACCGCGGATGATGCCCCGCCCGCCCCCGAGTTGGGCGGGTCCTGGATCGAGGACAGCTTCGCGAACGTCAGCACCGCCAGCCCCACCAGGATCACGGCCGCGGCGACCGTCCAGCTGACCTCCAGGCGCGTGTTGCCGTGGATCTGCGCCGCCACCGCGCCCTTGCGCTTGCGGAACTTGACGAGCGCATAGCCGAGCGCGAACTCGACCGCGACGAAGATCACGAGCGCGATGTACAGCGTGATCTTGTAGAGCGTGTCGATCTCCTGCGCGTTGGGCGAGGCGCCGTGCGCGGGCGTGAAGAACGCGAGCGTTGAGGGGAGCAGGTGGCTCAAGGCGGCGGGGATTCTATTCACGCCCGGGCGGGACGCGCTTGATGACGTTTGCCACGAGCCTTCTAACGCCCGGAGAAACGCGCCTGACGCTTCTGCACGAAGGCCATCGCGCCCTCCACGAAGTCCTCGCTGCCGGCCATCTCCTGCTGGATCCGCGCCTCCAGCTCGAGCTGCTCGGCCATGCGCGAGTACAGCCAGTTGTTGAGCTGGCGCTTGGTGCCCGCGTAGGAGCGGGTGGGGCCGGCGGCGAGCCGAGCGGCCAGCGCCGCCGACTCCTCGTGCAGGCGCTCGTCGGCGACGACGCGGTTGATCAGGCCCCACTCGAGCGCCTGCGCCGCCCCGAGCTTCTCGCCCAGCATCGACAGCTCGTTCGCGCGCGCGAAGCCGACCCGCGTGGGCACGAACAGCGACGAGCCGCCATCGGGGACCAGGCCGATGTTCACGAACGCCAGCAGGAAGTACGCGCTCTCCGCCGCGAGGATCAGGTCGCAGCAGAGCGCCAGCGAGCAGCCGATCCCGACCGCCGGGCCGTTGACCGCCGCGACCACCGGCTTGGGCACCTCGCGGATCGCGTGCATGATCGGGTGGTAGCGCTCGGTCAGCGTCCTGTACACGTCCGGGCGCCCATCCGGCGTGGTCTCGCCGCTCATGTCCTTCAGGTCTGCGCCCGAGGAGAACGCGCGGCCCGCGCCGGTGATCAGCAGCGCGCGCACCGCGTCGTCCTCGGCGGCGCCGCGCAGCGCGGCGAGCAGGTCCGCGCCGAGCTGCGCGTTCCACGCGTTCAGCGCCTGCGGTCGGTTCAGCTCGATCGTGGCGACGCCGTCGGCCACGCGCACGTTCACGCTCTCAAGCTCGTTGCTCTGCTCGCTCATCGCTCTCCCTTGGCTCGATCTCGCTTTGATCCTATGGTGTGGGGCATGACACGTCCCGTGATCGGCATCTGCACCGCGCTGGAGGTAGCCGGCTGGAGCGTTTGGAAACAGCAGGCGGCGCTGCTGCCAGCGAACTACATCGAGGCCGTGCAGCGCGCCGGAGGCCTCGTGGCGATGCTCCCGCCCGACCCCCTGCTGGTCGACGACCCGCAGCAGGCGATCGAGCTGATCGACGGCCTGATCCTCGCCGGCGGCGCCGACATCGACCCCGCCACCTACGAGCAGGAGCCGCACCCGCAGACCGTCGGCACGGTGCCCGGGCGCGACGCGTTCGAGGTCGCGCTCACGCGCGCGGCGATCGAGCGCGACCTGCCCGTGCTCGGCATCTGCCGCGGCATGCAGCTGATCAACGTCGCCTGCGGCGGCACGCTCGTGCAGCACGTCCCCGACCTCGTCGGCCACGACGAGCATCGGCGCGTGGTCGGGTCGTTCGACGGCGCAGACCACGACGTGATGCTGAGCGAGGGCTCGCTCGCGGCGCGCGCCGCGGGGGAGCTCGTCCATCCGACCAAGTCCCACCACCATCAGGGCGTCGATCGGCTGGGGGACGGGCTGCTCGTCAGCGGCGTCTCCACGTTCGACGAGCTGCCCGAGGCGATCGAGTGGGCGGGCGGGCTATCCGATCCTCGCTTCGTGCTCGGCGTGCAGTGGCATCCCGAGGCCGACGTCGCGAGCTCGGTCGTCAGCGCGCTGGTCGACGCCGCGGCCGCCGCCCGCGTCGCCGAGTAGGCCGCGAGCCGGACGCGCGGGGCTTCGCCGGGCGAGACCGCCGGCGCCCACGTGGTTTCTCCGGTTGGCGCTGAGCGGCTTCATATACTCCCCGCCCTGTGCGGCTGTCCAAGGCGATCAGAGCAACCGCCTGGGGGATGGTCGTGGCGGGGGTCGCCGCCCCGATCGTGCGCAGGCGCGTGAGCGCGCCGCCGCTGGTCGTGCAGACCGTGGCCTTCGCGGCGCCGCTGGGCCTGTGCATCGCCGTGCGCCGCTCGCGGGGGCGCGACGTGGCCGCGTGCGCGCTGCAGATGTGGGCGTACCTGTACGCGTACAAGTCGCCGCACGACGATCCCGACGCGCAGCGCGCGCGGGTGCGCGTCGACTACCCGATCGCGGCCGACCGCGTGCTCGGCCTGGGCGAGCTGCCGACCGTGCGCCTGCAGCGGGCGCTCGCCGAGGACGGCGCCGGCGCCGGCGAGTGGAGCACGCTCGACCGCGTGCTCGTGTGGGCGCACTGGAGCTGGTTCCTGGTCCCGCACGGCTCGCTCCTGTACATCCTCCTGCGCGATCGCCGGCGCTTCTCGCGCGCCGCCGTGCTCACCTACGCGGTCTTCGACCTCGGCGCGAGCGTCTACTGGTTCCTGCCGACCGCGCCGCCGTGGTATGCGGCCGAGCTCGCAGTCGACGAGGGCGAGCCGGACGAGCGCGGTCAACGCGTCGCGCCGGGCGAGCCGCCGCCACCGGTGCGGCGCCTGATGGTTGAGTACGGGGAGTCGTTCTGGCGGGACGGCTGGGGCTCGCTCTACAGTGTGTTCGGAGGCAATCCCCTGGCCGCGATGCCCTCTCTGCACTTCGCCACATCCGTGATGGCCGCGCTCCTTCTCGCCGAGGTGGGGCCGGTGGCGGGCGCGCTCGGCTTCGGCTACGCGGCGACGCTCGGATTCGCGCTCGTGTACCTCGGCGAGCACTACGTCGTGGATCTGCTCGCGGGTGCGGCGCTGACGGTCGCGGTGCGCCGGCTGGAGCCGCGCGCGGGGCCTGTGGTCGCACGTTTGGGGCGTGCGGTCGCGGCAGTGGAGGAGATCGCACACGAGGCAGCCTGAGGAAAGGGGGTGAGCACGAGCGAGATGGGGCGCGGAGACCGCGAAACGGGGGGAGAGCTCGAGGAGGAGGCGCCTGGCGCCCCGCGCGCGGGGCGGCGAGGCGAGGAGGAGATGCCACGCGTGCTGCTCACGCGCCGGCAGATCGTCGCCTTCGCCGTGTTCGTGCTCGTCATCGTCGGCTTCCTTTACTTCGTGCTGCCGAAGCTCGCCGGCGTCGGCACGACGGTCCACAACATCGAGGGGGGCGACAAGTGGTGGATCGCAGTCGGCGTGGTGCTCGAGCTGCTGTCGTTCGCGGGCTACGTGGTCCTGTTCCGCTCGGTGTTCGTGGTGACGGAGACCCACCCGCCCTCGCGGATCGGCTGGAAGGAGAGCTACGAGATCACCATGGCGGGCCTCGTCGCCACGCGCCTGTTCGCCGCCGCGGGCGCGGGTGGCGTCGCGCTGACCGCATGGGCGCTGCGCCGCTCCGGCATGGCGCCGAGGCTGGTGGCCTGCCGGATGGTCGCGTTCGTCGTGCTCCTGTACGTCATCTACGCGGGCTCGCTGCTGCTCGACGGCATCGGGCTGGGAACCGGCCTGTTCCCAGGCGGCGGCTCGTTCGCGATCACGATCGTGCCGGCGATCGTCGCCGCGATCCTGTTCGCGGTCGCCGGCGCGATGGCGCTGCTGCCGGGGGATCTCGAGCGGCGCCTGGACAGGTGGGCGTCAGGCTCTGGTCGCTTCGCCCACTGGGTCGCCCGCGCCGTGGCCGTGCCGGCGCTCGCCGCCAGCGGCGTGCGCACCGCGATCGAGCTGATCCGCACCCGGGACGCCGGGCTGCTGGGCGCGCCCGCGTGGTGGGGCTTCGACATCGCGGTCCTGTGGGCGATGTTCCACGCGTTCGGCTCGCCGCCGTCGTTCACCGTCATCTGGATGGCGTACTTCATCGGCACGCTCGGCAACCTGCTGCCGCTCCCCGGAGGGCTCGGCGGCGTCGAGGGCGGCATGATCGGCGCGTTCGCGGCGTTCGGGGTCGACTTCAACCTGTCCGTGCTCGCGGTGCTCTCGTATCGCGCGATCTCGTTCTGGCTGCCGACGTTCCCCGGAGCCGTCGCCTACTTCCAGCTGCGCCGCACCGTCGCGCGCTGGCGCGACGAGCAGGGTGTGCTCCAGGCGGCCGCCGCGCGCTCCTCCGCGGCGGCGCCGGCGCGCGCGCTGCAAGGCTCGTGAGCGGCGCAGGCGGCGAGCGCGCTCCCCGGGCGCCTGGTCGTCGCCCGCCGCCGCCCGGATTGCTATACTTTACAAAGTAAAGTGACCCCTGAAGCTACAGTCTTCGGTGAGTCCTACAGGCGACCAGGAGACCAGATGAGCAACGTCGCATCGTCATCGAAGGTGGAGAACGTGATCATCGTCGGCAGCGGCCCAGCCGGGTACACGGCGGCGCTGTACACCGCGCGCGCCAACCTGCATCCGCTGGTGATCGAGGGCTTCGCCTGGGGCGGGCTGCTGCAGCAGACGACCGACGTGGAGAACTACCCCGGCTTCCCCGAGGGCATCATGGGCCCGGAGATGATGCAGAAGTTCCGCGATCAGGCCGAGCGCTTCGGCGCGCGCCTGATCACCGACCAGGCCGACCGCGTGGAGCTGGCGAGCGAGCCCGGCGGCGTGCACAGCGTGTGGGTCGGCGACACCGAGTACCGCGGACGCACGGTCGTGCTGGCGATGGGCGCCGAGCACAAGAAGCTGGGCGTAGCCGGCGAGGAGGAGCTCTCCGGGCGCGGGGTCAGCTACTGCGCCACCTGCGACGCCGCGTTCTTCCGCGACGCCCAGACGATCATCGTCGGCGGCGGCGACTCGGCGATGGAGGAGGCGATCTTCCTGTCCAAGTTCGCGTCCAAGGTGACCGTCGTGAATCGCCGCGACGAGTTCCGCGCCTCGAAGATCATGCTCGAGCGCGCACGCGCGCAGTCCAACATCGAGTTCCTGACGCCCTACCGTGTGCGCGAGTTCGTCGCCGGCGAGCACGGCGCGCTCGGCCGCGCCGCGCTGGTCAACACCGAGACCGGGGAGGAGCTGGAGATACCCGCCTCGGGCACGTTCGTGGCGGTCGGGCACGAGCCGCAGTCGGCGCTCGTCCAGGGCCAGATCGACGTCGACGAGAACGGCTACGTGGTCACCGAGCGCTCCTCCACCTGCACCAACCGCCCCGGCGTGTTCGCCGCCGGCGACCTCGTCGACCACACCTACCGGCAGGCGATCACCGCCGCCGGCTCCGGCTGTCAGGCGGCGCTCGACGCCGAGTGGTACCTGCGCGACACGCCCGGCGTGCCCGCGCCGGCGGAGATGGCCGCGGGCGATCCCAGCACCGCGCAGTGGGCACAGGCGGCCGAGCCCGCGTAACGAGTACCCGTGATGTTGTCGGACGGGCGCGTCACGGGGCTGGCCTCGCCGGGGCCGGGACGTCATCCCGGGACGCGTAGGCTCAGCATCGAGATGTTCCTGCTCCTCTTCATCGGAGTGCCGGTGCTCGAGGTGTTCGTCTTCATCGAGGTCGGGCGCGCGATCGGCTGGCTGCTCGCGGTCCTGTTGCTGCTCGGGATCTCCCTGCTCGGCACGCAGCTCGCGCGCATGCAGGGGCGCACGGCGATCGGACGCGTGTCACAGGCGGTGTCCGAACGTCGCGCACCCGGGCGTGCCGCGATCGACGGCGCGCTCGGGTTTCTCGGAGCGACGCTGCTGGTGGTTCCCGGGTTCGTCACCGACGGACTCGGCGCGCTGCTCATGCTTCCGCCCACCCAGGCGCTCGCGCGCCGCTGGCTATCGCGTCGCTACGCAGCTCGCCTGATGAGCTTCGTCGCGACCGCGGGGCGCTTCACCTCGCGCGGGCCCGGCGTGCCGCCGGCCGACTTCGAGTCGACCGCGATCGACGACGATCTCGACCAGCTTCGATAGGGCGCCGATGGCATACGACGAGGATCTCGCCAACCGCATCCGAGAGCTCGTCCTGACCGAGCACGGCGTCGCCGAGCAGCGCATGTTCGGTGGCCTGGCGTTCCTGATCAACGGCAACATGTCCGTCGCTGCGAGCGGTCAGGGCGGCCTGATGTTGCGCGTCGACCCGGCCGAGACAGATACGCTGCTGCGCAAGCCACACGCACGGCCGTTCGAGATGCGCGGCCGCGCAATGCAGGGCTGGCTGCGGGTCGAGGCCGAGGGTCTCGAGACCAAGCGCCAGCTCGAGCGATGGGTCGCGCGGGGGGTGGCGTACGCGCGGTCGCTGCCCAGCAAGCGGTAGCGACCGCACGGCAAGCGAAGGGCGCCGCCGGCAGCCGGTGTCCGTTTTGACGCGGACCGCCAGGCTCCGCAAATTGCGACCGACTCTCGGAATCATCACAACAGACGGGCACCCGTCCGCACTACGATGCGCGGCAACCTTTAGCGGGACTCATCGACGATACGGAGGGGCGTGCTCATGCGGGGATCAGGCGGCGGTATACCGGCGACGGTTGGCTTTTCCGGTGGTGAGTGCGTGGTCGAGCGCGCCGATAGGTTCGCTGGGCCGAGAGTCGCGGCGCTCGCGATCCTGCTCGTGCTGTTGGTGACACTCATCGTCGACTGCGGGTTGTCACGGGAACATTCGTGGGTCTCGGGTCGCGCGACCTCAAGTCCGCCGGCTGGGCAGAGACTGTCCTTGGCCGGGCAGAGCGCCGTCTCGTCTGCTATCGGCAGCAGTATCGCCGCCTATCGGGTCACAGACTCGGGTAATACGCGTGAAGCGCTCAACCCGGCGCAACGTATGCACCTCCGCTTCGGTCGCAGTTCAGGCGTGCTGATCTCCTCGGGGGCGGTACGTGTAGGGCTTCGTGTCGTGGACGCAGGCTATGGGGATGCACTGTCGTCTCCGGGTGCCGCGACATTGCGCTCCAAGGCAAATCGACTGTTCTATGATCGCGAAGGTCTAGTTGAGTGGTATGCCAACGGCCCGCTTGGCGTGGAGCAGGGATTCACGATCCGCAGCGCGCCTCGGGGTCGGCTCAGTGGCCCGTTGACCCTCTCCCTCGGGGTTTCCGGGAACGCCCACGCTGCGCTTGCGGGGTCCGATGGGACCGTCACGTTTAGTCAGCGAGGGTCATCGCTGCGTTATGGAGGCTTGCAGGCGCGTGATGCTCGCGGACGCGTGCTGCATAGCTGGCTCGTGCTTCGCAAAAGGGAGCTCCTCATACGTGTGGATGCTCAGGGTGCCCGCTATCCGCTGCAGATTGACCCGTTGATCCAGCAGGGCGGTGAGATCACGGGCAGCGGGGAGACTGGTGCCGGCCTGTTCGGGTCGAGCGTCGCAATCTCCGCGAACGGCACGACCGCCATCGTGGGCGCACCGAGCGACAACAGCGGAACTGGCGCTGTATGGGTCTTTATCCGCTCCGGCCTGACATGGACGCAGCAGGGGGAAAAGATCACCGGCGGAGGAGAGGCAGGTGCGGCGAGGTTCGGCGGGAGTGTGGCGCTCTCCGCCAACGGCAATACCGCATTGGTTGGTGGTGCAGAAGACAACGCCGGTACGGGGGCTGCCTGGGTCTTTACTCGTGCGGAAGGCAAATGGACGCAGCAGGGCGAAAAGTTCACAGAGTCCGAAGCAATCGCCGAAGGTCACTTCGGCATAAGCGCAGCATTGTCAGCGGAAGGTAATACTGCGCTGATCGGCGGAGGATTCGTCTCGGAAGGAACCACCAAACTGGGTGCCGCACGGATCTTTACGCGCTCTGAAGGAAAATGGACACAGCTGGAACGGCTTAAACCCGCCGAAGAGACCAAAGGTGCGGAATTCGGGACCGCGGTGGCGCTGTCCGGCGACGGGAATACCGCGCTCATTGGCGGGGACGCGAACGGCGTGCCGGGCGGCGGGCGTCACGGCGCAGCGTGGATGTTCACGAAGTCCGAAGGCGGATGGACACAACAGGGTGGCGAGTTGACGCCGTTCGAAGAAGCACCCGAAGACGAACCGGAATTCGGTGACAGCGTCGCGCTCTCGTACAACGGCAACACAGCACTGATAGGCGGCCAGAACGATCGCGGAGCACCCGGTGAAGGCGCTGGCGCTGCGTGGGTCTATACGCGCGAAGAATCGACCTGGCACCGTCAGGAAAAGCTTCATTCCGTCACGCCTAAATACAACGAAAAACTCGGCAACAGTGTGGCGCTGTCGGCTAACGGAAACACCGCACTCGTGGGTGCGTGGGGCTATGGCGTCGAAGGCGTAAAGTATGGAGCCGTCTATACGTTCAATCGAACAGGCGAAACCTGGGGCCAGCAGGGGCGCGCCGTTGTGGGGGCGAAAAGCGCGGGGACCGGCTACCTGGGTTGGAGCGTGGCGCTGTCCGGCGAAGGCAAGACCGCCTTCGTCGGCGACGACGGCCTCAATACTGACGATGGAGCGGCATACGCCTACACCTACCTGTACTCTCCCGAAGAAGAATACGGTATTCCGCACCCTGCCATGCCCAACAAAGCTGGCTGCTTTCTCGGTTATCCCGTCAATTGCGCCACTGGCAACCAGGTCGTCGCTCAGACGGATCTCTCCGTCGGGGGGCGCGGTCCGGGACTACGCGTCACGCGCGGCTATAACTCACGCCTGGCCGCGACTCAAACCGCGCACGAACTCGGGCACGGCTCATTCGGTTATGGCTGGACTGGCCCCTATAGCGCGGCGCTAGAAGTCAACGAAGAAGCTCAGACGGCGGTCGTCCATGAAGAAACCGGGAGGACCGTTCCGTTCGCCAAGGCCGGCGAAAGCTATGTCGCCGAGGCGCCTCTCATGCAGGCGACGCTCGCGAAAGAAGGCACCGGCTATGTCTACACTCTTCCAAGCCAGACGACATTGGACTTCAATAGCAAAGGCCAACTGACCAAAGAAGGCGACCGCGACGGCAATGCCGTCACCCTCAGCTACAACGCGGAAGGCCAGCTGGAAACCGTCACCGACGGCGCTGGCCGGAAACTCACTTTTGCCTACAACAGCGAAGGCGAGGTCGAAAGCATTAAAGACCCGATGGGCCACGTCGTGAAATACACCTATGAAGCAGGGAACCTGGCGAGCGTCACCCAGCCCGGCGAAACGGCGCTGCGCTGGCAGTTCAAATACAACAGCCTGCACGAGATGACCTCCGAAACGGACGGTCGCGGCAACACCATCACCACCGAATACGACGGCGAGTACCGAGCAATCTCCCAGACGGACGCGATGAAACGCACACGCAAATGGGAATATGGCACGAACGAAGCCGGCGAAGCCAAGACCACGATCACAGAACCGACCGGCGCGGTGACCGTCGAGATCTTCAACGGCGACGCTCTACCGACGAGTATCACCCACGCCTACGGCACCGAACTCGCCGCGACGACGACCTATGAATACGACAGCGCGTACGACCTCATCGCCGTGACCGACCCGGATAAACACACGACGAAATACGGCTACAACGCCGAAGGCGAGCGCGCGAGCATGCTCGACGCCAACAAAGACGAAACCAAATGGACCTACGACAGCAAATTCGACATCGAAACCGAAACAACGCCAAAGGGCGAGACGACTACCTACAAACGCGAAAGTCACGGCAACCCGGAAGTCATCGAACGTCCGGCTCCGGGCAGCAAAACCCAGAAGACCAAATTCAAATACGACAGCAAAGGCGATCTGCTCAGCGAAACCAACCCGCTTGAACAGGCACGTACTTACGAATACGACGTCTACGGCGATCGCGAAAGCGAAACGGATGCAGAAGGCAACAAGCGCACATGGAAATACAACGAAGACTCACAAGAGGTCGCGACCGTGAGTCCTCGTAAAGCCGAAACCAAAACCGACCGCGACGCACAGGGCCGCCCCTTGAAGGTGACAGACCCGCTCGGACATACCAGCAAATACGTGTATGACGGCGACGGCAATCACGAAAAGGTCACAGATGGCAACGGGCACGCAACCACGTACACATACGACGCCGACAACGAGCTGACGGTGGTCGAGGCGCCAAACGGCGCAACGACGGAAACCGAATACGACGCTGCTGGGCAGCCGGTCGCACAGACCGATGGGGACAAACACACCACCAAATACGTCCGCAATCTCCTAGAGCGGGTCACTGAAGTGGTTGACCCGCTAGGGCGCAAAACCACGAGCGAATACGACGCGGCCGGAAACCTGAAGAAAAGCACCGATCCTGCGAAACGTACCACTACGTATAGCTACGACCCGGGCAACAGAGTGACGGAAGTGGCGTACTCGGACGGCAAAACTCACGCTGTAACGTATGAATACGACAAAGATGGCAGCGTCGTCAAGATGGTGGACGGGACCGGCACGACGAAATACACCCTCGATCAGCTCGAGCGGCTCACCGAATCCGAAAACGGCAACAAAGAAAAGGCCAAATACGAATACAACCTCGGAAACGAGACGACGAAGATCACCTATCCGAATGGCAAAGCCGTCACGCGAGCCTTCAACAAAGATGGCGGGCTCGAAAGTGTCACTGACTGGTCATCCCATCTCACAAAAGTCGCGTATAACCCTGACTCGGAGCTGGCTGGAATCGTTTTCCCGACCGAAACCAAAGACGAAGACAAATACGGCTACAACGAAGCCGACCAAATGAGCGAAGCCAAGATGGTTAAAAGCACAGAAACGCTGGCGTCGCTCGTGTATGAACGCGATAACATCGGCCAGGTCAAGAAGATCACGAGCGCTGGTCTCCCCGGTGAAGCGACTACCGAATACACCTACGACGAAAACAACCGGCTAACAAAAGCTGGGACCGGCGCCTACGAATACGACGCCGCGAACAACCCGACGAAAGAGGGGTCGGCGACCAACACCTTCAACGAAGGCGACGAGCTCGAAAAAGGCGCAGGCACCAGCTACGCTTACAACGAAATGGGGCAGCGCATCAAAGCGACGCCGGAAAAAGGTCCTGCGACCACCTATGGATATGACCAAGCCGGCAACATGATCTCCGTCTCGCGTCCAAAAGAAGGCGAAGTGACGAGCATCGAAGACACCTACACCTACGACGGTACCGGGCTACGCGCGTCGCAGACGATTTCGGGCGCAACGACGCATCTAGCGTGGGATCTGGCCGAACCCGTGCCACTGCTACTCAGCGACGGAACGAACAGCTACATCTACGGCCCAGGGGGTCTTCCCATCGAGCAAGTGAGCAGTGGCGGCACGGTCCTGTACGTCCACCATGACCAGCAGGGGTCCACGCGGCTTCTCACCGGGTCGACGGGCAAAGTCGAAGCAAGCTTCACGTACGGCGCATACGGCGCGCTGACTGGCCGCACTGGCACGGCAACGGCGCCGCTGGGTTACGACGCGCAGTACACCAACGCGGACACAGGCGCGACGTATCTCAGGGCGCGGAGCTACGACTCAGCGAGTGCCCAGTTCCTCAGCGTCGACCCGGCCCTTGCGATCACGGGCGAACCGTATAGCTACGCTGGCGACAACCCGGTGAACGAGGCCGATCCCACCGGCCGCTGCGGGGTGGTATGTATCGGCGGGCTCGTGCTCGGCGGGGTAGCTGTCGTGAGTGGTGTCGGTGAGGTTGTTGCCGGGGGCGTGATTGCCACCGAGGGAACGCTTGGCGCCATTTCGGCGGTTACCGGCTTCGTGAGCACAGGAGTAGATGCGAAAGAGTGCGTTGGAGGAAGCAGAATCTCTTGTGTTGGAGGTGTGGTTGGCGCGATAACTGCCGGAGGGGCCAGCGCTGTCGCGCTGGGCCTTGTAACGGATGAGGCAGCAGCCGGGGTTACTGCGGTTGGCCTGACCGCAGGAGGTGCGGGGTTGCTTGGGGATGCAGCCGGTGCGTTTGCTTCGTCTGAAGGATTCAATAACTCGACAGCAAGCGGCTGTGGATAATGACGAGGTCAGACTTTGAGGCTATCTGGCTTTCGCGAATCGGCGAAGAGGCTACGACGGAGTTGCGCCGCGGCAGAAAGATTGCCGGCATCGGCATGACGATGCCCATCTTTGCGATAGCCGCCGGCCTGTTGATCGGAACCAGCACACGAAACGACGTTATCGGCGTGGCACTGGTCTTGGTGGCAGGCGGTTACTTTGTAGCCTTGATACGTGCCCAGCGAAGGATCGCGGCGGCATTGTCACGGTGGTTCGGAGTGAAGATAAAAGGATTGCCGAAGATGAATCCCAAGCGGTTCGACGACTGGTGCCAAAAACGGGGTTTGCATCGCCCGGACGAGCGAGCGGCGAAACGGGCAGGCGATACATCCGGTACATCAAATCTCGCATAGCGACCACCGTGATCTCTAGCGCTGACGGCTAGCCCGGTGGCGGACCATCGGGGAACGCCCCCTCCAACTCCAGCAGCCAACGCTTGCGGTCCGGTCCGCCGCCGTACCCGCCGATCGCCCCGCCCGTGCGCACCACGCGGTGGCAGGGGATGACGATCGGGATCGGGTTCGAGCCGAGCGCGTTGCCGGCCGCGCGTGAGCCGCGGGGGCTGCCCGCGTCGGCCGCAACCTCGCCGTAGCTGAGCACGCCGCCGTAGGGGATCCCGGCGGTGGCGCGCAGGACTTTTCGCCCGAACGGGCCGATCAAAGACCAGTCCAGCGACACCTCGAAGCTGCGCCTCGCGCCGCTGAAGTACTCCTCCAGCTCGCGCTGCACGGGCTCCAGCTGGGCGGGCGACTCGACGATGCGCGGCGAGACGCTGCGCGCCAGCCGTTCGAGCACCGAGTCGACCGGCTCCTCCGGAAAGGCCAGGCGCACGAGTCCCCGCTTGGTCGTCGCGGCCAGCAACGGCCCGAATGGCGAGTCTACCGGCGCGTAGGTGACGTCCGCGAGGCCCTCTGCGGCGATGCGCGTGCTCAGGCGCCGGGTCAGACCGGCGACGACGTGCTCGCCTCTCGCTCCTCGCAGCGCGTCTTCGAGTCGATCGGTCATGGGTCAACCACCTTTCTCAGCTTTGACAGTCCCTCGTGCAGCGAACGGCGCGCCGCCTCCTCCGAGCAGCCGATCGCGGCGGCGATGTCGCGGTGCGGCAGGTCGGCCACGTAGCGCAGCACCACCGCCGAGCGCTGGCGCGCGGGCAGCTCCTCCACGGCGCTCCACAGCGCCTGGTCGCGCTCGGGCTCGGATGTCGCCGCGCGGCCGTCGACCGCGGCGGGGTCCTCGACCGGCGTCGCCCGGCGAGCACGCGCGCGGTGCGCGTCGAGCGACTTGCGATGGGCGATCGTCAGGACCCACGCGCGCACGTTCGAGTCCGCGCGCAGGCGCGGGTACGCGCGGAGCGCCGCGATAAACGTCTCCTGGAAGCAGTCCTCGGCGTCGACCGGGCCGACCGACGACACCAGGAAGCGCCACACGACGTCGCGATGCTCGTCGAGGAAGCGCTGGAAGGGCGGCAGGCCGCGGCTCACGCTGGTCAAACGCGCGCCCGCGGGAAAACGTGAGGTTCCAGTCGGGGGTGGGTCGCGCCGGCGCCGCCGTCGGCTCCGCGTCGGCGCACGCGGCGCTCAGCCCTCGTGCTCGAAGAACCCCGCGCCCGTCTCGCGGCCCAGCCGACCCGCCGCCACCAGCTGGCGCAAAGCGGGAGCCGGGCGGTAGCGCTCCTCGCGGTACTCGTCGCACAGGGCCGTCAGCACCGCCAGCACGTGATCGAGGCCGATCGCGTCCGCCCACTCGAGCGGCCCGCGCGGGTGGCTCAGCCCGAGCTTCATGCCCGTGTCGATGTCCTCGGCGCTGCCGACGCCTTCGCCGAGCGCGAACGCCGACTCGTTGATCACCTGGCAGTAGATCCTGCCGAGCACCAGCCCCGGCGCGTCGCCGACCCACGCGACGTGCTTGCCGAGCGCGCCGAAGAAGCGCTCCGCGCGCGCCGCCGCCACCGGCGAGGAGCTCTCGCTGCGCGTCAGCTCGACCAGGCCCGCGCCCTCCAGCGGCCCCAGCACGTGGAAGCCCACCGCGCTGCCGCCCGGGTCGAGCGCGCTCAGCGACCCGTTCGCGCACAGCACCACGCGCGCGCCGCCCTGGGGGTGGGGCGCGCCGCGGCGGTCCGGGCGGCCTTCCTGGGAGCTCGTCTGGCCCTGCTGGGGGGCGGGCGTGGCCTCGCAGTCGAGCACCAGCGCCGGCAGCACGCCGCCGGTCGGCGCGTGCGGCGAGCGCACCTCGTATCCGGCGGCAGTCGCGGCGTCGCGCAGCTCATCCGCGAGCACGCTCTCCCCGGAGATCACCACCACGCCCTCGCCGTTGCCGGGCGTCGCGGGCTCCGGCGCCGGCGGGTCCTCGGGTCGATGCGGGGGTGGGTGGGGACCCGATCCATAGTCGTAGTAGCCGCGCCCCGTCTTGCGACCGTACAGGCCCGCCGCCACCTGGCGCGCGGCGATCATCGACGGCTGCCAGCGCGGCTCGCCGAAGCTCTGCGCGTAGAAGCTCTTGGAGATCTCGAAGCCCGTCTCCACGCCGACCAGGTCGAACAGCTCGAACGGCCCCATGCGGAAGCCGCCCTCCAGGCGGCAGATGCGGTCGATCGTCTCGACGTCCGCGATCTGCTCCTGCAGCAGGCGCAGCGCCTCCAGGCCGAACGGGCGGTTGCAGCGGTTGACGATGAAGCCCGGGCCGTCCTTCGCGAGGATCACCGTCTTGCCCATCGCCTCGCCCGTCGCCTGCGCCAATGCCAGCGCCTGTGGCGAGGACTGCACGCCGGCGATCACCTCC
Organism: uncultured Solirubrobacteraceae bacterium; assembly: GCA_963735705.1. Classification (GTDB taxonomy): domain Bacteria; phylum Actinomycetota; class Thermoleophilia; order Solirubrobacterales; family Solirubrobacteraceae; genus Palsa-744. The sequence goes on from CAVTLZ010000013.1 coordinate 630,465, forward strand.
AGCAGGCGCATCAGCGGCGCGGGGTTGAAGAAGTGCATGCCCACCACGCGCTCGGGGTGGCTCGCTCCCGTCGCGATCGCCGTCACCAGCAGCGAGGAGGTGTTGGTCGCGAGCACGCACCGCTCGCCGACGACCTCCGACAGCTTCGCGTACATCTCGTGCTTGAGCTCCAGGCGCTCGGGCGCCGCCTCGATCACCAGCTCACACGCAGCGAGCGCCGCGAAGTCCTCGACCGGCGCCAGGCGCTCGGACGCCGCCGCGGCATCCTCCTCGCTGAGCTTGCCCTTCACCATTTCTTTGCGCAGGCCGTCCTCCGCGCTCGCGATCCCGCGCGCGAGCGCCTCCGGGAACGGGTCGTACAGCAGCGTGCGCGCGCCCGAGCGGGCCGCCAGCTGGGCGATGCCGGCACCCATCGTGCCGGCTCCCAGCACGCCGATCACGGACGCCGGCCTGCCCTCCCCGCCGGCGGAGCCGGCCTCATAAGAAGTCTTCTCGTCCTCTTCGGTCGCCATCGCCCGCGCTCCTCGCGCGCCTCAGGCTGGCACGAGCGCGTTGACGCCGGTCATCGCCCGCCCGATCAGCATCTGCTGGATCTGCGAGGTGCCCTCGTAGATCGTCGTCACGCGCGCGTCGCGGAAGTAGCGCTCGACGGGGTGGTCGTCGACGTAGCCGGCGCCGCCGTGCACCTGGATCGCGAGGTTCGCGCATTCCAGCGACGCCTCCGTCGCGTGCAGCTTCGCGATCGACGTCTCCAGCGAGTTCGGCCGCCCCTTGTCCTTGAGGAAGCCGGCGCGCCACGCGAGCATCCGCGAGGCGTCCGTTTTGAGCACCATTTCGGCGATCATCGCCTGCACCAGCTGGAAGCTCGCGATCGGTTTGCCGAACTGCTCGCGCTCCTTCGCGTATTTCACCGACTCCTCCACGCAGCCCTGGCAGATGCCCACCGCGCCGCACGCCACCGAGTAGCGGCCGGACTCCAGGTTCGACAGCGCGATTTTGAAGCCGTCGCCGACGTTGCCCAGCATCTGCTCGTCGGACACCTCCACGTCTTCCAGGGAGATCGACGCCGTGTCCGAGCCGTGCAGCCCCATCTTGTGCTCGATCGTCTGCGTCGTGAAGCCCGGCTGGTCGGTGTCCACCAGGAAGCACGCGATCCCCTTGTAGCCGAGCGCCGGGTCGGTCTGAGCGAAGATCAGCGCCACCTTCGCGTGGCTGGCCATCGAGATCCACATCTTCGCGCCGTTGATCACCCAGCCCGAGTCCGTCTTCTTCGCGCGCGTCTTTTGGTTGGCCGCGTCCGAGCCCGTGTCCGGCTCGGTCAGGCCGAAGCAGCCGAGCCACTCGCCGGAGCACAGCTTCGGCAGGTAGTGCTGCTTCTGCTCCTCGGTGCCGAACTTGAGGATGCCCGAGCACACCAGCGATGTCTGCACCGAGATGACGGTCCGGATCGAGGAGTCCGCGCGCCCGATCTCCTCGACGACGAGGCCGTAGCTGAGGTAGTCGAGACCCGCGCCGCCGTACTCCGCGGGGACGACCGCGCCTAGGTAGCCTTGGTCGGCGATCTTCTTGACCATCTCCAGGTCGAAGTGGTGGTTGCGCGCGTTTTCGCGCGACTGCACGACGATCTCTTTGTCGGCGAATTCGCGCGCGGTGTCCTTGATCAGGCGCTGCTCGTCGGTCAGGTCGAAGTCCATCCCTCTCCTATTCGGTAGTCAGCTTCGGCGTGCTCCACGGCGTCAGGATGCGCCGCTCGATCTCCTCGGCGATGCCGTCGATCGGCAGCCGCTCCTGCGTCAGCGAGTCGCGGTCGCGCAGCGTCAGCGTGCGGTCCTCGAGGCTCTGGTGGTCGATCGTAAGGCACAGCGGCGTACCGATCTCGTCCTGGCGGCGGTAGCGCTTGCCGATCGCGCCGCCGTCGTCGTACTCGCTCTGCACGCGCCCGCGCAGCGCGTCGTGCACCTCGCGCGCGAGCTCCGGCTGGCCGTCCTTGCCGACGAGCGGCAGCACCGCGGCCTTGACGGGCGCCAGGCGCGGGTGCAGGCGCAGGACGGTGCGAACCTCGCCCGCGCCCGCGCCCTCGCGCTCGACCACTTCCTCGTCGTACGCGTCCACGAGGAACGCGAGCGTCGCGCGGTCCGCGCCGGCTGCAGGCTCGATCACGTTCGGCACGTAGCGCTCGCCCGTCTGCTGGTCGAAGTACTCGAGCTTCTCGCCAGAGAACTTCGCGTGCTGGGTCAGGTCGAAGTCGCCGCGGTTGGCGATCCCCTCGAGCTCCGACCAGCCGATCGGGAACAGGTATTCGACGTCGCTGGTGCCCGAGGAGTAGTGCGAGAGCTCGCCCTCGTCGTGCGCGCGCAGGCGCAGATGGTCGGGGCGGATGCCCAGCTCCTCATACCAGCGCTCGCGCTCGCCGAGCCAGTGCTCGAACCACTGCTGCGCTTCTTTGGGCGGCACGAAGAACTCCATCTCCATCTGCTCGAACTCGCGCGTGCGGAAGATGAAGTTGCCCGGTGTGATCTCGTTACGGAAGGACTTCCCGACCTGCGCGATCCCGAACGGCGGTTTCTTGCGCGAGAACTGCAGCACGTTCTTGAAATTTATGAAGATGCCCTGGGCCGTCTCCGGGCGCAGGTACGCGGTTGACCCAGACTCCTTCACGGGTCCGATCGTCGTCTCGAACATCAGGTTGAAGTCGCGCGCCTCGGTCAGGTCGCACTCGTCGGTTTCGCCGGGGTGCTTGGACGGTTTGCGCCCGCACTGAAGCTCCGCCAGGTGGTCGGCGCGGAAGCGCTGGCCGCACGTCTTGCAGTCCACCAGCGGATCGGTGAAGCCCGCCAGGTGCCCCGAGGCCTCCCACACCCGCGGGTGCTGCAGGATCGCCGAGTCGATCGCGACGATGTCGTCGCGCTCCTGCAGCATCGCGCGCCACCACTCGTTCTTGACGTTCGTCTTCAGCAGCACGCCGTAGTGGCCGTAGTCGTACGTCGAGCCGACGCCGCCGTAGATCTCGGAGGAGGGGAAGATGAAGCCGCGGCGCTTGCACAGCGCGACGATCTTGTCCATCGTCACCACATCGGCGTCTGTCGGTGAGGGCTCGGTCATGGCGGGCTGAGGATGGTAGTCGAGCCCGCGTAAGATGGCTCGCCGTGGCTCGGGTGCTGATCGTCGCGGGGGGCTGCCGGGGCAGGCGGCTGGCCGAGGCGCTGGCCGGCGAGGGCCATGCGGTGCGCATCACCACGCGCAGCGAGCGGGGGCGGGCGGCGATCGAGGCGGTGGGCGCGGAGTGCTGGGTGGGCACGCCCGACCGCCTGGCGACGCTGCGCGGGGCGCTCGAGAATGTGACGATCCTCTGCTGGATGCTCGCGACGGCCACGGGCTCGGAGGAGGAGCTGAGCGCGTTGCACGGCTCGCGCCTGGAGTTCTTCATGACGCAGGCGATCGACACGACCGTGCGCGGCGTCGTGTACGAGGCGGGCGGCGCGAGCACGGGGGCGGGGGCGCCCGCGGCGTCGGCGTCGGCGCTGCCGGCGGGTGGCGAGGAGATCGTGCGCGCGCTGGCCGAGCGCAACTCGATCCCCACGGCGTTCCTGACGGCCGATCCGCACGACGGCGACGCATGGCTCGCCGAGGCGCTGGCGGCCGTCGCGTCGCTGCTGTCCCGCGCCTGACGCCGTCGTCCCGCAGCCCGCAGCCTGGCGCCGTCGTCCCGCGCATGATCGTTCACCGTGGTCAAGCCCACGGCGCTTGTGACCGATGCTGCAAGCAAGATGGCATGCGATCGCTCTCGATATGGGCTGCTGGTGTCCGCGCTTGGCGCGATCGTGCTGATCGTGTCGGTGTTCCTGCCGTGGTACGAAGTGGCGTTCACGCTGCAGCACGCCGGCGTCGGCGCCGTCGCGGGGCATCAGGTTGCGACCATGACCGGGCATCGCGCGCTGCGCGACGTCAACATCGTCCTGCTGGTGCTCGCCGTGCTCGCGATCCTCGACGCGCTCGCGCCGCTCGCGCCCACCGGCCGGCCGCTGCCCGGCGGCGCCGGAGGCTCGGTGGTCCTGCTGGGCGCGGTCGCCGCCGCGCTCGTGCTCTTCCGGATGCTCGCCCCGCCGTCCTCGGTGGTCGGAGCCGTTGAGCCCTCGCTGCGGGAGGGCGCGTGGCTCGCGCTGCTCGGTTCGCTGATGATCTCGCTCGGCGGCATCTGGCCGCGCAGCATCGGCTTCCTAGCGCCGTCGGGCACGCGGTCGCCGGGCGCGTGGTCGGGCCTGCCGGGCTGATCGGCGGCGGTAAAGCCGGCGCGGGCGCGAACCGATGAGGTATCCACACCATGGCCCGTGATCGATCCCCCATCGGCTGGCTGGTGTCGGCGCTCGGCGCGATCGTGCTGGTCGTGTCCGTGTTCGTGCCCTTCTACGGGGTCGGCCTGACGGCGCGAGGGGTCGCGTTCATGCAGCAGCTGCAGAGCGAACAGGTGCAGAGGTTCGGCAACGCGGCGCTGCAGGGTGAGCTCGGCGCGCTGCACGCGCGCGTGGGCGCGCTCGCCGGGCATCAGCTCGGGAGCGTGAGCGCGCATCAGATCTTCAGCACGATCAGCGTCGCGCTGCTGATCGCCGGCGGTCTCGGGGTTCTGATCGCGCTGTTGCCGTTGGTCCGCGAGAGCTCGCCCGAAGCCGACGGCACCGGCCAGTGGCTGGCGCTGCTGGGCGCGATCGCGGCCGTCTGCGTGCTGTATCGGATGGGCGTGCGCCCGGCGGAAAACGAAATGCTGTCGCTCACGTTGCGCGAGGGCGCGTGGCTCGCGTTGCTCGGCTCGGTGGCGATGATCGCCGGAGGCCTATGGCCTCGGCGCCTGCGCTCCTCGAGCGCGTCGGACGGCGCGCTCGAGGACGCCTGGTCCGGCCTTTCCGGCTGGACGCCCGAAGCCTGAGCGCCCGAGCGCTATTCTGGATGTAATCCCCATAAAGCCGATCAGGATTTCTTCCTGCGCGATGACCTGGATTCCGCTTCCAAGCGCGCGACGGCTACATGTCTACAGAGGAGTAACACCAAATGGCGCTGCAACTAGGCGACGTGGCCCCCGACTTCGAGGCCGACACGACCGAGGGCCGGATCAAATTCCACGACTGGATCGGCGACTCGTGGGCGGTGCTGTTCTCGCACCCCAAGGACTTCACGCCCGTATGCACGACAGAGCTCGGCTACATGGCGAAAGCCAAGCCGGAGTTCGACCGCCGCAACGTGAAGATCATCGGCCTGTCGGTCGACGCGCTCGACAACCACGAGGCGTGGGCCAAGGACATCGAGGACACGCAGGGCGTTGCCCCCAACTACCCGATCATCAGCGACAGCGACTTCAACGTGTCGAAGCTCTACGGCATGCTGCCCGCGAGCACGTCGGGCGACCCGCTCACGCGCACGCCCGCCGACAACCAGACGGTGCGCAACGTGTTCGTGATCGGCCCCGACAAGAAGGTCAAGCTGATCCTCATCTACCCGATGACGACCGGGCGCAACTTCGACGAGGTCCTGCGCGTGATCGACTCGCTGCAGCTGACCGCCAAGCACAAGGTCGCCACGCCGGTCAACTGGCAGCAGGGCGACAAGGTGATCATCGCCGGCTCGGTCTCAAACGACGAGGCCAAAGAGACCTACCCGGACGGGTGGGAGGAGCCGCGGCCGTACATCCGGCTGGTGCCGCAGCCGAGCTAGCGGCAGTTGGCGCCCGTGCGGGCAGCCTGGCTCAGGCCGAGGTGGTCAGAGCCAGGCGGCCCTGGGCATCGGGCGGCCTGAGCCGCTCGAAGAGGTCGGCGAGGATGCGCGCGGTGGCGCCCCAGATGACGTTCTCGTCGACTACGTAGGCGTCGGTGTGGAAGGTGATGCCGCGGCGTTCGATCGGCACCCGGCGCGCGCCGGCGCGCACTTCGCCGAGCGGAAGCTCCAGCACCGCGTCGACCTCCTTCGCCGACGGTCGCCATGCGACGCCAGCGGGGATCTGGCCGACGAAGGGATGGATGGTGTAGCGGGTCGCGAACGTGGAGGTCGGCGGCAGCTCGTCGAGCAGGGTGACCTGGGAGCGCATCAGGCCGATCTCCTCTTCGGCCTCGCGCAGCGCCGTGTCCGTCAGGTCGGCGTCCTCGGCGTCGCGGCGACCGCCAGGGAACGAGATCTCGCCGGCGTGGCGGCGCAGGTCGGCGCGCCGGCGGGTGAGGACGACGTGTGGCTCGCGCTCCTCGCCGGCGATGAACAGCGGCACGAGCACGGCCGCCGGGACCTGCTCGCTGCCCCCGGGGCGATCGAAGCTGGCGTCGGCGGAGGGGTCAGGCGGCCAGGTGAACGCGCTCAATGCGCTCCTGGAACATGACCTCGCCATCCAGCGCCCGGTGGACGGGGCACTTGGCGGCGATCACACGCAGGCGCTCGACCTGGTCCTCGGGGACGTCGTCCGCCAGCCTCATCACGAGCTGGAACTTGGTGGGACAGCCGCGCTCGGCGGGGCTGTACTCGACGTCGACCTCGACGTGACCGATGTCCCAGCCCTTGCGCGCCGCGTACATCTCCATCGTGATCGCCGTACACGAGGCGAGGCTCGCCGCGAGCAGCTCCTGCGGATCGGGAGCGGTGTCGTCGCCGCCGACATCCAGCGGCTCGTCGACCGTGAACTGATGGTCGCGCACCTGCACCGTGTGCCTCAGGACGTTGCCATCCCGGCGCGCCGAGGCCTTGATCCTTGTGAGCCCTTGCGTCTGAGTCATGTGGTTGTCGATCCCCTCGATCGGCTGCGTTCTCTCGCATTCATCATAGTGCCCGGTCGGTCGATGCCAACTCGGGCTAGGCGAGCGGGTTGAACAGTAGCCCGGTGAGCAGCTTCGGGAAGAAGTAGGTCGACTTGGGCGGCATGTTCTCGCCGGCGGCGGCGACGTCGCGCACCTGCCCGATGGGCGTCGGGCGCATCAGGAACGCGGCGTCGTAGTCGCCCGAGCGCACCATCGCGAGCGCCTCGGCGGTGTCGCGCGCGTAGAAGAGGCCGTTGAAATGAGCGATGTCGTCGTCGCTGTAGCCGAGCGCGTTCTTTAGCAGCAATGTCTCCAGCACGCCCGTGTCGAGGTGGCGGTAGGCGTCGGAGCGGTCGGGCAGCGCGGCGTCGGCGATCGCCTGGTCCTTGAGCGTGAGGCGCAGCGCGCGCCCGCTGCGCCCGTCGAAGAAGCCCAGCTCGAGCGTGCCCTCGCCGGGGGGCGGCGTGATCTCCTCGACGGGCACCTCGACGATGTCGAAGTCGCGCTGCAGCGCCTCGTCGAGCGCCCGCCAGCGCTGCTCGTCCAGGCCGCCGATCAGGCGGTGGGTGGGGAACACGGTCAGCCCGGGGTCCTCGAGCGCGACGAGGCACATGAGGATGTAGCGGTGCTCGCCCTCGCCGCCGATCTCCTCGGCGTAGGCCTGCATCGTCTCGTAGCGGTGGTGGCCGTCGGCGATCAGCAGCTCGGCGTCGCGCGCGGCCGCCTGCGCGGCGGCGATCGCGCCCGGGTCGGACACGCGCCACAGGCGGTGGACGGTGCCGTCGGCGTCGGTGATGTCCGCCCACGGCGGCTGCTCGGTGACCGGGGAGAGCGCCTGCCAGGCCGCTCCGGCGGGGTCGGAGTACAGCGAGAAGATGGGGGAGATGTTCGCGCGCGTGGCGCGCGTCAGGCGCAGCCGGTCCTCCTTGGGGCCGGGGTGGGTGCGCTCGTGCGGGCGCACGCGCCCGGGGCCGTAGTCCTCGATGCGCACGCGGCAGAAGAAGCCGCGGCGGGTGCGCCGCTGGCCGTCGGGGCCGGTGTAGTCCTGCGTGTGCGCCCACACCGCGGGCTCACCGTCGCGCACGAGCGCCCCCTCCAGCTGCCAGCTCTCGAACAGCTCGCGCGCGGCCTCGTACCTGTCGGGCTCGCCCTCGGGCAGGTCGATCGCGACGACGTTGAAGGGGGAGCGCGCGATCAGCGCCGCGCGCTGGCTGGCGTCGATCACGTCGTAGGGTGGCGCGACGACGTCGGCGAGGGGGCCGACGACGGCGGGGTCGTAGTGGAGGGCGCGCAGGGGCTGGACGTCGGCCATCGGGGGGCGGAGGGTAGCAGCGAGCGGGTCGGCGCGGCTGCCGTCGAGACCTCTACTCTTAGATGCACGGGGCGTGGCGCAGCTTGGTAGCGCACCTGCTTTGGGAGCAGGGGGTCGTGGGTTCAAATCCCGCCGCCCCGATTATTTCGGCCGTTGGTGCAGGAGCGATACTGGTCCGAGTGGACCGGAATTTGGGCTGCCGTGGTGAGCTGCTCGGTGACCTGAGCCCGCGCGCTTAGCCCGATCGGTGATGTCCGATCGAAAGCGGCATGACCGCACAACCTAGCCAGCGACGATAATGCCGGCAGCATCGCCGTACACTGACACGACGCCTTCGGCGTTGAAGACGTATTCGATCCAGCCATCGTGCACGGGACGGGGAAGGGCTGAGGCGATCGCACGCGCACGTGGTGATCGCGCTTCCTCTCGGAGATCTAGAGCATCGGAGCGCGTAATCTCGAATGGTGCTTGCGCAGGACATGGCCAGCGGAAAGGTAGAGATGTGAGATGCAGCTTCGGATGCTGGGCGTGTAGTAGCTCGACGCCTTGCCGTGTCTCGAAGCGGGGGAGTCCCTTGCCGTGATCCCAGGGGGTGAGAACCCAGATGCGCTCGCCTGAGCAGCCAGACATGGCATCGACTACTGCTCCCTTCGAACCGTGATGGGGAATCTTCATGAGATGGTGGTCAGGAAGTTCGGCAGGGAGTGTTTGGGCTATCTGGGCCCATTGGGGACTCAGCAGATCGGCTCCAAGGAGCAGCCGGTGCTTATTCCAAGTCGCCACCAGTACGATCGACAAGGTATTCGGATCGTCGCCGTCTTCAAAGCTGGCCACCGCCTCTCGTGTTGGCCATAGGCAGCGAAGCTCGATGTCGCCCAGACGCCGCGCTTCGTCACCCGCGCGCGGATCCCAGCGGTGCTGCTCGTCGAGCACTTCGTCCCACATGTATTTCAAGACCTTCAGTGCCTGCTCCTTCTGGCCGAAAATGGCCGTCGCGGCGGGATCCTCGCCAGTCTCGGGGTCCAGATCCCAGTCTGTAGGCACTGGCGTGAATCGCTGCACGCACGCCACAATGCCAGGAGGCGTCTGATTGGCGAGTTCCGCCATCCCAGCCGCATGGTCCTCATGCGGATGCGTGAGCATCAGCATTGACCACTGCTCGCCGGCATCTTCCAACACTCGCAACGCGGGGTTGACCGTGAGTCCACGGTCATCATCGGTGGCTAGCGAGTCGATCACGATCCATCCTGACTCGGCTGAGCCGAGTACAATGCTCTCGCCGTAGCCGGGGCCGAACACCAGAACCCTGAGCGTAGTGTCTTGCAAAGGTGCCAGTGACGGGAGTGTCACGCAGCGCGGCGATTCGGCTTTAGATAACGCTGTGGATCGAGCTCGGGCCGCGGGAGCCCTGCCAACGTATCGGGAGGGGTCACCATTCGGAGGACCGGATCCGGGTTCTCGCCGTAAAATCCAGCAACGAGGAATGCGCCCGGGCTCAAGTTGTTCGCATCCGGCAAGCCGCTTGCCAGGATCTCATCGAGGGTCAACTCCGCTGTGCCCGGGATTGGATCTTCGTCGCTCTCGATACTCACCTCGGCAATCTCGATAAGCACCTCGCGGTCATCGATCTCGGTGATCCGACCGGCCCACCACATGTGCAATGGCTGCCCGGCGACGGTCTTGGGCAGCTCTCTTGGTGGTGTCTTCCACCATTCGTCGATAAGAAGCGCGAAGGGTCGTACCGGGCCGTACTTCTGTGCCAGACGCAGCGCGCGTAGTCGCGCGTGCGCCGTCCGTAGCGCTGGGAGGTTATCTATTCGCGTTACGGGTAGCTTGCTGAGCACATCTTCGGCGAAGTTGAGCTCATGTGTGCGGATCAGTCGCCAGGCGACTTGGGCGTACAGATCGGAGACCTGTTCATCGTCCATATCCTCTGGGTCTGGTAGGGCGGCGGTCGCTCGATCCCAGGCTGCACGCGACTCCCTGATGCGCCCCAAGTCGAGCAGGAAGCAAATGTAGTGGGCGTGAATCCTCGAGGCGCGAGGTTCGCCCTCTAGCGCGAGCTGATAGTGCATTTCAGCAGTGGGAGCATCGCAAATACCGTCCGCACTAAATGCGAGGCGATGGTGAAGCTCCGCCGAAGCGCCTGCCCTGCCCGGAAGCGTATTGAGCAGGGGTGCAACAAGCTGGAGATAGCGGCGGGCGTCGTGATGTAGGCGCGCCTCGCAGAGGCGATCGGAGAAGTCCCAGACCTGTTCTGCAAATAGCGGTGTCAGATGCGAGACGACGTCGACATTTAGTGCAGACGAGGCATGGTGATATGCCTCGAAGGAGGTCCCGTAGAATACGTCCAGTGCATCCGTCGACCGTTGCGTATAGTAACCGCTGATAGCCAGATGATCATGCGCCGACTGGGACTGCTGCGTCACGTTACGTAGTGCGTGATGCATCGCGTAATCGTTGCTGCCCCCAGAGAGCAGGCCTTTGCGAAGCAGGAAGCCGGCGGGATCGTCAAGCGAGGGTGCATCGAAGTGGCGCAGCAGATCCTCACTAAATGTGCCTCGTACCAAGGAGAGCACGTCCCATAGACGGCGGACAGACGCGAACTGGTCGTCCAGGGAGTGATACAGCGCGGTCGGTAGCTCGTGGCCGGCTGCGCGTGCGTGTGAAATTACCTTATCAACGTCATCAGAGATGTGACGTGCGTGTAGGCGACCAGGAGTCGAATACTCAAAGGAGAGAGCTCGTTGAGGCCAAGTTGATGGTGTCGTTCGCTCAACTCCAACGCGGCCTGAGCGAGAGTGCCCCATTCCGCCGAACGAAGCCACTCCCTGTGATCGGTGTTCGGGCGGCACGCTCGCGCCTGCCATTGACGCTGGGGTCCACTGTCGCGCGACGAGGTCATCACCACGCGACATCCAACGGTCGTGAGCAGAAGTGCGACGAACGCCGTCTGTGCTTGTTGTGGCAAACCCCGTGCTGTCGGCCATGCGTCTGCCTCGTCGATGACCACGACAACGTCTCCGCGAACGCCCTGGAAGGCATCACGCAGAAGGGATGCCTTCGTCTCCCACGTCAACGACGGATCGTGCACGGCGCGGTGATCCTCCTCAGCGAGCGCATTGGCGTCATGCAGCCAGGAGCTCAGCTGGCTCGCCGCCACGAGCCCTGTGTCACGCGCTGCCAATGGGGGGCTGATGCGCAGTACTTGGCGTCCGAGCTGACGTAGCCTCTCGACGGCATCGGCGAGCACCCGCGACTTCCCGGATGCCTGTGGACCGCGCACGATCCATCGCCAACGGCTTTGATCGTGACCAACGAGCCCGCTGACAATCTCCTCAGCAAGGGGACGAACATGCGGTAGGTCAGGTGCTTGCACAGTCGACACGTTAGTGGAGTGGACGTCCCGCGCCGCCTACGATCGTGGATTGATTGGCAAATCAGTAGCAGTTCTGCTACCATTCCTTGCATGGTCACCATCCCCCAAAAGGAGCTCCGCAACAACGTCGCCGGCGTCCTGCGTCGCGCCGAGGCCGGCGAGGAGATGACGATCACCGTCGCCGGTCGCCCCGTCGCCCAGCTTGGCCCCACAGAGCGGCGACGCTGGGTCAGCGGTCCGGCGCTCCGCGCCGTCTGGCACACCCCCGCGCCGCAGATACTCGCCGCGGACCTCGAGCGGTTCCCAGCCGCACTCGCAGACCCCTTCGCGTAGCCGCATGCGCGCGCTGCTCGACACCTCCGTGCTCATCGCGGGGGAGCCCCCTCCCGATGTCGAGGCCGCCATCAGCGTCGCGTCGCTCGCCGAGCTTCACTTCGGCGTGCTCGTCGCGGCGGACGACGACGAGCGCGCCATCCGCACGCAGCGCCTCGGCGCGATCGAGTCCACGTTCGACGCGCTGCCCGTCAGCGCCGACGTGGCCCGCGAGTGGGGTCGTCTGGCCGCCGCAGTGAGCAACCGAGGCGGTCAGCCGCGTAGGCGTGCGATGGATCTCGTGCTGGCGGCCACCGCGAACGTGCACGGTGTGCCGCTGCTTACCCGTGACACCGCCGACTTCAAGATCATCAGCGACCTCACCGACGCCCGCGACCCATCGCCTCCGCACCCAAGCAAATCGGGCCCGGCCGCAGCGGCCGAGCCCGATTGACGAAGCGGAACCGCTGCGACGCGAGTCGCCTATTCGTATTCGAACTCCGGCGCGCCTTTGCGCGAGCTCGCCTTGCCGCCGACCTGCACGATGACGGCGTCCTTCTGCGGTTTACCCGGTTTTCCGACGGCGGGCGGCGCGATCACCAGGCAGCTCGTCAGCGACGTGCATTCGACGGTCGTCGCGGTCTGGTTGCCGAACACGAACACGGTTTCGCCGCTCCCTTCGGCGAAGCCGGTTCCGGTGACGGTGACGAACGTTCCGCCGAGCGCCGGGCCGAAGGCGGGGCTCAGTTCTTTGACCGTCGGGTCCTGGTAGCCGAATTCGCCGTTTTCTTTGATGTTCCCTTTCGGGGCCGTCCCGCCAGGCGTGGTGACCGTTACCACGATCCTCCCGGCAGAATGGGGCGGTGTGACGGCCAGGATCTCCGTTTTGCTGACCACTTCGTAGGACACGGCCGGCACGGACCCGAACATCACCGAGCTGACTTCGTGGAAGCCTTTTCCGACGATCTTCACCGTTTCGTTGCCGACGACGTTCCCCTTGTGGGGCGAGACTTTGGTGAGGATCGGCACGTCGGCCGCCGCCGTGCCGGCGCCGACCATGATCGCGACCAGCGACACCAGGAGCGCGAACGGCAGATACGAAGCCCGCCGGCGCTGCTGGGATGTGACACAGACCCTTGGAGCCCTCATGGCATCCCTCCTGAACCCCTCGATTCTCCTCGCCCAGAATGGCTGTCCGTGCGTGTGGACGATTCTGAACGACTCCGTTCCTGCGACTTCTACCGGCTGGCTCGACGGAAGTCAAGATGTCGCAACACGGGGGCAACGCCGGGGCAACACCTCGGCGACACGGCGGCAGCTCCGCGCCGGCTCGTGGAAGCGGACCTCCGCCGACGCCAAGTGATGACTGGGGGGTACGGGTATTCCCGCAAGCACGGGCATCCATATATTTAGAAGCCGGATCCACAGCGCCCTCACACACCAAAGGAGCAGACACGCATGGCGAGCACCGCAGCTGCGCCCCAGGCGATCAGCCCGAAGGACTTCCTCGACATCGATCGTCTGCTGTCTGACGAGGAGCGCGACATCCGCGACACCGTGCGCGCGTTCGTGCGCGACCAGGTGCTGTCGCACGTCGGCGACTGGTTCGAGGAGGCCAGGTTTCCCACCAGCGAGCTCGCCCCGCAGCTGGGCAAGCTCGGCGTGCTCGGCATGCACCTCACCGGCTACGGCTGCGCGGGCGCCAGCGCGACCGCGTACGGCCTCACGTGCCTGGAGCTCGAGGCGGGAGACAGCGGCCTGCGCTCGCTCGTGTCCGTGCAGGGGTCGCTGGCGATGTACGCGATCTGGCGCTGGGGCTCGGAGGAGCAGAAGCAGCAGTGGCTGCCGCGCATGGCCGCCGGCGAGGCGCTCGGCTGCTTCGGCCTGACCGAGCCCGACGCCGGCTCGGACCCCGGCTCGATGCGCACGCGCGCGCGCCGCGACGGCAGCGACTGGATCGTGCACGGGCAGAAGATGTGGATCACCAACGGCTCGGTGGCCGACGTCGCCGTCGTGTGGGCGGCAACCGACGAGGGCACCCGCGGCTTCCTCGTTCCCGCCGGCACGCCCGGCTTCACCACGCAGGACATCCACCGCAAGCTGTCGCTGCGCGCGTCCGTCACCTCCGAGCTGCTGCTCGACGACGTGCGCTTGCCCGCCGACGCGATGCTGCCCGAGGCGACGTCGCTGCGCGGCCCGCTGTCGTGCCTGAACGAGGCGCGCTACGGCATCGTCTGGGGCGCCGCCGGCGCAGCGCGCGCGTGCTTCGAATCGGCGCTCGACTACAGCAAGGAGCGCATCGCCTTCGGCCGGCCGATCGCCGCCACGCAGATCCAGCAGCACAAGCTCGCGCACATGGCGCTCGAGGTCAACCGCGCGACGCTGCTCGCGCTGCACCTCGGGCGCATGAAGGACGAGCACCGCCTGCTGCCCGAGCACGTCTCCATGGGCAAGCTCGGCAACGTCAACGCCGCGCTCGACGTCGCGCGCACCGCCCGCCAGATGCTCGGCGCGAACGGCATCACGCTCGAGTATCCCGTCATCCGCCACATGAACAACCTCGAGTCGATCGTCACCTACGAGGGCACCGCCGACGTCCACGCGCTCGTCGTCGGCGGCGCGCTCACCGGCATCCAGGCGTTCCGTTAGAGACGGCGTCGAAAGCCTTTTATTTAGTAGGAGGCGCGGGCGCGCCTACCTGCCGAGCGCGAACAGCGGCCAGCGCCCGGGGACTCCCTTGAGCTCGTGAAAACCGCGGTCCTCGAACGAGAACGGGCCGCCGACGACCGTGCCGAAGACCGTGCCCGACACGAGCACTTCGCCGGGCGCCGCCAGGCCACTGACGCGCGAGGCGATGTGCACGGCCATGCCGCCGACGTCGTGGCCGATCAGCTCGCACTCGCCCGTGTGCATGCCGATGCGCACCTCCACGCCCAACTCGCGCGCGCCGCCGCTGATCGCAAGCGCGCAGCGCAGCGCGCGCGAGGGCGGGCCGTCGAACGTCGCCAGGAACCCGTCGCCGACGGTCTTCACCTCGCGCCCGCCGAAGCGCGCGAGCTGCGCGCGCACCTGCTCGTAGTGGTGGGCCAGCAGGTCGCGCCAGCGATTGTCGCCGAGGCTCGCCGCGCGCGCGGTCGCGTCGACGATGTCGGTGAACAGCACCGTCAACAGCGCCCGCTGGAATTCTCCCCCTGAACGCACGCCCGTGAGGAACTCCTCGACCTCCTCGACGATCGCGTCGCTGTCGCCGACGAACGGGAACGAGTCGACCCCCTCCAGCTCGACGTAGCGCGAGCCCTCGATCTGCTCCGCCAGGTAGCGCGAGTGGCGCACGTCCCACACGAGCTCGTTCGGCCGGTGCATGATCAGCGTCGGCACGCGGATGCGCGGCAGCACCTCGCGCACGTCCAGGTCGACCATCGCCTTGGAGATGATCCGCGCCTCGCCCGGGCTCGCCGCCAGGCGCTGCATGCGCGCGAACCACGCCACCAGCGCCGGATCCTGCGCCATCGACGGCGCCCACGCCGCCATCGCGTCGCTGTTGCCCTCGCCCCACGTGGCGATGTTGCGCTCGCTCAGCGCTTCGCGATCCTCGACCGTCATCGCCCAGTCGTAGTCGGGGGCCCACGACGTGCGCGCGATCGACGCGTACATGATCATCGCGCCGATGCGGTCGGGGTGGTCGGCCGCCAGCCGCGCTCCGACGAGCCCTCCCTGCGCGTACGTGAACAGCGCCGCGCGTTCGCTGCCGGCCGCGTCCAGCACCGCGAGCGCGTCCCGCGTCTCCTGCTCGATGCTGTAGCTCTCGAGCACGCGCTCGGACAGCCCCGTGCCGCGGCCGTCGAACATGATCAGTCGCCCGAACGTCGCCAGCCGCTCCAGGAAGCGGCGGTTGGCGGGCGCCTCCCACAGCTGCTCCAGCTGCGTCAGCCAGCCGGTCACGAACAGCATGTCCAGCGGGCCGTCCCCGACGACCTGGTAGGCGATGCTCGTGCCGTCGCTGCGCGTGTAGCGGGTGGTGGGCACGATCACTCGTCTTCGATCATCGCGCGAAACGGCGCCGCCGGCTCGACGCTCGCGCCCGCCGCGTGCACGCGGTCTGACAGCCACATGTCGGAGGTGACCACGCGGACCGCGCCCGGCTCGGTGTCGACGCGCAGCAGGCGCACGATCTCATCGTCGGCGGAGTCGCGCCGCGGCCGCGGCGCGAACGCGACCGCGATCACCGTCGAGCGGATCGGCGGCTTCGGGGGCTGCTCGAAGACGACCGTCACGTCCGCGCCGCTGCTCGCGGCCCAGCGCTCGAGCATGTCCACCAGCCTGACCATCGCCGCGTGCCGGTCCCTCCACCACGCATCCGGGCGCGTGCCGATCACGTTCATCCCGTCCACGAGCCAGCGCACGGCGCCCAAGCCTACGCGACGGCGGCGTTCCTGCTGGAGTTCGCGCTCGCATGCGCCTCGAGGGCATCCACAGCGGCGACATCGTCGAGGTCGATCACCGCGGCCGGCGCTTCCACGCGCTGGTCACCGGCACGGCGCCCGGCGGCCTGGCGATCCAGCCGACCGACCGCCGCGTCAACTACTACACCTGCCGCAGCCGCGAGGTGATCGGCCATTGGGCCAAGCGCGGCAGGCCGCTGCCGACGAGCGAGCCGCTGCGCCCGTCCCCGCGCCAGCTGGAGCTGGACCTCGCGCCGGCGGATCGCGGCGATGCGCCGCCGGGCGCGGATGGCGCCGCCGGGCGACGGTGATGCCCGGCATCGCGGGGGATGACAGCGTCGAGCGTGGCCGTTCCGGCACGGGCAGATAGGGTCTCTGGCATGAGCGGCCGCGTGCTCATCCTCTCCTGGGAGTATCCGCCTGTGATCGAGGGCGGGCTGGCGCGCCACGTGCGCAAGCTCGCGGAGGCGCTCGTGCGCCAGGGCGTGCACGTCGACGTCCTCACCCGCGGCGTCGGCGGCGAAGCGCAGCTCGACCCCGGCTGCCCGGAGGATCGGGGCGGCGTGAACGTCCACCGCGTGCGCGAGCCGGGCTGGCCGCGCGACCTCGACCGCTTCGTCGCGTGGGTCGAGCAGATGAACCGCGACATGCTCGCGGCGGGCGAAGCGCTCGCGCGGGAGCACTCATACGACCTCGTGCACGGCCACGACTGGCTCGTCGGCAAGGCCGCCGCGGAGCTCGCCGACAAGCTGGGCGTGCCGTACGTGACGACCATCCACGCCACCGAGCACGGCCGCCACCAGGGCTGGGTGGACAAGCCGCCGCAGTCGCACATCCACTCGGTCGAGCGCTGGATGGCCCGCCGCGCGGACGCGGTGATCGTCTGCTCCTACTACATGCGCGGTCACGTCGCCGACATCTTCGACATCGACGAGGGCCGCGTGGTGGTGATCCCCAACGGCGTGGACCCGAGCGAACTGCGCCCGACGGGCGACCTGCGGGCGCTGCGGCGCGAGTTCGCGGCGCCGCACGAGAAGCTCGTGCTGCTCGTCGGACGGCTGGTCTACGAGAAGGGCTTCCAGCTGGCGCTCGACGCGCTGCCGGGCGTGATCGAGCGGGTCGGCGACGTGCGCTTCCTGGTCGCCGGCAGCGGCACCCACGAGGCGGAGCTGAAGGCGCAGGCGGCCAGCCTGGGCCTGTCCGAGCACGGCACGTTCCTCGGCTGGATCGGCGACGACGTGCTGCACTCGCTCTACCGCATCGCCGACCTGTGCGTGGTGCCGTCGATCTACGAGCCGTTCGGCCTGGTCGCGCTGGAGGCGATGGCCTCCGGCTGCCCGTGCATCGTCGCCGACACAGGCGGGCTGCGCGAGGTGGTGCCCGTCGGCGAGCGCGTGGGGTTGCGCTTCAACGGCGGCGACGCCACGCACCTGGGCGTGATGATCGAACGGCTGCTCGTCGACGACGCGCTGCGCGACCGGCTCGTGGCGGAAGCCTCCGAGCACGTGCTGCGCTTCGACTGGGACGACATCGCGCAGCGCACGCGCGGCATCTACGATGCGCTCGGAGAGAGGGCGTCGAAGGCGGCGAAGACGCCACGCACGCCGCGGGCGCCGAAGACGCCGCGGGCACCACGGGAGGAGGTGAGGAGGGGATGACGCAGATGCTCGAGGGTCTGATGCAGAACGACTTCCCGCTGACCCTCAACCACATCCGCCGCAGGCTGGCCACGTACAACCACGGCGCGAAGGTCGTGACGCTCGCCCCCGATGAATCGTCGGTCTACCAGGCCACCCACGCGGAAGTCTCCGAGCGGGTCGACCGGCTCGCGCGAGCGCTGCGCGCGCTCGGCATCGAGCAGGGCGATCGCGTGGCCACGTTCGCGTGGAACAACCAGCGCCACTTCGAGCTGTACTTCGCCGTTCCGTGCATCGGCGCGGTGCTGCACACGCTGAACATCCGCCTGTTCGAGGAGCAGATCACCTACATCGTCAACCACGCCGAGGACCGCGTGATCTTCGTCGACGAGTCGCTCGTGCCGGCGCTCGCGAAGCTGGCGTCCACGTTCAAGACCGTCACCCGCTACGTGATCATGGGCGGGGCCGAGGTGCAGGACGCGACGCTCGCGCAGCTGCCGAACGCCGTGCGCTACGAGGACCTGCTCGACGCGGTCGACGCCGATCAGCCGTTCGAGTACCCGGAGCTGGACGAGCGCCAGGCGGCGGCCCTCTGCTACACGAGCGGCACCACCGGCAACCCGAAGGGCGTGCTGTACTCGCACCGCTCGATCAGCCTGCACTCGACGGTGACGCTCGCCAGGGACGGCACCGGCCTCTCGCGCGCCGATCGCATCCTCGCCGTCGTGCCGATGTTCCACGTCAACGCTTGGGGGCTGCCCTACGGGGCGGCGCTGGCGGGCGCCGACCTGATCCTGCCCGACCGCTTCCTGGCGCCGGAGCCGCTCGCCGGCCTGATCGCGAGCGAGCGCGCGACGATGGTCGGCTGCGTGCCGACGATCTTCCTGGCGCTGCTGCGCTACGCCGACGAGCACCCCGAGGTCGACCTCTCCTCGCTCACCAACGCCGCGTGCGGTGGCTCGGCCGTGCCGCGACAGCTGATGAAGGACTTCGAGGAGCGCCACGACGTGCGCATCTTCCAGGCATGGGGGATGACCGAGACGAGCCCCGTGGCGACGTACTCGCGCCCGCGCGAGCGCCAGCACGACGACGCCTACTGGGATGAGCGCGCGATGCAGGGGCGGCCGCTGCCGTGGGTGGAGCTGCGCCTCGCCGACGACGACGGCGGCGAGGTCCCCTGGGATGGGGCGTCGACGGGCGAGATCGAAGTGCGCGGGCCGTGGATCGCCTCGCGCTACTTCGCCGACAGCTCCGAAGACGAGAAGTTCGCCACCGGCTGGCTACGCACGGGCGACATCGCCTCCGTCGACGAGGGCGCGACGGTGCAGATCACCGACCGCTCCAAGGACGTGATCAAGTCCGGCGGCGAGTGGATCTCCTCGGTCGAGCTGGAGAACGAGCTGATGTCGCACCCGGACGTCGTCGAGGCGGCCGTCATCGCCAAGCCCGACGAGCGCTGGGCCGAGCGTCCGCTGTGTTGCGTCGTGCTGCGCGACGGGGCCGACGTGGGCGCGGCCGAGCTGGTCGCGCACCTGAGCGGCAAGGTCGCCAAATGGTGGCTCCCGGACGAGTTCGCGTTCGTCGCCGAGATCCCCAAGACGAGCGTCGGCAAGTTCGACAAGAAGGTCCTGCGTGGACATCTGGCGGAGGGGACGCTGGAGGGCCGCGTACGCGTCTCGTGAGCCAGTTTTCGCGCTCGGGGAGGCCGCAAACGGGGGTGGCGGGGCCGAAAAACAGCCGATCGCAAGGGCGGAAAGAGCGGACGCGGGCGCTGAAGAGCGTCCGCCGGGCGTTGCGGCGACCGCGATAGCTGATAGACCTTGACTGTAAAGAGGCAGGCGACTGCCTGCAAACGGCGAACCAAAGAGATGCCTTGCCACAGCGAAACGACGGGACAAGCACCTATACGGGCCCTGAAGCGGGGCCGCAGCGTTCACCACACCATCAATGGGAGGTTGGCATGACTCGGACCGATGTCATGGCCTCGAGCAGGCCACGGACAGCAGGCGCAGCGCCGATGAGGAAAGGATCGTCCCGCATCTTGCGCAGGCTGTCGATCCTGCCCCTGGTTGCGCTGCTGGCGCTGGCGCTCGTACCGGGCGCCGCGGTCGCCGCGGAACCGACGTCGGGCTACGGCACGACGTCCACCTCGACGACGCCCACGTCGGGCTACGGCACCACCACGCCGGCCCCGACGACCACGACCACGACGCCGAGCAAAGGCGTGGCACCGTCGAAAGAAGCGGAAAAACCGTCCTCGACGACACCCGCCAGCGAAACGGCTCCTACGAAAACGAGCACCACCCCGACCACCAGCGAAAAAGCGAGCACGCTGCCGTTCACGGGCTTCGACCTGCGCTGGGACCTCGGCTTCGGCCTGCTGCTGATGCTCGCGGGCTTCTCGATCGTCCTCGTGCAGCGCCGCCAGCGCCGCGACAGCGGACGCTGAGCCGGGCATAGCTTCGACAAGCGGCTGACCAGCGGCCGCCGGCAATCGATGCCGGCGGTCGCTGGTTGCTGCTGCGCTCGCAGTGCGGATGAGAGGACTCGAACCTCCACCCGGTTGCCCGGACACGGACCTGAACCGTGCGCGTCTACCAATTCCGCCACATCCGCGTGCGCGATGCGAAGATATCGCAGACGCGACGCAGGGGCCGGGAGTACGCTCGCAGGCGGTTCTTCGGCCCGGTGAACGCGGGCGGCGCTCGCCCTGCGCGACGGGTCGAGTGCGCGCTTTGCTAGCCTCGTGCCGAGCGATTTCGCGCCGCTATCGTCCAGGGGACTAGGACGCCGCCCTCTCATGGCGGAAACCCGGGTTCGAATCCCGGTAGCGGTACTCATTGCGCCCCGTGTTTACGGGGCGTTTTGTGTTTTCAGGGCACTGACTGAAAGGCTGACTGAAAGTCGCAGGTTCACCGCCGCGAACTGACTGGTAGCGTCGTGCGCGTGGCCGAGCCGCCAGCAACCACAGAGCAGCTTGTGGAGGCTGCACGCGCCTTCGCGGCGATGCTGCCAGGGAGGGTGTCCGACGAGGACCGGGAGGCGGCGGTGCGGAGCACTGCGACGAGCTGCCCACGATGACGCAGATCATCGAAGCGTGGGGGCGGATCGCGTAGCGTAGAGACGTTGACGCGGGCGACCCTGCAACGCCCGCCGCAACGTGCTCTAGCCTGTCTACTGGCACCCATAGAGGCCGCCATCTGATTCATCTCAGCCGAGAGCCCGTCACCCGTTTTCCGGGGGCGGGCTCAAAGCGTTCTACGGGTCTGTCGGGAGGGGGCGCTACCGTGCGGGGCGAGATGACAGTGGCCGCTAATCCTATGTGCCGAGCTCGTGACGTAGACGACGCCGCGAGGCTCGCGCACGAACGGCAGCGCGACGAGCTGCTAGAGCGCGACCGCGCCCGGCGCACCGTGCAGCTCGCCTCGATCCGCGGGCAAGCAGACGCGCAGCGCTCAGCCAACGACGCGCGCGCCGCGGCCGACCTTGACGACGCCGGATTCGCCGAGCAGGAGACACCGCGTCAGCAGGTGCTCGCCGCCGAACGTGCGGCCGAGTGGCGCAGGCCCGAGCACATGGCGCGCGTAGCGGCCGGACGGCGCCACGAACGTGGGCGCGGCGCCGAGCTGGACGCCTTCGGCCACGAGCACTTCACGACGCGCCGCGTCTCCCGCGTCGAGCTTCGGCGCCAGGCGTGGGGGCGCGACAGCCACAGGGCAACGGGTAGATGTGCGTCTGTCGCGCCTGCGCGCACACGCTGCGCCCGGCCACGCGCACGACGCCGCCGCGATGGTTCGCGCCGGCACCCCTCGCGCGACAGCAGCAGCGGCGAACCCGGCCCCGGAGAAGGGGCAGGCGCCGAGCGCCCAACACTAGACGTTCCGCGCGGATCGGCCACGCTCCGATTCGCGCGGCTTGACCTTGACCGGCTGGAGCGTGCATCGTGAGCGCCGCGCCGGCACGCGCACGCGCCCGGATGCCGTTGACCTGCTGGCGCGTGCAGATCCAGCGGCACGCCTGCGCCCGCTGGATCGTGCCGCGGAGCGTCTGCACGCTGCCGGCGCCCGATGAGCGCGCGGCCCGGCTGTTCGCGCTCAGAGCGGCGCACGTCCAGCTCGACATGCCCGCGTGGAGGCCGTTGATCCGCACGAGCTGGCGCCACACGCAGGCTGAGCGCGTCGGCGCGCAGGCGTTCGTGCGCGAGCCCGCCGAACGCAGGAGGGCCGCATGAACCTCCGCGAGACGGCCGACTGCGACGAGGCCGACCGCCTGCGCGCCGAGGAGTGCTTTGGCGTCGCGGACCTCAGCGCGGACGTCTTCAGCTCGAACGGCGACGGCCCGCACGACGACCACCAGGCGCACAACGTGGGCGCGAGCGCGAACGGCGCGACGCCGGCCGCTGACCAGTGGCTCGACGGCGAGCCGATGGACCCCAGCGCGACGCCAGCGGAGCCGATGGAGCCCCTGGAGGGGCTGCCGATGACTTACCCCGGCGCGTGCGGCCTGATCGTCGGGCCGACCGGCGGCGGGCGCTCCATGCTCCTGCAGGCGTGCCTGTATGACTCCGCGCTCGCGGGCCTGCGCGGCGCGTATCTCGGCTGCGAGATCGTCGAGGACGAGTTCCACGCCCGCGCCGCCGAGATCGCGGAGTGTCGCGGCGACCGCGTAGACGACGAGCTCCGCGCGCTGCTCGCCCGGGTTCGCTATCTCGACCTCGCATCGACGATCGTCCACGCGAACGCGCACCCGGACGAATGGGCCGCAGGGATCGCGGCGCGCTACCACTGGATCGCCATCGATCCCCTCTCGGCGGTCGCCTCAGCGCTAGACCTGGACTTCGAAAACAGCAACGCCGAGTACGTCGCCTTCCACGCCCGCCTAATCGAGCCGCTGACCCGCCACGGGCTGCCCGTCGCGCTCGTGGACAACATCGGCCACGGCGACACGGCACGCGCCCGCGCGAAGGGCGCGAGCGCCAAGCAGGACAAGGCCGACGTGGTGCTCGCCTGCACCTCCACAAGCAGCGGCCTAGCCGTGCGAGCGAGCAAGGTCCGCAGCATCCGCGCGCCGTTCCGCAAGGGCGACGAATGGACGTTCGACCGCGCCACCCTGCGCATCGCGCCACGCGCCGCGAGCACCCCTGAGCCCGAGCGTCCCGCGTTCAGGCCGACAACGATCATGCAGCGCGTCTCCGAAGTCATCGAGCGCGACGCCGGGCTCTCACAGACCGCGATCCGAACCGCCGTCGGCAGCCGTGCCGAGCACGTCCGACTCGCGTTGCAACTGCTCATCAGCGAGGGCCACGTTGCAGTCGAGAAGGACGGCCAAGCACACACCCACCGCTCCCTACGCCCCTACCGGCAAGACACAGACGAACAGCTACAGCTAGACCCCGATCCACCAACCGCGTCCACCGCGTCCCCACCGCGTCCCAACCCCGTCCCGGACGCGGTGCCGGGAACCGCGTCCACCGCGTCCCCCCCCAAGGGGGACGCGGGACCGGACCCGGTGCTCACCGGACCCGCCAACCGCGTCCCAGCCAACAGGCACTCCGACGGACCCGAGAGCAGGCATCCGTGAACACGGAAAACCCGCACTCACTCTCCCCCGCCGCTGCCGTTAGGAAGGGCACCCCCGGGCAGTTCGCGCCGACGCTCCGAGCGGTGGCCTGCAGCGCGTGCGTGCGCGCGAGGTGGCGTGTATCGGGTGGCGATGGCGGTAACGGGTCAGTGCAGAGTGAACGTCCCGACGTCAGTGCAAGGCGAACGGGAACGCGAACGCGAACGCGAACGTGGGGGGGAACGTCCCGACGTGGGGGAACCTCTTCGCGCGCGGTTCGTGCGCGGCCGGCGCTCGTGCGCGTTTCCGCCGCTCGGCTGGGTGCTCGATCGCGGCTGCTCTCGCTCGTGCCTGCGCTGCTCTCGTGTGCTCTCGCTTCCTCGTGCGGGCTGAGCGCTCGCGACGCACGAAGTTGCCCGGAGCACGAGCGCTGCCAGGCTGCCCCGAGCACGGGCGCTGGGCAGGGCCGGGAGGGTGTCTCGTGAGCGCACGGACTGCTGCCCCCGTCGTGCTGGCGCTGCGCAGGGCTGACGCCGCAGCTGCGATCGGCGTGAGTGACGAGGTATTCGACAAGCATGTCCGACCGTCACTGCCCGTCGTGCGGCTGGGTAGTGTGCGGGTCTATCCCGTCGCCGACCTGCGGGCATGGCTGGGCGAGCACGCCGAGGCGCCGAGTGACGAGCTGGAGCGTCTGCGATGACTCACACGGCCGTAACGCTACGGGGATTGGGACTCAGGAGTGCCGCAGAATCCCACTGTTCATGCGGGTTTGCGAGGCTGACTGAAAGCCGACTGATAACGGGTCGGCGACCTGCTCGTCGCTCGTGCGCTGGGCGCCTGCCCGGTCCCGAGCGCCCGCGCCTGCCCACCATCGACAAGGAACGAGGCGCTGCATGAGGATTACTAGCTTTCATCGGCCGCAGCACGGACGGTCCGCCCTCGCTGCGAGTCGTTGCACGGTGAGGGTTGTTTCACCTGAATGGCTGTTGCGGGGTGGTTGGTGATGGCTGGTCAGCCGGTGAGGCGTGCGCGTGAGGCGGCGGCGGCGCGTGCGCGGGGGGTGAAGGCGCGTCCGACTGATCCTGCGAGTAGGGCTGCTGCTGTTGCGAGGGCTGCTCAGGTGGGGGATCGGAAGGCAGCGGAGGAGCTGGGTGTCAGTCCCGCGACGATCAGGAGCTGGAGGCGTCGGCTTGGTGGGGCTGGGGCTGTGCCCGCGGCCGGTGTCGTGTTGCCTGAGCCTGCTGCGCGGGTGGTTGATGGTGACGGGCTGGCGAGCATGAGGGAGACGGCGGCGCAGGCGCGGGCGATTGTGGCTGAGGCGGCGGGGAGGACGCGGCAGATGTCGCGGCTCGGACATGACAATGCCGCGCGTGAAGCGGCGGCGACGGGAAAATTGTGGGCGGCGAGTTTGCGTGAAGTCGAGGCGGCGCTGGCGACTGCGGAAGGGTCGGCGGCGCGGTTGTCGGATCGTCACGCGAAGGCGATTGCGGGTGTGATCCGTGAGACTCTGCGGGCGGTTGGGCTGGAGGTAGCGCCGGTGGGGCCGTTGTTGCGTGAGCTGCTGACGCGCGCGGCGGAGGGTAGGGAACTGCTGGGCGAGGAGCTGGTGGGCGTGGAGGCGGCTCGTGGCGAGGTTTGGGGGGAGCTGCGTAGCGCCCTGCGGGTGGAGGTTGAGGGTGAAGTGCGCGGCGAGCTGGAGGCCGAGCTACGCCAGGCGGCTGACGCCGTGCGTGCGCATGAGGCCATCGCGGCGCCCGTGGAGGCACCGGCTGAGCTGGTGGAGGATGAGGACGCGGAGGGTGAAGACGAGCCCGTGGAGGCCGCTCCCGTGCCCGTGGAGGCCGTTCTCGATCCCGCGCCGGCGCGGGGTGGCCGGACGGCACCTAATCGCATGGGGATCGGCCGGGCGAGTGAGCGCTTGAGCCTCGCTGAGCGTCTTGCGGCGGGTGGTGTCTGATGGTGAATCGGGATCTTGCGGCGGCGTATCGCTCGGAGCGGCGCGCGGGCGTGCGGCGGGGGTCGGCGGTAGCGTTGGTGGCGCTGACTCACGGGGTCGCGAGTGCCGACGTTGTGGCCGCGCTGCGTGTCCCGAGCGCGGAGCAGCTCGCGGCGCGTGCTGAGCGGCGTGCGCGGCTCGCGGCTAGGCGAGCGGGGGTAAAGCCGTGAGCGCGGCCGTGGATATGCGTCGGCTGCGCGTGTGGCACGCGGTCTTGCGCCGCGCGCCGGGCAGGCGGGGCTTTGACGATGACGCGCGGCTCGCGGGCGTGTCCGGGCTGCCGGCTGATCCCCAGGTGCAGGGGGCGGCGCGTGCGGCGCTGGCTGGTGTCGCGAACTATGCCGCGTGGCTGGCGCGCGATCCCAGGCACTTGTGCGACGCGGAGTCCGTCGAGGCGCTACAGCGCGACGTCGGCGAGCTGCGCTACCTGCTCGCTGGGCTGGACCGCGTTCTTGAGTGCGTGCGCGTGGACGTGACAACGACATCTAACGACGAAGGGTGAACGATGAGCCTTGAACCACTGCGTTACGTGGAACTGAACGGCAGTAGCTCGACGCTGAGCACGGCGATTGTGAAAGTGGGCGCCACGTCGGTCCCGGTCGAATCGACCACGGGCTTTGCGAGTGAAGGGGAAGCCTACCTGGCCGGGGAACGCTTCTCGTATACGGGGCTCTCGGGCGGCACGACGTTTACCGGCGTTACAGGAATCGCGGTCGAACATGCGACCAAAGCGGCCGTGACCGCGACGGGACAGCCGGTCACGCTGCTTGAGTTGAACGATGAAAACGACTACACGGTGCAGGCGGGCAGCTTCACGGTGATCGCGCCGGAAAAGACACCGGTCATGGCGATGGACCAGCGTCGTTATGGGCAGTCCCGCCAGGTGGGCGAGACGAGCGGGCTCGGCGCGGTCGAATGGGTCGCGGGCGTCGCGGGCAACAACGAACAGGAAGCGCTCGAAAAGGTGGAGACGATGCTCGCGCAGTTGGAATCCTCGCCGTATCCGTGCTATCTCTACTGGCGCCCGCCGGGGGCGAACCACCCGACGTTGTTCAAGATCGCCGGTACGGCGACCTGGGCGCCCAAATATGAATACTCGCAGCTCGCGGGCGCGGCGCTGTTCCTGTTCTCAGTGCATGTCCCGGTCGATCCATTGGCGCAGGGACTCCCGCTCAAGCTCTACGAAGCGTCGGGCCTGACGCTGCCCGCGACGCTCTCGCTCGGCACGGTTGCCGGCGATGCGCCCGCTCTTTGTGAAGTGTCGATCCAGGCGGGTAGTGCCACCGAAGAATCCTTTATCACGGGCGCGGGCCACCCGTGCGGGGTCGCGGTGGATGGCACTTTCATCTACTTCTGCAACAGCTCGACGGGCTATATCGGCCGCGCCAAACTCAACGGCACGGGCGTCGAACGGACTTGGCTGCATGTCGAAGGTGAACCGATCGGCGTCGCGGTCAACGCATCGAACGTCTTTTGGACGGACTTTGCTAACAACAGGATCGGCCGCGCCACGATCGCCGGGGCCACGATCGAAAAAACGTGGATAACGGGCGCGAACGAGCCGACCGGGATCGCGGTGAACGCATCGAACGTGATATGGGCAAACTACGGCTCCGGCTACATCGCCCGCGCCACGCTCGCGGGCGGGACGATCGAACAGACCTGGATCAACACCGGGACAGGGGCGCCGCAGGGCGTCGCGATCAACAGCGCGCATGTCTTCTGGGTGCAGGCCGAGGAGCAGTACATCGGCCGCGCGACGCTCGCGGGAGGCTCGATCGAACAAAGTGGCTCAAGCCCGCCGGGACTGGTGCGTTCTATGGCATCGCGGTCGACGCGCACTCCGTCTACTACGGGAACTACGCGCAGAACAGCGTCGGGCGGGCTGCTCTCAACGGCGAAGAAGTGAACGCGACATGGCTGCCCGTGGGTACGTCGCCGATCACCTACGGAATCGCCGTGAACAGAGAATACTGCTATGTCGCCAACCTGGAGGCCGACACGATCCTGCGCGCGAAGCTGATCCAGTCTCCGGTCTGGGCGCTCTTCGGCTGGGCAGCGAAGCCGACCACAGGTCTAGCGACCGCGCCGTTCGGGTTGCTCGGCAGCTCCGAAGCGGCCGGCACGGAATGGAGCTACGGGAGCGTCGCGGGCGCACAAGGCGGGAAAGCGTTGCACGGGAGCGACCTGAATCCGAGCGCGACGTGGGAAGTGGACCCCGCGACCCTGACCCCGGACTCGTTCTCCAACGAAGTCACGGTCGATGTGTATGCGCGGGTGCTCGTCAGCTCGGGACTCACCAGCGCGACCCTCACGCTCTCCGCGCAGCCCCAGGACGGGCTCGGGTTCGGCGCACCGCGCTACACAGACGAGTGGGGCTCAGGCGGGCGCACAGTGATCCTCCCCTCCGAAGGCGAACAGTGGCGGATGACGCGGCTCGGCACACTGCACCTGCTCGTCAACCGCTGGCGCCGCGGATCTGGAAGCTGATCGTTGCGGGCGCAGCGAGCAAAGCGGCGGAATGGGGGATCGACTCCCTGCTGATCGTGCCGTCTAAGCAGCGCGCCTGCTCGCCCACAAGCAAGCCGTACGGCGCGAGCTACCCCGAGTTCATCGCGAACCTCACGCCCACGGTCAAGACGATCAAACCCGACCTCTCGGCCACCATTGCCAAGCCCGGCAAGTACGGCCACCCGGACCACGGGCTCGGGGGCCAGCTGCTCCAGCTGCCAACCGGCGAAGTATCGATGCTCCTTAAGTTGTCGAATCTAATCCCCGACAGCGAAGCGTCCACGCCCTCAACTGAGCAGCTGGCATACGAAGGCGTCACTGTCACTGTGACCGTCACGCCGAGATACTTTCTAACCCGAACCGCGTAAAGGAGACATCGAAGATGGACAGCGTTTCACAACGAACCCCCGCCGCCGCTCGGGCGGGCGCCAACCCGGCGGACCACGCGCTCGAATGTGACCACCGCGACGCCATCCAGGGGCAGCTCGGGATGCTCGCCGAGGGCTACGACGACGCGGCGCTGCTGCTGGGTGTCGTTACTGAGATCCGGGCGCGGTGCAACGGGCTGGAGGCCATCGCGCGCCGCCGGCTGGCGCGGGAAGGGCGGGGGGGCAGCCATGAGCACGACCGCGACTGAGGCGCCATCGGGGCAGGCGCCGCCGGTAATGGGGCCGCTCGCGCGCGCCGCCTGCGCCCTGCCGATCGAGGGCACAAAGCGACGGAAGCTGCTCGTGCTGCTCGCTGCCTACGCGGACGGGAACGGGGGAGTGTGCGCGCCGAGCACGGGCGAGCTGCTTGCGCGCATCCCCGCAATCAGCAACACGGGGAAGCTGTACGGGCTCGTGTGCCGGCTCGCCGATGACGGGCTCCTGCGCCAGCTCCCGCGCGGGCAGGGATTCGAGCTGCTTTTCCAAACCGACGACGAGAGCGAGAGTGAGTGACAGTGAACAAGCCCGAGTATTACCGCTATCTGGTGGCGCGTGGCATGGACAGTGAGGCCGCCGTGCAGTCGATCGCCAAGCAATACGGCCGCACCAAACCTGCAGAGATAGCGGAACTCCGCGCCACGGTTGGCGCCCCGCCGCCCGCCGCGTCACAATCAACCCACAGAGAGGACTAAACGATGAGCGCCACTGCAACCCCAACCCTTCCGAGCCTCGCCGAGATCGAGAGCACGATCCGCGAGGCCCGGAGCCGCGCCGCCGAGCTGGAGGGCGCCGAACAGCGCTTGGCCTTGGACGCGATCAGTGACGACGACGTGCGCGCCGAGCTGGCGAACGTGCAACGCGACCGCGACGCGGCGCTACTGGCGACCCGTGACGGCGAACTCGCACGCAGCGAGCATGTGCGCAGGACCGAGCAGGCCGCGAGCGACGCGGAGGCCGAGCGCAAGCGGCGCGAGCGAGCGGCGGCGGCGAAGCTGGACGCGGAGTACCGCGAGAAGGCGCGGGCCGTAGATGACACGGCAAGCGCGTTCGCTCAGGCGCTCAAGGCGTTTGCGGGCGTCGAGCTGGACCTACAGGCGACGCTCGGCAGGGCCGACGAGACGTTCCGCCGGCCAGCGGGCAGCGCACCGACCGCAGCGCTCGTCTACCAGATGCGCGCGCACGGCGTGCCTCCCGGAATGATCGAAACGGCCGGGATCAACCCCCGCGCCGTCAAGCTCGTCGATTCGCTGCCGCGATCGGCGAGCCGCGAGTAACGCACCCTAACCCGACACACTTCAACCAACACGAGAGGAACACGCAATGGCTGCAACTGACACAACTTCCCCCGCCGATGGCGTTCGCAAAGACCCGCTGACCGATGGCGAACGCGGTCACATGGAGGCTGCGCTGAAACTCCTAGAGCTCTGCCAGCACTCGCAGGTAATAGCGATCTACAACCGGCTCGATTCCCTCTTGCACCCGAACGCCGAACAGGCGGCGGTTGCGAAGGCGCAGGCAGCCGTCGTCGAGTTGCGCAAGAGTCAACCGCAGCTCGGGCGCGAGGCTGCGATGCAGCAGGTACTGCGCCAGGATCAGCAGCTCGCCCGCGAGCTTCACGACGCGACACGCGGCGCCCGAGCCGCCGCGTGATCGGCTGGCACTTTCAAGCGTGCGCGGCGCGCCCCTCGACTTGTCCCGAGGGTTTGTTGGCCTTCTCCAGCGCCGCGCTCGGAGGGGGGGACCGCTAACCGCCCATCCCCCCCGGCCGACCGCCGCTGCTTTCGAGCGCGGCGGTCGGGCTCCACACTCTTGCTCCCCCGCCACTGAGCGGGGCGCGAGGCGCGGGGCGCTCTCCCCGCGCGTTGGTTGGGAAGGCGGGGCGCCGGGCTTTCATCCTTTTCCCGGCGCCCCGCTGGGTTTCAGTGAAACGCGGGGCGTCCGGCGCATCGGGAAGACTCTGGCTGCAAACGCGCGTTGTCGATTTGGCGCCGCGTCCTTTCTCTAAGGGCTGGCCGTCGAGCTACTGCCACCCTCGCAGCGCCCCGGAGCAGCGCCGGCCGGGGCGCGTCGCGTTACGGGCTCGCTGGCGCGCTGCGTTCGAGCGCGAGGGCGTGGCCGCGCCAGCGCCGCTGTATGTGCTCGCTGAGGACCGGGGCGTGCCGATCCCCGAGCGGTCGTGTGCGCACTGCGGGACCGAGATCCCGCCGGATGCTCCCGCCAGCCGCACCTACTGCTCACGCACCTGCTCGTACGCCGCTTGGCGCGAGCGCGTCGCCGCCTGAACGTCTGCCACCGGCACCGCTTGTCCAGGCAGCGCCAGTGAAGGCGGACGCGCGTTCGCAGCCGCATAGGCCCGTGAAACGCCCCTGTGAGGCCGTCAGCGCGCGAAGACGCCCGAACACCCGTTCGTGAGCCTCGACGGCTTAGATCGCCTTATTTGCGCTCCGCGTCGACTTGCTTTCCCAGCTTGGCGAGGGAGACGCCGAGCGTGTCGGCGATCTTGCGGACGGTCCACCAGGCGGGCGCGCTCTGTGCAATCTCGATTCTGCTCAGCGTGCTCGTCGTGATCCCTACCTCGTGCGCGAGCGATTCGAGCGTGAGCCCCTGCGCTTCGCGTAGGCGCCTGAGCACGGCGCCGAGCTGGGGATCTGGGGCCGGCGCGCGAGCCATCCGGCGAAACATCGCACGGCGCTAAGGATCAAGTCCATGCGTTCGGGCGTTGTTAGTTGACCGCTAGCGCCCAAACGGCTACGCTGCCCCCACATATCAAGGTGCCCCCGCGCCTGTGTTAGAGGCCGGGGGCGTGGCACCGAGAGGTATCAGCTCCCGGCGCGACCGACACCATAACTGGTGCCCCTCACGCTCAGAGTTCGCCCCCCGGAGCCTCCAACCAAGGAGGAACCGATGAGCACCACCACCATCCCCGCTGCCGTCGTGCGCGAGCTGCGCGGCGCGCTGTACCACCGGATCGGCAGCTTCGGCGAGGACATCGCCACCGTCAACCACGAGCCGAGGAACGCCGCGCAGCTCCTCGAATGGACGGAGCCGATCGCGGTCTTCAACCGCTTCTGCGCGCTGCTCGGCCGCATTGGCTGGGTCGCACGAGAGCCCGAACAGGACGCCGCCGTCGACCTGGACCGCTACCGCTGGGCGCTGACCCATGTTCTCGGCTCAGACCGGGACCTTGCCCGCTCGATCGCGACCGAACACGACGCGACCACCACTGAGCCCGAACGGCAGCAGGCAGCGGAGCGGGCAAGCGCGATCGAGGCGTTCGCTGCGAGCGCTGGCCTTGAACTCGACGGCGAACACGAGCGCTACGTCACGGTGCCCGATGCCTTCGACGCGCTGCTCGTCGAGACGCTGATCGGCGACCTGGAGACGGCGGCGCAGAACGTCGAGGGCGGCCCGGACGCCGACTCGCTGGAGCGCTTCGACTCGATCCGGGAGCTACTGGACGCGATCGGCTGGGGCGAGAGCGAGCGCATCGACCTGGACCTGTACGGGTACGCGCTGGCGCGGGCGCTAGCGGACCGGCTGGACTTGGAGCGCCACATGGCGGCGGACGCCGCCGAGTCGGTCGAGAAGGGCCACAAGAACGCCGAGCAGGCCCGCGACCACGCCTACCGCTACGCGCTGCAGATCGAAACGTTCATGCACGACGCCGGCCTGACGATCCCGCCGGCAGGTGAGCAGGATGCGTGATCCCGTCGAGACGAACATCGTTGACGACCGGGCGGGGGCTGGTGGCGATACGACCGTTCCTGCCCACGTCGTTCCGCTACTGCGCGAGGCGGCCTATGGGCAGCTTGCATCGGTCACTGGCGCGATGGCGCACGCCAGCGGCAGCACCTCGGCTCAAACGACGTGGCCCGACCTACTGGCGCGCTTTGACCGTACCCGCGCGCTGCTGGACACGATCGGCTGGACCGACAGCGACGGAGACGCGCAGATCGAGCTAGCAGCTCATCGGCGGGCGATCATCGACGCGCTGCGCGACCACTTGCCGCTTGAGCGCGCACTGATCGCAGAACGCGGCGAAGCGGCAGCCGATCAGCGCAGGAAAGCCCGCTTCCACGTACGAGCGATCGGCACGTTCGCGAACGACGCCGGCCTGACGATCCCGGAAGCGGGTGAGCCCGATGCGTGACGACCCAGCGATACAGCGGACGCTCGACACGCTCGGCGCGACGATTCGCGCGGCCCGCAAGGAACAGGGCTTCACGCAGGAGCGCTTCGCTGCGCACGCAGGCATCGACCGCGCCTACTTCGGTGCGGTCGAGCGCGGCGAGTTCAACATCACCATAGGCACGCTCACGACGATCGCTGCCGGCCTGGACGTGCCGGCGTGGGCGCTGCTCAAGCGCGGACAGGAGGGCGAGCGCGATGCGTGATCCCGACGCGTTGACCAAGCTGGGCTCGGCGCTCCGCGCTGAGCGCGAACGGCAGGGCAAAGTCGCGCGCCGATCCGAGCGCGGCGTCGGGCCTTCATCGCAGCCATATCGCCCGGATCGAAGGCGGCGAGTGCGAACCCACGTTGAAGACGCTCATGCGGCTACGGCAGGGGCTCGGCTCGCTCGCCACGGTGTTCGAGCGCCTAGAAGCCGAGGCAGGTGATCGCAATGCGTCCGAGTAGGCGTTGCGCGCGCGTTCACGTGCGGTGGTCGATCACGGTGCGGC
The DNA here is from genome assembly GCA_963735705.1 of uncultured Solirubrobacteraceae bacterium. Classification (GTDB taxonomy): domain Bacteria; phylum Actinomycetota; class Thermoleophilia; order Solirubrobacterales; family Solirubrobacteraceae; genus Palsa-744. The sequence continues at coordinate 663,488 of CAVTLZ010000013.1, forward strand.
TACACGGGCGAGACGATCGACGGTCGGGCTGCTCGCAGCCGAGCGCACGAGTCAACCGGCACCGCGACCGCCTGCGCTACCGTCGCCGACGCCATGCTTGGGGCTGCTAAATGTTTCTGCTCTGCCGGCACTGCGGCCACATGAGCGACGGGCACGTGGGCGGCGCGTGCCCTATGTGTGGGCGCCGGCTCGACGGGTACGCGACACGCGACGGACGCCACCTAGCGCAGCTTGAGCGGTGGCGGGCGCGAGCGGCGGGCGCCGCTGCGCTACCGACGCCGCGGGCACGCTGCTAGGCGATGGCGGACCCGGAGGGCGTCAGCGACCGTCGCCGTCGCCGGGTTTTTATCTCCCCGGCATTAAGCGGAATCACGTGATCGCGCGCCGGTGAACGCCTTCGACCAGCTCGGCGAGGCGCGTAGCCGACTTGTACCTGCGCAGGCGCTCGCTGGCGAGCAAGTTCCCGAAGCTGAACACCTCGACGTCGGTCGCGTCGTCGCCGGCGGCGGTCAGCCTGACGACCAGCTGCCCGGTGGGAGATCAATCTCTCGCCAGTTCTCCGGCGCCCACACGCGCGGATCGCCGTGGGAGCGCGCCTTGATCGCCACGGCCGCCGCTTCGATGGTCTCGCGGTTCTCGCTCCCCACCATGCGACCATAGCCGCGCGGGGGACGCGCGCTCAGCGAGGAGGACGGGTCCCGTAGATCCGCTCGATGCGCGCGCGGAGGTCCTCGGCCGACGTGTAGCCGTACTCGCGGACTGGGCGCACGGAGACCACGTCATCCTCCTCGATGACTTCGACTTCGGCTCCGTCGTCTCCAATCGGCCGTACACGCAGCTCGTGCCGCGGCGGCCCGTCGAAAACGACCCGCACACCCTGCGTCCAGCCATCGTCCCGTCGTGGGACCGCCGCCTGCAACTCGGCGTCTTGCAGGATGGCTGGAAAGAGTCCCTGGCGGAACGCTTCGACTGCCTCCTCGATGATCGCGTCGTTCTCGCTCCCCATGGCCGGGCACCATAGCGATGTCCGACCCGCCACGTATCGTGACTGATACGATGTCGGTTGACCATAAGAAGCGGCCCGGCAGCGCTGACACGCCCCGGGCCCGGACACAGGAGGTTGACGCTCCCATGCCAGCTAGCAAGACTAACCGCGCGCCCGAGCGCGGGCACCGCGTAGCGCAGGCCCGCCGCGCGGCGGGCCTGACTCAGCCGCAGCTCGCCGAGAAGGTCGGCACGTCGCGGCCCACCATCGCGCGCATCGAGGCCGGCGGACACTCGCCGTCGGTCCAGGTCGCGCTCGCCATCGCCCGCGAGCTAGGCGAGCCCGTCGAAACGCTGTTTGGGGGTGAGCGCTGATGGCCGCCCAGCTATACGAGACGACGAAAGCGACGGGCGTCTACAAGCAGCACGCGCGCGACTGTACCTACGCGGGGAGGGCGCAGGCGTACAAGGCCGGGCACCCGGACGCCAAGCCCGCCGAGGCGTTCAAGGCGGCGGCGCGCGGCGGCCGGTGCAGGTGTGACGCGAGCTACCAGGCGAGCGTCTACAGCGCCCGCGAGAGCAAGCCGATTCGCAAGCACTTCGACACGCAGCGCGAGGCCGAGCTATGGCGCGGCGAACTGCGCGGTGCGGTTGATCGCGGCGAGGCGAAAGCGCCGACCCGGCAGACAGTCGCGCAGGCGACGGAGACGCTGCTCGCCGGGATGGCTGACGGCACGATCACGACCCGCTCAGGCGGCCGTTACCGGCCGGCGACGACGCGCCGCTATGAGCTGGCGTGGCGCCGTCACCTGGAGCCGGTGGTCGGGCACAAGCGGTTGACCGACGTCGACCGTGTGACGGTCAAGGCGCTGGTCGCCGGCTGCGTCCGGGCGGGGATGCCGCCGAGCACGATCCGCAACACGCTCGACCCGTTGCGCGTCGTGATCCGTGAGGCGATCGAAGATGGCCGGCTGACGGTCGACCCGATGGCGGGCATGAAGCTACCGGCCGGGCAGGGGCGCCGTGAACGTGTCGCCGATCGAGCGGAGGCGCAGGTGCTTATAGACGCGCTGCCGGAGAGCGAGCGGGCACTGTGGGCGACCGCGCTCTATGCGGGCCTGCGTCGTGGCGAGCTGCGTGCGCTGCGCTGCTCTGACCTCGACCTAGGAGCGTGGGTCGCTAACCGGGCTGGTGTTGTCCGGCGGGTTTAAGACGATGTGATTGTCTACGACGGTGGAGGATCGCTATGGCGGCTGGGTTGCAGGATCGGCTGGTTGAGGTGGAGTTGGTGGAGGCGCCGGTTGTGCAGCGGGCGCCGGTGGCGGAGGGGAAGACGTTTCGGGCGTATGACCCTGACCAGGTGTTGTTGATGGCGCCTTGCTTGCAGGATTGGGTTCCGGAGGGGCACCTCGCGCGGTTCGTCTCGGATCTCGTCGATGAGGCTCTGGATCTGTCGGCGATCTACGCCGACTATGAGGATGAGCGGGGTTTTCCGCCGTATGACCCGCGGCTGATGGTCAAGCTCCTGATCTATGGCTATGCGACGGGGACGCCGTCCTCGCGCAAGCTGGAGGAGCGCACCTTCTCTGATGTGGCGGTGCGGTTTTTGTGTGCTGACCAGCACCCGGACTACCGGCCGATCGCGCGTTTCCGCAAGCGTCATCTGGGCGCGCTGGCGGAGCTGTTCGTGCAGGCGCTGCGGCTATGCCGGCGGGCGGGGCTGGTTGGGCTGGGGACGCTCGCGTTGGACGGCACCAAGCTGCGCGCGAACGCGTCGCGTCACAAGGCGATGAGCTACGAGCGGATGGTCAAGAAGGAGAAGGAGCTGGAGGCCGAGATCGCCGCGATCCGCGCGAACGCGCAGGCGCTGCTCGCTGATGCCGAGCGCGTCGATGCGCAGGAGGACGAGCGCTTCGGGTGCGATCGTCGCGGCGATGAGCTGCCCTCAGAGCTCCAGCGTCGCGAGCAGCGCCTGGCCCGGATCCGGGAGGCCAAGACAGCGTTGGAGGCCGAGGCGGCCGAGCGCGAGAAAGCGCGGCGCGCCGAGATGCAAGAGCAGGGCAAGAAACCGCGCCAGCCACCGAACGGTCGCGACCCGTTCAAGCCGAAGCCCAAAGCTCAGCGCAATTTCACTGACCCTGAGTCGAGGATCATGAAGACCTCTGATGGCGCGTTTCACCAGTGCTATAGCGGCCAGGCGATTGTCGACTCCCAGGCGCAGGTGATCGTCGCGGCGGAGCTCTCCGACCAAGCACCCGATGCCGAACAGTTGGAGCCAGCGCTCGATCAGCTGCAGGAAAACCTCGACGCGACCGGCGCGCGGCTGCCCGAGGGCGCCGCGTTGACCGCGGACGCTGGCTACTTCTCCGAGGAAAACGTCAAGAGGACCGCCGCGCACGGCCTGGACCCTCACATCGCGACCGGCCGTTTCAAGCATTCAGAGCCACCGCCGCCCGCTCCCCGAGGGCCGGTCGCGAAGAACGCGACAGCCAAGCAGCGCATGGCACGCAAGCTGAAAACCAAGGAAGGCCACGCCGTCTACGCCCGGCGCAAGGCAATCGTCGAGCCGGTCTTCGGGCAGATGCAAACCGTCCAGGACGCCCGCCAACTACTGCTACGCGGCAAGTCGGCCGCGCGGGCCCAATGGCGCTTCCAGTGCGCCATCCACAACCTCCTCAAGCTCCACCGCAACGGCGGCCTGGCCCTGATCACGACCGCATGATCCGACCCACGGGTCGACCAGCACCGCCGATCCGCTGCCGCCCAGCCCGCGCCCACCCAGGCCCGTGCTCAGAGCACCAAACATCACCACGACTACCCCGCCCCGCGCGCAAAACATCCCACCCCAGCGCGTTAGCGACCCACGCTCCTAGCCGCGGGAGTGATCCAAGTCCGTCAGGGCTGGGATGACGTGGAGGGCGCGCAGGGCACCAAGTCTGACGCGGGCGAACGCAAGGTGCCGATCGTGGGCGTCCTAGCGAGCCTGCTGCGTAAGCACCTGCTGGCGACCGGGCGCCGCGATGACGCGCTTGTGTTCGGCCGCACTGCAACGCTGCCGTTCGTGGCGTCTACGGTGCGCGCGCGGGCGCTCAAGGCGTGGGGGTGGAGGCAGGTACGCAACCCAGCGCTCAGGGACGACCCGGAGGCGAAACCGGCGACGGTCTGGATCGAGGCGCGCGAGGACGCGATGACGCCGCTGACGTTGCACGAGGGCCGGCACTCCACGGCGAGCTACCTCGTGGAGGCCGGCGTGAACGACCTGGAGCTGGCGGCCGTGATCGGGCACTCGGACCCGCGCACGACCAAGAGCATTTATACGCACCTGTTCGAGGGCAGCGGCGCGAAGATCGCGGCGCAGCTCGACACCTACCTACAGGCGGTGGCTGACTGATAGTTGACTGAGAATGGGGGCCGTTCTGGAGCGTTCTGGAGCGGTCCCTAGCGGTTACGGTTTGGCTCTACAGTGCGGAAAATGGCTCTACAGAGCCATGCGGCGCACCTTTCGAATCCCGGTAGCGGTATTTCAAAGGCCTCGGATTCCGGGGCCTTTCGCGTTCCCTGGGGGCCTGCGGATGCGAAGCCGGGGCGGACGGCCCTCAGGATTTGCCGGCGAGCGTGATCGCTGCGCCGATGATCAGGAAGGCGACGAGCGCCGCGACGACGGCGATGAGGAGCCCGCCGACGCCGTGGACGTTGGGCACGACGGCGGCGACGACGAGGAGGGCGATCATCGCGGGCACGCCGAACAACCCGCTGCCACGCCGCTGTTGCATGCGCCAAGCGTAGCGCGAGCAACCCAAGCCGAGCGGCGGCGCGCCGACATCGGCCGAGGCCTTCAGGGCGCCGCGGCCGACGCGGTCCAACGACGTCCTGCCCCGGAGCTAATCTAAGCCCCACGTTCAGGAATCTTCTGAATAATGGACTCGGTAGAGTCATTGACCGGTAGCTGGAGATGGGCAACCGGGGTCAACCCTGGTTGAACTTACGGAAGGGCGTTCGAATCAATGGGAAAAAGTCGGAGACGCCTCTCGACTTAAGCGTCTAGACCCGTGACTCTTCTGTATATGGACGGGTGGGCATCGTGCCTGCTCGTTAGCGGAGTCCGGCTGGGCGCCCTGGCTCGAACGGCTCCGGATGTTCACTATTACTGGCGAAACATTTGACTAGCGGGGTAGACATGACTGTTATGTACAAGACACGCGCCGCGACTCCGCGGTTGCGCCCGGGCCCTGGCGGGCTCCCGCGCGGGCAGGTAACGCAAATCCAACGCAGCCGGATGCTGGCGGCGGCGGTCGAAGCGGTCGAGGATGTCGGCTACGCGCGGATGACCGTCGCGCAGGTGATCAGCCGAGCGCGCGTTTCGCGCAAGACCTTCTACGACGTCTTCACCGACCGCGAGGACTGCTTCCTGGCCGCGTTCGAGCAGGCGCTCGGCCAGGCGCGAGTGATCGCCCAGGAAGCCTACGACGGCGAGTCCAACTGGCGCGACGGAGTCCGCGCCGCGCTGGCGCGGCTGCTGATGTTCATGGACGAGGAGCCGGGACTGGCGAAGCTGTGCATCGTGGAGGCGCTGGGCGCAGGCGAGCGCGTGCTCGACCGCCGCGCCAAGGTGCTCGACGAGCTCGCGGAGGTCATCGATCGGGGACGAGCGACGACCAGCGGCACGCGCGAACCGCCGGAGGTCACCGCCGAAGGTGTGGTCGGCGCGATCTTCGCGGTGCTACACACGCGCGTGCTCGAAAGCGGCGGCGAGCCGCTCACGGATCTGCTTGGCTCGCTGATGAGCATGATCGTGCTGCCGTATCTGGGCGCACGCGCCGCGGGTAGGGAGCTGAGCCGCCCGCCACTGGAGATCCCCACCGACGGACGCGCGCGGACGCTGACGCGGCACAAGGATCCGCTGGAAGGCCTGAACATGCGCCTCACGTACAGGACCGTGCGGGTGCTGATGGTGATCGCCGAGCATCCAGGTGCGAGCAATCGCGAGATCGCCGAAGGATCGGGCATCGTCGACCAGGGTCAGATCTCCAAGCTGCTGAACCGGCTCGCGCGCTTGAAGCTCGTGGAGAACCTCGGTGAGGGGCAGGAGAAGGGAGCCGCGAACGCGTGGCATCTGACGGCGCGCGGCGCGCAGGTGGAGCGGGCGACGCGGCCGCGCTGAGAACCGCCTGAGCACATAGACGCGCGGCGTCCCGATCGGAGCCGTCCGTCGGAGAAGGCGGCAGGGTGCTTCGCTTCCTGCTGTGGCGGCTGCTGGGCCTGCTCGCGATCGTGGCGGGCGTCGCGCTGGTCGCGTGGCTCCTCGGCGGCGGACCGGGAAGGCTGCTGCGTGGAGAAACGGCCGCGGGTCTCTTCGACGCGTCCGCGAGCGACCTCACGGGCACCCTCGCGCGCTGGGCGCAGGCGATCTGGAGTTGGGCGCCGCCACCCGGTGTGGCGCCCGCGAGGTTGCTGCTGGCGCTGACGTTTGCGCTCCTGCTGCTGATCGCGATCGCGCGCACTCGCGCTCGGTCTCGCCGTCGCTACGTGCGGCTGCGGGTGGAGGCCTATCGCGCCGACGAGGCGAGCGTCGAGGCCGTCGCGACGATGTTCGGGGCGCTGCACAAGCGCCTGCTGGCGCGCTGGTGGCGGCGCTTGCTGCTCGGCCAGGCGTCGCTGTCGCTCGAGGTGCACCACACGGGCGCTGCGTCGAGCTCCGCGTGGCTGGCGATCTCGTGTCCGCAAGGGCTCGAGCGGATGGTCGAGGCCTCGTTGCAGGCGACGTATCCCAATTGCCGCCTGCTTCCGGCGGAGGCACAGGTCGGAGTCGCGCCGACGATCCTGCGTCTGAAGAAGCACGCCGAGTTCATCAAGCGGGTGAAGGCCCTCGAGGACTTCGAGCGGCGGCCCGAGCCGCCCGTCAACCGCTTGCTGACGGTGATGGCCGCCTGCGGCGAGCCCGCGTTCGTGCAGATCGCGATGACGCCCACGCCCGCTCTGTTCGAGGCGTTCGCCAAGCGCCTGTACAAGCACCACGAGGCGCGGCTCTCGCGCGAGCGCAGAGAGCACCTGCTGGTGCGCGACCGCTCGATGGTCGAGGACGCCGAGCTCCGCGGCGGCCTGGAGGTGCAGCACAAACCGCTGTTCTTCGTCGACCTGCGGGTCATCGCTCCGCATCGTGGAGCCTGCGAGCGGATTGCGGCGGAGCTGCGCGCCGAGGGGGCTGAGAACCGTCTCGTGGAGCGCGGGACCGCCGTGCGTCACGGCCTGCTCGGGCTGTACGCGCGCCGCGTCCAGCGCGGCGAGGGCAACCCGCTGCCGTCGTTGCGCAAGGGCGTGTTCGCCTCCAGCGAGCTGGCCCCCATCTGGCAGCTGCCGTCCGTCGACTACCTGACGGTCCCGTTCGCGCGCACCGGCCTGCCGCTGGCGCCGGCGCCGCCCACGATCTCGCGACCGGGAGACGGGCGGGGCACGCTCCGCGACGCCCTTGGGCCGGTCTCGATCCACGTGGAGATGCGCAGGCAGAACACGGCCGTGCCGGGGACCGTCGAGCAGGGCAAGTCCAGCTTCCTCGTGGCGACTGTCGCCGAGGATCTTCGCCGGGAGCGCTGCGCGGTGATCGTGCTGGACCCCAAGGGCGACGCCGCGGAGGCCGCCGTGAGCGTCGTGCCGGCGCAGCGCACGTGCACGCTCCTCGACCTCGCGCATCCGACGTGCGGCTTCAACCCGCTGGCCGTGGACGCGCCGGCCGACGTGATCGCCGACTACGTCGTCGCGGCGCTCAAGAATCTGTTCACCGACGCGGACATCAGAGCCTCGTCGGACAGGTATCTGCGAAACGCGATCATCGCCGTGCTCGCCTACGATCGCGACTCGACGCTGTGGGACGCCGCGCGCCTGCTGTCGGTGGGTGAGGAGGGGTATGCGTATCGCAGCCGCGTCGGGGCGGCCGTGCGGGCGCTGCCGGAGTTCCGAGAGATCTCTGAGTTCTTCACCGCAGAGCTGAGCGCCCAGCTGGCCGACGCGCGCAGCACCACTACGGCCAAGTTGGACGCCCCGGTGAACAAGCTGGCGCGACTGCTCAACTCGCCGTCGATCAAGCGAGTCCTGCTCAACGACTCGCTGAGAGTCGACTTCGACCGGGTGATCGCCGAGGGAGAGGTGCTCGTGGTCAAGGGCGCGCTCGGCGCGATGGGGGCGGGGAACACCTCGGTGCTGATGCAGCTGCTCGTGGGCATGCTCGACGCCGCTCTGGCCCGCCAACAGGATCTCGTGCCGGCCGAGCGCAGGGTGCCCGTTGCGCTGAAGGTCGACGAGGCGCCGCTGGTCATCAACCGCGGCTTCGCCGAGACGATGGCGCTGAAGCGCTCGGCGGGCCTGGAGACCGTCGCCTGCTGGCAGACCGACGCGCAGTGGACCGAGCGCGAGGTGCGCGACCAGCTGGACGCGCTGTTCGCCCACCGCGTGTACTTCGCGACCGCCTCGACGCGCGATGCGCGTGATGCGGCCGCGCTGACGATGGCTGCGTTCTCGGACACCGTGCGGCCCGGCATCGAGCGGCTTTCGAGCCTCGGGCATCCCGACGTCCGACTGCACCTGCCCAAGCACCACGCGGTCGCAAGCTGGGTCACCTCCGGGGGGCGCCAGGCGCCGTTCATCGCAGAGACGATTCCGCTGACGGTCGATGGCGAGCGGATCGCGCTCCACGCCGCCCGCCAGCGCGAGCGCGGCGGGCGTCATCGCACGGATCTGCGTCAATCGCACTGGGATCGCCCTCGACTCGGGGACCAGGACGCTCACGCGTCCGACCCCGTCAGTCCCGCCGCCCGGGGCGCGGATGCAGCGCCCCTCGGCGCACCCTCGGCACAGGCTCCGGATCCGATCGTCGCGCCGAAACCGGCGCTCCCGCAGGTTGCCGCCGAGAGCTACCGCGAGCTCGTGGAGCTGGATGGCGCCCACAGCGTTCGATGGGCCAAGCGAACCGCAACCCCGAGCGTGCTCGACCCCGACCCGCTCGACCTCGAGATGCTCGAGCTGATCGCGGCGATGAGGCACGTGCTCACGAGCCAACTGCACCGCCGATTCAATCCCGGGCGGGCCGCCACGACCACACAGCGCCGACTCAAGCGCCTTTCCGACGCGGGCCTCGTGGAACGCTTTCAGTTCCATCGCCGCGACGGCGGTGGGATACCCATGTGCTACGTGATCGCTGCCGCGGGACTGCGGGCACTGGCCGATCACGACCGCCTGGCCGGCGTCGTCGCCGGCGCGGGCGCGGCAGACGCTCCCGCGCACGCAACTGCGGGCAGCCGCGATGACAGCCTGCGTCAGGCCCGCCACGATGTGCACGTAGCCGGCTGGTCGCTGGCTTTCGCGACGGCTCTCGACGGCGCCCGTCTGAATCTGCGCGGACCGGGAGCGTCGGTGCTCTCGCCGCCCACCCGCTCGTCCGCCACCGGGCGCGTGGCGCTCGCGCCCGGCGATCTGCGTCTGCCGGGAGGGCGTACGCCGCACGACTTCCTGCGAGGCGACGCCACCGGCGGACAGGTCGAGGTCGAGCGCTTCGAGACCGTGCGCCCGGATGCGATCCTCGAGCTGGGCGCGACCGCGGGTGCGCAGCGGACGACCGATGTGATCGTGGAGCTCGACGACCGGTTGCCGGTCGGACGGGCCGCGCGCAAGCTCGAGCGCTACGACCACTTCGTGGCGGGCTGGTCGACGCACACCGACCGTTACGGCCGTCGAGCGCAGGCCGTGCCGGTGGTCGTGTTCGTGTGTCGGGATCGGTCGCGGGCGCGCGAGTGCGCGCGGCGCGCCGACTCGGTGCTGCGCGCGTGTCACGCCTACGCGGGGGAGTACCCGGCCGATTGGGAGTACCCGGGCAGGGAGCGGATCCTGTTTGCGGCCGAGCGCGACGTGCACGAGGGTCTCCTGCGGGCCTACGGCGTGCCTCGCCTGCCGCCGGAGGTCCGTGTGAGCGCGGCCCACGGCGATCCTCGGGCGGGTGAGGCGACGGTGGAGTCGCGCGAGATCCCGGGCGCGGTCGAGTCTGGCGCGCTCGGGCCCGTGCAGTCGCGTACACGGTAGGCGCCTTTGCGTCGGTGCCTCGTGCAGTCGCCACCCCCCGATGGCCTTGCATACCGCAGTCGCCTGCGCCCATACGGGCGGCGCAACTGCGCTCACGCGTAAGCGCAGTTCCGCATGGCAGAGCCAAATTTGGAGTGGCGGCGGATGGGCAACGGCGCCCGGCTGCGCTGCGGTCGCCGCTTGCCGCGGGCGGTCTCGCGACCGCTCGCTAATCTCGCAGTCCTTCTCCACTCCTTTCCCTGAGCCATTCGGCATCCGCCGACGCCTTTCACAGCTCGCGGCAGCGAGCGATTCAGCAGAGAGAACCGCCTCCCCATAGGCAAGCCGTCGACGAGCGGTGCTGCCCGTGGACCACGCCGTGCGCTCCGCCGCGATGTGGATGGCGCCACTCGTGCCGGCCAGCCCGTCGCGTATCTCCCGCCGCCGAGCTCGGCCATGAGCCCGTTCGCGCCAAGTTCAACTCGTCATCGCCGCGCGAATCGCGATTCCGAGAACCCCTAAAGGGTTCTCGGCGTGCTGCCGGCTGCCGGCGGGCGCATCCCGGGCCGCTTGACGGCTCCCGCTCGCGTGCCTACAAGCCCGCCGACACGACCCCGGCGCAGAGCCTCGGGGCGCAGCCAACGCAACCGCAGGAGACACCATGACGCCCACATTCCAGTCCACGTCCCCAGTAGAGCGCAGAGGCGCTGGCCGCGAGCCGGTCGCGTCCGCGCGCCGGCGCCGAGCCCGCGACCGGCGCAGGCGCGCACGCCCCGATCAGCGACTGCTCGGCCGGTACACCGACCGCCGCGGCCACAGTCGCGAGGTGATCGCGCGTCAGGGCGCGGCGGGCAGCACGCTGGTGATCGACCGCGAGTGCCTCACCCACGAGGACACCCGCTTGGTGGCGCATCTGGCTGCCGACGAGCCAGCCGAGAACGCCGCGTTGGTCTGGCGTCACTACCTGCAGGAGGCCGTCCCGCGCGGTGGCGGCTGTCGGCCACTGACGGCCGAGGATGCGACGTCCGCGCCGTTCGCCGACCCGTGGGAAGCGGGCCCCGAGCAGGAGCCGGCGCCAGGTGGCGCGGATCCGGTCGATCGGCGAGGTTGCGGCTACCGGCTCGAGCTCGTGCACAGCGGCATGTCGATTCCCGAGCTGCGCTGGTCTCGACACCGCGCAGAGCCGCCGCTTCAGCCCGAGCCGGTGAGCGTGCGCGAGGCGGTCGCCTCGCTGGAGAGCTACGAGCCCGTGCTCGCGCTCACGCGTCGGGCGCTCTCGCTGCACGGTCGTGGCGGCGAGGTCTCCACGGCCGTGCTGGGCGCCGAGCTCGCACGGGTCCAGCAGAGTCCGATCGTGCTCAACCGACGCCTGCGCCAGGTCGTGCTCGCGACCGTCGAGCGCCAGGAGCTGAGCATGAGCGAGATCGCGCTCCGCTGCGGACGCGTCAAGCGCGACCGCCGGGGCAACGAGAGCGGCGAGACGAGCTGGCTGGCGCGCCGGCTCGGCGTCTTGCCCGAGGGAGGGCACAGCACCCCCACGCCGTGGATCCACAGCGACGTGCTCGCGTTGATCGCGCGGCGCGGTCTCGGCGTCAGCCCGCGCGAGGTGGAGCTCTGATGAGCCCGGATCTCGCGGGCCCGATTCTCGTGGTCGAGTCCGACCGGCAGCTGGGCCAGGCGATAGCCGAGCAGCTCGTCGCGGATGGCTTCAACGTCGAGCTCGCCCGCACCGCCGAGCACGCACGGGTCCTCGCGGGCGCCAGCGCCCCAAAGCTCGCCGTGCTGGGCCTGCTGGACTCCCAGCGCGGTGCGCTGGAGCTGCTTCGCGAGATCCGCCATCCGAAGAGCCTCGGCGCGCCATGGGACCGGACGCTGCCGGCGATCGTCGTCGGCAGCCAGGCCCGCGAGCTCGACATGCTGCGGGCTTTCGAAGCCGGCGCGGACGACTTCCTGGCCAGGCCGGCCACCTATCTGGAGCTGCGAGCCCGACTGCGAGCGGTCCTGCGTCGGACCGCGGACGCCCCCGACGGCGGACGACTGATCGAGGTGGGCTCGCTGATGATCGACACCGGCGCGCACATCCTCACTGTCGACGGGCGGGCTGTGGATCTCCGCCGCATGGAGTTCGAGCTGCTCGTGCACCTTGCCCGCGAGCCGGAGCGGGTGTTCGCCAAGCAGGAGCTCCTGCGCGCCGTCTGGGGGTACCGCTCCGGCGGCTCGACGCGGACCGTCGACAGCCACGCGAGCCGGCTCCGGCGCAAGCTGGCCCCCGATGGCCCCAAGCGATGGGTCATCAGCGTTTGGGGCGTCGGCTACCGGCTGATCTAAGCCCCTGCGGGCGGGTCGGCGAAACGAATCTTGACGGGCCGGATAGCCCGGCAGGCACAGCGCTCGTCGGGCTGATGTAGCTCGGCAAGCAAGCACGCAGCACCCCGATGGCGGGCCTCGAGGCCCGCCATCGGTCGTTAACCACCATGGCCGGCTCCGGGCCGGTCCGAGCGGGCCTGGCGATCGCGCCCGGCCCGGGAAGGGAGTGGCTCTGATGCCCTCTAATGCATTTCCAGAAGACGCGGTCGATCCCGCGACGGCCGTCGACGAACTCCTGCACTGGCTCCTGTCGGCGAGCTTCCACTTCGCTCTCGGCGTTGTGCTGGGGACGATCGCGGCGCGACTGATGCGCCGCAGGCACCTGCACTGGAGCTGGGCGGCCGGCGCACTGGCGCTCGTGGCCCTCGCGCGGCCGCTGCTCGGCGGATCGGCGTTGACACTGACCGTCGCGGCGCTCTTGGCAAGCCTCCGCGGTCGGCGCTGGCACCGCGAAGACGTCGAAGCGGGCGCGGATCTGGCGGAGATCGCGGCTCGGCGCAGCCGTCCTCAAGATGTTCTGCGCCCGCTCGCGTCGGCGGCGCTGCTGCGTGTTCGTGCGCGCCGCGGCGCCGCGCGCTGGATGCGCGGGCAGCAGCTCGTGCTCGGGTTCGATGAGAGTCGCTGTGCCGTGTCGATCCCGTTCGGCGTAGCGGGCGGGGGAGGGCACACGCTGGTCGTCGGCGCCACAGGCTCGGGCAAGACCGTCACCCAGACATGGATCGCAACCCGCGCGATCGCGCTCGGAATGGGCGCGATCGTCGTCGACCCAAAGGGCGATGCGGGTATGCGCGAGCAGCTGCGCCGTGCTGCCCACGCGGCGGGACGGCCGTACATCGAATGGACGCCGGACGGTGACAGCGTCTACAACCCCTACGCCCGAGGCGGGGCGAGCGAGATCGCCGACAAGCTGCTTGCCGGCGAGCGCTTCACCGAGCCCCATTACCTGCGCCAGGCGCAGCGCTATCTCGGTCACGTGGTCAGGGCACTGCGCCAGGGCGGCACGGACGTGAGCCTCGGAGCGATCGTCGAGCACCTCGAGCCAGCACGGCTGGAGACGCTCGCACGCGCCTTGCCAGAGGCAGAGGCTCGCGCCACGTTCGCCTATCTGGATTCGATGTCGTCGCGTCAGCAGAGCGAGCTGGCCGGCGTGCGCGACCGACTGGCCATCCTGGCGGAGTCCGACGTTGGACGATGGTTGGATCCGCAGACCGATGGTGTCGAGCAGTTCGACCTGCTCACCGCAGTGCGCGGGCGTGCGGTCGTCTACTTCAGCCTCGAGTCCGACAGTCGTCCGCTGCTGAGCGCGATGCTCGGCGCGGCGATCGTGCAGGACCTGCAGACGACCGCAGCATCCCTGCAGGGCGCACCTGTACCGACGCTGGTCGTGATCGACGAGTTCTCCGCGATCGCCGCCGATCAGGTCGTGCGGCTGTTCGGTCGCGCCCGCTCGGCCGGATTCAGCCTCCTGCTCGGCACGCAGGAGCTCTCCGACCTGAGGCCTCCGGGCGGGGAGCGCCTGCTCGAACAGGTGTTGGGCAACCTGTCGGTGCTGATCGCTCACCGCCAGGTGGTCCCCAGCTCCGCTGAGCTGATCGCGAGCGTGGCGGGCAGGAGGGGCGCGTGGAAGGTCTCTCGCCACAGCGAGGGCAGGACCACGCGGGTGAGAACCAGCGCGCCGGTGCTCGATCCAGACCGGGTGATGAGCCTCGGGCGCGGCTGGGCAGCGGTGCTGGTGCTCGGCGAAGGCGCCAGAGCGCGCGTGGCGCGCATGTGCTCGCCGGCGCGCGGGCGCTGACCGCGTCCCGTCCATCCCGCAGGGTCCGCGCGGGCCGGCCCGCCACGCCAGGCCGGCCCGCGCGATCGGTGTTTCGACTAACAACAGAGAGGATGACCAGATGGTCCGAGCAAGCAACACACATTCCCCCGAGCGACTGTCACTGCTGCGCTGGACGGTGCGACTCGGCGCCGTCACGCCCGAGGCTCTCGCGCAGCACGGAGGTTGGACGCTCGCCTCGGCGCGCGGGCGCCTGCTCGCCGCCGAGCGCGCTGGACTGCTCCGCAGCCGACGGGTGCTCGCCGGCGCCCCGGTGCTCTACACGGCGACACGCGCCGGGCTGCGCGCGTCCGGGCTGCGCGGATTCGAGCCGTGCCGCGTCAGCGTCGCCAACGCCCCGCACGCGATCGAGTGCGCTCGCGTCGCGGCGGCTCTGGAGCGGGCATACCCCGACCACCGCGTGATGGGCGAGCGCGAGCTGCGCCGCGACGAGCGCGAATCCGGCGTGCCGCTGGCGAGCGCCTGCCTCGGCCGCGGGCCTGGCGACGCGCCGCTGCTGCATCGGCCCGACCTGGTGCTCTGGCCGGACGGCGCCTGCGAGCGACTGCCGGTGGCGGTCGAGGTCGAGCTGACAGTCAAGGCTCCAAGGCGACTGCTGGAGATCTGCAGGGCGTGGGCGCGCTGCCGCTGCGTCGCGGGCACGCTGTACCTCGCCTCCGAGCCCGTCCAGAGCCCGCTGGCGCGAGCGATCGAGCGGGCGCAGGCCGGTGAGCGAGTCGCGCTCGTCGCGCTCGACGCGCTCAGCGGCTGGGAGGAGCCCGCGGGGAGCTCGAGCGCGAATACCGTCCCAAGCGATGCGTAGCTTGGCGGTGGGGGGTCAACCATCTAGCAATGGAGACCGATCGAAATGTCCTATTTCACGATCAATCGCGTGGTGCTTGTCG
The DNA here is from genome assembly GCA_963735705.1 of uncultured Solirubrobacteraceae bacterium. Classification (GTDB taxonomy): domain Bacteria; phylum Actinomycetota; class Thermoleophilia; order Solirubrobacterales; family Solirubrobacteraceae; genus Palsa-744. Next base: position 678,602 of record CAVTLZ010000013.1, read on the forward strand.
GACGTCTTACCCGTGACCCCGAGCTGCGCGCGCTGCCCTCCGGCACGAGCGTCTGCAGCCTGCGCATCGCGTGCAACTCGAGCCACCGGGACGCCGATGGCGAGCTCGTCGAGCGGCCCAACTATTTCGACGTGAGCGTCTACGGCGCTCCCGGCGAGAGCGTCAGCCGCTACATGCGGCGCGGCAGCCGCGTGGCGATCGACGGGCGGCTGGAGTGGCGCGAGTGGGAAACCGCCGAGCAGGAGCGCCGCCAGGCGGTGAGCATCGTCGCCGACACCGTCCAGTTCCTGGACAGCCCCGGTGAGCGCCCGCAGCTCGACTCCGGTGAGCATCAGTCCTCGGGCGACGGCGAGGGCGAGGCGGCGGTGGGCGAGGCCGGCCGGGAGCTGGTCGGCGTGGGCGCGGGCGTCGAGGAGGACGACCTCTTCTAGCCGCTGGACTCGCGCCCTACGGGCGCGCGATCGAACCGGACCCGCGGGGGCCGACGGTGGGGCGCTCGACGCGGCGCTCCCACCGTCGGCCCCGGGGGCTCTTTTCGCATTTAAGGGGCCCCTCGCCGGTTCGGCTCGCGGCGTGGAGGCATTCGTCGGCGCGCTGTGCGTAAACTGGCGCGCCGCAGTTCACGTGAACGAGCCCGTCCGCAAGGAGACATCCTCCGATGCCAGTCAATACGCAAGCGATCGGCAAGACCTACGAGCCCGTGGTGTACGCGGTCGGTCGCGAGAAGATCAGGGAGTACGCCCGTGCCGTGGGCGAGACCAACCCGGTGCACCTCGACGTCGAGGCCGCCCGGCGAGCCGGCTACACCGACGTGGTGGCGCCGCCTATGTTCGCCGTCGTCTACAGCGCACCGTCGGTGGGGCCGCCGATCTTCGATCCCGAGATCGAGCTCAACTTCGCGATGATGGTCCACGGCGGACAGGAGTTCGTGTGGGGACCGCTGGTCGTCGCTGGCGATGAGATCACGACGACGGCGAGCGTCAAGGACATCTCAGAAGAGGACGGACGCGGCTACTACGTGTTCGAGTCGATCTCCACCAACCAGCGCGGCGAGCAGGTCTGCCGTGGGACGTGGACGAACATCGTCCGAGGAGTGTGATCGGAATGGCAGAGCTTCAGGCAGGAGAGCAGATCCCGGAGGTGCGCGTCACGCCCGACAAGTACCTGACGGCCCGTTACGCGGGCGCCTCGGGCGACTTCAACCCGATCCACATCGACGAGGAGCTCGCCCTTGCGGTCGGGCTCCCGGGGCGCATCCTGCACGGGTTGTGGACGATGGCCCAGGTCGCGCGCGCGCAGACCGAGGCGGCGGGCGGTCCGGAGCACCTCAAGCGTCTGTCCGTGCAGTTCCGCGGGATGGGCGTGCCCGAGCAGGAGGTGATCGTCACCGGCACGGTGCGCGAGCTGGCCGACGGACGCGCGGTGATCGACACGGTCGCCGAACAGGCGGGCAAGCAGATCATCCGCAACGCAGAGGCCGAGCTCGAGCTGTAGGCGGTCGATGTCGGCGCCAGTACGCCGCCTACAATCAAATCCATGCTGAGCCCGCGCCAGGAGCGCATTCTGTGCAAGGTGGTCGATGACTTCCTGCAGACGGGGCAGCCGGTCGCGTCGCGCACGATCGCCGCGGGCGGCGAGCTCGACTGCGGGCCGTCGACGATCCGCAACGAGCTCGCGCTGCTCGAGGAGCACGGCCTGCTCGCCCACCCGCACGTCTCGGCCGGTCGCGTTCCCACCGACGCTGGTCATCGCTACGTCGTCGATCGCCTGCTCAGCTCTGGGCAGCAGCTGCCGGCGCAGCCACAGCGCTTGGAGCTGTCGCTGATCCGCCGCGAGGTGGAGGAGGCGATGCGCACGACGACCGAGACGCTCTCGCAGATGACCAATCTGCTCGCGGTCGTCTCGGCGCCGTCGATGAACGCGGCGACGATCCGCCACGTCGAGGTGCTGGCATTGCAGCCGCAGCTCGTGCTGATCGTGATCATCACCTCGGCGGGCAACGTGTCGAAGATGTTCGCGACATTCGATCGCGCCGTCGATCCAGGCCTGGTGTCATGGGCGGCGGAGTACCTGAACGAGCGGCTGGTCGGCCTCGGTCTCGGCGCCCGCATGATCCAGCAGCGCCTGGTCGAGCCGAGCCTCTCGCCGACGGAGCTCGCGTTCCTCGCGCGCTTCGCGCCGGCGTTCGGAGATCTCGCGGCCGAGGGGGAGGACTCGCTGTTCGTGGAGGGGACCGCGCGGCTGTTCCAGGCCGGCCAGATCGAAGACACCACGCGTGTGAACGAGCTGATCGACCTGCTCGAGCGACGCGTGGCGCTGCTGCGCGTGCTGCGCGCGGCGCTGGCCGAGCCGGGCGTGTACGTGCGCATCGGCCACGAGAACGAGCTCCCGGCGATGCACTCGCTGGCGCTGGTGGCGACCGGCTACGGGATGGCGCAGCGCAAGCTGGGGACCGTGTCGCTGATCGGGCCGGTGCGCATGGACTACGCCGGCGCGATCGCGACGGTGCGCGAGGCGGCGCACCAGCTCTCGCGCTTCGTCGAAGACGCCTACGCCGAGAACTGACCAGCACGAATGCCCCGCGATCCCTATGAGGTGCTTGGCGTCGCACGCGACGCCTCCGCGCAGGACATCAAGAAGGCCTTTCGCCAGCTCGCCATGGAGCTGCACCCCGACGTCAACGCCCACGACCCCGACGCCGAGGAGAAGTTCAAGGAGGCGGCGGAGGCCAACGAGATCCTGTCCGACCCCGAGCGGCGGGCCACCTACGACCGCTACGGCCACGACGGTCTGCGCTCGGGGGGGTACGCGCCCAACTTCGACAGCTTCGGCTCGATCAGCGACCTGTTCAACGCGTTCTTCGGCGGCGCGCCGGGCGGGCGCGGTGGGCCGGCGCAGGGGGGCGACCTTGCCGTCGCGATCGAGCTCGACCTGCTCGAAGCGGCCAACGGCGCCAAGGTGGAGGTCACCTACGAGGCGGTCGAGCGCTGCGAGCACTGCAACGGCAACGGCGCCGAGCCGGGCACGCCGATCGAGACGTGCGAGCGCTGCGGCGGTGCGGGGCAGTTGCAGGCGGTGACGCGCACGCTGCTCGGGCAGATGGTGCGCACGGTGGTCTGCGAAGACTGCCACGGCGACGGGCGCGTGCCACAGCAGCCGTGCGGCGAGTGCCGCGGCCGCGGGCGCGTGACGAGCAGGCGCACGGTCGAGGTGGAGGTGCCCGCCGGCATCTCCGAGGGCCAGCGCATTCGCCTCGGCGGCCGCGGTCACGCGGGCGAGGCGGGAGCGCCCGCCGGCGACCTTTACGTGATCGTGCGCGTGCGCGAAGACGATCGCTTCGTGCGCGAGGGCGAGGATCTGATCACCGCGCTCGACGTACCGGCGCCGCAGGCCGCGTTGGGCGGCACGCTCGAGGTGCCCACGCTCGAAGGCAGCGCCTCGGTCGAGCTGCCCGCCGGTACCCAGCCGGGCGAGGTGCTCACGCTGCGCGGAGCGGGGATGCCCGTGCTCGGGCGCAGCCGGCGCGGTGACCTGCGCGTGGTCGTCAACGTCGTCGTCCCGCGGCGTCTGAGCCCTGAGCAGCGCGAGCTGATGGAGCAGCTGAACGACAGCCTGAGCGAGGAGAACCTGCGCTCGCAGGAGTCGATGTTCGCCAAGCTGCGGCGCGCGCTCGGCAGCCAGGCCGCGTGATCAGGCTCGCCGTTCGCGTCAGCAGCGGGCAGGCCGAGCTGGTGCTCGCCGAGCTCCTGGAGCTCGCGCCGGCGGGCGTGGAGGAGGTCAGCCGGGAGTCGGGGACGGTCGAGTACGCCGTCTACGGCTCCCCGGGAGAGCTGCCGGCGCTCCCCGACGTACGCGCGGTCGCGGGCGACGCGCTGGTGGAGATCTCCACCAGCGAGATCCCCGATGACTGGCACGAGCGCTGGAAGCAGTTCCATCGCCCGGTGCTGATCGAGGCGCCGCGCCAGCCCTCCGGGCCGGTGGGGCAGCGCCCGGCGATCCCGGCGCTGCACGTGCGACCGCCGTGGGAGGCGCCGAGCGAGCGTCGCCCCGGCGATGTCCGGGAGTTGGTGATCGATCCGGGGCAGGCGTTCGGCACGGGCGCTCATGCGAGCACGCGCCTGTGCCTGGAGCTGCTGCTGGCGCTGGCCGCCGGCGAGCAGCCGTCGGGGTCGCTGCTGGACGTCGGCACCGGCTCGGGCGTGCTCGCGATCGCCGCCGCCGCGCTTGGCTTTGCACCCGTGCTCGGGCTCGACCACGAGCAGGAGAGCGTCGACGCTGCGCGTGAGAACGGCGCGGTCAACGGCGTCGAGATCGAGGTCGAGCGCTTCGACCTGCGCCGCCAGCAACTGCCGAGCGTGGAGCCCGCGGCAGCGCTCGCCGGTCCCCCGGTGGTGCTCGCAAACCTGCTGCGCCCGTTGCTGCTGGAGCTGGCGGGCACGATGCCGTGGACGCCCTCGCAGCTGATCGTCGGCGGGCTCCTGCGCGAGGAGGCCGACGAGGTCGCACGCGCGTTCGTCGAGCGCCTGCGGATGCGCGAGCGCGAGCGGCGCGCCAGCGGCGAGTGGGCGGCCGTCTGGCTGAGCGCCGCCTGAGCTGGACCGTCCAGCTCGAGCGGCTGGCGCTCAGAGCCTGTCCGGCACCTCCGTGGACGCCCGCACGATCGCGCGGTAGACCAGGTCGATCGCCGGGCGCACGCCGTCCTCGTCCGCCAGCAGCGCCGCGGCTGCGCTGAGTGCCGCGCCGATCGTCTCCAGCGCATCGCCCACCGCTCCCGGCTGCGGATCGCGGCAGGCGGCGATGGCCATGTCGAGCATCGCCTGCGCCTGTTCGATCGCGCCGGTGAAGAGCGCCGGCCCGACGAGGCTCGCGTATCCGTATACGCGCGCAAGGCGCCCGGAGAGCTCGATCGTGGGACCGCGCCGCGGCGGGCGGGCCGGCGGCAGCTCGCGACCGTCGATCAGGGCGGCCATCGTGCCGCCGAGGACGGCTCTCGTGGCCGCCTCGTCGAGGCCCGCCTTCCATGCCACCCGCAACGCCATGTAAAGCGTGGTCGCCGGCAGTCCGTATGGGGGATCGGAGGCGAACACGATCCGCTCGGCGGGCACACGCGCGAACAGCTCGATCACGTCGAGCGGGAAGAAGCACGACATGTCGTAGAGCACGCTCGGGTGATCGGCCAGGCGCGTGGTGAGGATGCCCTGGTCGCAGATCGCCCCGTGCGCGAGGATCAGCACGGCCCCGGGGTGGCGCAGGGCGAGGTCCACGAGCCCGTCCGCCAGCGGCGGCAGGCCGCGGCCGGCGTGGATCAGGATCGGCACGGCGGCCGCTTCGGCGAGCTGGAAGACATCGTCCATGTCGCCGCCGTCGAAGACGAAGTCCTGCGCGCGCGGGTGCAGCTTGATGCCGCGCGCGCCGGCCGCCAGGCAGCGTTCGGCCTCGGCCAGCGGCGCTTCGGCCGGATCCAGCCGCGAGAACGGCACGAGCCGCCCCTCGCTCTCGCGCGCCCACGCGAGCACGCGATCGTTCGGGAGGCTGTAGGAGGGCTTGCGCTCGGGGTCGTGCAGCGGGAAGACGCACGCGCGCCGCGCGTCCGCGCGGTCGAGCTGCGAGAGCAGCTGCTCGAGCGTCAGCGACCGCCCGTCCTCGTCCAGTCCCAGGTGGGTGTGGGCGTCGATCACTTCCGTCTGCGCCGGGCGCAGACGCTGGGCTTCCTCCAGAAACGGCGCGAGGGCGCTGGCGTACAGGGCGTCGTTCACGGCCTGCACCCTAGCGGCACGCCGATGCCGCTCGTCTGCCTGGTGCCCCGCGCCATCGCCGGACCGGCGTATCCTGATCTGCAGATGGCGATACTCGAGCAGATCAAGGTGGACGTACAGGGTGCGATGCGGGCCGGGGAGAAGGACCGCGTGAGCGCGTTGAGACTCGTGCTCTCGGAGCTGCAGAAGGCCGCCAAGGAAGGCTCGGACGACGAGCTGGCGGTGCTGCGTCGCGAGCGCAAGCGTCGCCTGGAATCCGCGAGGGCTTTTCGCGAGGGCGGCAGGGAGGATCTTGCGGGCGGCGAGGAGTCCGAGGCGGAGCTGATCGGCTCCTATCTGCCCGCCGAGCTCTCCCAGGCGGAGCTGAGCGCGATCGTCGAGCAGGCCGTGCGCGAGAGCGGGGCCGAGTCGGCCAAGGACATGGGCACGGCGATGAAGCAGGCGATGGCGGCGGTCGACGGTCGTGCCGACGGCAAGCGCGTCTCCGAGCTCGTGCGAGCGGCGCTGCAGGGATGAGGACGCAGATCGAGCTGTCGAACGTCGTCGCGGCCGAGCTGGCGGGCAGCCAGGACGTGGTGCTGCGCGCGCTGGAGGCGCACCTGGACTGCAAGGTCTTCCTGCGCGGCAACCTGCTGACGTTCGACGGGGAGGAGAGCGAGACGCATGCGGGCGAGCGCGTCGTGCACGAGCTCGCGGACCTGATCACGCGCGGCCACCAGATCGGACCGGGGACGATCGCGGCGGTGACGGGTGCGCTCGACGCACACGAATCGCCGGCGCGGGTGCTCGAGGATGTCGTGTGGCGCCACCGCGGGCTGCGCGTCGCGCCGAACACGGTCAACCAGAAGCGCTACGTGGACTCTGTGCGCGAGAACACCATCACCTTCGGCGTCGGGCCCGCCGGCACCGGCAAGACGTTCCTGGCGGTGGCGATGGCTGCGGCGGCGCTCTCACGGCACGAGGTCAACCGCATCATCCTCACGCGGCCGGCGGTCGAGGCGGGCGAGCGCCTGGGGTTCCTGCCGGGCGACCTGATGGCGAAGGTCGATCCCTATCTGCGTCCGCTGTTCGACGCCCTGCACGACATGCTCGACCCGGAGAAGGTCTCACAGCACATCGAGCGGGGCGTGATCGAGATCGCGCCGCTGGCGTTCATGCGCGGTCGCACGCTCAACGACTCGTTCGTGATCCTCGACGAGGCGCAGAACACGACGCCCGAGCAGATGAAGATGTTCCTCACGCGCCTTGGCTTCGGCTCGAGGATGGTGGTCACGGGGGACGTGACGCAGGTCGATCTGCCGCGCGAGCAGCAGTCGGGCCTGATCGCCGTCGGGGACGTCCTGGACACGGTCGAGGGGATCGAGTTCATTCGCTTCGGCGCGCAGGACGTGGTGCGCCACAAGCTCGTGCAGCGGATCGTCGAGGCCTACGACGCTCACTCCCAGCGCGACGCCCCCGTGCGCGCGGAGATCGGGGCGCGGGCCGCGGTCCGCAGTGCCTGACCTTCGATGATCGAGGTGGAGGTGTTCGGCGCGAGCCTCGCCCCCGAGGCGCCGACGGCCGCGGAGCTGCGCGGGCTGTGCACGACGGTCGCCCGCCGCATGGGGGTCGAGCAAGGGCATGTGGCGATCGAGTTCGTCGATGCTCGGCGGATCGCCGAGCTGAACGGCGAGCATCGCGACAAGCCGGTTCCCACAGACGTCCTCTCCTTCCCGATCGACGGCGTCGAGCCCGCGCTCCCACGCGAGCTCGGCGACGTGGTCATCTGCCCGGAGCACACGGCCGATATACGCGAGGCGATCGTCCACGGAATGCTGCACCTGCTGGGGATGGACCACGAGACCGACGACGGCGAGATGCTCGCGCTCCAGGACGAGCTGCTCGCTGGAGCGGGTGGGTGACGCGCGGGGGCTTCGTCGCGCTGGCCGGCAGGCCCAACGTCGGCAAGTCGACGTTCGTGAACGCGGTTGTCGGCGAGAAGGTCGCGATCGTCTCCGACCGCCCGCAGACCACCAGGCGCGCGATCCGCGGGGTCCACGAGAGCGGCGACTGCCAGATCGTCCTGGTGGATCTGCCCGGTGTTCAGCGCCCGCGCGATCCCCTGACGGCGCGCATGGCGCGGCGTGTGCAGCAGGAGCTCGACGGCGCCGACGCGACGCTGCTGATGCTGAACGCGGAGCAGGGCGTCGGGCCAGGTGACCGCTTTATCGCCAAGACGCTGGTGGATGCGGGAAAACCGGTGACGATCGCGGTCAACAAGAGCGACCGCGTCTCACGGGCGTCGCTGATGGGCGTCCTGCAGGAGGCGGCCGAGCTCGAGCCGCGCGCCGAGGTCTTTCCGATCTCCGCCCGCACCGGATCTGGGGTCCCAGCGCTGATCGAGCATCTGGCGGCGCAAATGCCGCAGGGGCCGTTCATGTTCGCGGCCGGCGCGCGCTCTGACCAGCCGCGCGAGGTGCTGCTGGCGGAGCTGATTCGCGAGGCGGTCATCAGGCGCACGTTCCAGGAGCTGCCACACGCCGTCGAGGTGGTGATCGAGGAAATCGACGAGACGCGCGCGGATCTCGTACGCGTGCGAGCGCTGATCTGGGTCGAGAGCGACTCCCAGAAGGGCATCCTGATCGGCGCGCGTGGACGCATGGTCAAGGCGATCGGGACGGGCGCGCGTCGCGAGCTGCAGCGGGCGCTCGGCGTCCAGGTGCATCTCGATCTGTCGGTGCGCGTGCGGCGCGACTGGCGTGGCGACGAGGGGCTGCTCGACCGCCTGGGTATCACCTAGAGGATTCCGACAATCGCAAGCTGTCGGATCGCGGAGAGTTCTAGCGGATCTGATTCATCCCATCGTTGGTATGCGTGCCGCCGCCGTTTGGGATACCTTCTGCATTCACGCAGGTTCGCGAGGAGGGTCCGAATTGTCGGCGAAGTACGCGGTGCTGGGCCTCGTGATTGAGCGCCCAGGTTACGGATACCAGCTGGCACAGCGCTTGGAGGAGCGTTTCGGCGCCTCCGGCTTTGCGCCGTCCGGCGTCTACTCGGCCCTCGACCAGTTGAGCCGCGACGAGTTCGTTCGCGCCGCTGGCGAGATGGGTCCCGGCCCGGCCAGGCGCGCCGCGCCGCGGATGATCTACGAGGCGACCGACCAGGGCGTCGAGTATTTCGAAGCCTGGATGCTCGGCTCTTCGCCCGCGCCGCCGCTGCGCGACGAGCTGCACATGAAGATCGCGCTCTGTCGCCCGCGCGATCTGCCGCGGCTGATCGACATGGTCTACGGGCAGGAACTGGCGTGCATCGGCCGGCTGCGCGATCTCAAACAGCTCTCGGAGAGGGAGGCGGCGGGCGAGACGCACGAGTGGTCGAGGCTGATGCGCATCCTCTCCAGGGACGCGGAGGTCGCGTCCTGGAAGGCGCGCATTGAGTGGCTGCAGAGCGCTCGCGAGCTGCTCGAGCGTCTGCTGGAGGACTCCGAGCAGGCGCACCAGAGCGCCGCGACCGAGCGAAGATCGGTCGACCAGCGATCGACCAGCGGGCGAATCGATCGGCTGCGGGCGCTCTGATGGCGAGCCCGCTGCTCACGTTCGAGGAGGTCAGCAAGAGCTACTGGCGCGGACCTCACGAGCTGCGGGTGCTCACCGGTGTCTCGCTGGAGGTGTACGCGGGCGAGTTCATGGTCGTGTGGGGCAAGCGGGGCGCGGGCAAGACGACGCTCTTGAAGATCGCCGCCGGACTGGAGTCCACCGATCGCGGCCGCGTGCGCTTCGAAGACGGCGATCTGGCGTGCATGTCAGAGACACAGCACGCGAGACTCATGCGCGAGCGGATCGGCTGGGTACGCCGCAGCGGGCCACGCAGCGGGCTCGAGATGCTCGACTACGTCGCGCTGCCGCTGCTCCCCTCTCACGGGCACCGCAGCGCGTACACCCGGGCTCGGGAGGCCCTTGCCCGCGTCGGGGTCGGCGAGTGCGCCAGGCAGGCGTGGGAGAGCCTGTCCGACGGCGAGCGCGCGCTCGTCGGGATCGCCAGAGGCATCGCCCGCGAGCCGAGCCTGCTGCTGGTCGACGATCCGACCGCCAACCTCGGCGTGCGTGAGCGCGAGGGGCTGATCGCGCTGCTGCGCCAGCTCGCGGAGGAGGCGGGCATCGGCGTGTTGATGGCTGTCCCCGACATGCCGGACGTGATGGGCGCCCACCAGATTCGGGCGCTCAGCGGCGGGCGGATCCTCGCACCGCTGGATCCACCTGAGCGATCGGACAACGTGATCGACTTCCCGGGCGCGGAGCGCTCGGCATAGGTGCTCGAGCTACGCGACCTCGTCAAGCGCTATCCCGTAGGGGACGGAGAGCCCATGCGCGCGGTCGACGGCGTCTCGCTCGCGGTCGGCCCTGGCGAGCTGGTGGCGCTGTACGGACCGAGCGGCTCCGGCAAGACGACGCTGCTGATGATGATCGCCGCGCTGCTGCGCCCGGATAGCGGCACGGTGACGATGGACGGCCGGGACGTGTCCCGGCTGAGCGAGCGCGAGGCGGCGCGCTTCAGGCTCTCCGAGCTCGGCTTCGTGCGCCAATCCCTGCACCTGCTGGAGAGCGCGAGCGCGCTCGACAACGCCGCGCTGAAGCTGATGGGAACCGATCTCGGCGCGGGCGCGGCGCAGCGGCGGGTGATACCGCTGCTCGAGCGGCTGGGACTGAGTGGGCGAGTCGACCATCGCGCCGAGCGTCTGTCGATGGGCGAGCGCCAGCGCGTGATGATCGCGCGGGCGCTGTCGACGGAGCCCAAGCTCGTGCTCGCGGACGAGCCGACGAGCAACCTCGACAGCGCTCGCGGCGAGGAGGTGCTGCGTCTGCTGACCGAAGTCTGCCGGGAGCGCCACACCGCGGTGCTGCTGGTCACGCACGATCCGATGGCGGCCGCGCACGCCGACCGCGTGCACGCGCTGCGCGATGGGAAGCTCGTCGAGTACGAGCCGGGCCGGCTGGCCATCGCCGCCCAGTAGGCGGAGTCCCGGCGCGTGAGGCTGTCGAACGTCGTTCGGCTCTACCGCGTACGGCTGCGCAGCCGGCTGGTCCAGGAGGCGTTCGCGCTGTCGGGAATCGCGGTCGGTGTTGCGCTGCTGTTCGCCTCCCAGGTCGCCAGCACGAGTCTCAACGGCTCGATTCAGCAGATCACTGACGGGATCGTGGGACAGATGCGCTTTCAGCTCGTCGCGCGCGCGCCGGAGGGCTTCGACCAGCGGCTGCTGAGCCAGGTCGACAGCCTGCGGGGAGTGAGCGCCGCGCTGCCGGTGCTCGAGGCGCGGGTCAACCTCGCCGGTCCGAGCGGGGCGCGCGCCGTGGATCTCCTGGGCGCCGAACCGCAGCTGGCCGAACAGGCCGGTCCCCTGGTGCGCCGCTTCAGCTATGCGCGGCTCGCCAACCTGCGGGCGCTCGCGGTCCCCGCACCGATCGCGCATGCGGTGGGTTTGGCCTCGTTGGGCAAGGTCACGCTGCAGACCGGCAGCCTCGCGGTGAAGGCGTTCGTCGGCGCGACATTTACCACCCAGGACATCGGCGCGCTGGCGGACAGCCCGATCGCGCTCGGACCTCTGCGCTATGTGCAGAAGCTGACCGGCATGGCGGGGAGGATCACAAGCATCTTCGTACGCCCGCGGCCGGGCAAGGATCGCGAGGTCAGCGCTGGCCTCGGACGCATCGCCGCAGCCAATTCGCTGAACCTGCGTCCGGCCGACTTCGAGGCGAAGCTGTTCAGTCAGGCTGCCGGTCCTACCAACCAGTCCACGCTGCTGTTCTCGGCGATCAGCGCCCTCGTCGGTTTCCTGTTCGCGTTCAACGCGATCCTGCTGACGGTTCCCCAGCGACGCAACCTCGTCGAGGATCTGCGCCTCGACGGCTACTCCGCGGAAATGATCGTCAGGATCCTGTTGTTCGATGCGCTCGCGCTCGGCGTGCTGGCCTCTCTGACCGGGCTCGCGCTCGGCGAGCTGCTGTCGCTGGGGCTGTTCAGCGCCAATCCCGGCTACCTGTCGCTTGGCTTCCCCGTCGGCTCCCAGCGGATCGTCACCTGGCAGAGCGTCGCGATCGCGCTTGGCGGGGGCGTGCTGGCGGCTGTCGTGGGAGTGCTCGCGCCGCTGCGACGGGAGATCTACCTGCCGCTGTCGAGCGCGCTTGCCCGACTGGAGCGTCCGGGTGTCAGCATCCTCGGACCCCTGGTGGTCGGAGTGGCCTGCCTGGCGGGGACGACGGCGATCCTGTTCGCGGATCCGCGGGCGGCGATCGTGGGGATCGTGTGCCTGATCGCGGCGCTGTTGCTGCTGCTGCCCGTGGCGCTTGCGGGCGTCGTGGCGACTCTCGCCAGGCTGCGGCGATTCCTCTCCGGCGTCTCTGCGTACCTCGCGGTCATCGAGCTGCGCTCGCGCGCCAACCGCGCACGCGCGCTGGCGATCGCCGCCACCGGCGCGATCGCGGTGTTCGGCAGCGTTGCCATTCAGGGGGCCCACCGCAACCTGCAGCAGGGCCTCGATCGGCTGGTGCACGAGCTGAACATGAACGCTCAGCTGTGGGTGCTCCCGCCGGGCGAAGGCAACCTGCTCGCCACCGCTCCGTTCCCCGCGCCGAACGTGTCGGCGCTGAGGAGCACGCCGGGCGTCAGCGCGGTGGAACCGCTGCTGGGCGGGCTGCTGGACTACGAAGACCGGCGGGTGTGGGTGCTCGGCGCGCCGGAGGGCGCGAACGAGCCGATTCCTCCGAGCCAGCTCCTCAGCGGCAATCTCTCGACGGCCGTGGCGAGAGTACGGGCGGGCGGCTGGGCCGTCGTCTCGGAGGCGCTCGCACAGGAACACCATCTCCACATCGGGGAGCCGTTCGAGCTCCCCTCGCCACGGCCGGTGAGGCTGCGCGTGGCAGCGCTGATCACCAACCTCGGCTGGCCGCCCGGCGCGATCATCCTCAGCTCCGTGGACTACAGGCGCGCATGGGCGAGCGCCGATCCGAGCGCGTACTACGTCAAGGTGGCGCCCGGTGTCTCATTGCAGCGCGTGCGCGCACAGCTCGTGCGTGCGCTCGGGCCGAGCTCGGGGCTGGGGGTCGAAACGTCCCGCCAGCGCGAGCTGCGCCAGCGCGCGGCCAGCCGCCAGGGGCTGTCGCGGCTCACCCAGATCTCCTGGCTCGTGCTGATCGCCGCGGTGCTGGCGATGGGCGCCGCGATGGGCTCGATGGTCTGGCAGCGGCGCCGGCAGCTGGCGGATCTGAAGGTCGACGGCTTCAGGCGGGGAGAACTTTGGCGCTCGCTGCTGCTGGAGAGTGCGCTGCTGCTCGGGACCGGCTGCTCGATTGGCGCGGTATTCGGGATCTTCGGCCAGCTGCTGCTGAGCCATGCGCTCGCCACCGTCACGGGCTTCCCGGTGGTCTTCTCTGCCGAGGTGTCGATCGCGCTGTGGAGCTTGCTCGCGGTCACGGCGGTGGCCGTGGTGATCGTCGCCATTCCCGGTCTCGCGGCTGCTCGTAGCCGCCCAGCGATCAGCCTGCGGGAGTGAAAGGGCGGACGCCCGGCGCGTCCAAAGGCGTCCAAAGTACGGCGTCGTACTAACTACTCTGCAGACGAGTTCCGATATGTGGTGGGATGTCCGATCCCCTACCGCTGTCGCGCGGGCAGCTTCGGGCGCTGATGGCTGCCGCGACGCGTGAGCTGAGCTGGGGCTTGAGGGCGGTGTCGCGCGAGATGCGCGGCTGGCGCCATCGTGCGCGCCTGATCCCCGATGGCCCGATTCGCGAAGATGCGCTGCAGACGCTCGAGCGCAAGCGCACGCACATCGTCGGCGCTGGCCTGTTCTCGATCCTGCCCGGACGCCGCGACCGCGGTCTGCTGCGCGTGCTCGTCGCCTACGAGATCATCATCGAGTTTCTCGACAACGCGCACGAGCGCGCGGCTCACCAGGTCAACGGCCGTCAGCTTCACCTTGCGCTCGTCGAGGCGCTCGATCCATCCGCGCCGATCTCCGACTACTACCTGCACCATCCGTGGAAAGACGATGGCGGCTACCTGCGCGCGCTGGTGGAAGCCTGTCGCGAGGGCTGCGGATCGCTGCCGTTCTACGAGGACGTGCGTCGGCTGCTGTTGCAGGGCGCGAGCAGGTGCGGCGGCGTGCAGAGCCTCAACCACGAACCCGACTCGACGCGTCGCGGTTTCGCGCTGCGCACGTGGTCGGAGAGCCAGTTCCCAGGAGAATGCGATGCGAGCTGGTGGGAGCTGACGGCGGCCGCCAGCAGCTCGCTGGGCGTGCACGCGCTGCTGGCGGCCGCGGCCAGCCACCGGCACGACTGGGTGCGCGTGAACGCGGCCTACGTCCCGTGGATCTGCGCGGTCAGCACGCTGCTCGACAGTTACGTCGACGAGGTCGGGGATACGGAGGGTGGCGAGCACAGCTACATCGCCTACTACCCCAGCCGCGAGATCGCCGTCGGGCGCCTGTCGGAGCTGATCCGACGCTCCGTGCATGAGGCTCGCAGCCTGCCCGGCGGCCACAGGCATGCGGTGATAGCGGCTTGCATGGTCGCGATGTACCTGTCCAACGAGCGCGTGCGCGAGCCGGCGATGCGCGCGAGCACCGATCGCCTGGCGGCGGCGGGAGGATCGCTGACGAAGGTGCTGCTGCCGATCCTGCGGCTGTGGCGCGCCGCATATGCTCAGCGCTTCGCGTAGTCAGAACTGAATATTCAGCGCCGCCTTTGCGTGCGCGGAATACGACGGCATGATGGGCACACGCGATGAAGGATGAGAACACGACTGGAGTCCTGCCGACAGGGACAGAGAATGGACGCCTCGCCGGGCGCCCGAAGAAGGGCGGTTCCAGTGCATCCAGAGCCGCGTCGTCTCGCCAGTGGCAGCGGGCCGGACGTCCGCGAGGACGTCCGGCCCGCTCGAATAAGCCGGCCAATCTCGAGACCATCAGCATCGAGCTCTCCAAAGCGCAGGTGGATCAGATCGTGCGCAGCGCAGGCCAGGGCGGGACGATGTCGGTCCTGCTCTCGGCGCTGAAAGACCCGAACTGGACGCTGGCGCTCGACTCCGACGAATGGGCCTATCCCGCGCAGATGGAGGACAGGCGCCTGTCGCGCTCGCTGCTCTCCGGCCTGCTGGTGCTCTCCTGCTTTCCGGCGGACGGGGGCTATCTGGGAATCGCGGAGCTGGCGCGCACGCTGGGGATGAACACGAGCACCACGCACCGTTACGTGACCACGCTCCTTGCCGTGGGCCTGCTGGAGCGCGATCCGGCCACGCGCCGCTACCGGCTCGCCGCGCCCTGAGCTTGTAAGCGAGCGCCCGTGTCACAGGTCGCGCTCGAGCCGCCGGGCGATCCCGGAAACGGCCGTCAGATCCAGCCTCGCGCCCCACACGTAAGGGACGCCGACGACGTCGAAGCTGCGTCGGCGCAGACGCGCGAGCTGGTTGTGCTGCAGGCGCGAGCGGTCGTGCACCGCCCGGGCGGCCTGCACGGCCGAGTCGATCACGGCCTCGAGCTCGCCCGGCGCGCGCTCGTCGGATTGCCGCCCGCCGGGAGCGCCGTCGCCGAGAGAGACGATGCAGCGCATCTCGGCCGCGGTGAAGCGCCGCGGCAGCAGTGCGTTGACCACGACCGCCTCCAGGCCGCGGCCGAGCCGTGCGCGCAGGCCGTCCTGGAGCTCGAGCGCCTCGGTGACCGCCATCTCGGTGCCCAGCGCCACCGCCAGATATGCCGAGCGTGAAGGGCTCTCCAGCAGTTCCTGCAGCTGACGCGTCTGTCCCGCGATTGGGCCCACGCGCGCGATCGCGCCGAACGTCCGCGGCGAGCCGAGCATGCCCAGCGCATGGCCGGTCGCCGGGGCGTCGAGCACGACCAGGTCATAACCGCGCCCTGCTCCTCGGCGGCCCTCGCCTCGGGTCAGCCGCCAGATCTTGACCATCGTGACGAGCTCCTTCGCGCCGGGCGCCGCGGCGGCGAAGTACTGGAAGGTGCCGCTCGAGGCGAGCACGCGGCCGGGTACACGGCCGCCCAGCACCTGCAGCCACTCCAGGAGCGCGCGGTCCGGGTCGATCGAGATGCTCGACAGGCGCTCCTGCAGCCGTGTCGGGACTCCCGGTCGCGCCCCGGCGATCCCGAACAGGCTCGGCAGCCGGCTCTCCTCGCCGACCTCGACCACGATCGTGCGCTGCCCGCGGCTCGCGGCCAGCATGCCGAGCGCCGCGGCGATCGTCGTCTTGCCCGTGCCACCCTTGCCGGTGACCACGAGCAGCTTGCGGTCGAGCGCCGATTGCATCGCCGTGGCAGTGTCTCTGAAACCGGACGGTGCGCGACGGGACCTACAATCCTGCCGATGAGCACACCTGGCGCCGATTCCATCGATGAGCTCCTGCGGTTCGACCGCGACGGCCTGGTGCCGTGCGTCGTACAGGACTGGTCCACCGGCGAGGTGCTGATGCTGGCATACATGAACGAGCAGGCGCTCGCGCGCACGCGCGACACCGGTGAGCTGCACCTGTGGAGCCGCTCCCGCGGCGAGCAGTGGCACAAGGGCGCCACCAGCGGCAACGTGCAGACCGTGCGCGCGCTGCGCCTGGACTGCGACGGCGACGCGCTGCTCGCGCTCGTGGAGCCGGCGGGTCCCGCCTGTCACACGGGGGAGCGCACCTGCTTTCACCACGGCGAGCTCGACCAAGGGGCGCCGTATGAGACGCTGCCGTCGCTCGAGCGCACGGTCGGTGAGCGCGCGCGCGAGCGCCCCAGCGGCTCCTACACGGTCGAGCTGCTCGAGCACCCGGGGCGGATCGGCGAGAAGGTGATGGAGGAGGCCGAGGAGGTGGCGCGCGCCGCGCGCGAGGAGTCCGACGAGCGCGTCGACGAAGAGGCGGCTGACGTTCTCTACCACCTGCTCGTGCTCGTGCACAGCCGCGGGCGCACGCTCGCGGACGCTGAGCGAGTGCTCGATGGCCGTCGCTCCTAGCACGCCGGGAGCGACCGCGGCGACGGTCTCCCCGAGCCTCGCGGAGGCGCGGGTGCTCGCGCGTAGTCACAACCTGATCCCGCTGCGCTACAGCTTCATCGAGGATTGCGAGACACCCGTCTCGGCATTCCTGAAGCTGCGTGCGCTGGCGCCCGGAGAGCCGGCGTTTCTGCTCGAGTCCGCCGATCAGGGGCAGCGGGTCGGACGTTGGTCGTTCATCGGGTTCCGTCCGCGGGCGGTCCTGCGCTGGTCGCTGTCGGACGGTGGCGATCCGTACGCGCTGGCTGCCGAGCACGTCGCCCGCTTCGACCAGGCGCCGATGGATGATGACGGGGAGGGTCGGCCGGGGGTGGGCGTACCTCCGTTCATCGGTGGCGCGGTGGGCTTCTTCGGCTATGACCTGGTGCGCACGGTGGAGCCGCTGGGCGATCCTCCCGGCGCCGATCCGCTGGGGCTGCCGGACATGGCGCTGATGCTCTCCGACGCGCTGGTCGTCTTCGACCACCTCAAGCACACGGTCACGATCATCGCCAATGCCGACCTCCAGGCCGCATCGTCCCCGGACGGGGAGCCGGATGTCGAGCGCGCGTACGAGCAGGCCGCGCGCACCATCGGGGAGGTGCGCTGCGCGCTCGCCGGTCCGGTCCCGCGCGGCGAGCCGGCGACCGGCTCGGACCCGAGCGCACGCGCGATGCCCGCGTTCGAGTCGAACATGCCGCGCGAGCAGTTCGAAGCGATGGTCGCGCGCATCGTGGAGTACATCTACGCCGGCGACGCGTTCCAGGTCGTGCCCTCCCAGCGCTGGTCGGCGCCGGTGCCGGTCGAGGCGTTCTCCATATACCGCGGCCTGCGGGCGGTCAACCCGAGCCCGTACATGTACTTCCTGGACTTCGGCGACTTCCAGATCGCCGGCGCGAGCCCCGAGCCGCTGCTGACGGTGAGCGGGCGCCGGGTGAGCACCAAGCCGATCGCCGGCACGCGCCCACGCGGTGCGAGCCCGGAGGAGGACCGGCGGATCGCGCAGGAGCTGCTCGCGGACGAGAAGGAGCGCGCCGAGCACGTGATGCTCGTCGACCTCGGTCGCAACGATCTCGGCCGCGTGTGCGAGTACGGAAGCGTCGCGGTGGACGAGCTGATGGAGATCGAGTCCTACAGCCACGTGATGCACATCGTCTCCTCGGTGTCGGGGACGCTGCGCGCGGATGTCGGCGCGATGGACGCGCTGCGCTCGGTGCTGCCGGCGGGAACGCTCTCCGGTGCGCCGAAGGTAAGGGCGATGCAGATCATCGACGAGCTCGAGCCCGTCAAGCGCGGCGGCTACGGCGGCGCGATCGGCTACCTCAGCTACGCGGGCGATCTCGACACGGCGATCCACATCCGCACGGTCGTCGTCAAGGACGGCGTCGCACACGTGCAGGCGGGTGGCGGCACCGTCGCCGACGCCAAGCCCGAGTACGAGTACGAGGAGTCCGTCGCCAAGACGCGCGCGGTGCTGCGCGCGGTGGAATTGGCGTGCGAACAGCCGGATTGGCAATGAGGGCAGTGCGATGAAGGTCCTCGTTCTCGACAACTACGACTCGTTCACGTACAACCTCGTGCAGTACCTGGGCGAGCTTGGGTCCGACGTGCGCACCGTGCGCAACGACCGCGCCACCGTGGACGAGCTGCTCGCGGAGGGCTATGAGCGCTGCGTGGTCTCGCCGGGGCCGTGCACGCCCGAGCAGGCGGGCATCACGCTGGAGGTCGTGCGGCGCCTGCCCGAAGCGGGGATCCCCACGCTGGGGGTGTGCCTCGGCCACCAGGCGCTCGCGCAGGCGTTCGGCGGGCGCTGGAAGCTGCACGCGCCGGTGCACGGCAAGGCCACGCGCATCGAGCACGACGGTCGCACGATCTTCCGCGGCCTGTCCTCGCCGCTGACGGTCGGGCGCTATCACTCGCTCGTGGTCGACGCCGACCTGCCCGACTGCCTGGAGGAGTCCGCCCGGGGCGATGGCGTGGTGATGGGCGTGCGCCACCGCGAGCTGCCGGCGGAGGGCGTCCAGTTCCACCCCGAGTCGGTGCTCACCGAGCAGGGCATGGAGCTGCTGCGTAACTTCCTCGAGTCCTAGCCGATCCGTGAGAATGAGCGGCACATGCCCAACGCGATCCTGACCCGTGCGATCGACGCGCTCGCCTCGCGGCGCGACCTGAGCGCCGACGAGACCGCCGAGGTGCTCGCGGAGATCATGCACGGCGAGGTCTCGGAGACGCAGATCGCCGGCTTCCTGATCGCCCTGCGGACGAAGGGCGAGACGGTCGATGAGCTGGCGGGGCTCGCGCGCACGATGCGCGCGCTCGCCGCGCACGTGCCGAGCGAGCGCGCTGACCTGCTCGACACCGCCGGCACGGGCGGCGGGCGCAGCAGCTTCAACGTGTCGACCACCGCCGCGTTGATCGCCGCGGGCGCGGGCTGCGCGGTCGCCAAGCACGGCAACCGCTCGGCCACCAGCCGCTCGGGCTCGGCCGATCTGCTGGAGGCGCTCGGCGCCCGCATCGACCTTGGCCCGGAGGCGGTGGCGGCATGCATCGACGAGGCTGGCTTCGGGTTCATGTTCGCGCCCGCGCACCATCAGGCCACGCGCTTCGTGATCCCGGTACGGCGCGATCTGGCCGTGCGCACGATCTTCAACCTGCTCGGGCCGCTGACGAACCCCGCCGGGGCGCCCCGCCAGCTGATCGGCGTCTCCGACGCGCGCTTCCTGGAGACGATGGCGGGCGCGCTCGCGAAGCTGGGCGTCGATCGCGCCCTGGTCGTCGCCGGCGAGGACGGTCTCGACGAGGTTTCAGCGGAGGCGCCGACGAAAGTCGCGGAGGTCAACGGCGAGGAGATCACCCACTATGTGCTCACCCCGCAGGAGGCCGGCATCGCGCCCGCCTCCGACTCGCAGTCGGCGCGCGGCCCGGACGGCGGCACGCCCGCCGAGAACGCGCGGGTCACGCTCGCGATCCTGCAGGCGGGCGCGGGCGCGGGCGAGGCGAACCGGCCGGCGGGCGAGCGGCTGGCGCTGATCAACGCCGGCGCGGCGATCTACGCGGGCGGCGGAGCGGACTCGATCGCCGAGGGCGTGGAGGCCGCGCGTGCGGCGCTGGCGGAGGGACGCGCGGCGAGCGCGCTCGAGCGCTACGTCGAGGCCAGCCAGAGACACGCGCCGGAAAGGGCGGCCACGTGAGCGAGCGCACCGCGACGGTGCTCGAGCGCATCCTGTCGGAAACGCGCACGGAGCTCGAGCGGCGCAAGCGCGAGCTGCCGCTGGAGCGCTTGCGCGCGGCCGCGCTCGCCAACGCGCGCCCACCGCGAGGCGCGCGCCCCTTTCGCGAGGCCCTCAACGCGGATGGCGTCGGCGTGATCGCCGAGTTCAAGCGCCGCTCGCCCTCGGCGGGAACGCTGCGCGAGACCCCCGACCTGATCGACATCGTGAGCGCCTACCAGCGTGGCGGGGCGGTCGCCGTCTCGATCCTCACGGAGGGCCCGAACTTCGACGGTGCGCTCGAGGATCTGCGCAGCGCGCGAGCGGCGTGTGAGCTGCCGCTGCTTCGCAAGGACTTCGTCGTCGACCCCTATCAGCTGTACGAGGCGCTGGACGCGGGCGCCGACGCGGTGCTCCTGATCGTGGCGGCGCTCGATCAGGCGGAGCTCGCGTCGCTGCACGACACGGCGCGAGCCCTCGGCCTGGACGCGCTCGTCGAGGTCCACGATCGGGGGGAGCTGCAACGCGCGCTCGATGTCGGCGCCGAGATCGTCGGCATCAACAACCGCGACCTGCGCGACTTCAGCGTCGAGGTCGAGCGCACGGAGGCGCTGATGGACGACATCCCCGACGGCGTGACGGTGGTCTCGGAGTCGGGGATAGCCCGCGCCGAGCAGGTGCGGAGGCTGCGTGAGCGCGGGGTGCAGGCGGTGCTGGTGGGGGAGTCGCTGATGCGCTCGGCCGACCCGGCAGCCGCACTGCGGGAGCTTCGCGCGGAGCATCCCGATACGCGTCTGGCCACGCCTTGACAATATTTAGACACAGCAGCCGCAGACTTTAGATGGCGTTCATCGCGGTTATGCATCCTCTTCGCCAATGAAACGAATGTTCGTCATCCCGTTCGTGTCCGCCCTCGTGGGCGGCGGTGTCGTCGTCGCCGTGGTCGCCGCAGCCGGCGGACTCGGCGAAAGCACAAAGACGGTCGTCACCACCGTCGAAGCCTCAGCGCCCGCGGCCCCGTCCAACGCCTCGGAGCGCACCACCGGGCTGACGCCGCACGAAGCGTACGTGCGCGACGCGCCGGGCGTGGCGTTCGTGACGTCGACCGTCGTGCAGAAATCCGAATCCTCGCCGTTCAACCTGTTCGGCGAAGAAAGCCAGCGCCAGGGCACGGCGACCGGCTCGGGCATCGTGATCGACGCCAACGGCACGATCCTGACCAACTACCACGTGATCGAGAACGCGATCAAGGTCACCGTCAGCTTCGAAAAAGGCAAGTCGGTCGAAGCGAAGGTCGTCGGCAAGGACCCCTCGGACGACCTTGCGATCCTGCGCATCTCGACCGACGGCCTGACGCTGCATCCGCTGAAGCTCGGCGATTCCAGCGCCGTCCAGGTCGGCGATCCGGTGTACGCGATCGGCAACCCGTTCAACCTCGAACGCACGCTCACCACGGGCGTCATCTCAGCCCTCCAGCGCCGGATCACCGCGCCCAACGGGTTCGAAATCGACAACGTGCTGCAGACTGACGCACCCATCAACCCCGGCAACTCCGGAGGTCCGCTGCTGAACGTCGAGGGTGAAGTGATCGGCATCAACTCGCAGATCGAGACCGGCGGCAGCGGCGACGGCAGTGTCGGGATCGGCTTCTCGATCCCGATCAACACCGCCAAGGCGAAGATCTCCCAGCTCGAGAAGGGCGGCACCGTGCGCGGCGCCTACCTCGGCCTGACCTCGTTGACGGTCGACGGCTCGCTGTCCGCTCTCAACCTGCCGGTGAAATCCGGAGCGCTGGTGCAGAGCGTCGAGCCGGGCACCTCCGCGTCCAAGGCGGGCATCCGCGGCGGATCGGTCAACACGACCACCGAAGACGGGACGGTGGCCGTCGGCGGCGACATCATCGTCAAGGTCGACGGCAAGGAAGTGGCCAGCTCCGAAGCTCTGGCGAGCGACATCGGGGAAAAGAAGCCGGGCGACAAGGTCACGATCGAACTGTGGCGCGCGGCGGGCAACGGCAAGTACGAACAGAAAACGGTGACCGCGACGCTCGGCGAACGGCCGAACTCGGTGCCCAACCCGAACACACCCGGCGGCTGAGTCGGGCCGACTTCGGCTCGCGCGCGCGGCCTCGACCCCGGGTCCGTCCGCCGCAACCGCCCGACCGGATCGCGCTCCCGCTACCGTTGGGTCCATGCCGGACGCGCCCCGAGTCAAGATCTGCGGGATCACCAATATCGCCGACGCCGAGCTGGCGGCGGGCCTTGGGGCGTGGGCGCTGGGGATGGTCTTCTACGAGGGCTCTCCGCGCCGCTGCTCGCCGGCCGAGGCGCAGGTGATCGCCGCTGCGCTGCGCCGTCGCGTGGAGCTGTGCGGGGTGTTCGTCAACGCCCCGCTGCAGGAGATCGTGCGCGAGAGCGAGCAGCTCGAGCTGAGCCTGATCCAGCTGCACGGGGACGAGGGGCCGTCGTTCTGCGCGGAGGTCGCTCGCAGGACGGGCGCGCGGGTGATCAAGGCGGCGCAGGTGTCCGGGTCGGCGGACGTGCAGGACCTCGAGCGCTTCCACGTCGACTTCCATCTGCTCGACGCGCGTGCGAAGGCGATCGCGCGGCAGGGCATGCGCGGGGGGACGGGGGAGACGTTCGACTGGGCGCTGGTGAGCGCGCGGCGCTCGCACGTGCCGCTGATCCTCAGCGGCGGGCTGAGCGCTGAGAACGTCGCCGACGCGATCGCCGTCGTGCACCCGTACGCCGTGGACACCGCCAGCGGCACGGAGGCCGCGCCGGGGCACAAGGATCCGGAGAAGCTGCAGGCGTTCTTCGACGCCGTCGCACGCACATCCGCAGAGCGGGCGCCGATCGGTCAGCCGGCGTGAGCGTCAACAGCCAAGAGCGCCCGCTGGAGCATCGCTTCGGGCTCTACGGCGGGCAGTTCGTGCCCGAGACGTTGATGCCGGCGCTGGCGGAGCTGGAGCAGGCGTGGCGAGAGGCGCGGGAGGACCCGGAGTATCACGCGCAGCTGAACGGCCTGCTGCGCGACTTCGCCGGGCGCCCGACGCCGCTGTACCTTGCGCGCAGGCTCTCCGAGCGGGTGGGGCGGCCCGTGTACCTGAAGCGCGAGGACCTCAACCACACGGGCTCGCACAAGCTCAACAACGCGCTCGGCCAGGTCCTGCTGGCCAAGCGCATGGGCAAGCGGCGGATCATCGCCGAGACGGGCGCCGGTCAGCACGGCGTGGCGACGGCGACCGTGTGCGCGCTGCTGGACATGGAGTGCGTCGTCTACATGGGCGTCGAGGACACCCGCCGTCAGCGGCCGAACGTGCAGCGCATGGAGCTGCTGGGCGCGCGGGTGCAGCCGGTGGACGCGGGGGCGCGCACGCTCAAGGAGGCGACCTCGGCGGCGATCCGCGACTGGGTGACCAACGTGCAGAGCACGCACTACGTGATCGGCTCGGTCGTTGGCCCGGCGCCATATCCGGCGCTCGTGCGCGACCTGCAGCGGGTGATCGGCGACGAGGCGCGCGCGCAGATGCTCGAGCGCGAGGGCAGGCTGCCGGCGCGCGTGGTGGCGTGCGTGGGCGGCGGCTCCAACGCGCTGGGGATCTTCGCCGCGTTCATCCCCGACGAGCAGGTCGAGCTCGTCGGTGTCGAGGCGGGCGGCGATGGCATCGATACCAGCCGCCACGGAGCGCCGCTGACCGTCGGCGGGCGCCCGGGCATCCTGCACGGCTCGCGCTCGGCGGTGATGCAGGACGAGGAGGGGCAGATCGTGCAGGCGCACTCGATCTCGGCCGGGCTGGACTACCCGGGCGCCGGGCCCCAGCACGCGTACCTCAGGGACAGCGGTCGTGCGCGCTACGCGGCCGTCACCGATACGCAGGCGCTGGAGGCCTTCCGCGTGCTGGCGCGCCTGGAGGGCATCATCCCGGCGCTCGAGACCGCGCACGCGCTGGCGTGGGTGCTCGCGCAGCACGACGGCGAGCTGGACCTCGTGTGCCTGTCCGGGCGCGGCGACAAGGACCTCGCCGAGGTGCTTGCCGCGGGTGAGACGTGAGCACCGCGCAGGCCACAGGGATCGAGCGCCTCGCGCACGCGTTCGCGCACACGGGCAAGCGTGCGGCGCTGATGCCGTATGTGATGGGCGGCTACCCCACGCTCGAGGAGTCGCTGCGGATCGGCCAGGCGTGCGTGCAGGCGGGCGCCGACGTGATCGAGCTAGGCCTGCCGTATTCGGACCCGCTCGCGGACGGCCCGGTGATCCACGCCGCGGGCACGCAGGCGCTGGCCGCGGGCGCGAACGTGGCAGGGGTGTTGGAGGTTGCGCGTGCGCTCTCTGCGAGCGTCCCGGTGGCGCTGATGTGCTACGCCAACATGGTGTTCGCGCCGGGCGTGGACGCGTTCGTGGAGCGTCTCGCGCGCGCGGGCGTTTGCGGGATGATCGTGCCCGATCTGCCCTACGGCGAGGGTCCGGAGGTGCTGGAGGCGTGCGAGGAGCATGGCCTCGCGCTGATCCCGCTGGTGGCGCCGACGACCCCGCCCGAGCGTCTGGCTGCGATCGGCGCCAGGGCCCGAGGGTTCCTCTACACGGTGTCGGTCGTGGGCACGACCGGCGAGCGGCGGGCGCTCGGCGATGACCTCGTCGAGATCCTCGCCCGCGCGAAGGCGAGCACGCGTGTGCCGGTGGCGATCGGCTTCGGGATCAGCACGCCCGAGCAGGCGCTGCAGGCCGCCGAGGCGGGCGCCGACGGCGTGATCGTCGGCACGCGCCTGGTGCGGGCCGCGGGCGAAGCCTCCGATCCGGCGGAGGCCGTGGGCGCGGTGGTGGGGGAGCTCGCCGCCGGCCTCGCCTCGACCGACCGGCGAGCGTCTCGCTAGGATTCCGCGCGCATGGGATTCATCATCACCATCAGCGGCGCCCTGGTCGGCTGGATCGTCCTGTGGGCGTTGGGGGTCAAGGGCTTGGACGGCTTCCTGCTGGCCGCGACGGTCATCCTGCTGGGCGCGTCGCTGAAGATCCTCTCCGGCTACCTGCCCGGCCGTCGCAGCTAGCGCCACGTGCTCGCGCGCTGGCTGAGCCTGGTTGCTCTCGCCGCCGTGTTCCTCGGGGTGGCCGGCTGCGGTGGCGTGTCGGTATCCGACGTGGCCGAAGCGACCGGCGGCCAGCTGACCGTCTATTCCAGCCTGCCGCTGCAGGGCCCGCTGGCGGGCGCTTCTGAACAGATCGTCGACGGTGAGCAGCTCGCGCTCGCCGATGCCGACGGGCGCGCCGGGCCGTTCAAGATCGCCTATGACTTTCTCGACGACGCGAGTCCCACCACCGGCCAGTGGAACCCGGGGATCACCGCCAGCAACGCCAAGATCGCCGCCCAGGACACGAGCACGATTGCCTACATCGGCGACTTCGACTCGGGCGCCACGGCCATCTCGTTGCCGCTGATGAACGCCGCGGGGATCCTGCAGATCAGCCCGGCCAGCCCGTATGTGGGGCTCACCTCGTCGTTCGACGCCGGGCAGGACGAGCCCAACCGCTTCTACCTGACCGGCAAGCGCACGTTCGTGCGCCTGGCGCCGGGCGACATCTCAGAGGCCCAGGCCCAGGTCGAGCTGATGAAGTCGCTGGGCGTGCACAGCGTGTACGTGCTCGACGACCAGGACCCGTTCGAGATGCCGCTCGCCGCGATCGTCGCGAGCTACGCCGAACGGGCTGGGATCACAGTGCTCGAGCACGACAGCCTGTCGACTGAAACGGGCGCCGTGTTCACCGGCGAGGTCGAAAAAATCGTGGCAAGCCACGCCCAGGCGGTGTTCCTTGCGGGCTCGGCCGGTGGCGGCACGGCCGAACTGTGGCGAGACCTGCACAGGGCCTCGACGCATCTGCTGCTGCTCGGTTCCAGCGCGATGGTCGACGAATCGTTCACCGCGCGGATCGGCGCCGCCGGCGAACAGACATATCTGACCACGCCGGTGCTTCCCGCCGCGCTCTACCCGCCGGTGGCCCAGCAGGTGCTGCGCCACTACCGCAACGTGTTCGGAGTGCAAGGCGGCGCCTACGCGCTGTACGGCTATGAGGCGATGACGGTCGTGCTCGACGCGGTCAGGGACTCGGGCGCGCGCGGTGATGACCGCCAGACGGTGATCGACCGCGTGCTCGCCACGAAGAGCCGCAACTCGGTGCTCGGCCGCTACTCGATCGAGCCCAACGGCGAAACGACGCTGTCGCACTACGGCGTCGACCGGGTCAGCGCCGGGCGCCCCGTGTTCCTGCGCACCGTCGAGGTCAGCCCGCCCGCGCCGTAGCGAGTGGTGGGGCTCTCAGCCGCTGGGCGGCTGCAGGCCGAGGGTCAGGCGGAAGCGCTCGACTTCGCCTCCCAGCTCGCGCCCGCCGCCGGCGAGCGTGGTGGCCGCGCGCAGGTACGGGACGAACTTCGAGATCGACGGGGCTTCGAGGAGGCCCACCCCTTCGAACAGCCCGAGGAGCGTCGGGAAGTTGACGAGCAGGCTCGGCTGAATGCCTTCCCCGAGGCTCGTGGCGGCGGCCGTTCGTGGCGCGGCGCCCGCGAGCGTGCTCGACGGGTTCAGGGCGGCCGGCACCGACGCTTCGCCGAGGGCGAGCACGAACTTCGTCTGCCCGTTCGCGGCGCGCCCGTCGGCGATGTCGAGCACGACCGGCAGCCCGCTCACCCGCGCGGCCACCGCCGCGTCGGTGCCCGGGATCGACACGCGCGTGACCGATCCGCCCAGCTTGCGCAATTGGGCGGCGAGCGCGGCGACCGCCGCATGGGAGGCGGCGGGGTCCTTCGAGGCGATCACGACCGCCGCCTTCAGTTCGAGCAGGCTGGCGCCGCTGGCGAAGATCCCGGCCGATCCCATCCAGCTGGCGAAGGCGTGCTTGGCCTGCGCGCTGGGGGCGCCGAGCACGCGCAGCGGCGTCAGCAGCCCGTGCAGCAGCCCGCCGATGCTGATGCCGGCGGTGCTTTCCGGTCCGCCACCCCCGAGCGCGCTTGGCAGCGAGGCGAGTCCCTGGAGATCCTGGACGTCCTGGTCGAGCGTCGTGCCGACGTGGCCGAGGCCGATCGCAAGCCAGGATTCCGCGGGCAGCTCGTCGAGCGCCTGCGCCCCTTCCGGGTCGGCTGCCAGCAGGCCTCCCGTATCGCCGGCCGCGCCGGAGGCGAGCGCGTCGGCGTCGAGCGTCAGCGAGCTGGCCGACGCGACCAGCGAGATGTTCGACGCGTGGGCGCCGGCGAGCACCTGGAAGATCCCCGCGATCCCTTCCGCGCCGGCGGCTTTCGTCGCGCTGGCCGGGTTGGAGTAGATGTGGGCGAGCGCGTCGGACGGCGCGGCGGCGAGCAGCTTGGAGTAGTCGCTCGTGCGCGCCAGCGGTGCGCCGCCGAGGGTCGTTTCGATCACGCTGCGCAATCCCGATTCGCTGCCGATCACCGCGAAGCGGTCGACCAGCCCGAAGGCCACGCCGCCGGTGGTGAGCTCGTAGCCCACGCCGCGGTAGCTCGTCGCGTGCGCGCCCGCCTTGGCGGCCTGGGCGTCCAGGAACGAGCGCGCCTTGGCGCTGTCGGTGGTGTCGAGCACGATCGCGCCCTGGGCGCCGCTGGCGCCGAACGGGAACGCGCCCGCGCTCGAGCGGCCGAGCAGGCCCTGCTCCAGCAGCGACGGCAGGGCGCTGGAGGAACCCAGCGAGGTCACGAAGATCCCGGCGTGGGGCCCCAGCCAGGGGGCGATGTCGCGGCTGAAGCTCAGCGGCGCGGAGCCCGGGGTCTGCAGCGCGCCGAGCAGCCGCAGGTAGGGGTCGGCCTCGTGGGTGAAGGCCTTGCCGGCGGCGAGCGCGGCCGTCTTCTGCGCCCCGCTCGGGCGCACGGTCGCGCCGGCGTACAGCGCGGCGGCGGCGGGCACGATGCTCGCGGGATCGGCGCTCGTGCCGGTCGAGCCGCCCGAGCCGCAGCTGGCCAGCGCCGCGCAGAGCGCCGTCGCGAGCGCCAGGCAGGCGAGCTTGGCGCACGCGCGCGCCGCGCGGTGGGGGCGGTGCAAGAGGGTGGTGACTTGGGTCAAAGCGTTGTTCCTTTCGCGTACCGACCGGGGCAACGGCGAGGCGATCGTAGCGCCGGCGTCGGATTGCGGCGCAGGCTGCGCAAATGCAAGCCCGATTTCAAGGCGAGCGTCTGCACGCCGCGTTGCACCGTGCGGGGAGTGCGGTCAGCGCCGCGCGCGGCCGCGGAAATCCCCTGTTAGCAGGGGTTTTGCCGCCCCCGACGGCACGAGGACGCGAAAGTGGGAGAAGATGTGCAAATGGGGTTGCATTGTGGGAGAAAGTGGGTTATCTTCGCGGCAGCGAGCCGAGGTGGAGGGGCTCCTCCCACTCCTCCACCTCGGCTCGGTAATCAATTGGAGCCCTCCCACCCCCGCTCTCCCATGGTCCCCTTCCGCGGCACCTTCGACCATACGCTCGACGCGAAGAACCGCCTGACGGTGCCGGCGCGCTACCGCGCGGCGCTGGCGGAGGGCGTGGTGCTGGCGATGCCGGTCGACCTGCAGCCGTGCGTGGGCGTGTGGCGCCCGGAGGAGTACGAGCGCTACACGCGTCGCGCGCTCGCCGAGCTGCCGCCGCTGTCGCCGCGGCTGACCGAGCTCGAGCGCTTCTTCTACGGCAGCTCCCACGACGCCGAGCTCGACTCCGCGGGGCGCATCATGGTCCCGAGCTTCCTCGGCGAGCACGCTGCGCTGGTCAAGGAGGTGGTGGTCGTCGGCGTGGGCGACCGCCTGGAGCTGTGGGCGAAGACCGCCTGGAACGAACATCGATCGACGCTGCTGAGCGGCGTGGCGGAGGTGACCGCGCGTGTCGACGATGCTGCTTGAGGGCAGGGACACCCGCGAGTGCGAGAGCCGCGCGCCGGAGCTGGCGCGGCGCCGGCGCGACTCCGCACGCTCCGCGCGTGCCCGTCGCGCGGGATCGGATGCCCGCCCGCCCGCGGGCGGCGGTGCGCCCGGGCATGCCTCGCACACGCCGGTGCTGGCGAGCGAGCTGCTGGAGCTGCTGGACCCGCGAGCAGGACAGCTGGCGATCGACTGCACGTTCGGCGACGGCGGTCACGCGCGGCTGCTCGCCGAGCGCCTCGGCGCGTCGGGGACGCTCGTGGCGATCGACCGCGATCCGTTGGCAGAGGAGCGCTTCGAGCTGCTGGCCGCGGAGGCGAGCTGCTCGCTGCGCTTCATCCGCTCGGGCTACGCGGAGGCGCTGGAGCTGCTCGCGGGCGAGGGCGTGCGCGCGGACATGGTGTATTTCGACCTGGGCATGTCCTCGATGCAGGTGGACACGCGCGAGCGCGGCTTCTCCTACTCCTACGACGCGCCGCTGGACATGCGCATGGATCCCTCCCAGGAGCTGAGCGCGCGCGAGGTCGTCGCCGAGTGGGACGAGCGCCGCCTCGCGCACGCGCTGCGCGACTTCGGCGAGGAGCGTCACGCCGGCGCGATCGCGCGAGCGATCGTGCGCCGCCGCGAGGAGGCTCCGATCGAGACGACGCTGGAGCTGGTGGAGACGATCAGCTCGGCGCTGCCGGCGCCCGCGCGCTTCGCCGGCGGCCACCCCGCCAAGCGCTCCTTCCAGGCGCTGCGGATCGCCGTCAACGACGAGCTCGGACAGCTCGACCGCGCGCTCCCGCGCGCGTGGGGGCTGTTGCGCGAGGGGGGTGTGCTCGCGGGCATCTCCTTCCAGTCGCTGGAGGACCGGCGCGTCAAGCGCTTCCTCGTCGAGCGCGCCCGCGGCTGCATCTGCCCGCCAGATCTGCCGGTGTGCGCGTGCGGGCGCGAGCCGGAGGCGGCGCTGTTGACACGCCGCTCGATCGTGCCCTCGGCGGCGGAGCTCGCACGCAACCCGCGCGCCGCCTCCGCGCGCCTGCGCGCGGCGAGGAAGCTGACCGCGGATGGGGATACGACCGCAGAGGGAGAGACGGACCGATGACTCCGCCCTCCGCCGCGGCGGCCGCCGCTCCGGGCGTCCGCCGCGCCCGCGTCGCGGCGCCGCCGCGCCCCCGCGTCGCGCCGCCGCGCCCAAGGCGCGTATCCGGCCCTGTCCGCCAGCCGGCTCGACGCCCCGCGCAGCCCGTCCGCGAGCCCGTCCAGGCCGAGGGCGGCCTCGTGCTCGGCGTGCTGGCGCTGGGCAAGCACCTCTCCAACCACACGGCGCTCGACCGGCTGATCCGCGGGCGCATCTGGATCGGTCTGATCGCGTTCGCGCTGATCGGCATCGTGACGCTGCAGCTGCTCGTGCTGCAGCTGAACGCGGGCATCGGCCGCGCGCTCGTGCGCGAGGCGCAGCTGCAGCGCGAGAACGCGGCGCTGAGCATCGAAGACTCGGAACTGGCGTCCGGCGAACGTGTCGAGTCGCAGGCGGAGCGCCTGGGCATGCAGCTCGTGCCGATCGGCGCGCTGCGCTTCCTCGGTTCCAATCCGCGGGCGGACATCGCGCGCGCGGCCGCGGCGCTGGGCACGCCGGTGCACCCACCGAGCGCGAGCTCAGGCGAAGCGGGCGCTGCCACGCAGGCGCAGTCCGCGAGCGCCGCCGCCGCGACGGGCGCCTCCGGCGAACAGGCGAGCGCCGAAGCGTCCGCGCCGGGCGCGGGCGCCACCACCGCACCAGGCGCATCCGGCGAAGCGAGCTCCACCGCGGGCGAACAGGGCGCCGCGGCCACCGCGCCGACGAGCTCGGGCGCCGCCCCATCGTCGGCGCCGGAATCGACGGCAGGGGCGAGCACCGCGACGACCGGGGAAGCCGCGTCGGTGGGCTCTGCGGGCGGCGTCGGGGCGGCCGCGGCGAACGGCGCGGGATAGGCGCGTGCCTGTCGTCCAACGCCGCGTGGGCGCGATCTTCGGGGTGTTCTTCCTGCTGCTCGTGGTGGCGGCCGGACGCACGGTGTACCTGGGGGTGCTGCGCGGAAGCGCGCTGCGCAAGGCGGCGAGCAACGAGCAGCTGAGCTACGAAACGGTGACGGCGCCGCGCGGCGCGATCACCGACCGCACCGGGGTCGATCTGGCGGTCTCCGAACCGGCCCAGGACATCTCGGCCGATCCGTATCTGATCTCCGACCCGCTGGCGGCGGCGCGGCGGCTGGCTCCGCTGCTCGGTCAGTCGCAGTCGAGCGTGTTGACGAAGCTCTCCGAACGCCGCGGCTTCGTCTACCTCGCGCGAGCGCTGCCGGCGCGCGCCGCGCAGGCGGTGCTGGCGCTGAGGGTCGCGGGCGTGACGGGCACGCCGGTGATGCGCCGCGTGTATCCGCGCGGGGCGCTGGCGGCGCAGGTGCTGGGCGTGGTCGGCGCCGAAGGCGCGGGGCTGGCGGGTCTGGAGTACGCGGACAACAAGCTGCTTGCCGGGCGCTCGGGCGAGCGGCGCGTGGTCAGCGACGCGATCGGCCAGCCGGTGTCGATCAGCGAACCGCACCAGGAGCTGGCGGGCAAGTCGCTGACGCTGACGCTGGACACGAACATCCAGCAGCGCACGGAAGACGTGCTCGGCGCGGTGGCGCGGGTGTTCGGCCCGAAAGACGGGACGGCGATCGTGATGGACCCGCGCAGCGGCGCGATCCTCGCGCTGGCGAACTGGCCGCAGGTCGACGTCAACGATCCGGCGGCGTACTCGCCTGAAGCGATGGCCAACGCGATGGAGGACCGGGCGGTGGGCTTCGACTACGAACCGGGCTCGACCTTCAAGGCGGTGACGGTGTCGGGTGCGCTGGAAGCGGGCCTGATCACGCCGAGCACGCCCTTCAACATCCCCGATCAGATCGAAGTCGCGGAAAAGACGATCCACGACGACACCGAACACCCCGAAGAAACGCTGACGACGGCGCAGATCCTGGCGCGCTCGAGCAATGTGGGCGCGATCAAGATCGGCGCGCTGGAGGGCGCGCCGCGCTTCAACGAATGGGTGCATCGCTTCGGCTTCGGCGAGCCCACGGGCGTGGACCTGCCGGGCGAGGAAGAGGCGTGGCGCTGCCGCTGAAGGAATACTCGGGCTCGTCGATGGGCAACCTGCCGATCGGCCAGGGCGAGCTGGTGACGCCGATGCAGATGGCGACGGCGTACGCGGCGATCGCCAACGGCGGGATCCTGCGCCCGCCGCACATCGTGCGCGCGATCGACGGACGCCCGGTGCGCGAGCCGGCCGGCCATCGCGTCATCTCCGCAGACGACGGCGGCGGAGCTGCGGCAGATGCTCGAGGGCGTGCTCGGGCCGGAAGGCACCGCCAGCGAGGTGTCGATCCCCGGCTACGACCTGGCCGGAAAGACGGGCACGGCGAGCAAGATCGACACGGCCACGGGCGAATACTCCAAATCGGCGTACGTCGCCTCGTTCATCGGCTTCGCGCCGGCGAACGACCCGAAGCTGCTGTGCGCGGTGGTGGTCGACGAACCGAGCGCCGGCTCGATCTACGGCGGGACGGTCGCGGCGCCGGCGTTCGGGCAGATCATGAGCTTCGCGCTGCCGTATCTGGGCATCGCTCCGGGTTAGCGCATGGCGCGCCGGCCGACATGGGCGCGGCGGCCTGCACGCGGCCCGCAGGCGGCCTGGACGTCCGGGTGCGCTCCTACCCCTTGATAGCATCAGCCCATGCGACTCGACGCGTTGATCGCGGCCGACCCCGCGGATGAGGCGGCCGGCGTGGAGATCACGGGCCTCGCCTACGACAGCCGCGAGGTGGCGCCGGGAGACCTGTTCTTCTGCGTGAGCGGCTTTCGCAGCGACGGCCACCGCTTCGCGCCGGAGGCGGTGCGGGCGGGCGCGGCGGCGCTGGTGGTCGAGCGTCCGCTGGGGCTGGGCGTGCCGGAGGTGCTGGTGGCCTCGGCGCGCGCGGCGATGGCGCCGGCGGCGGCGCGCTTCTACGGCGACCCGGCTCGCAGCCTGCGCGTGGTCGGCGTGACGGGCACGAACGGCAAGACGACGACGGCGTATCTGGTGCGGGCGCTGCTGGAAGCGGGCGGCGAGCAGTGCGGCCTGCTGGGCACGGTGAAGTCGGTGATCGGCGGCGAGGAGCGCCAGGTGGCGCGCACGACGGCGGAGGCGATCGACCTGCAGGCGGATCTGCGGGCGATGCTCGACGGCGGCGACGTCGCGTGCGCGATGGAGGTCTCCTCGCACGCGCTGGAGCTGGGGCGCGTCGACGCGATCGCTTTCGCGGCGGCGATCTTCACGAACCTGACGCAGGACCACCTGGACTTCCACGCGAGCATGGAGGACTACTTCCAGGCCAAGCGGCGGCTGTTCCTGCCCACGGCAGGCTCGCCCACGTCACCGCCGGCGGTGAGCGTGGTCAACGTCGGCGATCCCTACGGCCGGCGACTTGCGCAGGAGATCGAGGGCGTGCGCACGTTCGCGTTGGAGGAGCCGGCGGACTACAGCGCGACGGACCTGCGCTGCGGCTTCGACGGCTGCAGCTTCGTGCTCCACACGCCGGCGCCCCATGGCGGGGCACACCCTGAAGGGCGCAGGCAGGCGGGCCGCCGCGAGGTGACGCTGCCGATGCCGGGGCGCTTCAACGTGGCGAACGCGCTCGGCGCGCTGGCGGCGGCGCATGCGCTGGGTGGCGACCTGGACGTGCTGATCGCGGCGCTGGAGCGCGGCGTGCGCGTGCCCGGCCGCTTCGAGCCGGTCGACGCGGGCCAGGAGTTCGCGGTGCTGGTCGACTACGCGCACACGCCGGACTCGCTGGAGAACGTCCTGCGCGCGGCGCGCGAGCTGGCCGCGTCGAGCGCGGAGGGGGAGGAGGCTCGCGTGCTGTGCGTGTTCGGCGCGGGCGGCGACCGCGATCGCGGCAAGCGCCCGCTGATGGGCGAGATCGCAGCGAGGCTGTCCGACGTGGCGATCGTGACGTCCGACAACCCGCGTTCGGAGGACCCGGAGGAGATCATCAAGGAGATCCTGGATGGCGTTGCGGGCAACGGGGGCGAGGTGGGAGCGTTCCCCGGCGCGCGGTCGCCCATGCGGTCTGAGACGGGGCACGGCGTCGGGCACGCGCGGCTGCACGCGGTCACGGATCGGCAGGCGGCGATCGAGCAGGCGATCGCGGGCGCGCACCGCGGCGACGTGGTGGTGATCGCGGGCAAGGGCCACGAGCAGGGGCAGGAGTTCGCGGATGGCCGCAAGCTGCCGTTCGACGACGTGGCGGTCGCGCGAGCGGCGCTGGGTGGGCGCGTGGAGCGGGCGGGCGCGCGGTGAGGGACTGGGACGCCCGTCATCTGGCCGCGGCGGCGGCCGGCGCGACGCTGGTGCGGCGGCCTGCGGCGACGGCGGCGACGCCGGGTCCCGAGCGCGCGAGCGTGGACTCGCGCGCGCTTGCGCCGGGGGAGCTGTTCGTGGGCCTGCCGGGCGCGCGGGTGGACGGCGGGCGCTACGCGGCGCAGGCGCTGCAGGCGGGCGCGTGGGGCGTGCTGGTGGCGCCCGAGCACGCGCACGCGGCCGCGCAGACGCCTACGGGTGGCGCGGTGCTGGCGCACGAGGACCCGCTGGCGGCCATGCACGCGCTGGCGCGCGCGTGGCGGCGGGAGCTGCGGGTGCGCGGCGCGATGGTGGTGGCGATCACGGGCTCGACGGGCAAGACCTCGACGAAGGACATCCTCGCGGCGCTGCTGGCGGAGCGCCTGCGGGTGGCGGCGAGCCCGGAGAACCTCAACACGGAGATCGGCCTGCCGCTGGCGCTGCTGGGCGCGCCGGCGGAGACGGAGCTGCTGGTGCTGGAGATGGCGATGCGCGGCGCGGGGCAGATCGCGGAGCTGACGGCGATCGCGGAGCCGGACGTGGGCGTGATCGTGAACGTCGGTCCGGCGCATCTTGAGCTGCTGGGAACGCTTGAGGCGATCGCGGCGGCGAAGGCGGAGCTGATCGCGGGCCTCGCGCCGGGCGCGAGCGTGGTGGTGCCCGCGGGCGAGCCGCTGCTGGAGCCGCATCTGCGGGGTGATCTGAACACGATCACGTTCGGCGAGGGCGGCGACGTCGTGCTGGCGGAGCGCCGCGCGGACGGGTCGGTGCTGATCATCGACGCGGGCGAGGAGATCGAGCTGCGCCCTTCGTTCTCCCAGGCGCACAACCTGCGCAACCTGCTGGCGGCGGTGGCGGCGGCGCGGGCGCTCGGATACACGCCGCGGGGCCACGTGGACGTGCGGTTCTCGGCGATGCGCGGCCAGCGCGAGGAGCTGCCCGGCGGCGTGGTGCTCGTCGCGGACTGCTACAACGCCAACCCGATGTCCATGCGCGCGGCGATCGACGACCTGGCGGAGACGGCCCCGGCCCGCCGCGTGGCCGTGCTCGGCGACATGCTCGAGCTGGGGCCCGAAGCCCCGCGGCTGCACCGCGAGATCGGCGAGCACGCCGCCGCCCGCGGGGTCGAGCTGCTGGTTACGGTCGGCCCGCTTGCGGCCGAGATGCGCACGGGGTTCCCGGGGGAGAGCTACGCGGTGCCCGACGCCGAGGCGGCCGCGGAGATGGTCGGCGGGCTGCTGCGCGAGGGCGACACGGTGCTCGTGAAGGGCTCGCGCGGCGTGGGTCTCGAGCGAGTGCTCGAGCGTCTGCGCGGCGACTCGGGACCTGCGGGCAAAGTGCACATGCCCGATGACTCGGCGTCGCTGGACCCGGCACGCGAGGACACGGCGCCCGCCGTCGGCATCGCGGCGGAGCAACGCTGAATGGGCCGGATTCTCTTCGGGGGCACGGCCGCGCTGCTGATCTGCATCTTCCTCAGCCCCAAGTTCATCGAGTTCCTGCGCAAGCGCGAGTTCGGCCAGCAGATTCGCGAGGACGGCCCGGAGGGACATCATCAGAAGGCGGGGACGCCGACGATGGGCGGGATCATCATCTTCCTCGCGGTCTCGGTCTGCTTCCTGATCCTGACCGAATACGAATGGCGCTCGATCGGGGTGTTCGGCGCGGCGATCGCGTGCGCGCTGCTGGGTTTCGCGGACGACTACACGAAGCTGATCAGGCGCCGCTCGCTGGGGCTGCGCGCGCGCACGAAGCTGGGGATCACGATCGCGATCTCGCTGGGGCTGTGGTACGTGGCGCGCTACGAGGCGCACCTGCAGCCGACGCTGGCGTTGAACTTCGTCGACTACCACATCGAACTGGGGCCGCTGTTCCCGCTGCTGATCTACCTGGTGGTGGCGGGCACGACGAGCGCGGTCAACCTGACGGACGGCCTCGACGGCCTGGCGGCGGGCTGCGCGGCGATCGTGCTGCTGGCGTACATCGGCATCACGTTCTTCGCGGGCGACTACGACATGGCGATGCTCGCGGGCTGCCTCGGCGGCGCGTGCATCGGCTTCCTCTGGTTCAACGCGTTCCCGGCGACGATCTTCATGGGCGACACGGGCTCGCTGGGCCTCGGCGGGGCGATCGCGGGCCTGGCGGTGATGACGAAAACGGAGCTGCTGCTGGTGCTGATCGGCGGCATCTTCGTGGTGGAGGCGCTGTCGGTGGCGATCCAGGTGATCTCCTTCCAGATGACCCGCAAGCGCGTGTTCCTGATGGCGCCGATCCACCACCACTTCGAGCTGAAGGGCTGGTCTGAGACGAAGATCATCCTGCGCTTCTGGATCGTCGCCTCGATCTGCGGCGCCATAGGTTTCACGATCTATCGCCAGAGCAGAGGTGTATAGGTCCCATATCCGCTGGAGGCTTCGGCTGGCCGGTGTCGAAGTGAGCGTGGATGCCCGATCGGTCGCTGGAGCACCGGATTTTGCTGACCGCGACGATGTGCCTGCTGGCGTTCGGCGCGGTGATGGTCTACAGCGCGTCCTCGGCGCCGACGCTGCTGCAGGGGGGCGGCTACGGCGGCAGCTTCCTGATCAAGTTCGCCGTCTACGGCGGCGTCGGCCTGGTCCTGATGCGGGTGCTGGCGCGCGACGGGGTGGCGAAAGTGCACAGCATCACGGCGCCGCTCTTGGCGGTGTCGTTCGTGCTGGTGCTGGCCGTGCACATCCCGCACGTGGGCGTGAGCATCAACGGCGCCCGCCGCTGGATCGGGCCGCGATCGTTCCAGTTCGAGCCCTCGGAGCTGATGAAGCTCGCGCTGGTGCTTTACGCGGCGACGCTGCTGGCCAGGCGCCCGCGGCAGGTGCACGACCTGCGCGCGCTGGCGCGGCCGCTGCTGCTGGTCGTGGGGGCGTGTTGCCTGCTGGTGTTCACCGAGCCGGACCTGGGCACGGCGATGGTGATCGTGTTCACGGTCGGCGCGATGCTGATCGTGGCCGGCATCCCGATGAACAAGCTCGGGCTGATCGCGGGGTCGCTGCTGGGTCTGGTGCTGCTGTACGCGATCGTGCAGCCGTACGCGCGGGCGCGGCTGACGTCGTTCATCGACCCGTGGGCGCACGCTTCGGGCAGCGGCTTTCAGGCGGTGCAGGGACAGATCGCGATCGGCTCGGGCGGGCTGTTCGGGGTCGGCCCGGGCCAGTCGGTGCAGAAGATCTTCTACCTGCCGGAGGCGCAGACCGACTTCATCCTGGCGGTGATCGCGGAGGAGCTCGGCGTGGTGGGCGTGTTCGCGCTGCTGTTCCTGTACGGGCTGATCGCGTATGCGGGCCTGCGCGCGGCGAAGGCGGCGCGCAGCCTGTACAGCGCGCTGATCGCGGTGGGCGTGACCGCGCTGATCGTCTCGCAGGCGGTGCTGAACGCGTTCGCGGTGCTGGGCCTGGCGCCGCTGACGGGGGTGCCGCTGCCGTTCGTGTCCTACGGCTCGAGCAGCCTGATCGTGATGCTGGCGGCGATGGGCCTGCTGCTGAACGTCGCCTCGGGCGCGACCGGGCACGTGCGCGCGGTGGCGCCCGCGCGGCGCGCCCGCAAGCGCGCGGTGAGCGCGCGCCCCGACGACGCGCGCCCACGCGAAGCGCCACGATGGAGCGATGATGGGGACGCGGAGGAAGATCGTGATCGCCGCCGGCGGGACCGCGGGGCACGTGGTGCCGGCGCTCGCGGTGGCGGACGCGCTGCGGGCTGAGGGCGCGGAGGTCGCGTTCATCGGCGGCACGCGCGCGGAGGCGCAGCTGGTGCCGGCGGCGGGCTTCGAGCTGCACACGATCGCGGTGGAAGGGCTCAGCCGCAGCAACCCGCTGCGCGCGCTGCGCGCGCTGATGCGCGCGGCGATGGCGCTGCCACGCGCGCGGGCGCTGCTCAGGCAGCTGGCGCCGGACGCGGTGATGGGCGGCGGCGGCTACGTGGCGGGTCCGGTCGGCGTGGCGGCGCTGACGCTGCGCATCCCGCTGGTGCTGACGGAGGCCGACAGCCATCTCGGGCTGACCAACCGCCTGCTGGCGCCGTTCGCGCGGCGCGTGTGCCTGGCGTTCGCGCTGCCGGGCTGTGACGGCCCGCGCTATCGCGTGACCGGTCGGCCGATCCCGCCGCCGGCGCGCGACCGCGAGGCGGCGCGCGCGCGCTTCGGGGTGGCGCCGCAGGAGACGTGCGTGCTGGTCTTCGGCGGCTCGCTGGGGGCGCGCTCGATCAACCTGGCGGCGGTGGAGGCGTTCGCGGGGGCGCCGTTCCACGTGTTGCACGTCAGCGGCCGGCGCGACCATGCGGAGCTGGCCGCGGGCGGGCTGCCGGCGGACTACGACCTGCGCGAGTACCTCGACCTCGACGACTTCGCTGAAGCGCTGGCGGCGGCCGACCTGGTGGTGGCGCGCTCGGGCGGGTCGGTGTTCGAGATCGCCGCGCACGGCTTGCCGGCGGTGCTGATCCCCTACCCGCACGCCTCCGCGGACCATCAGGGCGCGAACGCGCGCTGGATGGCCGACGCGGGCGCGGCGGTGGTGATCCCCGACGCGGAGATCAGCGGGCGGCGCCTGGGCGGCGCGGTGGCGGCGCTGCTGGCCGACCGCGAGTGCCTGCGGGCGATGGCCGCGGCCGCGCGCGGCCTCGCGCGGCCGGATGCCGCGCGGGAGGTGGCCGAGGAGCTGCTGGCGGCGGCGACGGGCGCTTCGGGGCAGCCGCGGGGGTCCTCCGGATGAGCGCCGCCGGCGGCCCGTGGGCCGGGCGGCGCGTGCACTTCGTGGGCGTGGGCGGCGCGGGCATGAGCGCGTACGCGCGCGCGGCGCACGCGCTGGGCGCGCAGGTCAGCGGCTCGGACGCGGCGGATGGCCCGTATCTGCAGCGCCTCGCCGCCGACGGCGTGCTGCAGGCGCACGTCGGCCATCGCGCGGAGAACGTCCCGGCGGGCGATGACGTGGAGGTCGTCTACTCCTCGGCGGTGGGTCCGGAGAACATCGAGCGCGCGGCGGCGCGCGAGCGGGGCATCCGGGAGCACCCGCGCGCTGAGCTGCTGGGCGAGCTGAGCGCGATGCGCCGCACGATCGCGGTGGCGGGCACGCACGGCAAGACGACGACGGCGTCGATGCTCGCGCACGCGCTGCGCGCGGCGGGCATGCGACCGGGCTGGCTGGTGGGGGCGCCGATCGGCGGCGGCCTGCCCAACGCGGAGTGGGGGGAGGGCGAGTGGCTGGTGGTGGAGGCGGACGAGTCCGACCGCTCGATGCTGAGCCTGAGCGTGGAGATCGCGGTGCTGACGAACGTGGAGCTCGACCACCACGCGACGTTCGCGTCGCTGGCGCAGCTGGAAGAGGCGTTCGGCGAGTTCGTGGCGCTGGCGAGGACGGCGATCGTCGTGTGGGACCGGCCGGCGCTGCTGGCACTGACGCGACCGGCTCAACGGCTGGGCAAGCCCGAATGGACGGGCGAGCCGCCAACACTCAGGGGCGATCTGCACGGATCGCGCGCGCCCGGCGTCGAGATCGTCCCCTATGACGCGCACGACCCCGTGCTCATGCCCGGCGGCTCGCGCTTCGACTGGCGCGGCCACGAGGTCACGCTGGCGGTCCCGGGTGTGCACAACGCGATCGACGCGGCTGGGGCGCTTGAGGCGGCGCGGCTGGCGGGGGCGGACGCGGCGCTTGCGATCGCCGGGCTGGCGGGTTTTCAGGGGGCGGGCCGGCGCTTTCAGCCGCTGGGCGCAGGCCCGCAGGGGGCGCTGCTGTACGAGGACTACGCGCACCACCCGAGCGAGATCGAAGCGACGCTGCGGGGCGCGCGCACGCTCCCACACAAGCGCCTGGTGGCGGTGTTCCAGCCGCACCTGTACTCGCGCACGGCGCTGCTGGCGAGGGAGTTCGGCCGCGCGCTGGCGCTGGCGGACGCGGTGGCGGTGCTGGACGTGTACCCGGCGCGCGAGCGCGCGGAGGATCACCCGGGGGTGAGCGGGCTGCTGATC
Organism: uncultured Solirubrobacteraceae bacterium; assembly: GCA_963735705.1. Classification (GTDB taxonomy): domain Bacteria; phylum Actinomycetota; class Thermoleophilia; order Solirubrobacterales; family Solirubrobacteraceae; genus Palsa-744. The sequence continues at coordinate 718,809 of CAVTLZ010000013.1, forward strand.
GCGCGGGCGTGCGCGGACGCCGCGGGTGGACGGCCGGTGTATTGGCTGCCGAGCTTTGCCGCGGCGGAGCCGGTCCTGCGGAGCGTGCTGGCTGAGGGCGACGTGTGCGTGGTGATGGGCGCGGGCGACGTGGATGCGCTGGGGCGCGCGCTGGTGGCGTCGTGAGCCTGCCGGCCGGCGTCGAGCGCGACTATCCGCTGGCGCGCCTGACGACGGTGCGCACCGGTGGCGTGGGGGAGTTCTTCGCGCGGGCGGGCAGCGAGGAGCAGCTGCTGGAGCTGCTGGCGTGGGCGGCGGCCGAGGGCGTGGCGGTGAGCGTCGTGGGCTCGGGGTCCAATCTGCTGGTTGCCGACGATGGCGTGTCGGGCCTGGTGGTCAAGCTCGACCGCGACCTGGCTGCGATCTCGGTCGACGGGCAGCGCATGCTGTGCGGAGGCGGCGCGCGCCTGCCGGCGGTGGCGGCGCGGGCGGCGCGGGCGGGCCTGTCGGGGATCGAGTTCGGCGTGAACATCCCGGGGACGGTCGGCGGCGCGGTGCGGATGAACGCGAACGCGTACGGCGGCGAGCTGGAGTCGGTGCTGGAGTGGGTGCAGATCGCGACGGCGTCGGGAGTCGAGCGCCGCGAGCCGAGCGAGCTCGGCCTGACTTACCGCCACTCGAATCTCGCTGACGGTGAGATCGTGATCCGCGCGAGCCTGCTGCTGACTCCGGCGGACCCCGAGGCGGTGAAGGCGAAGCTGGAGGAGATGCGGCGCTGGCGCCACGAGGCCCAGCCGCAGGGCATCAAGACGTTCGGCTCGACGTTCAAGAACCCCGACGGGCGGGCGGGGACACTGGTCGAGGGCCGCAGCGCCGGGCTGCTGCTCTCCGACGCCGGCTGCAACGGCCTGACGGTCGGCGGCGCCCGCTTCGCCCCCAAGCACGCGAACTTCATCGAGAACACCGGCATGGCGACCACGGCGGACGTGATCGCGGTGATGGCCGAGGGTCGCCGCCGCGTGCTGGAGCGCTTTGGCGTTGAGCTCGAGCCGGAGGTACAGACGTTGGGGGACGCGCGGTTTCCTTGGTGAGAGGTGGCCGTGCCCGGCCCACACGAGGGGGCGACCCCTCGCAGGTTCAAAGTCTGTCTCCCCGATAGAGATGCTGGTGGGTGCTGGGAGGGGCTGGGGGCGGCCTGAAGAGGCAGGACTTGCTTCTGGGGCTGGGATCGCGGGGTGACGTGGCCGGTGGAGGTGGATCGGCCAACCACGCCGCCTCGACGGTCGTCCGCCCACAAACCGCCCACGTATAACGCAGTGTTGACCGCCCACGCCAAGAGGTCGCCCGCCCGCGCGCTCGACCGGCCGCCCGCGTAACTTGGTCGTGAGCGTTGCTGCCCAACCTCCCTCGCATTGCGCGGCACGCTGGTGGCCCCCGGTTCGATGTCGCCTCGGTCCGTCATCCAAGTCGGCTCGCGTGCCCATAGGCTGCCGCCCCATGGACCCCAACGTCCCTGGACTGCGTGACCATTTGATTACGCGGGCGCTCGAGCGTCGGCTCGCAACGCTCGAGTCGGACCTGCGAGCGGAGCAACCTCTCGATCCTGCCGAGGGCCCGGAGCGCCTAGCGCGACACGCAATGGAGCAGATCCGAGGCGATCTCAGGGATCTGGAGACCGCCGACGAGCAAGCTGGTCGTATCAACGAGATCCTCGAGACTTTCGTGGACGAGGAAGCGCGCGACGCGCAGCTGGAGCTGCCGCCCCGGCTACTGACCGGGATCAAGGGTCGTTCGCCGCTCGGGGACCCCTTGCCGCTCCCGCCGTTGCCGGCCACGCCGCTGAGCGAAAGCGATCTGCTTATCAACGCTGAGGGCCAGCCGAACATTGGCTCGGAGCTGCGGGCAGAGCTTGCCAGCGCCGACTCTGTGGACCTGATCTGCGCGTTTGTTATCTGGTCTGGCGTTCGCCAGCTGCGCGACGCGATGGCCGAGGTCGTCGGTCGCGGTGGACGCATACGAGTGGTCACGACGACCTACATGGGCGCGACCGAGAAGCGGGCGGTCGACGAGCTCGTCGCGCTCGGTGCCGAGGTCCGCGTCGCGTTTGACGCGCGGACCACGAAGCTGCACGCCAAGGCGTGGCTACTCGAGCGGGCCACGGGTCTGAGCACAGCCTTCGTTGGCTCCTCGAACCTCTCCCACACTGCGCTGTTCGACGGCCTGGAGTGGAACGTGCGGCTCTCGGAAGTCGATGCGCCCCACATCGTCGAGCGGGTCCGGATGTCCTTTGAGAGTCACTGGGCCTCCGAGCATTTCGAGTCCTACGACCCCAGCACAGACGGGGAGACGCTCGAACTGGCGCTGCGGGAGCACAACCGACGCTCGCTCGGCGAGGCATCCACGATCTCGCTCGCGAACCTCGACGTTCGTCCCTACCCCCACCAACAGCGAATGCTCGACGCCCTCACCGTTGAACGAGAGCGACACGACCGCCATCGCAACCTCGTCGTGGCCGCCACGGGGACCGGCAAGACCGTGGTCGCCGCGCTCGACTACCGCCAGCTGCGCAGCCGCACGAGCGAGGATCTCTCGTTGTTGTTTGTTGCCCACCGGGAGGAGATCCTCGACCAGTCGCTGGCGACCTTTCGGGCCGTCCTGCGCGACGGGTCCTTCGGCGAGAAGCACGGTGGCGGGCGCGCCGCCGAGGGCCGGCACGTGTTCGCGATGATCCAGTCGCTGCAGCACAGCCAGCTTGATCGGATCGCACCCGAGGCGTTCGACGTTGTCGTCGTGGACGAGTTCCATCACGCGAAGGCGGCCTCGTATGACCGGCTGCTGAACCACCTCGCGCCACGGGAGCTCCTCGGGCTCACCGCGACGCCCGAGCGCATGGATGGCCGCGACGTAACGGAGTGGTTCGATCACCGCATCGCCGTCGAACTGCGGTTGTGGGAGGCAATCGATCAAGGGTTCCTCGTCCCGTTTCAGTACTTCGGGGTCGCCGACGGCACCGATCTCCGCGACCTGCCTTGGCGGCGCGGCGGCTATGCAACCGAGGAACTCAGCAATCTGCTGACGAACGACGATCTCCGGGTCGGCAAGCTGCTTGAAGCCGTGCGGCGCATCGTGCTTGACCCCTCGTCGATGCGAGCCCTCGGCTTCTGCGTTTCGCGCGAGCACGCGCACTACATGGCGCGCAAGTTCTCCGAGGCCGGACTGGAGAGTGTCGCCCTGACCGGCGACGACGCTCCCGCCTCTCGACGCACAACGCTCCGCGACCTGCAGGCCGGCCGGATCCGCTGCGTCTTCTCAGTTGAGGTGCTGGGGGAGGGGGTCGACGTGCCCGATGTTGACTGCCTGCTGCTGTTGCGCCCGACCGCCTCGGCGACTGTCTTTACTCAGCAGCTCGGGCGCGGCCTGCGCCGCGCCGAGGGCAAGAGCCATCTGACCGTCATCGATCTGATCGGGCAGCACCGCCGCGAGTTCAGCTTCGCCGACCGCCTGGGCGCGATCGTGCGACGCGACCGCGGGGCGATTCGTGATCAGGTGGAGTCCGACTTCCCGTTTCTGCCCGCGGGCTGCACCGTGGACCTCGATCGCCAGTCCCGCGAGATTGTGCTCGAGAACCTCCGCGCCGCCGTACAGCGCTCTCGGTGGCAGACGCTCGTCAGTGACCTGCGCGGACAGCCAACGGCCGCGACTCTCGGCGAGTATCTCGAGGCGACCGGTCACACGCTTACTGACGTCTACCGCTCGCAGCGCAGCTGGACACAGCTTCAGCGGGACGCGGGACGGACGCTCCCTGGCGCATCCGATGCCGCGTTGGAGAACCGCTGTCTTCGCGCACTTGGGCGCCTCACGCATGTCGACGACCCCGAGCGCATCGCCAACTACACCTCGATGCTAGGCGGCACAGCGCCGCCGAGGTGCGCCGATCTCGACGAGCGCGAGACACGGCTACTGACGATGCTGGCATGGGGCCTTGAGTCCGGGCCGTCAGGACACGAATCGCTCGACGCCTTCATGGCCGCCCTCTGGCCGGAGCAGGCCGTCCGACAGGAGCTGCTCCAGCTCCTCGACCTGCTCGACAAACGCTCGCACACGCTGACCGCACCATCAGAACTTCCTGCCGAGGTACCCCTCACGCTCCACGCCCGATACAGCCGCCGCGAGGTCATCGCAGCCCTCGGAGCCGCCTCGGGCGTCAAGCCGAAGGTAACCCAAGGCGGCATTCTCTGGCTGCCCTCCGCAAGGGCCGACGCGCTCTTCGTGGACCTCCGCAAGGCCGAGCGCGACTACTCGCCATCGACTATGTATCGCGACTACGCGATCAACCGCACGCTCTTCCATTGGGAGTCTCAAGCACGTCAGACGCCCGAGCAGCCAACCGTTCAGCGCTACATCAATCACCAGGCCGAGGGCACCCGAGTCCTCCTGTTCGTGCGTGAGAGCAAGCGCTTCGCCCTCGGCACACAGCCGTTCTACTTCCTCGGTCCAGTCAGCTACGTCGATCACCGAGGAGAGCGCCCTGTTTCGTTCACGTGGCGGCTCCCGCGAGCCATGCCGGAGGAGCTCTTCGAGGTCGCGAGGAGCGTCGCTGCGGCGTAGCCCGCGTGGGTGGCAGGCCGCTGAGATCGAGCCGGTGAGGTGACCGTGGCATACGTCCTCGAGCCACAAGCGCTGAGCTGGCGTCTGCGCGCGCCGGTCTCGCTGTCGCTTTCTGTCCAGATTTGTCCTATCCTGTCCGTGGAGGTCAAGTTTGGCTGTAGCTGGCCGATAATGACCCGACGACTCTCGATTGGAGCCTCTGATGCCCGCCGTTGCTTCTCAACCGATACTGCTGACGGTTCCCCAGGCAGCTTCGCTGCTGCGGGTGAGCGACCGCACGATCCGTCGCTGGATCGAGGCTGAGCGCATCCCTTTCCTGAAGCTCCCGAGTGGCTCCTACCGGATTCCGCAGGGGGCGATGCTGGCGTCGCTGCGGGGCACCTACGATCTCGCTGGCGAGTTGCAGCAACTCGAAGCGAAGCACGGGCATGTCTCGGATGCCGAGATAGCCGAGGCGCTGGACGAGTCGTAGGAGCTCCTGCTGCGCGTCCGCGGGTCGCCGTAGATTCGGCTCCTTGCCACTGGTCACGGTCGATACCAGCGTGGCCCTTCCGGCCACCTTGCGAGCCGGCGGAATGCCTCGGAAGTTCTGGGTGCTTCTCGCGTTCGGCGGCCTCGTCTACGAGGCGGAGCACCGGCGCCTCGACCTGGACGCGCTCAGGCTCGAAGCCGACGCGACCGGGGGAGCGCTCGGCGGAATGGAGACGGCCGAACGCCTGATCGCGCACACCGAGGAGCGGCGAGCACTGCTCTCAGAGCATCTCCCCTATGGAGCGCCCGAGGACTGGGTGGCGGCCGGATCACGGCCCCTGTTCGACGAGTACGAGCGAAAGGTTCGTGAGATCGGCCACCGCTTCGATCCGACGTTGGACGAGAACGATGCGCGACTTCTCCGGCGCCAGATGGAGGCGATCTGCGTTGCGGCGCCGCCGCCGGTCCCGCCCGACCAGATTCCTGCGTTCACTTCCGACCCCGACGACGACCCGATCGTCTTCGGCGCTCTCCTGGCGGGCGTGCTGCCCGCCGGCCGGCTGTAGACAGCGCTTGACGGCCGATTCCCGGCTGCCTAACCTATTGAATGAGTCATGTCGTGCGAACGCACCGGTCCAGCGCCGCGGCTGGCCGCCGCTCGGGCTGCGCTTCCACCGGGTCCGCGCGCGCCGCGCGCCGCGCAGACATTCGCGATGTGGAGGAGTCCGTTCGCCTTCTTCGAGCACTGTCGCGCGCGCTACGGCGAGCGCTTCACGATCCACCCGACCAGCCGCCCGCCCCTGGTGTTCGTATCCGGCGTCGAGGACATAAGGGGCCTGCTCGCGGCGCCGGCGGACGTGCTTCACCCGGGAGAGGGCGCGGCCACGGTCGAGCCCATCGTGGGGGAGGAGTCGTTCATGTGCCTCGACGAGGATCGGCACCTCGACGGCCGCAGGGCGGTGCTTCCCCCGCTTCACGCGAAGGTCGTCGCCGAGCACGCTGGGCTGATGGCCGAGCTCGCACGGAGGGAGTTGGATTCCTGGCCGCGAGGCGTGCCCTTTGCGCTGCATCCGCGCCTGCGCGCGTTGACGCTCGAGATCGCATTGCGGACGATCTTTCGCGGCTCGAAAGACGTCGTGGACCACCGCTTGGACGCGCTGCGCGACGGCGTGCTCGCGATGCTGTCGGTCACCGCCAGTGCGGTCTTCCCCGAGCCGGGGCTGCGCCATGGCCCGGGGCGAGCAACCTGGACGCGCTTTCTACGCAACCGGATGGAGGTCGACGAGCTGCTCTACGCGATCATCGCGGATCGCGGGCGCTCGGACATCAGCGCCGAGACGGTGTTCGACAGGCTCCTCGACGCTCGCAACGCGGACGGCGCCCGCATGTCTCCGCGGCAGGTGCGCGACAACCTCATGTCGATGATCCTGGCCGGCCATGAGACGACGGCGGCACAGTTGGCATGGGCTTTTCAGCTGCTCGCGCACAATCCGCGAGCCCTGGAGAAGGTCCACGAGGAGCTCGACGCCGGCGCCGGCGAGGAGTACCTCACCGCGACGATTCACGAGGTGCTGCGCCATCGCCCAGTGTTCGTCTTCACGATCCCTCGCGCCGTCAAGCGGCCGATCGAGCTCGGCGGCTGGACCTATCGCCCGCCGGCGCAGCTGCTCGGGAGCATCTACCTATTGCACCATGACCCGGCGCTCTACCACGAGCCTCATGAGTTCCAGCCGGAGCGCTTCCTTCAGTCGCCTCCCCAGGCCCACGCGTGGCTGCCGTGGGGAGGCGGGCGCAAGCGCTGCCCGGGCCTGCACGTCGCGGTGCTGGAGATGAAGGCCGTGCTGCGCACGGCACTGGCGAGCATGACGGTCGAGCCCTGCGCGAGGCGCATCGAGCACCCGAGCTGGCGCAGCGTGATCGTGACGCCGCATGCGGGCTCGCGCGTGGTGCTTCGGCCTCGCTGAGTGCCTGGGGCTCGTGTAGGGGTTCGCGGCGCAAGGTCGAAGAACCTACGAATGAGTAGATCGCTCGCCGCCGCTCCCGGCCGTCGCCGCGCCGCCGGCTCGCGCCCGCGTCGCAGCGCACCCAAGTCGTCCCAACCCACCTCCGGCATCCTCCGTCCGGTCACCGCCGCGGCGGCCCTGACACGCACTGCGGCAACCTTCGTCCTTCGCCGCCGGCGCCTGCGCATCGCTCTGCTCGCCGCCCTGCTCGCACTCCCGCTGCTCGGCTGCGGCTGGCTCCTGCTCCGCCAGTCCTCGTTCGTGGCGGTGCAGAAGGTGCAGATCGTCGGCGTGCACGGCGCTGAGGCGCAGGCTGTGCAGGCGGCGCTGACGCAGGCGGCGCACGGCATGAGCACGCTGGACGTGAGCGACGGCGCCCTCACCGCCGCGGTCGCGCCGCTGCGCGTGGTGCGCGCCGTGCGCGCGATCCCGAGCTTCCCGCACGGCCTTCGCATCGAGGTGGTCGAGCAACTGCCGGTCGCGGCGCTGACGGTGGGGGGCGTGCGCACGGCGGTGGCCGCCGACGGCGTGGTTCTCGGACCGACTCTGCTTTCGGGCTCGCTGCCGAGCGTCAGCGGCTTCTCCGTGCCGGCGCCCGGCAGGCGCGTAGATGGCCCGAACGTGCTGGCGGCGCTGGCCGTCCTCGGGGCCGCGCCGGCGCCGCTGGCCAAGCATGTCGAACGGGTGTTCACAGGCGCGAAAGGGCTGACGGTGGCGATGCGCAACGGGCTGCTCGTGTACTTCGGCGACGCCAGTCGCCCGCACGCGAAGTGGCTGTCGCTCGCACGCGTGCTCGCCGCCTCGAGCTCCGCCGGCGCCTCCTACGTCGACGTGCGCCTGCCCTCGCATCCGGCCGCCGGCTTCCCCGCCGGAGTGACGCCTCCGGACGCGGGCACGCTCACGAGCTCCGGTTCCGGCGAACCGACGGGGAGCACGGAATCGACCGTCGCCGCGCTCGCCGCCGGCCTCGCCAGCGGGACCAGCACGACGACGACACCCACCGGCGCGGAACCGTCCGGCGCCTCCTCCACCGGTGCGGCCGCCCCCTCTGAAAGCTCCGAAGCGAGCCCCGGCGAAACCGGCTCCGGGGGCGAAGCGGAAGGCTCCCAGACGACACCTCAGCCGGGGGGTTGACAAACCTAAGGCTCAACTAGAGGCTTATACGGCTAAACAGCGGATTCTCAGGCAGTGGTCGAGAGTCGGGCGATCTGCAACGTTTCTTGCGAGACTGAACGCAATCGTTGACAGGGCGAAGTTCCCTGCATAACGTGCACAACCCGGCGGTTCGGCGACCAGTATGCTGCCAACCCTACATTCCTACTGAAGGCTTCGGACGGAAACCATCATGGAGAGAAGCGGAAGCTATCTGGCTGTCATCAAGGTCGTGGGCGTGGGCGGCGGCGGCACCAACGCGGTCAGCCGCATGGTCGACGCGGGGCTGCGCGGCGTCGAGTTCATCGCCGCCAACACGGACGCCCAGGCGCTCGCCATGTGCGACGCCGACATCAAGCTGAACATCGGCCACGAGTCGACCAAGGGACTCGGCGCGGGCGCCAACCCCGACGTCGGCCTGGCGGCGGCGTCCGAGTCGCGCGACGACATCAAGGAGGCGCTCAAGGGCGCTGACATGGTGTTCGTGACCGCCGGCGAGGGCGGCGGCACGGGAACCGGCGCCGCGCCGGTGATCGCCGAGATCGCCAAGAACGAGATCGGCGCGCTGACCGTCGGCGTCGTCACGCGCCCGTTCGACTTCGAGGGCTCCCAGCGCGGGCGCCAGGCGATCGAGGGCATCGAGCGCCTGCGCGAGGTCGTCGACACGCTGATCGTGATCCCCAACGAGAAGCTGCTGGCGGTCGTCGAGCGGCGCACGTCGATGCTCGACGCGTTCCGCGAGGCCGACGACGTGCTGCGCCAGGGCGTCCAGGGGATCACCGACCTGATCACGATCCCCGGCCTGATCAACCTCGACTTCGCCGACGTGCGCACGATCATGCAGGACGCCGGCTCCGCGCTGATGGGCATCGGCACCGCCGCCGGCGAGAACCGCTGCGCCGACGCCGCCAGGGCGGCCATCTCATCGCCGCTCTTGGAAGAGTCCGTCGACGGCGCCACCGGGATCCTGCTGAACATCACCGGCGGCAAGGACCTCGGCCTGTTCGAGGTCCACGACGCCGCCGAGATCATCCAGAACGAGGCCGACCCCAACGCCAACATCATCTTCGGCGCCGTCATCGACGAGAGCATGTCCGACGACGTGCGCGTGACCGTCATCGGCACCGGCTTCGACCACCGTCCCGGCCGCAGCACCCGCCGCGAGTCGCGCGAGTCGCGTGCGCCGGCGCGTCCCGACCGCGGCCCTCGCATCAGCGATCGCCAGCGCTCGACGCTCGAGATCTCCGACGAGGACATCGACGTCCCGCCGTTCCTGCGGTAGAGCGAGCAAGTTCGGGACGCGTGCCCGAGCCGGGGGCGGCAAAATAGTTCTGCCGAGCAGTACAAAATAGTACTGCCATGTAGTACAGTTTTCGTATGGCTACATTGAACCCGTTCGTGTGGGGACGCCCGATCGACGACACGTCGAAGATCGTCGGCATGGATGCCTTCGCTTCCGAGATGGCGTTGATGCTCAAGGCGCGGACGAACGTGGTCTTGTTCGGGCCTCGGGACACGGGCAAGACGACATTCACGACGCAGCTGATGCACGAGCTCGCGCGATCGCACGGGCGAGACGCGCCGCCGCACGAGGTGGTGCGCATCAACCTCCAGCGAGCAATGAGCGTCCCCGCCTTCTGCGCTTGCGTGCACGATGCTCTCGTCACTCATCCAGAGAGGGCGCTCCGACGCGAGGCGCGGCGGCAGCTTCAGCTGATGGAGAAGGAGATCGGGTTCGACATCAGGGTCGTCAAGGGGAGCGTGAAGCGCTCCGGGGTCACGCCCGAGCAGGATGGAGAGGCTCTGCATGCGCAGCTCGCGTCGCTCGCTCGCCTGAGCAAGCACCTGGTGGTCGTATTCGACGAGTTTCAGATGCTGCGCCACTGCCCGAACAGGCCGCTGTCGATCATCCGATCTGCGCTAATGAGCAGCGGAGCCAACCATGTGACGCTGCTGATGACCGGCAGTATCCGCAACGCGCTGCGGATGATGGTCGAAAACAGCGAGGAGCCTCTGTTTGGCGAGGCATACCAGGCGGAGCTCCCGCAGATCGCGGCCGAGGACTTCCTCGAGTTTCTCGACTTCCAGTTCCAGGCAACCGGCAAGCCTGCCCAAGAGGAGGCGCTGCTGCACCTGCTCAATTTGACGCGCTCGCACCCTAAGCGCACGCAGCAGCTTGCGTGGGCGGTGTGGCGAGCCTCGGACGCACAGCTCCCGATCGCATCCGACCTCGTCCAGCGTGCCTATGACGAGCTCATCCGTGGCACCGACACACAGGAGTTCCAGGCAATCGTGCAGGGGCTCGCCGACGGCGACGACACTGCTGCGAACGACCTGCGCGCGCTCGCCGTGCTTGCAGATCAGGGGGGCGAGCACCTGACCAGCCGGGTGAACGCGAATCTCTATGGGTTCTCCAGTCACACGCGGCTGCCCGACGCCTGCGAGCGGCTGTACAGGCGCGGCCTGGTGCAGGAGGTGGGGGGCGCCTGGCGCCTGGTCGACCCGTTTTTCGAGGAGTGGCTGCGGGTGACCAGCCCGTTTGCCTCGCCCGCAGATGCGGGAGACGATTAGCGCCGCAGAGTCAACGGGTAGATGTACTGCTCAACAGTACAAAAATGTACTGAATGGCAGTACCCTTTGTGGCTACGCTCGCCGCGGCCGTGCCCTGACGCCGCTGACGCTAGCCTGGGCGGCATGTCCTCGACGGCTCCGCCGACCCTGCGCCGCACGCCCCTTTACGACCGCCACGTCGCCGCCGGCGCCAAGCTCGTCGACTTCGCCGGCTGGGAGATGCCCGTCCAATACGAGGGCGTCATCCAGGAGCACATGGCCGTGCGCGAGGCGTGCGGGATCTTCGACGTCTCGCACATGGGCGAGATCGAGACGATCGGGCCGGGGGCGCTGGAGCTGCTGCAGCGGCTGCTGTCCAACGACGTCGACAAGATCGCGATTGGCGGCGCGCAGTATTCCGTGCTCTGCCGCGAGGACGGCGGCGTGCTCGACGACCTGTTCACCTACCGCCTCGACGTCGACCGCTACCTGACGATCAGCAACGCCTCCAACCACGAGCAGGACCTCGGGTGGTTTCGCGCCCACGCCGCCGACGTGCCCGACGTCGAGGTTCGCGACCGCATCGACGAGTGGGCGATGCTCGCCGTCCAGGGGCCGCTCGCGCGCGAGATTGTGCAGGCGATCTCAGACGCGCCGCTGCCCGCGCGCATGCGCGCCGAGACGCGCTCGCTGGCCGGCGCCGAGGCGATCGTGTGCGGCACCGGCTACACCGGCGAGGACGGCGTCGAGCTGCTGTGCGGCGCGCAGGACGGGCCCGCGCTGTGGGATGAGATCGTGCGCCGCGGCGCCACGCCCGCCGGCCTCGGCGCGCGCGACACGCTGCGCCTGGAGGTCTGCTTCCACCTGTACGGCAACGACCTCAGCGTCGACCGCGGGCCGATCGAAGCGGGGCTCGGGTGGTGCTGCAAGGAGGACACCGGCTTCATCGGCGTCGGGCGCCGTGCGCGCGGTGAGGGAAGGAAAGCCCGCCCACCCCCCGGCCGGGCGGCTCGTCGCGTTCGCGATCGACGGACCCGGCATCGCCCGCCAGGGAAACCCCGTGATCGGCGGCGGCGAGGTCACCAGCGGCACGCTCTCGCCGTGCCTGCACACCGGCATCGGCCTCGCCTACGTGCCCGCCGAGCGGGCCGCCACCGGCACCCGGCTGGAGATAGACGTTCGTGGCAAGATGCGCCCCGCCGTGGTCAAGGACAAGCCGCTCTACAGAAAGGACGCGTGAATGGCGCAGGCCAGCTACCCCGCGGAGCTCCTCTATCACCCCGAGCACGACTGGGCGCGCATCGACGCCGATGACTCCAGCCTCGCGACCCTCGGGATCACCTGGTACGCCCAGGACTCGCTCGGCGAGGTCGTGTTCTTCGAGGCGCCCGCGCTCGGCGCCACGCTCACCAAGGACGAGCCCTACACCGAGGTCGAGTCCGTGAAGGCCGTCTCCGACGTCGTCGCCCCGCTCTCCGGCGAGGTCGTCGAGGTCAACCAGGCCGTCGCCGAGAACCCCGGGATGATCAACGAGGACCCCTACGGCGAGGGCTGGCTGGTGAAGGTGCGCCTGTCCGATCCCGCCGAGCGCGACGCGCTGCTCGACGCCGCCTCCTACATGGCCACGCTGGCCGGCTAGGCTGGGCTGTAGTTGAGTCGCTACACCGCCATCACCCCCGAGGACCTCGACGCGATGCTCGCGATAATCGGGGTGGGCTCTCTAAACGAGATCTTCGAGCGCCAGATACCCGAGCCGGTGCGCCTCGGCCGTGAGCTCGACCTGCCCGACGGGCTGCCCGAGCAGGACGTCTACGAGCACCTGCGCGCGCTCGCCGCGCGCAACACCAGCGCAGAGGACGAGCTGAGCTTCCTCGGCGCCGGCATGTACGACCACTACGTCCCCGCGCTGATCGACATGCTGATGGAGCGCTCGGAGTTCCTCACGCCGTACACCCCCTACCAGCCGGAGATCTCCCAGGGCGGGCTGCAGGTGATGTTCGAGTACCAAACCGCCATCTCCGAGCTCACCGCCCTGCCCGTCTCCAACGCGTCCGTGTACGAGGGACCCTCCGCGGTCGCCGCCGCCGGCTACCTCGCCAAGCTGCACAACGACGGGCGCAGGTTCGTGCTCAGTGCCGGCATGCACCCGCACACGATCGAGACGCTGCGCACCTACGCCCACGGCTTCGGCATGGACGTCGTCGAGGTGCCGCTGCGCGACGGCGTCACCGACCCCGACGCGTGGGCGCACGCGATCGACGCGGACACCAGCGCCGCGATCTTCGCGCAGCCCAACTTCTACGGCGCCGTCGAGGACGCCGCCGCCCTCAGCGCCGCCGCCAAGGCGTCCGCGCAGAACGGTGAGGGAGGGCGCGTGCCGGTGGTGATCGCGCAGGTCGACCCGATCGCGCTCGGCATCCTCGCGCCGCCCGGCGACTGCGGCGTCGACGTCGCAGTCGGCGAGGGCCAGTCGCTCGGCAACCGCCTCGACTTCGGCGGGCCGTCCTTCGGCATCTTCGCCGCGCGCGAGGAGTACCTGCGGCGGATGCCCGGGCGCATCGCCGGGGAGACCGTCGACGTCGACGGCCGGCGCGGCTTCGTGCTCACGCTGCAGACCCGCGAGCAGCACATCCGCCGCGAGAAAGCCACCTCCAACATCTGCACCTCGCAGGCGCTCAACGCGCTCGCCGGCGTCGTCTACCTCACCTGGCTCGGACGCCGCGGCATCGTCGAGCTGGGCGAGCTGCTGCTCGCCCGCACCCACTACGCGCGCGAGGTGCTCGCCGGGCTCGACGGGGTCGAGAAGCTGCACGAGCAGCCCGTCATCCGCGAGTTCGCGCTGCGCCTCGACGCCGACGTCGCCGCCGTCAAGCGCCGCTGCGCCGAGCGGGGCGTCAACCCCGGCGTCGACGTGCACGCGCTCAGCGGCCGCGAGGAGGACCGCGGCGTGCTGCTCGTCGCGATCACCGAGCGGCGCACGCGCGCCGACATCGACCGGCTCGCCGAGGCGCTCGGGGCCGCCGTCGCGGCCGAGCGCCAGACGGCGGGCGAGCGTCAGGCGGCGGTGACCGTATGACCCCGATCGACGAGAACCACCTGCATGCCGACCCCGGCATCGAAGCGCACCACCCGCACGCGAGCGCGCCGTGCGCGCCGGCGCCGCCGCTGCAGCGCGAGGCCGCGCGCACGATCTTCCAGAAGGGCGCGCCCGGGCGCCGCGCGTTCGTCTGCCCCGAGCTCGACGTCCCGCGCGTGGACGTCGGCGAGCTGCTGCCAGAGCGCTTGCGCCGCAGGCAGCCGCCGCGGCTGCCCGAGGTCTCGGAGCCGGAGATCGTGCGCCACTACGTCGGCATCTCCAAGCGCAACTACGACCTCGACTCGGGCTTCTACCCGCTCGGCTCGTGCACGATGAAGCACAACCCGCGCCTGCACGAGCGCGTCGCCGCGCTCCCCGGCCACGCGCGGCTGCACCCGCTGCAGGACGCCGAGCGCGCGCAGGGCGCGCTCGAGCTGATGTGGAGCCTGCAGGGCGCGCTGGCGGAGATCTCCGGCCTGCCGCACGTCTCGCTGCAGCCCTCCGCCGGCAGCCACGGCGAGCTCGCCGGCGTGCTCCTGACGCGCGCCTACCACGAGGACCGCGGCGAGTCGCGCCACAAGGTGCTCACGCCCGACACCGCCCACGGCACCAACCCCGCGACCGTCACCATGGCCGGCTTCGAGGTCGTCAAGCTCGCCACCAACGCCGACGGCGGCGTCGACATCGACGACCTGCGCGCGAAGGCCGACACCGACGTCGCCTGCCTGATGCTCACCAACCCCAACACGCTCGGCCTGTTCGACCCCAACATCGCCGAGATCGCCGAGATCGTGCATGGGGTGGGGGCGACGCTGTACTACGACGGCGCCAACCTCAACGCCGTCATGGGTCTCTCGCGTCCTGGCGACATGGGCTTCGACATCGTCCACTTCAACCTGCACAAGTCCTTCACCCAGCCGCACGGCGGCGGCGGACCGGGCTCCGGCCCGATCGCCGTCTCAGAGCGGGTCGCGCCGTTCCTGCCCGTCCCGGTCGTCGCGCAGCGCGAGGACGGCACGTACGACCTCGACTACGGGAGCGGGCACCCTGAAGGGCACAGGCGGGTGGGGTCCAAGTCAATCGGGCGCCTGCGCGGCTTCCACGGCAACTACGGCTGCTTCGTGCGCTCCTACGCCTACATCCGCTCGCTCGGCGGCGACGGCCTCAAGGACGTCTCCGAAACGGCAGTGCTGAACGCCAACTACCTGCTCGCGCGCCTGAAGCAGCACGGCGTCGTCGAGTACCTGCCGCTCGCCTACGGCGAGCTGTGCATGCACGAGTTCGTCCTCTCCGGCGGGCCGATGAAGAAGGACCTGCGGATCAAGACGCTCGACCTCGCCAAGCGCCTGCTCGACTTCGGCTTTCACCCGCCGACTGTGTACTTCCCGCTGCTCGTCGAGGAGGCGCTGATGGTCGAGCCGACCGAGACCGAGACCAAGGAGACGCTCGACGCGTTCGCCGACGCCGTCGCCGCAATCCTCAAGGAGGCCGCCGAGGACCCCGAGATCGCGCTCGGCGCGCCATACAGCACGCCCGTGCGTCGCCTCGACGAGGTCACCGCGGCCAAGAACCCGATCATCCGCGAGGTACTGGCGGAGGCCGGTTAGCGATGGCGATCGAGCACCGCAAACTCGGCAGCACCGGCGTCAGCGTCAGCCCGCTGTGCCTCGGCGCGATGATGTTCGGCGCGTGGGGCAACACCGACCACGAGGACTCGATCCGGATCATCCACCGCGCGCTCGACGCGGGGATCAACTTCATCGACACCGCCGACGTGTACTCGCGCGGGGAGTCCGAGGAGATCGTCGGCAAGGCGCTCGCCGGCGGGCGCCGCGACTCGGTCGTGCTCGCCACGAAGGTCCACGGGCGCATGCACGACGAGGAGGCGAACCAGTTCGGCAACTCGCGCCGCTGGATCGTCAAAGAGGTCGAGAACAGCCTGCGGCGGCTGAAAACCGACTGGATCGACCTCTACCAGATCCACCGTCCCGAGCCGGACACCGACATCGACGAGACGCTCGGCGCGCTCAGCGACCTCGTGCGCGCCGGCAAGGTCCGCTACATCGGCAGCTCGACGTTCCCCGCCCATCAGATCGTCGAGGCGCAGTGGGTCGCCGAGAGGCGCGGGCGCGAGCGCTTCGTCTGCGAGCAGCCGCCCTACTCGATGCTGATCCGGCGGATCGAGGCCGACGTGCTGCCCGTGTGCGAGCGCTACGGGATGGGCGTGATCCCGTGGAGCCCGCTCGCCGGCGGCTGGCTGTCGGGCAGGTACGGCAAGGGCGGCGACTCGCCCGCTCACAGCAGGCGCGCGCAGATGCTCCCCTCGCGCTACGACATGTCGATCCCGGGCAACCAGGCGAAGCTCGCGGCCGCGCAGGCGCTCGGCGAGCTGGCCGATCAGTCGGGGATGTCGCTGATCGAGATGGCGCTCGCGTTCGTCGTCAACCACCCGGCCATCACCGCCGCGATCATCGGTCCGCGCACGATGGAGCAGCTCGAGAGCCAGCTGCCCGCTCTGGAGACGAGGTTGAGCGCGGACGTGCTCGACCGCATCGACGAGATCGTCCCGCCGGGGACGAACGTCAACCAGAACGACACCGGTTGGGATCCGCCCTGGCTCACCGACAGCTCGCTGCGCCGGCGCTGAGCACCGCATGCGCATCTTCTCCGGCATCCAGCCCACCGGGCGCAAGCACCTCGGCAACTACATCGGCGCGATCGCGCAGTACATCTCGAGCCAGGAGTGCGGCGAGGGCATCTTCTGCATCGTCGACCTGCACGCGACCACCGTCGCGTACGACCCCTCAGAGCTGCGCGAGCGGCTGTACGACACGGCCGCGATCCTGCTCGCGGCCGGCCTGGACCCGAAGCGCTGCATCCTCTTCCGCCAGAGCGACGTGCCCGAGCACACAGAGCTGACGTGGCTGCTGTGCAGCGTCACCGAGCTCGGCCGGCTGCAGCGGATGCACCAGTTCCGCGACAAGTCGCTCGGCCAGCGCGAGCTCGTCTCCGCCGGGCTGCTGCTGTACCCCGTCCTGCAGGCCGCCGACGTGCTCGCCTACCGCGCCGAGGAGGTGCCCGTGGGGGAGGACCAGCGCGAGCACCTGGAGCTGATGCGCGACGTCGCCCGACGCTTCAACTCGCGCTTCGGGGGCGGGGAGGAGGTGCTGGTCGTGCCCGAGCACCGCATCCCCGAGGTCGGCGCGCGGATCATGGACCTGCAGGACCCGACGAGCAAGATGTCCACGACCGGCGGCAGCGAGCAGGGGACCGTGTACGTGCTCGACGAGCCGAAGGCGATCGAGAAGAAGTTCAAGAGCGCCGTCAGCGACTCGGGCAGCGAGGTGCGCCGCGACCCGCAGAAGCCGGGGGTGAGCAACCTGATCGAAATCCTCGCCGCCGTGCGCGGCACCGACCCGGCCGCCGTCGAGGCCGAGCTGTCCGAGGCCCGCTACGGTGAGCTCAAGGAGGCCGTCGCCGCGGCCGTAGTCGACTACCTCGCGCCCGTGCGCGAGCGCTACCAGGAGCTGCGCGCCGACGAGGCCGCGCTCGAGTCGATCCTCGACGACGGCGCCGCGCGCGCACAGGCGATCGCCGCCGTCACGCTCGCCGACGTGCGCGAGCGGATGGGAGTCGGGGCGCCCCGTCGGGACCGGCCCCGTCGGGACCAGCCGGTACCGTAACCGGCGTGGCGCTCGCCAACCTCGAGCTGGACCTTGACGTCTTCAGCGGGCCGTTCGACCTGCTGCTGACGCTCGTGCTGCGCGAAGAGGTCGACCTGCTGGAGCTGCAGCTCGCCGACGTCGTGCTCGCCTACCTCGACCACCTCGAGCAGCGCGGCGAGCTCGACCTCGAGACCGCCACCGAGTTCATCGTGCTGGTCGCGGCGCTGCTGGAGCTGAAGTCGCGCCTGATGCTCAGCGGCGAAGAGCAGGAGCTGCTGGACATCGAGCCCGAACAGGCCGCCGAGGAGCTGCTCGCGCGGATGCTCGACGCCCGCCGCTACCGCACCGCCGCCACGCATCTGCGCGAGCTGCTGGCCTCCGAGGAGGGCGTGCGCTTCCGCGCCGCGCCGCCGCCGCTCAGCCTGCGTCGGGCGATCGTCCACGCGGCCGACGGCTCGCACGACCCGCAGCTGCTGGGGGAGGCGATCGGGCGGCTGCTGCTGATGCCGCCGGTGATCAGCCTCCGCCACATCTCCGTCCCGCGCGTCAGCGTCGCCGAGCGCCTGGCGCACCTGCGCGACCTGCTGCGCCGCGGCAGCTTCAGCTTCGACGAGGCCGTCCGCGGCGCCGATCGCATGACGGTCGCCGTCACGCTGTTCGCGTTGCTGGAGCTCTACAAACGCGGCGAGGCCGACTGGGAGCAGCAGGAGAGCTTCGGCGAGATCGCGATCCACGGCCAGGCCCTAGAGGCGCCCGCACCGCCGCTCGCGGTGAGCGCCCGCGGGGCGTAGGGTTTGCCGGGTGAGCGACGTCGAGGACGTGACTGCGGTGGCGGAGGAGACCGCCCCTGGCGGCCTGCCCGAGGCGACGGCGCCTGGCGGTGAGGACAGTCGCGGCGAGGAGGAGGCGCCCTCCCTCGCGCGCACCGTCGAGGCGCTGCTGTTCCTGTCCTCCGAGCCGCTGAGCACGGCCGAGCTGGCCGACGCGACCGAGGCGGGCGAGGGTGCGGTGGCGGCGGCGCTGGCGGTGCTCGCCGAGGAGTACGCCCCCGGGCGGCGCGGGATCAGGCTGCGCGAGCTGGGCGGCGGCTGGACGCTCGCGAGCGACCCGGACACCGAGGACGCCGCGCGGCGGCTGTTCAGCCGCCCCCGCGCCTCCACGCTCAGCCCCGCGCAGGCGGAGACGCTCGCGATCGTCGCCTACCTGCAGCCGATATCGCGCCCGGAGATCACGCGCATCCGCGGCGTCAGCGCCGACTCCGCCAGCGGGACGCTGCTCGACCGCGGCCTGATCGAGGAGGCCGGCCACTCCCAGTTCGGCGCCGTCATGTACCGCACCACCACCCAGTTCCTCAAGCTGTTCGGGCTGCGCAGCCTCGACGAGCTCCCCGACATCGCCCGCTGGGACCCCACCCCCGAGGAGCAGGCCGAGCTGCGGGAAAGGCTGCTGCGGGCCGGGGAGGCGCGGGCGGGCGGGGGAGCGTAGAGCGGCGCCCACGCTGGGCTGCCAGCGATTTACTATACATTTTCGCTGGAATATGCGCAAAATACTATAGTTTTTCGCTACCATTCTCGTGTGAACGATGCTCAGCTCAGACGGCTGCTGGAGGAGCGCAGCCCGTGGCGTGCACGTGTCGGCTGGGAGGCGAACGACCCCGATCTGCGTGCAGCCGGTCGGCTTCCACTGAGCTACCGGCCCGAGCCGCTGACCGACATCCGCGCCCCCGGGCTCTATGTCCTACGTGGTCCGCGTCGTGTGGGCAAGAGCCTGGAGCTCAAGCGCGCGATAGTGCGGCTGCTTGCCGACGGCGTCGACCCGAAGACGATCTTCTACTGCTCCTGTGACGGGCTCTCGAAACAGGATCTGAGGCGCCTGGTGGCGCAGGGGCACAGCGTCACCCGCACCCTGCCCGGCGCTCGCTACTGGCTGCTTGACGAGGTGACAGCCGTGCCGGGGTGGTCACAGACGATCAAGGAGCTGCGCGATCAGGACACGACGTTCCGCGAGGCATGTGTCGTGCTGACCGGATCCTCTGCTCGCGATCTGGAGCAGGCACGCAAGGACCTGGCCGACCGTCGTGGAGGCGTGCCGGACTCCGACAGGCTTCTGCTCCCGATGGGTTTCCGCGCGTTCTGCGCGGCGCTGGGAGGGTTCGATGAACTGCCCGGGCAGGTCATTTCTCCCAAGGACATCCTCGCCCCGGCCGCCGAACGGGCGGTGTCGGCGCTCGAGCCGTGGAGCGACGCGCTCGCGGACGCATGGGAGCTGTTCCTCGACGTCGGTGGCTTCCCGCGGGCCGTGGGCGAGCTGGTGGGTAGCGGCGCGGTCAGCGACGGATTCGTTCAGGGCCTGTGGGACGTCGTGCTCGGTGACGCCATGCGTGCGGCGCCCATGTCCGAAGCTGACGTGGTCGCGCTGCTGGCCCGCTTGGTCAGGAACCTGTGCAGCCCAATCAACGCCTCGAGCGTCGGCCGAGATGTCGGCCTCTCGGGACACCAGGCGGTAGTTGACCGCATTGAGGATCTCGTGCGCGCGTTTCTCGCGTGGCGTTGCTACCGCGTCCGCGACGGCAGACCAAATACCGCGGCGCAGCGCAAGCTCTACTTCGTGGACCCGCTCGTTGCGCGGCTTGCGCACCTGCGCGACTCACGCTTCCCCGCCCCGGAGGTCGCGAAGCTCACCCAGCAGCAGATCGGTCTCACCTTGGCGCGGGCCGTGTCGCTTCACGTGCCTGCCGCGTTCGTGCAAACCGACCGGGTCATGTACGAGAGAACCAGCACTGGCGCCGAGATCGACTTCGTAGGCGCGGACCTCGAGATCCCGTTCGAGTGCAAGTACACGGACGGCGGCTGGCGCAAGGAGGCCCTGACGATGAAGGCCCGCCACGGTCGTGGCGTGATGGTCACTCGCTCGCCGATCCTCACTGGAGCGGACGAGCCGATATGGGCGATTCCCGCCTCAATCCTCGCCTGGCTGTTGGGACATTAGGCGGCGCTGGCCGCCAGCTGACCGCACGCGGCGGCGATGTCCCGCCCGCGGGTAAGGCGCACGGTCACCGGCACGCCGCGTGACTCGAGCGCCGCACGGAACGCGGCGATCGACTCGCGGCTGGACCCCTGGTAGGCGCCGGCGGCGGTGGGGTTGTAGGGGATCAGGTTGACCTTGAAGATCGGCGGCGCCCCCGCGCGCCCGCCCGAGAGCGCGTCGGCGAGCGCGAGCGCCTGCTCGTAGCGGTCATTGACGCCGGCGAGCATCACGTACTCGACGAACACGCGCCTGCGCTTGCGCGCGTAGAACGCGCGGCACGCGTCGATCACGTCGCGCAGCGGGTAGCGCTCGTTGACGGGCATCAGCTCCGAGCGCAGCGCTTCGTCGGCGGCGTGCAGCGACAGCGCTAGGCGGATCGGCATGTCGCACTCGGCGAGCCGTTCGATGCCGGGGATCCAGCCGACGGTGGAGATGGTCGTGCGCCTGTGCGTGACGCCGACGTCGGGCAGGCGCTCGCACGCGGCGAGCACGTTGTCGAGGTTCAGCATCGGCTCGCCCATGCCCATGAACACGCAGTGGTCGATCGGTTCGATGCGGCGGAAGTGCAGCGCCTGGTCGAGGATCTCCGACGCGGTGAGGTTGCGTGCGAAGCGCATCGCGCCGGTGGCGCAGAAGGTGCACGTCAGCGGGCAGCCGGACTGCGAGGAGACGCAGATCGAGCGGCGCTCGTCCTGGTAGCGCATCAGCACCGCCTCCAGCGGCCGCCCGTCGGCGGTGTCGAACAGCGCCTTGACGGTCCCGTCGCGCGAGCGCGCCTCCTCGCGCAGGCTGAGCGTGGAGAACGGCAGCTCGCGCGCGAGCGCGTCGCGCAGGCCGCCCGGCAGGTCGGTCATCTGCTCGTAGCCGCCGGCGCCGCGCGCAGCCCACGCCCACACCTGGCGGGCGCGGAAGCGCGGCTCGCCGCGGTCGGCGAGCGTCTGGTCGAGCGATTGGAGGTCCATGATCGGGATGCCCGCGGGCGGGGTGCGGCGGCGCCCGTGGGCATCCTATGGTTGCAGCAGATGAGCTCCGTCCCGGCCGCCGCGCGATGCGCCTAGCCAAGTTCCTCGCGCACGCGGGCGTCGCCTCGCGTCGCTCCGCCGAGACGCTGATCGCGGCAGGGCGCGTGAGCGTGGGCGGCGAGATCGTCACGGATCCCGCGCGCGACGTCGACGAGGGCAGCGGCGTGGCGCTGGACGGGCAGCCGCTGGCGGGGCCGGAGCCGCGCGTGCTGTACGCGGTGAACAAGCCCGTAGGCGTCGTCTCCACCGCGCGCGACACGCACGGGCGGCGCACCGTGACCCAGCTGGTGCCGGCGGGCGGGCTGCGGCTGTATCCCGTCGGCCGGCTGGACATCGACAGCTCGGGGCTGATCCTGCTCACCAACGACGGCGAGCTCGCCAACCGGCTCACCCACCCGCGCTTCGAGGTGCCCAAGACCTACCGCGCGCGGCTCGGCGGGGCGCCGATCGCCAAGGACGCGCTTCGCGCCCTGCGCGAGGGGGTGCGGCTCGAGGACGGTCCCACCGCGCCCGCCCGCGTGCGCCGCGTGGGAGGGGCGGGCGCGAACGTCCTCGAGCTGACGATCCACGAGGGCCGCAACCGCCAGGTGCGCCGGATGTGCCAGGCGGTCGGCCACCCGGTGATCGAGCTCGAGCGCGTCGGCTTCGGCCCGCTGGCGCTCGACGGCCTGGCTCCCGGCGCGCACCGGCGCCTGACCGACGCCGAGGTCGAGCGCCTGCGCGCGCTCACGCTCTGACAGAATCGCGCGCCATGCGACTCTTCGCACTGCGCGGCGCCGTCAGCGTCGAGCGCAACGACTCCCGGTACATCCTCGAGGCGACCACCCAGCTGATGGGCGAGATCATGGAGCGCAACGCGCTCGAGCCGGCGAACGTGGTCAGCTGCATCTTCACCGCCACCAGGGACCTCAACGCGGAGTTCCCCGCGGTCGCCGCCCGCGCGCTCGGCTTCGACCGCGTGCCGCTCTTGTGCGCACAGGAGATCCCCGTGCCGCAGTCGATGCCGCGCGTGATCAGGGTGCTGATCCACTACTACGCCGACGACGAGCACGAGCCCGCGCACGTCTATCTGGGAGATGCCCGCGAGCTGCGCGCCGACCTGCACGCGGCACAATAAGCGCGTGGCGATCGAGTTCTCAGAGCGCATCAGGCGCATCCCCGTGTACCCGGCTGCCGGCGGCTACGCCCAGCAGGAGCCGCTCGTGCGGCTGGCCAGCAACGAGTCGCCGTACCCGCCGCTGCCGGCGGTGCGCGAGGCGATCGACCGGCAGCTGGGCACGCTCAACCGCTACCCCGACCCGTCCAACTCGCTGCTGCGCCAGAGGCTCAGCGACCGCTACGGCGTGCCCGCCTCGCGCATCGCGATCGGCAACGGCTCGTGCGACATCCTGCTCGCCGCCGGCGAGGCGCTGCTGGAGCCGGGCGCGGAGCTCGTGTACGCGTGGCCGTCGTTCTCCGTCTACCCGCACCTCGCCGCCGCCTCCGGCGCGCGCGCGATCACGGTGGCGCTCGACGGCGAGCAGCGCCACGACCTGCGGGCGATGCTGCGCGAGATCACCGTCGCCACGCGGCTGGTGCTCGTGTGCAACCCCAACAACCCCACCAGCACGGCCGTCCCGCTGGCGGACATCGCCGACTTCCTCGCCGAGGTGCCGCCGCAGGTGTGCGTGATCCTTGACGAGGCCTACTGCGAGTTCAACACGCTCGACGACGCCGACGCCTCGCTGGAGCTGCTCGACGAGCACCCGAACCTCGTGCTGCTGCGGACCTTCTCCAAGGTCCACGGCCTGTGCGGCCTGCGCGTCGGCTTCGCGCTGTGCGGCTCGGAGGAGCTGCCGCGGGCGCTCGACCAGGTACGCCAGCCGTTCTTCTGCAACGCGCTCGCCCAGGCCGCGGCCGTCGAGGCGCTCGCCCACCAGGACGAGGTCGAGGAGCGGGTGATCAAGACGGTCGCCGAGCGCATCTCGGTCGACGAGCGCCTGCGTGCGCTCGGCCTCGAGCCCGCCGCCTCGGAGGCGAACTTCTGCTGGTTCGCGCTCGGCGAGGACCGCGACGAGCAGGCGGTCATGCGCGGCCTGCACGAGCGCGGCGTGCTCGTGCGCGGCGGCAGCGCGCTCGGCAGCGAGGTGCCGGCGTTGCGCGTCACCTACGGCCTGCCCGAGGAGAACACGCGCTTCCTCGACGCGCTCGCCGAGGTGCTGAAGGCGGGCTGAGCCCCGTCAGACGCACAGGGTGGCGGCGCGGACGCCGACCCTCGCGAGCACGAGGATCGTCTCCCACTCCTCGACTACGCGCCGCCGGTCTGCTACAAACAGCTGCAGACGGCCTATGACAGCTTCGACGAGCACAAACGCCTCAGCCTCCCCCGCCATCGCAGCGCGGCCGTCTTCGTGCGCGTATCGCACCTGGCGATTTATCTAGGCGCTTCGGCCTGCGCCCGTCCGTGAGCGGGCGTCCCCGGCCGCACAGGGTCCCTGAAGTGGGGCCGAGCGCCGCCCACGGGGCGTCTTCGCGTCCTCCTCACGATCGATCGAGAGGTGGCCACCCGGCACCTCTAACATGCCCAGGTGTGAGTGAAAGGATGAGTCGATGATGATTGTCATGAAAGAGACCGCCACCGAGGAGGAGGTGGAGGCGGTCGTCGTCAAGATCGAGCGAGCGGGCGCGCGTGCGCATCGCAGCGCGGGCGCGCGTGTGACAGTGATCGGCGCGATCGGCGACGTCGAGCAGGACGCGAACGTCGCCAGCCTCGGTCTGGAGGGCCAGCCCGGCGTCGACCGCGTGGTGCCCATCCTCAAGCCGTACAAGCTCGCCTCCGCCCAGATCACCCACGGAGAGCGCACGGTGCTCGACATCGACGGGCGCAAGGTCGGCGGCGAGCACTTCGCGCTGATCGCCGGGCCGTGCACGGTCGAGTCGCGCGAGCAGACGCTCGAGACGGCGCGCGTCGTGCGCGACGCCGGCGCGACGCTGCTGCGCGGCGGCGCGTACAAGCCGCGCACCTCCCCGTACGCGTTCCAGGGGCTCGGCCAGGAGGGCCTGCGCCTGCTCGCCGAGGCGAAGGCCGAGACGGGCCTGCCGATCGTCACCGAGCTGATGGACATCGGCGACCTGGATGCGGTGCTCGAGGTCGCAGACGTGATCCAGATCGGCGCGCGCAACATGCAGAACTACCCCTTGCTGTCAGAGCTCGGCCGCGCGGGTCGTCCCGTGCTGCTCAAGCGCGGACTCGCCGCGACGCTCGACGAGCTGCTGATGGCGGCCGAGTACATCCTCAAGGAAGGCAACCCCAGCGTGATGCTCTGCGAGCGCGGCATCCGCACGTTCGAGACCGCCTACCGCTTCACGCTCGACCTGATGGCCGTGCCAGTGCTCAAGGAGCTCTCGCACCTGCCGGTGATCGTCGACCCCAGCCACGCGGCCGGACGGCGCGACCTCGTGCTGCCGCTGTCGCTCGCCGCAGCCGCGGTCGGCGCCGACGGCATCATCGTCGAGGTGCACCCGAAGCCGGACGAGGCGATCTGCGACGGGCCGCAGGCGCTGAAAGCCGAGGACTTCGCCGAGTACGCCCAGATGGTCGAGCGGGCGGCCGCGCTCGCGGGGAAGGCACTCGCGGGGAGGGAGCCGGCGCTTGCCTGAGCTACCCGGAGCCCAGCTGCGACCGGCCGACTACGTCCGCGACGTCCGTATCGAAAGGGTGGTGCCGCTGCTCGCGCCCGATGCGCTGCTCGAGCAGCTGCCACTGAGCAGCGAGCAGGCGGATGTCGTGATCCGCGGCCGCCGCGAGGTCGGCGCCGTTCTGGACGGGGCCGATGTCCGGCTGCTCGCCGTCGTCGGGCCGTGCAGCGTGCACGATCCCGACGCGACGCTTGAGTACGCCGCGCTGCTCGCACAGCTCGCCCGCGACCTCAGCGGCGAGCTGCTGATCGCGATGCGCGTCTACTTCGAGAAGCCGCGGACCACGACGGGCTGGAAGGGGCTGATCAACGACCCGCATCTCGACGGCTCGGGTGACGTCAACGCCGGACTGCACCTCGCGCGGCGCGTGCTGCTCGGCGTGCTCGACACCGGCATACCCGTCGGCTGTGAGTTCCTCGACCCGATCACGCCGCAGTACATCGCCGACGCCGTCTCGTGGGGGGCGATCGGCGCGCGCACGACCGAGAGCCAGATCCACCGCCAGCTCGGTTCGGGGCTGTCGATGCCGGTCGGCTTCAAGAACCGCACCGATGGCAACGTGCAGGTGGCCGTGGACGCCGTCCGCGCCGCAGCGGCGCCACACGCGTTTGCCGGCATCGATCCAAACGGCACGCCGGCGATCCTGTACACGCGCGGCAACTCCGACTGTCACATAATCCTGCGTGGTGGAAAAGGCAAGCCCAACTACGACGCCTCGAGCGTCGCGACGGCGCTGGGGCTACTCGAGGGCGCGGACCTGCCGGCGCGCGTGATGATCGACCTCAGCCACGACAACAGCGGCAAGGACCCCGAACGCCAGCCGAACGTGGCAGCTGACGTCGGCGGTCAGATAGCGAGCGGCAACGACGCCATCGTGGGCGTGATGCTCGAGTCGTTTCTCGTCGCCGGCCGCCAGGACCTGGGGTCTGGCGGCGAGTTGCGCTACGGCCAGTCGATCACCGATGGATGCATCGGCTGGGAGACGACCGTCGAGGTGATGGAGGGGTTGGCAGAGTCCGTACGCGCTCGCAACGCTGCCCGAGCGAAGACGGCGCAGCCCTGAGCGGATGCGGATAGCGGTCCTCGGCGTCGGGCTGATCGGCGGCTCGATCGGACTGGCCGCGCGTGCGCGCGCGGGCGCGAGCGTGCGCGGCTACGACCCCGACCCCGACGTGCGAGCTCGCGCCCTCGCCTTGGGGGTGATCGACGAGCAGGCCGATGACATCGCCGGCGCCGTCGCCAGCGCCCAGGTCGTGTTCGTCGCCGCTCCGGTCGGCGAGATGCTGAGGACCGTCAAGCAGGCGCTCGAGAGCGCCGGCCCAGACTGTGTGGTGACGGATGTCGGCTCGACCAAGCGTGTGCTCGCCGACGCCGCCGCCGACGAGCGCTTCGTCGGCGGGCATCCGCTCGCGGGCGCGGAGACGGCGGGCGTCGAGCACGCCCGCGAGGACCTGTTCGACGGCGCCACCTGGTACCTGACGCCCGCCAAAGGCAGCACCGCCGGCGTGCTGTACGAGCGCCTGCACCGGCTGCTCAGCCGCCTCGGCGCCCGCCCGACGGCGATCGACGCCGAGACCCACGATCGCCTGATGGCCTGCGTGTCGCATCTGCCGCACGTGCTCGCCAACCTGCTCGTCGCGCAGACCGCGAGCCTGCTCGGCGAGGAGTCAGAGCGCCTGCCGGCGGTCGGCCCGAGCTTCCGCGACGCCACCCGCGTGGCCGGCGCCAACAGCGCGATCTGGACCGACATCTACATCTCCAACCGCGACGCGCTGATCGCGGGCATCGACGAGCTCACAGGGCGTCTGGAAGAGGTGCGCGCGTGGCTGAGCGCGGGCGATGCGAGCGCGGTGGGCGCCTGGAACGAGCGGGCCCGCGCAGAGCGTGAGAAGCTGCTCGGCGCGGACCTCGTCGGAGGGTCGGTGCACGAGCTGCGCGCGTCGGTGCCCAACCGGCCGGGGGTGATCGCCGAGATCGCGCTCGCGCTCGGCGGCGCCGGCGTGAACATCGTCGACATGGTGCTCTCGCCTTCGCAGGACAACCGGCAGGGCGTGGTCGCGCTGTGGATCGCGGGCAGCGAGCACGCCGGACGCGCTCGGGAGCTGATCGCCGACCTCGGCTTCCCGGTCGTGCGAGCATGAGGGGCACGCGATGAACATGCGCTTCGAGCCCGCGAAGGGTCTTTCCGGCGAGCTCCGAGCGCCGGCGGACAAGTCGATCTCCCACCGCGCCGCGCTGCTCGGGGCGATGGCCTCCGAGCCGGTGCGCATCGAGCGCTACCTGCAGGCCGCCGACACAAACTCGACGCTCGACGCGGTGCGCGCGCTGGGAGCGCTCGTGGAGGTCCACGGCGAGGACCTCGTCATCCGCGGCACGGGCCTGCGCGACGCGCGCGAGCCGGACGGACCGATCGACGTCGGCAACGCCGGCACGCTGCTGCGGCTGCTGCCGGGCTGGCTGGCCGCGCAGGAGGGACGCTCGTTCACGCTCGACGGCGACGAGTCGATCCGCCGGCGCCCCGTCGA
This sequence comes from uncultured Solirubrobacteraceae bacterium, assembly GCA_963735705.1. Classification (GTDB taxonomy): domain Bacteria; phylum Actinomycetota; class Thermoleophilia; order Solirubrobacterales; family Solirubrobacteraceae; genus Palsa-744. Next base: position 746,565 of record CAVTLZ010000013.1, read on the forward strand.
CCGGATCGTCGAGCCGCTGCGCCAGATGGGCGCCGATCTGGAGGCTCGCGAGGGGCGCTTCGCGCCGCTGCACATCCGCGGCACGCGCCTGCGATCGATCTCCTGCGAGCTGCCGGTGGCCAGCGCACAGGTCAAGTCGTGCATCCTGCTGGCGGCGCTGACAGCCGACGGCACGACGACCGTCGGCGAGCCCGCGCGCAGCCGCGACCATACCGAGCGGATGCTGCTGCGCGCCGGCGTCCCGATCCATCGCAACGGCCTGCACGTGACGGTCGGCAACGCCGACGAGCTGTTGTTGGACAGCGTGACCGTCCCCGGCGACCCGAGTTCCGCCGCGTTCCTCGTGGCCGCGGGCGTGCTCGTTCCCGGCTCGCGCCTTTTGATCGGCGACGTCGGCGTCAACTGGACGCGCACCGGCTTCCTGCGCATCGTGCGCCGCATGCGCGGGATCGTGCTCGGCGACCTGGAGGGCGAGGCCGGAGAGCTGGAGGCGCAGGAGCCCGTCAGCGACCTCGACGTCGCGCACGGCGCGCTCGAGGGCACCGTCGTGCAGCCCGACGAGGTGCCCCTGGCGATCGACGAGCTGCCGCTCGTGGCGCTGCTCGGCTGCTTCGCCGAGGGCGAGACACTCGTACGCGGAGCGCAGGAGCTGCGCGTGAAGGAGTCCGACCGCATCGCCAGCGTCGTCGAGGGGCTGCGCGGCCTGGGCGCGGAGATCGAGGCCACCGACGACGGCTTCGCCGTGTGCGGCACCGGCGGGCTGCGCGGCGGCACGATCGACGCCTGCGGCGACCATCGCCTGGCGATGATGGGCGCCGTCGCCGGGCTCGCCTCGCGCGAGGGCGTCGAGGTGATCGGGATGGACGCTGCCGCCGTGTCCTACCCGGGCTTCGTCGAAGATCTCGCGAGCCTGTGCTCGTAGCGATCGACGGTCCCGCCGGCGCGGGCAAGTCGACCGTCGCGCGTGCGCTCGCGCGCGAGCTCGGCTTCACCTACCTCGACAGCGGCGCGATGTATCGCAGCGTGGCGCTCGCAGCGCTCGAGCGGGGCGAGGGGACACTTCCCACGCGGCCGGGGGCGCTCGGTGAGCTCGCCCGGGCGGTGTCGATCGACTTCGCCGAGGTGCCTTCACCGAGCCCGCCAGAAGCATCGTCGGAGGTCTCGCAGGTAGCCTCATCCCGCGTGCTGCTCGACGGGCGCGACGTCAGCCAGGAGATTCGCGCTCCCGCCGTCTCCGAGGCGGCCTCCGTCGTCGCCGCCGACCCGGCCGTGCGCGAGGCGCTTGTCGCCAAGCAGCGCGAGCTGATCGCGCGCGGAGACTGGGTCGCCGAGGGGCGCGACATCGGTACCGTCGTTGCGCCTGACGCCGCGTTGAAGATCTTCCTCACGGCCGATCAGCGCGAGCGGGCGCGTCGGCGAGCGGCGGAGCTTGGCGCCGACGTAAAGACGGTGCTCGCCGAGCAGACGATGCGCGACGAGCGGGACATCACGCGTGCTCACAGCCCGCTTAAGGCCGCGCCCGATGCGGTCACGCTCGATACCACCGGCCTCGGCGTCGATGAGGTCGTGGGGCGGATAGCGGCGCTGGCGCGCGAAAAGCGGGCGAGCTCTATCTGGACCTTGGAGCGGGAGGCGAGCATCCTCGATGCCGAGAACCCCGACGTCGCTGCCGAGCAACGCGCGTGGGAAGCGGACTGAGCCGGACCACCTGGGCATACTGACCACATGAAGGTCGCCATCGTCGGCTATCCAAACGTGGGGAAGTCCTCGCTGATCAACCGCCTCACGGGTACCCGTGAGGCGGTCGTGCACGAGCGCCCGGGGGTCACGCGCGACCGCAAGGAGCTCGACTGCGAGTGGAACGGGCGCCGCTTCACGCTGATCGACACGGGCGGCGTGGACTTCGCCGACGAGGACCCGCTCGCGGGCTCGATCCGCGAGCAGGCGCGCGCGGGGATCGCCGACGCCGAGGTGGCGGTGCTGGTCGTCGACGCGCGCGCCGGCGTGCGCGCGGGCGACGAGGAGATGGCCGACCTGCTGCGCCGCGCGTCGCTGCCGACGATCGTCGCGGCGAACAAGTGCGACGGGGTCGCCGACATGCCGATGGCGGCCGAGTTCCATCGCCTCGGCCTGGGCGAGCCGCTACCGGTGTCGGCGGCTCAGGGCCTCGGCACGGGCGATCTGCTCGACCGCATCGTCGAGTTGCTGGGCCCCGGCGATTCCGAGGTCGAGGACGACACCGTGCGCCTCGCCGTGATCGGCAGGCCGAACGTCGGCAAGTCCTCGCTGGTCAACCGCTTCCTCGGCGAGGAGCGGGTGATCGTGTCCGACGTCGCCGGCACGACACGCGACGCGATCGACACGCCGCTGCTGGTGGGCGATCGCAGGCTGATCCTCGTCGACACCGCCGGCATCCGCCGCCAGGCGAAGGTCGCCGACTCGGTCGAGTACTACACCTCGCTGCGCTCGCGGCGAGCCGCCGAGCGCGCGGACGTCGCGCTCGTCGTCTGCGACGCCGGCGACGGCGTCACCGCGCAGGATCTGCGCATCGCCGAGCTGGCGATGAAGACAGGGTGCGCGACGGCGATCGTGCTCAACAAGTGGGACATGCAGGAGCGCGGGGAGGACGCGGAGGGCACCGGGATCGACCTCGAGTACGAGCGGGCGCGCGTCGCCGAAAAGCTGCGCCTGCGCCCGCGGGTGCTGACGGTGAGCGCCAAGACCGGCCGCCACGTCGCGCGCCTGCTGACCGAGGCGATCACGCTCGGCGACCGCGTCAGCGGGCGCATCCCCACCCCCGAGCTCAACCGCTTCCTCGCGGAGGCCGTCCAGGCGCGCCAGCCGCCCGTCGGGACGCGCCGCGGCGCGGGCGGGCATCGCCTGAAGCTGATCTACATGGCCCAGATCGACGAGCGACCGCCGCGCTTTGCGATCCAGGTCAACTCACGGGCGCGCGTCACACGCGACTACGCATACTTCCTGGAGAACCGCCTGCGCGCGCGCTACGGGATGGACGGCGTGCCGCTGATCATCGACTTCGTCGAGCGCGGCCAGCGCGGGCGTGCCCGCGCCGCATAGACTTCTGCGCCCTTCGTCAACCCCGCCGGCCGGTGATCCCCTCACGCGGCCGCCCACGACCACCGGAGCTGATCTCGCAAGACATGACTGAGTTTTCCGACAACGAATTCCTGTTCACCTCCGAGTCGGTCACGGAGGGCCACCCAGACAAGATCGCCGACCAGATCTCCGACGGCGTGCTCGACGCGGTCCTGGCGGACGAACCCTACGGCCGCGTGGCCTGCGAGACGCTGGTCAACACGGGCCTGGTCGTCGTCTCCGGGGAGATCTCGACCGAGACCTACGTCGACATCCAGGAGGTCGCGCGCGAGACGATCCGCAAGATCGGCTACAACGACGCCGACCTCGGCTTCTCGGCGGACTCGTGCGCTGTGCTCAACGCGATCGACAAGCAGTCGCCGGACATCGCGCAGGGCGTCGACAAGGCCTACGAGGCGCGCACGGACGCGAACGACGAGGACGAGCTCGACGTCGCCGGCGCGGGCGACCAGGGGATGATGTTCGGCTACGCCACGAACGAGACCGACACGCTGATGCCGCTGCCGATCTCGCTCGCGCATCGCCTGGCCGAGCGCCTGGCGGCGGTCCGCAAGGCGGACACGCTGGACTACCTGCGCCCCGACGGCAAGACCCAGGTCAGCGTGCGCTACCAGGACGGCAAGCCCGTCGAGATCGAAAAGCTCCTGATCTCCACCCAGCACGCGGCAGGCGCCGAGGCGCTGATCCCCGACGACCTCTGGGAGCACGTCGTCGAGCCAATCCTGCCAAGCGAGCTCTACGACGCGCAGAAGCTGCGCAGGAACTTCCTCGTCAACCCGACAGGGCGCTTCGTGATCGGCGGACCGGTGGGCGACTGCGGGCTGACCGGGCGCAAGATCATCGTCGACACCTACGGCGGCATGGCCCGTCACGGCGGCGGCGCGTTCTCCGGGAAGGACCCGTCCAAGGTCGACCGCTCGGCCGCCTACGCGGCGCGCTGGGTCGCCAAGAACATCGTCGCGGCCGGTCTGGCCGAGCGCGCCGAGGTGCAGGTCGCCTACGCCATCGGCGTCGCGCATCCCGTGTCGGTGATGGTCGAGACGTTCGGCACCGAGAAGGAGGGCGTCAGCCGCGGGCAGATCGCGCGCGCGGTCGACCAGGTCTTCGACCTGCGCCCCGGCTCCTTCCGCGAGGAGCTCAAACTGCACCGTCCGATCTACCAGAAGACCGCCGCGTACGGCCACTTCGGACGCGACGACCACGACTTCACCTGGGAGAAGACCGACAAGGCCGCCGCGCTGCGTATCGCCGCCGGTCTCTGAGGGCGGGGGCGCGGAGGCCGCCTGTCGGTCCTCTAGCCTCAGAGCGGTGGGGAGCATTGCTCAGATCGACGTTCCGGCGGCCGAGGTCGGCGCGGTATCGGCGATCGCCCAGGTCGAGCCGATGACGACGGCCCGCGCGCTGCGCGGGCCGTTCGACTACAGGCTGCCGGAGGCGCTGAGAGGCGCCGTCGACGTCGGATCGATGCTCGTGGTGCCGTTCGGCCGTCGGCAGGTGCTCGGGGTGGTCGTCGGCCTGTCGGACAGCAGCGAGGTCGCCGAGGAGAAGCTTCTGGCCCCGCTGCGCGCGCTGGACGATGGTCCGCCCGCCCTGCCCGCCGACCTGGTGGCGCTGGCCGAATGGATCGCGGCCGAGTACTGCTCGACGATCGCCCGCGCGCTCGGCCTGGTGCTCCCGCCGGGGGCGGCGCGCCGGCTGAGCGGGCGCAAGCGCCGCGCGGTGGCCCGTCCCCAGCACCTGCCGGTGGGGGCGCGCAGTCCGCACGCGCCCGAGCTGACGCTCGACCAGGAGGTCGCGCTCGCGCCCGTGATCGCCGCTCTGGGCGAGCGCCGCGCCGAGCAGCGGCTGCTGCACGGTGTGACCGGGTCGGGCAAGACCGAGGTGTACCTGCGCGCCGCGGCCGCGGCGCTCGAGCAGGGGCGCGGCGCGATCGTGCTCGTGCCGGAGATCGCGCTCACGCCCCAGATCGTCGGGCGCTTCATCGAACGCTTCGGCGACACCGTCGCGGTACTGCACTCGCGGCTGACTCTCGGCCAGCGCTATGCCGAGTGGCGTCGCCTGCGCGGGGGGGAGGCGAGGGTGTGCGTGGGTCCGCGCTCGGCGGTGTTCGCGCCGATCGAGGATCTCGGCCTGATCGTGGTCGACGAGGAGCACGACTCCTCCTACAAGCACGAGGGCGACCCCCGCTACGACGCGCGCGACGTCGCCGCCGAGCGCGCCGAGCGCTGCGATGCGGTGCTGCTGCTGGGCAGCGCGACGCCGCGCCCGGAGAGCGTGCAGCGCCTGCCCGTGAGCGTGCTGCCGCGCCGGGTGGACGGGCGTCCGCTGCCTGCGGTGCAGGTGCTGGACATGCGCGGCGAGACCCAGGGGCTGCACCCGCTGACCGCGCAGGCGCTCGCCGAGGTTCGCGGCGAACGCGGAAAGGCGATCGTGCTGCTCAACCGCCGCGGCTGGTCGAACTTCCTCTCCTGCCGCTCGTGCGGGCGGGTGTGGAACTGCCCGGAGTGCGACGTCGCGCTCGTGCTGCATCGCGCCGGCGGATACCTCGCCTGCCACCACTGCGGGCATCGCGAGCGGGCGCCGGCGCGCTGCTGCGACTGCTCCTCGACCGCCGTCGCGCGCCACGGCGCCGGCACAGAGCGCCTCGCGCACGAGCTGGCGCACGTCTTCGACGACGGCCGCTTCCCCATCTTCCGCCTCGACGCGGACGTGGTCGCCGACAGCCCGGACAGCGGCGTCGGCGCGATCCTGCGCCAGTTCGAGGCGGCCGAGTGCGGGGTGCTGATCGGAACCCAGATGGTCGCCAAGGGCCACGACTTCCCCGACGTGAGCCTGGGCGTGGTGCTCGACGCGGACGCGACACTCCGCTTCCCCGACTTCCGTGCGGAGGAGCGGACGTTCGCGCTGATCGCCCAACTCGCCGGGCGCGCCGGACGGGGCGGGCACGGACGCGTGCTCGTGCAGACGATCGCGCCCGAAGCGCGCGCGATCGTGCACGCGGCCGCCCACGACAGCGACGGCTTCATCGCCGGCGAGCTGGAGCGCCGCCGGGCGCTGAGCTACCCGCCTTTCTCCCACCTGATCAGGATCGTCTGCTCCGCGGAGGCTGCGGAGAAGGCGCGTGCCGCCGCCATCGCGGTGCGCCAGTCGCTCACGGAGCGGCTCGCCGGCGGCGCGACGGGCGCCGGGAACGGGGCACTCGCGGATGGGGGGGCGGCCGTGCTCGGTCCCGCGACGCTGTTTCGCCTGCGTGGACGCGAGCGCTCGGTTGTGATGGTGAAGGCCCGCGAGCGCCGCCCGACGGTGCAGGCCGTCGGCGAGGCGGTGCAGCAGGTCGCCGGCACGCGCACGCACGCCGGGGTGAGCTTCAGCGTCGACGTCGACCCGCAGTAGCGGACCATTACAACATTAGTCGTACACAAGGTGCAGCCCACGCGCCAGTCCTTGCCAGCGCTTTCCGACATCTGGTATCTTCGCGCGATTCGACGGCCAGCACATGGAGGGTGACGGTGAGGACTAACGGAGGGTCTGAGGTTGGAGAGTGCTATCGCGTGCGCGCCGCCGAGAGGAGGCTCCCGGCGTTCATTGCCGTCGTCGTCGCCGGCTTCTGCCTGGCGCTGGCACCGAGTGCGCTGGCCACTTCCTTCACCTGGACCGGTGAATCCACCACCACGGAAAACTGGTCGGAAGGCCTGAACTGGGCAGGCGATGCCGCGCCGAAAGCGAGCAAAAAGGCCGAAACGCTGACGTTCCCCCATCTGAGCAGCGCGGGGTGCGAAGACGAAACGTTCGAAAACCCATGCTACGTCAGCTACAACGACGTAGTCGGGTTGAGCGCCGAATCGATGCGGATCGACGACGGCGACGAGTACCTCATGGGCGGCGAATCGCTAGGAGCGTGGGTCGCTAACTGGGCTGGTGTTGTCCGGCGGGTTTAAGACGATGTGATTGTCTACGACGGTGGAGGATCGCTATGGCGGCTGGGTTGCAGGATCGGCTGGTTGAGGTGGAGTTGGTGGAGGCGCCGGTTGTGCAGCGGGCGCCGGTGGCGGAGGGGAAGACTTTTCGGGCGTATGACCCTGACCAGGTGTTGTTGATGGCGCCTTGCTTGCAGGATTGGGTTCCGGAGGGGCACTTGGCGCGGTTCGTGTCGGATCTCGTCGATGAGGCTCTGGATCTGTCGGCGATCTACGCCGACTATGAGGATGAGCGGGGTTTTCCGCCTTATGACCCGCGGCTGATGGTCAAGCTCCTGATCTATGGCTATGCGACGGGGACGCCGTCCTCGCGCAAGCTGGAGGAGCGCACCTTCTCTGATGTGGCGGTGCGGTTTTTGTGTGCTGACCAGCACCCGGACTACCGGCCGATCGCGCGTTTCCGCAAGCGTCATCTGGGCGCGCTGGCGGAGCTGTTCGTGCAGGCGCTGCGGCTATGCCGGCGGGCGGGGCTGGTTGGGCTGGGGACGCTCGCGTTGGACGGCACCAAGCTGCGCGCGAACGCGTCGCGTCACAAGGCGATGAGCTACGAGCGGATGGTCAAGAAGGAGAAGGAGCTGGAGGCCGAGATCGCCGCGATCCGCGCGAACGCGCAGGCGCTGCTCGCTGATGCCGAGCGCGTCGATGCGCAGGAGGACGAGCGCTTCGGGTGCGATCGTCGCGGCGATGAGCTGCCCTCAGAGCTCCAGCGTCGCGAGCAGCGCCTGGCCCGGATCCGGGAGGCCAAGACAGCGTTGGAGGCCGAGGCGGCCGAGCGCGAGAGGGCGCGGCGCGCCGAGATGCAAGAGCAGGGCAAGAAACCGCGCCAGCCACCGAACGGGCGCGATCCGTTCAAGCCGAAGCCCAAAGCACAGCGCAATTTCACTGACCCTGAGTCGAGGATCATGAAGACCTCTGATGGCGCGTTTCACCAGTGCTATAGCGGCCAGGCGATTGTCGACTCCCAGGCGCAGGTGATCGTGGCGGCGGAGCTCTCCGACCAAGCACCCGATGCCGAACAGTTGGAGCCAGCGCTCGATCAGCTCGATGAGAACCTCGACGCGACCGGCGCGCGGCTGCCCGAGGGCGCCGCGTTGACCGCGGACGCTGGCTACTTCTCCGAGGAAAACGTCAAGAGGACCGCCGCGCACGGCCTGGACCCTCACATCGCGACCGGCCGTTTCAAGCATTCAGAGCCACCGCCGCCCGCTCCCCGAGGGCCGGTCGCGAAGAACGCGACAGCCAAGCAGCGCATGGCACGCAAGCTGAAAACCAAGGAAGGCCACGCCGTCTACGCCCGGCGCAAGGCGATCGTCGAGCCGGTCTTCGGGCAGATGCAAACCGTCCAGGACGCCCGCCAACTACTGCTACGCGGCAAGTCGGCCGCGCGGGCCCAATGGCGCTTCCAGTGCGCCATCCACAACCTCCTCAAGCTCCACCGCAACGGCGGCCTGGCCCTGATCACGACCGCATGATCCGACCCACGGGTCGACCAGCACCGCCGATCCGCTGCCGCCCAGCCCGCGCCCACCCAGGCCCGTGCTCAGAGCACCAAACATCACCACGACTACCCCGCCCCGCGCGCAAAACATCCCACCCCAGCGCGTTAGCGACCCACGCTCCTAGCGATCGGGAAAGGCGGCCTCACCGCCTCGCCGGCAAGCGGCTCAAGCGGCAATGTGCTCGACTTCCTCGAACTGCCCTTCGAACTCAGCGAAGCTCAGAAATGGAGTGTCTCGGGTCGTGGCGCCGGTGGGGAACTCAGCGGCCTATGGCTGGAAGGCGCTGTGACCGGCTCCGATCCGTTGACCGTCGAACTCGGCAAAATGCCGGCGTTCTACCTGCTCAACGAAACCGAGGTGGGACCCGTGAAAATCGAGGGGACCAGCACCACTCGGGCAGGTCACGAAAATGGGCTCGTGGGCTTCTTGGGCGAACTGAACTCGGAAGACGGGGAATCGGTGGAACTGAGTCACGTCTTCTTCTTCGGAAGTGGCGAACTCGGTCCGCTGACCACCAGCGACGCCGAACTCGACGTGGGAGCCGGATTGGAACCCACGGGAGGCCTCGAAGCTCCGAGCGTGACGCTCGACGCCGGTAGCACGGTGACCTTCGAGATCGTTGGCAAAGAAGCGGTGCCCTACGTCGACTACTCGCAGCTTTCCTCGGAAGGCACGATCGATCTCGCGAACTCTACGATTGGCATCGAAGTGGACCCGCCCTCGGAAGGAAAGTCCTGTCCGGAACTCGTCACTGGGCAGACCTACACGTTCGTCTCGACGACCGGAGCCCTCTCCGGAGCCTTCGCCAACGCGCCCGAACACGGAGCGGACATACCGATCACCTCCGCCGCGGGCTGCAAGGCCACCTCGCAGGAGATGCGGATCAGCTACAACGAGAGCGGTGGCACCCAGACGGTCACCGCGACCGTCGAGACCAAGCCCGTGGTGACGGAAAGCCCGGCATCGACGAAGGTCACGGAAGGCGGCAGCGCGACCTTCAAAGCCGGGGCAACCGGTGCATCGTCGGTGCAGTGGCAGGTCAAGAAGAACGGCGGCGCTTTCGAAAACGACACGACGGACCAAGGGGTCACGACGAACACGCTGGAAGTCGAAGACGCCACCGGCGCGGAGAGCGGCGATGAATACCGGGCGGTCTTCAAGAACGGCGCCGGTGAAGCCCCGACCGTCTCGGCGATGCTGACCGTCGAAACGCTCGCGGAAAAAAAGAACGGGGAAGAAGCGGCCAAAAAGAAAGAAGAAGAACGGCAGAACGAAGAAGCGATCAGGAAGCTCGGCGAAGAACACCTCAAACTGGTCGCAGAAGAAGCCGCCAGAACCGCGGCGAACAAACAGCAGGAAGAAGAAGCTGCGGCCGCCAGGAAACGCCACGAAGAAGAAGCCGCAAAACAGGGTGCGCTGGGCTTCAAAGAAGGATCTCCGGACGCCACGATCGCAAGCGCATCGCTGCAGGCAAGCGCTTCAGGCGAGGTGAGCGTCAAGGTCAGCTGTCCGGCAGCGGTGAACAGCTGCGCGGGCACGGTGACGCTGCGCACGCTCGACGCCGTCGCGGCCAGCGCAAAGGCTAAGCCCGCGATTCTGACGCTCGCGACAGGGCCGTTCAGCGTTGCCGGAGGTCAGGTGAAGACGATCGTGCTGCATCTATCCTCAAAGGCGCGCAGCCTGCTCGCTCGCTCGCACACGCTTCACGTGCGGGTGGCGATCGCGGCACACAATGCCACCGGCGCTACGCACACCGGATACGTCGTTGGCACATTGCGCGCGGCCAAGGCGAAACACGGCAGGGGCTGAGTCACGGGATCGCTCATCGCAGCGTGTGGCCAGCGGCCGCCGCGGGCCCCACGGCGTTGCGATCGCGATCGCCGGGCCTCGCTGCTTGGTGCGTTTGCGCTGGGCGCCCTCCTGCTCGCACTTGCGCCGAGCGCGCAGGCCGCCGAAGCGCTCGGAGGGATCTCGGGCAAGGTGACCGAAGCCGGGTCCCACGCGCCGCTGCAGGGGATCGAGGTGTGCGCGATCACGACCAACTTCGAACTGCTCGGCGAAGAAGAAAGCGAATACGAACACGTCTTCGGTTGCACCAAGACGGGCGCGGGGGGCGAATATGAAGTCGCGAGCCTAAGCCCGGGAGGCTACTTCGTCGAGTTCGTTGTCCCACCGGCGAGCAAGCTGAACTACATCGCTCAGCTCTACGACGGCAAGTACGAGCTCAGTGAAGCGACCACCGTGTCGGTCGCAGCTGAAAAGACGACCTCCGGCATCGAAGCGGAACTGCCGCCGGGCGCGGAAATCGCAGGCGTCGTGACCAGTGCCGCCACGGGGGCTCCCATCAATGAAGCGATTGCCTGTGTGCTGCGTACCAACGCCAAAGGTCAGGCCGAATCGGTCTCTTGTGGGTTCAGCGAAGCGAGCGGCACGTACACGATCCGAGGAATTCCGAGCGGCGGTTACAAGCTCGGATTCGCGGCTGAAGGTTTCGAAGTCGCGTACTACAACGGCAAGACATCCGAAGCGGAAGCGGAACTCGTCCAGGCCACCGCGCCCAACCTCACGCCGGGCATCGACGAGGCGTTGAAGCCCGGCGGCCCGCCGACACCTCCGCCCGGCTCCGCGTCCGCGGAACCGACATCCGGTACGAAGCTCTCCGGAGGTCTCGGGGCTTCGTCGTCTCCGTCCCCGAACTCGACGCTTTCGCTCACGGGTAAGCGCATCGCCGTCGCGCGTGACGGCGACGCCCTCGTGAAGGTCGACTGCGCCGGCACCGAAAGCTGTCGCGCGAAATTGACGCTGAGGGTGAAGTTGGCCGTCCGTGTCAAAGGCAAGCGGATGCTCCGCACGGTCACGATCGGGACGAGCACGATCCTCTCGGTCCTCCATGGCAAGACGGCCACCGCGCAGATCGAGCTCGACTCGGCGGGGCGCAAGCTGCTGCGCGATCACGGTCGTCTCGAGGTCGACCTCGCGCTCGTGACTCCCGGGCGCAAGCAGGACGAGAGCGTCGTTCTGATCGAGCGCAACGTCCGTCGGTAGAGCCCTCGCTCGGGGCCGGGCGGCTTCAGCCTTTGCGGCTGCCCGAGCTCTTGTCCGTGCGGATCGTGACAGTGGACTGGGCCGTATGTGTCGCCCCCGCAGTGTCACGGGCGAAGATCGTCGCCCGCGCTCGCAGCAGATGCGCGTGGACGCGTGCCAGCAGCGCGCGCGCCTTGGCCGACAGATGCAGCTTCACCCTCGTCACCTGCCCGCCGGCGACTTTGAACGAGCCAGTGGCGAGGGTCAGGATCGTCGCCTTCGGCTTCTTCGAAACATGAACGCCTGCGCTTACGCTGACAGGCCCCAGCGTTCGCAGCGTCACCGTGCCCGCGCAGATGCTCTCCCCGGCCGGACAGCTCACCTCGATGGTCACCGTGCCCGACGCGCGCTCCGTCAGCGCGGTGCCTGCCAGCTCAGCGTCGGGAACGAGCGGCTGCTTGTGTTCCTGAGAGGACGCGACTCCCTGGCTGCCCGGCGTGCCCTGTCCGCCCGGGAACTGCGGCGATAGCATGGTCGGGAGAAGCGTCGTCAACGTCTGGTCGGGGCCCGTGCTCTTGCCGCCGGCGTTTGTCGCAGCGATGCGGAAGTGATAGACGGTCCCCGCAGTCAGGCCGGTGAGCGACGCGGACACCGCCACAGGGCTGTCTCCAGGTTCAGGCAGCGAGCTGCATGGTGAGCTCGATTCGTAGGGTTCCGTCGTAGTCCCGTATTCGAACCTGCAGTTGCTTACCTGCACGCCCTCTGGGTTCACGGTCGCGTTCAGCGTCGCTCCGCTCTGCGTGATCGACGCGGGGACGCCGGGCGTCACGCTCGGTGGTTCGGGCAGGGTGCTGAACGTCCGTTCGCTGCCTGTGCTGGGGCCGCCTTCGTTGGTGGCGGTGATGCGGAAGTGGTAGGTCGTGTTCGCGCTCAGACCGGTGATCGTCGTGGATACAGTGACCAGGCTCGTGCCCGCACCCGGCAGCGAGGAGCACGGCATGCTTGCTTCGTTAGCAGCCTTCGTGCCGTATTCGAAGGTGCAGCCCGTCACATTCTCTCCGTTGGGGTTCACGGTCCCTTCCAGCGTCGCCGTTGTCTGTCCGACCGACGAGGCCGCACCAGTCACCGCCGTCGGTGAGCTCTGCGTCTTGAATGTCTGTTCGCTGCCCGTGCTGGGGCCACCGGCGTTCGTCGCATAGATGCGGAAGCGGTAGGTCGTGTTCGCGCTCAGGCCGCCGATCGGTGCGGATACCGCGACCGCTTTCGTGCCCGCCCCGGGCAGCGTGGAGCACGGCACGCTCCGTTCGCTGACGCTGCTCGTGCCGTATTCGAACGTGCATTCGCTGACTTCCCCGCCGTTGGGGTCGACTTTCCCGTTCAACGTCGCCGAGCTCGACGACAGCGGGGTGGCCTCGCCCGTCGTCACCGTCGGCGGTTCCGGCAGCGTCTGGAATGTCTGTTCGCTGCCTTTGCTGGTCCCGCCGGAATTGGTGGCGGAGATGCGGAAGTGGTACGTGGTGCCGGCGCTCAGGCCGCTGATCGGCGCGGATACCGCGACCTGGCTCGTGCCCGAGCCAGGCGCCGAGGAACACGGCGCGCTCGCTTCATCGGCGGCGCTCTTGCCGTATTCCAGCGTGCATTCGCTGACTTCATGGCCGTTGGGGTTCACGCTCGCGTGCAGCGTCGCCGATTCCCGGGTGATCGTGGAGGCGGCGCCGGTGACGACCGTCGGGGCGCTCGGTGCCGGCGCGAACCCGCTTGCGCCGTCGGGCGTGCCGACCCCCGTCGGCCCGTCATAGCCCGTCCGCGCCAGGCAGATCGCTTCTGAGGCGCAGCTCGTTTTGCCCTCTTCGCTGGACGTGCAGCTTGCCAGGCCCGTTTCTTCGTCGAAAGGCGTCACGCATTCGCCGTTCGATCCTTCCGTCACGTCGTGCAGCGACCCGGGCGATTTCGCCGCGTTTTCATACAGCGTCCTCGCGGGGTATTCGACGCCGCCGGCTCCCCCCGCCACGGCGAACGTGGAGGCGATCAGCGGTGACGCGACGCTCGTGCCGCCGTACGTGCACCAGTGCACGATCGACCCTTCGTGGACCGATTCGCATTCGCGCCCGGGGCCCGAGTCATAGACCGCCACGCCGGTGTACGGATCGGCGTCCGCGGAGACGTCTGCGACCGCGCGCTTGTTGCCGCAGCCAACCGCCGGCCAGTCGGGGAGACTCCGCTGCCACGGCTGCGCTTCGAACTGGACGCTGCAGCCGCCGCCACCGGCGCCGTGCCCGTCCTTGACGCTGCCGCTCTTGCCGCCGTCGTTCCACACCGTCTCGCCGCTCCATTCCCCGCTCGGCCCGAGCTTCAGGCGGGTGCCGCCGACCGCCACCACGTGCGGCGAGGAGGCGGGGAAGTCGGCGTACGGCGAGCGCGACTTTTCCAGCCAGTTGAGGTAGCCGTTGTCGCCCGCCGCCGCCGCGATCACGACGCCGGGATGGTTGAAGGCCGCGCTGTCTTCGATGCAGCCCCCGAAGCATTCCGGGCCGGCCCACGAGTTCGAGACCTCGTTGGCCCCGAGGGCCACGGCCGCGTTCTCCGCGGTTTCGAGGTTCGCGTACGTCGGCGATTCGGCCTCGACGAGCGCGATATGGCAGTTCTGGCACACGGCGTGGGCGGTCTCGATATCGAGCGAGATCTCGACCGCCCAGCCGATCGCTTCCGCGGCTTCTTCGCGTTGTGCTTTCGAGCCTTTGCGCCAGGCTTCCAGTTCGGCCGTGGTCGTGGGAAACGAAGGGTTACCGCTTTCGCCGTTCTGGTTGACCTGTTTGAAGCATTTGCTCGCAGCTGTGCATTCAGGGAGCCCGAATTCTTTGGAGTAGGTCGCCAGGTCGGCTGCCGCGCTCGGGTCGTTGTAGGCGTCCACCAGCGCGATCGTCTGCACTGACGGTGCGCTCGTCGGCAGCTGGTAGGCGCTGTGCAGGTCCTGCGGTCGCACGCCGAAGTCGCCGGCCGCGGGCGACGGAGGTGCCGTGGGCGCGGGAAGCGCGGCGCTGGCGACGCCGATCGGGTGGGTGTGGGCGCGAGCTTCCGCCGTATTCGGCACGAGCTGCAGCGCCAGGCACCCGGCGCGCTCGGCAGCCGGCGTCGCGCACGCCGCGCGCACGCTGTAGTCCGAGCGGGGCAGCCTGGAGACGGTACGCGCCGCCACCGGCTGCGCCCACGCCAGGGCAAGGCCAAGCGCGAGCGCGATCGGCGCCAAGGCCCATCCGTGGGGTGCATCCCTCCGCATCGATCCTGAATTGTGATCTATCTGGGCCGCGCGCGATACACCTGGCGTGTTTGTTTCAGCGCGGGCGACATCCAGGCGCCCACGGGCAGCTGCTGTGCAGCCAAGAATCGACACGGACCATGCCGCTGCTCATAAACTCACAGGCGATGGCCACAGAGGACCGCACAGCCGAGGACGACGGCTCGCTCGAGCTACCGACGCCGAGCTCGGACGTCGACGACGTCGAGGTCGAGCGCGAGCAGGACGCGCCCGAGGCCGACGAGCTCGACGAGGAGACGCGGCTCCGCCGCGACGCGGCGCTGCGCCACGTGCGCAAGTTCGGCGACCCCGTGCTGCGCGCCACCGCGCTGCCGGTCGAACGCTTCGACGAGGAGCTGAGGGCGGAGGTCGCGCAGATGGGCGAGCTGATGCACGACGCGCTCGGGGTCGGGCTCGCGGCCACCCAGCTCGGGGTGCTGCACCGCGTGCTCGTCTTCCGGGCTTACGTCGACGACCCGATCACCGCGCTGATCAACCCCGTGCTCGAGTGGACGAGCGAGGAGCTCGAGCCCGGCGAGGAGGGATGCCTGAGCCTGCCCGGCGTCCACGTCGAGGTCGAGCGCCACGTAGGTTTGCGCGTGCGCGCGCAGGATGAGCACGGCCAGGAGCGCGAGCTCGAGGCAGAGGGGCTGGAGGCCCGCATCATCCAGCACGAGATCGATCACCTCAACGGCGTGCTCGTGCTCGACCGCATCTCCCGCGAGGCGCGCAAGGAGGCGATGCGCGCGATGCGCGAAGCGCAGACCCCCGCCGCCGAGCGGCCCGCCGACGCCGGCTAGCGCAGGCGGCGGACCAGCGCCTTGAGCACCGTCTTCATCGGCACCTCCGAGTTCGCCGCCGCGGTGCTCGAGCGGCTCGCGCGCAGCGACGCCCACCGTCCCGCGCTCGTGATCACGCGGCCCGATCGCCCCAGCGGTCGCGGCAGGCGCCTGACATCGCCGCCCGTCGCCGCCAGCGCGCGCGCGCTCGGGATCCCGCTGGAGCAGCCGCAGAACGTCAACGACCCAGAGGCCAGGGCGACGATCTCCCGTGCCCGCCCGCACGCTGTGGTCGTGTGTGCCTTCGGCGCGCTGATCAAGGAGCCGCTGCTCTCCGAGCACGAGATCCTCAACGTCCATCCGTCGCTGCTGCCGCGCTGGCGCGGGGCGGCGCCGATCGAGCGCGCGATCATGGCCGGCGACGAGCGCACGGGCGTCTCGATCATGCGCCTGACAGCCGGCCTTGACAGCGGCCCGGTGTGCCTCGCCGGCGCCGAGCCGATCCGCCCCGACGACAGCTACGGCTCGCTCGCCGAGCGCCTGCAACTGCTCGGCGGGGAGCTGCTCGTGCGCGCGCTCGACGAGTCGCCGCCGTTCGTCGAGCAGCCCGAGGACGGCGTCACCTACGCCGAGAAGCTCACCGCCGCCGATCGGCTGCTCGACCCCGCGCGGCCGGCCGTCGAGCTCGAGCGCGTCGTCCGGGCGCTGCACCCGCACATCGGCGCCCGCGTCGCGCTCGCCGACGGCACGCTGCTCGGGGTGCATCGCGCCGCCCTGCTCGACGATGCGGCGCAGGACGCGCCGGGCCCGCGCGAGCACGACGGCCGTCTGCTGCTCGACTGCAGCCCCGGCGTGCTCGAGCTGCTGGTCGTGCAGCCGCCGGGCGGGCGCGCGATGGACGCCTCCGCCTATCTACGCGGGCACACCCCGTTCCGGGCCACGTCCTGAGGGGCACACCCTGAAGGGCGCAGGCAGGCAGGCAGTCAGGCGGGCGGGCCGGCGGGCCGCCGGTAGCCCGTCACATACGCTGGCGGCGCGATGCCCTCGCGCAACCGCGGGTCTGGTTCTGGAGTGTGCGCCTGGCTCGTCAGTGGGATCACGCCCGCCCACGCCCGCAGCGCGTAGTCCTCCTCGTCGTCGACCGGCCCGCCGCGGCGAACCTTCGCCGACGCCTCGTCGATCGGCAGCGCGAGCACCGCGGTCGCGCTGAGCTCGTTCTCGCTGGGCGCGCGCACGTCATCCCAGCGGCCCGGCACGATGTGCTCGACGACCGCCCGCAGCGCCGCGCGCTTCTCCTCGGGATCGTCCACGACTCTCGCTCGCCCGATCAGCATCGCCGAGCGGTAGTTAGCCGAGTGGTGCATTGCCGCGCGCGCGAGCACAAGCCCGTCGATAAGCGACACCGTCAGGCACGCCGGCGCGCCCGCCGCGAGCGCGCGCAGCGTGCGGCTCGCGCTCGAGCCGTGGCAGTAGACGACGTCGCCGCTGCGCGCATGCAGCGTCGGGATCACGAACGGCTGACCGTGCTCGTCGACGATGCCCAGATGGGCGATCAGCGCCTCATCGAGGATCGCGTCGATCACCTCGCGGTCGTAGCTGCCGCGCTCGCGCTTGCGCCGCAGCCGCACGCGGTCGGACGGGGGTGGGGCGGTGATTGGCACGGGGGACACGGCGCCTCCTCTCTGATATCTGTAATAGTACAGACTGGTGACTGAGCTGAAACAGTATCGAATCAAGGCGGGCAGCGCAGCGGAGCTCGTGAGCGCCATCGAGGCGGGCGTCGCCGGCGGCTCGCTCGCTCCCGGGCAGCGCCTGCCCTCGGTGCGACGCCTCGCGGTGGATCTCGGGCTCAGCCCGGTCACCGTCGCCGCCGGTCTCGCCGAGCTGCGCCGGCGCGGCGTCGTGCTCAGCGAGCCGCGGCGCGGCACGCGCATCGGCCAGGGCCCGCCGATCGGATCTCCGCGCACGCCGCTGCCGGTGCCGCAGGGCGCGCGCGATCTCTCGCGCGGCAACCCCGACCCGGCGCTGCTGCCCGACCTCGCAAGCGCCCTTCGCCGCTGCGAGCTTCCCGCGCGGCTGTACGGAGAACCGCAGGCGCTGCCTGCGCTGCTCGATCTCGCACGCGAGCAGCTGCGCGCGGACGGCGTCCCCGGCAAGGAGCTGTGCATCGTCAGCGGCGCCATGGACGCGATCGAGCGGGTGCTGCAGGCCCACCTGCGCCCGGGCGACCGCGTGGCCGTCGAGAACCCCGGCTACGCGGCGCTGTATGACCTGCTCCGCGCCCACGGCCTCGTGCTCGAGCCGGTCGCGCTCGACGATCGCGGGATGCTCGCCGCCGATCTGCGCGTCGCGCTCGCCCGCGGGGCGCACGCCGCCGTCATCACTCCGCGCGGCCAGAACCCCACGGGCGCCTCGCTCGACGCCGCGCGCGCGCAGGAGCTGAGCGCCGTGCTGGGCGAGTTCCCGGGGACGCTGCTGATCGAAGACGACCATCTCGGACCCGTCGCCGGCCGCGAGCTGCGCAGCCTGCTCGCCGCGGGAGCCAGGCCCGAGCGCTGGGCGGCCACGCGCTCGGTCGCGAAGGCGCTCGGACCCGACCTGCGCCTCGCCGTGCTCGCCGGCGACGCGCGGACGATCGCCCGCGTGCAGGGACGCCAGCAGTGCGGCCCCGGCTGGGTCAGCCACATCCTGCAGACGCTCGTGCTCGCCCTGTGGGGCGATCCCGCCGTCCACGAGCTCGTCGCCCGCGCGAGCACGACCTACACGCGGCGGCGCGAGCGCCTGCTCGCATGCCTCGCCGGCGAGGGGGTGCAGGCGCACGGGACCTCGGGCCTGAACGTGTGGATCCCCGTTCACGAGGAAGCCGCCACGATCGGCGCGCTGATGCAGCGCGGCTGGGTGCTCGCGCCCGGCGCGCCCTACCGCCTGCCCGGCGCCCAGCCCGGCGTGCGCGTCACCACGGCGACCCTCTCCAAGCACGAGGCCGCGCGGCTGGCAGGCGACGTGGCCGAGGTCCTCGCCCCGAGCGCGTTCAGTCGCAGCGGATAGCCGATCATGCCCGACGTGCCCAGCCCGCCCACCGCCACGGTCGCTCCCGCGCGCCGCTGCGCGTACACGGTCCTGCGCCGCGTCTTCGAGCGCGGCGCCTACGCCGATCGCGCGCTGACCGCCGAGGCCGCGCAGCTGGATCCGCGCGACCGCGCGCTGGCGATGCGCCTGGCCTACGGCGCCGTCCAGCGCCGCGGCACGCTCGACCACCTGATCGAGCAGCTCGCCGAGCGCCCCGCCGCCGAGCTCGACCCGCCGCTGCTGGCGGCGCTGCGGCTCGGGCTCTACGAGCTGCTCTACCTGCGCGGCGCCCCCGACTACGCCGTCGTCGCCGACGCCGTCGAGCTCGCCAAGGCGCACGGTCGCGGGCACGGCCTCGTCAACGCCGTGCTGCGCCGCGCCGCGCGCGAGGGGCCCGACGCGCTGCTGGAGGCGCTGAGCGACGACACGCCCGAGCACGCCGCCGTCAAGCACTCCCACCCCGAGTGGATCGCGCGCCTGTGGTGGCAGGCGCTCGGCTCCGAGCAGGCGCGCGCGCTGCTCGCGTACGACAACGAGCCGGGCGAGGTGGCGCTGCGCGCGAACACGCTCGTCACCGACGCCGCCGCGCTCGCCGGCGAGCTGCCCGTGCGCACGCATCTCGACCCCGCCATCCCCGAGGCGCTCGTGCTGGAGGAGCCGTTCGACGCGCACGGCTCGCCGCTGTGGCAGCGCGGCGCGTTCCACGCGCAGTCGCGCGCGGCGATGCTCGTCGCCCGCGTGCTCGATCCCGCTCCCGGCGAGCGCGTGCTGGACCTGTGCGCCGCTCCCGGCGGCAAGACCACGCATCTCGCCGCGCTCATGCACGGACGCGGCGAGGTGCTCGCGGTCGAGCGCAACCCGCGCCGCGCCGGCGGCCTCGTGCGCACCGCGCGGCGGCTGCGCGCGGCCAACGTCCGCGTCGAGGTCGCCGACGCCAGGCTGGCGCGGCCCGAGGGCGCGGTGTTCGACCGCGTGCTCGTCGATCCGCCCTGCTCGGGGCTCGGCACGCTGCAGGCGCGCGCCGACCTGCGCTGGCGCGTCACGCCAGACGCGATCGAGGAGATGGCGGGCGCGCAGACGGCGATCCTCGCTGCCGGAGCCGCCGCCCTCCGTCCGGGAGGCGTGCTTGTCTACTCTACGTGCACGATCTCTCCGATTGAGAATGAGCGCCCGATCGCTGCCTTCCTGGACTCCCACCCCGAATTCGGTCTCGACGATCTAGCCGGCACGGCGGGCGCGCAGGCGGCTGCCGACGCCGCAGGCATGCTGCAGACGCTGCCCCACCGCGATCGCACCGCCGGCTTCTTCATCGCCCGGCTGCGGAAGCGCTGAGCGATGGGCGAGGAGCCGCAGACGCCGGCCAGGGCCGCGATCGACCTCGGGCCGCAGTGCCCCAACTGCGGCGAGCCGTGGCTGCGTCCGACCAACCTCCCCGGGCGCTACCGCTGCGTGTACTGCCTGCACCGTTTCGAGCTCACCTCCGTGTGCCCCAACTGCGGCGAGCACTCCACGATCGTGCGCATGTCCTCCACCGCGATCCTCAAGTGCAACAACTGCGGCGACTCGATGTTGCAAGCGGTATGAGCGACACCGCGCGTGAGCTGCTGCGCGGCGTGCAGGTGGCGCCGTCGATCCTCTCGGCCGACTTCGGGCGGCTGCGCGAGCAGGTGCTCGAAGTGCTGCAGGCGGGCGCGCGGGTGATCCACTGCGACGTGATGGACGGCCACTTCGTGCCGCCCATCACGCTCGGTCCGCTGATCGTCGCGGCGCTCGCCGACGCGGTCCACGATGCCGGCGGGATGCTCGAGGCGCACCTGATGATCGAGCGTCCCGAGCGCCACGCCGTAGAGTTCGTCAAGGCCGGCGCCGACTCGATCACCTTCCACGCCGAGGCCACGCCGCACGTCGCCTACGCCGCCAACCTGATCCGCGAGTCCGGCGCCTGTGTCGGCCTGGCGATCAACCCCGGCACGCCCGTGGGCTCGCTCGCGGAGGTCACCGGGATCATCGACCTGGCGCTGTGCATGACGGTCAGCCCCGGCTGGGGCGGGCAGCCGTTCATCGCCCACTCGCTGGACAAGCTCCCGCGCGTGCGCGCGCTCGTCGGCGATGGCGTCGCCGTCGAGGTCGACGGCGGCATCGAGCCCCTCACAGCCCCCGCCTGCCTGGAGGCCGGCGCCAACGTGTTCGTCGCCGGCTCGGCGATCTTCTCCGCGGCGGATCCCGGAGAGTCCTACCGCGCGATCGCCGCGTCCGTGGACGCGGCCGAGGCGGCCTGAGCCCGGATCGAGCCCCGCCTGCCGGCGCTCGAGCCGCGGCGGTAGAGCGCTGCGAGCATCAGCGCCAGCAGCGCCGTCGCGCCCGCGTAGCCGATCTCCGCGCGCAGCAGCTGTTCGCCGACCGGTGAGACCAGCATCCACACGAGGAACACGACCGCCGCGCACGCCCAGCAGCCGGCGGCCGCTCGCGCGCGGTCGCGTGCGAGCGCCGCCTGGTTGAGCGCGCCGGAGGTCAGGTGCAGGCCCATGCCCACGCCGATCAGCGCCAGGCCGAAGCGGTTGTAGCTGAAGACCTGTCCGAAGAACACGTGCTCCAGCGCGAACGGGCCGATCGCGAGCAGGCCGAGCGCAACCGCCGCCGCGAACGCCGCGATCGCGAGGATCGTCACGCGGATCGCGCGCGCGAACGCGTCGTGCCCCGCCGTCGCCTCCAGGCCCGTCAGATGCGGCAGCAGCGAGGTCTGGATCGCCTGGAACAGCTGCAGCGGCGCGCGCGCGATCAGCAGCACGTTGAACACGATGCCCGCCAGCACGCCGTTGTGCGAGGTCGCATCGACGGTCAGCACCGCCGCGTTCAGCAGCGTCTGCTCGGAGAGCATGATGCTCGACACCCACACCGCGAAGCCGCCGCCCCGCCGCAGCGACAGCTCGTCGTGCGCCGCCGTCTCCTGCACGCCCTCCGTCCCCGGCCCCGCCAGCGCCGCGTCGGCCTCGTCCGCCGTGATCGCAGTCTCGCCCGGCGCTCCCGCCCGCCCGCCGAGCGCTTCGTCCAGCGGCGTCACGCCCGCGTCCGCTGCTTCGCTCCCCGGGGCCCGATCGCCGCGCCGCCGCGCGAACGCCGCCGGCACCACCACCAACGAGACGAACGGCGCCGCCGCGATGCCCAGCGCCACCGCCGTCTGTCCGCTCGCGATGCCCAGCGCGACCGCGATCGCGAAGCTGATGCGAGAGACCGACTCCATCAGCACCAGCCCGCCGAACAGGCCGAAGCGCTGGTGCCCGGCCAGCCAGCCGCGCGCGAAGTAGCTGGCCGCATACGCCAGCGTGCCCACCACGAGCACGTCGTACAGCGCCTGCTGGCCTTCGAACACGTGGTTGACCAGCTCGTCGTGGAACGCCAGCGCGACCACCAGGAAGGTCAGCGCGAAGCCCGCCTGGATCAGCATCGGCACGCGCAGCGTGTGCTCGCCGCTGCCGCGCGCGCGGCGTTCGGCGATCGTGCGCGAGAGCAGCTGTTCGATCGGCCGATAGATCACCGAGATGATCACGAACATCACCGACCACAGGACATCCAGCAGCTTCGCCGATTGTTCGCCCAGCACGTGGCTCGCGATCGAGAAGTACGCGAACGTCAGCAGGCCCGTCGAGGCGATCCCGATGGACAGGATCCGCGCCCCGGCGCCGTAGGAGCGCGTCTGGCCGCCGGCGGGGACCCTAGAGGCGGACAAGCAACATCGTCCAAGGGAACGGCGAGCGGACCTCCACGACCTTGCCGTGGCGCGCGAGCAGCGCCACGAACGAGCGCCTGGACCAGTGGTTGAGATGGCCCGGCGTGTTGCCCAGCGCCGACCAGTACGCGCCGCGGGCCATGTTCAGCATCCGCCACAGCGGTTCGCGCGGCACCGACACGAGCAGGTGACGCTCCGCGCAGCGCGCCATTTCCGCGACCGTGTGCTCCGGGTCCGGCACGTGCTCGAGCACCTCGATCGCGCACGCCACGTCGAACTCGTTCTCCGCGAACGGCAGGTTCGCCGCCTCCATCACGCGGTACTCGAGGTTCGGCGCCTGGCGCTCGGCCCAGCCGGCCTGGATCGACTCCTCCTCCAGGTCGATGCCCACCACGCGGGCCGCGCCGCCCGGGTCGCGATCGGCCAGACGCTGCGCCCACTGGTGCACGAGCACGCCCTCGCCGCAGCCGACGTCCAGCAGCGAGGTCGGCGCCGCAAGCTCGAACAGCTCGTCCAGGTCGCGCTCGAAGCCCGCCATCAGCCGGCGCACCACCGGGTTGCTCGATCCGTACTTGTCGTAGGTGTTGCCGGTGACGACGCCGTCCTCGGAGACGGTCACGCCGCTCACAGCCGCACCGCCTCGGGCGCCTCCGGTGCAGCGGGCTCCTCGGGCGCCTCCGGCGCCCGGATCCTCGGCGTCGGCGCCGAGCCGTCCGCAGCCGCCGCAGCGGGCTGAGCGCGTTCGTAGTGCGAGGGCGCCACGTCCAGCTGCAGCTCGATCCGCCGCACCCGCTCGAACGTGCGCTGGGTCATCACCCGCTGGGCGGCGAGCAGGTCGCCGATCACGCCCAGCGCCCACAGCACGACCGCCGCGATGAACAGCACCGCGCCCAGGATCAGCGACTGCACGTGGCCCTTGCCGTTGCCTTCCGCGTAGGCGACCGCGAAGCGGATCCACACGCCGATGGCGGCCAGCCCGATCACCAGCGACAGGCTCCAGAACACCCGCAGCGGCTCGTACTGGGCGTAGATGCGGAAGATCGAGACCGCGTTGCGGCGCACGTACGCGCCCATCGACGGGAACAGGCGCGACTCGCGTGTCTTCGCGTTCGTGCGCACCGGGACGTGGTCGACCGCCACCAGCAGCTTGCCCGCCTGGATGATCGTCTCGAGCGTGTACGTGAACTTCGAGACGACCATCATCTGGATCGCCGCCTCGCGGTTGTACGCGCGAAAGCCCGACGTCGTGTCCGGCACGGACGTCGAGGAGGCCTGGCGCACGACCCACGAGCCCAGCCGCTGCAGCGACTTCTTCAGCGGCGAGAAGTGATCGATGCCGCTCACCTCGCGGTCGCCGATCACCATGTCGGCGCGGCCTTCGAGGATCGGGCCCACGAGCCGCGCCACGTCCGGTCCGTAGTACTGGTTGTCGGCGTCGGTGTTCACGATCACGTCCGCGCCGAGCTTCAACGCCGTGTCGATGCCCGCCTGGAAGCCCGCGGCCAGGCCCTTGTTGTTCGTCAGGCGCACCAGATGGTCGACGCCGTGCGCGCGCGCCACCTCGACCGTCGCGTCCGTCGAGCCGTCGTCGATCACCAGCCACTCGACCACGTCGAAGCCGTCAACCGCTCGCGGCAAGTCCGCCAACGTCTGCGGCAGCTGCTCCGCCTCGTTGAAGCAGGGGATCTGGATGATGAGCTTCACGGCGATCAGGTTAGTGTCCCAAGTCGACGCCCGATGCAAAGCGCCACCCTCACCCGGCAGAGCCCGGGCACGATCCGGCTGGCGCGGCTGCGGGCGCTGCCGCCGGGGACGTGGGCGCGGATCGGCTTCGCCGCGATGTGCGCCGGCGCGCTGATCGGCTACCTCGCCTTCCCCACCTATCCCACCTACGACTCCTTCTACGCGCTGCTGTGGGGCCGCGACCTGCTGCACCTGCACCTGCCCGACTTCAGGGTCTACCGCGGTCCCACCGAGCATCCGCTCGCGATCGCCTTCGGCATGCTCTGCTCGATCTTCGGCCAGGGCGGCGCGCGGCTGATGGTGCTCGGCTCGATCGCCTCGTTCGTCGCCGCCGTCGCCGGCATGTACCGGCTGGGGCGCCTGTGCTTCGGCCCCGTCGTCGGGCTCGTCGCCGCGCTGCTGCTGCTCAGCCGCTTCTTCATCGAGAACCTCGCCGCGCAGGGCTACCTCGACATCTCCTACGTCGCGCTGATCGTGTGGGCGGTCGTGCTCGAGGTCGAACGCCCGCGCCGCGGCACGCCCGTCTTCCTCACGCTCGCCGCCGCCGGCCTGCTGCGCCCCGACGCGTGGGTGCTCGGCGGCGCCTACTGGCTGTGGTGCTCGTGGCCGACGAAGGCCGAGCGCGCACCGGGCGCGGCGCGAACGAAGGCGCTGCGCAGGAGCCTGCGTTACCTCGCGCTGGCCGCGATCGCGCCCGTCGTGTGGGTCGCGCTCGATGCGATCGTCACCGGCAATCCCCTCTACTCGCTCTCGGCGACAGCCGGCCTTGCGGCGGAACTCGAACGCACCCAGGGATTCACGAGCGTGTTGGGCTCGCTGTGGACCTATGGCATCCGGATAGACAAGCTGGCGGTCCTGCTCGGCGGGTTCGTCGGCGTGCCGCTGGCGGTGTGGCTGGCCCCGCGCCGCGCGCTCGTGCCGCTCGCCACGCTGCTCCTGCTGATCGGCGTGTACCTCGCCGAGGGCGCCGTCGGCGCGTCGGTCGTCGACCGCTACCTGCTGGGCGCCGCCACCGCGCTGCTGCCCTTCTGCGCGGTCACCGTCGGCGGCTGGGCGATGCTCAGGCCCGGCTCGAGGCTGCGCCAGGCGTGGATCGTCGGGGCCGTCGTCTTGGTCGCCTACGGCGGCGTCGCGGCCGCCGGCACCATCAGCCTCTCCAGCCTGCGCCTGACGCTCGCCGAGCACGAGGACTTCCACAAGGCGCTCGCCGTCGCGCTCGACAGCCCGCCCGTGAAGGCGCAGCTGCGTCGCTGCCCGCTGGTGTCGCTGCCCGACAACAAGCTGATCCCCGACGCCCGCTGGATCCTCGACAGCGTCGGGCAGAAGGACATCGTCGCCCGCAGCGAGGTGCGCGCCGACGTCGAGCACGGCGATCACGCGCTCGAGGACCGCATCCGCGCGGGCAGCGTCGCCGTCTATCCGCTCGGCACCGCCGTGTTCGTCGACGCGATCGTCGACCCCGGCGACGATCCGCTCGACCAGATTCCCGATCGGCCCCCCCTCAAGGGCTTCAAGCGCGTCTACAGCAACCAGTTCTACGCCGTGTATGCCAACTGCTGAGCCGCCGCATACCGCCGAGCCGCCGCACACGCGGATCGCGCAGGTGGACGCGACAGCTCGCCGGGACTGGGCGCGGCGGTGGGCATGGCCGGGGCTCGCGGTCGTGCTCGCCGGCGGCCTCGCGCTGCGCCTGTGGGGCGTGGCGCAGGGGCTGCCGTACGCATACAACGCCGACGAGGCCGACCACTTCGTGCCGCACGCGATCGAGATGTTCCAGAAGGGCACGCTCAACCCGCACTACTTCGCCAACCCACCCGCCTTCACGTACGTCCTGCACTTCCTCTTCGCCCTCTGGTACGGGGGCGCGTCCGGGGCAGTGCACGCGTTCGCGGTGCACCCGCAGGCCGTCTACACGCTCGCCCGCGTGGCCGCCGCGCTGCTCGGCACCGCCGCGCTGTGGCTGCTCTACGCCACCGGCGCGCGGCTGTTCAACCGCGCCGTCGGACTGCTCGCCGCCGCCGTCGAGGCGGTCGCGTTCCTGCCCGTCTTCTACGCGCACCTCGCGCTCAACGACGCGCCCACGCTCGCGCCCGCGACGCTGTCGCTGCTCGGCAGCGCCGGCGTGCTCACGAAAGGACGCCGGCGCGACTACCTGATCGCCGGCGTCGGGCTGGGCCTCGCGTGCGCGACCAAGTACACCGCCGGCATCGTCGTCGTGCCACTCGTCGTCGCGATCGCCGCGCGCTTTCTCGACGCCGGCGCCGAGCGGGGCGCCGATCCGGCCGCAGAGCGGGGCGCCGGCGCCGGGGCGAAGCCCGGCCGCCGCACGCTCGCGGGGATCATCATCGCCGGCGCGTGCGCGCTGCTCGCCTTCCTGATCGCCAACCCATACGCGCTGCTCGACTACCAGAGCTTCCACGGCGAACTCGTCCACCAGTCGACGCTGTCCGCCGAATCCCAGGGCAAGCTCGGCGCGCCCAAGGAGGGCGGGCTCGCCTACTACCTGTGGTCGTTCACCTGGGGGCTCGGCTGGGCGCCGGCGCTCGCCGCGCTCGGGGGCGCGCTCACCGTCTGGCGCCACGAGCGACGCCTAGGCTGGATGCTCGTCCCCGCGGCGGTGCTGTTCGTCGCGTTCATGAGCCTCGAGGGCCGCTACTTCGGACGCTGGCTGATGCCGATATTCCCGATCGCCTGCCTGCTCGGCGCGTTCTTCGCCTGGCAGCTCGCCCGCCGGGCCGGGCGGCTGCTCGGCGGGCGCGGGCCGCGGGGCGCGCCGGGTCTGCGGGGCGCGCCGGGTCTGGGGGGCGCACCGGCGCCGGGGGGCGGGCCGGCGCCGCGGGGCGGGCGGGCGCTGCGGATCGCCGTCGCGGCGCTGCTCGTGGCCGTGCTGCTCGCGCAGGGGCTCGTGTACAGCGTCCACGCCGGCCTCGTGCTCTCGCGCGCCGACACCCGCAACCTCACGCGCAGCTGGATGCTGACCCACATCCCCGTTGGCGCGAAGATCGTCGCCGAGCCCGTCGAGCCGGAGGAATGGGCGAAGGAAATCCGGGCCGGAACCTCGACGGCGAAGAACCTCTACCGCTGGCATCCATATCCGGCTCTGAACCCGCGCATCACGCCCGGCGGCGCGATCGCGCCCGCCTACATGCCGCGCAGTCGGGCTCGAGAACTACGAGACGACGCTGTATCCGGCCCTGATCGACTTCTACGAGCGCGAAGGCTTCTGCTGGGTGATCGTCGGCTCGACCGAGTCCGGGCGCGCGTTCGCCGATCCGCGCGCCGTGCCGCACGCGATCGCCTACTACCGGGCGCTCGAACGCCAGGGCGAAGTCGTCTACCGCGCCTCGCCGTACACGCGCGGGCAGGGGGGTGGGCGGGAATCCATACCCTTCAACTTCGACTGGAGCTTCGACTACTACCCGCTCGCCTACGAGCGGCCCGGCCCGCTGATGACGATCTACCGGCTGCACGGCGGGCGCTGCCGCGACGCATGACGCCATGCCGCGCATCGGGATCGGGAGCACGCGGGGTTATCCTGGGTTTCACATGCCCAGCTGCACCGACACCGACAAGCTGCACCTCGCGCGCGCCATCGAGCTTGCGCGCAACGGCACCGGCACGGTCAGGCCGAACCCCGTCGTCGGCGCGGTCGTCGCGCGCGACGGCGAGATCCTGGGGGAGGGCTGGCACCGGGAATACGGCGCCGCGCACGCCGAGGTCAACGCGATCGAGGCCTGCGGCCTGGCCGACCTGAGCGGCGCCACGCTGTACGTGTCGCTGGAGCCCTGCTGCCACGAGGGCAAGACGCCGCCGTGCACCGACGCGATCCTGCAGGCTGGCATCGGGCGCGTGGTCGTCGCCTCCGACGACCCCACCGAGAAGGCGTCCGGGCGCGGGCTGGGAATCCTGCGCGACGAGGGCGTCGAGGTGGTGATCGCCGACGGCGAGCTCGCCGCGAGCGCGCGGCTGCTCAACCAGGCGTTTCGCAAGCACGCGCGGGTGGGACGCCCGTGGGTGCTGTTCAAGTCCGCGATGACGCTCGACGGCAAGGTCGCCACCCGCACCGGCGACTCGCAGTGGATCAGCGGCGAGGACAGCCGCCAGCTCGCGCACCGCTGGCGCGCCGCCGTCGACGCGGTGGTGGTCGGCATCGGCACCGCGCTCGCCGACGACCCGCAGCTGACCGCCCGCCCCGACGGGTTGCCCGCCGAGCCCAGCTCCCAGCCCCGGCGCGTGGTGTTCGACTCGCTCGCGCGGCTTCCGCCCAGCTCGCAGCTGGTGGCCGCCGCCGCCGAGATCCCGATGACGATCGTCGTCTCGCGCGCCGCCGCGCGCGCCGACACCGACGCGCTCGAAGCCGCCGGCGTGCAGGTGCTCGTGGCGACCGGCGAAAACGAGCCCGCGCGCGTGCGCTCGGCGCTGGACCAGCTCGGCGGGCTCGGCGTCGCGTCGGTGCTGCTCGAGGGCGGCCCGCACCTCGCCGGCGCGTTCCTCGACGCCGGTGAGATCGACGAACTGCGCCTGTTCCTCGCGCCGCTGCTGCTCGGCGGAAGCGCCGCGCGCGACCCGCTCGAGGGCGAAGGCGTCGAGCGCATCTCCGAGGCGCTGCGGGCGCTGACGTTCGACTGCGAGCCCATCGGCGGCGACCTGCTGATCTCCGCCCGCCTGCGCGAGTGGTAGCGCTGATGGAGAGGATGAGGTGACTCCTTGTTCACGGGGCTGATCGCGGACCTCGGCAGCGTGGCGGCCGTCGAGCAGGACGGCGACGGTGCGACGCTCCAGATCGAGAGCGGCCTCGCGCGCGAGCTCTCGGACGGCGCCTCGATCGCGGTCAACGGCGTGTGCCTGACCGCCACCGAGGTGGGCGGCGCCGGCTTCCGCGCGCAGGCGATCGCCGAGACCCTGAGGCGCTCGTCGCTGGGGCGCCTGCACGCCGGCGACCGCGTGAACCTGGAGCTGGCGCTGCGCGCCGACGATCGCCTCGGCGGGCACATCGTCCAGGGCCACGTCGACGGCGTCGCCACCGTCAGCGCGGTACGCGAGGAGGGCTTCTCGCGGGTGCTCACCTTCGACGTCGAGCCGGCGCTGGCGCGCTACCTGGTGGAGAAGGGATCGGTAGCCGTCGACGGCGTCAGCCTCACCGTCAGCGCGCTGGACGAGCACGGCTTCTCGGTGTCGCTGATCCCCGAGACGCTGCAGCGAACGAGCCTCGGCCAGATCGGCGAGGGCGCGATCGTCAACATCGAGGTCGACATACTCGCCAAGCATGTGGAGCGACTGATGCAGTCCTACCAGGAGGCACGCGTATGAGCCCGACGTCCACAGCCACCCCGTTCGCGACCGTCGAGCGGGCGATCGAGGACATCCGCCAGGGCAAGATGGTCGTCGTGTGCGACGACGAGGATCGCGAGAACGAGGGCGATCTGACGATGGCGGCGCAGTTCGCGACGCCGGAGGCGATCAACTTCATGGCCAAGGAGGGGCGCGGGCTGATCTGCCTGTCGCTGACCGCGGAGCGCTGCGACGAGCTGGGCCTGGATCTGATGGCCGCCAAGAACGAGTCGTCGTTCGAAACCCCGTTCACGGTCTCCGTGGAGGCGCGCGAGGGCGTCACCACCGGCATCTCCGCGCACGACCGCGCGCACACGATCCAGGTGGCGATCGACCCCGAGAGCCGCCCGCGCGACCTCGTCCAGCCCGGCCACGTGTTCCCGCTGAAGAGCCGCGCCGGCGGCGTGCTCGAGCGCGCCGGGCAGACCGAGGCGGCGGTCGACCTGGCGCGCCTGGCCGGTCTGAACCCCGCGGGCGTGATCTGCGAGGTGATGAACGACGACGGCACGATGGCGCGCGTGCCCGAACTCGCCGAGTACTGCGCGCGACACGAGCTGAGCATGATCACCGTCGCCGACCTGATCGCCTACCGCCGCCGCCACGACAAGCTCGTCGAACGCGTCGTCGCCACGCGCCTGCCGACCACGTTCGGCGACTTCGACGCGGTCGGCTATCGCTCGCTGATCGACGACAAGCACCACGTGGCGCTCGTCAAGGGCGACGTCGCCGGAGAGCCGGACGTGCTCGTGCGCGTGCACTCGGAGTGCCTCACCGGCGACGTGTTCCACTCGCTGCGCTGCGACTGCGGCGAGCAGCTGGAATCGGCGCTGTCGATGATCGAGCGCGAGGGTCGCGGCGTGCTGCTGTACCTCTCCCAGGAGGGGCGCGGGATCGGCCTGCTGAACAAGCTGCGCGCCTACCGCCTGCAGGAGGACGGCCTGGACACGGTCGAAGCCAACGAGCGCCTCGGGCTGCCCGCGGATCTGCGCGACTACGGCATCGGCGCGCAGATCCTCGTCGACCTCGGGCTCAGCTCGATCCGGATCCTCACCAACAACCCCAAGAAGATCAGGGGCCTGGAGGGCTACGGGCTGTCGGTCAGCGCGCAGATCCCGATCGAGCACGCGCCCAACGAGCACAACGAGGCGTACCTGCGCACGAAGGCCGAGCGCATGGGGCACACCCTGCACCACCAGGGCCTGAACCTCGACGCGGAGATGCTGCGCGGCGAGCGCGGCCAGGCCGCCGATGCCGGCGGCGAGGGCGAGGGGCGGCTCGAGCCGTGACGTTCGCGATTGCGGTCGCGCGCTTCTACGAGGATCTCGCGGAGCGCCTGGTGGCGGGCGCGCGCGCGTGCTTCGCCGAGCACGACGTCTCGAGTGTCGAGGTCTTCGACGTTCCCGGCGCCTTCGAGCTGCCGCTCGCCGCGAGCTACGCGGCTGCCAGCGGGCGCTTCGCGGGCGTGGCGTGCCTCGGCGCGGTCATCCGCGGCGAGACCGACCACTACGACTACGTCTGCGCGGAGGTCGCCCGCGGGGTGATGCGCGTGCAGCTCGACACGGGCGTGCCGTGCGCGTTCGGCGTGCTCACGTGCGCGACGATGGAGCAGGCGCTCGCGCGCGCCGGCGGCGACAAGCGCGACCAGGGCCGTCACGCCGCCGAGGCTGCGATCGCGATGGCGGCGCTGCGGACAGAGCTTGCGAGCGGCTAGACTGCGGGCCGATGGCAAAGGTATGTCACAGCTGCGGGAAGGGTCCGGCGTTCGGCAACAGCCGCAGCCACTCGATGGTCGCCACCAAGCGGCGCTTCGACCCGAACCTGCAGAAGGTCAAGATCCTGGTCGGCAAGGCGCCCAAGCGCGTCTACGTCTGCACGCGATGCCTTAAAGCGGGCAAGGTCACGAAGGCGCTCTGACCGTAGGTTTGGCCACGCGGCCCGGCGTGCGGCCGGGCGAAGGTGATAGGACTGTCACCGTGACGGATACCAATCTGGTCCGCTTCCGCGCTGCGGTGGCGGGCGCGTTGGCGCATTTGGAATCGCGCCGCCAGGAGGTCAACGACCTGAACGTGTTCCCCGTCGCCGATGGCGACACGGGCGACAACATGGCGTTGACGCTGCGCGCGGTGCTTGCGGAGCTGGACAGCCTGCAGGGCGCCGACGAGAACCGCACGATCGACGAGATCGGACGCGAGGAGATCGTGCAGTCGGTCGCGCGCGCGGCGCTGCTGGGCGCGCGCGGCAACTCCGGTGTGATTCTCTCGCAGCTGATCCGCGGGGCGGCGGAGGAGCTCGTCTCCAGGCCCGGGCAGCTGATCGACCCGACGCTGATCGGGGCGGCGCTGGCGAACGCCGCCGACCGCGCGTACTCCTCCGTGCGCGACCCCGCCGAGGGCACGATCCTGACGGTCGCGCGCGAGATGGCCCACCAGATCGTCGCGGACCTCGCGCACGGGCCGGAGAGCCCGCGCTTCGGGCCGGCGACGGAGGCGCGCGAGCAGGACCGGGCGATCGCCGCGGCGCTCGAGCGCGCGGTCGAGGCCGGGCAGGACTCGGTCAAGCGTGGCCCGGAGCTGCTGGCCGCGCTGCGCGAGGCGGGCGTGGTCGACGCCGGCGGCTACGGCCTGACGATCATCTTCGCCGGCGTCGTGGCGGCGCTGCGCGGTGAGGACCCGCCGCCGCTCGACCACTACGCGCCGGCGCGCATCACGCACCCGGAGCACAGCTCGCTCACATACCGCTTCTGCACGAACTTCGCGGTCACCGGCCGCGATCTGCACGCGAACAGCTTCATCGCGGCGCTGGAAGAGCTGGGCGACTCGGTGCTCGTGGTCGGCGATCCGAGCACGCTGAAGATCCACCTGCACACCGATCAGCCGGAGCTCGCGACAGCGGTCTTCGCGGACGCCGGCGAGGTCTCCCGCCTGGACGTCGCCGACATGCGCGCGCAGGTGGCCGAACGCGACGGACGCATCGGCGCGAGCGACACGCCGGTGGCCGAGCTCGCCGGAGCGATCGCACGGGCTCACGGCCGCGAGGTGCGCTGCGCGGCCGTGGCGGTCGTCAGCGGCGAGGGGCTGCGTCAGCTGTTCGAGGAGCTCGGCGTGCACACGATCGACGGCGGTCCGACGCTCAACCCGTCGACGTACGACCTGCTGGCGGGCATCCACGAGGTGCCGACCGAGGAGGTCGTGCTGCTGACCAACAGCGCCAACGTGATCATGGCCGCCGAACACGCCGCACGTCTGTCGGACAAGGAAGTGCACGTCGCGCGCACCACCAGTCAGCAGGCCGGCCTCGCCGCGGCCGTCGCGCTCGCGCCCGAGCGCTCGGTCGAGGAGAACGCCCAGGCGCTGACGGAGGCGCTCTCGCGCGTACGCACCGGCGCGGTCGCGCCGGCCGCGCGCGACGACGCCCAGGGACGCTTCCGCCGCGGCGACGCCGTCGGCTTCGTCGAGGACGAGGTGCTCGCGTGGGGCGAGCCGCGCGAGACGCTCCAGGCGGTCCTGCACAAGCTCGCCGCGCCCGTCAACGGCGAGGGCCCGCCCGAGCTGATCAGCGTGCTCGACGGCGAGGGCGCCCCGCTGCGCCTCGACGAGGTCGAAGGCATGGTCAACGGTGGCGTCGAGCTCGAGCTGCGCCACGGCGGCCAGCCCGCGTACTGGTGGCTGCTCGCCGCTGAGTAGGGCCGCCCGCGTCCTGGATCTGTGCCGACCGGCGCATGCGCCGGTCGGAGGGGCCGCACATGTGCGGCCCCTGGCCGTGCCGCATGCGGCACGGACCTCATAAGTAGTCCATCGGTTCTGCGTCGGCTTCAGACCAGAAGCGCGGTAACGACGATTCCAGCGATGAGGCTCGCCATGGCGAGAGCTCCTAGCAGCGAGGACGCGATCTCGGACCCTGTAGGGCGCCGGAACCGTTCACGGAAGCGCTCGGGATTTTGTCGGTAGGCGAGCGTGAGGTCCGTACCGATGAGAGCCAAGATGCCCCAACCCAACGCGCCCGACAAGAGATGAGGGTGAGACACCATGCTCTCGGGCCGGTGGTAGGGGGTCGCTGAAGCACGGACCACCGCCCCTCCCAGCCACAGTGCCCGCACAACGACCTGTGCCGCTCTGATTCGGGACATCCGCTGAACTGTCCCACATATCGGCCGCACGAGGTTCTAGGATCGCGGCCGATGACCGGAGACCTCGAGCCTAAGGACGAGAGCCAACAACGGATCCCGCTGTGGCAAACGCTCATCGGGATGGGGGTGCTTGGCGCCCTCGTTGCGGCCGCCGTGCTCGCGGTGACGCAGATCTATCCAAACGAGCTACCAACGACGAAGAACCCCAGCTTCGTAGACAACATCTTCGATAGTCGGGTCGTCATCCTGCTGATTCGGATAGCTCTTATATTCGCCGCTGGATACGTCGTTATCTCGGTGGTCGGGTTGATCGTTGGGCGGCGCTGGCTCGCCGGGCTAGGTCCGTTCAAGGCGTCAGAGCCTCTCGCCCGCTCGATGAGAGTGCCGCAGCGCTGGAGAGTGACCTCAGCGAAGCGCTCGAGACGATCGAAAGCCTTGAGCAACGATTGTTGGAGAGTGACAAGACTCTTGCGGAGGCCAACGGCCATATCGGCACTCTGCTTGACCACATCGATACGATGGAAGGCAAGAAAGAGGGCGAATAGATGCCACCTGAGGACCGCGAGAGACTAAAGAGCGACCAACGGAAGATCGGTCGCACGTTGGAGGAGAATCGCGCTGTGCTCGATATTGCCCGGACGAAGTCCGGCAAATACAGCCGCACGTTGAGCAGCTCTGGTGCACAAGCGCGAAGTGCGCGGAGCGACCTACAGCGCGCTGGCTACCTCAAGAAGCCACGCTGACCGAGGCGCTGCCACAGGCAGACGGCGCGCGCCGGATCAAACCGAACCGCTCCGTTCGTCGCGGACACCCCTTTACGACCGCCGCGACGATCATGATGCGGGTGGATGCCGGCGACCAAGCTCGATACGCCGGACGTCGCTAGCGCGATGGCTGCCGAGCGTATCCGTGCGCCCGCGCGTGCGTTCGGCTCGACGCGCGGCCTCACACGCGAGGAACTGATCCAGGCGCCGGTGCGCTGGCCGCGGCCCTCGCGCTTGCAGGCGCCGCTCGAGCTCCCCGCCAAGAAGATGGCCGCGGGCATGAGCACACTGGGGCTCGACACGGTTGGCGACCTGCTCGAGCACCTGCCGAGCGACAGCCGCGAGGCACGGACGGTGGCGGCGCTGCGGGCGGGGGAGCAGGCGACGGTGGCGGTGGAGGTGCGCGCTATCGCCGCGCGGCCGGTGCGCCGCAGGGGCATGCGCCCGCTCGTGGAGGCGCGGGTGTTCGACGGCACCGGGACGATGCGCGCGACGTTCTTCAACCAGCCGTGGCTGGTCGAGCGCTATCCGCCGGGCACGTGGCTGCTGCTGCACGGCAAGGCCGACGCGCGCGGTGGCTTCAGCGTCGCCCATCATGCGCCCGGCGAGGAGGTGGCGAGCGCCGGCGCCGGCGAGAGCGACGCCGTCGCGCACTACCCAGCCGCCGATGGCGTCACCTCGACGCAGATCCTCACGCTCGTGCGCGGCGCCAGGGATCGGCTGAGCGACGTGGTCGAGGCGCTCCCGACGGCGAGCCGCGTCGGCGAGCGACTGCCCGATCGCGCGAGCGCGCTGGCCGCGATGCACTTCCCGCGCCTGCCGGACGACCTCGAGACGGGGCGTCGGCGGCTGGCGTTCGAGGAGCTGCTGCTGACGCAGCTCGTGTTCCTGCGCCGCCGCGCCGCGCGTCGCGCGCGCACGGGCGCGGCGGTGCTCTCAGACAGCGACGCGCTCGGCGAGCGCTGGCTGCGGGACGGGCTGCCATTCGCGTTGACCGGCGACCAGCGCACGGCCGTCGAGGAGATCGCCGGCGACCTGCGCCGGCCCGCGCCGATGCAGCGCCTGCTGATGGGCGAGGTCGGCAGCGGCAAGACGGTCGTCGCGCTGTACGCGATGCTGCAGGCGGTCGGGCACGGCATGCAGGCGGCGCTGATGGCGCCAACGGAGACGCTCGCCGAGCAGCACTTCGCGACCATCCAGGGGCTGCTCGGCGGCGAGTCGGTCAGCGCCGCGCTGCTCACAGGATCCACTCCCGCGGGCCGGCGCCGCGACATCCTCGGCAAGCTCGCCAGCGGCGAGCTGTCGCTGATCGTCGGCACGCACGCGCTGATCGAGCCCGACGTCGAGTTCGATGCGCTCGCCGTCGCCGTCATCGACGAGCAGCATCGCTTCGGGGTGCGCCAGCGCGCCGCGCTCGGGGAGCGCGACGGCGCGCGCGCAGGAGTGCCTACGCGCGCGCAGGCGCCGCACACGCTGCACATGACCGCGACGCCGATCCCGCGCACGCTCGCGCTCGCGCGCTACGGCGACCTCGACACCAGCGCGCTGCGCGAGCTGCCGCGCGGGCGCCAGCCGATCGAGACGCGCCTCGTCTCCGGCGACGGCGAGCGGGCGCGCGCGTACGACGAGCTGCGCGCCGAGCTCGCCGCCGGCCGGCAGGCGTACGTCGTGTGCCCGTTGATAGACGAGGTTGAGGAAGCCGGCGAGGCGGATCTGCGTGCCGCCAGCGCCGAGCTGCTTCGCCTGCAGAAAGGCGAGCTCGCCGGCTACCGGCTGGCGCTGCTGCACGGCGGCATGCGCCCACGCGAGAAGCAGGAGGCGATGGCGGCGTTCGCGTCCGGCGACGCCGACGTGCTCGTTGCCACCACCGTGATCGAGGTCGGGATCGACGTGCCCAATGCCACCGTCATGCTGATCGAGAACGCCGAGCGCTTCGGGATCTCCCAGCTGCACCAGCTGCGCGGCCGGGTCGGGCGCGGCGAGCACCGCTCGCGCTGCCTGCTCGTCGGTCCGACCGGCTCAGGCCGGCTCGCCGCGCTCGTTCGCCACAGCGACGGCTTCCGCCTCGCCGAGATCGACCTCGCGATGCGCAAGGAGGGCGAGCTCGTCGGCACCCGCCAGTCGGGCCTCGGGCAGTTCCGCGTCGCGCGCCTGCCCGACGACGCCGAGCTGCTCGAGCTGGCGCGCGCCCGCGCGCAGGCGATCCTCGCCGAGGACCCCGAGCTGTGCGCGCCCGAGCACGCGCTGCTGGGCATCGCGCTCGAGCGCGAGCTCGGCGCCGAGGCGCTCGCGCCGATCCCGGCCTGACGGTGGGCGGAATGCGCGACATCGACACTGAGGAGGATCGAGATATGGCCCAGGGAACGCGTGGCTTCACGTTGGCTCCCGGTGAAACCGCAGAGCAGTTCCTGGCCGTCCGCGAGGACCTGCTGCGAAGCGAAGGAATTGAGCCGCACTGGCCTGGAGCGGTCGAGATCAGACGCAAAATTCAGGCTGGCGAGCTGGGCACCTAGCGCCGGCTACGGTTCTCGCCATGCGCGTGATAGCCGGACGCCTCGGGGGCAGGCGCTTGCAGGCGCCGGCGGGGCGGGTCACGCGGCCTACGTCCGACCGCGTCAGGGAGGCGGTGTTCGCGATGCTCGGGGGCGTCGTGTCCGCGCGCGTGCTCGACCTGTTCGCGGGCACCGGCGCGCTCGGTATCGAGGCGCTTTCCAGGGGCGCGAGCGGCGCCGTGTTCGTCGAGCGCGACGCGGCTGCCCTGCGCGCCCTGAACGGGAATCTGGAGGCGCTCGGGATCGCCCCGGAGACGGTCGAGGTGCGTCGCGCGGACGTGCTGACGGCCCTGCAGAGCGCAAGCACGCGCCAAGAGACATACGATCTGGTTTTCATCGACCCCCCTTACGGGCGGGCGCGACCAGCACCTTCGGCATCGGGGCCACCGATCGCCGAGCGGTGGGGTCCAGAGCTGTCGGCGATCCTGCCGTCGCTGCTGAGCCCGGGCGCGCGCGTCGTCGTCGAGAGCGACCGGCGGGCTCCCCTCGAGCTCGACCTGCCGCTCGAGCGACAGAAACGATACGGGGACACTTTGATCACAATCCACCGGCATCAATGACCCCACCTCGCAAATCGATAGTCGTCTGCCCGGGCTCGTATGACCCGATCACCAACGGCCATCTCGACGTCATTCGCCGCGCGGCCGCGCTCTACGACGAAGTCGTCGTGGCGGTCGTCAACCGCTCGGTGCGCAAGAGCGGCGCGCTGTTCGGGATCGAGGAGCGCGTGGGCTTCATCGAGCACGCGCTCGCGGACCTGGACGGGGTGCGCGTGGAGCCGTTCTCGACGCTCGTCGTCGACTTCGCGCGGAGCATCGGCGCGAAGGCGATCGTCAAGGGCCTGCGCGCGATCTCGGACTTCGAGTACGAGCTGGAGATGAACCAGCTCAACCGCCGCCAGGACCCTGGGATCGAGTCCGTGTACCTGATGGCCTCTCCGCAGTACAGTTTCCTGTCATCGAGCGGCGTCAAGGAGCTCGCCACGTTTGGGGGCAAAATCGACGATCTCGTTCCCGAAGAGGTGGCCAAGCGCTTGCAGGAAGAGCTCAGACGCTGACGAAATCCTCAGAACGTCGGGCTGGAGGCCTTGCGGAGGTATAAAAAGAAAATGGATGTCCTCGTACTCATAGACAAGCTCGACGACTTGGTGCACAACGCCAAGACGATCCCGCTCAGCGACTCCGTGCGGGTCGACAAGGAGGAGATCTACGACATCCTCGACCAGATGCGCGCGACGATCCCCGAGGAGATCAAGCAGGCGCGCTGGATCGTCAAGGAGCGCCAGGAGATGCTCGCGGAGGCCAAGAAGGAGGCCGAGCGCATCATCAAGGACGCGCGCGAGCGCCAGGAGCGCCTGGTGGGCGAGGAGGAGGTCACCAAGCAGGCCGAGCGCGCCGCGGAGGACATCGTCGAGGACGCCCGCGCGCGCGAGCGCGAGATCAGGCTCGGAGCCGAGGACTACGCCGATGAGATCCTCAACACGCTCGAGGTCAACCTGTCGAAGTTCATCGCCGCCGTCCAGCGCGGGCGCGAGCGCCTGCAGGGCAAGGACGAGCCGGCTGAAGTCAGCTAGCGGTCGGCCGTCCAGGCCGACACGTCGAGCGTTTCTTTTGGGTAGGGTCGATTCGTGAACGCGCAGACGGCCACGCGCATGGCCCGGCACAAGCTGCTGGTGGCCAAGTCGCTGATCGACACCGGCATGTTCGAGCCGTTGCGCCCGGACAGGGTGGTTCAGTCGCTGGTGGCGCTGCGTCGCTGGGGCGCGACGCCCGCGGGCGCGTACTCCGGCGCCGCCGCGCGCTATCCCGACCGCCTGGCGCTCGTCGACGAGCGCGGCGCGCTGAGCTTCGGGCAGCTGCATCGGCGCACCAACGCGCTCGCGCACGGGCTGAGCAAGGCCGGGATCTCCGAAGGCGACGGTGTGGCGATCATGTGCCGCAACCACCGCGGCTTCATCGAGGCGACGGTCGCGTGCTCGAAGCTGGGCGCCGGCGCGCTGTATCTGAACACCGCGTTCGCCGGTCCGCAGATCACCGACGTGCTCGCGCGCGAGGACCCGATGGCGGTGATCTACGACGAGGAGTTCGGCGCGCTGGTGAGCGCCGGGGCGGCGGGCAGGCTGCGCTTCGTCGCGTGGCACGAGCCGTCCGGCCCAACGGAGCAGGCGGCCGGCGGCGAGGCCGAGCCGACGCTGGAGGAGCTGATCGCGCGCGGCGATGACTCCGAGCTGACGCCGCCGGCGGAGAAAGGGCGCGTCGTGATCCTCACGTCGGGGACCACCGGCACCCCGAAGGGCGCTGCGCGGCCGCAGAGCGACTCGGTCGAGCCCGCCGCGGCGCTGTTCTCGAAGATCCCGCTGAAGGCGCGCGAGACGACGATGATCGCCGCGCCGATGTTCCACTCTTGGGGCTACGCGCACTTCCTGCTGAGCCTGCCGCTGCTCTCGACGCTCGTGCTGCGCAGGAAGTTCGACCCGGAGGAGACCCTGAGGGCGATCGCGCAACACCAGGCGAGCGCGCTGGTGGTGGTGCCGGTGATGCTGCAGCGGATCCTCGAGCTGCCCCCGGAGACGATCGCCCGCTACGACGTCAGCTGCCTGAAGGTGATCGCGGTCAGCGGCTCGGTCCTGCCGGGTGAGCTCGCGACGCGGGTGATGGACACCTTCGGAGATGTGCTCTACAACCTCTACGGGTCGACCGAGGTCGCATGGGCGACGATCGCCACCCCCGAGGATCTGCGCGCCGCGCCCGGGACCGCCGGGCGCTCGCCGCTGGGGACGGTGGTGAAGCTGCTCGACGAGCAGGGCCGCGTGGTGCCGCAGGGCGAGGTGGGCCGGATCTTCGTTGCCAACGAGTTCCAGTTCGAGGGCTACACCGACGGCGGCGGCAAGGAAATCATCGGCGGAATGATGCGCACGGGCGATGTCGGACGCCTGGACGCCGACGGGCGTCTGTTCGTGGAAGGCCGCGACGACGAAATGATCGTCAGCGGGGGTGAGAACGTGTTCCCGCGGGAGGTCGAGGATCTGCTCGCCGATCACGAGGAGATCGAAGAGGTGGCGGTCGTGGGCGTGGAGGACAAGGAGTTCGGCCAGCGGCTGAAGGCGTTCGTCGTGCCGCGCAACGGCGCCGCGCTGACCGAGGACGCGGTGCAGGCGCACGTCAAGGAGAACCTCGCTCGCTACAAGGTGCCCCGCGACGTCGTATTCGTGGACGAGCTGCCGCGCAACGCCACCGGCAAGGTCCTCAAGCGGGAGCTGCGGACACACTCCTAAGCCGTCGTGGCGGCCTCGCACCCCATTCGGGGCACAGGCTAGCCTGATGGATCATGGCTTCACAGCGAGCGACGTTCGGCCAATACGACTTCGACCTGGCGAGCCTGCGGCTGAGCCCGGGCGAGGGCCGGCGCCTGCAGCTGGCGACGCCGATCGAGCCGCTCACGCTCGGCAGCGAGACTTACGCCGCGCAGCCACAGCTGGTGCCGGTGGAGCTGAGCGTCTCGCGCATGAGCGGCGGCGGCTACGCCCTGCGCCTGCGCTTCTCCGCGCAGGTCGTCGGCCCGTGCATGCGCTGTCTGCAGCCGGCCGGCCCGCCCATCGAGGTGGAGGCGCGCGAGGTCGACCGGCCGGGAGGCGGCGAGGAGCTCGACAGCCCATACGTGCACGAGGAGACGCTCGACCTTGCGGGTTGGGCGCGAGACGCGTTCGCGCTGGCGCTGCCCGTGCAGATCCTCTGCCGCGAGGACTGCGCCGGGCTGTGTCCGATATGCGCCGTGGACCTCAACGAGGCCGGTCCCGAGCACCACCACGAGCAGGCGCCCGATCCGCGCTGGGCGAAGCTGCGCGAGCTGAAGCTCGAGTAGGGCAGAACGGTGGGCTTGCTACCCTTCTCACGCCGATGGCCGTCCCCAAGAAAAAGCAGTCGCACAGCCGCACCGCCAAGCGGCGTGCCCAGCACAAGATCGGCACGCCCGCGCTGAACGTGTGTCCGCAGTGCCACAGCCCCCGCCGACCGCACCGGGTGTGCCCCGTGTGTGGAACCTACGCGGGCCGTGAGGTCGTGACGCAGGGAGCGCACGACCACGAGCACGACCACGACCACGACTAGCCGGCAGTGACGCCAGGGGCTTCGTCCTCCCGGCCGCCGTCACTCCCTGCAGAGCGACAGTCGCCGGTGGTCGCGGTCGACTGCAACGGCGCTGACCTCGGCCCGGCGGAGGTGGCGGCCGGTGCGGCCCTCGCCGCGGAAGCTGGTGCACGCGTGCTGCTGTTCGGTCCGGCGGGTCAGCTCGGCGAGCCGCATCCCGGCGTCGA
The DNA here is from genome assembly GCA_963735705.1 of uncultured Solirubrobacteraceae bacterium. Taxonomy (GTDB): domain Bacteria; phylum Actinomycetota; class Thermoleophilia; order Solirubrobacterales; family Solirubrobacteraceae; genus Palsa-744. The sequence continues at coordinate 787,880 of CAVTLZ010000013.1, forward strand.
GGTGATCGACGCGCCGATCTCGATCGCGAAGGCCGAGGACCCCGTGATGGCCGCGCGCAAGACGCCCGAGGCCTCGATCGTGCAGGCGGCGCGCGCGGTCGCGGAGGGTCGGGCGCAGGCGCTGGTGTGCGCCGGCGGGACCGGCGCGGCGCTTGCCGCGGGGACCTTCAACATCAAGCGCGCCGCGGGCATCTACCGCCCGGCGCTCGCGCTGCCCATGCCGGTTCCCAACCACCCGGTGACGCTGCTGGACGTCGGCGCCAACGCGGAGGCTCGCAAGGAGCACCTGGTGCAGTTCGCGTTCATGGGCGCCGCGCTCGCGCGGACGGTGCTCGGCGTGCAGTCGCCGCGCGTGGGCCTGCTCTCCAACGGCGAGGAGGCAGCGCGCGGCAGCGCGCTCGTGCAGGAAGCCCACGCGGAGCTGCGCGAGCGCGTGACGAATGCCCGGGAGGGCCTCGATATGTTCGAGTTCGTCGGCAACGTCGAGGGCGGGGACGTCGTCTCCGGGCGAGCGGACGTGATCGTCACCGACGGCTTCACGGGGAACATCGCGCTGAAGCTGATGGAGGGGGTCTCGCAGACGATGCTCGGCGCGATTCGCGCGGCGGCGATGTCCTCGACGCGGGGCAAGCTCGGCGGCGCCCTGCTGCGCCCCGCGCTCGGCGGCCTGCGCGCGGAGCTCGATCCGGAGGCCAGCGGCGGCGCCTACCTGCTGGGCCTGCGCCGCCTGGGCGTCGTGCCGCATGGGCGCTTCACGCGCATAGGCTTCGCGCAGGCGATCCTGCGCGCGCAGCGCGGTGCGCGCGAGGACATCGTCGCCCAGACGCACGCCGCGCTCGAGCGGGCCGGCGCGCTCAGGCGTGCGCCTGTGTCCACCTTCGATGACGACGCCGCGTCGGCCGCTAGCCTGCCGCAGGCGCAATGACCCGCGAGCAAGTGCTGACACTCATTCGGACCCACCTGGCGGACGAGCTCGACGTCGACCCCGAGGCGATCGTCGAGGGCACCCGCTTCAAGGAGGACCTCGAGGCCGACTCGCTCGACCTGTACACGCTCGTGCAGGAGCTCGAGGACACATACGGCGTGCGCATGTCCGACGAGCAGGCCGCGCAGATCCTGACGGTGGGGGCGGCTGTGGACTTCGTGCTGGCCCATGACGGGATCGCGCATGAGGAGCGATGATGCTGCTCGGCGAGCTGCTGCAGGAGCTGCCCGAGGATCTCGCGCGCCAGGTGTTCACGCACGCGTCCTGGAGCGACAGCCCGAGCGGCTCCTACACGCGCCTGGCGTTCCTCGGGGACAGCGTGCTGGGGCTGGCGGTGACCGCGTACCTGTATCCGCGCCTGGAGGCGGACCGCTTCGGCGCGGGCAGGCTCACGAAGATCCGCGCGCAGGCGGTCTCCGGTCCGTCCTGCCGGGCGGTCGCCGAGCGCCTGGCGCTACCGGAGCGCCTGCGGGCGGCGGCGCCAGCCGGCGTGCGCGAGAACGCGGCGGCGCTGGTGGAGACCGAGCGCGTGCTCGCCTCGGTGATCGAGGCCGTGATCGGCGCGTGCTACCTGCACGCCGGCTACGAGCGCACGGCGGAAGCGGTCGTGGAGGCCTTCGCGCCGGAGATCGAGCAGGCGCTGGAGAACCCCGTGGACTTCAAGTCGGCGCTGCAGGAGCTGCTCGCCAGACGCGGCGCGGCGGTCAGCTACGCGGTCACCGGCGAGCACGGGCCGCCGCACGAGCGCACGTATTCGGTCACCGCGCGCGTGGACGGTCGCGAGGTTGGCAGCGGCAGTGGCAGGAGCAAGAAGCACGCCGAGCAGGAGGCCGCGCGCGTGGCAGTGGAGCGTCTCGGGTCAGAGTCATGACATCGGTGGTGGTCGCGTGCGCCTGAAGTCGCTGACGCTGAACGGCTTCAAGTCGTTCCCGGACCGCACCCGCCTGGACTTCGGGCCGGGGGTGAGCGTCGTGGTCGGGCCGAACGGCTCGGGCAAGTCGAACGTCACCGACGCGGTGCTGTGGGCGATGGGCGAGCAGTCGCCGCTGGCCGTTCGCGGCCAGTCGATGCAGGACGTGATCTTCGGCGGCGGCAGGGGCGTGCAGCCGCGCAGCGCGGCCGAGGTGGAGATCGTGCTCGACAACTCCGACGGCACCGTGGAGCTGCCGCTGAGCGAGATCTCGATCGTGCGGCGCCTGGACCGCAACGGCGAGGGCTCCTACCGCCTCAACGGCGCTCGCTGCCGACTGACGGACGTGATCGAGGTGCTCTCCGACACGGGCCTCGGCAAGGAGACGCACTCGGTCATCTCGCAGGGGCGGGTGGACGCGATCGTGACCTCCAAGCCGCGCGATCGCCGGCTGCTGATCGAGGAGGCGGCAGGACTGGGCAAGCACCGCAAGCGCCGCCGGCGCGCGCAGCTGAAGCTCGAACGCACGCAGGAGAACCTCGACCGCGCGCTTGACGTCGAGCGCGAGGCGCGCAGCCGCCTGCGCCCGCTCAAGCGCCAGGCCGAAGCGGCGGAGCTGCACGAACGCCTCGAGCGTCAGATCCTGCAGGCGCGCTGGGAGCTCGCGCGCGAGGACTGCCGCGCTTGCCGCGTGGAGCTCTCCGGCGCCGAGGCGCAGGTCGGGCAGGCGCGCGCGGCGCTCGGACAGATCGAGCGCCGGCTGCAGGAGACGGTCGCTCGCCGCGGCGAGGCCGAGCGTGCGCTGGCAGAGCGCGCCGAGCGCCATGACTCCCTTTCCCGGCTGCTGTACGACTCCCGCTCCGCGCACGAGCGGCTGGAGCTGCGCGGCGAGCAGGTCGGCTCGAGCGCTCAGGCGCTCGCCCGCAGGATCGAGCGCGTCGAGCTGGAGCTGGCGGGGCTCACGAGCGAGCACCCGCCGGGTGGCGAGGATGGCGAGGCGGAGACGGCGGTCAGCGAGAGCCGCATCGCGGCGCTGGAGGCCGAGCTGGCGGAGATCCAGGCGAGCCGCGAGCAGGCGATCGAGCGCGAGATCGCCGAGCTGCAGGCCACCTACGAGCAGCAGCTGGAGCTCGTAGAGCAGGCGGCGGCGCGGGTGGCCGACGCACGCGAGCGGCGCGCTCGCGCGGACGAGCAGGCCGAGCGCGCGCGTGAGCGCCTGACCGACGCCGAGCGCGTCGTGCAGGACACGCGGCGCGAGTCCGCGCGCGTCGGCGCCGAGCTCGCCGCCGCGAACCAGTTCCTGCGCGGCCACGCGGGGTTCGCCGCCGACCACGCGGAGTCCCCGAAGGCGCTCAGCGAGGAGCTGCGCGTCCAGGACGGCTACGAGCTCGCGCTGGCGGCGGCCCTTGGCGGTCGCCTCGACGCGGCGCTGGTAGAGGACATCCCGGGCGCCGAGGCGCTGCTGGATCGGGCTGGTCCCGACGGTGGCACGGCGCTGCTCGCGGACCTCGACTCCGGTAGGGCCGCGACGGACGCGCGGGCGCCAGCTGGCGCCCGCCCCGCGCCGGCGCCCGGCGCGCGCCGGCTGCTCGAGCTGCTCAGCGGGCCGCCGGCGGTGCTCGAGCTGGCCGAGCGGTTGCTGGCGGACGCGTGGGTTGTCGAGCGCCTGGAGGATCTGCCGAAGAGCTTCACGGGCATCGCCGCGACGCGTCAGGGGCGCGTGTGGTTCGCCTCCTGGGGCGAGGTGCGCCAGCTGAGCGAGGGCGGCAGCGAGCGGGTGCTGGCGCGCCGCAACGAACGCGACCGGCTGGTCGAGTCCTCCGAGCGCGCGGCGCAGGCCGAGCACGCGGCTCGGCAGGCGTGCGAGCAGGCGATCGAGGAGCTACGCGCGGCCGACGCGACCCGCGTCGGCGCCGACGGCGCGCTGCGCGAGGCCGAGCGAGGGCATGCGGAGGCGGCCGAGGCGCGGCGGCGGACGGAGTGGCTGGTCGAGCAGCGTCGCGCGGCGCCCGCGCAGGGGGCGCTGGCGGTCCGCCAGGCGGAGCTGGAGGGCGAGCTCGCGGCCGAGCGCCGCCAGGGCGAGCGACGCGAGCGCGAGCGGATCGAACGGCTCAGCAGGCTCGAGCGGCTGCGCTCCCAGCACGCCCTCGATACCGCGCTTGCGCCGCGAGCCGAGCGGCTGGCGGCGACGCTGCGGAGCGCGGCCGCTTCAGTTGCCGAGCGCGTGTCGCAGCTCGAGCAGGAGCTTGCCGCCGACCGGCAGGCCGGCGAGGAGATGGCCGCCGCGCTACGCGCGTGCGCCGCCGAGGAGGCCGAGATCCAGGCGGCGCTGCGCGTCTGCGGCGAGGCGGTCACCGACGCCGAGGTCGCCGCGCAGCGTCTGCGCGACCGGGCGGGCGAGGCCGAGCTGGAGCTGCGCAGCGTGGCTGAGCGCCTGGGCCTGCAGAGCCAGGGAGACGGCGAGGGCGCACAGCAGCCGCACGCCGCTGGGGTCGAGCAGGAGCAGGCGCATGACGTCACCGAGGCCGAGCAGGAGCAGGACGCCGCCGAGGCCGAGCCGCTAGCCGAGGAGGACGCGCAGGCGCTGCGGACACGGGTGGAGCGGCTGACGCGCCGGCGCGAGCAGCTAGGTCCCGTCAACCCGCTCGCGCAGGAGGAGTACACGGAGGCGCTGGCGCACGTCGAGGAGCTCGAGCGCCAGCGCAACGACCTGGAGACGGCGCTGCGCGAGCTGCGCTCGGTGATCCGCGAAACCGACCGCCAGATCCAGGAGACCTTCGAGGAGACGTTCAACGCGGCCGCGAGCAACTTCGAGCAGCTCGTCGGGGACGTGTTTCCGGGCGGCAGCGGGCGCCTGCGGCTCGTCCAGGACGAACAGGCGCCCCGGCCGGTGCTGGGCGGCCAGCCGCTGCCGCAGGGCGAGGCCGAGGACGGCGACGCGATCGAGGCCGCCGCGGAGGCGGAGAGCGAAGCGGAGCTGCGAGGCGCGGAGGAGGAGCAGCTGCCGGGCGTTGAGATCGAGATCACGCCGGCGGGCAAGTCGACCAAGCGCCTGACGCTGCTGTCGGGCGGGGAGAAGTCGATGACGGCGCTCGCGTTTCTGTTCGCCGTGTTCCTCGCGCGCCCGTGCCCGTTCTACATCCTCGATGAGGTCGAGGCGGCGCTTGACGATCTCAACCTCGAACGCTTCCTGACGCTGCTGCGGCGCTACTCGGGCCGCGCGCAGTTCATCGTGATCACCCATCAGAAGCGCACGATGGAGGCGGCCGACTGGCTGTACGGCGTGTCGATGGGCCACAACGGGGTCTCCAAGGTGCTCTCGCGACGCCTGCCGTCCGAGGAAGGCGAGCCGCCGCAGGGCGCCGAGATAGCCGAGGTGGCCGAGGTCGCCTGAGCGACAGGCCGTCTGCGGGCCTGTCGCCCGATGGCCGCTGCTATCGTCGCGCGCCCCGTGGCTCGCGACTGGAACGAACTGTTCATCACCGGCGAGGACGATCGCGCCGAGCCCGCGGAGGGGGTCGAGCAGGCGGGCGGCAAGCGTGGGCGCGGCGGGCTGTTTCGCCGCCTGCGCGAGAGCATGGCCAAGACCCGCCAGGCGCTCGGCTCGGAGATCCAGGCGACGCTGTTCGGCGTGCTCGACGAGCAGACGTGGGAACGGCTTGAGGAGGCGCTGATCATGGCCGACGTCGGCGCGAGCACGACAGCGTCGGTCGTGCAGACGCTGGAGGAGGAGGCATCGACGGGGAAGCTCGAGGGCGGCGAGGCGCTCAGCGAGCGGCTGATCGAGCTGCTGGCCGATACCGCCAAGGTCGGCGAGCCGCGGATCGACATCCGCCCGCAGCCGACGGTGATCATGGCGGTGGGCGTCAACGGCACGGGCAAGACGACGACGATCGGCAAGCTCGCGTGGCATCTGCGCAAGGAGCTCGGGCGCAGCGTGCTGCTGGCCGGCGCGGACACCTTCAGGGCGGCGGCCGGCGAGCAGCTCGAGGGCTGGGCCGAGCGGGCGGGCTGCGAGATCGTGACTGGAGCCCCCGGCTCGGATCCCGGCGCGGTGGCGTTCGACGCGATCGCACAGGCGCGCGGGCGGGGCATCGACGTGGTGATCGTCGACACGGCCGGGCGGCTGCACACCCAGGACGACCTGATGGGCGAGCTGGCGAAGGTACGGCGCGTGATCGCCAGGCAGCTCGAGGGCGCGCCGCACGAGACGCTGCTCACGCTCGACGCGACGACCGGCCAGAACGGGCTGCGCCAGGCGCGGATGTTCGCCGAGACGGCCGCGGTGAGCGGTGTGGTGTTGACGAAGCTCGACGGCACGGCGCGCGGGGGCATCGCGCTTGCGATCGCGCGTGAGCTCGGCCTGCCGGTGAAGCTGATCGGCGTGGGCGAGACGGTCGAGGACCTGCGCCCGTTCGACCCGGAGGAGTTCGCCCGCGCGCTGATCGCGCAGGAGTGATCGGCTGGCCGATCGGCAGCGCCCGCGGCCGGGAGGGGTAATCTGAAGGAATGGATTGGATCCTGTGGGTTGTTGCAGCCTGCATTCTGGGCATCGGCGAGATGCACACCGGCGGGCTGTATCTGCTGCCGTTCGCGGTCGGCGCCGGACTCGCGGCGGTGGTGAGCGTGCTCGGCGTCGGCCTGCCGCTGGTCGTGCTCGTGTTCGTGCTCGCCTCGGCGCTCGCGTTCGGAGGGCTGCGCCCGGTCGCGCGCCGCCACCGCCGCCTGCCGCCGGCGATCCGAACCGGCGCGGCAGCGCTGGTCGGCCATCGCGCGATGGTGCTGGAGCGGATCGCCAACGACGAGGGCGTCGGCTGCGTGAAGATCGACAACGGCGAGGTGTGGACCGCCCGCAGCTACGACGAAGACGAGGTGATCGACGCGGGTGAGCGCGTCGAGGTGGTCGAGATAAGGGGCGCCACGGCGCTCGTCATGCACTGAAAGGAACTCATGGCCGTTCTCATCGTCGTCATCGTGATCGTGCTGTTCGCCCTGGTGGTGGCCGCGCGCACGATTCGCGTCATCCCGCAGGCGCGCGCGGGCGTGGTGGAGCGGCTCGGCCGCTATAGCCGCACGCTCGAGCCCGGCCTGACGATCGTCACGCCGTTCATCGATCGCGTGCGCCCGCTGGTGGACCTGCGCGAGCAGGTGGTCAACTTCTCGCCGCAGTCGGTGATCACCGAGGACAACGTCGTGGTGGGGATCGAGACGGTCCTGTACTTCACGATCACCGACCCGCGCTCGGCGACGTATGAGATCGCCAACCCGCTGCAGGCGATCGAGCAGCTGACGGTGACGACGCTGCGCAACGTGATCGGTGGCCTGACGCTGGAGGCGACGCTGACCTCGCGCGAGAACGTCAACGCGGAGCTGCGCACGGTGCTCGACGAGGCGACCGGCAAGTGGGGGATCAGGATCAACCGCGTCGAGATCAAGTCGGTCGACCCGCCGCCGGACATCAAGACGGCGATGGAGAAGCAGATGCGCGCCGAGCGCGACCGTCGCGCGGCGATCCTGACCGCGGAAGGCGAGAAGCAGTCACAGATCCTCACCGCAGAGGGCGCCAAGCAGGCCGCGGTGCTGACCGCCGAGGGCGAGCGCCAGGCGGCGATCCTGCGCGCTGAGGGCGAAGCGAAGGCGATCGACACCGTCTTCAAAGCGATCCACGAGGGCAAACCGGACCGCGCGCTGCTCAGCTACGAATACCTGCAGATGCTCCCGCAGCTCGCCGAAGGCGACTCGAACAAGGTGTTCGTGGTGCCCTCCGAGTTCGCGGAGGCGTTCGGCGGCATCGGCGAGGCGCTGAAGGGTCGCCTGGACGGAGCACCTCCCACGCCGCGCGTGCGCCCGCCCGCGCCGCCGGCCGGGCACGAGGGTTAGCGACAACGCGACTCGCCCGCGCCGCCGTGCCGTGAGCTGAGCGCGGCGGCTGCGAGAATCAAGCCCGATGTTCGACTCCCTCGCAGAGAAGCTCCAGGGAACGCTCGCCGACGTGCGCCAGCGCGGGACGCTGACCGAGCAGGACGTCGACGCGGCGATGCGTGAGATCCGCCTGGCGCTGCTGGAGGCGGACGTGAACTTCAAGGTGGTCAGGCAGTTCACCGCGCATCTGAAGGAGCGCTGTCTGGGGGCGGACGTGATCGGCGGGCTGAACCCGGGCAACCAGGTCGTGAAGATCGTCGCCGAAGAGCTGACGACATTGATGGGCGGCGGCCCGGATGAGGAGCAGGCGGCGCTGCGGTTCTCCTCGCGCCCGCCGACGGTGATCCTGATGGCGGGGCTTCAGGGCTCGGGCAAGACGACTGCCACGGCGAAGCTCGCCCGCTACCTGCGCGAGGAGCACTCCTCGACGGTCGCGGTGGCGGCGTGCGACGTCTATCGCCCGGCGGCGGTTGAGCAGCTCGTGAAGGTCGGCGCGCAGGCGGGCGCGGCTGTCTACGAGCAGGGAACCGAAAAGGACCCCGTGGAGATCGCCTCGTGGGCGCTCGAGCGCGCCCGCCAGGAGGGCAAGGACGTGCTGATCGTGGACACCAGCGGGCGCCTGCACGTGGACGAGCAGCTGATGGCCGAGCTGGTGCGGATTCGCGACGCCGTCAAACCCGATGACGTGCTGCTCGTCGTCGACGCGATGACCGGCCAGGACGCCGTCAACGTCGCGGAGAGCTTCGCCGAGGCGGTGCAGTTCGACGGCGTCGTGATGAGCAAGCTCGACGGTGACGCGCGCGGTGGCGCGGCGCTGTCGGTGAAGGCCGTCACCGGCAAGCCGATCCTGTTCGCCTCCACCGGCGAGAAGCTCGAGCAGTTCGAGCGCTTCCACCCCGACCGCGTCGCGCAGCGCATCCTCGGCATGGGCGACGTGCTCAGCCTGATCGAAACCGCCGAGCGCCAGTTCGACGAAGACGACGCGCGCGCGCTCGAGCGCAAGCTGCGCCGCAACGAGTTCGGCCTGGACGACTTCCTCGACCAGCTCAAGATGGTGCGCAAAATGGGGCCGCTGACGAGCATCCTCGGGATGATCCCTGGGCTCGCCGGGGCGGGCGGGTATCAGCTCAAAAACATGAAGGTCGACGAACGCGAGCTCGACCGGATCCAGGCGATCATCCTCTCGATGACCCCCGATGAGCGGCGCAAGCCGGAGCTGATCAAGGGGTCGCGCAGGCTGCGCATCGCGCGCGGCTCGGGCACCAACGTGCAGCAGGTCAACAGGCTGGTCAAGCAGTTCGGCCAGATGCGCAAGGTGATGCGCCAGGTCGGGCGCGGCAAGATGCCCGACATCGGCGCGCTGATGCGCGGCGCGCGCTGAGGTCAAGATCTAAGGCAGCGGTGACCAGGACGGGGAGGCGTCAGGCTTCTGCGCTTGGCCGGTCCGGCATCCAGACCCGGCGCAGCGGCAATGCCTGCTTAGCCTCGTCCGGGAGCCCTCGTCGTGCGACGGTATGTGCCAGTGCGCAGCATGCGGGTCGTGTCCGGCGAAGACTCCAAGCGGACAAAGGGCCGATGGCTGCACCGAAGCCAATGCCCACCGATGCGGCCGCTCCGAGCGGGAATGGTGTGCGGACTAGTTCCGAGGCACCCCAGTAGTCGCCCTGGTCGCGGGTGGCTACGGTGTCATGCTACCATGAGACTATGGCTAAGAACTTGACGGTACGTCTCGATCATGAGCTCGCGGCTGACACGGAGGCGCTGGCTCGGGCCGAAGGCAAGAGCCTGAACGAGACCGTGAAGCAGGCACTCAAGGAAGCCGTCGAACGGCGACGCGGCGATCCCGAGTTCAAGCTACGCCTGCGACGGATCATCGAGGAGGATCGCGAGTTGCTCGAGCGCCTCGCGAAGTGAGCATCAAGTAAGGGCATCGAGGAGACGGTGGCATGGCTGCGCGAGCGCATCAGCGCGACCGAGAGCCGGTGAGCGGGTAGCTCCCGCGGGCTGTCTTCATCGAGCCGGTCGAGGCCGAGCGCGGTGAATCGCTCGTGAGCGTGCAAGCACAAAGGGGCGCGGATTTCCCGTCTGCGGACCGCATCCGCTCGGCCTCGGACGCGCACACCGTCTAAGCTCTCTGCTTCCATGGGCAACACGGCGATGTCCATCGCTGGCAATCTGGACCCATCAAGAGAGGAAAATGTGTCGGTAAGGCTGAGGCTCACGCGAGTGGGCGGCAAGAAGGACCCGATGTGGCGCGTCGTCGTCGCCGACCAGCGCTCGCCGCGCGACGGCCGCGTGATCGAGACGATCGGCCACTACAACGCGCAGACGGACCCGTCGACGATCGTGATCGACGAGGACCGCGCGCGCAGCTGGCTGGCACGCGGCGCCCAGCCGTCGGACACCGTCCGCAAGCTGCTGCGTATCCAGGGCATCGACACCCGGACCAGCTAGGACCGCGCTGAGCTGCGCGATGCTGCGTCCTCGGTCGCTCGCGTACGCAGTACGCCACGCAGGGTGGGTGGGCTTCGATCTCCTTGCCTCGCTTGCCCAGCGCGGTCCTAGACGCGTAGAGTGGTAGAGATGGCCACCGAGAAACCCAGGCGGCTGCTGGAGTACCTCGCCGAAGGCCTTGTCGACGATCCCGAGTCGGTGGCGGTCGAGCAGTTCGAGGAGGACGACGGCACGATCGTGCTCGAGCTGTGCGTGGCGCCGGACGACTACGGCAGGGTGATCGGCCGGGGCGGACGCACGGCGCACGCGCTGCGCACGGTCGTCAAAGCCGCGGCGGCTGGCGAGGACTGCCACGTGCTCGTCGACATCGTCGATTGACAGGTCAAGCGGACGAGCCGGAGACACCCGCGCAGACGCCGCCGGCCGCCGCGCCCGGCGCTCTGGTGGCGGGGCGCGTCGGACGTGCGCACGGGTTGGACGGGAGCTTCTACGTCACGCGTCCGCGCCCAAGGCTGCTCAGCGTCGGCGTGGCCGTGACGGTCGCGGGTCGCAGCACGGCGATCGCGCGCCGCGCGGGGACCGAGCAGCGTCCGATCCTGCGTGTCGAGGGCGTCGAGGACCGCCTTGCGGCGGAGGCGCTGCGCGGCGCCGATCTCCTCGTCGACGGCGGCGACGCCCCGACGCTCGGCGACGATGAGTGGTGGGCGCACGAATTGGAGGGTTGTGAGGTCGTTGACGGGGAGGAGCTTCTCGGGACCGTCAGCAGGCTGATCGAGCTGCCGTCGTGCGAGGCGCTGGAGGTGCGACCGGTGGGCGGCGGCGAGCCGCTGCTCGTGCCGATGGTCAAAGACGCTGTCCGCGGGGTGGCGCCGGCGCAGAGGCGCATCGAGGTCAACCTCGAGTTCCTGGGCCTCGCCGGCCGCGGCGAGCGCGGGGGAGGCCCGGGCGCGTGAACATCGACGTGTTCACGCTGTTCCCCGAGTGGTTCGAGTGGTTCGCCTCCCAGCGCCACGTGGCCAACGTGCTCGCGGCCGGCTCGCATCTGCAGTGCGTGAACCCGCGCGATTACACGCCGCTGAGCGGCGGCCAGGTGGACGACACGCCGTTCGGCGGCGGCGCGGGGATGGTGCTGCGCGTGGACGTGCTCGACCACGCGCTGCACGGTCGCTACGGCGTCGATCCCGTGCAGCTGCGCCACCGGCGTCGCGTGATCGCGCTGGCGCCGGGCGGCAGGCTGCTCGACGAGCATCTCGTGGAGGAGCTCGCCGGCGAGCCGGAGCTGACGCTGCTGTGCGGCCGCTACGAGGGCTTCGACGAGCGCATCCTCGAGCATTTCGCGGGCGATGTCGTCTCGATCGGCCGCTACGTGCTCAGCGGCGGCGAGCTGGCGGCGATGGTCGTGTGCGACGCCGTGCTGCGCAAGCTCCCGGGGGCGCTCGGCCACGAGCGCTCGGCGGCCGAGGAGTCCTTCAGCGCCGCACTGGAGGGCAACCCCGAGTATCCGCACTACACCCGCCCGGCGGAGTATCGCGGCTGGCGCGTGCCCGAGGTGCTGCTGTCCGGACACCACGAGCAGATCGAGCGCTGGCGGCGCGAGCGCAGTCGCGAACGGGGCGCGGCCTCCTCCGCGGGCGGGGACCGCTGAGCGGCCCTCGCCACCCGGTGCAGCGACGTTGGCGGACTGTCCGCTACCATTGCTCCTCGCGCCGGCCGAGATCCTGTGCTCGGGCTAGTCCGCAGTCTTCCTAGAGGCGCCACCTCCCCTTATTGTCATGAGCAGCGTCATCGCATCCATCGAGCGCGCGCAGTTGCGCCGCGTCCCCGACTTCGCGCCGGGCGACCGCGTCAAGGTTCACTTCCAGGTGATCGAGGGCGCGCGCAGCCGCGTCCAGGTGTTCGAGGGCGTTGTGATCAAGCGCCAGGGTCACGGCGTGCGCGAGACGTTCACGGTGCGCAAGCAGTCCTTCGGCGTCGGCGTCGAGCGCATGTTCCCGCTGCACTCGCCGAAGATCGAGCGGATCGAGCTCGCCGCGCGCGGCGACGTGCGGCGCGCGAAGCTGTACTACCTGCGCGACCGGGTCGGCAAGCGCGCGCGTGTGCGCGAGCGCCGCTACACGGGCCCCGAGCAGGCGGTCGAGCCGGGGCTGCTGGTCGATCCGCAGAGCGTCGAGTCCGCCGGGGCGACCGACGCGGAGGGCATGACCGCGGAGGAGGCGGTCGCCGAGGGCGTCGCCGCCGGGTCGGAGCTCGGCCAGCAGGACGGCGGAGAAGCTGTCGAGGGCGGTAGTCAGGAACAGGCGGACGCGAGCGAGGCGAGCGCCGAGCCTGTCGCCGACGCAGCGCCGGAGGGCGAGGCGGCCCCCGAGGATTCCGCCGGGACGGCGGACGCCACCGATTCCTCCTCCGAGGCCGCAGACGCCGACGGAGGCGTTGCCGCCGGCGATTCGACGGCGTGAGCCCCGGCGCGAAGACGGCCAAGAAGCGCCCCAAATCGACCGTCAGCTCGATCGTCGAGCTGGTCGTGATCGTCGCCGTCGCGCTCGGCCTGGCGCTCGGCATCCAGGCGTTCATCGTCAAGCCCTATCGGATTCCCAGCGGCTCGATGGAGCCGACGCTGTCGGTCGGCCAGCGCGTGCTCGTCGACCGCATCGGCACGGACTTCAGCGAACCGCATGTCGGCGAGATCGCCGTCTTCCACCCGCCCGAAGGCGCCGAGCAGGAGGAGTGCGGTCCCGCGCCGCATGTCATCAAGCTGGGCGCCGCCGCGTGCTCGGAACCGGTGCCGAAGCAGGACTCGAGCGTGAACTTCATCAAGCGGGTCATCGCCGGCCCGGGCGATGAAATCTACATCAAGGAAGGCCACGTCTATCGCAAGGCCGCCGGCAAGAGCACCTTCGCGCGCGAGCAGGACTCCTACATCCGCGAATGCGGCGCGAGCCCCGAGTGCAACTTTCCGGACCCCATCAAGATTCCCGCCGGTCACTGGTTCATGATGGGGGACAACCGTGGCGAATCCGACGACAGCAGGTTCTGGGGACCCGTCCCCACCGGATGGGTCATCGGACAGGCATTCGCCACCTACTGGCCACCCGACCGCATCGGCATCTTCTAGCGAGATCGGCGCCTACGGGGACGGCGTGACGGGCTCCTCGAAACCGGGCGCGGGCTCTTCCGCGCGAGCCAGGCGCCGCGCGCGGCGCGCCGGCAGCGGCAGGCGCCTGTTCGCCTTCGACCGCCGTCTCGGCTACCGGCTGGTTGCCGGAGCGGACGAGGCCGGGCGCGGCTGCCTCGCCGGACCGCTCGTGGCGGCCGGCGTGCTGTTCGACTACGAGAAGCTCACCACGCGCGAGCTGCGCGCGCTCGGCGCGCTCAACGACTCCAAGCAGCACAGCGCCGAGGCGCGCGAGCAGCTCTACCCGCTGGTCATGCGCAGCGCCGCCAGGGTCGTCGTGGTGTCGCGCTGCGTGCGCGGGATCGACGCGCGCGGGCTGCACAAGACGAACCTCGCCGCCCTGCGCGACGCCGTCCGTGGCGTCACCGCCGACGTCCGCGGAGAGGTGCTGTGCCTGCTCGACGGCTTCTCCGTCGCAGAGTTCGAGCACCCCCAGCGGGCGATCGTCGACGGCGACGCCACCAGCGCCGCGATCGCCGCCGCGTCGATCGTCGCCAAGGTCACCCGCGACCGATTCATGCGCTTGGCCGACGAGCAGCATCCCGGATGGCACTTCGCCGAGCACGTCGGCTACTCCACGCCGTCCCATCGCGACGCGATCCTCCGCCAGGGCGTATCGCCGCTGCACCGGATGTCCTTCCAGTCGCTCGCCTACCAGCAGCTCGCGTTGTAGGTCCTAAAACGCCGCCTCGACGTGGTCGAGGCGCAGCAGCCGACCGCGCTCGTCGACGATCACGCCCACCGCGTCGAAGCGGATCGTCCTGGCGCGCGGGCGCTCGTGACGCTCGTCGCTCAGCCACGCGCGTGCGAGCCGTCGCAGGCGTGCGCGCTGGCGCGGGCGCAGCCATGGCAGCGGCTCCTGGTCGGGGCGGATCGGCCGCCCGCCGAATCCTGCCGCTCGAGTCTTGACCTCGACGAAAGCCAGCACCTTCCCGTCGAACACGATCAGGTCGATCTCGCCGTGACGGGTGCGCACGTTGCGCGCGAGCGTCGAGAAGCCGAGCCGCGTGAGGTGCTCCGCGGCGAGATCCTCGCCCAGGCGCCCGATCGTGCGGCGCGCGTCGACGCCGTGCTCGCTGCTGTGCGGGCGGGTCGCGCGTGGCGGGGTGGGCTGCCGAGTGGGCACGACCGGCACGCTAGGCCCGCAAATGTGACGCGCGGGTGCGCTATGTGCCGATTCAGCGCCCGAGCTGTGTCAGCTTTGTGTCCCGCGAGCGCTACGCGCTGACTGCACTGCGCGCGGGCGAACGTGTCGCAGACCCGCGGCGGCGCGTCGAGCGTCGCTGCCACGCGCTGCGCTCGGAGCGCGCCCGCTCGGCGTTCTCGGCGTCGCCGACCGCCCACGCGAGCCGCTCGATCAGCTGCGCGGCGGCGTGGTCGGTGCTGAGGTGCACGGAGTGCACGTGCTCGTCGAGCAGCACGGGGCTCTCGTCGTTCAGCTCGGATGAGACGGGGTCGGTTGTGACGATGATCCTGGGCATGGGATCTCCTGTGTCGGGGTGGTCGGCGGTCGCGGCGAAGGGACACGCCGGCGGGGCGGGCCGGCGCGTCGGGAAATTCGTCCGGGGAGGGCACCGTGCCCTCCCCGGACAGGAGGTATGAGACGGAACGTCAGGTACGTCGACATCGCCCGTTCACGCCCGCCGCCGTCGATTCGACGCGACTCCGGGGCCCTGGGGACGTCGGGACAACCGGATCGGTGAGCGTGTGTTCGGACATTGTCCACTAAATATATCGAAAATATTGACAACGTCAAGACCCAGCCGTCCCGGCCCGCGCGGACGGTGCACGAGCGGCCCCGCTCGCGTAGCCTGCGTGCGATGCCAGACGACCCGGCCAGCTCCAGCGAGGCGGCGCTCCAGCGCGAGCGGGATCGTAACGCCGACGGCGCCGCGGGGGAGAGCTCCCAGCACGACGGGCCGCGCTCGCTGGACGGCGTCAGCAGCTTCATGGGCCTGCGCTGGGATGATCCGCAGACCGTTCGCATGCGGATCCGCCCGGAGCTGATCAACCGCGGCGGGCTGCTGTCGGGCGTGGCGACGTACGCGATGGTCGACTACTGCATGGGCTCGACGCTGTGGGCGCAGACGACCCCGGACGAGCGCATCGCGACGATCTCGATCTCGATCAACTACATCCAGACGGCGACGGATGGGGAGATCGTGTGCAGGACGATGCTCGACCGGCGCAACCGGACCGTCGGCATCATGAAATCCGAGGTGCGTCACGAGGACGACCGCCTGCTGGTGACCGCCGTGGGGATCTACTCGATCCGCGTCCCGCGCGAGCTGCGCGCGTGATGGTCGTGCGGGCCCGACTCGCGTAGGCGTGCGGCGGGCGCGGTGACAGCGACGGTCCTGACGATCGCCGGCTCGGACTCCGGCGGCGGCGCGGGCATCCAGGCGGACCTGAAGGCGTTCGCGCGCTGCGGCGTGCACGGCACGTGCGCGATCACCGCGGTCACCGCCCAGAACACGCTCGGCGTCAGCGCGATCCACCAAGTGCCGCCGGAGATCGTGCTCGCGCAGGTGCGCGCGGTCATCGGCGACATCGGCGTCGACGCGGTCAAGGTGGGGATGCTCGGCACGGCGGAGGTCACGCTGGCGGTGGCGGCGGCGCTCGACGAGCTGCCCGCGGGCACGCCCGTGGTCGTCGACCCGGTGATGGTCGCCGAGTCGGGCGCGCGACTGCTCGCCCAGGACGCCCAGCGCGCGCTCATCGAGGAGATCCTGCCGCGGGCGAGCGTGCTGACGCCGAACCTGCCGGAGGCGCGCGCGCTCGCCGGCCTCGCGCCGGAGCCCGCGGATTGGCGGCAGGCGGCGGATCGCCGGCAGGCGCCAGGCGAGGAGGACTCCGAAGCGGAGGCGCTGGCGAGAGCGGTGCTGGCGCTGGGCCCGCGCATCGTGGTGCTCACGGGCGGGCATCGCGAGCGCGCGGTCGACCTGTTCGTGGACTCCGAGGGTGGCGGCGCGGCGGTGGAGATCGAGGGCGTGCGCCACGCGGACGGCGCGGCGCACGGCTCGGGCTGCACGCACTCGTCGGTGCTGGCCGCGCAGCTGGCGCTCGGCCGACCGCCGATCGAGGCGGCGCGCATCGCCCGCCGGCTGGCGGGGGCGGCGGTGGCGGGCGGCCTGCGCGACGTGGGCGCGGGGGCGGGGCCGGTCGACGTCCTCGGGCTCGCGCGGATGCGCGCCGCGCTGAGCGCGTGCATCGGCGATGAACGCCCGCCCGTTTGACATAATCGGGTGACGATGAAGCTGCTGCGTATGAAGCCCGGTCATGGCGAGATCGTCCTTGCCGAGGGCGACGTGGCGGTGCCGGAGCAGGAGCGGGAGCTGATCGAGGCGTTCCGGCGCGAGCTGGACGCGGGGATGTGGGCGGCGGTGCCGACCCAGGCGCCCGGCGGCCGCCGCGAGGCGGAGCTCGTGAAGAGCTTCGCCGAGGTGCCTCGGGACGCCGAGCGCGTGATCTTCTTCCCGCGGGCCGCCGGCGGCGCGCCCGCGGTGTCGCGCTAGCCGGCCGTGGGACTCGCGCTGGGCACCGCGGCGGTCGTGCTCGTCGTGCTGCTGTGGGAGCTCGCGCGTCCGACGCTCAAACGCGGGCTCGCGCGCGGCGTCGAGCTGTGGGCGGCGGGCCGGCGCGCGAGCGCGCCCGCGGGCTATGACCCCGGGCGCGAGCGGCGCGCGGAGCAGCGCGCGCGTGCGCTGTTGCGCTCATGCGTCTCCGAGCGGGAGTGGGCGATGTATCGCGATCTGGGGTTCCTGCGCGTGTGGGGCGGGCTCGGCGACGGCGGTCGCGGCGCGGACGCCGCGTACGCGTACCTGATCTACCCCCACAAGCCGATCGTGGCGTACGTGCCGGAGACGGGCGAGCTGTTGAACGAGTACTGCGTGGCGTTTCCCGACCACTCAAAGCCGTATGGCAGCTCGCGCCTGCCGGACTCCGATGACGTGCTGGCGAAGTGGATGGCGCTGACCGCCGACGAGCGGCGGCTGGTGGGCGCGGCGAACATGCACCTGCCGGGCCGCCAGGTCGATCCGGACCGCGTCCGCCGCGACCTCGTGCGCCTGGCGCGCTGGGAGCTGGAGTCCTCCAAGGACCCAGCCGGCCAGCCGGTCCCGCGCCCGCGCGATAACGTGCGCGCCGCGTGAGCACTTCGAGCGACTTCGACGTCAGGCACCGCAGCCGCACCCTCACCGAGGGGCCCGAGCGCGCCGCCGCGCGCGCGTACCTGCACGGGATCGGCTACTCGAAGGAGGACCTCGCCAAGCCGATCGTCGGCGTCGCGCACTCGTGGATCGAGACGATGCCGTGCAACTTCAACAACCGCGTGCTCGCGGCGAAGGTCAAGGAGGGCATCCGCGCGGCGGGCGGCACGCCGATGGAGCTGAACACGATCGCGATCTCCGACGGGATCACGATGGGCACGTCGGGCATGCGCGCGTCGCTGGTCTCGCGCGAGCTGATCGCGGACTCGATCGAGCTCGTCGCCAGCGCCCACCAGTTCGACGCGCTGGTGACGATCTCCGGCTGCGACAAGACGATCCCGGGGACGGTGATGGCGCTCGCGCGCTTGGACATACCGGGCCTGATGTTGTACGGCGGCTCGATCAAGCCGGGCCACTGGAAGGGCGCGGAGGTGACGATCCAGCAGGTGTTCGAGGCGGTCGGCGAGTTCGCGTCGGGGAAGATCACCGAGCAGGAACTGCACGAACTGGAGGAAGTGGCCTCACCGGGCGCGGGCGCGTGCGGCGGGCAGTTCACGGCGAACACGATGGCGATGGCGTTCGAGGCGCTGGGGATCTCGCCGGCGGGCTCCTCGATGGTGCCCGCCGAGGACGGGCGCAAGCTGGAGGTGGCGGTGCAGGCCGGCGAACTGGTGATGGACGTGCTGCGCAGGGGCCAGCGCCCGAGCGACGTGATCACCAAGCCGGCGCTCGAGAACGCGATCGCGGCGGTCGCCACGAGCGGCGGCTCGACCAACGGCGTGCTGCACCTGATGGCGGTCGCCAAGGAAACGGGCGTGCCGCTGGAGCTGGACGAGTTCGAGGCGATCTCCGAGCGCACGCCGCTCCTGTGCGACCTGCAGCCGGGCGGGCAGTACGTGGCGACGGAGCTGTACGAAGCGGGCGGCGTGCCGCTGGTGCTCGCGCGGCTAAAGGAGGCGGGCATCCTCAACGCGGACGCGCGCACGGTCACCGGCAGGACGATCGGCGAGCACGCGGCGGAGGCGAGCGAGACGGCTGGCCAGCGGGTCGTGCGACCGCTGTCGGACCCGATCAAACCGACGGGTGGCTTCGCGATCCTGCGCGGCAACGTCGCGCCGGACGGCTGTGTGGTCAAGCTCTCCGGGCACGAGCGGCGCAAACACTCCGGGCCCGCGCGCATGTTCGACGGCGAGGAGGCGGCGATGGCTGCCGTGCTCGACCACCAGATCCAGGCGGGCGACGTGGTGGTGATCCGCGGCGAGGGGCCGGCGGGTGGCCCGGGCATGCGCGAGATGCTGTCGGTGACCGCGGCGATCACCGGCGAGGGGCTGGGCGAACAGGTCGCGCTGATCACCGACGGGCGCTTCTCGGGCGCGACGCGCGGCTTCATGGTCGCCCACGTCGCCCCGGAGGCCGTCCGCGGCGGCCCGATCGCGGCGCTCGCCGACGGCGACGAGCTGACGATCGACGCGGACACGCGCCGGCTCGACGTGGCGCTGTCCGACGAGGAGATCGCCGCGCGCGTGAGCGCCTACCGCCAGCCGCCGCGCGCGGACCCGCATGTGGACGTGGCGATCCAGAAGTACGCGAAGCTAGTCGGTAGCGCCGCCGACGGCGCCATCACCCGCTAGGGAGCCGCTCGCACGGCGCGTGCCGGCGCCGCTACTCGGCGAGGAAGTCCTCGAGCAGCGCGTTGAACGCGGCGGGGCGCTCGAGCATGGCCATGTGCCCGGTGTCCTCGAAGATGACCTTGCGCGAGTCGGGGATCAGCTCGGCGAACACGTCGGCGTCGCGCACGGGGATCAGGCGGTCGCCGTCGCCCCACACGATCAGCGTCGGGCAGGCGATCTCGGGCAGGCGCTCGCGAACGTCGTAGTGCAGGATGGCCTCGAGCCCCTGCAGGAAGCCGGGCTTGCCGGCGCCGCGAAGCTGCTCGGCGGCGAGCGCGGCGGGCAGGCGGCTGGGGTGGCGCACGACGACGTTCAGCAGCGCGTCGCGCAGGTGCGCGCGCCGGGCGAGCACGCTGGATTTGCCGGCCACCCAGGCGGCGCCGGCGGCGAGCGCGGGATTCAGCAGCGTCAGCGCCGGCACTGCGCGCGTGGTGCCGGGATGGTTGGTGGTGGAGACGCCGGCGGCGGAGATGAGCACGAGGCGCTCGACGCGCTGGGGGAAGGCGATGGCGAGCTCGGCGGCGATGAAGCCGCCCATCGAGTTGCCGACGACGGCGGCGGCGTCGATGCGGAGCTCGCCGAGCAGGCGGTCGAGCAGCCGCGCGTAGCCGGCGATGGAGATCCGCTGGGCGGGCATCGGCGAGTAGCCGAAGCCGGGCAGGTCGAGCGTGATGACGCGATGCTGGGCGGCGAGCACGGGCAGTTGCTCGAGCCAGTTGGACCAGCAGCCGGAGAGCCCGTGCACGAACACGAGCGGCTGGCTGGCGGTCTCCCGTTCGGCCTCTCGCTGGGCGCCGAGCTCGATCGTGTTGACGGGCTGGCCGTCGATCACCAGCCAGCGCTGGTGCTGGCGCCAGTCGACGTCGAGCCACGGCGAGCGCCCGACGGGCCCGTACGCGGCGGCGTCGCCGGCGGAGATCCGCGTCGCGGTCTTGACGCTCGCGCCGCTGCTCATCCACCGACTGTACTCCAGGCGCGCCCAGCGCCGGCAGCCGGCGAGGCAGGCGGAGCATCGCGCGCGGCGAAGTAATGCGGGCGATGAGCGTCCAAACGGAGGCGGGACTGGCGGGCGGGGAGCGGGAGCGGCTGGACGACGCGTGGGCGCGGGCGGCGGGGCTGCTGGAGGAGGACCTGCGCAGGCGTGACGCGGCGCCGCGCACGCGCCGCGCGTACGCGGTGGACGTGGGCCAGTTCGCGCGCTGGGCGAGCGACCGCGGGCGCTCGCCGCAGGAGATCGACTCGAAGGCGGTGCGCCGCTACATCGCGCATCTCTCCGAACGCGGGCGCTCGAGCGAGACGCGGGCCGCGCCGAGCACTTCCGCGCGCAAGCTTGCGGCGCTGCGCGCGCTGTTCGCGAGCCAGCGCGAGCACGGGCACATCTCCCAGAACCCGGCGGACCTGGTGTCGACGCCGCGACGCGGCTCGCACCTGCCGCGCGTGCTGAGCGCGCGCGAGGCGGCGGGCCTGCTGGACGGCATTACCCCCGATCCCGCCCGCCCCCGCGCGCGCCCGCTGGAGCTGCGCGATCGCGCGATGTTCGAGCTGGCGTACTCGTGCGGGCTGCGCGCGGAGGAGCTGGTGTCGCTGGGGAGCGCGGACGTGGACTACGACGGCGAGCAGCTGCGCGTGGAGGGCAAGGGGCGAAAGACGCGCTTCGTGCCGGTGGGCGAGCCGGCGATGGCGGCCGTGCGCGCCTACCTGGAGCGTGGCCGCGCGACGCTGGCGACGCCCGCGCGCACGGGCCTGACGGACGCGCTGTTCCTGAGCAAGACGGGCCGGCCGCTGGGCACGGGCGACGTGCGCCGGCGCCTGCGCATGTGGACGGCGCGCGTGGGCGTAGGCGAGGGCTCCTCGCCGCACGCGCTGCGTCACAGCTTCGCGACGCACCTGCTGGACGGCGGCGCGGACCTGCGCAGCATCCAGGAGCTGCTGGGACACGCGAGTGTGTCCAGCACTCAGATTTACACTCGGGTAGAGTCCGCCCGGCTGCGAAGCGCTTATGCGCGCAGTCACCCTCGGGCCTAAACAGGGGGAGGATGGAACCCTGGAGACGAACGTCAAACCGATCGAGCTGCGAGAACTGTGGCGGCGCTATAAGTCCGAAGGCGATGCTCGCGTTCGCGAGCGGCTGGTCGTCGCGTACTCGCCGCTGGTCAAGTACGTCGCCGGGCGCACCGCCGCGGGCCTGCCTCCGCACGTGGAGGAGGCCGACCTGATCTCCTACGGCCTGGTTGGCTTGATCAGTGCCATAGAGCGCTTCGACCTCTCGCGGGACATCAAGTTCGAGACGTACGCGATCATGCGCATCAAGGGCGCGATCATCGACGAGCTGCGCTCGCTCGACTGGGTGCCGCGCAGCGTGCGCGCCCGCGCGCGCGAAGTCGAGCGCGCGAACGCGAAGCTGGAGCACACCCTGCAGCGCGCGCCGACCGACCAGGAGCTCGCGAACGAGCTCGGCATCACGGTGGACGAACTGAACGAGTCGCTGCTGGCGATCTCGCACTCCTCGATCGTCGCCCTGGACGAGCTGTGGAGCGTGTCGGACTCGAGCGGCGACCAGGTGTCGCTGATGGACACGATCGAGGATCCCGGCGCGCCAGACCCCGCGCGCGCGCTCGACGTGGGCGACCTGAAGGACCGCATCGCCGACTCGATCGCCATGTTGCCCGAGCGCGAGAAGCTCGTCATCGCCCTGTACTACTACGAGAACCTCACCCTCCGCGAGATCGGCGAGGTGCTCGGCGTGACCGAGTCGCGCGTCTCGCAGATGCACACCAAGGCCGTGCTGCGCCTCAGGTCGCGCATGCAGGAGGAGTCCTTCGACGATTAGTCGACGGGGCCGCACATGTGCGGCCCCTCCGGCAGCGCATGCGCTGCCGGTCGGACGGCGCATGCGCCGTCCGCAGCCAAGCCGCATGCGGCTTGGCGCCGGTGGGCACATGTGCCCACCGGAACAGCTCCAGCAGCGTGCGTGGATCGGTGCGCCGCTGACGAGTGTCGAAACGCACTGGCGCTGGCGGGGGCGCGGCGGTATGGTGCTCGCACCAGCGGAAGGAGAAGCCCATGCACACCCCAGCGGATCGGATTCGCAACGTGGCCCTCGTCGGACATCGAGGGTCGGGGAAGACCGCGCTGCATGAGGCGCTGCTGTTCGAGGCGGGGGTGACGGGGCGTCTGGGCTCGGTTCCCGACCACACGACCGTGTCGGACTCCGATCCCGACGAGCACGCGCGCCAGATGTCGATCTCGACGGCGCTCAGCTCGTTCGAGTGGCAGGGGCGCAAGATCAACCTGCTGGACACGCCGGGCGAGCCGAGCTTCGTCGCGGACGCGCTGGGGGCGCTGCGGGTGTGCGAGTCGGCGGTGTTCGTCGTCAACGCGGTGATGGGCGTGGAGGTCTCCACCAGCCGCCTGTGGGCGCGCGCCGAGGAGCTGGACATCGCGCGGATGCTGTTCGTGAACATGCTCGACCGCGAGCGCGCCGACTTCTTCCGCGCGCTCGAGTCGCTCAAGCGCGCGTTCGGCCCGCACGTGGTCGCAACGGAGATCCCGATCGGCGCCGAGCAGGACGTCGAGGGGGTCGTCGACCTGGTCGACATGAAGGCCTTTCGCCAGGACTCCGCCGAGCGCGGCGGCTGGAGCGAGATCGAGATCCCCGACACGGTCCGCGAGCAGGCGCAGGAGTACCGCGAGAAGCTGATGGACGAGGTGTGCGAGGTGTCAGACGCGCTGATGGAGCGCTACCTCGACGGCGATGACATCTCCCACGGAGAGATCGTCGACGCGCTCAAGGAGGGCACCAACCACGGCAAGATCTTCCCCGTCGTGTGCGGCTGCGCCACGCGCAACCTCGGCACCGCGCGCCTGCTCGACGCGATCGTCGAGGACCTGCCATCGCCCGTCAAGCACGGCGCGCTGCAGGTGGGCGAGGTGGAGCTGCAGCCGTCGGAGGATCGCGAGCTGTTCGCGTACGTGTTCAAGACCCGCGCCGACCCGTTCGCCGGGCGGATAAACCTGCTGCGCGTCTACCAGGGGGTGATGCGCGCCGACAGCCAGGTGCTCAACACCCACGCCCACGCCAAGGAGCGGATCGGCCAGCTGCTCGTGTTCGCCGGCAAGGAGGTCCGCCACGTGCAGGAGTTCGGCCCCGGCGACATCGGCGCGGTCGCCAAGCTCAAGGAGACGCGCGCCGGCGACTGGCTGGCCGCCAGGGACGAGCCGATCGAGATGCCGCGCCTGAAGCTGCCCGCGCCCGTGATGGCGTTCTCCGTCGAGCCCTCCAGCCGCGGCGACGAGGACAAGGTGCTGTCCTCGCTGCGCCGCCTGCAGGAGGAGGACCCGACGATCGACCTGCACCGCGACCAGCAGACCGGCGAGCAGATCGTCGCCGGCCTCTCGCAGGTGCACGTCGAAGTGATCGTCGACCGGCTGCGCGAGCGCTTCGGCGTGGAGGTCACGCTGAAGCCGCCGCGCGTGCCCTACCGCGAGACGATCCGCGCAACCGCCGCCGCGCACGGCCGGCACAAGAAGCAGTCCGGCGGGCGCGGCCAGTTCGGCGACTGCCACATCGAGGTGCAGCCGCTGAACGACCACGCGCACGCCACAGGCTTCGAGTTCGTCGACAACATCAAGGGCGGCGTCATCCCCAGCTCGTTCATCCCCGCCGTCGAGAAAGGCGTGCGCGAGGCGATGGAGTCGGGCGTGCTCGCCGGCTACCCCGTCAGGGGCGTGCGCGTGAGGCTGTTCGACGGCTCCCACCATTCCGTCGACTCCTCCGAGATCGCGTTCAAGCTCGCCGGCGCGCAGGCGATGAAGCACGCGCTCGAGCTCGCCGACCCGGTGCTGCTGGAGCCGATCATGCTCGTCACGCTGTCCGTCCCCGAGGATCACGTCGGCGACGTCATCGGCGACCTCAACAGCCGCCGCGGGCGGCCGCTCGGCATGGAGGCCGTGGGCGCCATGACCGAGATAACCGCCGAGGCGCCGATGGCCGAGATGCTCGCCTACGCCCCCGACCTGCGCTCGATCACGCAGGGGCAGGGCGACTACACGCTCGAGTTCCTGCGCTACGAGGAGCTGCCCGGCCACCTCGCGCAGAAGGTCGTCGAGCAGGCCGGGCAAGAGCGCGCCGCCGTCCACGCGTAGCCTTCCGTGCCCGCGCCGCCTTGCGCGGCCAGCTAGGCTGGTGGGTCGATGGCCACGCGAACGATCGTCACCTCCCAGCCGGACGTCGAGTGCGACGTGTGCGAGCGGCGGCTGCTGCGCGGCGAGCAGCCGGACGTGTTCATCGCCGCCGGGCGGCGAAGGATCGTGTGCGAGCTGTGCGCGCCGCGCGCCGCGCACGAGGGCTGGCTGCGCGAGACCGACGGCCAGTCGCTGACGCTGCCGCCGATGCGCCCGCGGCGCGGACGCAGCCTGTTCGAGCGTCTGCCTGTGCCCTTCAGGGTGCGCCAGGTCGGCAGGCCGCCGGGCGAGACCCGCGACGGCCTCGACGCCGGCCCCGCCGGCGAGCCCGAGGCGGAGCCGTATGACCTGTTCGCCGACGCTCCGCTCGCGGATGCGGACGGCGCCCCGGCGAGCGCGGGCCGCGCGCAGCCGGTCGCCGCGGCGCCTCACGCGGAAACGCACGATCAGCCGCCGCCGGCCGAAGACTTCGCCGATCCGCGCGAGGACTCGGCGGCCGCGCCCGAGCCGGCAGTCCACGTACGGTCGGAGACACACGTCCCGCTCGAGGAGCCCTCCGAGTACGTGCGGGAGGCGATCGCCGTGTTCAACGCGAGCGAGTTCCCGCGCCGCGTCGCCGGCGTCGCCCGCTCGCTCGGCGAGCCGATGGTGACCGTGCGCTCCGCCGAACACCTCAGCAGCGTCGTCTCGATCGTCGTCGCGTGGGAGCTGTGCTGGTATCGCTACGAGGTCGACCTCAGCGAACCGGTCGTCGAGGCGCAGGTGATCGCGCAGGGAACCGAGCTCGCCGAGCTCGCCCGCGAGGACCGGCAGGCGAACGCCGTCGCCGGCGAGTCCGGCACGCTCGCGCTGCCCGGCGTGTGACGATTCCGTATGCCCCGCTTGCGCATTCGCGCACGGGGAGTAAGATCGGTGGCGAGATGATCTACTGCGTGGTACCGAGGCCGCTGGCCGACGAGCTGTACCCGAAGCTCGTCGAGCACTACGGCAACGACGAGAACGTCACCGTGATCGTCGACCGCCGCAAGTTCGACCGCAGGGCACGCTACGCCGCCGCAGGTGCGACGACCTCCTCGGAGGACGAGCAGCGCCGCGTCGTACGCGACCGCCGCCGCGCGCGCGTGCCCGGCGACCTGCTGCCGCTCGCGCACGCCTCCTAGAGCCGGTTGCGTTCGACGAAGCCGGGCTCGGCCCATTCGTGGCCGGCGGTCATCCGGCGCGCTCCGTCCCCGGCGCGCTGCATAATCCCGCCGCAATGAAGCTGATCGTCCACGTAGACGGAGGCGCCCGCGGCAACCCCGGCCCAGCCGCCGCCGCCTGCGTCATAACCGCGCCCGACGGCCAGCTGGTGGACGAGCGAGCCCAGCTGCTCGGCAACGTCACCAACAACGTCGCCGAGTACCGAGCTGTACTGCTGGGCCTGGCCCGAGCACGCGAGCTCGGAGCAACCGAGGTCGAGGTCATCGGCGACTCAGAGCTGATCGCCAAGCAGGTCCAGGGCCTCTACAAGGTCAAGCACCCCTCCATGCGCCCCTTGTACTTGGAGGCAATGGAGGCGCTGCGGGCCTTCGAGAAATGGTCGATCAGGACGGTCCCGCGAGCGCAAAACGCAGACGCGGACGCGCTGGTGAACGCCGCGCTGGACCAGGCTAAGGCCTCTGCCTGAGCAGCGGAGCGCTGTCTCGACTCGGAAGGGATGCCCGCACACATCGTCCGCTTTCCCAAAGTTCCGAATATCACCAACTGCTACATGAGCTACGGCCCATGGTGAGCAGTGGTCAGAACTTGGGCGAGGCGAGCGCTTCCGCTTCGTCCTATCGGGGCGACGACGAGGTGGCGGACATGCCGGGCTGATCGCGGCTGCGTCAGCGCGTATTCCTGGAGGCCGCGTTTTGGCCGATAAAGTGCAGTAGGCTGCATGCCGCCGAAGCCCAGCACCCGACTACTATCCCAACGCCTCGCTGGCCGGAGCGCTGGCGCGGGCCCTGTGACGGACAGAGGTGATGTTTCCCGAGGGCGCCCTGACCGAGCGTCGCTCGAGCGAGCGGAGGAACTCGCGCAAACCGGTACTTGGGAGTGGGACCTTGATACCGACGTCCTGTTGTGGTCGGACAACATGTTTCGTCTCCTTGGTGTCGAGCCGGGTTCGGTCGCTCCCACCCCCGAGTACGTGATCGGGCGTGTACACCCAGACGACCGCGACCGCGTTGAGCGGGAGGTTGAATTGGCCAGACGGGATGGGAGCCTGCCCACCCCTGTCTATCGCACGATCTGGCCCGACGGCACGCTCCACGTCCTGCGCTCCTTTCCGGCTGTGGCGGACGAGCACGAGGGTCGTCCGCGCCGTCTCGTCGGTGCCGTCCAGGATGTGACGGCTCTTTCCGAGTCGCAGCGACACACAGCTGAGGCATTGACACTCATGGAAACGCTCCAGTTGGCCGCGCCGGTCGGCTTTGCCTTTGTCGATCGCGACTGCCGCATCGTTCGAATCAACGAGACGCTTGCCGAAGTCAACGGAGCTCCGCCGCATGAGCACATCGGCAGGACCATCGCCGAAATGGTCCCAGACATGTGGGCCCAAATGGAGCACGTGTACCGTCGCGTGCTGGAAACCGGCGAGCCTGCGACGAACATTGAGATCGAGCGTCAGAGGCATGGTGAGCCCGACTTTCGATACTGGCTTGCGAGCTACTACCCAGTTCGGGTCGATGGAGATGTGCTCGGGCTCGGCGTCATCGTGACCGACATAACTGAGCGCCAAGAAGCGGAGCACTTTCGCGCCGCCGCGATGGACACCATGGTGGAGGGGCTCTACGCACTCGATGACCAAGGCCGCCTGACGTTTATGAACTCGGCAGCTTCAAAGCTCCTCGGCTGGAGCGAGGAAGAACTGCGTGGGAAGCCGATGCACGCGGCCATCCATTTCCAGCACGCGGACGGATCGCCATACGCGGACGATGAATGCGAGTTGTTGAAGGTCAGGGTGCAAGGCCGCCCCGTGCGCATGATGCATGATGCGTTTACCCGCAAAGACGGCACGATCTTCCCCGTCGCCTACTCGGCAGCGCCTCTGGTAAGCGGGACGCACGTTCGTGGAGTCGTTGTCGTGTTTCGCGACACCAGCGTCGAGCACGCCGAGGAGGACCGAGCCAGGCGCGAGCTGGACACGCTCGCCTGGGTTGGCCGCATCCAGGACGCGCTCGACCAAGACCGGCTTGTCCTCTACTCACAGCCGATCGTTCCCCTCGCGGGGGGCCAGCCCAGCCAAGAGCTGCTACTGCGGATGCGCGGACAGGGCGGCGAGATCATCGCGCCCGGGAGTTTCCTGCCAGTGGCTGAGAAGTACGGGCAAATCGGCGAGATCGATCGCTGGGTAATCGGCGAAGCGGTCCGTTTGGCCGCCGGCGGCCTGCGCGTGGAGGCGAATCTCTCGGCAGCATCGATCGGCAACCTCGATCTGCTGTCTTTGATCGAGCGACAACTGCGCGCTGCTGACGCTGATCCATCAAATCTCACCTTCGAGATCACAGAGACGGCGCTAATGGAGGACGTCGAGGCCGGCACGGCGTTCGCGCATGGGCTGGCTGGGATCGGCTGTCAGCTCGCTCTCGATGACTTCGGCACAGGGTTTGGCAGCTTCACCTACCTGAAGACGGTGCCCGTCGCCTACTTGAAGATCGACATCGACTTCGTGCGGGACCTAGGGTCCAATCCGGCCAACCAGCACCTGGTCAGGGCAATCGTGGGGCTTGCCGACGGCTTTGGCTATAAGACGATCGCCGAGGGAGTTGAGGACGCCGAGACGCTCGCCCTTCTCACGGACTACGGCGTCGACTTCGCTCAGGGGTTCTACCTCGGACGTCCGGCACCGATCGAGGGGGCCTAGACTAGCGGCTCACCGTTCTTGAGCGGCTCGGCGTCCTCGCAACACACCGGGGCTGCCGACTTCCCGTCAAAGGGGGCGTCTCTGTCCAGCGGCGGCGCGTTCCTGCCCTGGAAGACAAGGAGCAGCCCAAGCCGACGTCGGCCCTGCGCTCCGCTCCCCAGGTCAAGCAGCAGCCTGTCGGCTGTGGTTCTGCTCTTACGTCAACGGTATTGCTCCCTAGGCCAAGCGGAGTGGCGAGGCGATTTCGTCGCTCGCGCGAAGCGCCCGCGACGAAATCGACTCGACACGGAGCGCTAGTGCGGAGCCTGCGCCGATTTGGCGATGGCAAGCATCTGCGAGTTCGAAAGTTCCTCGAGCAGCGTGTTCGTGAGCCAGTACAGAACTCTCCCGACGTGCCAGCCGATCACGTGGATGTGGGAGCCGTCGTCGACGAACTCGTACGTGCGCCCGTCGATCACCTGCGTGCGCGCGTGGGCGAACAGCGGCGGGTTCAGCCAGTCGGTGCCCTCGAAGTCGTAGTAGCCGCCGAGCGTCGCGTTCTCCGCGAACACGATGACGTAGGCGTGATGGCGGATGTTCTGCTGGTTCTTGAGCGGGTACGCACGCACCTGCTGCTGTTCCGCCTGCCCGGTCTGCAGGGTTGGGTAGAGGACGGGGAAGGGGACTTCGAGCGCCGCCTTGACGACTTCGCTCTCACCGGCCGAGGACGTCGGGTACAGGTTTATCGACGCCGGCGAGAAGCCCGCGCTCTTGTGATGGCTGTGGCTGTGGTGCCCGTGGCTCGAGGAGTGCGCGTGCGAGGTCGCGAGATGCAGCTGTTCGTGGCCGTTGAGGAACGTGTCGAGGGTCTGTTTCTCCAGTTCCGGGTTTGAGGTCACGTAGTCGCCGCCGGTGGCGCCGCCCGGCTGGTAGCTCACGTTCGTCGCCAGGAACCTGACCTGGCGCAGGGGCTTGGTCTGCGAGAAGGCGACAAGCTTCGACAGCAGCACCAGCTCGCTGGCGGTCGCGGGGAAGTTCGTCCTGATCGCGTGTCCCACGGCCCTGGCCACTTCGTCGATCTGACCGAGCTCGTTGGCCGGGTCGAGCTGCTCGCGCAGGTCGCGCAGGAAGTCCTGCTGGCGCGCGACGCGCACGAAGTCCGAGTCGGTGTGGCGATAGCGCACGTAGTCGAGCGCGTTTTCGTAGCAGAGCTTCTGGTAGCCGGGCTGGAGGTTGATGCTCGTGTAGTCCGTTTCGGTCGAGCCGACGTTCTCGTTGTAGTAGCGCTGGTCGACGTTCACGTACGCGCAGCCGAGCGTGTCGACGACTTTGATGAAGCCGGCGAAGTTGACGTCGACGATCCCGTTGAGCTTGCCCTCCAGTTCGGGGAACACTTCGCGCACGATCGTTTCCGCCGACAGCACGCTCCCCTCGTTGCCGCCGCCGATCTCGCTGCCGATCGTGTACGCCGCGTTGATCTTTTCGTCGGGGTAGACCTGTCCGGCGGGCGTCCTGATGTTGACCATCAGATCGCGCGGGATCGACATCACCGAGGTCTGGCCCTGTTCGGGGTCGAAGCGCACGAGCAGGATCGTGTCGCTGTGCGGCGCCGCGTCGCGTTCTTCGGCGTTCTTGGAGCCCGAGCGCCTGTCTGAGCCGAGGATCAGGAACGTCTGCGGCCCGCCGCCGTATTCGGGCGTGATCAGGCCCTTGGGGGCGCTGATGTGGCTGAGCGAGGGGAAGACCTCGTCGGCGAGCGTCGTGAGCTTGTTCAGCGCGACGGTCGCGGTGGCGGCGCCGCTGAGCGCCGCGATCAGGACTCCGGCGAGCAGGAATCGCTTCCACATGCCCCACCACAGCGAGGGCGGGCGCTCGTCATTCATGGGGTATCCGAACGGGGCAGCTCATATCGCCTGGGCGCAACGAGAACCGCTCCCCAAGCGGCGCACTTGCGTTCAAGGGTAGCGGGCTGATCGGAGCCAGCCTAGCGGGCCGATCGGAGCGCAAGCGCCGCATCGGCGGCTACGCTCGGTCTGTGCTCAGCCCCCGCAACCGTGAGCTCCTGGGCCTCATACCCTCGGCGCTGCTCGTGACCGCGGGCTTCACGGCGATCTTCATCCAGGCGCAGAAGAGCTCGCCGGCGGCCGCCACCAACCTGACGCTCAACCACGCCTCCAGCGTGTCGCTGACCTACGGCGCGCTGTTCCTCGCGCTGTGCGTGGCCGCGCACCTGGTGATCCGCTTCGCGCTGCCGGACGCCGACCCGTACATCTTCCCGCTGGTGGCGGTGCTCGCGAGCGTGGGCATCGTGATGGTCTACCGGATCGAACCGACGCTCGCCCGCCAGCAGGCGCAGTGGATGGTGCTCGGGCTGGTGCTGTTCGCGGCGACGATCCTCGCCCTGCGCCGGGGCGGCGTGAGCGTGCTCGAGCGCTACCGCTACACGATCGCCGCGCTCGGCATCGGCCTGACGGTGCTGCCGCGACTGCCGGGGATCGGCGAGCAGGTCAACGGCGCCTACCTGGACATCCACATCGGCAGCGTCTCCTTCCAGCCGGCCGAGTTCGCGAAGGTCGCGATCGTGATCTTCCTCGCCAGCTACCTGCGCGACAATCGCCAGATCCTCGTGACCGCGGGGCGGCGCGTGCTGGGGCTCACGATCCCGCCTATGAAGCAGTTCGGCCCGATGCTGATCGTCTGGGGCGCGGCGATGGCGACGCTGCTGCTCACGGACGAGCTGGGCACCTCGCTGATGTTCTACGGCGCGTTCCTCGCGCTGCTGTACGTCGCCACCGGGCGCCTGTCGTTCCCGGTGGTGGGGATCGCGCTGTTCGCGCTCGGCGCCTGGTATCTGACCGGCCACGTCAGCCACGTGCAGGCGCGCGTGCTCGCGTGGGAACAGCCGTTCAACGAAACCCTCTACCACCGCGAAGTCGGGGGCAGCTACCAGCTGGCCCAGTCGCTGTTCGCGCAGGCCGACGGGGGGGTGCTCGGCACGGGCTTCGACCGCTCGCTGCTGCGCGTCGGCCCGCACGGCGTGCCGATCCTGCCGGTCCCCGAAAGCGACATGATCTACGCGGTCATCGTCAACGAGCTCGGGCTCGCGGGCGCCGCGGCGCTGCTCGGCGTGTACCTGATGTTCATCGCGCGCGGGCTGAAGACGGCCGTGCTGGCGCGCGACTCGTTCTCCAAGCTGCTCGCGACGGGGCTCTCGTTCGTGGTCGCCCTGCAGGTGTTCGTGATCGTCGGCGGCGTCACGCGCGTGATCCCGCTGACCGGCGTGACGCTGCCGTTCGTCGCCTACGGCGGCTCGTCGGTGGTGATGAACTTCGTGCTCGTGGCGCTGCTGCTCGTGGTCTCAGACCGCGCACGGCGCCCGTACGTGTCGCGCGCACGAACCTGACCGCCGGCGCTCACCCGTACCCAGAGGGCACAGGCAGGTGAGTTCGCGACCTCGTCGAAGACACTCCGGAGATGCTCAGCTCGACCGCGCCCGACGCCACGCCGCGCCTGTTCCTGGGAGCGCCGGCCGCGGCCCGCGGTGGCCCGCGCGGCCTCGTCGACGCGCGCTCGCTGAGCGCGGGCTTCTGCTCGCCCGCCGGGCTGCACCGGCGCCCGTGGCTGGAGCGCCTGCGCCGCGCGCTCGACGGCGGGCTGTTCGTGCTGCACTTCCAGCCGATCGTCGCGCTGAGCGACGGGAGCGTGTCCCATCACGAGGCGCTGCTGCGGCTCGCCGACGAAGCCGACGGGCGCCTGGTCGCGCCCGGGCGCTTCCTGCCGGCGGCCGAGCGCTACGGGCTGGTCCGCGAGATCGATCGCATGGTGCTCGACGAGGTCGTCGCGCTGCTCGCCGCCGAGTCGGGTGCGCCGCTCGGCGGGGCTGTGGAGGCGGAAGCGGTTGCGCCGGCGCGGATCGCGGTGAATCTGTCCGCGCTGTCGGTCACCGACGCCAGCATGCTCGCCTACGTGCAGCGGCGCTTGGAGTGGTACGAAGTCGACCCCGCACGGCTGGTGATCGAGGTCACCGAGACCGCCGCCATCTCCGACATGGCCAGCGCCAAGGCGTTCTGCGCCGGCGTGCTGTCGCTCGGCTGCGAGGTCGCGCTAGACGACTTCGGCGCCGGCTTCGGCTCCTTCCAGTACCTCAAGCACCTGCCCTTCAGCTACCTGAAGATCGACGGCGACTTCATCCGCCTGCTGCCCGTATCGCGCACCGACCAGCTCGTCGTCAGGGCGCTCGCCGGCGTCGTGCGCGGCATGGGCAGGCGCACGATCGCCGAGTTCGTCGGCGATGAGATGACCATCAGCATGCTTCGTAGCTACGGCGTCGACTACGCGCAGGGCTTCGCCGTCGGGCACCCGAGCCCCGACCTCGTGGCTGATCTCTGATCGCTCTCTACCCCGGCTGAGGAAACTGCGCGCGCATCGCCGCGTCCCACGCGCGGTCGCTCATCAGGCGACGGCTCGCGATCGAGAGCTTGGCGGAGGGAGTGATCGTGATCCGCGCCGGCGGGCGCCGGCGCGTGATCGCGCGCTCGATGACCTTGGCGACGCGCTCGGGGCCGGCGCCGAGGTGGCGCATGGGACCGTCGTAGGCGCCGGCGGTGACCGCGCCGACGGTCGCGTTGAAGCGGACATAGGGATCGTCGCCTGAGCCGCTGGCGTTCGGAGCGCCGACGTCGGCCATGCTGGCGGTCGCGGCCTCGCCGAAGTCGGTGGTGATCAGCCCCGGCTCCAGCAGGATCACGTCGATGCCGAAGCCGCGCACCTCGAAGCGCAGCGCGTCGGAGATCGCCTCGAGCGCGTGCTTGGTCGCGTGGTAGTAGCCGCCGCCTGGAAACGTCAGGCGCCCGCCCATCGAGCCGAGGTTGACGATCTTGCCCCAGCGCTGCGCGCGCATCTTCGGCAGCGCGAGCTGGGTCAGGCGCACGAGGCCGAAGACGTTCGTCTCGAACTGCCGGCGCACCGCGTCCATCGGCACCGTCTCGATCGCGCCGCTCTGGCTGTAGCCGGCGTTGTTGACGAGCACGCCGACCGCCCCCTCGGCCTGCTCGACGGTCTCTACGGCCGCGCGCATCGAGTCCTCGTCGGTGACGTCCAGCGCGAGCGTGCGGCAGCCGGCGTCGCCCAGATCGGCGATCGATTCGAGCCGGCGCGCGGTCGCGTAGACGGTCCAACCGTTGTTCGCGAGCCGCAACGCGGTGGCCCTTCCGATGCCGGAGGAGCAGCCGGTGATCAGCGCCGCCTTGGAGGGCTCGGCCATGCGCGCAGCATAAGCGCTGGGGCAGGTAGGCTCCATCGATGACCACAATTTCCGCAGACACCCTGCCCGACGCGCTGAGCGCCCCCGCGCGCGAGTTCATCTCCCAGTCGCACCGCCTCCTGATCGGCTCCGAGCGCCTAGAGGCGGCCGACGGGCGCACGTTCGTCACGATCGATCCCGCCACCGGCAGGGAGATCGCCGAGGTCGCGCTCGCAGGAGCCGAGGATGTCGCGCGAGCGGTCGCCGCCGCGCGGGCGGCCTTCGCGGACGGTCCGTGGGCCTCGATGCCCGCCGCCGGCCGCGAGCGCCTGATGCACGCGCTCGCCGACGCGCTCGAAGCGCGCGCGGAGGAGATCGCGCAGATCGAGTCGCTCGACAACGGCAAGCCGGTGGGGCTCGCCCAGTACGTCGACGTCAACGGCGCGATCGGGCACCTGCGCTACTTCGCCGGCTGGTCGACGAAGATCGAGGGGGCCGTGCTGCCGGTGAGCGCGCCGAACATGCACTGCTACACCCGGCGTGAGCCGGTCGGCGTTTGCGCGCAGATCATCCCGTGGAACTTCCCGCTGCTGATGGCCGCGTGGAAGCTCGGCCCGGCGCTCGCCGCCGGCTGCACGATCGTGCTCAAGCCGGCGGAGCAGACGCCGCTGTCCGCGCTGCGCGTCGGCGAGCTCGCGTTGGAGGTCGGATTCCCGCCGGGCGTCCTGAACGTGCTGACCGGCGACGGCAGCACGGGCGCTGCGCTCGTCGATCACCCCGACGTCGACAAGATCGCGTTCACCGGCTCGACCGAGGTCGGGCGCGAGATCGGCGCGAAGGCGGGCCGGGCGCTGAAGCGGGTGACGCTCGAGCTCGGCGGCAAGTCGCCGAACATCATCCTTCCGGACGCCGACATCGACGCGGCCGTCAAGGGCTCCTTCCAGGCGATCTACTTCAACTCCGGGCAGGCGTGCAACGCCGGCTCGCGCCTGTTCGTCCCCGCCGAGCGCTTCGACGAGGTGATGAGCGCTCTCGCCGAGGCCGCCAAGGCGGCGCAGCTCGGTCCCGGCCTGGAGGCGGGCACGCAGCTCGGGCCGCTGGTGTCGGCCGAGCAACACGAGCGCGTGCTCTCCTACATCGACTCCGGTCGCGAGGAGGGCGCCGAGGTGCTCGCCGGCGGCGAGGCGGCGCTGACCGACAGCGGCGGCTACTTCGTCGCGCCCACGCTGTTCGCCACCACCTCCGACGAGCTGCGCATCTCGCGCGAGGAGATCTTCGGGCCGGTGCTCGTCGCCTCCCCGTACGAGTCGCTGGAGGAGGTCGCCGAGCGGGCTAACGCCGGCGAGTACGGTCTGGCCGCGGGCGTGTGGACGCGCGACGTCGGCAACGCCCACCGGCTCGCCGCGATGCTGCACGCGGGCATGGTCTACATCAACACCTGGGGGGTCGTCGACCCGTCGGCGCCGTTCGGCGGCTTCAAGGCCTCTGGCCTCGGGCGCGAGCACGGCCACGAGGGTCTCGGCGCGTACCTGGAGACGAAGACCGTCTGGACGGCCTTGTGAGCCTCGCTGCTTCGTGAGCGTCGCCGCCCAGAGCGCGCGTGGCCTGACCCGTGTCCGCTCTGAGGAGCGCTGGGCGCCCGCGCTCGCCACGCTGCTGGCGCTGCTGCTGCTGGCGGCCGTCGTCGAGATCGTGCTCGACGGCGCCGCCGGCCACTCGCCGCTGATACCCAAATCGCCGGACATCGCCGCCTGGCTGCAGGGCGTCGGCGAGCGTCTGGGCTACCGCGTGTTCCTGATCGCGCTGCTCCTCGCCACGGGCGCGTATGCGGGGCTTCTCGCGATCGCCGGAGCGGTCACGGGCGCTCGCGCGGGCGCCCCGGTCATCTCCAAGCGTTGGGCGATCGTCCTCGTCGGGGCGCTGCAGCTGGTCGTGTTCGCCGGGCCGGTCCTGCTCTCCACCGACGTCTTCAGCTACATCGCCTACGCGCGCATGGGCGTCGAGCACGGCCTGAACCCCTACCTGCATGGTCCGGCCGCGATCGTCGGTGACCCCGTCTTCCATTACGTCGGCCAGGACTGGATCCACGTGGCCACCGCCTACGGGCCGCTGTACACGCTGATCTCCTATCCGCTGGCGCCGCTCGGCGTCGTCGGCGCGCTGTGGGGGATGAAGCTCGAGGCGCTGCTCGCGAGCGCCGGCACGCTAGCGCTCGTCTGGCGCTGCGCGCGCGTGCGTGGCTTCGATCCGGTCGCGGCGATCCTGCTGGTCGGAGCCAACCCGCTGTATGTGGTCTACGGGCTCGGCGGCGCCCACAACGACCTGATCATGATGCTCGCGATGATGGCCGCCGTGAGCCTCACGATCGCCGGCGCGCCGTCCGGGCGCCGCGAAGCCGGCGCCGCCGCCGCGGTCGTGGCCGGCGCGCTCGTCAAGGCCACCGTCGCGGTGCTGCTGCCGTTCATGATCCTCTCGCGCCGGCGCCTGTGGCCGATCGTCGGGACGCTCGCGGCGGTCGCGCTCGGCGCGCTCGTCGGCTACGCGGTCTTCGGCATCCACGGGATCGACCTCGTCGCGGCGCTCAACCGCGACGCCGCGTTCGTCTCCAGCGACAGCTTCGCCACCGAGATCGCCCACCTGTTCGGCAAGCCGGGGGTGTTCCCGGTCGACCACGACCTGCTCAAGGCGGGGCTCGTGCTGATCGTCCTGCACCTGCTGTGGCGGACCTGGCGCGGCTATGACTGGGTCGCCGCCTCCGGCTGGGCGCTGCTGGCGATCTCCGTCACGAGCACGTGGCTGCTGGCGTGGTACATCCTGTGGCCGCTGCCGCTCGCCGTTGTCAGCCGCGACCGGCGCCTGCTCGCCGCCACGCTCGCCGTGCAGGCGCTGTTCGTCCTTCACCAGATCTCGCCGCTGCTGGCGCCGGTGCAGTGAACGGGGCGCCCGCAAGCGAGGCATCGCTGTCCGCCGGCGAGGAGCGCTGGCAGCGGCTACCCGCGTGGCTGCGCCCGCGCGCGGTCGAGCTGCGGGGCACGGGGCAGATGCGGCTGATCGAGACGACGCTGCTCGTGCTCGTCGGCATCGTGCTCGCGATCGCCACGGTCAACGACGTCGCCCGCCAGACCGGCGTCAACCAGCGCCTGATCGCCGACCTGAAGACGTGGCGGCACTACACCGGCCACGACTACCACAACCTGTCGATCGACCAGGAACTGTTCGGCTCGGGCAGCAAGCGGGAGGTCGTCTGCGGCAACACCAGCCCGGGCGTGCCGAAAGCGCGGACGCAGATCTGCCTGGCGATCTGGGGGCCGGTGCTGGACGGGCGGCGCGCGGTGCACGGCGGCTGGTACCTGCCGCCCAACCTCGAATTCGACGTGCGCTCCAAGCGCTACGGCTGCTTTGGGCCAGCCTCACGGGGACTATGCCCCTGATGAGCACGGCGGCGCACCCGGCGAGCGCTCCCGCGGCGCGCGAGCCGCGCGCGCTCTCCACGCTGCCGCGATGGTGGCCGCTCGCGGCGCTGACGCTGCTCGCCGCCGTGCTGCGCCTGTCGACGCTCGACCTGCAGAGCTTCTGGTACGACGAGGCGTTCACGCCCGTCCACGTGCTGCACCCGAGCCTGTGGTCCACGCTGCGCTCGGTCGTGCACACCGAGAACACGCCGCCGCTGTGGTACGTGATCGCGTGGGCGGACACGCGTGTGCTGGGGAGCGGCGAGGTCGCTCTGCGCCTGCCCTCGGCGCTCGCCGGGATCGCCACCGTGCCCGTCGCGTGGGCGATCGGGCGCGAGCTCGCCACCCGGCGCGCGGCGATCGTCTGCGCGGCGCTCGTCGCCGTCAACCCGCTGTTCGTGTGGTACTCCCAGGAGGCGCGCGCGTACGGGCTGTTCGTGCTGACGGCGGCGTTCGCGATGCTGTGCTTCCTGCGCGCGCTGCGAGAGCCCACGCGCGGGCGCATGGCCGCGTTCGCAGCGACCGGCGCGCTGGCGCTGCTGACGCACTACTTCGCCCTCTTCCTGCTGATCGGAATGGCGCTGTGGCTGGCCTGGGATCGCCGCACGCGCCGCGCGGCGCTGCCGGCGCTCGGCGTGCTCGCGCTCGTCGGCGCGGCGCTGCTGCCGCTGATCTCAGCTCAGGGCGGCCACGGCACGCAGTGGATCGGGCGCTGGCCGCTGTCCGAACGCCTGCAGGCGATCCCGCAGTACTACCTGACCGGCTATACCGGATCCTCGCTCGGGCACGGCGTCGAGCTGCTCGTCGCGCTGCCGATCCTCGCCGCCGTCGCGCTCGGGTGGTGGCGCATGACCGAGCCACAGCCCGCCTCGCGCTCATCGCGCCCGCCGCGCTCGCGCGATGCGCCCGCCCGCCGCGGGGTGCTGATCGCGCTCTCGATCGCCGCCTGCGGGGTGCTGATCCCGATCGCGCTTGTCGCCTTCGGGGCCGACTACCTCGCGCCGCGCAACCTCGTCGCGGCGATGATTACCGTCACCGCCGTCATCGCCGTGCTGGCGGTGTGGCCGGGCACCGGCCAGGCCGGGATCGCGCTTGCCGTCACGATCGCGCTGGCGTTCCTGGCGATCTCGCTCGACGTCGATCTCAGCCCGCGCCTGCAGCGTGGGAACTGGCGGGACGTGGCCAGGGCGCTGCGCGGAGCCCCGCGCGAGCGAGCGATCACGACCGTCGAGCTCGGCGCGGCGCCGCTGGAGTACTACCTGCCGGGGCTGCACAACCTGCGCGAGGGCAGCTCAGTGCGCGTCAGCGAGATCGACGAGACCGGCTACGCGCCGCTGCGCGCTTCGGCTGAAGCGCCGCCCGCGCCGGGCTTTCGGCTGCTCGCGCGGCTGGACGTCAACGGGCTCATCGTGTACCGCTTCGTGTCCGCGGCGCCGCGGCTCGTCAGCGAGGCGACGCTGCGCCGCCACGTGATCACGCCCGCCACTCCGGAGGTGCTCGTGCCGAGCGGCTCATACGTGTCATCGTGAGGCGCGCAGATGCGAGCGAATATGCGCGACTGTCGTTTCAGATCAAAAAGATTTAGGTTGTCCAGATGCCGCAGTTGACCTTGGAGGCGCAAAGCGAGGCGAAGGTGGCGCTGGAGCTGGCGCGCGAGCACCTGCTGTCGCTGCAGGATGACGCCGGCTGGTGGCGCGGCGAGCTGCAGACGAACGTCACGATGGACGCGGAGGACATGCTCCTGCGCGAGTTCCTGGGGATCCGCCGCGCCGATGAGACCGAGCGCTCGGCCGCGTGGATCCGCTCCCAGCAGCGCGAGGACGGCACCTGGGCGAACTTCCACGGAGGTCCCGGCGAGCTGTCGACGACGATCGAGGCCTACTGGGCGCTGCGCCTCGCAGGCGATGAGCAGGAGCAGGCGCACATGCGCGTCGCCGCCGACTTCATCCGCCGCGAAGGCGGCCTCGAGCGCGCGCGCGTGTTCACGCACGTGTGGCTCGCCCTGTTCGGGCTGTGGTCGTGGGAGCGCGTGCCGGCGCTCCCGCCAGAGGTCATCCTGCTGCCGGCGTCGGTGCCGCTGAACGTCTACGACTTCGCCTGCTGGGCGCGCCAGACGATCGTCGCGCTGTCGGTCGTCAAAGCCCACCGCCCGGTGCACGCGCTCCCTTTTGCGCTGGAGGAGCTGCGCGTGGATGCGGGCGCTCAGCCCGAGCGTCCCCCCGCGCGGGCGCCGTCGCGCCGCGCCGTCTGGCTCGGGCGCCTGGACGGCCTGCTGCGCGCGTACGAGCGCAGGCCGTTTGCGCCGCTGCGCCGCCTGGCGCTGGCGCGCGCGGAGCGCTGGATCGTGCGCCGCCAGGAGGCCGACGGCTCGTGGGGCGGCATCCAGCCGCCGTGGGTGTACTCGCTGATGGCGCTGCGCCTGTCGGGCTACCCCCTCGATCACCCGGTGCTGCGGCGCGGCCTGGAGGGTCTCGACCGCTTCATGGTCGAGGACCGTGACGACAGCCGCGGCGTGGGCGCGCCCGCGGGCGCGAGCCGGCGCCTGGAGGCGTGCCAATCGCCGGTGTGGGACACGGGGCTGGCGCTGCTCGCGCTCAGCGACGCGGGCGTGGCCGAGGACGACCAGGCGATGCTCGCCGCGGCGCGCTGGCTGCTCGACGAGGAGGTCGCCGTGCGCGGCGACTGGTCGGTCGCCAGGCCCGCGCTGGAGCCCGGGGGCTGGGCTTTCGAGTTCGCGAACGTCAACTACCCCGACGTCGACGACACCGTCGAGATCATGCTCGCGCTCGCGCGCTTCGTCGAGCGCACGCCGCTGCGAGCGTCGATCGACGGCGCGATCGGCCGCGCGCTGCGCTGGGTCGAAGGCATGCAGAGCTCCGACGGCGGCTGGGGCGCGTTCGACGCCGACAACACGCGCGCGCTCGTGCGCGAGCTGCCGTTCCTGGACTTCGGCGAGGTGATCGACGAGCCGAGCGCCGACGTGACCGCGCACACCGTCGAGATGCTCGGCGTGCTGGGGTTGGGCGGGACGCCGGCGGCGCAGCGCGGCGTGCGGTGGCTGATCGAGCACCAGGAGGCCGACGGGTCGTGGTTCGGGCGCTGGGGCGTCAACCACGTGTACGGCACCGGCGCGGCGGTGCCGGGGCTGGTCGCCTCCGGGGTCGACCCGTCGCACGCGTGCGTCCGTCGCGCCGTCGCCTGGCTGGAGAGCCACCAGAACGAAGACGGGGGGTGGGGCGAGGACCCGCGCTCCTACGACGACCCCAAGTGGATCGGTCGCGGTCCGAGCACCGCCTCGCAGACCGCTTGGGCGCTGCTCGCGCTGCACGCCGCCGGCGAGCGCTCGCAGGCGCTCGCGCGCGGCGTCGCCTGGCTGGTATCCACCCAGCGCGCCGACGGCGGCTGGGACGAGCCGCAGTACACGGGCACGGGCTTCCCGTCGGACTACTACATCAACTACCACCTCTACCGGCTCACGTTCCCGATCATGGCCCTCGGCCGCTGCCTGGGCATGGATGTTCAGCAGGACGCCGCCGGCGACGGCGCCGAGCGACGGGAGTGATGCTCACAGCCGCCGCGCCGCTCAACGCCCCCGCCGCGGAGGCGGTGATGGCGCGTGCGGGCGGCGAGAACTTCCCCGTCGCCAGCCGCGTGCTGCCGCGGCGGGTGCGCGCGCACCTGCTCGCCGTGTACGGCTTCGCGCGGCTCGTCGACGAGCTCGGCGACGCGGAGGCGGTGGGTGGGGTCCAAGACAGGCTGGCGGCGCTCGACTGGCTCGAGCAGGAGCTCGACCGCGCGTTTCGCGGCGAGGCGCAGCACCCGCTGCTCGTGAGCCTGGCGGCGACCGTGCGCGAGTGCGGGCTATCGCGCGAGCCGTTCGCGCGCCTGATCGAGGCCAACCGCGTCGACCAGCGCGTCAGCCGCTATGAGACGTGGGCGCAGCTGCGCGGCTACTGCGCGCTGTCGGCCGATCCCGTGGGGGAGATCGTGCTCGGCGTCTTCGGCCTGGCTACGCCCGCGCGCGTGGCGCTGTCTGACTCGATCTGCACGGCGCTGCAGCTGACCGAGCACTGCCAGGACGTGGCCGAGGATCTCGCCCGCGGGCGCATCTACCTGCCCGCCGAGGACATGCAGCGCTTCGGCTGCGCCGAGGCGGACCTGGCGGGCGCTCACGCGAGCGAGCCGCTGCGCGAGGTGCTCGCCTTCGAGGTCGCGCGTGCGCGCGCGCTGCTTGCCGACGGCGCGCCGCTGATCGCGCAGCTGCGCGGTCGACCGCGCCTGGCCGTCGCCGCCTTCGCGGCAGGAGGGAGCGCTGCGCTGGAGGCGATCGAGCGCGTGCGCTACGACGTGCTCGCCGGCCCGCCGCGCGCGGGGCGCGTGCGGCGAGCGGCGGCGCTCGCGGTGACGCTGCGCGCGAGCCGACGCGCGGGCAGCATCACAGGCCGGGGCGCGGACGGCAACGCAGGGCGAGGCGGCGGCTGATGAGCACGGCGGCGGAGATCGCGGAGGCCTACCGGCACTGCGAAGCGGTCACGCGCGCGCAGGCCGCCAACTTCTTCTACGGGATCCGCCTGCTGCCCGGCGAGCGGCGCCGCGCGATGTGCGCCGTGTACGCGTTCGCTCGCCGCGTCGACGACATCGGCGACGGGACGCTCGCGCGGGAGGAGAAGCTGCGGCGCCTGGACGGCGAGGCTCTGGCGATCGCCGCGCTCGGCGCGCCGGCCGGCACCGACCGGGTGATGGTCGCGCTCGCGGACGCGCAGCGGCGCTTCCCGCTGCCGCACGACGCCCTGACCGAGCTGATCGAGGGGGTGCGCATGGACGTCACGGGCACCGCCTACGAGAGCTTCGAGGAGCTCGTCGTGTACTGCCGGCGCGTCGCCGGCGGGATCGGGCGGCTGTGCCTGGCGATCTTCGGCCTGCGCGGCGCCGCCGGTGGCGGGGCGGCCCACGCGGACGCGGAACGGCTCGCCGACGAGCTCGGCGTGGCGTTGCAGCTGACGAACATCCTGCGCGACGTGCGCGAGGACGCGGAGAACGGGCGCGTGTACCTGCCTGGGGAGGATCTGCGGCGCTTCGGCGTGGTGCTGACCCTGGGCTCCCCCGATGGCCCGCTGGGCGACGACGAGCAGCTGCAGCGGCTGTGCGCGCTCGTGCGCTTCGAGTGCGGGCGGGCGCGGGATTGGTTCGATCGCGGGCTCGCGCTGACGGGGATGCTCGACCGGCGCAGCGCAGCGTGCTTGCTGGCGATGGCGGGCATCTACAGGCGGCTGCTCGAGCGCATCGAGCAGCATCCCGAGGAGGTGGCGCGCCGGCGCATGTCGCTGCCCGCGCGCGAGAAGGCGTGGGTGGCGGCGCGCGGCATGCTCGGGGTCGGCGCTTGAGCGCCGCTCGCGCCTCGCTCGGCCGGCGGGTGCTGGTCCTCGGCGGCGGCCTCGCCGGCATCGCCGCCGCCCTTGACTGCGCGCAGGCGGGCGCGGAGGTGACGCTGGTCGAGGTCAGGCGCAGGCTCGGCGGCGCGGCCTACTCGTTCGAGCGCGACGGCCTGCGGATGGACAATGGCCAGCACGTGTTCCTGCGCTGCTGCCTGGCCTATCGCGCGCTGCTCGCGCGCATCGGCGGCGCGCAGCACACGTGGGTGCAGCCGCGCCTGGAGATCCCCGTGTTGAAGCCGGGCTCACAGCCGACGGTCCTGCGGCGCGGGTCGCTGCCCGCGCCGCTGCACCTGGCCGGCGCGCTCGCCCGCTATCCGCACCTGACGCTCGCCGAGCGCGCCGGCGCCGCGCGCGCTGCGCTGGGGCTGATGCGCCTGCGCGAGGACGATGCGGCGCTCGAATCCCAGACCTTCGGCGACTGGCTCGCACACCACGGCCAGGGCCCGCGCGCGGTGGCGGCGCTGTGGGACCTGATCGCGCTGCCCACGCTCAACCTGCCGGCCGCGCAGGCGTCGCTGGGATTGGCGGCGTTCGTGTTTCGCACGGGGCTGCTGTCGGGGGCGGACGCCGGTGACATCGGCTTTCACCAGGGCACGCTCGGCGAGACGATCGGCGCACCCGCGGAGCGGGCGCTGCGCGAGGCGGGCGTGGAGGTGCGCCTGGGCTGGCGCGCGGAGCGCCTGGCGCAGAGCGCGGATGGGGTGGAGGTGCACGGCCGCGGCGCGCGCGCCGAGCAGGGGGACGCGCTGGAGGAGCTGAGCGCCGAGGCGGTCGTCGTCGCCCTTCCGCACGCACGCGCCGCGACGCTGCTCGAGCCGCTGCTGGGGGAGCCGGCGCGCGCGCTGGCGGGCCTTGGCGGCTCGCCGATCGTCAACCTGCACGTCGTCTACGACCGACCCGTCTGCGATGTGCCGTTCGCGGCCGGCGTGGGCACGCCGGTTCAGTACGTCTTCGACCGCACCGAGGCCGCCGGAGCGCCCGCGGGATGCCAGTATCTGGCTGTGTCGCTGTCGGGCGCCGAGCGCGAGATGGGAATGAGCGTGGATCTGCTGCGCGAGCGCTATCTGCCCGCGCTGCGCGAGCTGTTTCCGCGTGCGCGCGAGGCGAGGGTCGAGAGCTTCCTTGCCACGCGCGAGCACGCCGCGACGTTCCGCGCGGCGCCGGGCGTGACGGCGCTGCGCCTGGGCCCGGAGACCTCGGTTCCCGGCCTCGTGCTGGCGGGCACGTGGACGGCCACCGGCTGGCCGGCGACGCTGGAGAGCGCCGTGCTGAGCGGCCACGCGGCGGCCGGGGTCGCCCTGCGGGCGCTCGGCCACGCTCCGGCCGAGGCGGTGGCGCGGTGAGTCAGCTGCTCGTCGCCGCGCCGATGCGCATCGAGGCCGCGCTGATCTCCTCGGCGGGCCGGCGCGCGCTCGTGCGCAAGACCGGCATGGGGCCCAAGCGCTCGCAGGCGGCCGCCTGCGAGCTCGCTGGCGTTGGGGGGAGCGCGATGCTCGTGCTCGGCTTCTGCGGCGGTTTGGACGCGTCGTCGGTGCCCGGCGAAGTGATCGTCGCCGAGGCGGTGTACGCGGCGAGCGACGAAGGTCACGCCGAGCAGCGCGTGCGCTGCAACCTCAACGACCAGCTCGTGCATCGCCTGACGGGGCGCGGGTTGAAGGTGCGCACGGGCGACGTGGTGTGCGTCTCGCGCCTGGCGCTCGGCGAGCGGCGCGCCGAGCTGCACGCCGGCGGGGCGATCGCGGTGGACATGGAGTCGGTGTGGCTGGCGCCGGGCGCCGGCGAGCGACCGTTCGGTGTTGTGCGCGTCGTGCTCGACAGCCCGGAGCACGAGCTGCTGCGCGTGCGGGCGGCGGCCGGGGCGCTGCGCGCGGCGCTAGCGCTGCGGCGCGTGGCCGGCGCGCTTCACGAGTGGGCGCCGGGCGTCTAAGGTAGTCGCAATGGCGGCCCGGGTCAGGCAGAGCACGCGCATGGGTTGGTACCTGATGCGCCAGCGGCTGGCAAAACGCGAGAAGTTCCCGTTGATCGTGGAGCTGGAGCCGCTGTTCCAGTGCAACCTGGCGTGCTCGGGCTGCGGCAAGATCCAGCACCCCGAGCACGAGCTGCGCCGGCGGATGCCCGTCGAGCAGGCGATCGCCGCGATCGACGAGGCCGGAGCGCCGATGGTCTCGATCGCAGGAGGTGAGCCGCTGATCCATCCCGAGATCCACCTGATCGCGGCCGAACTGCTCAAGAAAAAGAAGTTCGTGTACCTCTGTACCAACGCGCTGCTGCTGGAGAAGAAGCTCGAGAACTTCAAGCCCAGCCCCTATTTCTCCTGGGCGATTCACATGGACGGCCTGCAAGAGCGCCACGACGCCTCCGTCGAGCGCGAGGGCGTGTTCGAGAAGGCTGTCGCCGCGATCAAGGCGGCC
The DNA here is from genome assembly GCA_963735705.1 of uncultured Solirubrobacteraceae bacterium. Lineage (GTDB taxonomy): Bacteria > Actinomycetota > Thermoleophilia > Solirubrobacterales > Solirubrobacteraceae > Palsa-744. The sequence goes on from CAVTLZ010000013.1 coordinate 832,790, forward strand.
AAGGCGGCCGGTTTCAAAGTCACGACCAACACGACCTTCTTCACCCACGATTCCCCGAAGACGGTGCGCGAGGTGCTCGACTTCCTCAACGACGACCTCGAGGTCGACGAGATGATGATCTCGCCCGCCTACGCGTATGAGAAAGCCCCCGACCAGGAGCACTTCCTCGGCGTGCAGCAGACCCGCGCGCTGTTCAGCGAGGCGTTCGCCGACGGCCGGCGCAAGAAGTGGCGGCTGAACCACAGCCCGCTGTTCCTCGACTTCCTCGAGGGCAAGGCCGAATTCGACTGCACCGCCTGGGGCATCCCCAGCTACTCGCTGTTCGGCTGGCAGCGTCCGTGCTACCTGATGTCCGACGGCTACACCGAGACCTACAAAGAGCTGATCGAGACGACCGACTGGAGCAAGTACGGTCGCGGCAAGGACCCGCGCTGCGAAAACTGCATGGCCCACTGCGGCTACGAGCCCACGGCGGTGCTGCAGACGACGAGCTCCCTGCGCCAGTCGCTGCGCGCTTTCGCCGGTTAGGGTTCTAGGTCGGCTCGTCGGACTCGAGCTCGGCCTCCCCCTCGGCCCCGCTGCTGCGCAGATCGCGCCAGGACAGCCCTTCGCCGAGCAGCGCCGGCACGCCCATCGCCAGCGCGGTGATCACCTCGACCGCCTGCAGGATGATGCCGTAGGCGACCGCCTGGCCTGCGCCGACGCCGTAGGCGGCGAGCACGACCAGGCACGCGGCCTGGAATACGCCGACGTTCGACGGCGTCGCCGGCAGGACCGCGCTGAGGTTGACCGCGAGCAGGATCGCCGCGGCCGCGACCGCACCCGCCTGGTGCTCCAGGCCCAGCGCGAGGATGACCATGTAGCAGGCCAGCCACTGCAGCGCCCACGCCAGCAGCTGGAAGACGATCGCGGTGGACCCGTAGCGCGGGCGGGCGAAGACGACGAGGCCGCGGCGAGCGAGCACGAGCATGCGCCCGACGGCGTGGGCGGCGCGCGCGACGCGCGGGTGGCGAGAGCGCCTTCCCAGCGCCAGCACGCGCGGGGCGGCGAGCACGAGCGCGCACACCACGAGCGGGATCGCGAGAGCGGTCGCGATTCCCGCGAGATGGCCGCTCGGCAGCGGCACGCTCGTGAAGCTCACCGCGAGCAGGATCGCGAGCGCGAGCAGGTTGATGAGCGTCTGGGAGAACACCGTGCCGGCGATCACCGGGAGCAGCCGGCTCGTGCGCCCGTCGAGCCGGCGCGCGAGCACGACCACGCGCGTGGGCTCGCCGATGCGTCCCGGCACGAGCGCCGAGCCCATCACGCCGATCATCGTCGCCCGGATGACCGGCGCCCACGGCATCGGCGTGTCGGGCAGCGCCGCGCGCAGCGCCTGGTGCCAGGAGATCGAGCGCATCAGCATCGCCAGCGACATCAGCAGGAGTGCGAGCGCGATCCACCCGAACGAGGCGGTGACCAGGGCGTGGCCGACGCGCCCCAGTTCAAGGCGCGAGAGCGCGAATACGACGAGCCCGGCGAGCACGAGCACCAGCAGCACGACACCGATGCGCCTGAGCACGGGCCCGCGCGATCGGAGGGGAACGTTCTCCGGTGCACCCATCAGGGCGGGGTCTATCAGGTCCGGGTTTGGCTCGCCGGCGGTGCGCGCCGCGCGCCATCGCTCGTGCAGGATGTGACATCCACGCACGCTATGCTGCGCGCGCAGCGATGAGGCTCGACCGCCAAGAGCTGGCCGCGATCTTCGTGGGCGGGTTCGTCGGAGCGATCGCGCGTGCGGCGCTCGCGCAGGTCTGGACCGCCGGTCCCGACCAGTGGCCGTGGGCGACGTTCGTCGTGAACATGCTCGGCGCGGCGCTGCTCGGCTACTTCGTCACGCGCCTGCAGGAGCGCCTGCCGCCGTCGCTGTACCGCCGCGCGTTTCTCGGCACGGGCATCTGCGGCGCGCTGACGACGTTCTCGACGGTGATGGTCGAGCTGGCGAAGATGCTCGAAGGCGACCACCTGGCGCTCGCGGCCGCGTACGCCGGCGCGAGCCTCGCGGGGGGCTTCGCGGCGATCTTCCTCGCCACCAAGCTGGTGCGCAGGGCGAGGATCCTCGGATGAGCTTCGTGGCGCTGTGGCTGGCGGTCGGCGTGCTGGGCGGGCTGGCCGCGCTCGCGCGCTTCCTGCTCGACGTGCTCGTCTCGAGCGCCAGCGGCGCGCGCTTCCCGCTGGGCACGCTGGTGATCAACCTCTCGGGCGCGCTCGTGCTCGGCCTGCTGGTGGGGATCGCGCTGCGCGGCGACGCCTACCTGCTGGCGGGAACCGCGGTGATCGGGTCCTACACGACGTTCTCGACGTGGATGCTCGAGTCCCACCGTCTCGCCGAGGACGGCAGGCGCTGGCTGCTGTGGGCGAACGTCGCGCTGAGCCTCGTGCTGGGCGTGGGCGCGGCGGCGCTCGGGCGGCTGCTGGGGGCGGGATGACGATCGAGGAGGGGCTGCGCCTGACGGCGTACATCGGCGAGCGCGACCACGCCGACGGGCGACTGCTCGCCGACGCGCTGATGGACGCGTTCGCGCGCGAGGGCGTGCGGACGAGCGTGCTGCTGCGCGGGATCGAGGGCTTTGGCATCAAGCACCGGCTGCAGACAGAGCGCCTGCTGACGCTCTCCGAAGACCTGCCGCTGCTCGCGATCGCGCTCGACACGCCCGCGCGCATCGAGGCCGTGCTCGAGCAGGTGCGCGCGCTCAGCCGCCATGGGACGATCACGCTCGAGCGCGCGCGTCTGCTGAGCGGCCCTGACGCCACGGTGGATCTCGGCGCCGACGGGGGGGCGGACGCGGTCAAGCTCACCGTCTACGTCGGACGGCGCGAGCAGGCCGGCGGTCGCGCGGCGTACGTGGCGGTGGTCGACTGCCTGCGCCGGCACGGGGTGGCGGGCGCGAGCGTGCTGCTCGGCTTGGACGGCACGGTGCACGGCGTGCGCCGCCGCGGGCGCTTCTTCGCGGGCAACGCGCACGTGCCGCTGATGATCCAGAGCGTGGGGGAGAGCGCGAGCATCGCGAGCGCGCTGGAGGAGATCGCGGGGATGCTGAGCGAACCGGCGATGACGCTCGAGCGTGTGCGCGTGTGCAAGCGCGACGGCGCGCTGCTGGCGGAGCCGCTGCGCCCGCCCGCCGCCGACGATGCGGGCCTGGCCTACTGGCAGAAGCTCGTCGTCTACACCAGCGAGCAGACCCGCTACGAGCACCAGCCGCTGCACAGCGCGCTGATCCGCCGCCTGCGCCGGGAGGGCGCTGCGGGAGCCACGGCGCTACGCGGGCAGTGGGGCTATCACGGTGAGCACCAGCCCCACGGCGAACGCTTCTGGTCGATCCGCCGGCACGTGCCGGTGCTGACGCTGCTGCTGGACACGCCCGAGAACATGCTGCGCTGGTTTGAGATCGTCGATCAGATGACCGGCGAGACGGGGCTCGTGACGAGCGAGATCGTGCCCGCGCTGCGGGCCGCGGGGCCGGGGATCGAGCACGGGGGGCTGGAGCTCGCCGCGCGGCATGGGCGCTCGCCCGGATGAGGGACGACGGTCAACTATCGGAGCCGAGCGCCGCCGAGGAGGATCGCGGTCGGCGTCCCACGAGGCGTTGCTCAGCGAACGACCTGCGTCTGCGTCTTGCCGCAGACCTTGCATTTGCGCTCGAGGACGTAGCTTTTCGGGCTGGTTTTGCCCCAGGCGCGCTCCCACTCGCCCCAGATGTGCTTGTGCCAAAGCCGCATGTCGACATTATCGGGGCAGGGGCCGACGTTGCCTGTGCTCGCAGGAGGCCGACAGCGCTTCTACGCTGTGCCCAGCAGCCAAACGGCGATAAGGAGCGGACATGAAGGCGACTTGGAACGGCGCGACGCTGGCCGAGAGCGACGGCACGATCGTCGTCGAGAACAACCACTACTTCCCGGCGGACAGCATCCACGCGGAGCACTTCGTCGACAGCGATACGCACACGATCTGCCCGTGGAAGGGCGAGGCGAGCTACAGGACGATCCAGGTCGACGGGCAGAGCAACCCCGATGCGGCCTGGTTCTACCCGGCGCCGAAGGACGCGGCGGCAGAGATCAGGGGCCACTACGCGTTTTGGAAGGGTGTCACGGTCGAGCCGTGACCCCACGACCTCGCGGCGCCATTGGCGTTACGAGGGGTCCTCTCCTCGACGCTGTCGACCGAACCTCATATCACGTCGCCGGGCTCGTCATCCTCCGAGACGGGCCTATGGCTCTTGATGTCTTCGGCAAGACGAGACACGCGCGTCGCCTCATCCTGGACCACCTCCGCAAGGTCCGTCAGCGGTTTCCCCTCGACGCCGTGGGCGTCGTCCAGATCTCCGGCGGCGCTCTCCAGCGCTGTGCCTGCCCAGTCCGTGCGCTTGGCCGCGCGCGCTATCAGCTCATCATCCTTCTTTGCGGCCGCGTCTTCTCGTGCGGCGCGACGGTCGATCTTGCTCCCTGACATCCTCCAGCTCCCCCAGATTCGCCCATGCAGGCTAGAACTCGTGTGCGCCAAGCATACTCGCCGCATATTGGCGCTAGGATTGACGATCACACCAGCGAAACGTGCGTCCGCGATGAACCCGCCAGCCATCGCCGAGGGCACCCCGAGCACACACGGAGACGTGCTCACTGCCATCTCCGACGGGCTGGTGGCGCTGTTGAAGGAGTTCTATGGGCGCGGACCGACCCGTGCGAAGTCCTACTACCAGGATGACCTGGTGGTGTGCGTCTTGCGTGGGGGTTTCTCGCGGGTCGAGCAGACGCTGCTCGAGGGTGGGCGCGGCACCGCGGTCATCCAGCAGCGCATGGAGTTCCAGGAGGTCATGCGCGACCGGTTCACCGAGGTCATCGAATCGGCGACCGGGCGTAGGGTGATCGGGTTCATGAGCGGAAACCAGCAGCACCCTGATCTGATGTGCGAGGTGTTCATCCTCGCTCCCACCGACCTCGTCGACGAACACGAGCTTCCGCCCCACGGGCCTTCCCGGTCTCGCGGCTGAGGCAAGGCCATGAGCGCGGCGCATCCCGTCGGGTCGGCCCGACGGGATGCTCGCGTTCTCGGTTCTACAAGCTGCGGCCGCGGCGTCTATAGCCGAATCCGCCGGTCAGCAGCAGGACTGCGATGACGATGAGGAGGATTATGAGCATGGTCACCTCCCAAGTCTCAGTTGAGTTGGCTCGTGCATGCTGGGTCCGCTCCGTGTCATGAACCTTCCTGATTGCGGATGGACGAGCGCTCGAGTGGGCGGCGGCGGGTACCGCCGATTAGCCGCGCGATCAGTCCGCCCACGAGTAGGTAGACGATCGCTGCGATGCCCCAGTTGACAGCGATGGCGGTGTTGGCGCTGCGGAAGCTGAACATGCCGTCGAACGGGCCGGCGAGCCAGTGCGCCCAGCTGTGGACTTCCGAGACGATGCTGTTGGCCGGATTGGCCTTGAGCACCACCAACAGAATTCCAGCGATGATGATCAACACGACGACGCTGACGACGAGCTGAACGACGCGCACCAGCAGGTCGGCGCCCTGCCCAAACGCTCGGACAGTGCTCCCACCACCCCTACCCTGCCGCCGCGAGGCACCGACCGGCTGACCATTCGGATCGACTTCCGAAGCAGGCCCTGCGGGCCTTGCTCTAAACATGATAGGAACCTCCGGTTGGTCTCAAATCCCTTCCGAGCAGAGCCCGGCGGGTTTCACAACGAATCCAGAGGACCTATTCGCGAAGGCGATCCTGCGCCGACGGAGCATTCCCAATCTGATGGAGCAGAAGCACACGCAGCCTGTTTCGCAACCTGCTTTCAGCGTGCTCCCCACAAGCGTAGCGCACTTATGGACCGCTTGCGACGATCCGCTTGACCTGCCGAGGTCGGTCAGCGACGCCCCCGCAACCGCCACACCAAATACCCGACGATCGCCAGATTCACCACCACCGCCCCGACCTTCAGCACGGTCGCGCTCTTGGTCAGCTCCCAAACCTCAGGGACGAACAGCAGCGAGGTAGCGACAACCGTCAGCCACTCCCCCCAGCGCCGGCGCGTGAACAGGCCGTAGGCCTCAACACCCTCGAGCACCCCATAGCCGATCGCCGCCACACCGAACACGAGATCCTGGTGCGCGTGGAGCTTGCCGACGTCGGTCATGATCCGCTGAACCCAGTTGTCTTTGGGATCGAGCCCGAGTCGCTGGGCGAGATGCGAGATGTCGCTGGCCCAGTTGGCGTGCGGATGGGTCACGAGCGCGATCCCGACGGCGAGCAGCACGACGGCGCGGAAGGCGCGCTCGGCGGCGATCCACGGCAGCAGCCGGTCGTGACGGGCATTCGTGGGGTCGGGAACGACGCTCGCGGGGTCGCGCCCCGCAGGCCCGTGGTCGCGTCCTGCAGGCGCACTGCTCGGCTGTTGCATCTGCAAAGCTTCTCCGTCCTACCGGCGGGAGGGGTGGATCGGTGATCGGGAGAGCCAGGACGGCGCGTGTTCGGGGCAGGAGCGGCAGGTCGCGCCCGCCGCGTGCGGTGGCGCACCCCGCGGCGTGGCCAAGCGCGGCGACCCGCCTGCCGACGCTGCTTCCCCCGGCGCTGCTCGCGCTCGCCGGCATCATCGCCGTCGCCGCGCCCGCGACCGCGCAGGCCGCCCGCCCGTCCCCAAGCCTGCGCGTGGGCACCCAGACCCTGACCCTGTGCGCGAGCTCCCCGACGGCGTACTGCGGCACGCTGTCGGTCCCGCTCGACTACTCGACGCCCGCTGGCCCGCACATATCGATCGCCTACCGCTTCTACCCGGCGTCAGCCCCGCCGGGCGGCCAGGCGGCGGGGACGGTGGTGCCGGTTGAGGGCGGCCCGGGCTACCCGTCGATCGGCTCGGTCGCCTACCAGTCCGACGGCGCGCAGGCGGGCTACAGCGCGATGTACGGGCCGCTGCTCGAGCGCTGGAACATGCTGGCGGTGGACAACCGCGGCACGGGGCAGTCGACGCCGCTGAGCTGCCCGGCGCTGCAGGACTTCTCGGGGGAATCGGGCACGGAAGCCTTCCAGCTGACGGCGGCCACGTGCGCGGCGGCGCTGAACCACCGCTGGAAGTACGCGAACGGCAGCTGGGTGCATGCGTCGGACGTGTTCACGTCAGCGCCGGCGGCGGAGGATCTGGCGGCGGTGATCACAGCGCTGGGAGTGGGGAAGGTGGACCTGTACGGCGACTCGTACGGCTCGTTCTTCGCGCAGGTGTTCGCGTCGCGCTTTCCGGGGCTGGTGCGCAGCGTGATCCTCGACTCGACCTACGAAACGGTCGACCTTGACCCGTGGTACAGCAGCACGATCGAGTCGATGCCGGCGGCGTTCGACGCGGCGTGCGCCCGCGCGCCGGCGTGCGCGAGCGCGGCGCCTGGCTCGTCGTGGACACGCATCGGCACGCTGGCGCAGAGCCTGCGCGAACACGCCATCTCGGGCGTGGTCCCGGGCCCTGAAGGCGCGATGCAGAAGGTGAGCATGGGCGTGAGGGGACTGGTGAACCTCGTCAGCGACGCGGCGGAGGACACGAACATCTACCGCGAGCTTGACGCGGCCGCCCGCGCGCTGCTCGACGCGGGCGACCCGGCGCCGCTGCTGCGCCTGTACGCGCAGCGCCTGGCGGTCGACGAGGCGTACTTCGGCCAGCCCGTGCACGAATACTCGGTCGAGCTGTACCTGGCGACGTCGTGCCTTGACTACCCGCAGCTGTTCGACATGGATGCGACACCGGCGGTCCGCGCGGAGGAACTGGCGGCGGCGCAGGCGCTGCTGCCGGCGAGCACGTTCAGCCCGTTCAGCACGAGCGAGTGGCTGGCGCAGGACGAGAACACGGAGGCGTACACGGCGTGCGTCGACTGGCCGAGCCCGACGATCGCGCAGCCGCCGACATCGGGCATATTGCCGCTGTTCCCGGCCTCGCTGCCGGTGCTGGTGCTTGGCGGCGAGCTCGACACGTGGACGCCGGCGGCGGGCGTGCCGAAGGTGCTGTCGGAGATCGGCGGGCACGCGCGCTTCGTCGAGCTTGCGAGCTCGACGCACGTGGTGGGGGAGGGGGACACGGTGTGCGGCTCGACGCTGGCGCAGGAGTTCGTGGCGGATCCGCAGGCGCTGGACTCGCTGGACGCGTCGTGTGCGCCGGGCGTCTCGCCGATCCACACGGTGGGCGTGTACGCGACGCGGCTCTCAGAAGAACCGCCGCTGACGCCGGCGCCGGGCAACGGCGCGCCGAGCGCGGACCTGCGACTGGCGGCGGCGGCGGTGAGCACGGCGGGCGACGCGATCGCGCGCTACGCGGCGACGGAAGCCAAGCACGACCACGGCCTGAACGGCGGGTCGGTGACGGTGGGCAGGGATGGCGCGCCGCTGAGCCTCGAGCGCGATCAGCTGGTGGCGGGCGTGGCGGTCAGCGGCACCGTCAGGCTGACCCCCGACCCGAACGAGGAAGACGGCGAGACGGTGCTGGCGACGCTGACGGTGAAGACGCCGGGCATGAGCAGGGGCTCGTTGACGGCGACGTGGACGACGTCCGGCGCGGACGCGCAGGCGCAGCTGGTGGGCGCGGTGGGCGCTCAGCCGGTCGCGGGGACGATGCCGGCTCCGTGAGCGTCTGCGGCAGGGAACGTGCGCGCCCACGGCTCGTCCTGGACGGCGAGGCCGTTGCACAGGTAGCCGATCACGTGGTACCAGCCGGCGGTGACGATCAGCTCGACGATCTGCGCGTCGTCGAACAGAGCGACGAGCTCCTGCCAGAGCTCGTCGGAGAGCGTGCTCGTCCGGTGCAGCTCGTCGGCGAGGCGGAACACGCTCGCCTGCGCCGGCTGCCAGCAGGCGTCGCCCCAGTGGCCGTGCACGGTCGAGCGCAGCTGCTCCTCGCTGAGCCCGAGCGGCGCGCCGAACGCGAGCGCGTGCACGCCCCACTCGTACTGCGCGCCGGTGAGCGCGCACGTGCGGTGGATGACGATCTCGCGCAGCTGCGGCGCGACGGTGGCGCGCGCGCCGAGGATCCCCGCGCCGAGCGGACGCATGCGGCTCATCAGCTCGGCGTGGACGGCGAGCGTGCGAAACAGCGCCAGCGGCTCGGCGTCGCTCGCCGGCGGCATCCACTTGGCCAACATCTCCTGCACCCCCGGGGGATACGGCGCTTGCAGCGGCGCGATGCGGGGAGTCTGCTCGGGCATCCCGTTACACTCCTATCGGTAGTGCTTCGATTTTCACAGCGCAGACGTCGATGCTATCGCAACTGCTTTTATTTTAGAAGCGGAGGCGCGGGCGGGTGAGCGCGACAGGGAGGAGGCGTGCGGTAGAGGACCCCGCCGGCGCGCCGACAGCGGCGGACGCGCGAGGACCGGAGCAGCGTGCGGACGCAGGGCCGAGTCCAGGGCGCCCGGCCCGCGGCTCGGACAGCGGCCGGCCGATCATGGCGCTGCTGGACCTCCTCGGCCGGCGCTGGGCGCTGCGCGTGATCTGGGAGCTGCGCGAGCAGCCGCTGGCGTTTCGCGCGTTGCAGGAGCGCTGCGCGGGGATGTCCTCGAGCGTGCTCAACCAGCGTCTGCACGAGCTGCGCGCGGCGGGCGTGCTGGAGGCCGGGCCGGACGGCTATCGCCTCACCGACGAGGGCCGGCTGCTGCTGGCCGCCTACCCGCCGCTCGACGCGTGGGCTGAGCGGTGGGGGCAGCGTGCGCGGGATCTCTGAGTTGTGTAGACGGCGAGTGGCTGCCCCGCAGGTCGATGGAGCCGTCGCAGGCAGGGCTACAATCGACCGCGCGATGCGTACATCGGCAACGGCCCTGCTGGATGGGACGACCGCCAAGGAGCGGCGAGGATGAACGCGGTTGCCGCAGAGGCGATGATCGAGCGTGCAGGCCGGGCGCTGATAGACGCGGCGTCGGCGCCTGCCAGGGTGATCCTGTTCGGCTCGCATGCTCGTGGAGATGCGGACGAAGGCAGCGACTTCGACTTCTTGGTCATCGAGCGTGAGGTTGACGATCGCCTCGCGGAGGCTGTCAAACTCCGCCGCGCCCTTCGTGGTTTGGGGGTTCCCGTAGATGTGATCGTGATGGATGAGGGGCTCGTCGAACGGCGTTCCAAGGTGCGGGGCACAATGGTCGATCGCGCTCTACGCGAGGGGCGCGTTGTCGCCCAGTCCTGAGCAGATCGAGTACGCGGAGATGTTGGAGCGCCTGGCGGCGGGGGACGTCTATGCCTGCCGCAAGCTTGCCGACGACGCCGAGGTTGACGACCACATCATCGGAGCGGCTGCGAGCGCCAGCGGCTGGGCGGCGTCGCTGCTCGCAGACGCGCAGCCTGCCCAACCCCCTCACGGGAGGGAATCCGTGACGGAGGTGCCCCCGGAGTTCGAGCCCTAAACCCCACGCTACACCTCGAGCAGCAGCGTCACCGGCCCGTCGTTGACCAGCTCGACCTCCATGTGCGCGCCGAACACCCCGCGCTTGGCGCCCGCGCGCTCGCAGAAGTGCTCGTAGAGCGGCTCGGCCTGCTCCGATGGGGCGGCCGCGACGAAGCTCGGGCGGTTGCCGCGCCGCGCGTCCCCGTACAGCGTGAACTGGCTCACGCACAGGATCTCGCGCTCGCCGAGCGCCTCGTTCATGTGACCGTCGGCGTCGGCGAACACGCGCAGCGCGCGCACCTTCTCGGCGAGGCGATCGGCGGCCGCGGCGTCGTCGTCGCGAGCGATGCCGAGCAGCACGAGCAGCCCCGGTCCGATCTCGGAAACGAGCGCGCCCTCGACGCGCACGGCGGCACGGCCGACCCTCTGCACGAGCGCGCGCATGTGGCCGGCGAGTATGGCAGCAGCGCCCGGCGCAAGCGCGGCTTGTCGTCCAGCTTTCCCCGCAAACTGCACCTCCACGAGCTCGCCGAGGCCGACCTCGCTGGCCGCGCGTTACGCGGCCACCGCGCCCGTCGCTACCTCGGCCTCCTGAGCGGCTGCGCGCGGGCGCACGTGTGGCAACAGCTGGCCGACCGTCACCACTGGCGGCGGTTGCACGGCGGGCGGCGGCTGCACGAGCTGGTGGGAGCCGTCGTCGAACACGATCACGCCGCCGTGCGCGAGCCATCCGGGCGCCGCTTGCGGCCCGCTGAGGAGCGCCGCCTTCGCTCTGATCTCAGCGTCCAGCGCGCTCGGCGCAAGCGCGGTCACCTGCACGAGGCCGGTGAACGCCGGCGCTCCCGTTGACGGGTCGAGCAGATGATGGGCGGGCCGGCCGTCGCGGCCCAGCCAGCTGCGCCGGCCGATGCCGCTGGTGGCGACGCCCGTGTGGGAGAGCTCGAACGTATGCAGCGTGCTTCCGTCGAACGGGCTTTCGACCATGATCTTGCGCCTGATCTGGGCGGCCCCGCCGACGAGCAGGTCGCCCGCGCAGTTGACGGCGAAGCCCGCGTGCGTCGCGAGCATCTCGCCGAGCACGTCGGCGAACAGCCCCTTGGCCAGCCCGCCGCTGTCCAGCATCAGGCCCGGCGGGCGCGTGATCGTGCCCGCCTCCACATCGACGTCGATTTCCCGCCAGCGCTTTGAGACCGCCGCGCCGGCTGCTCGGCGGGCTGGAGCGAGCTCCAGCGCGCTCGCAAGCGCGAGCGTCGCGCCCCGCAGGTCCTCGGCATAGCCCGCGCGCTCGATCGCCTCCACGAGCGTCCCGTCCACCAGTCCGCCGCTCAGCAGCCCGGCGTCGCGCACCGCCTGCGCCAGGCGCGCCATCAGCGGACGCGCCGGCACCGTCTCGCGCGGGTCGGCGTTCAGGCGCGAGAGCTCGTTGTCAGGGAGGAAGCGGGAGAAGCGCCGATGCCAGACGAGCAGCGTGCGCCTGACCAGCGCCGCGGCTTCCTGCGCCGTGCCCGCGCGCCCGTAGCCGATCACCAGCGCCCCGCAGCGGGAGCCGAAGCAGTCGAGCTCCTCGGTCGCCTCGCGCGCGCCGGTCATGACTGCGACGTGGTCACAGCGGAGGCGCCGGTGCTCGATTCTCCGCTTTCGGAGAAACCTGATTCACTGGCGGACGAGGATTCACCGGTAGCCGAGGATTCGCCGACGGAGCTGGATTCGCCGCTCGCGGATTCGCCGCCCGCGGACGACGTGGCACTCGCGGCCGCGGCCCGCTTTCTCGCGTTGGCCACGAGCGAGGGGTCGTGCCCGGAGGCGAGCTGCACGAAGACGATCGTGAACAAGGCCGCGAACAGCGCCAGCGCCAGTCCGGCGACCGAGCGCCGGATGCGCCGCGTGCGCCGGCGCATCGCCTCGAGGCGGGTCCTGGCGAGCGCCCGGGCGTCGAGCTGCTCGGCGGTGCGCGGCTTGGCGGTCATCGCGCGACTCCTGCGCGCGTGACCGCAGCCGGGGCCGGGCGCCCTGGGCGCGCGCCGGGCCGCCCCGCAGGCGTTGCGGAGCGCGCGGCCTGCGGGGCGGGGGCGGCCTGCGGGGCGTTGGAGGAGTCGAGCGTGCGCGAGAGCAGCAGCAGCAGGGCGGGCACGGCGGCGAGCGCGATCATCGCCAGAAACCACGCTTGCCCGGCGTCGGTGCCCTCGCCGAGCGAGTGCGCGAGCCCGAGGATCCATGCGAGCGCGGCGAAGCGGTGCAGCCGCCGCCAGCGCTGCACGCCGATGCGCGTGCGCGCGTAGTAGGAGAGGCCGAGCACGGCCAGCCCCCAGAAGGCGATGATCCCCATGCTCGTCCACAGCGTCTTGTAGCCGCTGAGGAACGGGATGGCGATGTCGCCGAGGCTCGGGTGCAGGTAGCCGTCGCCGAGCAGCGTCACGCCGTGGACGACGAGCGCGGCGAGCGTCGCCAGCGACAGCGCCTCGTGCGTCACCCGCAGTTCCTGGCGGTGGCCCTTGACGACGCGCCCGCCGATCAGCAGGCCGACGCACACCGACAGGCTTGACAGCAGCAGCGCGACGATGCCGGCGGCGCGGCTGGTCAGCCAGAACAGGTGCGGGCCGACGGCGGTGGCGAGGATGTTCGCGGAGGTCGTGTGCATGGCCGGTGCGGACACCATGGCGAGCACCGCTGAAGCGTCGCTAACCCGAGGCTAAGCCCACGCTAAGAGGCCGATGACAGGATCCTCAGAGTGCGTGAAGGCGTGAAGCCAACCGGCGCCACCCCCGTCGCGCTTGCCCTAGCATCGAGATCGTGAGGTGGGGCGAGAGGCGAGGGCTCATGGGGCTGGCAGCGGCGGCGCTCGTCGCGTCGCTGCTTGGAGCGCTGGTGTGGATGGCGCTGATGGCGGGCGCCGGCCAGGCGCGCGCGCAGGGTGCCTGGTGGAGGCCGCCGCAGCACCTGACGTGGTACTGGCAGCTGCAGGGCGCGGTCGAGAACAGCGAGCCGGTGGCGGCGTATGACATCGACGGCTTTGAAAACAGCGCCGCCGAGGTCGCGGCCCTGCACAGCCTGGGCAAGCACGTGATCTGCTACATCGACGTGGGCACGGCGGAGGACTTCCGCCCCGACTACTCCGAGTTCGCCAAGTCGGTGCTCGGGCGCTCCAATGGCTGGCCGGGCGAGCGCTGGCTGGACATCCGCCAGCTCTCGGTGCTCGAGCCGATCATGGCGGCGCGCTTTCAGATGTGCAGGGAAAAGGGCTTTGACGCGGTCGAGCCGGACAACATCGAAGGCTATGCCAACAACAGCGGGTTCCCGCTGACGGCCGCCGAGCAGCTGACCTACAACGAGTGGGTCGCCGACGAGGTCCACTCGCTGGGGATGGCCGTCCTGCAGAAGAACGACGGCGAACAGACCCCCGCGCTGCTGGCGTACTTCGACGGGGCGCTGACCGAGCAGTGCAACCAGTACACCGAATGCGCCGACTTCCAGCCGTACCTGGCGGCGGGCGAGCCTGTGCTCAACGCCGAGTACCACCTCTCCGCCAAGCGCTTCTGCGCCGCCGACGACGCCGCTGGGATGATGGGCGCGCGCTACAACCTGGCGCTCAACGGCAAGCGGTTCGAGCCCTGCTTCTGAGCGCCGCGCGCGCTGCAAGATGCAGGTCCAGTCGACGGGTAACCGCCTGGAAACGAAGCGACGCGACCCCGGGCCGCTCGAGGAACCTTTCCCTTCCAGCCCGGGGGCCTTCTGGTTCCGGTGGCGCGGCCTCACACCTCAGTGGCCTCGCTCTTTACGGCTCGGAATCGCGTCTGGATGAAACCTAAGCCCATCGCTCCCGGACTGCAAGGGTGTGGCTCACGCGCTCTGCGCTCGTTGCGAGGAAATCCTGATGCTCGGGTGGTGCCGGCGCGGGATTCGGCTGGCGGTTCGCCGCGCGCCGAACACGGCCATGCTCGGTCGGATCACGGGCCCGAGCGTCTCGATGACCTTTTCGGAGACGAGTCGCGCTGTCGGCGAGGACGCCTCGGGCGCCGTCAGGTAGAAGCTGGCCATGCCGGCGAGGATCAGCACGTGCTCGTGCGCGTTGGGCAGCGAGCGGACGGTGCGCAGCGCTTCGCGCGCGAGCATCTGCAGACGGGCGGCTGCTTCCTGCGGCGAGGCGTAGTAGTCGAGCAGGCTGCGCTGCGCGACGGCCGCGTCTTCGGGCTCGTCGACGAGGCTGTCCAGCAGCGAGTGCAGGGCGCCCACCCACGGCCAGTAGGCGCGCTCGATCGCGATCGCCTGCGAGGGCTGTAGCGCCGGTCGCGCGGCGGCTGCGATCAGCGCGAACAGGCCAAGGGAGGAGCCCGCCGACGCGGCGGTCTCCCACCACCGCAGGCCCGTCCCCAGCGGGGTTTCCCGTAGCGCCCAGCGTTTCAGGAGGCAGTGCCCGCCGTGCGGCTCGCTGAGGTTGAGGCTCTGATAGTCGACGATGCGGGTGGCCAGCCTGTGGGCCGGCAGCGCGATCGACGGGCGCGAGGGCAGCCCGCTGAGCGCGCAGCGACAGGCGTCGACGATGTCGGCGAGGTAGCCGGCGTCTCCACGGCGCGGGTTGCGTGCGTAGTAGTCGGGTTGTCCATCGTCGTCGTTGAGCGCCGCGAGCAGCGCCTGGTGGAGCTGACGGCCATTGGTGACCGGGTTGCCGCTGGGCTGCTCGGAGAGCGTGTCTGCGTAGTCGTAGGCCGACTGGAATGCGACCTGCGCCCGGACGACCTCACCGCGGTGCGACGCCGGAGCAAACGCGGCGAACGCCGCGGAGCCCTCGATGTTGCCTCGCTTGATGCGTTGCGCTTCGAGCGCGAGCCGGCGCAGCACCGGATCGGGGATCGCTTCGGCACGCTCCCGCCAGTGACGGGTCTCACGTCGGATGCACGGAAAGACGCTAAGCCAGTAGCGTCGTGCTGCCCTCAGGAAGTAGGTCGCCAGCGCTTTGCGGCCGGCTGGGTAGGTTGCTGTCATGGCGACAGCATCGCGACAGCATCGGGCGGCTCATCTGGACTCCTGGAAACTCGTGCGTGGCAGCACCCTCGCGGCGCCCAAACCGGGGAGCGCGATCACAGCGAGCGCGACGCCGGTGATGAGCGCGAGCGTGAGCAAGACGATGCCGATTCCGAGCGAGAAGGGCGCAGGAAAGCCGACCGACACCTCCAGCCAGCGGCTCGCGAGAGCGTGGCCGTAGATGCCCAGGATCGCCCCGTCCAGGCCGCCGATCGACATCAGGATCGCGCTTTCCAGCAGCAGCGAGCGCCATAGCTGGCGGCTGTCGAACCCCTGGGACTTGAGCGAAGCCAGACGCGCGCGGCGCTGCCAGATGGCTGCGCTTAGCGCGGAGGCGATCGCCAGCGATGCGGCGATCAACAGCAGCATCGCGATCTGGCTGAGGCTCTTGATGCCCTGGCGGGCGCTTTCTTCGTAGACGGCCTCGCGTTCGGCGAGCGTCTCGACGACCAGACCCGGTCGATGCCCGAGCGCCTGTTCGACGGCGCGCCTACCGGCCTGAGGGCTGACGCCGGGCGCGAGATTGACCTCCAGCGCAGTCGGGTCGGTGGTTTGCCAGTAGCGCTGGTAGTCGGCGTCGCTGAGCGTGATCGCGCCCGGCGGCCAGCCGACGTTGGTGGTGATCGCCGCCACGCGCAGGCTCGCGGCACCGCTCGGCGTGGGCAGCGTGAACGCGCTGTCGATGTGGAGATGGCGTTCTTCGGCAAAGCCGTTGGAGATGGCGGCCCAGCCACCGCCGCGGATCAGCCGCGTGGCCTGCGCGAGCTCGCCGTGAAGCAGCTGGCTTGCCTGGATCAGCGAGGCGTCGCCGGCCGGGCGAGCTCGTATCCACAGCCGGCGGGCGCCCACGTCCAGCAGCGCGCCCTGGTACTCCCGGACGGAGGCGACGTCCGGGCTGCGCGCGATCGCCGCCTGCGCGCCGTGGGGCTGGAAGCTGTCGATCGTCAGGAAGTTGTTGTCGGTCGTCACCCAGACGTCGGCCGTGTCCAGGTATTGCACGACCGCCGTGTCCAGTCCGGTGATGAGGTCGTGCCGGGCGCCCTGGATCGCGATCATGCCGTAGACGGCGAGCGCGGCGACGCCGGCGAGCGCGACCGAGCGGGTGGCGGTCGCATCCAGTTCGACGACCGCGAGCGCGAGCATGCTGCCGCGCAGGCGTTCGCTGAGCGGTTTGATGGATCGCACGACGAGCGTGAAGATCGGTAGCACCAGGCAGAACGCGGCGAGCGCCAGCACGACCCCTCCGACGACGCTCAGACTGGGCGCCAGCAGGACGAACACGCTGACGGCGACCACCAGCAGCACGCCGGTGGCGCCGGAGATCGCGATCGCGCGCGGGCCGATGCTCTGGCCGGCCTCCCCGGTCTCGTGCAAGACGGCGTCGGCCGGCCGCCCGCGGCGAAGGTCGAGCACCGGCAGCATCGAGGCGATCACGGTTGCCAGCACGCCGCAGGCGATCGCGAGCAGGACGGTCGTGACGGGGATGACTGGGTGCGTGCCGATTGGGAACGCCAGCGTGAGGTAGATCGGCACCTCGTGGAAGAGCGAGCGCGACAGCAGGTCGCCGAGGACGACGCCGAGGAGCGAGGCGGCGAGACCGAGCATGGTCGCCTGCGAGACCAGAACGAGCAGTACCTGGCGCGGGCCGAAGCCCTGCTGGCGCAGCTCCGCCGCGAAGCGCCGGCGCTCGGGCACGGTGAGCAGCATCGCGTTCAGCGCGAGCAGGAACCCGACCATCGCGCTGATCGCGGCGAACAGGGCCGTCGACTGGCTCGTCGGCCCGGCTGTCGCCTTCAGGACGGCCACTTCGTTGTTCGCGGACTCGACGTCCAGCCGTCCGACCGCGAGCTGGCGCAGCTCCCTTTCGACCAGCCGCTCAGCACCCGGCCGGGGCTCGACGAGCACCTGCGTGACCCGTCCCGGCTTGCCGGTTATCTGTTGGGCCAGGCCCAGCAGTGAGACCACGATCGGGCTGTCGGCGACCGGTCCGACGGTCTGGCTGCCGAGCACCGCGCGCACCTGCACCGAGTGGGCGCTTCCGCCGGTGAGCAGCGTCACCGGCTGGCCGGCGCGCGCGCCGATCTTGTTGGCAACCCCGGAGGGCAGCCCGAGCCCGCCCGAGAGCAGCAGCGCGCCGGCGCCGAGGTTCCTCGTGGCGGCGCCGCGGAGTTCGATCTCGCTGCCGGTCACGCCGACCAGCTCGATCGATTCGCGCCCCTGCGGGCCGACGATCCACGCGTTCTCGCGCAGCAGCGGCGCCGCGACGGCCACCCCCGGCAGCGTGCTGACGCGCGTGGCGAGCCCTTCTTCGAACCCTTCGGGGCTGCGCGCGACCAGCTGGAGGCGGGCCGAGCCGGTGACCGCGTGCAGCAGCTGGCTCGTCGAGCTGACGACGCTCGTGTTCGCGACGAGCACGCCGAACAGCAGCGCCACGCCGATCGCGATCCCCATGCCCGCCAGCAGCTCCTGGGCCTTGCGGTTGCTCAGACGCCAGCGATACAGATCCACCAGCGCCGAGAGGCGCAGGCCCATGATCGTGAGCCTCGGCGCGCCGCCGCGTGTCATCGCGTCGTTACGCCGGCCAGCTCCGCGTCCAGACCCTCGTGCACGCGCCCGTCGCGCAGCGTGTAGACGCTCGAGGCGAAGGCGCCGGCCTGGGGATCGTGCGTGACGAGCAGCGCGGGGATCTGACGCTCATCGCAGAGCTCCCGCAGCAGCTCGAGGATCTCCCGGCTGCGCTTGGAGTCGAGGTTGCCCGTCGGCTCGTCGGTCAGCAGCAGGCGCGGCTCGTTGACCAGCGCGCGTGCGATGGCGACCCGCTGGCGCTCTCCCATCGACAGCTCGGAGGGCACGTGCTCGGTGCGGGCGCCGAGGCCGACGCGCTCGAGCCACGGGCGCGCGCGGCGCTTGGCGTCGCGCAGGCTGAAGCCGTCGGCGAGCAGCTTGACCGCCGCGTTCTCGAGCGCCGAGGCTCCGGCGATCAGGTGGAAGGACTGGAAGACGAGACCGACCTCGCGCAGGCGGTAGGTCGCGCTGTCCTGCGTCGACAGTCGCGCGATGTCACGTCCGTCGAACTCGACGCTGCCGGCGTCCGGGGCCAGGAGCCCGGCCGTCAGCTGCAACAGCGTCGTCTTGCCCGACCCGCTGGGCCCGTACAGCGCGAGCAGCTCGCCTGGCATGACGGCCAGCGAGATCCCGTCCACGGCGCGAACGGTCTCGCCGACGCTGCGGTAGTGCTTGACGACGCTGCGTAGTTGCAGGCCGCTCACGACTGTGAGCGCTGCCTCGCGTGCGGACGCTCGGGAAACTGGACCAGCGTCCCCGGGCGGTCCATCGAGCGCAGCTGCCCGCCGTCGATCGAGAACATCCGTCGCGCCTTGCGAATCGGCGCGATGTCTTCCGAGGCGATCACGATCGCCAGCTGCGAGTCCTGTCCGAGTGAGCGCAGGAGATCGTAGAGCTCCACCCCTTCGCTCGGTCTGAGCGGCACCGCCGGCTCGTCGACGAGCAGCACCCTCGGCTCGTGCACGAGCGTCTGCGCGAGCGCCACCCGCACCCGCTCGCCGTGGGAGACGCGGTCGGCCGGCATGTACGCGCAGCCGGCGACGCCGACTCGCTCCAGCGCGCGCCACGCGGGATCCCTGGCCTCGCGCAGGCTCATGCCGTCGCTCAGCAACGGCAGCGCGACGTGCTCCAGGACCGGCTTGTTGCGTTCCGGGCACCAGTCCACGCTCAGCAGGCCGATGCCGGCGTGGCGCTGCAGCCGCGCCCGGCGATCGGGCGACATCCTCGTCACGTCATCGCCGTCGAAGTACACGGCGCCCTCGTCGGGGCGCTCTTTCCCTGCGGCGATCTGCAGGAGGGTGCTCTTGCCCGAGCGTCGCACGCCCCAGATGCCGACGAAGTCGCCCTCGTCCACTTCCAGCGAGATGTCGTCGAGGACGGTGATCTCCCGCCGCCCGTCCGGATAGCGCTTGGAGACGCGCTCGAGCGACAGCAGGCTCATGCGAACGGCTCGGCGGGGATCTCGCTGAGGAAGTCCTTGATCCAGCCGCGGGCGGTGGCGATCCAGCGGAGCTCGGCCTGCAGGCTCTCGTCCACGGCCATCCGCGTCAGGTTCAGCGCAAGGCCCGCCCACGAGCCCATCGGCACCTCCGCTTCATTGGTCTGGCGCAGCATCTCGAAGCACTCGCGCTCGTACGCGTCGAGCGCCCCCAGCAGCTGCGGCGCATCCTGGGCGCGCGACATCGCGATCTTGGCCTGGAGCTCGACGCGCACCGGCTCCTTGGTGACCGGGCTGCGCATCCATCCGGAGAGCGCCGTCTCGGCGCTCTCGGTTGCGGCATAGACCCGCTGCCCGTGGCCTCGGCCGCGCTCGGTGGCGGTCTTCCACATGGAGGAGACGAGGCCTTCCTCTTCGAGCCGGTTGAGCGCCCCGTAGACGCTCTGACGCGTGACGCCCCAGGCGGGGCCGAGCCGGCGCTCGACGAGCGTGGTCAGCATGTAACCGTGGAGCTGCTGCTCTTGCTCACCCAGCAGGAGGGCGAGCAGCACCCCTTGCAGAGGTGACCCGCTCAACTGCTCCCTGCCGGCGCTCCTCCCGGACATCGCTCCTCGTTTGCTCCGATCTTGGCCAGTGGAACCATACGCCAAACCCGGTTGATTCGCTGACGGGAATGCCGATTCGACTCCTACGATTCGAAAGAACAAAAACAGGATTCCCCTGGCTAATTGTTTCCTAATTGACAACCCGTCACGCGTGACTATTCAAGCGCGCAGGCAGTCGCCATGATCGGTCCGCTATGACGAATTGCGCGAAAGATCCCGCCGGATCGGCTGACGGTTGTCGCCGCGGAGCGCCGCGTTGAGCGCGGATCGAGGCGTGACGATCACGCTCACAGACCGGCAGGTTGCGCGTGTCGTGCGCGAGGCGTCGGTGGCCCCTGGCCTGACCGCGCTGCCGGCGGGACTCGACGATTTCGGGGAGCTGCGTGGCGCCGTGCTGCCGCTGCTGGATGACGCCGCGTACTCGCGTTCGACGTTGCGTGCGCTGCTGGTGCTCGGCGCGTTCCCTCCCGACGGCAGCGAGCGCGAGCTGACGGATGTGGCAAGGCAGCTCGACCTCTCGCCAAGCACCACGCATCGCTACATCGGCACGTGGATGGCCGTGGGTCTGCTGGAGCAGCACCCGCGCTCGCGGCGATACCGCCGCGCCCCGCCGGACGTGGCCGCGACCAACGGGCGGGAACCATGAAGGGCGCGCGCCGAGGGGGGCTCGGCGGCGCTCGCCGGTCAAGCCTGCGGACGGGCGTCGAGGTGAGCCCGACGCCGACGTGCGGTGGTATACGATGTGGAGTCAACGATGGGTCGTGAAGCACATGGACCTAGACGTGCATGGCGTGCGATGTTTACTACATGCCGCGGTACCTTGCGCCCGACCCCGCCCTCGCTGCCGTTCTGCGGCGCCTGCGCGTGGAGCGGGGCGCCACTCAGGAAGCACTCGCGTACCGTTCAGGGATCACGACCGGCTCACTTGCACGGATCGAGCTCGGGCAGGCGAGCCCCGCATGGGCGACCGTGCGCGAGATCGCAGCGGCCCTGGAAGTGAGCCTGGTCGAGCTGGCCGCCGCCGTGGAAGCGGCGTAGGCGCCGAGCAGCTCGTGTTTCCAACTCCTCGCCCGCGCGAGGGCTTCGTCGAGCACGGATCGGCGGGCGTCAGTCACAGCGCGTAGCACGCTCGACTTCGTATGTCGGGTCGGCGACGTCCTCGCTCAAGCGCCGGCGGCCCCGGTCCGAAGAGCTAGGTAGTAGATGCGCATCGGATCATCTCAGCTGCTGGTACGAGCGTCGAACCCAGTTGGGGCGAGGCTCGCTGCGGATAGCCACTCGCTGGTGGCGAGCGGGCCGGCGTTGTTGCGCGCGATCGCGCGGCGTCTCACCGTCGGTCGCCCCGCGATCGCCTGGTCGCTGGCGCTGCTGTACGTGTTCAAGGGGCTCGTCTGCCTTGCGACGGTCGCCTTTCCGATCAGCGCCACCGAGCCGACGGCGCTCGTGACTGGCGCCGGCGTGGTGGCGGTGCTGGGGGCGGTTGGCGTGTGGCTGTTGGCGAACCGCATCTCGCTGCTCGGCTTCGAGCTGCTGGCGGCGAGCGGATCGCTGGTGACGAGCGCTCTGATCACCCACGCGAGCACCCACGGAGGGATGATGCTCGCCGCCTTCGCCTACCCGTGGATCGCCATCTACGCCGCCCACTTCTTCCCTCGTCGTGCGGTGAACGTCCAGGGCCTGTTGATCTCGGTTGGCTTTGGTGTGGGGCTGCTGCTCAGCCAGCTCTCGAGCGTGACGATCTACTGGCTGGTCGTGACCGTCACGATCTGGTCGATCTGCATCCTGCTGGGAAACCTCAACGAAAGCCTGCGCCGCCGGCGACCAGCTGCTCGCGGCCCTCGGTCGACAGTGGCGCGAGCGGATGCGACCGAGCGACATCCTCGCTCGCCACGGCGGCGACGAGTTCGTGCTGCTGCTTCCCTGCACGGGGCCGGCCGGTGCGCAGGCGGCGCTCGAACGTCTGCGCAGCGATGACGATCCGGTCAGCTGGTCGATCGGAATCAGCGAGTGGCGCTCCGGCGAGGCGCTGGACGCTCCGCTCGCGCGGGCCGACAAGCACCTGTATGAGGCCAAGCTGGCCGCCGGCGAAGCACACGTAGAGGCAATGCGGGGAAGTCCGACCGCGTGCCGGTGCTGCTGCGCCCGCGGATCTGCTGAGTCTGGGGCGCAGCCCGAAGAGGTGCGCTGAGCGTCCTGCCGCGACGCAGCGCCGGAAGTTACCCGTCGCTGGAGCCCTCGCGGGGCATCTCGCCTCTGGAACGCTCCCGAGCGAGGTCGATTCGGTTCGCCCCAAGGCGGTCCCCGTCGCCGACGGCGTGCAGCTTATTACTGAGCGAGACGAGTCGGCGGACGTGCAGTCGATGTGGGCACAGAAGCGCCGGAGCCTGCATCGGGGCCGAATGTTGCCGCGGCAGACTGGAGATTCCAGTCTTCATGACGCATGAGAGGATATATCGAACTATGATCCATATATCAGCCTACTGAACTTCCCCTCAGGGAGGTATCAAACCATCCTAGACAGGAAGTGAGATCCAATGCCCAGAACCAGCTCAACACTCGCCAAGGCCGCTGACGTCGAGCGCGAGCCCTCCTGGTCGATCCCGAGCCTGCGCGAACCGCGCTACTCGCAGTCGCTGGAGCGCGGCCTCGCGATCCTCGGCTGCTTTACCCCCAAGCGCCCCGTGCTCGGGATCGCTGACATCGCGGATGACCTCGGCATGAGTCGCTCGACGACGCACCGCTATGTGATCACGCTCGTCGCGCTCGGCTACCTGGAGCAGGGCGCCTCGCGCAAGTATCGCCTCGGGCTGCGCGTCACCGACCTGGGGATGTCCGCACTGAACTCGACGGGGCTGCGCGAGCACGCACACCCCTACCTCGAAGAGCTGCGCCAGCGGACGTCCTACACGACGAGCCTCGGTGTCCTCGACGGCACCGACGTCCTGTTCGTCGACCGCGTGCGCAGCTTTCGTCGTGGGGTGGACGAAACCGGCCTGGACCTGCACACGGGCTCGCGCCTGCCCGCGTACTGCACCGCGATGGGCAAGCTCCTGCTCGCCAGCCTGCCCGAGTCCGAGCAGCGCGACCTGATCGCCGAGATGAAGCTCGCGAAACGCGGTCCCAACACGATCACCGGCAAGAAAGCGCTGCTGGACGAGCTCGAGGAGATCCAGTCCGCGGGCTTCGCGGTCGATGACCAGGAGCTCGCCCCCGAGGTGTACGCGATCGCCGTTCCAGTTCGCAACGAGGCGCGCGACGTCGTCGCCGCGGTCGGGCTCGTCGCGCACAGCTCGATGATCTCGCTGGAGGAGCTCGTCGACGCGCTTGGCCCGCATGTTGTTTCCACCGCCGACCGGATCTCAGCGCGGCTCGGGTACCGACGGGATGACGAGCAGGGATAGCCGCCGCTGCTCGGTTTACGGAGCCTTTTGCGATGCCGGAGGAGGGACTC